>NZ_JBHYDS010000007.1:74344-97828 GCF_051860585.1 Hyphomicrobium sp.
GCCTACTGCCTCACTGCCTACTGCCTCACTGCCTACTGCCTCACTGCCTACTGCCTCACTGCCTACTGCCTCACTGCCTACTGCCTCACTGCCTGCTGCCTGCTGCCTGCTGCCTACTCCCGCTCCTCATCCCGCAGCACAACGAAGATCAGCACCAGCGCGAAGCACGCGGCGAAGCGGAAGGCGGCCGCCTGCGCGTTCCACGTCTGCGACTGCCACATCTTGAACCACTCGCCACCGACGACGAGGAAGCCGAGAAAATAGAGCAGGAAGCCGCACACGAGCCCGGCGACGGCCAGATCCTTGCCCGCGTGGAAGCGAGCGGCCGATGCCGCCCTCAGCCCGAACAGCCGCCACGCGCCGGCAAGGCAAAGCGCGCCCGTCACGAGCTCGGCTGCAATGATCAGCCAGTAGGCCGCATGATGCAGCCACGGCGCGGTGATCGCCCGCCAGCGCAGCGCCGAATCCGCAAACGTCGTGTCCATCGAGAGCACGTGCTCGACGAACACGAGATTGGTGCCGTAATCGAGCAGGTTGTCGATGCCGACCAGCAGCGCAAAGACGCCAGCCGAAGCGGCAAGCAGAACCTTGGACAGTCGGATGATCATGTGAGCCCCCTTCGTCATCGCCAGCGTGTCACGTGCATTGCCGCCTTACGTCTTCGACGCCCACTTTGCTGCCGGCTGCCGGTTGCCTGCTGCCCGCGCCTCAGTCCGGCTCGGCGCTGCCGACCAACCGCATGAACGCCTTGACGCGCTCGGCGTCGTGGTACTCCTCGATCCGCGACAGCCGCTCGCCCGCCACCGTCACCACCAGCCGGAAGCGCCCGGTCAGCATCTCCTGCGTCACCCGATGGCGGTACATGAACTCGACCTGGCCGTGCACGACATCGCCCAGCACGTGCACCCCCAGCGGCCGGTACAGCACATACTCGAACGCCTGATGCATCTGCGCGATCCGCTCGCGAAAGGCCGCCTTGCCCTGCGTCTCACCCGCGAACGTCACCACCGCCTCGTCGAGGTAGAGCGCATACACGATGTCGTCGGTCAGCATCTCCATGAACGCATCGAGATGCCCGGCCGCATAGACCAGCATCGCCGTGTTGGCGACCGCGCCGACCCTGTTCTCCATCGAACGTCCCGCCCCCGTGCCACCCGCAGGCACTCCGTCAACGCATTAATACGGACGGCACGGAATGCAACAGGAAAGCGGCCGCGACTGGCCCGATGCTTCCCGCGGCGAATTGCACTAAGGTACGAAGACGGAGGACGAGCCCATGACCAACACCCACGAAAAGCAGGTGACCCGCATGGCTCAAGGCAAGGGTTACACCTTGGAGAAGGTCGGCAAAGGACCGCATCACGGCCGCTTCGCCCTTGTCAACAAGGCCCAGGGTTCGCGCGCGAACTCCGGCATCGCGGGAGCCGAGTTTTCCTTCACGCTCGAGGAAGCGGAAGCGTGGCTCGCCAAAGTCGGCAAATAGATTTGCGCCCGCGTCACTCGGATATGTCAGGCTCAACCAGCAGGGCGAGCTGCATCAACGATTGCTGCCAGCCGAGATAGCACTGCTCGACCGGGATGACGGCGGGAATGCCGGACTGTTCGATATCGATCTCCGTGCCGCAAGATACGGCCTTGAGCTTGACCGTCACATGCATCACGCCCGGCAAATTCGGATCGTCGAATGTATCGGTGTAGCGGATCAGCTCGTTTGGAACGAGTTCGAGATACTCGCCGCCGAAGGAATGGGAATTTCCCGTCGTGAAGTTCGTGAACGACATTTTGAACGTGCCGCCGGCCTTCGCGTCCATGTGCTCGACGTGGCAGGTGAAGCCATGGGGCGGCAGCCATTTCGCCAACCCGTCGGCGTTAAGGAAGGCGCGGTAGACCTTCTCGGGCTTGGTCGCGAAAACACGGTGCAGGCGCACGGTATTGTTGGCGTTATGAGGCGGTGTGGCAGGTTTCGATTTCGTTTTCGTAGGGCCGGACATGGGCTCGCTCCTTCGATTGTCTCACATGCGGCGGATCCTGACGACGGACGTAACACCCGCCAGGATACCCGCTGTATGAGTAAGACGGTCGACGGGACCAGGATCCGACATGCGCGAAGCTATATTGCGGCGCGATCTCCGCGACTACCCGACTACGCTCGGCGGTTTGTGGGATGCCGGACGTGGTTCACAGGAAAAAATGCGCCGCATTCAGGTTCGCGACATTCTGCAGGAAGACGGTGAAGTCCGCATACGTATCGCCGTTAACGTCCGCGCTCAGCACGCCGTTGGAGAAACTGAGCTGGCCGGCAATGCCCGTGAAGTTCGTGTCACCGATATACTTGAAGGCCTGGTTCCCCGCCGTCTTGCTGCTCGCATCCAGGAGCTTGAGATCGATCAAGTCGGCGCTGACATCGAAATCCGTGATCGTATCGGAGAAGACGGTGTTGCTTTCGTTGAGCGCGCCGAAGCGAAACACATCCGCGCCTGAGCCGCCCGTGAGCACATCAGCCCCTGCGCCGCCGATCAGGATGTCGTCTCCGCCGCCGCCATTGAGGGTGTCGGCCCCGGCGTTTCCTGTCAGGGTGTCGTTGCCGGCCCCGCCCGTGATGGCATTGTCGAGAGCGTTACCGGTGCCTTTGAAGGCCACAAGTCCGGTGAACGTGAGATTTTCGACATTGGCGCCGAGGGTGTAGGTTTTGAGCGATGTCAGCACGGTATCGGTGCCGGCATTCGCGAGCTCCGTAACCTTGTCGCCGGACACATCGACGACATAGCTGTCGTCACCCGCCCCGCCGAACATCTTGTCGATGCCCGCGCCGCCATCGAGGAGGTCGTTGCCCGCATTGCCGTGCAGCACGTCGTTACCGGCCAATCCCCGCAGCGTATCGTTCTGCCCGCCACCAATCATCGTGTTGGCGACGGCATTGCCCGTGCCGTCAAACGCGCCGACTCCGATGTACGTCAAATTCTCGCACCCGGTTCCGAGCGTGAAGCTGCCGAGATCCGCCTGCACGGTGTCCGTGCCGCCCTTGACCGCTTCGGTCACAATGTCGGAAACATGGTCGACGACATAGACGTCATTTCCCAGCCCGCCCTGCATCACATCTGCGCCCGATCCGCCGTTGAGCAGGTCGTTGCCCTTGCCCCCGATGAGGAGGTCGGCACCCGCCAAGCCAAAGAGCTGATTGCTCGTGCCTCCGGTTATGGTGTTGTCACCGGCATTGCCGTAGCCGGTGAAAGACCCTTTTCCAGTGTAGGTCAGGGTCTCGACGTTATCGGCAAGCGTGTAGGTCGCGAGCGACGCCAGCACCGTGTCCGAGCCGCCGTTCGCCGCTTCCGTGACCACGTCTCCGGCGTCATCGGCCATATAAGTATCGTTACCGGAGCCACCGACGAGCGTGTCTGCACCTGTGCCGCCGTCAAGCGTGTCGTTGTCGGCGCCGCCATACAGCGTGTCGGCGCCCGCTCCGCCGATCAGCGTGTCATTGCCGGCCAGCCCCGACAGCACGTTGCCGATGGCGTTTCCTTTGAGGATATCGTTCTGCGCGGTGCCGATGGCGTTCTCGATCCATGCAGTGAATGCGATGGAAATGTTCGAGGTCATCATGTCCGAATTGGAGAACGCCCCCGGGTTGAGATCGATGACACACGCATAGTTGGAGCCCGACAGATTGATCGTGTCGGTGCCGGCGCTGTCGAAGATGCACAGGACAGGGTGCAGGTTCTGGCTGAAATCGAAGACGATGTTGCCCGCGGTGGAGCCGTAACCATACGTCGTGTCGCCCGCCCGCGTCGTGGTTTCGACGCCGTACATGCTCTGCACGGCCATGATGTCGTACAGCATCGGCGTTTGCGCGAAGTATCGCTTGCCGTCGCTCGCGACCCAGTCGGCGCCTGTCTTCTCGGCGCCGAAATACGACATGATCGTATACTGGTGAGAGTCCTGCTGGAAGAGAGCGTTCTTCTCGTAGGTCGGTGCGCCGCCGTTGTACTTGCCGGGGTGGTTGAGACCGAGCGCATGGCCGATCTCATGAACGAACGTTTGAAATCCGTACTCGCCGATCACGGGATCGACGACATTGTTGGTCCCGGAGTTGGCGCCATAATTTGAATTGAACCACACCGATCCCGCGATATTGGATTGCCCGGGGAAGTAGGCATGCGCGTACTGGATATTGGTTGTGGTATTGGCGAGTTTGATATTGGCGGCGCTGCCGGCGGCCAGGGCGAAATTCGGCGCAACGAGGCTATCCCACATCTCCAACGCCGAAGTCGCGGCCACCTGCTGGGAGGCGTTCAGCTGAGAAAATCCTGCCGCTTCACCGCCAGCGAAGCCGCTGGCATTGGTTGGGAAGCTATAGGTGAGCGAGCCGCCCGACCAATGAAACCCAGAGTCGAGTTGGGCCAAGACCTTCTCGTTACTCCAAACCGATTTCGCCATATCCGCCCCCATCGTCCGCAACGAGAAGATACGGGTCCCGGCTTAAAATGCCGGCTGGCAATTCATTCAAATTGTTTGGATCTAAATTCAGGACAACATTTCATTGCTCATTAAGCGTAGCGCATCCATCGACCGTGACAGCAAGTTGAAGGACAGGCCGACGCTGATACGCGTCACGTCGTGCGACACGTCCCGCGCCGGTGTGTCCGGCGTCCGCCGCGATCACTGATCGCTCAGGCCTCGCGGTTCGTAACCGCGAGCACTGCGACCGCGACAACGACACCGATGATGCCGTGCACAAGCGTGCCGGGCAGCAGAAAGCGATCGACCAGGAACACCGTAAGCACGCCGGCGGCGAGACCGGCCAGCAGTTTTCCGACTTGAAACCCCATCACACGCCTCCTCTCGGGACGCCCGCAAGGTTACTCCGGACGGCGCATCCGAAAATCAGATGGTACACGAGTGGCCCGGCCCCCGCAGTTCCCCGCGACGCACACAATACGAAAACCCCCAGCCGTTAAGCCGGGGGTCTTACGAAAACCGATCCGATGGAGGGAGCGTCAGTCCTTGCCTTCCACTTCTTCCTTCACGATCGAGCCGTCGACCGGATTGAAGTAGACCTCGACCTCCTTGCCGTCCTTGTTCTTTCCGTAGATCTCGTAGCAGTTGCCCGAGACCTTGAAGACGTCGTGCGTATAGCCCATGTCAGCGATCTTCTGTTTCATCGCCACTTCGGGCATCCACGTGTCCTTCGCGGCAGCTGGACAATCGGCATCGGCGAAGGCCGCGCTCGAAGCCAGCGCCATCGCAAGGCCGGCCGCGAATGATCCCAGCGCTGTTCTCAGCATCATTGTTTGATCTCCCTGGTTGACCCTGAAGTGAAGTCGGCTCCCAATTGAAACGATCGTCGGGAGTTGGTTTTCAACGCGTCGGAGGTGCGCCCCGTTCCACCTCTGCACGGCCGTCCGCCCACCAACGAGCACGACACGCGTGGTTAACGCATCTGCGGCCGGGTGGCGCACCGAAACACGGTTAACGCGGTAAATGCCCGTCAATCGGGCCATCAACCTAACCATAAGGTTGCAGCCGCGCGCCGGCGTTCACGGTTAGCAGCGGATGCTCTGGCGTAGCGGGCCAGAACCTGGGAGGGTCCCGTCAAAGCCCACCCCTCAGACGCGAGATCGATCATGAGTGCTATCACCGGATGGCGCATCCAAGTGCGTCCCCAATTCTGCGATTCCGACCTCACCACGTCGGAGTTCATCAACGTGCGCATTGCCGATCGCGAGGAAGCCCTCGCGGCCGTGCGCAGCCGCGAAGATGCCGAGCCCGGCGAGAAGGTCTACGCCGTGCGTCCGCTGCTGCGCGACGAGAGCGGCCAGACCGAAGGCCGCGTCATCCCGTTTTCCGACTACCTCAGCCGGCCCCGCGCCAAAATGCTCGTCCACAAACAAGGATAGGCGCGCAAACGAAGCCATACTCTCACCCCGAGTCGGGCCATAGAATGGGCACATGGCCACGGAACAGTGGCCCTGTAGCTTGAGTCTGGCCCAAAACTCCGGCGAGGGCATCGATTGCACCGAATGACGCCCATGAGCAGAACGCGCTCGGCAGCGACGGCCGCCCTGGCCGTTTGCGCGCTGGCGTTTTCGTATGCGAGCGTCGCCCAGGACATGGCCGCGCCCGATCCTGGCGCGCCCGAGTTCGCGCCCGATTTAATGAGACCCGCGCTCGCCCATCCCGCCGTGAGTGCCGAAACCGCGCGCCTCCGGCCTGCCGAAGCGCCGCCAGCGCCACCGCCCCCGGCGGAGAGACCCGACGCCTCGGCAGAGAGGCCCGACACCGCGGCGAAGTCGCCCGCTGTGGAAGCGCTCGCACCTGCAGGAGAAGCCCCAACCACCGTAGCACCTGCCGCAGAGAACGCCGCCGCGGACTCCCCAGCCTCCGCCGACGACATCGCCGACATCTTCTCCAAGCTCGGCGACCAGATCTACGAGGACTGCATCTTCGATCTCTCGGAAGAGCAGATCGAGATCCAGGCCGCGCTCATCCGCGCCTATATGGACCAGGGCGCCCAGAGCGCCGTCGCCCGCCGGCTCGCCGCGATCCAGATCCAGGCCCCCAAGCTGTCGGCAAAATGCGAGCAGATGCGCCGCGAACCGCCGCCCCCGCCGGTCGACTGGACCACCACCACGGATGCCCAGGAACCGCCTCCGGAGGCGCCTGCTCCGAAGTCTGCAAAGCCTCCGAAGCCGGTCATTGCGGCCGCGCCAAAGATCCCCGTGCCGGAGCTTCCGCCGCCAGCTATTGCGCTGGCCGGCAAGCAGGGCCTGCCGCAGTGGGATTGCGCGGACGGCGTCGATTACGTCACGATCAAGATGAACGGCTATCCGCGCAAACTGACCGGCGGCGAGATCTGCAGTCCCTTCGAGGATGTCGCGCGCGAGGTTCCGGCCTCGGCCGGGACCTTCAAGCTTGGCTACACAATCAGCACCGGGCGGATGTTCGTCATCTCGGACAATCCCGCAATCAATGGGCAAACCATCTCGTGGGGTCTTTCGGGACGCGACATCTGCCGCAACAATCCCGATCCTGATTGCTTCGCGGCCCGTGCCGTGGGTCCGCTCCCGCCGGGCGAATATTCTTTCGCGGCCGAAAAGCAATACCGCGTCACCTGGGGCCCCAAGACCAAGCGCCACGTCGCCGCGATCTACCTGAAGACGCTCTCCAACAAGGAGCGCTTCAGCCCGGCCCACATCGCCGCCATCAAAAAGCGCGGCAACATCGCGATCCACGTCCGGCTCAAGGGCGAGATGTCGGAAGCCTGCATCGGCCTCGAGCCGAAGGGCTGGGCTTATGTCGCGTCGCTGATCAAGGACGGCCGCGCCACGGCACTGACCGTTTACATCGACGAACCCCACCCGCAGATCGCCGAGGCGCCGCCGGTGATCGTGGCCTCCTCGTTCTCGCTGACGTCCCTGTTCAAGTGATTTCGGCCGCTTGACAGAGGCTCAATCAGCAGCGCTTTGAATTTCCGCGCCAATCGGTCTACAAGGCCCGCTCAACCGAGGAGAGCGACCGATGCCGAACATGTCCGACCAGAAGCGCAAGCGCATTCAGGCCAAGCAGCGCAAGGCGACCAACGCCGAAAAGCGTGAAGCCAAGATCGCGAAGCGCGAGCGCAATAAGAAGGCCGCGAACTAAAACCCGCCTCAGCGGGACGCCATCAGCAGCACGCCGAAGTTGCGGCCGAACACATCGGCCGCCGACCGGCCCTGCGGACGCGCCGAAGCCACCGACGGCTGGCGCGCCCGGCGACCGCGCTTCTCACCCCTGACGTCTGCCACTTCGGCCAGATCCATCTGGGCCGCAAGCACGTGCAACGGAAGCGGGGGTGCGTCCGGGACGAACGTCGCCAAGCTTGCCGTCTCGAGTTCACGCTCGACGATGGAGGCGACCTCGATCTGCCTCTGCTCGGCTCGCGACGGCGCCGAGTTGGCCCATTGCGTGAGGTGCGGCGAAGCCGACGCGACGGCTTGCTCGGCGAGCATCCCGGCAAGCTGGACGACGATCCCAACCAGCCCGGCGACGAACGCGGCGTAAGCGACGCAGTGATCGAATTTTGTGAAACGCGCGTGCACAAGCGGGCTCCTTGCCTGGGTCGGGAACGCGCTGAGGGGGTTGTCCGTTCCGTGCCGCGACGTAACGACGGTACGACGGTACGACGGCTATTCACAGTAGCCGCGGCTGCGGCGCGGGATCAGGTCGAGATGGAAGTGGTTCCGATGAGGGTCATTCGCCTCCGGACCCAAAACCGTGCCGAACGGACCGCAAGCCCCGTTATGAATGGCGCGCAGGAACAACGCCTCCTTGGTGGGCTTGGCCGGCTCGGCCTCTTTAGCAGATCCGCCGTCCGAAGGAGCAAGCGTTTTCGAGGATCCGGCCGTCGACGGCGTGAGCGAAGCGCGCGTGACGTTTTTTCCGGCCTTGTCGGCCAATTCCGCTTTGGCCGAGAGCGCCGCCGCTTTGGCGGAGACGGGCGTCTTGCCCTCGCGGGTATCCGCACCTTTTGAAACGGCAAGTTTCGGATCGGCTGTCTGGACGTCTTTTCCGCCGGCCTTCGCCCGCTCCGCCTTGGCCTTCGCGGCTGAGGCCGCCTTTGCTTTGGCGAGCGCTTTGATATCCCGCCCCGTCAGGCCCCAGCCCTTGAGCACACCGACAACGCGCCCATTCGCGAGTCCGAAGCCGCCGATATCGATCGCATTGGCCAGCGCATGCTGGCTCAGGCGCGCATTGGGCAGATTGTAAATGTTGCGGCACGAATAGCCGGATGCGCCAACGATACGCACCACCTGGCTGCTGAACCGCTGCTTGGCCTCGGGCTGCAGCGAGGACTTCGCCCACGCACCCAGCGCCGCCACCATGCGGCAATTCACCTGGACCGGAGGATCGAACACGATCTTCGGATCCGAGCCGAGGCTCTTGAGCCGGATCGGCGCCGGCAGCCCGCAAGTCCCCTTCTTGACGGGCTCCATCCATTCGATGTCCGCGGAGGTACTCGACAGCACATGCATGCACTGCTCCCGGGCGCGCGCGATGTCCTCGGCCGGCCACTCATCCTTGATCGGCGGGGCCGTCTCTGAGCCGGTTGCCCCCTGCTCGGTCGAAGCGGCGACCGCCGGACGAGGGCTGCCGGCGACCGGCGCGGCCGCAACAGATGGCGTTTGGGCCGGCTGCGGTGAATTGGGAAAAGGAGCGGTTGCCGGAGGGCGCGGGATCGCCTCGCGGGTCGGCGCGGGGGCATTCAGCGATCCGGAGGGCAAACGGGCAAGCGGCGGCAGCGCGAACGACAACAGGAGCCCCGTCATCATCACGTAGGACATGCCGGCCGAAAGGGCCGGAATGGGTTCTTCTCTTCGTATCACGGCCGATCCGTCGCCATACCGAAAAGAGCGCCGCACCGAGGCAGCCAACCGAGCCATTATAAGGCAGGGGGTCTAAAGAACCCTTAGAACAGTCGAAAAAGTCCTAGATATGTCGCGGCAGGGCACGGGATGCCGGAGAACAGGACCGGGAAAACACAAGGGTCTTCAAGACTTCGATGGACGAAAACTTGGCGTAAACCATAAATCTCAAGTCAAAAGGAAAGGCACCTGCGTAAGAACCCCACGCAGGTGCAGGCGCAAGCTCAGCTGCGCGCGACAGCATACTTCTTCGCGTACTTCTGCTTCACGTAGCGATTTTTGGCCGTCCGCCTGTCGTAAGAAGCCTTGATCGGGCTTGGAGACGCAGCTTTCGCGAGCTGTTTCTTGCCGGCCTGGGCCTTGGCGAACTTCTTCTTGCCGCTGGCGTTCGTGGCGAAGGTTTTCTTCGCGCTCAACTTCTTGGCGGCATGCCGTTTTTGAGCATGCAGCGGGGTCTTGGAAGCGACCTTCGACTTCTTGATTTCGCCGGCGGCGGCAAGTGCGCCGAGGCAGCCTTGCGAAAGTCGCGGCCCCACCGCGCGCATGCATTGCCTCACCCCTTGGCTACCGGGTGAGTGCATGCTGCAGTGGGCGAAATAGTCGTCACGGCACGCCATTTTCACGGCATGACTGACGGCGTACGCATGATTGGCTGAGAACGCGATCACAAAGACAGCAAATATTGTCGCTCTCATGTCTGTCTCCCTCGATGCACTAGTAGTTCTACAGATTCTCAATGCGACGCCCAAGCTATAAGTACGAAATCTATCAAATAACTTCGCCGCCAAGTATAGCGGAAGCAATATCCTCAGTTAACGGCTCAGCGCGGTCGTGCGCCGCGATCTCGCTTCAATTGCAGCGTTTTGAACGGAATTCATCCGCATGCGTTGAGACGTCTACGGACGCTATAAATTTTATGCGAATGCGGCCAAGCGATTGCGTGATTAAGCGCCGCACGTGGAAAGCAGCCGTTTCGTGCTAAGGTGTGCCTATGAGCGAAATCAAAAGCGCGCCGACGCCCATTCGGCCAGAAGACGACCTCTACATTCCGCCGAACGAGCGCAAGACAGTGGCGACGCTCTTGTCCTCCGACTGCCGCTGGCCGTTTGGCGATCCCACGCAGCACGACTTCCACTTCTGCGGAAAGCGCCAGCGCGATGGTAGCCCTTACTGCGAGTTCCACGCCCGCCGCGCGTTCCAATCGGTGCGCTCGAGAACTCCGGCCGTCAGGCCGATCGTCGGCGCGGTGGGGTTCCAGCGTCTTTCCTGACGCAGGGCCGAGCCGGGTTGCCTTAACCGATAACAAAGACTGCGCGACGCTGCCTGCTGGCGGCGGCGCGCAAAACCATATATGCACGCCCAATCACGCGCTTGCAGCCCTCTTCCACCCGCGCCCCATACTGGGAGCGGGGCGTGCCGTTCCTTTTGAAAAGCATCCAGCTCCATGACATTCCCGTCCACTCACCCCGCGCTTGCGCGCGCCATTGCGGCACGTGGCTACACCTCCGCGACGGCCGTCCAGACGGCTGTGCTGGAAGCAGACGCGGCCGGTCGCGACCTCGTCGTGTCCGCCCAGACCGGCTCCGGCAAGACCGTCGCGTTCGGGCTGGCATTTGCGCCCACCCTGCTCGGGACTGAGGAACGGCTTCCCACGGCGCGCGCCCCCATGGCGCTCGTCATCGCGCCGACGCGCGAGTTGGCCATGCAGGTCCAGCGCGAGTTGATCTGGCTCTACCGTGAAACGGGCGCCCGCGTTGTGACGTGTGTTGGCGGCATGGATGCCCGCGCCGAAGCGCGCAACCTTGCCTCAGGCGCGCACATCGTCGTCGGCACGCCCGGACGCCTGCGCGACCATCTCGAACGCCAGCGCCTCGACCTCGCCTCGCTGAAGACGATCGTGCTCGACGAAGCCGATGAGATGCTCGACCTCGGCTTCCGCGAGGATCTGGAGTTCATCCTCGAAGCCACTCCGCCAACGCGCCAGACCCTGCTGTTCTCGGCCACCATGCCGCGCGAGATCGAAAACCTCGCCCGCCGCTATCAGCGCGACGCCGTCCGCATCGCCACCACGCGCGGCAACGAGCAGCACATCGACATCGAATATCGCGCCATTCGCGTCGCGCCCTTCGACATCGAGAACGCGGTCGTCAACGTCCTGCGCTTCCATGAGGCGGCCGCGACCTTGGTGTTCTGCGCCACCCGCGAATCCGTCAAACGCATGCACGCCCGCCTCGTCGAGCGCGGCTTTGCCGCCGTCGCGCTGTCGGGCGAGCTGACCCAGAACGAACGCACGCACGCGCTCCAGGCCGTTCGCGACGGCCGCGCCCGCGTGCTCGTTGCAACCGACGTCGCCGCGCGCGGACTGGATCTGCCCGCCCTCGCGCTCGTCATCCACGCCGATCTGCCGAACGACGCCGAAACGCTGCTGCACCGCTCGGGGCGCACCGGTCGCGCCGGCAAGAAGGGCCTCTGCACGCTCATCGTTCCCTTCAACCGCCGCCGCAAGGCGGACGTCCTTCTCGCCGGCGCGAAGTTGAAGGTGACCTGGGGCACCGCCCCCACCGCCGAGGAGATCCGCGCCCGCGACCAGGAGCGCTTTCTCACCGAGAGCATCTTCACCGACGCCGTGACCCCCGACGAGACGCCCCTCGTCGAAGCCTTGAAGGCGGCTCGCAGCGTCGACGAGATCGCGCTCGCCCTCGTCCGCATTCACCGCTCGCGCCTGCCTGCGCCGGAAGACCTGGCCGAGGACCGCGGACCGCCGACACGCGACGACCGCGCTCGCCCAGCGCCGGGCCGGGACCGCTTCTCGCGTCCGGATCGCGAACGCCCGGCCGGCCGCGACCGTCCGCCCCGCGCGCGCCCTGCCGAAGGCTTCGACAGCGCCGCCCCCCGCGAGCCCCGCACGCCGCGCCCGCTGCGCGACGACGGCCGCGAGATGGTCTGGTTTACCTTGAGCATCGGCCGTGAGCGCAACGCCGACCCGCGTTGGCTGCTGCCGATCATCTGCCGCGCCGGCAACGTCACCAAATCCGAAATCGGCGCCATCCGCATCCAGGACAACGAGACCCGCTTCCAGGTCGTGGCCGAAGTCGCGGACACCTATGCCGACACGGTCCGCACCAACCGGCCGAAGGAAGGCCGCATCGCGCGCGTCGGCGCCCCCCCGGAGGCAGGCGAAAACACCGGTTCGGCCGACGCAGCTCCCCGCGCGCCGCGCCCCGCAGCGAAGGACCGCGCGCCAACCGAACGCGCGACGGAGGCCCCGCCCCGCGAACGTGACAAATCCCGCTGGCGCGACCGCGGCAACGACAAGCCGAGCCATGGGCCACGCAAAGCCGACTCAGCAAAGCCGCATAGCGCCCGGGAACACAGCCATAAACCTCGGACCCAATCCGGCGCACCGGGGAAGCCGCAGTCCAAATACTCTCACAAGAAAAAGCAGCGGCCGGCACACCAGTCAAAGGCTTGATAAGCAAATAAGCGACTAATGCTTGATGTAAGCGGCCCGTTCGATATCATGGGCCCATCGAAGCGCCCCCCACGACGGCTTCGAAAACACCAGAAGCAAGCCATCTGAATACGACTGCTCCCACGAACCGCGGAGCGAAGTGGTACCCCCGTGCCGCTTACGCAATCCCAGTCTGGAGGTCGCCATGGCCCTGTACGACGTGCACGTTACGCATCTGAACGGCGCCGGTTGGACGGTGAAGCAACCCGCTGGCGCACTCAGCCTCAGCAAAACTTACGGCCGCTTCCGGATCCGCGAGCATGCGGAAGCCTTCGGCCGCGCGCTTGCGCATCGCAATAGAGTAGCGCTCGTGGTTCACCACCCGGACGGGCACGAAGCGGTCTATTCCGAGGACGCGCTGAGCTACCCGGCGCAACTGTCCTGAAACACGGCGGAGCTGTCGAAGCGTTGCTCCGCCGCGTTGACCGGTCGGGCAATCAATCAGGAATTTAGGATTTCACCGAGACGCCAGCCCGCGGGGCTTGTTTCGGTAGGCGACTGGTCAAGCAACCGGAGGCGTAGCAGGCACGGAATTCCGCGCCCCGGCAATGCTGAGGCCCTGAGCCCCCGAAGGCCCCATGACACGGAGGCCAAGCGTCAAGCGCCCGGCCCCCAGACACTCACATATTCGCTTGAGACTTGCTGACGGCCATCTGGGCCGACGGTACCGGCTGCACTGCAGCGGGCTGAGGCTTGGTCGCAGCTGCAGGGGAGACGACCGGCGTCGTGGCGACGGGCGCGGCGGCAAACGTCGCCGCAGAGCGCAACGACTGGGCCAGCAAGTGGCCGAGGCAGTCGTACGAACGATCGTTGAGATGGAACTGGTCGGCCGACAGCAGCGTGGCCGTCGTGAACTGCGCACTGTCGATCAGATGCTGCATGATACGGAACCGCTGCACCACCGGCGCGCCGTACTGCGCCGCGACGTCGCGAATGGCCGCCATGTACAGCGGGCCATCCTTGAGCTTCTTGAAGCTCGGATAGTACTGCTGGTCGATCAGCACGACGTCCACGCCCGCGCGGCGGAACTGGTCCATGCCATTGCGCAGCTGTTCCGTGAACTTATCGAGCGGCACACCCTTGATGGCATCGTTGACGCCGGTCTGCCAGATCACGAGCTGCGGCTTGCGCGACAGCACATCCTTGTCGATCCGCGCGATCATGTGGCGCGCGAGCTGACCGCCAACGCCGGCGTTGATCACGCGCACGCCGCTCTTGGGCCAGACGGCTTGCAGCTCCTTCTCGAGGCGCGCGGGATAGCTGTGCGCCGAACTGGACGCACCCGCCCCCGACGTGCTCGACGATCCAAGCGCGACGATGGTGAGGGGCACTTCCGACCGCACCGCGGCGAGCAGCTTCGGAAGCGGTGCTTGAAGCTTGATGAGGTCCACAGGCGCAGTGCAACCGCCGGCGGCGACCGGCGGTGCGCAAAGGACGCTCACTGCGAACAGCGACAGGAACAGGCCTACCGCGTGGCGAGTGCGGTGCCCTGCGGACGCGGCCAAAGAAGCGGCCCGCGGGGAGAGGATGTGCGTCGTGACATCTGCCATGCGGTCAAACTCATGATCGCGATGCCGGCGACGTTGACCGCCCACATCGTCATTTGGTTGGAACCTAACTCTGTGAGGGCTATCCAACCAAAAAATGACAGAAGTGTGCCTAACGCGAATATTTCGAGGGACTTGCGACCGCACAACTGGACCATCTGGGCCCACTGATGCTGGAGCCAAGCCGCATTTTTAGGCACGACGGCCGCGACAACATAGGCCAGAGCAAGAACGTGGATAAAGCGCCAAGCCGAAAGGTCGTTCTTGCTGATGTTCCCGAGCAGCTCGCGCGGAATGATGCGATCGTTCGGCAGCCAGGACACCATGACCCACGGCGCCGCGACGATGAAGGCGAACACGAGATAGGCGCTCGCCGGGATCAGCATCTCGGCGCGCGGCCGGGCTTCCATGCGGCGCACCAGCACCGAGACGGCCGCACCGGTCGTGAACAAAAGTTGCCAGGCGAAGGGATTGAAGAACCAGCCGGATGGGCGATGGTGCGTCGGGAAATTCAGGCCCGTGGACGTCGACAAGAACCAGATCGCGACCGAAATGCCGAGCGCAAGCGCGACACTGCGGCGAAGCAACATGATGATCACAGGCAGCCAGAGCATCAGCACGACGTACATCGGCAGGATGTTCATCATGTTGGGCTGATAGAAGAGAGCCAAGGCCTCGGCCAGCGTGCGCACCGGATCGAGTGCAAGTTCGGCGATGGCGATATTGTTGATATAGGACGCGTTGTTGAACAGGCGCGCGGCGGAATAGAGCATCAACGCTGAGACGACGAGCACGCCGAGGTGCCAGACGTAGATCTCGCCAGCCCGTTTGCTGGCACGCTGGAACGTCGCGGCGAACCCGCCCTTCTCTGCGGTCGACCAGTACGCAAGTCCGGCCGAATAGCCGGCCAGCAGAACGAACACCTCGCTGGCGTCGGCGAAACCGAAATTCTTGAGCGTCACCATCGCCCAACTGTTGTCGGGGACGTGATCGATGAAAATGAAGATGAGCGCCAGGCCACGGAAAAAGTCGATCCGCAGGTCTCGTTCTTTTTTGAGGCTTTCACGCATGGCCGCGCAATTGTCCGGTTGCTGAAACTGCTGAATGGATCTCCGTGATCCGCCTTCCGCCAGCTAAACCCATCTGTCGCATATTGGTTTCACAAGCGGCATAAGTGTCGGTTCAGTGCAACGCACCCTGAGGAGCTAAGTGGCCTGCACAGCGCTTGTTTCATGTGATTCGGAATGAAAAAGGGCGCTGCCGAGTCCTCGGGGAGTCGAGTCCTCGATTGGGCCACGTTGGACGATTGCTGATGAACCGAACCTGAACGCTCAGTCCTGATGAGCTGTCGCTCAGACCGCAGACGTCGACCAAGATGGGCAAACCAGACGGCGCGTTTCTAGCGAGCAAGCTCGGTCGCCGCCAATGTGGCAATTTGGAAATCGACGCTGGCGTCGTCTCCATCGCCGAGCAGCCAAGCCGCCGAAAGACCGCTGTACGCGAGGATCCAGCTGAGCAACCGGTCGCGCTCGAGATCCGCCCGCTCGACGACGATCTCCACACGCCGCCGGAACCGCTCCGCAAGCACAGCAACCGGCACCGAGGGATCGGCGATGTCCGGATTGCAGAACAGGTTGGCGTAGTCGAACCCTCTGTCGCCGCAGAGCCGATTGGGATCAATTGCCAGCCACCCGCGCTCGGGACCGAAGTCGAGAATATTGTCGTGATGGATATCGCCATGCAGGGCTCCGACCTCGCGCTGCCCGGCGAGCAGCCTCCGCGCGGCTTCGGCGGACTGCGCGAGCAGGCCGCCGTACGCCTCGGCGGCCGGCCATAGCGCGGCGAACCAATCGAGCAGCGGAATGAGGTCGGGCAGCGGCTTGGCGCGCGGCGCGTGAAGCTCGGCAATGACGTCGCAAATGATCTGCGTTGCCTCGTCGTCCTGGCCGGATCGCGCCATCGCGGTGAGCGACCTGCGGCCCTCGGCGCGCTCGAGCAGAAGTGCATCGCCGTCGACCTCGAGCACACGCACGGCGCCCTCGCCGTCCCACCATGTGAGCAGCACGTCGCCACCTTTGGCTTCCGGGTTGGTCACGATTCGGAGCATGGCCGCCTCGTCCGCCTGGCGCACCGGCAGCAGCCGCGCCGCCCGCGTCACGATGTCGTCGCCGTCTGCAACGAGGCTCCAGCGGGTGAGATAGGGGTCGAACAGTGTCGTCTCGATCGGAGGCGTATCGGTCATCGGTCCTCGACCAACGAACCATGGCCGGATGAGGGTTTGCGAACGGGACAAATCAAAGCGGCGAGCCGTTCACCGCAGGGGCGTGACGCGCTGGCCATCGAGCCACTTGCCGATGATCGTCCGGTCGTGGAATTCGATCGCGCCGCAGTTCTGGCACACGATCATCAAGACATTGAGCGTCGAGCTCGCGGAGCAATCCTGCGTCGCCCCGCGTTGGCAACTCAACGTATGGACGTCCAGATCGCACTGCGACCGGAAGCGGCCGCACACCGCGCAGCTCGTGAGATGCTTGCCGAACAGAAACCGGTCGACGTCGGCCTTCGTGATCTCGCGGTTTGCATCAGGCTTTGTGATCTCGCGGGTTAGTGTATCGCTCATGGCGTCACCCTCGCGTTTTGCGTTTCCTCAGATGTTATTGATATTGAAGATAGACCCGCGCCGATAGCCGGGCAAGGTTGGCAAGGCCAATTTCGCGCTGCACCATCACGGGTTTCTGTACGAAACGAACCGATGTCAGTTTGCGCCCACGCGCCGGATCTGCGGCACAGGCGTCTCGTCGGCACTCTTGAGCGCCACCGTGGCGGAGCCGGAACCGCGTCCGGCCTCGATCTGGATCTCCGCCGACTTGATGCAGATCGCCATCCGCTCCGGCTTGAAGGTCTGCTTGATCTCGAACTGCCCCGAGTCGTCCCGCACCGTCAGATTGGCCTGCGCCTGAGCCAGCTTTTCCACCTCGGCCTTGCCGCCGAGCCGCGCCAGATCCGCTTGCTTGAGCTTGTAGCTCACGGTGCCCGCCCGCACCGTCTCCCGGACGAGGAAGTATTTGCTGCCCGGCTTCGGCTTCATGGTCTCGCGGAACAGGTCGACGATTTTGTCAGCGACGCTGTCGTCGATCACCTCGCCCACCATGTCCTCGACCGTGATCTCGACCGTCATCGCCTTCTTGTAGTCGGCCGAGCCCGACGCGGTGAGACCCGGCATCACCTTCTTCAGCAGGTCGAAGGACAACCCCGCGCTCGCGTTCTGCGTATCGGCGAGCGCGTAGTTCGAGATCGCCACCTCGCGTTTGAAGGCGCCGAGCGCCTGAATGGCGGGATCGGTGGTGAAATCCTTGACGCGATAATAGGTGCCGTCTTTTTCGAGACGGTAGATCGAGCCCGCGGGATCGAAGCCGTTCGGCACCAGAGGACACTGATAGCCCTTCGGCACGCCCGGCACGAAATCGCTCGTCACCGTGTCGGCTGCGGGCTTGATCGAAGCGGTATCCATTCCGGAGATGGTCTCGCCGCAACCTGCCGCGACCGCGGCCAAGCTGCAAAGCCCCAGCACCCGCGCGCTGCGAAGGCCCAACACGCGCGCACTGCGAAGAATCGACCGCATGTTGCAGCTCCCCGTCCCCGATCGTGGCGAACGCCGAAGCGCCGCCGATCATGCGACTGGTAACAGTCCCTCCGTCAACCAACAACGGAGCGGAACGGGTCGAGATGGGCCGCTTCTGTGGACATCGCCCGCGTTAAGCATTTTGCCGCCCGCGCTGTGACGTTCGCGGCGCACTTTTCTCAGCTTTGTGAGCATTCCGGGCGGAAAAAATGCGGTCTTATGGCGGCCCGAGATGCGGGACAATCACCGTTTTGAGCCGAAGATCAGCGGGCATTTGATCCTTGCTTTCGCCACAGAGTGCCCGCATATACACGATGCCGGTGCGCTCCGAGGTGGATCGTACCCTCAAGAAGTTGAATGAGATAGCGTGCCACCGGCCGTTTGCCTTATTCCTGCATGACTGGGACCCCGAATGACGGCGCGCCGTTCGGGACTGGCAGTTCTTTGCGCGTATTTGATTGAAGGAAGACTCTCGATGGATCGCATCAACGGAACCGTAAAGTTCTTCAACACCGCCAAGGGCTTTGGTTTCATCCAGCCTGAAGATGGTTCGAAGGACGTGTTCATCCACGTTTCCGCTCTCGAGCGGGCTGGCATCAACGGCGTCTATGAGGGCGACAAGCTCTCGTTCGTGCTCGAAGATGACCGCAAGGGCCGCGGCAAGCAGGCCGGTCAGATCCAGGTCGCCTAAGCGACGGATCCAGGAAATCAGGCCCGATGGGGCACCGAAGCCGCCGGCATCAGCCGGCGGCTTTTTCTTTGCGTGTCATTCCTCGCGCTTTCGCGAGCCACACCGTGTGGCCGCCGCACGTCTGATCCTCGACGACGTGCGCGACGACATCGAAGCCGTTCTCCGACAGGAGGGCGACGTACGCGTCCGGCGCAAGACTGGCGTGATAGAGCGCCTCGCCCTCGAAGCTGCCGATTGCCTCGCCGTGCGCCGGGCCGCTGGTGAACATCAAGGCGGCGCCCTCTGCGGCATGCGCCGCGAATACGGGAAACATCCCACGCTGATCGTCGTGCGAGAGATGGAAGAAGCTGTCCCACGCGATCAGCCCATCGAAACGCCGGTCGAGCGCGAGGCTGCGCATGTCGGCGACCAGCCAGGCGTGATCGGGAAAGCGGGCTCGGCAGGCCTCGATCATCGACGGCGAAGCGTCCACGCCGGTGACCGTATGCCCCTGCTCGATCAGGTAGCGTGCGATCGGCTCACCCGAGCCGCAGCCGATGTCGAGAAGCGCGCCGCCGGGCCTGACGAGAGCGCGGAAACGGTCGATCCAGCTCTGCTCGAACAGCGCCTTGCCCCGCTCGCGATCCCACGCCTCGGCATGACGCTCATAGAGACCGACAATCTGGGACGCGGAAGGATGCATAGGCCGACTTTCCACGGCGCCGGTCGCTCCCGCAACGCTTTGCGCGCCACAGGTCACGGAAAATACGACAGAGCACAGCCCTGCGACGCTGCTGTCACCCCTGCGAGGCCCGCCTTCACCTTGACTTCGCACCCGCAACATGAGACAAGCCGCCATCGCTCGAAAAAGTCGAGCGTCTTCCGGCGCTCCAGCCGCGTGAAGGGACATGTAGAGGACCCGTTAAGGTCTAATTCGTCCCCCTGTTGAGCGCCCTGAAAACTTCCAAAACCGACAGCCCAGGCCACGCGGGGCGTCACAAGCAACGAGCCCGTGTGTGCCATTGCGATGGCGCGTGCCCGCTCAACCGCGTACGCGCGGCCAAACGGAAAGACTTCCCATTGACATCCTTTAGCGACCTTCGCCTCGCCGAGCCCCTTCTCAAGGCCCTCGACGAGAAGGGCTATACGATCCCGACGCCGATCCAGGCCAAGGCCATTCCTCCTGTAATGGAAGGCCGCGACCTCCTCGGCATCGCCCAGACCGGCACCGGCAAGACCGCCGCGTTCGCCCTTCCGATCCTCCACAGACTGGCGGCCGATCCCCGCCCCGCGCCCCGCAAGGGCTGCCGCGTGCTCGTGCTCTCGCCGACCCGCGAACTCGCTTCGCAGATTGCCGAAAGCTTCCGCGCCTACGGCCGCCACCTCGGCATCACCGTCGCTGTCGTGTTCGGCGGCGTCGCTCATCGCCCGCAGATCCAAGCCCTCGCGCGCGGCGTCGACGTCCTGGTCGCGGCTCCCGGCCGTCTTCTCGACCTGATGGATCAGCGCTGCTGCGAACTCTCCGGCACTGAGATCTTCGTCCTCGACGAAGCCGACCAGATGCTCGACCTCGGCTTCGTGAAGCCGATCCGCCGCATCGTCTCGACGCTCTCCCACCGCCGCCAGAACCTGTTCTTCTCGGCCACCATGCCGGGCGAGATCTCGGGCCTCGCCGACGAAATGCTGAACAACCCCGTGAAGGTCTCGGTGGCGCCCGTCTCCGCGACCGCCGACCGGGTGCGCCAGCGCGTCATCCACATCGAAGCCGGCAAGAAGCGCACGATCCTCGTCGAACTTCTGGCCAATCCCGAGATGACCCGCACGCTCGTCTTCACGCGCACCAAGCGCGGCGCGGACCGCGTTGCCCGTCACCTCGAAACCGCGGGCATGAAGGCGGCCGCGATCCACGGCAACAAGAGCCAGCGCCAGCGTGAAATCGCCCTCGAGGACTTCAAGCAGTCGCGCATCAATGTTCTGGTTGCGACCGACATCGCCGCTCGCGGCATCGACATCAACCTCGTCTCGCACGTCATCAACTACGAGCTGCCGGAAGTTCCGGAAGCTTACGTCCACCGCATCGGCCGCACCGCGCGCGCCGGCGCGTCGGGCATCGCGATCTCGCTGTGCGACGCCGACGAACGCGACCAGCTTCGCGCCATCGAGCGTTTGACCCGCCAGCAGATCCCGCACGAGGACCGCCGCAACGACCCGACGATCATCGCCGACCGCACCCCGGCCCATCGCAACGATGGCCAGCCGTCTGTCCCCCAGCGCCACGGACGTGGCCGCAGTGAAGGCCAAGGTCGTGGAGAAGGTCGCGACGAGCGCGGCCCACGCCGCGGCAGCGGCCAAGATCAAGCACGCCGCGGCAGCGGCCAGCATCAGGCCCGTGGCGACCGCGGACGCGGCCGCCCTGAGGGCGCAGGCGCGTCGCGCAATGAAGGCCGCGCCGAACGTCACGAAGGCGCTGGCGCTGCTCGCCAGGATCACGCCGGCGCACCCCGCCGGGAGAATGGCAACGGCGCTCCGCGCCGCGATAGCGACGCCGCGCCGCGCCGCGACCACGCGAATGCCCCGCGTTCTGGGCAATCGCGTAACGATCACCACGCGGAGCGCGGCGACCGCCGTCCGCCGCGTGCCGCCCACGCCTCGGATCGTACCCCCAGCGGCGACGGCAGCCTGCGCGATGTCGGCTTCCTGGCACGCCCGACGCGGCGTGACGGAGACGCACCGGCGAAGACGAACAACGGCCATCGCGGCGGCCCGTCGCGTGGCCACGGCGACCGGCGCGATCAGGGCGGCTACGCCCGCCCCGCGCGCCCCGGCTCTGCTGCCCGCGATCGCGACGCAGTCTAAGTCGAGCCGAGTTCGAGCCACGTGATCGCAAGCGGCCGCGCAATTTGCGCGGCCGCTCTCGCGACAATCAGAAACCGGCAGAACGCTCGGAGCGAAAGCACCCGCCTGCGTCGCCGTTGGCAATTGAGAGGAGTTCCCGATGGCACGGAAGAAACCCAACCCCAAGGCCGAATTCGTGTTCTTCAATGTCGTCTATGAAGACGGCTCGCAGACCTCGAACCGCAAGGTGCCGGGCGAAGTCCTCGGCGGCTTGGACGGCGACGAGCCGGCCCGCGAAGCCATCGAGGCGCAGGATCGCGAAATCGCCGAGCGGTCCGGCCGCCCGCGCGGCCCGATCAAATCGATCGAGCGCGCCTGAGAGCGCAAAAGAACACATCATCGACAAAAGAAAACGGCCGCTGGTGACAGCGGCCGTTTTTGCATTCGTAACGTGCGCCCCAGCTCAGGCGTAGGCCTGGACTTCGGCCAGCGGCACCATGCGCCGCTCGGTCTCGTCCCACAGCCTGAGCTTCACGCACTTGAAGCTCTCCCACAGCGTGATGCGATGCACGTTCGCGAGTTCGGGGAAATCGCGCAGCACGTGCGGCAGCCGGTAATACGGGATGCGGCTGTAGAGATGGTGGACGTGGTGCACGCCAATGTTGGCGGTCAGCCAGGGCAGGAAGCCCGGCAGATCGTAATGCGAGCTGCCATGCAGCGCAGCCTCATGAACGTTCCATTCCGGGTTCTCTTCCCAGAACGTGTCTTCGAACTGATGCTGGATGTAGAACAGCCAGACACCGATCGATGAGCCGATCGCGACGATCGGCAGCTGCACGGCCATGAACGCTTTCCAGCCCACGAGCCAGATCATGGCCCCGCCGAGCACGATCAGGCCGAGGTTGGTGCCGATCACGCTGGCCCAGCTCTTCCAGTCCGCGCCCCGCAGCATGCTGAACGGCAGGCGATGCTGCACGACGAACAGCAGCGTCGGTCCGATGCCGAACAGCACGATCGGGTTGCGGTATGCGCGGTAGAGGAGCCGGCGGAACGGCGACAGCGCCATGTATTCGCGGACCGTCAGCGTATCGATGTCGCCCACGCCACGCTCGTCGAGATTGCCGTGCGAGGCGTGATGGATGGCGTGGCTGCGTCTCCAGGCATCGTAAGGCGTGAACGTCAGGACGCCCATCGCGCGTCCGACCCAGTCATTGGTCAGCCGCTTTTTGAACAGCGCGCCGTGCCCGCAGTCATGTTGGATGAGGAACAGGCGGACAAGGAAGAAGGCCGCCGGAACGGTGATGAGCAGCGTCAGCCAGTAGCCGACCGACAGCGCAGCCCAAGCCGCCGCCCACAGGGCGACGTATGGAACGAGCGTGATGACGACTTCGAAGAAGCTGCGCGCCGGATCCGGATGTCGGTAGCGTTGCAGGATTTCGATCCAGTCGCGCGCCTTCTGAGGCTGCGCCGTGTCGGGCGCAATAGCGCCTGACGCGAGAACGTTTGCCAAGTGATCCCCCGTGGAAATTCGCGGTCGAGCGCGCCCGCCGAGGCGACTCCCCCTGGTTGCCGGGGCACACTTGCAGGACGCCATGCATTCCGCAAGTGGGTGGTCTTAAATTCCCACCGCGGCGGTACACAAATGCGTCGCATCGTGTGGGCGGCAACCGCTGTCTGCCGCACTGAGCTTCCCAATTGTCCCGCACCATCGCGGCGAATTCAAGGATCTGCCGCGCTCACGGATAAAGGCGCGATTTCGCCCATGACTCCGCGATGTTGGCGCGTCTGAAGACGATGCGGTCGTGCAGCCGGAATGGACGATCGTGCCACAATTCGATCTCGACAGGCGTCACCCGGAAGCCCGACCAGTGCGGCGGGCGGGGCACCTGACCAAGCGCATA
>NZ_JBHYDS010000007.1:97838-248852 GCF_051860585.1 Hyphomicrobium sp.
TGGCTGTGTAAAGAGCAATGCGCTTCTCGAATGCGAGGCGGCTTTCGACCGGACGCGACTGGTCGGACGCCCAAGCACCGATTTGCGACAGCCGCGGCCGCGTGGCGAAATAAGCGTCCGCCTCCTCGGGCGAAACCGGGCTCACCATCCCGCGCACGCGGACTTGCCGGCGCAGGCTTTTCCAATGAAACAGCAGCGCCGCGCGCGACGAAGCCTGCAGCTCGACGCCTTTGGCGCTCTCGAGATTCGTATAGAAAACAAACCCCCGCGCCGGGTGCTCCGCCTCGTCGAGCCCCTTGAGAAGCACCATGCGCAGGTTGGGCAATCCCGAGTCGTCGACGGTCGCCAGCGCCATTCCGTTCGCATCGTTGATCTCGGACGCCGTTGCCTCCTGCAGCCACGCTTCGAAGAGCGCAAAGGGATCGTCGCCTGACGTGAAGGTGCCAACGTCGCCCGCCGCAGGAGTGCCACCCGATGCTTGGTTTTCGTCCGTCACGCGGGCCTGCCGTTTTGCCGTTTCCGATCAATGGGACGCTGCTTTAGCACCTTTTAACCACGAAGGACCACAATGGCGAGGTCAGGGCTTGTACGTCCTGGCGCGTCATATGCCGGAGTAGTTGTCATGCGTCACGAAACTTGGATGGAGACGTATGTTCTCGTGGCCGCCCTGGGCTTTGCCCTCGCCGCCAGCATCCTCTTGCTCGATGGTCCGGCCTTCGGAGCCGAGGCCGGCCCCCCCGTCGGGCCTCCCTGCTCCGGCGACCACCAGAAATCGGCCCGTCCCAGCTTTGCCGAGCTGACCGACCGCCGGCTCGATGAGGCCGACGAGATCGCCGCCTTGGAAAGTATCCAGGTCGGACTTTCCCGCATGGACGACGGCGAGCCGTTCGTCTGGCGCCGGTCCAACGGAAAGCTGTCGGGCATCGTGCGTCCGACTGTCTCGTTCCGCAATGCGAAGGGCAGCCTGTGCCGCCACGTTGTGGTCCTGCTGACGACAGGTTTCAAAACACGCACACTCGAAGGCATCGCCTGCCGGGCAACGAACCGCCGCTGGGTGCTTGAAGGCTGAGCTGACCGGGTGCGCATCCGCGCTGTAACATACTGAAATATTGTGATTTTTTTATTTTGCGCTTGCGCTGCGGCCGTATTCGGTTGCGGCCTCGGCTTGGACAGTCATGCTCTGTCCAATCGGTATCTGGACCCGCATGCCCTTTTGTGTAGGATGCGGCCAAATTTCAAAAAACAGGGATTGCGACCAAATGAATGAAACGGCGCCGGGCGCACGGCAACTTGGCGGCACGCTCATGGCCGGCAAGCGCGGCCTCATTATGGGGGTGGCCAACAATCGCTCCATCGCCTGGGGTATAGCCAAAGCCGTGACTGCACAGGGCGCCGAGGTGGCACTGACCTATCAGGGCGACGCGCTGAAAAAGCGCGTCGAGCCGCTCGCCGCCGAACTCGGGTCGAAGGTCGTGCTGCCCTGCGATGTCTCGGACGCCGCGTCGGTCGATGCTCTGTTCGCTGAAATTACCCGCGTTTGGGGCCGCCTCGACTTCCTCGTCCACGCCATCGCGTTTTCGGACAAGAACGAACTCGACGGCCGCTACGTCGACACGTCCGAAGCAAACTTCACGCAGACCATGCTGATCTCGTGCTTCTCGCTGACCGCGCTCGCCCAGCGCGCCGAAAAGCTGATGACCTCCGGCGGTTCGATCGTGACGCTGACCTACTACGGCGCCGAAAAGGTGATGCCGCACTACAACGTCATGGGCGTCGCCAAGGCCGCGCTTGAAGCGTCGGTGCGCTACCTCGCATCCGACCTCGGCAAGAACGCCATCCGCGTCAACGCCATCTCGGCCGGACCGATCAAGACACTGGCCGCAGCCGGCATCTCAGACTTCCGCTACATTCTGAAGTGGAACGAATACAATTCGCCGCTCCGCCGCACCGTCACCATCGAGGATGTCGGCGGCGCGGGCGTCTACCTGCTGTCGGACCTTTCGCAGGGCGTCACCGGCGAGATCCATCATGTCGATGCGGGCTACCACGTCCAGGGCATGAAGAACGAGGACGCCCCAGACATTTCCGTCGTCAAGAACGACCCTTAAGCCCAGGGAGCCAGGCCGCGCGTTTCGAGCCGCGCGGGTGATGATCGCTGCATGCGGGACCACCCGACGATCTATTTCATCCGCCACGGCGAGACGGACTGGAACCGTGACCGGCGCTATCAGGGCCAGCGCGACATCCCGCTGAACGAGACCGGCCGCGCGCAGGCGCGCCGCAACGGAGACGTTCTGCGCACCCTCCTGCGTGACCCCTCGCGCGCCCGGTTCGTCGCCAGCCCCCTTGGACGCGCGCGCGAAACGATGGAAATCGTGCGCCGCGAGTTAGGCCTCGCCGAAGTGGGCTATGACATCGATCCGCGTCTGATCGAACTCTCCTACGGCGCTTGGGAGGGAACGTTGCAGGATGACGTCGCGATCCAGGACCCCGAAGGCGTGGCGGCCCGCCGCATCGATACCTATCGCTGGCGGCCGTCCAGCGGCGAAAGCTATGCCGACCTGTTTGCGCGCGTGAAGGGCTGGGCCGATGCGTTGACGGGCGATTGCGTGATCGTCTCCCACGGCGGCGTATCCCGCTGCCTGCGCGCCGACGTCCTGGGTCTCGATCCTGCCCTGATCCCGAGCCTGGAAAGTCCCCAGAACCGCGTCCTCGTGCTCGCCAACGGCACCATGCGGTGGGTGTAGCCGCTAAAAAAGCAAAGGGAGCCAGAGCAGCGGCAGCTCCAGCTCCCTCGATGCAAACGGTACTTGGGGCAGATCTCTCGGTCCAGTTGCTCAGACCGGATGGAGCGATCCGCTGAAACGCAAACGCATCGACTACCTAAAGCCCATCAAGGTGCCGCACACGTAAAGCGGACACCCGGTACGCCTCATGCTGCCTCCTTTCAAAGAGCGCACAACACGCAGGGCACCTGCCTGCTTAACTGCGTCGCGCGCCCTTGCAAAACAAAACCGCGCGGAGGTCATGTCTACTTGTACATGCCGTCACGCAGATTGATCCCGTGCTCCAGATAGGCCTTGAGTGAGCAGAGCGCTTGCGTCCACCCGTGGCAATTGCCGTAGGACGCCTTGAGACCGCCCTGCGTTTCGCGCCAGCCTTCCTCCGAAATCGTCACCAGCGTCCGCCCGTCGTCGAGCGCCTCGAACTCCATCGTCACCGTCGTCTGGTAGCCGGCAGACTTGGCACCGGCGTCGCCGTCGGAAGGGGCGCCCTCGTGCGCTGCCCAGCGCAGCACGATCTTTTGATCGGGCACGACCTCCGCCACTTCGACCGGAAACGCGCCGGCGAAATCGTGAAAGCTCCACGTGACGATCGTGCCCGTCTCGAGCCGGCCCTTGGCCCCACCTGTCGTGAAATAGCGCGACAGCTGCGCCGGATCGGCCACCGCCTCGAACACCTCGTGCACCGGCTTGGCGATGCGTCCGGTCACTTTGAATTTCAGGTCCATATGCAGAACTCCTTGCTGATCTCGCTATAATGTTATATTTCTATAACATGTCAACAGATGAGAAAAATGACAGCGTTTTCCGTGCTCTAGCCGCCCCGACTCGACGCGCGATGCTCGATGTCCTGCGCGATAAGCCGGCCACGACGGGCGCGCTTTGCGACCATTTCCCCGCTCTCGACCGCTGTACCGTGATGCAGCACCTCAAGGTGCTCGAGGAGGCCGACCTCGTCATTCCCCAACGCAAGGGACGCGAACGGTGGAACCACCTCAATCCGCTCCCCATCAAACATATTCACGACCGCTGGATCGGCCCGTATGCCGCGCACGCCGTCGAAGTCTTGGACCGGCTCAAGACCGATCTCGAAAGGCCGGAATAACAACCGCGACCGCGCACCCTTGCTGCGGCTGCGCGCGGCACTTATGAGAGACCAAGACATTCTGTATTGGCGACCCAGCTCTCGACGGATTCGACGGATTTCATGTCACACAACACCTTCGGCCATCTCTTCCGCATGACCACCTGGGGCGAAAGCCACGGGCCCGCCATCGGCTGCGTGGTCGACGGCTGCCCGCCCGGCATCCCGCTGACGGCCGAAGAGATCCAGGTCCACCTCGACCGCCGCAAGCCGGGCCAGTCTCGCTTCACCACGCAGCGCCGCGAGGCGGATGCCGTCGAGATCCTGTCCGGCGTGTTCAACGACGCCCAGGGCCGCCAGGTCACGACCGGCACGCCGATTGCGCTTCACATCCAGAACACCGACCAGCGCAGCAAGGACTACGGCGACATCAAGAGCGCGTTCCGCCCCGGCCACGCCGACATCACCTATTGGAACAAGTACGGCATCCGCGACTTCCGAGGCGGGGGACGCTCGTCGGCGCGCGAGACGGCGATGCGCGTGGCTGCCGGCGCCATTGCCCGCAAGGTGCTGGGCGAAGGCGTCGTCATCCGTGGCGCACTGATCCAGATAGGCGAGCACAAGATCGATCGCTCCCGCTGGGACTGGGATGTCGTCGACACCAATCCCTTCTTCGCGCCCGACCCTTGCATCGTGCCCGAATGGACGGCCTACCTCGACAGCGTGCGCAAGAGCGGCTCGTCGGTTGGGGCCGTGATCGAAGTCGTGGCCGAGAACGTTCCGGTGGGCCTCGGCGCGCCGATCTACGGCAAGCTCGACCAGGACCTCGCCTCCGCCATGATGAGCATCAACGCGGTCAAGGGCGTCGAAATCGGCGACGGCATGGCGGTTGCGGAGCTGACTGGCGAAGCCAACGCGGACGAGATCCGCATGGGCGCCGACGGCAAGCCGCGTTACCTTTCGAACCATGCCGGCGGAATCCTCGGCGGCATCTCGACCGGCCAGGCCGTCGTCTGCCGCTTCGCGGTCAAGCCGACCTCCTCGATCCTCACGCCGCGCCAGACCATCGACGCAGAGGGCCACGAGACCGAGATCGTGACCAAGGGCCGCCACGACCCGTGCGTCGGCATTCGCGCCGTGCCGGTCGGCGAGGCCATGATGGCGCTCGTGCTGGCCGATCACCTGCTGCGCCACCGCGCCCAATGTGGTTGAGCCCGAATTCGTTGAGAGAGTGCGGCTGACAGCGCGCGGGCGCCAAGCGCTGCCGCGGAGCCAGCGGAATGGCCCTGCTCGGTGCCGCGGCCGGTCTGCATCCCGGCAGCCGAAAGTGGGATGACCGGCGTTTTCCAGCGTTGCCAAACGCCGAAAGCGGGCCTACCGTCCGTTATCTGCTCATCAGCGGATGAGGGGGAGGCGTCAGTGGAAACCACGCGGCACGCAGTCTCGTCCCACGAGTTGCCATGGTTCCTCACCGCGCCCGGGCAATCCGACACGCTGATGACGATCACGATGATCGTCGTGATCGCGGTCGTCCTCGGGCTCGGCCTCGTCTTTTTCCGCCTGCATTCGCTTCCCGAACGCCTCGGACACAAGAAGCTCCAATTCGAAATCGTGGCCGTGCTCGGCCTGCTTTCGCTCTTTACGCATGTGCACGCGTTCTGGGTCGCGGGCCTTCTGCTGGCGCTCATCGATCTGCCGGATTTCCAGACGCCGCTGAAAAGCATTGCGTCTTCGTTGGAAAAACTGTCCGGCACGGAAGCCCCTGTCGAGGCGGAGCCTGAGCCCCTGCCCGCTCCTCCACAGCCGGAGCCGGGAGCTTAGCCCATGCTGGAAATCGCGCTCTGTTCGCTCTTCACGATCGTTCCCGACTATCTCTATCGGCGCTATGCGCAAGGCAAGCAGATCGGCCGGGAGATCACGCTCTACTCGGTATGGTTCGAGCTCCGCTGGGGCATCACGACCTGCCTGATGCTGGCGGTGCTGCTGATCACCATCATTTTTTATTATCACCCGTCTTCGACCAGCGTGACGCCGTTCTTCCGCACTGTCCCCATTCTGCCCGAAACGAACGGTCGCGTGAGCGAGATCTTCGTCAGCTGGCGCGACGAGGTCAAACAGGGCGAGCGCATTTTCAAGCTCGACAGCTCCAAGCAAGAAGCGGATCTCGAGGTCGCCAAACGGCGGATCGAGGAAGTCAATGCAGCCATGGTCATGGCTGAGGCCGACATCGCGGCGGCCGAAGGCCAGATCCAGCAGGCGAAGGGTGCCTACCAGCAAGCGCTGGATGAGCTCGCGACGAAAGAGGAGCTTCGGCTGCGCAATGCGGACGTGGTGGCGGTGCGCGAGATCGAGCGCCTGAAAAACATAGTTGATGGCCGCAAGGGCGCGGTCGTCGCGGCCGAGGCGGCCAATCAGGCCGCAGCGACGCGCATCTCCACGCTGCTGCCCGCCCAGAAGGCCAGCGCCGATGCGGCGCTCCAGCAAGCCCAGGTCGATCTCGACAAGACGACTGTCTACGCCGGCGTATCCGGCCGAGTGGAACAGTTCATCCTCAGGGTCGGCGACATCGTCAATCCGTTCATGCGGCCCGCCGGTATTCTGATCCCCGAGGAGGCGGGTCGTAAGCAGCTCCAGGCCGGCTTCGGGCAGATCGAAGCGCAGGTGATGAAGGTCGGCATGGCCGCCGAGGCGACCTGCGTGTCGAAACCTCTCACCATCATCCCGATGGTCGTCACGGGGGTTCAGGATTACATCGCCTCCGGTCAGATTCGCGCCGGAGAGCAACTGATCGAAGCCAAGCAGACCACGAAGCCCGGCACGCTGCTGGTCTTCCTTGAGCCTCTCTATGAAGACGGGCTTGACGGCGTGACGCCGGGCAGCAGTTGCATCGCCAATGCCTACTCCAACAATCACGACCGCCTGGAGAAGGAAGATCTCGGCTTCTTCACCCGCCTCTACCTTCACGGCGTCGATGCGGTTGGCGTCGTGCACGCCATTATCCTGCGCGCGCAAGCCTTGCTGCTCCCCATCAAGACTTTGGTGCTCTCGGGCCACTGACGGCCGCCCCGTCGTTCGGCGGTCAGCCCGGGACACGCTGCGCGCACTAGGGTCGCCCGACGCATCGGGTATCGGTCGGATGCGAACACCGGCAAGGAAAGTTTCGTGGCGCCAGATCCCCTCCCCCGTACTGCCGCCGCTCTACACGTGACCTCTGCGATCTTCCTCGTCGCCGTCTTTATCGTTCTGGTGGTTGCCGCGGGATATCTGGGGCGCACGTTGGCCATTTGAGTCAACGGGCGCACCACGCCCTCAGCCGCGGATCGACTTTAGCGCTTCCATGATCGGCGAGTAGAACTCGCGCCGGTAGAGCACGATCGTGACGACGAGCGTCACGGCAAGGAAGGCGAGCGCATTGGCGAACCACGCCATCAGCGGGATGGAAAAGTAGTAGGCGCGCACGCCGTTATTGTAACTCTCGCCGGCCAGCGCCGCCACGCGGCCAGCCGCCTCCGCATATTCTACGCGCGCGGCATCGTCGATGCCACGCCCCGGCATCGCGCCGACCAGGATGGAGAGCACATTGTATTGCCATGCGGACCACGTGGACTTGAAGAACGCGTAGACGAACACGAGGATGAGCGCGATCGCCTTCAGCTCTGCCAGCTTCGGGTCGCTGACCGAACCGAACGGAAGCTGACCGATCAGCTCCGCCACTTTCGGCGCCGTGCCGAGCAAGGCAACAAGCCCGCCAAGAATGAACACCGTCGTCGATGCGAAGAACAGCGCGCCACGCAGGAGATTGCCGAGCAGCGTCGCGTCCGCGATGTGGCTCTCGCGCTCGGCCATCCGCTCAAACCACCGATGGCGAAACGCTTTGACGAGCGACATCAGGCTCGAGCGGCGCGTGTCCACGTATCCAGCAGCAAGGTGATAGCCGGGCCAGCAGATCAGGAACGTGACGAAAGCAACAACGTCGGTAAAGCTAAGCCCGCGGATCATGGTGTCGACTTCTTGCTACCGGAGACGAGTGCGGGCGGACGAAAATAGGTGCTGCGGAATGAATGATCGCGTCGCGACGGGCACCAACGAGGGCGCCTGAAAATAATTCGGCCCCGCCGCAGTAGTCCAATACCGCAACGAGGCCTAAACGGCATCTCTCTGTGTGGGAGAAAACGCCGCGTCCGTGACATCTATCGTGTCGTTGACCCGCTGCCTAGCCACTAAAGGTCGCAAGATGGAAAGCGAAGCGCGACCATCGCCGAGCGCTTATGATTTGCTGGCGACCCCGGCAGGATTTGAACCTGCGACCCTCAGATTAGGAATCTGATGCTCTATCCACTGAGCTACGGGGCCCCCGCCCGTTCTCAATACATGAGCCGGGCGACAATTTCACATCCATTTGTGAGGAGCCGAGCGCGACACGAGCGCCGCCTCCGTTGCAATGTCTACAACATCACTTGGCCGAGACCATGCGCCTGAACCCCAGCGCCCGCCCTACTGCAAAGCCCCCTGCGCGATGAGCGCCTGCCGTGCCACGTCGGCCAGCTCGCGGGGAATCCGTCCCAGCTCGCGATGCCGCGCAACCAGGGTCAGCTTGCGGGTGAACTGCGCCCCCGGCAACGGCGCGGTGGTGAACTTGGCGTCCGGCAGGCCGGCCTCCCGGATGCAAAGCGGGGTCGTGATGGCGAACCCCCGCCCAGCCGCCACCATCGACGCCACGCCGAAGGGGGTATCGAACTCGAACGCGCCCGGGATCTCGAGACCGACGCGCCGAATGTGCCCCTCGATGTCGAGGCCCGTCTGAGACCGCGCGCTGAACCGGATCAGCGGCAGCGTCGAAGCCAGCTTGCGTAGCGCGCCGATACTGCGCGGCGCGTCCACACCCGCCGGCAGCAGCAGCACATAGGGCTCCTTGGCCAGCGGCCAGCGTTCGAGCCCGGCCCAGGTTTCGAGGTCGTCGACTCCGAGAAACAAATCGAGCCGCCGCGTCAGCAGATCGCTCGCATGCGACGCGGTGAGACCCGACAGGATGGCGACTTCGTCGGCTGCGGTGGCGAGGTACGATGCGAGGGGAGACGTGAGCACCCGCGCGAGGGAATCGACGAGACCGACGCGGATCAGCGGAGCCTTGCCGTGCTGCGTCTCGCGGAGGAGCGGCCCGATCTCGCGCGCGTCCGCGATCAAGGCGCTCGCCCTCTGGCGCAGCAGGCTTCCCGCGGGCGTGACCGCGAGTGGCCGCACGGAACGGTCGAAGAGATCGAACCCGAGTTTGCGCTCGAGGTCTCCGACGGCCAGCGACACCGCGGGTTGCGTCAGCCCGAGCGCCCGCGCGGCCGACGACATGGCGCCCGTCTCGCAGACGGACAGGAAGATTTCGAGCGATCGGAGATCGAACGGAAGGGCTGGGAGAGTGTCGCGCATGAGCGTACTATAAGTATGGCTTATATAGCCTACAATGCCAATCGGCCGTATCCCTAACATCCTATTCGTGAGCGCAAGGCGCGAGACCGGTGTGAAGCCGGCCACGGCCTTAGCGGCAGGGAGACAGTCCGGCCATGAGCGATCGGTATTCAATTTTTTCAGTGCTGCGCGAATCCTTGCGCGGCCATACGGGCTGGGGTCCCGCCTGGCGCGATGCCGCCCCCCAGCGCGACTATGACGTCGTCATCGTCGGCGGCGGTGGCCATGGTTTGGCCACGGCGTTCTACCTCGCCAAGAACCATGGCCCGCTTCGGATCGCCGTGCTTGAAAAGGGCTGGATCGGCGGCGGCAACGTGGGCCGCAACACGACGATCGTCCGCTCCAACTACCTGCTCCCTGGCAACATCCCGTTCTACGAGATGTCGATGAAGCTCTGGGAAGGGCTGGAGCACGAGCTCAATTACAACGCCATGGTGAGCCAGCGCGGCGTGCTCAACCTCTATCACTCCGACGGCCAGCGCGACGCCTTCGCGCGGCGCGGCAATGCCATGCGCCTGCATGGCGTCGATGCCGAATTGCTCGATCAGGCGGCGGTCCGGAAAATGGTGCCGTTCCTCGATTTCGATAACGGACGCTTCCCCGTCCAGGGCGGGCTGCTGCAGCGCCGCGGCGGCACGGTTCGCCACGACGCCGTCGCCTGGGGTTACGCCCGCGCAGCCGACCGCCTCGGCGTCGACATCATCCAGAACTGCGAGGTCAAAGGCTTCAAGCGTGAAGGCGGCCGCGTCGTCGGCGTTGAAACCTCGCGCGGTGACATCGGCGCCAAGAAGATCGGCGTGGCGGTTGCGGGCAGCTCCTCGCGCGTCGCCGCCATGGCCGGCCTGCGCCTGCCGATCGAAAGCCACGTGCTTCAGGCGTTCGTCACCGAGTCCATCAAGCCGTTCATCGACGGCGTCGTGACGTTCGGCGCCGGCCACTTCTACATCAGTCAGTCGGATAAGGGCGGCCTCGTGTTCGGCGGCGACTTGGACGGCTACAACAGCTACGCCCAGCGCGGCAACCTGCCCGTCGTCGAGGACGTCTGCGAGGGCGGCATGGCGATCATGCCGCGCATCGGCCGCGTCCGCCTGTTGCGACACTGGGGCGGCATCATGGACATGTCGATGGACGGCAGCCCGTACATCGACAAGACACCGGTGGACGGCCTCTACCTCAACGCGGGCTGGTGCTACGGCGGCTTCAAGGCCACGCCGGCGTCCGGCTTCTGCTTCGCGCATCTGATCGCACGCGGCGAACCGCACCCCGTCGCCAGCGCCTATCGCCTCGACCGGTTCGCGACCGGTCACGCCATCGACGAAAAGGGCATGGGCCCTCAACCCAATCTGCACTGAAGCAAATCGGCAAGGAAGGCATCCGCGATGAGAATCGCTTGTCCCTACTGCGGCGAACGCAGCCTCGATGAGTTCGTGTACTCCGGCGACGCGACCGTAAAGCGTCCCGACGCCGCGAGCCCGACGGCCATGGAGGACTTCGTCCGCTACAGCTTCGAGCGCACGAACCCGCCCGGCATGCATCGCGAGCTCTGGTATCACGCCGCCGGCTGCCACGCCTGGCTGGTCGTGACCCGCGGCGTCGCCACGCACGCCATCACATCCGTCGAAGTGGCCCGCGACGTCGCCCGGGCGGACGCGGCTCCAGCCAAGGACCCTGCATGATGGCGCACCCGACCCAACCGAACCGGCTCTCCTCCGGCGGCCTCATCGATCGCACCCGCACGGTGTCGTTCAAATTCGACGGCAAAACATTCACCGGCCATCCGGGCGACACGCTCGCCTCGGCGTTGCTTGCCAACGGCGTGACGCTGACGGGCCGCTCGTTCAAATACCATCGCCCGCGCGGCATTCTGACCGCCGGCTCCGAAGAACCGAACGCGCTGGTCGAACTGCGCGAGGGCGCGCGCCGCGAGCCGAACACCAAGGCCACCACGGCCGAGCTGTACGACGGCCTCACGGCGCAGAGCCAAAACCGCTGGCCGTCGCTGTCGTTCGACGTCATGGCGATCAACTCGCTGCTGGCGCCAATCTGCGTGGCCGTCTTATACTACAAGACGTTGAGGTGGGCGTGGGCGCTCTGGTAAAAGCTCTCCGAGCCCGCCAGCCGCCGCGCGTCCGGTGTGGCAGGCGCGCCCGACGCCCACGATCCTGACGCATATGAGAAGGCGACCGCGTTCGCCGACGTGCTCGTCATCGGTGGCGGCCCGGCCGGTCTCATCGCGGCGCTGTCCGCGGCACGCTCCAAGGCACGCGTGGTTCTCGTCGACGAGAACGCCACGCTCGGCGGCCGCGCCATCGACGACGCCTCCGAGATCGACGGCAAGCCCGCGAAGGACTGGGTGCACGCCGCCGAGCGCGAACTCGCTGAGCTCGACAACGTCCGCATCCTCCGCCGCACGACGGCCTTCGGCAGCTACGACGGCGGCACCTTCGGCGCCATTGAGCGCGTGAGCGATCACTTGGAAGCAGCGCCTGCGGGCGTCCCGCGCCAGCGCATCTGGCGGATCGTGGCGAAGCAAACAGTGCTGGCCTCCGGCGCCACCGAACGCCCGCTCGTGTTCGGCAACAACGACCGCCCGGGCGTCATGCTCGCCGGCGCCGTGCGCACCTACATCAACCGCTTCGGCGTCGTTCCCGGACAACGCGTGATCGTGTTCACGAACAACGACTATGGCGCGACCACCGTCGCCGATCTCAAGCGCGCAGGCGCGGAGATCGTCGCCCTTGTCGACACGCGCGGCCAGCCTTCCGAAATGGTCAAGCGCGTTGCCGGCGAAGCGCAGACGCGCCTCATCTCCGGTGGCGTCGTTGTCGGTGCGCTCGGCCGTCTCCGCGTGACGGGCGCCGTCGTCCGCACCAGCTCCGGCGACGAGATCACGCTCGACTGCGATCTGATCGCGGCTTCGGGCGGCTGGAATCCGAACATCCAGCTCGCGACGCATCAAGGCGCAAAGCCCGTCTGGAACACCAGCGTGCACTCCTTCCTGCCGGGCGTACTGCCGCACGGCATGTCGATTGCCGGCGCGGTGGCGGGCGCGTTCAGCCTCGACAAGACACTCGCGTCGGGCGCTGCCGCTGGCTCGGCCGCGGCCTCGGAGACGGGATTTGCGACGGCTCCCATCGCCGTTCCCGCCGCGCGCGCCGAGAGCGAAGCCATCACGCCGATGTGGCGTGTGGATCGCCCGCGCGGCAAGTCATTTGTCGATCAGCAGAACGACGTGGCCGAGTCGGACATCGTCCTCGCCGAGCGCGAAGGCTTCCGCGCCGTCGAGCATCTGAAGCGTTACACCACGCTCGGCATGGCGACCGACCAGGGCCGCACGGCCAACGTCAACGCGCTCGCCATCATGGCGGAAATCACCGGCCGCTCCATTCCGGAGACCGGCATCACGATGGCGCGCCCGCCCTACACGCCCGTGGCAGTCGGTGCACTGGCCGGCCATCATCGCGGCAAGTCCTTCAAGCCGACGCGCCTGCCGCCCTCCTACAAGTGGGCCAAGGAACAGGGGGCCGTGTTCGTCGAAACCGGCCTCTGGTTGCGGCCGAGCAGTTTCCCGCGCCCCGGCGAGAACGACTGGCTCGACACGGTGAAACGCGAAGTCACCACGGTTCGTACGGCCGTCGGCATCTGCGACGTGTCCACACTCGGCAAGGTCGACGTGCAGGGTGCCGATGCCTTGGCGTTCATCGAAAAGCTCTACTGCAACGGCTTCAAGACACTTGCCGTCGGCAAGGCCCGCTATGGCTGCATGCTGCGCGAAGACGGCATGCTGCTCGACGACGGCACGGTCGCGCGCCTCGGCGAAACGCATTTCTTCATCACGACGACCACCGCCAACGCCGTCAAGGTGGTCCAGCATATGGAATACTGCCACCAGTGGCTGTGGCCGGAGATGGACGTGCAGATCACGTCCGCGACGGAGCAGTGGGCGCAGTACGCCATCGCCGGACCCAAGTCGCGCGATCTGATCCGCAGGGTTGTCGATGCCGAGTTCGATGTCTCGGATGCCGGGTTCCCTTACCTCGGCGTCGCGGCCGTGACGGTCTGCGGCGGCCTCAAGGCGCGCCTGTTCCGCCTCTCGTTCTCCGGTGAGCGGGCCTATGAGCTCGGCGTTCCGGCCCGCTTTGGCGACGCCCTCATTCGCCGCTTGATGGAAGCGGGCAAGGACCTCGGCGTGTGCGCCTATGGCACCGAAGCGCTCGGCGTCATGCGTATCGAGAAGGGCCACATCAGCGGACCCGAGCTGAATGGCACCACGACGCCGCGTGACGTCGGCCTCGGCGGCATGGTCTCTTCGAAGAAGGACTTCATCGGCAACGTTCTGGGCAAGCGTCCCGGCCTCGTCGATCCGAACCGCCCGGCCCTCGTGGGCTTCCGCCCCGTCGACAGGGCCGCGCGCCTTCGCTCCGGCGCTCATTTCATCGCGCGCAACGCAACGCCCGATGCGAGTGCGGACGAAGGGTTCATGACCTCCGTCGCCTACTCACCGTCCAACGGACACTGGGTCGGCCTCGGATTCTTGAAGAACGGCCCCCAGCGGATGGGCGAAGTCGTGCGCGCTTATGATCCTGTGCGAAATGGCGACACGCTGGTCGAGGTCGTCTCTCCGCTCTTTGTCGATCCTGAAGGAGGTCGCGTCCGTGGCTGAACAAGCACTCGTCGCAAACTCGGCGCTTCTGCACTCGGCGCCGATCGCCCACAAGTCCATCACCGTCGCAGCGCGTGAAACGCTGACGATGGCGAGCATCGGCGCATCCCTTGGCAAGTCCGAGGCGCTGAAGGCCGCAATCCGGAACGCTTACGGCGTCGCGCTTCCCGACAAGCCGGGACGCGTCGAGGGCAACGGCATCGCCTTCGTGTGGGCCGGCCCCGATCAGTGGCTCGCCGTGGCCGAGCGCGGAACGTCACGCGATCTGGAAACCGAGTTCAAGGCCGCGCTGATGGGCCTTGCCTCCGTCGTCGACCATTCCGACGGGCGCGTTGTCATACGCATCTCAGGGCCCCGCGCCCGCGACGTGCTCGCCAAGGGCGTTCCCGTCGATCTCGATCCGCGCGCCTTCCGCCCCGGCGATGCCGCCATTACGCACGCGAGCCACATCGGCGTCATCCTCTGGCAGCTCGACGATGCGCCAACATACGAGGTCGCGCTGTTCCGCAGCTATGCCGACAGCTTCGCCCATTGGATTGACGAGGCCGCAACCGAGTTCGTATCGGTGCGCGACTAGATCCGCCGATCGGAACCCGATCGGCACACGCTCGATCAAACCGACTGCCTTGGCAGTCTCAATCAGAAGCCGTCCGCGGCAAATGCCGCGGGCGCATAAAAAGCAAAATAGGAGCCGCACATGAGTGGACGAATTGGAGTTCGAGTTGGTGAGGCGCTTGTCGCAGGCGGCCCTCCCGGCACGGCAGCGGAGCCCGAGGTTGCCATCGGCGAGATGGACGGCCCGTTTGGCACCGCCTTCGCAAACCTTCTCGGCAACCAGGTTGTAGGACATAGCCGCGTTTTGGCGTTGCTCAATACCGACATCATGGTTCGCCCCGCCACGATCTGCGTGAGCAAGGTGACCGTCACCGACGAGCGCTACACGAACATCCTCATGGGCACGGTGCAATACGCGACCGCCATGGGCGTGCTCGATGCCGTTCGCAATGGCGACATCCCGAAGGACAAGGCCAACGACCTCGGCATCATCATTTCGCTGTGGCTGAACCCGTCGATCGTGACTGTCGACAATCTCGACCACAAGATCCTGTTCGACATTCATCGCGAAGCCACGACCCGCGCTATTCACAAGGCGATGTCGAACGAGCCGTCCATCGACTGGCTGCTCGAGAACCAGGACAAGATCATTCACAAGTACTTCGAGAAGGGCCTCAAGGGCGAGATCTGAGCCCTGCACCTCTCGCGACGCACGACATCGAACGGGCGGATGGCGGAACGCCGCTGTCCGCCCGTTCCGCAAAGATCGGCTTGACGGACCGCCCTGTTGCGCCATGCTGTTCCGATGCTGACCCTTTCACTGCTTCGCCACGCCAAATCGAGCTGGGCCGACCCGCAACTGGACGACCACGACCGCCCGCTCGCCAAGCGCGGCGCAAAGGCGATTCCGCTGGTCGCGAAGTACTTCCGCCAGGAAAAGCTCCGGCCTGATCTGATCCTCTGTTCGGACGCCATGCGCACGCGCGCCACGCTCGCCCTGTTGCTGGCCGAGCTCGGCGCGCCGACACCGCGCGTGATCTATGACGACAATCTGTATCTTGCCCCGCCCGCGGTCATTCGCGGCGTCGTCACGGCGTCGGCATCCGGCGGTGAGCCGCAGCATATCCTCGTCGTCGGACACAACCCGGGACTCCACGCACTGGCTCTCGAGCTTGTGGGGCACGGAGAGCGGAAGTTGCTCGCAGCGCTCGCCCAGGAGTTCCCGACCGGCACGCTCGCGGTGCTGAACTTCCAGGCCGCCGCCTGGGCGGAGATCGAAGGATCGACCGGGAACCTCGAGCATTTCACGACGCCGCGGCGGCTCAGCATCTGAGCACGCCCGCAGCCCTCGGCGCATGACGTCGCCCCGCCAGAAATTGCTGACGAAAAAATTACCGGACACAATCATCTAGAAAAGAAGCGGAGCCCGTCACTCAGGCGTCGTTGCTCTGCCGGATGAGATCCGAAACCAGCTTCCGCACGGCTTCGAAGTCGAACGGCTTCGACACGGTCACGTAGTCGCGAAACTCGTCGGGCGCCGCATGGGTGCCATGGCCGGTTGCGAACGCGAACGGGACGCCCAGGCGTTGAAGCGCGCGCGCCACGGCAAAGCAGTCATGATCCCCGAGCGTCACATCGAGAATTGCCGCGTCGATATCGGACGATGCGATCAGCTCCAGCGCCTGACTCTCCGAATGGGCCGGACCGACGGTCTCGTGCCCATATTCGGCAAGCAGGTCGCCAAGCATCATGGCGATGAGCGCCTCGTCATCAACAATAAGAACACGCGCCATTCAGGTTCCAATTCCTAGCGGCGAAACGTCCAAGAGGCGAAAGCCCGGAGCAGGGACCACGAGCCGGGAAACACGGTTCCTCGCCTGGAGTATGCCAAGCGAACGAAGCCGGCCCCCTTCACATTAGGAAGTCACGCGAGCAAATCACTCGAGGATCATCAAGTCCGCGCATGACACGTCATGCGTTGACCGACCGACCCCGGGAGACGGCTAGGTACAGTCTACCAGCTATCCGGCGAAATTCCATCGCCGCTGATGCCCTATGTCCGCGCGGCGCGGCCTCCAGCAGCGACGTAGCGCCCGCCACGATCACTTTCTCCTGATGTCGCATCCGGGAAATGAGCGTTGGTGCCGAAGAACAGCGCCTGGCTCACCAGTGCCCGCACGGTGTTCGGCTCGAACGGCTTTGTGATCAGGAACGTCGGCTCAGGACGCTCGCCCGTGAGCAGGCGTTCCGGGAACGCCGTGATGAAGATAACAGGCACCGTGAAGCCGAGCAGGATCTCGTTGACCGCATCGAGGCCCGAGCTGCCGTCAGCAAGATGAATGTCGGCCAGAACCAAGCCCGGCTTCTTCTTGTGGACTTCCGCGAGCGCCTCGCGATGCGTCCTGGCGATGCCCGACACACGGTGCCCGAGGCCTTTGACCAGCGCCTCGAGGTCCATCGAGATGAGCGGCTCGTCTTCGATGATCAGGACGTCCGTGGCGGTCTGCTCGGCAATCTGTTCGCCGGCCTCTTCGATCAGCCGCGTGACCTCATCGGTCGAGCAATCGAGGATTTCGGAGATCTGGTGCGTGGTGAAGCCCTCCACGGAGGCAAGCAGGAACGCCTGCCTCGGCAGCGGCGTGATGGCTTCGAGGCTCTTGTCGGCCTGGGTCTTCGGCTCCGCCGGCTCGCGGTTGAGGCTGACGGAGTTCCAGACCTTGAGGAAGCACTTGTAGAGTCCGACCCGCTTGAGGTGACCCTCCGGGAAGCTGCCGGGATCGGCGACGAGCGTTTCGAGCACCGCCACCACGTAGGCGTCGCCGCTTTCCTGGCTGCCGGTGAGCGCACGGGCAAACCTCCTCAGGTACGGGAGCTGCGGCGCGATAGTCTCAGCAAGCGACATGAAAAATTCTCCCTGCATGACGGACGTGACGGAACGGACCTGTCCGACGCCGCGACCCTTTGAATTAACGCAATGCCCACGCCAAAAGTTCCTTGAAAAGAGAAATTTCGGGGCTGGCACGATTGAAGGATTTATCGGCTCCGCGCCGTGTCTTTTACATGTCCTGCTGCATCTGGTTCCGCGTCACCGCGTGCGCCGCCCTTGAGATCGTCGTCGCCGAGCAATTCTACAAGGCGGTTGCGGGCCCGGTTGACACGGCTCTTGATGGTCCCGACCGCGCATCCGCAGATCTGGGCGGTTTCCTCGTAGGAGAAGCCTTCCGCACCGACCAGCACCAGCGCTTCGCGTTGATCCTGCGGCAGCGTCCCGAGTGCGGTTTTGAAATCGGCCATGTCGAGATGACCATACTGCTCCGGCGGCACGGCGAGCGAATTTTGATATTGATCGTCCGGATCGTCCACCTCGCGGCGCAGTTTGCGATGCTGCGAGAAGTAGACGTTGCGCAGAATGGTAAAGAGCCAAGCACGGAAGTTGGTGCCGGGGGTAAAGGAATCACGGCTGTTCCACGCCTTGACCAGGGTTTCCTGGACGAGGTCGTCGGCGCGCTGCGGGTCGTTGGCAAACGACCGCGCAAACGCGCGCAGATGCGAGATGGCGCCGACAAGAGCTTCTTCGAATTCAGGTCCGGCCATGTTCAGCTCTTGCCCGTCTTTCCCGAGGCTTCCGACTGCTTGAGTTGATCGAGAAGTTGCAGGAATTTATCGGGCACAGTTTCCTTGACGACTTGGTCATAGCTTTCACGCAGCTTACGCCCCAGCGCCCCCTGAATGGCGGGATCGACGCCCGCCGGCTCAGCGTTTTCGTTGCTCCCGGTCACGGCACCCTGAGCCGGGTCGACCGATTTAGAAGTCGTCATTTGAGTTCAATCCCTCGGAACTTGTAAGCGTCACAAAATTTGCCGGACTACGCCGCCTTACGGTCGTTTCCGTTAGTCGTTTGACTCGACGAGATTTTTTTCCCCTTGGCGGCATACCGACACCCTCGCCGCCCAACCGGCCTGCCGCGCCGAGCAACTGTACCCGGAGTATTGCCCGCCACCAGACCGATGCGGTTTAACCCCCGGAGCGCCGATAAGTTCCAGAAAAGTGAGACTCTGACTAACAACCTGTATTTTCGTTATTTTAAACGACTAATGGCGACAATTTTGCCCGTCCGCCATGGATGGAACCCCCCTTGGGATGCCACGTTAACTCCACGCTCGCAGGTCGGTCTTTGAGACGCCTCGAGCCCAGAGCGCAAACCGCTCTGGATTGCGGACGCCACTCGCACCCCCTCCCCGACCCTAGAGCACGGGTGGCGTCTTGCTTTGTGGTGTCGGCAAGCAGCTCCCTCCCGATCCTGCTGCCGGCACCACTCGCTGTCCTGACGCGATCCGCGTTGCCGCTCCCTCCGTATCGCAGAACTCACCCGGCGTTCCGCATTTTGGACAGCCGCAAGCGCCGGTAATCACATTTTCACGAAATGTGCGCACACTTCCTTTGCTGAGAACCCAAGAAAAAGCAGAAAAGCATGCATGTCGTCATCGTCGACCCCAGCCGCGTCGTGCAACAGAAGCTGGCCGTCGAGTTGCAGGCGTCCGGCTGTTATGTCGACTGCTTTTCCGCGTCCGACCTTGCACTCCAGTATGTCGAGACGACGCGCAGCGTCGACGTGGTGCTGACGAGCCTCGAACTCGAACCGATGCCCGGCCTCGAGCTGTGCTGGAAACTCAGGACATTCGTCGGCGCGTCGCGACCGCTCCACATCATCGTCATGTCGTCGAACACCAGCGAGCGGGCGCTCGCCGAAGCGCTCGACTGTGGCGCTGACGATTTCACCGTGAAGCCGGTCCGGCCGGAAGAGCTGACGGCCCGCCTTCGCGCCGCCAATCGCATCATCACCATGCAGCGCCAGCTCGTCGAGCAGGCGAGCACCGACTATCTCACGGGCGCGCTCAATCGCCGGGCCTTCATGGCGACCGTCGAGGACCGGCGCAAAGAGCTCGATGACGGCGACGACCTCGCCCTGGCGCTTCTCGACATCGACCGCTTCAAAGGCGTCAACGATCTGCACGGTCATGACATCGGCGACGAGGTCATCGCGGCGGTGGCGCGAATCGCCAGCGAAGAAGCCCCGATCGTCGCCCGTTTCGGCGGCGAAGAGTTCGCACTTGCGTTTCCCGTCCTAGATGCTCCGCAGGCTGCTCATTGGTGTGACGTCATCCGGCGCGCCATTGCGGAGACGCCGTTCGTGGGCGCAGGCGGCCCCTTCCACGTCACCTGCAGCTTCGGTGTCGCCGAATGGCCTGCCGGACAGACGCTTCGCAATGCTTTGAAGCGGGCTGATAAAGCGTTGATGCTCGCGAAATCCCGCGGACGCAATCAGGTGCTTCTGGCGGAAACCGCGATGATCGAGCCGGTTCGAATTTCGGCGGCTTGAGCATTATTTGTGCAGTTTCGAAAAAATGCTGCAAAGCCGCAAATCTCTTTTTTGCAACACGATAATTCATCGTTGCGAAGCGAATGACTGTAATTCGTCCGCGCCTGAACTACTCTCCCCCAGCGAGCAATCCTTAAGGGGAGCGGAAGATGGATACACATTCACAAGGCGTCACCTACGAAAAAGTAGATGACGCCTATTTCAAAGCACGCGGACTGAGGCGCCACGCGGGCGTGTGGTCGTTGTGGGCCCTCGGCGTCGGCGCTGTGATCTCCGGTCACTTCTCGGGCTGGAACCTCGGCCTGGCGCAAGGCGGCTGGGGCGGCTTGTTCATTGCCACCATCGTCATCGCCACGATGTATCTCGGCCTCACGTTCAGCCTCGCTGAAATGAGCCCGGCCATGCCGCACACCGGCGGCGCCTACTCGTTCGCGCGCACCGCCTTCGGCCCATGGGGCGGCTTCCTCACCGGCTTGGCGGAAAACGTCGAATACGTCATCACGCCGGCCGTTATCGTGTTCTTCATCGGCAGCTATGCCGCCGCCATTCTTGGCGCACCGGCGGAGTCACAGCCGCTGTTCTGGATCGCCTTCTACATCATCTTCGTGACGCTGAACTATGTCGGCGTGGAATTGTCATTCCGCTTCTCCTTGATCATCACGATCCTGGCCCTGCTTTGCCTTGCCGTGTTCAATCTCAGCGCAATTGGGAACATCGACTTCGGCCGCTGGGCGCTGAACATCGCACCCGACGGCACCGAACTCCCGGAAGGCAATGGACCGTTCCTGCCGTTCGGCACCTACGGCATTCTTGCCGCGCTGCCGTTCGCGGTCTGGCTGTTCCTCGCGATCGAGCAATTACCGCTCGCCGCCGAGGAATCGGTTGATCCGAAACGCGACATGCCGAAGGGCATCATGGCCGGCATGTTCACCCTGCTGGTCTCTGCGTTCCTCATCCTGACGCTCAACCCGTCGGTGACCGGCGTCGGGTCGCACAAGCTCGGCGCTTCGGGCGAACCGCTTCTCGACGGCTTCCGCGCTCTCTACGGAACGGAAATCGCCACACTGCTTGCGATCGTCGCCCTCACGGGCCTGATCGCGAGCTTCCACACCATCATCTACGCCTACGGCCGCCAGATCTATTCTCTGTCGCGCGCCGGCTACTTCCCGCGTGCACTCTCCGTCACGCACGGCGAGCGCAAGACCCCGCACATCGCACTCTTTGCCGGTGCGTTGCTGGGTCTGGCAGTCATGTTGGCCGTGTGGTTCGCCGAAGGTGCCGACAAGGGCGCTCAGGTCATCGGCGGCACGCTGCTCAACATGGCGGTGTTCGGCGCCATGTTCTCCTACGTCATGCAAGGCTTGACCTACATCAAGCTGAAGCGCGACTTCCCGACGCTTGAACGCCCCTACAAGAGCCCTGTCGGCGTAGCCGGCGCGGCCGCGACGGTGGTCATCGCTCTGGTGACGATCTACATGCAGCTGCAGGATCCCGTGTATCGCGTCGGCGTCTATTGGGTGGCCGCATGGTTCGCCATCGGCATCCTCTATTTCGCACTCGTCGGCCGGCACAAGTTGATCCTGTCGCCGGAAGAAGAGTTCGCTCTGACCAAGGGCGAAAAGGCTTACGAAACGCACTAAGCGAAGCGCACGCGCTTTGAAGTGACGGAAGCTCGCGGGCGGCTCCAGCCTCCGCGAGCTTCTTTTTTTGCCCGCGCCGTCTGCAAAAGCGCGCGCCATCTCCAATATATTTCTCCTTCCGGCTCCAAGGGCAACAACTCGGCACCCGCCCCGGTGCGCACCCTTGACAAGCCCACGCGCCCGTCGCTGTATCCACGAATATACAGCCAGGACAGGACACCCTACATGCGCCGAACGCTCCGATTGACGATCGCCATGCTCGCCCTCGCCTTTGCGGGCGCCCCGTTCGCCGCCGCCCAGGACGCACGCCCCGCACCCGACACGGCCGCCGCCACGAAACCCGTCGTCGTTTTCGCCGCCGCCAGCCTCAAGAACGCCCTCGACGGCATCGTCAAGGCTTATGAGGCCAGCACGTCGAAAAAGGTCACGCTCTCGTTCGCCGCATCGTCGGCCATCGCCAAGCAGATCGAATCCGGCGCACCCGCCGACCTGTTCATTTCGGCCGACCTCAAATGGATGGATTGGCTCGCAGAGCGAAAGCTGATCGACGCCGGCTCGCGCAAGACCCTGCTCTCCAACACGCTCGTGCTGATCGCGCCGAAGGACAGCACCAAGACGCTCAAGATCGAAAAGGGATTTGCACTTGCCGAAGCCCTGGGCGACGGCCGCCTCGCGATGGGCGATCCGACCTCGGTCCCGGCCGGAACGTACGGCAAAGCCGCGCTGACGGCTCTCGGCGTGTGGGACCAGGTGTCCGGAAAGGTGGCCGGCGCCGAAAACGTGCGCGTGGCGCTGACGTATGTGGCGCGCGGCGAGACTCCGCTCGGCATCGTCTACGGCACCGACGCCAACAGCGAGCCCGAGGTGAAGGTGCTCGACACCTTCCCGGCCGATAGCCACCCGCCGATCGTCTATCCGGTCGCTCTGACGGCTTCGTCGGCGAACGCCGACGCCAAAGCCTTCCTCGACTATCTCTCGTCGGCGGACGCCGCCAAGATTTTCGAGGGCCAGGGCTTTACCATCGTCAAATAAGCACCCACGCCCATCTTTCCGGCCAAGGGAATCCCGGTTCGCCGTCAGGCAACGCGGCCGCAAGCGTCTAAACGTCGTGAAAATCCTGCTCGAAGGCCGCCAGCTCGGCGCACGCCGCTTCGGCTGCGCGGTCTTCGATCCGGCGGTAGGCGGCCAGCAGGGCCTGACCGAATTCGGTCAGCTGCGCCCCGCCGCCGTGCGCGCCGCCCGCCGCCGTGGTCAGGATGGGCTTCTTGAACAGCCGCCCGAGCTCATCCGCCAGCATCCACGCCCGCCGATAGCTCATGCCGAGATCTCGTGCCGCCGACGAAATCGAGCCCGACCGCGCGATTGCATCCAGCAGGTCGGCCTTTCCGGGCCCGATCTGACGGTCAGCTGAAAATACGATCCGAAGCCGCAGCGAGGCCCGCGACAGCGGGCCCTTCTTCGCGAGAAGTTTGCGGGCCGACGCGGCTGGAGTGGTTTTTTTCGCCATCAGGGTGGGATGATCTTTTTCGGTGCTTGCCGAATTCTAACGCGCGCCGCGGCAGGAAGCGAGGCCGTTCGCCAACACCGGCCCGCCGTGATCGCCTCTTGCCAGAAAACGCGTTCTGCGCGATGCCGGTCTGCCCAATGACGACGGGCCGCGGCCGATACCGATCCGCCGGCCGCGCTCCTCTCTTGAAAGCAGCGCCATGCCAAGAGAACGCCTGAGCCACCAATTCACCGACGCCGCCACCGAAGAGGCCGAGCTGATCGGGTTTCTCTTCAACCCGGACACCTATCCCGACTGCGCCGGAGATGTGTCGTTGATCGAGACCCACGCCGCGCGCGTCTTCCTGGCCGGCCGCAAGGCGATCAAAATCAAGAAGCGCATCCGCCTCCCTTTTCTCGACTTCACGACGCTTGCGCTGCGCCACATGGCGCTCAAGCGTGAGCTGGACCTGAACGCCGCCCATGCGCCCGACATCTACGGGACGCTCGTGCCGATCGGCCGCAACGCGGATGGCGCACTGGCTTTCGGCGGAGAAACCATCGTGGACTACGCGCTCGTGATGAACCGCTTCAACCAGGACGACCTCCTGGCGCATCGGGCCGACAGCGCGCTTCTCCCATCCCCCATCGCCAAGGCGCTCGCCGATATGGTGGCGCGATATCATCGCAGCATTCCGCCCGTGCCCGGTCTCTCCGGCGCCAAGGTCATGCGCGATACCGTCCATCAACTCGCCGACGCGTTGACCGACGCCGCCCCCCGCTCGATCGCGCGCGTGATCGAAAAGTTTTCCCGCATGAGCCGCGACGAGACCGCCCGCCTCGCCCCTCTTCTCGATGCGCGCAGTGAAGCCGGTCTCGTGCGGCGCTGCCATGGCGATCTCCACCTTGGGAACATCGTGTTGATCGACGGCCACCCGACTGCGTTCGACGCCCTCGAATTCGACGAGCGGCTGGCGACGATCGACGTTCTCTACGACTTGGCGTTCCTGCTCATGGACCTCGACGTGCGCCTCGACCGCGCCGCCGCCAACGTCGTCCTCAATGCCTACGTCGTGGCCGAGCCGGCGGGACGCGAAATCGATGGACTGCGCGCCTTGCCGCTATTCCTCGCGACGCGCGCCGCAGTGCGCGGTCTGGTGGCGTTGGAGCAGGCCCTGCAACGCGCGGAAGGGCGGGACTCTCACCTGGTCGCCGTCGCCCGCTCTTACGTCGCGGCCGCCAATGAATACCTCGAGCCGAAGCCCCCCGTGCTGGTGGCCATCGGCGGCCTCTCGGGCACGGGCAAGTCGACGCTCGCCGCTTCTCTCGCGCCGCTGATCGGCCCCGCGCCGGGAGCACTCAGCTTGCGCACGGACATCGAGCGCAAACGCATGTTCGAGGTTCCGGAAACGCAACGCCTGACGGCTGACCATTACGCCGAGCAGCTCTCCGACGACGTCTATGCCGTGATGTATGAAAAGACGGCACGGGCGCTCGCAGCCGGTCACGGGGTCATCTTCGATGGCGTTTCATCGAAGGCCACGGAACGCGACCGGATCGCCGAGATCGCCAGCGAATCGGGCGCCGAATTTCACGGCCTCTGGCTCGAAGCCTCGCTCGAAACGCAGATCGCGCGTGTTGAATCGCGTCACGGCGATGCCTCCGACTCGGACGCAGCCGTCGTGCGCGACCAGTTCGAGCGCGGCGTCGGGCCGATGACGTGGACGCGTATCTACGCAAACGGCACCGCCGCCGACACGCTCGAGCGCGCACGGGCCGTTCTCGGCATTGAAGACCTCTCGTCACTCTAAGCGCCGCGCCATCGGCGCAGCCCGTGTTCCCTCCGAAACAGCAACTGGCGCGAAAGCGGGTGATAATCCGTGCGCGACCTACCTGGGTCAGCCCGCTTCGCAGCGATTGTCAAAATTGGGAGAAAGCCATGCGCACCATCATCGCGACGCTGTTGTTCGCGTTCGCCGTCTTCGGAATGAGCTCGCATCATGTCTATGCCGGCGACGACCGCGCCGAAGCCATGGAGGAGATGATGGAACAGAAGCAGGAGATGGCGAAGAAGAAAGCCAAGATGATGAAAAAGGCCGCGAAGCAGAAGGCCAAGATGCAGCGCAAGGCCCTGAAGGCAAAAATGCACGCGCTCCATTGAGCGCACGCCTCGTGCGCTGAACCTTTATCGATCTCAAGCCCGCCGGCCAATATCCGGCGGGCTTCGCTTATTCCGCAGGGGCGGGATGCGGCTCTGCGTCGGCGCGCGGCTTGCGGGTGAACACCCCGCCGAGCCAGCGGCAGACCACGTAGAACACCGGCGTAAAGATGAGACCGAACACCGTGACGCCGATCATGCCGGCGAACACGGCCGTACCGAGCACCTGACGCAGCTCGGCGCCCGCACCCGTCGCCCAAACCAGCGGTACGACGCCCAAAATGAAGGCGAGCGACGTCATGATGATCGGCCGCATGCGCAGTCGCGACGCTTCCGTTGCCGCCTCGAACCGGCTCTTGCCTTGCGCTTCGAGCTGAGCCGCGAACTCAACGATCAGGATGGCGTTCTTCGCCGCAAGCCCGATCAGAACGATGAACCCGACCTGCGTGAGAATGTTGTTGTCCTGCCCGCGCAGGATCACGCCGGTGATGGACGCAATCAAGCTCATCGGCACGATCAGGATAACCGCGAGCGGCAGCGTAAGACTTTCGAACTGCGCCGCGAGCACCAGGAACACGAACACGACGCCAAGTGCGAACGCGAACACGGCCGTGTCGCCCGCGCGGATTTGCTGGTAGGCGATTTCGGTCCACTCGTAGCTGAAGCCCTGAGGCAGCGTCTCGGCCGCCAGCTTCTGCATCAGATCGATCGCCTGCCCCTGCGAGTACCCGGGCGCAGCGGCGCCGTCGAGTTCGGCCGCCGGATAGAGGTTGTAGCGAGGAACGCGGGCGGGGCCTGAAATGTCCTGCACCGTCGTGAACGTGCCAAGCGGCACCGCATCGCCCGCCGCGTTGCGCACACGGATCTTGAGCACGTCCTTGCTGTTGGTGCGGAAGTCGCTGTCGGCCTGTGCCGTGACCCGGAACGTGCGCCCGAGCAGGTTGAAGTCGTTCACGTACGCCGAGCCGAGATACGTCTGCAGCGCCGTGAACACGTCCGTGACGTTGACGCCGAGCATCTGCGCCTTGACGCGGTCGATATCGAGATAGAGCTGCGGTGTGGAGGTCTCGAACATCGAGAACACTTGGCTGAGGCCGGGCGTTTGCGCGGCCTTCGCCATCATCGCGCCGACCGCCTGCTGCAGCGCCGCTGGACCTGCGCCTCCGCGGTCTTGCACCATCATGCGGAAGCCGCCTGCGCTGCCGATGCCGCGCACGGGCGGCGGCGCGACGACGAGCACCATCGCCTCCTGAATGGTCGAGAACTTGGCCAGCAGCGCCTTCTGGATGGCTTGCGCCGAAAGCTCCGGATTGCCCGCGCGCTCTTCGAACGGCTTCAGCACGACGAACACGGCGCCAGAATTCGAGGCGTTGGTGCGCGTCGCACCCGAGAAGCCGACGAGGTTCACCGCATGCGCCACACCGGGCACGTCGAGCGCCAGTTCCACGGCGCGCTTGTTGACTTCGTTCGTGCGCGCCAAAGACGACGCGGGCGGAAGCTGCGTCACCGTAATGAGGTAGCCGCCGTCGACCGCTGGAATGAACCCGATCGGCGTCTTCCTGAATTCGTTCATGCCGAACGCCAGCAGTCCCACATAGAGGACGAGCATCACGACCGCAAAACGCACCATGCGCGCCACCAGCCACGAGTATCCGCCCGCGAGCTTATCGAAGCTCCAGTTGAACATTCGGAAGAAGGCGTTGAGCGGCATCATCAGCCAGCTCTGCTTCTGGTGACCTTCCACGTGCGGCTTGAGCAGCATGGCGCAGAGCGCCGGCGACAAGGTCAGGGACACGATCAGCGAGATCACCGTTGCGCCGGCGATGGTGAGCGCGAACTGGCGATAGAACTGCCCGGTGATGCCGGTGATGAACGCGGACGGCACGAACACGGCCGAGAGCACGAGCGCGATTGCGACAAGCGCTCCGCCGACTTCCTCCATCGTGCGATACGACGCCTCGCGCGGGTCCATGCCCAGCGCCATGTTTCGCTCGACGTTCTCGACCACGACGATGGCGTCGTCGACGACGATACCGATGGCGAGCACGAGTCCGAACAGCGACAGGTTGTTGAGCGAGAACCCGAACGCTGCGAGCAGAAAAAACGTACCGATCAGCGAAACCGGAATGGCCACGATGGGAATGATCGCCGCGCGCCATGTCTGCAGGAACACGATCACGACGAGCACGACGAGCACGACCGCCTCAAGGATGGTCGTCATCACGGCGTCGACGGACTGCTGAATGAATTCGGTCGGATTGTAGATGATGTCGTACTTTACGCCCTTCGGAAACGTCTTGGACAGATCCGCCATCGTCGCTTTGATCCGCTCCGCGGTATCGAGCGCATTCGATCCCGGCAGCTGGAACACGCCGAGGCCCACAGCGGCATTCTTGTCGAGGTAGGAGTTGAGGCCGTAGTCGAGCGCCGCCAGCTCCACGCGCGCGACGTCCTTGAGCCGCACCACAGACGAGCCGACCTGCTTCACGATGATTTCGGAGAACTCGCCCGGATCGGCGAGCCGGCCCTGCGTCTGCACGGCCACCTGGAACGCGCCGGGCTGGTCGATGGGCGGCTGATTGAGAATACCCGCCGCCACCTGCACGTTCTGCCGCTGCAGCGCCGTCGTGACGTCATTTGCCGTCATGGCCAGCGATTGCAGCCGGTCCGGATCGAGCCAGACACGCATCGAATAATCGCGGCTGCCGAACACGGTGATCGAGCCGACGCCCTCGATGCGGCTTAGAACGTCGACGACGTTGACGCTCGCGAAATTCGAAATGAACAGCGTGTCGCGCGATTGGTCGGGGGAGTACAGATGCACGACCATCAGCATGTCGGGCGAAGCCTTCGCCACGGTGACGCCAATGTTGCGCACGTCGGCCGGCAGGCGCGGCTGCGCGATCGCCACGCGGTTCTGCACCTGAACCTGCGCCGTATCGAGATTGGTGCCGAGGTCGAACGTCACCGAAATCGTGAAGCGTCCGTCGCCCGTCGAGTTGGACGAGATGTAGAGCATGCGCTCGACACCATTGATCTGCTGTTCCAGCGGCGCGACGACAGTCGATGCGACCACCTCGGCGCTGGCGCCCGGATACTGGCCGGTGATGTTGACGACAGGCGGCGCGATGTCAGGATACTGCGCGACAGGCAGGCGGCTGAGCGCAACCGCACCGACGATCACGAACACGATCGAGATGACGCTGGCAAAAATCGGCCGGTCGATGAAGAAGTGTGAAAGGCGCATGATCTGCCTGCCGCTTTGAGCGAATTAAAACGCCCGGCTCCGGCCTTGCGACCGGACCCCGCGGCGAAAAAGGATCAGTTCGTGCCGACGACCGTATCGGTCGGCTTGTTTTCGGCGGCCGCCTGCTCCGGCGCGACCTTGCTGCCGGGCCGCACGCGCATCAGCCCGTTGACGACGACCGAGTCGTTCGCGTCGAGCCCTGCCGTGATGACGCGCATGCCGTCGATGACGGGCCCGAGCGTCACGTACTTCGGAGTGGCCACGTCGTCCTTGGAGACGGCATAGACGAACTTGCGCACTTGTTCGGTGCCGATGGCGCTATCGGGCACCAGCAGCGCGACGGCCGGCTTGGCGATGGCGATCTGGATGCGTCCGAACATTCCGGGCGTCAGCTTTCCATCCGGGTTCTTGAACTCGGCGCGGCCGCGGATCGTGCCAGACGAGCGATCGATCGCGTTGTCCACGAAGTCGATCTGGCCCTCGTGCACGAAATCCTTCTCGTCGATCAGCTTGAGCTTGACCGGCAGCGACATGCCGCGATTGGCGTCACGCGAGGTCGCGGTGGTCGCGGCGCCGACGTACCGGAGATAGGACGCCTCATCCATGGTGAACTCGAACCGGATGGGATCGATGGACGCCACAGTAGCCAGCAGCGTCGAGTCCATCGCGACGAGGTTGCCGATCGAGACACGCCGGTCGCCGATGCGCCCAGAAATGGGCGACTTGAGTTCGGTGAACTGGAGGTCGAGTTCCGCCTGCCGTACGGCCGCATTCTGCGCCGTGACGGAAGCTTCCGCCACGCGCTTGGCCTGCGTTCTCTGGTCGAGGCCCTGTTGCGTGATGGTCGTGCCGCGGACGAGACTTTCGCCACGCTTGAGGTCGGATTCGGCGAACGCGAGGTTGGCCTCGGCCTGCTCATGCGCGGCCTTGGCCTGGTCGAGCGCGGCCTGGAACGGCCGGCGGTCGATCGTGAACAGCGCATCGCCCGCCTTGACGAGCTGGCCGTCCTTGAATTCGATATGGTCCAGATAGCCGGACACCCGCGCCCGGATCTCGACGAAATCGAAGGCGACGAAGCGGCCCACGTACTCGTCGTAGTCGCCGACGAGCTTCTTGATCGGCTTTGCCACCGTCACCTTGGGCGCCGGAGGAGGCGCGCCGGCCTGACCGGCCGGCTGATCCCCGCCGCAAGCCGAGAGCGCGAGCGAGGCAACGAGCGGAAACACATAAAAAAAGCGCGACGTACGAGGCGGCATGAGCCCTCCAGCGCGAAGCAAATCTCGTCTCGGACCTGAACCAGAATGGCGGGCAGAAATGGGTGCACCAGCGCCGGATTTCCGAGAATCAGACTACGAACCTTGCAAAGCGAATTTGATCCGATGACAAAGTCGAACGACTTGTGTTAGGACGTTACTGACCGGTAACACCCTACTAGGTACCGAGCGGCAACAAGACAGTCAAGAGCGGATGGCCAATCCACTGGAGCAATCTCGTCGCATGACTACGGAGGGACCTTGCGGTCCCTTGCCGCCTCCGCGTGAACGGATTCTGGCCGCTGCCCGTGATCTGTTTTATCGCCACGGCGTGCATTCCGTCGGGGTCGAGACGATCGCGGAAACCGCCCAAACCAACAAAATGACGCTCTACCGTCATTTCCGTTCCAAGGACGACCTTGTCGCGGCCTATGCCCGGGAGCTTGCGGCCGAAGGCGATGCACTGTGGCCCGCGCTCGCCGCCGCTTATCCCGACGATCCCGCCCGCCGTCTCCAGGGATGGGTCGATCACGTCGAGGAAATCCTGACCAACCGGTTCGAGCGGGGCTGCGCGATGGCCAATGCCGCCGTCGAACTTCAACCGGGTCACCCGGCCCGCGCCGTCATCGAGGACTACAAGCAGCGCAAACGCGAAAACCTCGTGCGGCTGTTTACCGAGGCCCATTACCGGGAACCGGAAAACCTGGCGGATGAAGTCTTCCTGCTGTTTGAAGGCGCCCGGATCAGCATCCAATGCGGCGGCCGAGGGCCGGCATCCCGAGTCGTCAAGATGCTGCGCGATCTCCTGGATCGCGCGCCGCGGGCAAAGCCGTAGTCGTCCGCACGCTGGAGTGCTTCCGGAAATGTGGGAGCCCGTCATGGCAAGGCCACGCGGCGCCACAGCGTCCGGTTAGACGCTCGACAACGCAAAGATCTAGCGCCAAAGCCCAACATCTTCCCACGTGTCCGGCGGAATCTCGTCACCCAGCTCGAATGTGAATTCCAGCGCCTTGAGCTGATCCGGCGAAACGGTGCAGTTGAAGGAAAGCGCGAACCAGTGTCCTGCGGAGCGGACCGCCGCCCCCTTGGCCGAAACCCGGTTGCCGTCGAATTGTGCGCGCTTGAAGGTGTCCGGCATCAACCGGTCCGCCTTGGCGAGACGCTTGTCGCGCCGCACCGCCTCGAGACCTCTCACGGCACAAACCTGATGAGCGCGTTCGTCCGGCTCGAGCTTCATGAGCGATCGTTCGAGCGATCCCGCAGCCTGAACTGCATCCGCGGCGCTCAACAACGCGATCAGTGTCACGAGCTTCAGACACGCTTTTGGCACCGGCCCCCCTTTACGCATGCGGAGGCTGACAGGGATCAAGGAAATGTGGCGGTATTGAGCAGAAAAAAGCCGTGCACAGACTAGACTTACCGCGCGTCGGGCTAGGAATGCTTAGCGGTCCTTGCCGCCGTCCGGCGGACCAGTTGGCGGGGGCTGATCGGAGGTTTGATTGGAGGCATGTCCCGACGCCCGCAACGGATCGATCCCGCTCTGGCTCCGCTGTTCCTCCCGGGCCTCCTCGGCTTCTTCGAGGCTGCTGAGTTTATCGATCATGCGCCAGGGCATCGGCCGCTGCACGACCGCGTCGTAAACGCGATGAAGGGTGCCTCCCAGGTATTTCATGATATCGGTCATTGGACGGAAACTTCCGAGCGCGAGCGAAGTTCCGCCGCCCACCGCTCAGCCGTCCAGTAGAAAAGCAGCGGGCGACCGAGCCGCCCGCCACCGGAATGACTTGCAACGGTCAAACCGTTACTGTTCGTCGACCAGCATCACCACCTTGTCCGCCTTCGGGTCGACGATAGCAATCTGGTCGTCCACCACGAAATAACGGCAAGCGGCGAGCTTTCCAGTCCGCGAGACGACCGGCGCCGGGAAGGTCAGCAAATCGATGTCGGACGGAACATCAAAGCCGACCGTCACGTTGGCGACCTCCGCTTCATCGGTGAGCTGGATCGAGCGCAGGATATCGGCACGCTCGTCGTCCGTCAGCGTCAACGTCGCCGAGCACAGAGCCACACCACCGCCACTGCCCCCGCCGGCATGCTCCGCACCACCCGGCGCGGGCAATACGGCGACGACCTCATACGTAACGGGATCGCAGATCACATACTCGTCGTCCACGTAGGCGTAGACGTAGCCTTCATACTCCGGAACGACCTCAACCACGGTAACAGGCACGGGTACGAAGTCCCAATCGTGCGGCAAGCGCCGGCCGATGGAAATGTCGATATCGACGTCGACTCGCCGTTTCGCATCATGCCGGTCGTGGAAAGCCGAACGCACGCGCTCGCCGCGATCACCGCTCAAGTCGGCCTTCTTGGCCTCGTCTGGAGGCTTGCGGTCGCCGCGAGCCTGATCGCTGTCCGCCGCCTTGTTGCTGTCAGGCTTCGTCGCCTTGGGCTCGGCGGCACGCTGTTGGGTGTCCGTCTTGTCGTCCGCCTTGCCGCCAGCATCGTCCGTTTTGGCCTGCGAGGCGCCTTCCTTGGCATTGCCCTTGGACTTGTCCTGGGCTGCCTTCTCGGTTGATTTGTCTTTGCGGTCGGCGCGGGCCTTGCTGTCGCCGCCCTTGCCGTCGTCCGCGGACTTCTCGCGCTTTGCGCCGGCCGGCTTGTCGGGTGCATCGGCCTTGCGCGGCGCCTTGCCGGCTTTATCGGAGCCGCCGGCGTCGCCGTCGTCAGCCCGGTTTTCTTTCTGTGCGCCGCGGGGCATGTCCGGCCCGGCACCATCGGAGGTGCCCTCCGACGCACCACCCATCGCGTCTCCGCCGCCGCCACGATCGTTACGCGGCATCATTCCGCCACCGCCATCTCCGGGCTTACCACCGGGCGCACCGCGCTCCACGCCCTGTGCGGGGCCGGACCATCCGCCGCCGCCGCGCTCATCCTGCGCAGTGGCAATCGTCGCGCTCCCCAACAAGAGGAGCGAGGCGAGACATAGGGTCGGTTGATTCATATGCGTCTCCTGCGTTTCCGTTATCCCGACCCATTGGGTTCTGAACAGCGGCAACTGGAGAAGGTTCCGGATCGCGGACGTAGGCGTGCTTGCGTCCGCGAGAAAACTGGGTGGCGGTCCGATGCTGTCCGGCCGGTGGCTATCACGGCTCGCAGAATTGTAGACATGTGGACACGACCGCACGTCCACATGTCATCATCTGTCGGTGTAGGAGGCACCTCAAGCGTCCATTGTTAGACTTGCCGGAACGACACATTGGAGATTGGAAACATGGCGCTCAAGCGGATGGACAACGTAGGAATCGTCGTCGAAGACCTCGGAGGGACGATTGATTTCTTTCGCGAACTCGGCCTCGAGCTCGAAGGGCGGGCCACGATCGAAGGAGAATGGGCCGGACGTGTCACTGGACTGGGCGATCAGCATGTCGAGATTGCCATGATGCGCACACCGGACGGCCACAACCGGCTTGAGCTCTCCCGCTTCCTCACGCCGCCTGTCGTCGCAGATCACCGGAACGCCCCGGTCAACGCCCTAGGCTACCTCCGCGTCATGTTCACCGTGGACGACATCGACGAGACGCTTGAAAGGCTCCGCACGCGCGGCGCCCAGCTCGTAGGCGAAGTCGTCCAGTATAAAGACGCGTATCGGCTCTGCTACATCCGTGGGCCTGAAGGGCTTCTCATCGGACTCGCCCAAGAACTCAGCTGAGCGCAATGCGAAGACAAATGGCGAAGAGTGACGCGTCAGCCACTGACATTCTCAAACGGATTCTAAGCAGAAAATTCGTGACAAATGGAAATCAGGGCTTCGCGAGGTAGACCGCGCTGGACGACGCCTGACGCGGATTCTCCTCGACCAGATAATAGCTGTGCACCCAGCCCCGGGCACTGCCGTAGCGGATCGGACACCAGTCCTTCTGGCACTGCCCCGTGACCTCGAGGCGACGCCCGGTGGCCGGAATGGTCGCCACCAAGGCCTGCTCTTCCGACGGTCCGCGCCGGATATTGAGCACGTCGTTATCCTCGACACCGCGGACCTTGTAGAGCGGCACGTCACGCGTCGCCTGCGCGCGGGGCGCCGCGGCTTGGCGCGGCGCAGCCGGTCGGGCCTTCGGCAATGACAAGGCTGGTGTCTTGTCGGCTGCGGCCAGGGACCGCTTCTGAGCGGGCGCGGGCTTCTCGACCGTCGCCGGCGTCATCGCAACGTTCACAGCCGCTTCCGTCGCCGGTACCGTGCGGGAGGCGGCCTTCGCGACGGCCGTCGGCTCGTTCGCTGCGTCAGGAACGGTTCCGCGCTCGAGGCCCACGCGCGCCGAGGCTTCGAGCAAGCCTGCGCCGCCGAAGCGCATAATCGGCTCCGCGGCGAATTCGGCGACCGGCACCGTCACGTCGGCGCGGGCTTCGACGATGGGCGGCGGACTATGGACAGCGGCGGTTTCGAAAACCTGCTTGCGCACTGGATCTGGAATACCGTCATCGCCTGAGGCGGTGGCGGAAGGAGAGGCGACATCGGCGGAAGCCGCAGTCGAAACAGACACGGGCGTCGCATGCACCGGTGCCGTCTCGATCGGCGCGGCCCGCGCCGCAGTGGCCTTTGACGACTCCTTCGGCAACGCGGCGACCTGTTGGACCACGTCCGGCTTCGGGCTCGGCTTATCGGGTTTCAGCGCTTCGACGAGCGTGGCCGTGCCCGTCTCGCCGTCATCTTTTTTCCAGTAGAGACGCGAGCCGTCCCGCGAAACCGTGATGCAGCGCACCTCCGCATCGAACCAGCGGAACCATTTCGAGCATAAGCGGTCGCCTTCGACCCACCAGCGCCCACGATCTTTCTTCGAGCCGAGGATGGGCGCCAGATCGCCGGCCTCTGCCGATACGAGTCCGTCGCTGCCGAATTGAATGGGGAGCTTTGTGCCGAGCGGCGTGTCGAGTTCGACGAGCGAGCCGGAAAGGGCCTTGAGACCGTCGCCGCCAAGCGGGACCGGCTCCGCGAACGCGGCTGTCGCCCCTGACAATAGGCTGATGACGATGAACGGCCTGAGCAAGAATCAACCCTGACGCTGCACGATTTAAGGATCGAGCCTTCATCCTACATGAGTGTGGCAGGAACACGGTCCGGTCCGCATCACCTCGAAAAACGGCGCAGCGGCGGCCCACCCTAATCATTAGGGCGGGAGACGTTGCCAAATCGTAAATTTTTAGGAAACAACGCGCGCCGCCGCAAAATCGAGGCATGCGGCCCGCCTCGGCGGCACGGGCGTTTGAGGCAGACGGATCCGAGGCAAATGGATCCAAGGCACGCGGCCTCGGTTGCCTTCCTGCCCGGCCCCGCTTCCCTTCCTGCCCGGCATGGTGCCGCCGTGAGCATCCCGGCCATGAAAGCGTCCGGCTCTGATCGCCGGCATCACCTCAGCACGGTGCCGTCGGTTCTCGACGCGGTCGTCTTGCTGTCCTGATCGCGCGCCGCGAGCAGCGGGTCGGCGAGCACCACCGTGCGTGAGCCATTCGGCACACGATTGTAGAGATCGATCACGTCGTGATCGAGCAACCGGATACACCCGCTCGACGTCGCTTTGCCAAGCGTACTCGGCCGTCCGCCGCCATGGATGCGATAGAGCGTGTCGCGGCCATCCTGATAGAGATAGAGCGCCCGTGAGCCGAGAGGATTTTCGGGTCCACCCGGCATGCCGCGCGCGAAAGGCGCCGTGCGGGGATCACGCGCCACCATCTCGGCAGGCGGCGTCCACGTCGGCCACGCCGCCTTCCGCGCGATTGTCGCGACGCCGTTCCACCCGAAGCCTTCGCGCCCGACTTCGATGCCGTACCGCATGGCGCGCCCGTTCTCGCCGACGAGATAGAGGTATCTGTGCGTCGTATCGACGACGACCGTGCCGGCTGGCTCGGACGTATTGTACGCGACCTGCTGGCGGCGGTATTTCGGATCGAGCTTGCCGAGATCGGCGGCGGGAATCGGAAAACGCTCACCACCGAGCGCCGCATAATTCCTGCGATCAACGTCGGTCGCATCGTGCGCGATCCCAAGCCAATCAAGATCTCCCGTCGCGCATCCCGACAGAGAGACAGCCAATCCGATCATGACAATCCAGCGATGAAACACGGTGCAGACCCCGAAATTTGATGTGTGCCTGCGCCGGTGTGCTGAGCTGAGATTATGGGAAGCTTAAGGGATCGAGATGTCCGTTGAGGTGTTGCAGATCGGCCGCCCGCAGAAACGAGCGGCCGCGCGAAACATCACTTGGCGTCTCCCGCGGCCCGCGCCGTCGGCGTGACGATCTCGACTTCATCGCCAACCCGAAGCAGTGCGTTCGGACTCACGATGACGCGGTCGCGCACGGTCAGACCCGTCGAAATGACGACGCGCTCACCGAGATCCTTCGCCACGGCAACCCTCTTGAGCTCCACGCGGTCGTTGTCGTCCGCCGTCGCCACCATCTGCTCACCTCCACGTGTCAGAAGCGTATTCGTCGGCACAGTCACGGCGCCGCCGGCGGCCGGCAGCTCGATCATGACCTGCCCGCTCAGCCCTGACGGAATGCGGCTTCCGGGATTCGGCATCAACAGTTCGGCACGCATGGTATTCGATGCCGGATCGATGGCCTGCGAGATGCGCCCGACGCGCGCCGTCAGCAACTGCTCGGGCAGCTCGGCGAACGACACCTTCGCCGCCGCGCCTTTCTCAACGGCGAGCGCGTAGGACTGCGGCACGTCGATCTCGATCCTGAGTTCGTCGAGATGCGCGATGCGCAGCAGGAAATTGCCTTGCTGGCCGGACTCGGCCGACACCCGATCGCCCCGCTCCACCTGCCTCGCGACCACGGTGCCGTCGAACGGGGCCCGCACCGTCTGGAAGCTGCGCACCTCCTCGAGACGTTTCACTTCCGCGAGCGCCGCCGCGAGGTCTGCATCGGCCCCCATCTTGGTTGCGCGCCGTTCATCGAGCATCTGCACCGACACGTGCCCCTTGCCGACGAGACTTTCTCCGCGTTCGAGCGTCGCACGCGCCAACTCCAGCCGCGCCTTCATCTGATCGATGGCCGCGCGGGCCCGCAGCAATTCCTGCTCGACCTCGGGCGCTTCGATCACGACCAGCACATCGCCGGCCTTGACGCGGTCGCCGATATCGACACGCCGCTCCGCAACGAAGCCGCTCGCACGCGATAGGATGAGCGCCTGCTCGGCGGGGGCCGTCCGGCCGGCCAGCGTCAGCGTGCTTGTCCCGCTCGCGGGCTCCGGCCGGACGATACGCACCGAACGGAGAACGCCGTCGGCCGATTTCGCGTCCGACTTCGACGCGCCCGGCTCCGGCTTGAGCCCAAGCGCCTGCGCCGCCTGTGTGAAGAGTGCTGCGCTCTTCGGCTCCACCGACGCCCAGAGCGCAACACACGCAGCAATCGCGACAGTGATGCCGATCGATCTCGCCTTCATGATCAAAGCTCCGTCGTCATTCTGCTGGCACTCGCGCGCTCTCGGGAGCGCTTTCGCCTGCGGCTTCGGGTGTTGCAAACGTCCGGCCGAGGCCGGCCAGCGTGGAAAAAAGGAACGGCACGAATGTCAACGTCGCACAGGTGCCGAAGACAAGCCCGCCGACGACCGCACGCCCAAGCGGAGCATTCTGCTCTCCGCCTTCGCCGAAGCCGAGCGCCATCGGCAAAATTCCGACGATCATCGCCGTCGCGGTCATAAGCACCGGCCGCAAGCGGGTCTCAGCCGCATCAACCGCGGCCGGTATCGGCGCGACACCCTCCAGCAGCCGGTCGCGTGCGAAACTTGTCACGAGCACGCTGTTGGCCGTCGAAACACCGATGACCATGATCAGACCCGTCAGCGCCGGCACCGAGAGCGGCGTCCCCGTGATGTAGAGCGCGAACAGCGCGCCGGAGATGGCGACGGGTAGCCCACCCATCGCGATCAGCGGCATCATCCAGGATTGAAAGTTCACCACCATGACGAGGTAGACGAACACCGCCGCCATCAGCAGCCCGCCCAGCATCTCAGCATACGCCATCTCCATCGACTGCGCCTGCCCCGCCATTTCGATGCGGTTCGCAGGCTTCAGGCGTGGCTTCAACTCCGCCACGGCGGCCGACACGTCCGCATAGACCCCGCCGAGGTCGCGTCCCTGAACGTTGGCGAGAATGGTGGTCGTCGGCTGCAGCGTCGTGCGGTCGATGTTTGCCGGGATGTTCCGGAGCTGCAGCGACGCGAACGCGCGGAGCGTCACCGGCTGCCCCCCGGCCGACGGGCGCACGGGCGTATTGAGAAGCTGCTCGAGCGACGTGAGATGCGTGGGCGGCGCCACCACCTGCACCGTGTAGGACACGCCCTGCGCCGGATCGACCCAGAAGTTGGGCGAGACCGTCCCGGATGCGCCCAGCGCCGCGAGCAGCGCCGTCGCGGCGTCTTGCGGCGTCACGCCGACCTGCAGCGCGCGCACGCGGTCGATCTCGAGGTAATAGGACGGAAGATCGCGCACCTGCCGCTGCGCGACGTCGACCGCGCCGGGGATCTGACGCATTCGGGCCATGAGATCGCGCGCAATTTCCGAGTTGCCGAGCACGTCGCGGCCGATCAGCCGCACTTCGATGGCCGTCTGTGCCGATCCCGCGAGTGTCTGCGCCGTGGCGTCCGCCGGGCGGAAATACGTGATGAGGCCTGGAAACTTCGCCTTCAGCATGTCGCGGATCTTCGCGACGTAGAGCGCCGTCGGCGCGTGTTTGTCGGCGAGCTGCACGAGGATCTCGCCGTCGAAGGAGCCGATCACGCCGCTTTCCACCCACGCAAGATTGATGGGCTCCGGGCTGCCGATGTTCTCGGCGATGAAGCCAACTTCGTCGGCCGGGATGACACCGCGGATCTCGCGCTGCACCTCGGCGAACGTCTGTGCAGTTTCTTCAAGCCGCAGCCCGGTCTGCGCCCGGACGTAGATGCGGATCATGCCGGCATCCGTTTCCGGAAAGAACTCGCGGCCGAGGTTGCGCGCCGAGATCGCCCCGAGCCCCAACGCGAAAGCGAGCCCCGCCAGCGGAATGATCTTCCAGCGCAGCAGCAGCGCCGCCATGCCGGCAACGAACCGCTCGAGAAACCTGAGCAGCGCCTCAACGCCGGCCGCAAAGCGTCCGAAGACACCCGTTCCGGGCGCGCCGTGAGGGGAGGCTTCCGAAAGCATCAGCGTCGCGAGCGTCGGCACGAGCGTGCGCGACAGGACGTAGGATGCCGCCATCGCGAACACGACAGAAAGGGCTAGAGGCACGAACACGAATGCCGCCGTCCCCGTCAGAAGAAACAGCGGCGAGAACACGATGCAGATCGCGAGCGTCGATACGAACTCCGGGAACGCGACTTCGCTCGCGCTCTTGAGCACCGCATGATTGAGCGGCAGCCCGGCTTCGAGATTGCGGTTGATGTTCTCAATCTCGACCAGCGCGTTGTCGACCAGGATGCCGATGGCCAGCATCAACCCGCCAAGTGTCATGAGGTTGAAGGTGTTGCCGGTGGCCGCGAGCCCCGCAATCGATGCCAGCAGCGCCAGCGGGATCGACGTCAGCACGATCAGCGACGACCGCCAGCTACCTAGGAACACCAGCACCACGAACGCGACCAGCAATCCCACGATCACCGCTTCGACCATCACGTTGTTGATGGCGCGCGTCACGAACACCGACTGGTCGAACACCGGCGCGATGGTGATGCCTTCGGGCGCGGCCGCCTGCAACTCCGGCAGGCGCGCCTTGATCTGGCTGATGATATCGAGCGTCGAGGCGTCGCCGAGCTTGAGGATCGACACGATCACCGCGTTCTGGCCGTTGAGGCGCGCGAGATTGCTTTGCACCGCCTGCCCGTCCCGCACGCTTGCGACTTCCGACACGCGGATCACCCGGCCATCGATCGAGCGCAAGGGCAGATTTGCGAAGTTGGCGACCGTCTCCGGGCTGGCGTTGGTCGTGATCGCGATTTCTCGCGTCCCGACCCGCAACGCACCAGACGGCAGCGTAAGATTTTGCGTCGCCGTGGCGCGCGCGATGTCGGCGGCCGAAATCCCGTACGCCTGCAGGGCCTCCGGCTTGAGATCGATCATCACCTGGCGCGACGCTCCACCGTAAGGGAGCGTCAGCCGGAGGCCGCGAATGGACTGGATCTGTGCGCGAAGCTGCAAGCGCGCGTAGTCGTAGAGCGCGCCGTCCGTCAACGTGTCGGAGGCCAGCACGAGCTGGATGATGGGCACGCTCGACGGCACATACGGCACGATCAGCGGCGGGTTGGTGCCCGTCGGCATGCGGCGCAGGATGGTCTGGCTGACGGACGTGACCTGCGAAAACGCGCTCGTCACATTCGTTCCCGGCTGAAACGCGATCCGGACGATGCCGACTCCGTTGATGGTCTCGGAGCGCACCTCGCGCAGGTTGTCGACGTTGTTCATCACCGCCAGCTCACTGAACGACGTCAGCTTGCTCGCCATTTCCTGCGGATTGAGGCCCTGGTACGTCCAGATGACGTTGATGGCAGGGATGTTGACGGGCGGCAGGATATCCGTGGACATGCCGCGCCCCATGAGGCCACCGACCAGCAACAGCAGGATCGCGAGCACGCCTACGCTGTGACGATGGCTGATCGCGTATTTGACGATCCACATGTGATGCCCCAACCTGAGATCGCCGCTCGGCCGGCCAATCGACCCCGCCCTCGAGGCGACCTCTAACAGTCCAGATTAAGGCAAGCTTAAGGGTGGGTAGCGTTCGCTGGGAATGAGCGGTAGCGCGTCAAACCGACACCGGTGAGACCGCCCCGTCCGGCGCCTTGCCGGCTCGCGACCGCGCCTGCAGATCGACCCGGGCCCCATCGATCAGGATGTGCGCCCTGAGCCCCGCGGGGTGCCTGTTTTCCAGGCGCATCGACAATCCATCCTTGGCGAGCGCCGTTTCGACGATGGAGAGCCCCAGCCCGCTTCCGACGGCGCTCTTGTGCCGTCCCCGGAAGAATCGCTTCGTCACCAGTCCGATCTCGTCGTCGGGAATCCCCGGCCCGTCGTCGTCCAGCGCGAGCGCATAGCCATTCTCCGCCGCAACGAGAGTCCACCGCACCGGTTCGGCCGAGCGACTATGCTGGACCGCATTTTCCGTCAGATTGCGGGCCGCGAGATGAAACGCGTCCGAATTGACCCTGATCCGGCACCCGTAGAGAACGTCGTCCACCGTCGCGGGCGCGGTATTCTCCTTCGTGCGCAGCTCATCGCAGATCGCACGCAGCCGCGTGCCCGCGTCGATCCACTCCTGCGGGGCCTTCCCCTCACCGGCATCGATCTGCGCCAGCGACAGGAGCTGTCGCGCCATTCGCGTCGTCCGATCGGCCGCGACGAGCGCGTTTTTGAGGGCGGCGTCGCGCATGGCCGGATCCGCGGTCGCGAGTGCAATCTGGACCTGCGTGCGGAGGCCAGCGAGCGGCGTGCGCAGCTCGTGGGCCGCGAACGCCGTGACGCTGCGCTCATGCTCGCGCGCAACGATGACTTTTTCCAAGAGCCCGTTGAGCGCATCGACGACAGGCCGGATCTCGTTCGCCGTCGAGCCGATCTCGATCGGATCCAATTCGTCGCCGCTGCGTTTTTCCACGATATGCGTCAGCCGGCTCAGCGGCGCCAACCCCTGGCGGATGGCGACCCAGATCAGCCCGCTGAGCACGGCGAGAACGACGATGCCGGGCCCCGCCAGTCCCCAGATCAGCTCCCGCACCAGCCGCTCGCGATGGGCGATGTTGTCGCCCATGAGAACGCGCACGCCCCGCTCGCGATCCTCGCGCGCATAGACGCGCCAATGCGTGCCGTTGATGTCCTGGTTGGAAAATCCGCTGTTCGACTGCGTGAGCTGGGTGGTTGGCGCCGCGCTCGACTTTCCGACCAGCCGCCCATCGATCGACCACACCTGGCAGGCCAGCTTGAAATCCGTAACGCCGGACAGCGGAGCGGTGGACCGGCTGGGCACGCGCACACCGGAGACGCCATTCGTCACATTGAAGTCGGCGCTGTCGATGAGCGAATTCACCATCCGCGTCGCCTCTTCGAGGCGCGCATCGAGCACGCGTTCCAGCTCCTTCTTGCTGCCGGAATAGATCCACGCCATGCCGAGCGACCAGACAAGCGTCGTCGCAAGCAGGATGAGCGTGAACAGCCGCGCACTGATAGAGTTCATGACAGGACCCATTTCGCGCCGCGCGCGAGTCTGACCTACGGAGAGGACAGCCGCGACCTTAAGGCAAGCTTAAGCGGCTCGGCAGTGGATTAATGCGACAAAACCGGGCTACGCTTCCGCCAATCGCACGTCGAAGGGGTTCACGCAATGCGCGTTCTTGTGGTTGAGGACGATGCCGTCCTCCAGAACGGCCTCACGGTGGGCCTCGGCATTCACGGCATTTCCGCCGATGCCGTGGGCACCTGCGCCGACGCGCTTGCAGCGCTCGCCACCACCACATTCGACGGCGTCGTGCTGGACGTCATGCTGCCGGACGGCTCGGGGTTTGATGTGCTTCGCGAGCTGCGCCAGCGCAACGACACAGTTCCGGTGCTTCTGCTCACCGCGCGCGACTCGGTCGCCGACCGGATCCGTGGCCTCGACGATGGCGCCGACGACTACCTGGGCAAGCCGTTCGACCTCGACGAGGTGGCTGCGCGGCTGCGCGCACTCCGCCGCCGCGCCGTGGGCCGCGCAACACCCGTCATCGTCTGGCACGATATCGAACTCGATGCCGAGCGGCGGTCCGCCACCAAGAGCGGTCAGGTCTTGAACCTGTCGCGCCGCGAATTCGCGATCCTGCTCGCGCTCGTTGAGCGCCCCGGCATCATCCATTCGAAAGGCGATCTCGAAACATCGCTCTACGGCTGGCAGGAAGAGATCGAAAGCAACGCCGTCGAGGTGCACATCCACCATCTGCGCGCCAAGATCGGCCGCGACCGTATCGAAACGGTGCGCGGCGTCGGCTATCGCGCCAAGACCTGAAGGCCCTTAAAGCTCCTTGGTCAGGAACTGCGCCCGGCCATATCCGAACGACCAGTCGTCATCGGTGCACGTGACAAAGTTCATCATCACATCGCTCGCCTTGACGCCGCAAACTTTTTCGAGCTCCTCCGCCATACGGCGGTAGAACTTTTCCTTCATCTCGCGCGTACGCGGCCGTGTCGTGACCTGGATCATGACGAACGACTTCGTACGCGGGATGTTGAGCCCGGTATCTTCCATGATCATGCGCGAAGGACGGTGCTCGGTGACGATCTGGTAGCGATCTCGCACCGGAACCTCGAACGCCTCGACCATGACGGCGTGCATCGTATCGAGCAGCTTGGTCAGTTCCTCGTCGCTGCGGCCTTCATAAAGATCGACACGGATCAGGGGCATATGAGTCTCCATCGCGAATGCGTCGCCCGCCGCCAGTGCACCGGGCCATAAAAGGGCGCCGCCAGCCGCGGCCGATGCAGCAATGGCTTCGCGGCGTGTGAGCCGAAAATTTGACACCGGCGTACTCCTGGACGAGGCGCTGTCGAAGCTAGTCTAGCGTCAGTTCCACGTGTGAAGCAGAATTTTCCAGCTATCGCCAGCCCGGCCGAGAACGTTGACCCAGTTGCCGCCAAACTTCTGTTCCGCGCCGCTGCCATCGACGCCGCTAAGGCTCCACGTGCCGGTCACGACCGCCGTATCTCCGCGCTCGATCACCGATTGAACCGCGATCTCATGCCGGGTAAGTCCCTTGGATCTGATGTCGGCAAAAAACTTGCCGATCTCGCTCGGGCCCTTTGCAGGCGCGCCGCCGGCAGGAACGACGCTTGCCTCGGACGCATAGAGACCTTCCAGATTTGCGACGTCGCCGGCGCTAAACAGCTGGTCCCACTTGGCCGCGAACGCGCGAATTTCGGTTGTCATCACTCTCTCCTTTGTCGCGTTCCGTAACCGTCGACAACGGCGGCCGGTCTCGCTATGTTGTGACCACGTGGTCACAAAGTTAGGTGGGGGCCTCGGGGGAGTCAACGACAAATGACCAATCGGTCACAAATGACGCGGAAGGCCGGGCCATCCCATCCGGAGCAAACCCGACGGCATCTCCCCGCCGCAGAACGCGAGCGGCAGATCGTGGAAGCGGCGGCGGCATTCTTCGCCGAATATGGATTTGAGGGGCAAACGCGCCAGCTCGCCAAAACGATGGGGATCACCCACTCCGCGATCTTCCGCTATTTCCCGAGCAAGGAAGCGCTCATCGAGCGTGTGTACGAACACGTCTTCGTGTCCCGATGGGACCCGGGCTGGAAAGCATTGATTGCCGACCGCACGCAACGCCTCGAGGATCGGTTGATCCGCTTCTATCGGGAATACGCGGAGCGTATATTCGATGCCCAATGGATGCGCATCTTTATGTTCGCGGGCTTGAAGGGCCACCCGATGACCGACAGGTACGTGTCGCTCATCCGCACGCAGATGATCCGGCCCGCATGCGGGGAGCTGCGCGCCACCCTCGGCCTGCCCACGCTCGCATCCGTACCGATCACGGCCCGGGAAGAGGAGGCCTTTTGGGCGCTCCACGGCATGATCTTCTATCTCGGCATCCGCAAGTTCATCTACGGCGTTCGCACCCACCGCGACCAATCGCAGATCATCGAAGACGACGTACGCGCGTTTCTGGCCGGCGCGCCCTTCATCCTGCGCGAGGCCTGCGAAAATGCCGGCGAGGCGAGGTAGTCCCTCCCGGCAAGCCTTGCATCACCGTATCCAGCTCCATGGTGAATGCAGGTCTGCCGCTCCGTTGCCCGACCGGCGACTATCGCGTAACTCGGAAAAGCGAACGCCCGGTGAGTGCTGCACCGGGCGTCCGTCAGCGTGGCATGAGCGGAGGAACACTCACGCAACGTCGTCCCACTCTCCCGGAGTCTTCTGGCCCGCCCAAAGGTACGGTTCAGAAAGTCCAATTCCAAAGACGAGCGGAATAACAAGCGACCAGTTCACGCCCATGTAGGCGTAAGTCAGAAGCTCTTCCATGCTTCCGAACACGGGTCCGATGAGCTTGACGAGCAAGCTCGCCACGATCACGTCGAGAACAAGATAGAACAGGCACGCCAGAAGCCCGCCCCACGGCATGGCGATGCGCGAAAACGGCCAGTTGTGCGTGATGATCGGCATCGCATAGTTGATCGAAGTCGCCGTGAAGAAGACGAGGAGCCAGAAAGAATCTTCCGTAAAGTGCCCCATCGACCAGAAGGATGAGATCGGCGATTTGTCAAAATCCCAGAGCCCCGCAACGCCAGAAATCTGGAAGCAAAGCGCTGCGGCTGCAAAGAGTATCGACATAATGAGGACAGCCTTGCCGGGCTGGGGAATGCCGCGCGTCAGATAGGGCAGCGTTCCGGTCGCAAGACCGACGAGCAAGAACGGAAACCACCACGCGGGCACCCATTTCACGGCCGAATGCGTGATGAGATAGGTCATTCCGGCGAAGAGCAGCAGATGCACGAGAAACTGCCGGGCGGGCGGCAGTTTCGACACGAGAAAATTGCCGCCGGCAAAACAAAAGAACGCCAGCAAAAACCACGTCGTGCCCACCAATGGGAAAATTCCGTCCACGCCTGGACCGACCAGGAAGATGAGCTTTGCGCTCCACCATCCCAGGACCCACGAAACGGCAACAACGACGATGCCGCGTAACGTCTTGTTTTCTATGCCATTAAACGGCCAGAAGCCGCACACTACAAAAAAGCAGGCCCACCAGGCCGAGAAGATTTGCCAGCTTACGTTATCAAGCCAGAATGACTTGGCTATGTCTTCGCCCTGCCACGGCCCAATTGGGTGCGACATGACCCAATGATTGACCAAAAAGCAGGAAAGTATTGAAAGTCCGTAGATCCAGAAGAACCCCTTGGCGGCTTCGCCGGGCCGGAATGGCGCTGCGACCTCACCGGGCCCGAATGGCGCGACCTCTGCTGTCATTTTGTCTCCCCCTTCTTCTTATCATTTTGATGCCGCAACCGCCTTGTTGCCAACCGTTGTCGAAAGTCAACGGAGCACGGCAATTGCGTCGCCAGACACTTTTGTATCGGACGGTACATAGTGATATTATTTTTACGGACTGAGCAAGTCCCTTTACGGAGGATTCCGACAAAACGCGGCGGGCCGTTGTTTATGAGCAGCTACGCGCACGTCGGCAGCCGGCCCTAGCGGGACGCTGCATGGCGCGCAATGTCGGCCACCACGCCGCCAGAGCGTGTCGTTGAAGGAGAACAATTCGATGATTTGGCGAGGCGAGGCGCGGCGATTGCCTCACACGTGCGATCAGCCCGTGCGGCACCGGGCCGAGACGCTACCTCTTGCCTTGCGCGATTTTCGTCGCCTCGGGTAGGCGCCGCAACATCAGCATGGCGATGGTTCCGATCAGAGGCCCAGGCGCCAGGATGATAAAGGACCACTGCCAGCCCCCCATGTAGGTCTCGAACATCGGAACTGCCCGGATCGCGACAACCGTTAGGGCAAAGCCGAGTCCCAATTGCAGCGCGAGACTCGTGCCGACGAACGACGGCTCGCCGACTTCCGTCACGATGGCCGAAAACTGCGCGGAATCGCCGACGACCGACACGCCCCAGATGATCGAAACCAGCAGGAAAATCCAGAGCGGCGCCGAGAACGTGAAGCCGATCGCGAGCGCGCAGAGACCCGAAACCGTCATCATGATGGAGGTGGTCGCCGTTCGTCCGATCCGGTCGGCAACGACCCCTCCCAGGACGCAGCCGACGACACCCGCCGCGATCACGACAAACGTCACGAGCGACGCCGTCGCCGCGTCCATGTCGCGCAGCTTGAAGGCGGCCGTGGCGAATGCGAGGAACCAGCCCCACATTGCGTAGAGTTCCCACATGTGGCCGAAGTAACCGACGTTCGCCAGCATGACCGGCTTGTTTCGAAGCACTCTTCCAATCTGCCGCGGATCGAACGTCGCCTTCGCATAGGCAAAGGGGCCCTCGACGGCAAATTTCAGCATCAGGGCTGCGCCGATCAGCGTCATGGCCGATGTCGCGGCGACCACCACGTGCCAGTTCAAAGTGGTCATGACCGCACGCAAAAGATGCGGAAACGCCGAGCCGAGCGTGAGCGCGCCGATGATGCATCCGAGCGCTAGGCCGCGCCCCTTGACGAACCAGGTCGAGATCAGCTTGAGCGCCGGGGGATAAATGCCGGCGAGCGCAACGCCGGTTATAAACCTGAGCGCGATCGCCGTGTTGGCGTCCGGCGCCACAAGCAGCGCCAGGTTTGCGGACGCCGCGACCAATGCCGACGACGCCATCAGCGTTCGGGCAGACAGCACATCGGGAAGATTGAAAAGGCTCGCGCCCAGCGCGCCGACGACAAAGCCGATCTGCACCGAATTGGTCAGCCATGTCGCGCTGGCGGGATCCATCTGCCAAACGGCGCGGAGCTCCGATACGATCGCGGTTGCGGAAAACCACGTGGTCATCGAGAGAACGATCGCGAAGGAGAGCAGGCCCAGAATGCGCCAGCGCCCCACGGCAAGATCGTGAACCATCACTTGGGAGTTCACTTCGCTTGCTCCCTCACGGCGTTGCCGGCGTCGTGCGCCACGGCTCGTTTCTGCAGCGGCGTCACGTAAACGGTCGCCGAACCGGTCAGGCATGCGTTTCCATTTTCATCGAAGATCGTCGTCTCGAGCTCACAGATCGGCTTGTCGTCACGCACAGAAGTCACCTTCACTTCAGCGGTGATCGTTTCATCCACGCCAACGGCACGCAGGAAACGCCAATTCACGCCAAGAAAGACCGTGCCGGGCCCCGGCAGATCTTCGGCGACGATCGCGTTGAGCAGCCCGGACGTGACACCGCCCTGAACAATGATTTTTCCGAACACGGACGTTTCAGCCAACTCCGCGTCGTAGTGAAGCGGATTGTAGTCGCCGGTCAGCTCCGAGAAACGGCGGATATCCTCGGCGGACGTTCGGCGCGACCGGCGCGCGTGTGCTCCGACGGCAGGTTTGCCTTTGATCGTTGTTGCCCAGGCACAGGTCGACTCAATGTTCATTTCTCTTCTCGCCAGCAACGTGTTTTTGATTGATTTTTGTGGCTGCTCGGGCCGCCATGGCCTAAGATCGGCGCATGCAGACTAAAGAGGCCATCGTTGTTTTTTAGTGGGAGCGGAACCTCCGCCGAAACGGCGAATGCGCCCGCGGTTACTCGGCGTGAAACCGCGCTACAAAGTTCTGCGTTGTGGTATGTGACCTTCAATTGCAGCACCGTTCGATTTCTGCCGTGGTCTAGATACCGCGCCTTCCAACCCGATGCCTTTGATGCAGGCGTCAAAACATCGAGAGGCAATCCTTGCCGCGCTCAGTCGTAAAGCCGCCATCGAAGCAGGGCCGCAAGCGTGAGCCCGCCGACAGTAGCACTCGTGTACCGAACAGTCCATACGAACGTTGGACGGCTGGGGATCCGAACGGCGACGCTCACGCTAATGACATCGTTCCCACGGTCCCGCAGTACGAGCGGATCAAGAAAATCGCTGCCGAGCTGTTCGCGACACGCGGCTATCGGGCGGTCGGCGTGGCTGAAATCGGCGAGGCCGTGAAGCTCGGCCGCGGCGCGCTCTACTATCACATCAGCAGCAAGGAGGATTTGCTGTTCAGCATCGTCGTGCGCTACATCGAAAATCTCGTCGTGAGCGGACGCGAGGCACTTGAAAACGAGCCGGATCCCGCCAAGCGAATCTACATTCTGAGCCGCCAGCTCATGAGTACGATTTTCGCAAACTTGCACGAGATGACGGTGTGTTTCCGGGAGGCCGATTGCCTGACGGGGCATCGCCACAAGGTCGTATCGGAGCTGCATCAGTCCTATCAGGACATCTGGGAGGCAACGCTCCGCGACGGCGAACGGAAGAAGGTTTTCCGGAGCCTGGACACAGTGGCGATCAAGGGCATCCTGGGAATGTACTTCTACAGCTTCCTTTGGCTGAAGCCGGGCGGCAAGCGGTCATCCAATGACATCGCCGACGTGTTCGCGGAAATGACTGTCGCCATTGCGGAATTGAAACCTCGCAAATAGCGATCTGACGGCCGGCGCACCGGTCATGCAGGACGAGAGCGCATAGGCGACGCCCCCTACGGAACCCACGGCACTAGAACGTGTGGTCCATGCGCAAGCGCTTCGTTTTCATATAGCGCGCATTGTGGCGGTTCGGCTCGGTGACCAAGGGAACTGTCTCGGTGACGCGTATGCCGTTTTCCATCAGCGCCCGCATTTTCGCGGGGTTGTTCGTCAGCAACCGCACCTCGCGCAATCCCAGATCGGCGAGCGCGTGAGCGGCGAGGCTGTAGTCGCGCGCGTCGATCGGCATGCCGAGGTCGACATTGGCGTCGACCGTATCGGCGCCGCTGTCCTGCAGGGCGTACGCCTCCATCTTCCGGAACAGGCCGATTCCGCGGCCCTCGTGGTAGGGCAAGTAAACGATCACACCGAGTGGAGCTTCGCAGACTTTCGTAAGCGCCAGTTGCAGCTGCGCGTGACAGTCGCAGCGGAGTGAATGGAAGATGTCCCCGGTCACGCAGCCGGAATGAAGCCGCACGAGCGGCGTCGCGGTCGGGCGACCGTGACCTTGCCGATTGACAAGCACCAGGAGTTGATCCGTTTCCTCCTCGCCCTTGTAAGCAACCGCCTCGAATGACACCTCCCGTCCCTGATGCGCGATAGGAATCATCGTGGCAATCGTGCGCTCCATGATCCCACCGGGCCTGGCTGCTCTGATGCGCGAACCTTCGAACCCATCTCTCACTAACGCGAGTGTCATTTTTCCATCCTCTTCTCTGCGGGCGCGGCATGCGCCTTGTAGATTTGGAGATCGGGACCTGACGAGACATAGAAGCCATTTGCGTTCGGCATCACGACTTTGGACAGCGCATCTGCATCCATCGGCTTATCGCCCGTCGTCACCTTTCCTTCGGACAGGATGTAGGCCACGAGCCCGTAGACCTCGTCGGCGGTCAGCGACCCCGGCTGATCGAACGGCATGGCCCGCCAGATATAATCGTAAAGCGTGCTCGCCTGGGGCCAGTAGCTTTCGACCGTTTTCAGGGGCTTGTCTGTTGCAAGAGATCCGCGGCCGCCAGCCAGGGCGGGGCCCGCCATTTCCTTGATGCCCTCCAGCTCCTCACCGTGGCAGGCAGCGCATCTGTCGGCGTACGTCTGCCGGCCCTCGGACACAGTCCCCTTGCCGGCCGGAAGGCCGATGCCGCCCGGCTGGATCGCAAAGAACTTCGCGAGTTCTTCCGCACTCACCGGCGTGCCGACGCCTGATGTCTGCTCGCCCGCCTGCGACGCGGCGGCCGACGCACAAAGAACAAGTGCTGCGGCGATCGCCTTACACATGGACATTGGTGACACTCCCGTCGGCAGCCACGGCCCAGCTTTGGATCGCGTTATAGTGATAGACCGCGTTCAAACCGCGCAGCGGCAGCAGCTCCGCCCGCGTCGGCTGGACGTATCCCGTCTCGTCGATGCAGCGGCTTTGCAGGACGGCAGGCCTGCCGTCCCAGATCCAAGGATAGCTGAAGCGCACGGTGCACATCGGCTCGGCCACGTTGTCGATCCTGGCCGGTGCCCACGTGCGGCCGCCATCGAGCGATATGTCGACGGCTTGCACGCGTCCGCGGCCTGTCCACGCAAATCCGCCGATCAAATACTCGCCCGGCTTCGGCAGCAGCATGTCGCCGGACGGAAACGTGATGACGGACTTCGCGTCCATTGCGAGCGTATAGAGCTTCGCACGGCCGTCCTTCATAAGGTCCGTATAGGTGGACGTCTCTTCCCGCGTCATGAACGGGCGGTCGCTGACCTGCAGCCTCCGCAGCCACTTGATCTGAGTATTTCCTTCGTAGCCAGGAAGCACGAGACGCAGGGGATAACCCTGCTCGGGCCGGAGCGCTTCGCCATTCTGGCCGTAAACGATGAGCGCGTCCGACAGCATCTTTTCCATCGGAATGCTGCGCGTCATCACCGCGGCGTCGGAACCTTCGGCAAGCACCCACGCGGCAGTCTCCTTCAGGCCGACGGCTCGCGCGAGCGTGGCAAAAGGAACGCCGGTCCATTCAGATGTGCTGAGCAGACCATGAGTGGTCTCCACTTTCTTGCCGGTCGGCTTGGCCCACTCGCCCAGCGTGTTGCCCGAGCACTCGATGAAATACTTTCGCGTGATCGAAGGCAGACGCTTCAGTTCCGCGACCGTGAACTTCTTGGGAACGTCGACCAGCCCATGCAGGTAGAGCTGATGGCGCGCGGGATCGATCGTCGGAATGCCGCCATGGTGGCGTTCGAAGTGAAGGCCCGAGGGTGTGAGATTGCCGAGTGTCGCGGCCAGCGGCGTGAACGTCCAAGACGTTACGTCGCTGGCGTTGTCGGCCTTCGTTCGCACCTCAGTCTCGAACTGGGAGCGGGTTCCATAACCCTTGTCCTCGTGGACGCCCCGTCCGGGCTCCTTGGTCGGATCTTCCGCGACATCGTAGTGCGTCGCTCCCGGCGGCACGTCCTTTTTGTCAGCCGACGCCGGGCGGGCCATGACGGCTCCGGCGGCAGTCGCTGCGACTGCGGAAAACAGCAGCTTTCGGCGGCCAAGATCCACGTCCGGACGCATCCCCTCCTGACAGGGGCAAGGCTCATCGGGATCGATCCCAAGCGCTATCGCACCTTTGCTATCCTCCGACACCGCATTCTCCCAATTTCGAGCGACCGTCCACCGAGTTCGTTATTGTATGTATCAGTCGGTACATATCGAGTCAAAAGCCTGACGCCATTTCGTTCGGTCTGACGAGCGGTTTTAATGAATCGAGCGCGAAGTCTGGCCACACCGAGTGGATCCGGGATCATCGCCGGCAGTGCGCAATTGCCCGAGGATCAAAGACAATCCGCACCGCGCTTGAGGCGCATCAAGAGACCGTCACCACGCCGGCGTCATCGCGGCCTGATCGCGCGCTTCAGTCTTCTCGTCCCGATATTTGCGACCCAACACCGCCCGCGCGTCATCACAGTCGCACGACATCTGGTCCATGAGAGCTTGAACATCGGCGAATGTTGTTTCAGCGCGCTGGAACGCGACGAGTTCCACCACCAAGTGCGCGCCGTAAATATCCTCGTCGAAATCCAGAATGTGAACTTCCAAACGTGGAGCACCATCGTCGAACTGAGGACGCGTGCCATAGCACGCCACACCGTTCTCAATGCGCCCATTGACGTGAACGCGCACCGCATAGACGCCGAAGGACACGCTTGCGCTCGCGTCAAGCACGATATTTGCCGTTGGGAATCCCAACAAGCGTCCGCGCTTGTCGCCGTGAACGACGACGCCTTCGACCCATCGGCTGCTCGCCGAAAGCCTAGACCGCCAATCCATAGTCATCCCCTCCCAATGAGACTTCCGGCCGCAGAGCATGATCGGCAGCGGCGTGTCCGACTTGCGTCGACTTACGCCCCGGAAACAAACTCGTGCTTCAATTAGAGATGCGCAACCTGGCCGTAGCGCGCATCGTGATAGATCAGCGGCGCGGTGCATTCGGCATCGGTGCCGATCACGCGTCCGACAAAGATCGTGTGGGTCGCGACTTCTACTCTGCTCTCGATTTCGCATTCGAGATGGGCAGCCGCATCGTTGATGAGCGGAACGCCTCTCGTGCTGAGCGTGTAATCGACGAGGCTGAACTGGTCGTCGCCCTTGGTGGCGAAGTGCTCCGCGATGCCCTTTTGATTGGCGGCGAGAATGTTCACTGCAAAAACGCCCCGGCGATCGATATGGGGATGCGTGCGGGCAGACTTGTTGACCACGATCAGGATCGTCGGCGGCGTCGCGCACACGCTGCACACGGCGGTCGCCGTGAAACCGTGAAGTTGGCCGTCGCTTTCCGTGGTGATCACGGTCACGGAGCCGGCGAGCTGCCGCATGACTGCGCGGAATGCTTCCGCGTCGACAGGGCCGGAAGGTGCAGCAGCGGATTTGATCGGGCAGGTATTCATTTAATGAGCACTCCTCCATGCTGCGAAACGCGCAGCCATTAGATCTTCCAAACCTAGATGGTTTCTTGGCCGACCACGTTCAGCCCATAGCCTTCGATACCAACCAGCGTCTGTTCGCGATTGGAAAGCATGACCATGTCGCGAACGCCGATATCGAGCAGGATCTGGGCACCGATCCCGTAGTCGCGAAGTTGCGGGTCGGGACGCGCGTGCGGGCTTCCGTTCCGGATCCGCGCAGACAGCGAACCGGGCCGGCCATCGTTGATGAGAACGATGGCACCACGTCCACGGCGTGTGATTTTATGCATTGCCCCGTGGACGCCCTCGCCTTCGCGGGCGAGAATCATGTCACCGACCAGGTCGGACCGGTGCATGCGGACCAGCGTCGGACCCGGTTTGCTCATGTCGCCCTTGACGAGGACGATGTGCTCCGCGCCCTCGACCGTGTCGGCGTAGATGAGCAACCGCCATTCGCCGAAGCTCGGGTGATGAATTCCCGATGACGCGACGAGTGTGATGAGACGCTCGGTCCGCAACCGGTAGGCGATCAAATCGGCGATCGTGCCGAGCTTCATCCCGTGAAACTGAGCAAATTTCTGAAGATCCGGCAGGCGCGCCATCGTGCCGTCGTCGTTCATAATCTCGCAAATGACGCCGGCGGGGTTGAGACCGGCTATGCGAGAAACGTCGACGGCCGCTTCCGTGTGTCCTGCCCGCATAAGCGTGCCGCCATCGCGGGCAATAAGCGGAAAGATGTGCCCCGGCGTAACAATGTCGCTCGCACGGCATTCGGGATTGATCGCGACCGAAATCGTTCGCGCACGATCTGCCGATGAAATTCCGGTGGTCACGCCCGTCTTGGCTTCGATGGAGAGCGTGAAAGCCGTTTGCAGCCCGCCGATCTCGGACTGCGCCATTGCACTGAGCTTGAGCTGGTTGACGCGCTGAGTGGTCAACGCCAGGCAGATCAGGCCGCGCGCGTGTTTCGCCATGAAGTTGACGACACCTGGAGTCGCGAACTGGGCGGGAACGACGATGTCGCCCTCGTTCTCCCGGTTCTCGTCATCGACAAGGATGAAGCATCGGCCCGCCCGGGCTTCCTCGATGATTTCCTCGGTCGTGCTCATCTGGTCGGACATGGAATGCGTAAGCATGAAGTTCATGATTTTTTTCCCGGTCGGAGGCTATTGCCGACGGATCACTGCAGGGATACTTCCAGTCTCTTTGGCGGATCGGCCCGCTCAAGCTCCCGGACCAACGGAATGACCCGCTCGCCGAAAAAGCGCGTTTCTTCATGAAAGTGCAGAAAACCGCATAGGATGAGATCGACGCCCATCTTGCGGAACTTGTGAATTCGCTCTGCGATCTGCTCGGGCGTACCGATCAATTTCGTCTTGAAGCCGTCGTTGTACTGGACCAGATCCCGCTCGGTGGAGTTGGCCCACATGCCCTTGCCCTCCTTGCTGGATTTGCCGGCCTCTTTGACGTTCTCCTTGAAGCCCGAGATGGCCACGTTGTCGGCCGCGGCAATGATCCGCTCAAGCTCCGCCTGCGCCTCCGCTTCGGTCTCGCGCGCGATGACGAAAGCATTCAATCCGAACTTGACGCGCCGATCGTGACTCTGGGCCCGCTTCGTGACATTCGTCATCTGCTGCTTGATGCCATCGAGCGTATCGCCGTTCATGAAATACCAATCGGAGACAGCGCCTGCCATTCGCTGCGCGGCCGCTGAATTTCCGCCCTGGAACACCTCCGGCATCGGCCGGTCCGGGAGCGCCAGCGGTTTCGGCTTGAGCGTGTAATCCTTGATATTCCAGTACTTGCCTTCGTACGAGAAATTGTCGGTCGTCCAAGCACCCCGGAGGATCTCGACGAACTCCTGCGAACGCACATAGCGCTCGTCGTGCTCGAGCCATTCCACGCCCAGCGCGTCGAACTCTTTGCGGTACCAGCCGCTCGCGACATGGATCGACCAGCGGCCGTTGAAGATCTGATCGGCGGTTGCGCCGTGCTTCGCGATGACACCGGGATGAAAAATTCCGGGAAGGATCGCCGTGATGATGTTAATTCGTTCCGTGCAGGCCAGCAGTGCCGCGGAAAACATCAGCGAGTCGTGCTGATATTCAGCGCCATAATTGCCCATGAACCGGATTTGGGTCAGCGCGTAATCGAAGCCGACTTCCTCGGCGATCTTCGCGAGTTTGATGTTGTAGTCGAGGCTCCAGTCCGTCCGTTGCGGATGCTTGCTCACGACAAGGCCGCCGCTGACGTTCGGAACCCAATGCGCAAACCGCATCGGACTGGCGAATTTGGATTTCATCACGACACCTTATAAACGATCTGGATGCCTGGACGCCGCGCATGCGACATCTGTGTTGCTCACGGCATTGGCGAACAAGTTCCTTGCGGATCTGCTACCGGCCGATAAATCTTGCGCTGCGCCCGACGGCGCCATCGTCATGCGTGCAGGAGAACGCGGCTTTCCGACATCAAAGTCGAAAGTTCACCAGCCACGCGATCGACCCTTTCGAGCATTGAGGCGCTCACGACGCGGCCGTCCTGGAAGTCCTCATTCAAACCGAACAGTGCGGTCGGCATGGTGTGCATCGAGAAGAAGGTCATGAGCGAGCGCAGTTGATGCTCCAGCATCAGGCCATGCATCGCGGATCCGCCAGTGGCGCAAAGAACCGCTTTCCGCCCGCGCAGCGCATCCTTGTCGATAAGATCGAAAAAGTGCTTGAACACCCCGGTGTAGCTCGCGCGATAGACGGGCGTTCCCACCACGAGAATATCGGCGCGTTCGACTTCGCGCATCATCCATTCGCCCTTCGTCGTGATTTCGTCACGCGAGAGGCCGCACATGAAGTCGATTGCAGACTCTGCGAGCGCCATGTTGTGCCGCTCGACCGGCAACACGCGGGCTATGGCATCGCCAACGGCGTTCACGAGCACGCCTGTGCGCGAAACTGCACCTGGGCTGCCATTAACGACCACCATCCTCAGCATAGACGTTCCCTCCGGGGGCATGTTCGCCGGTCTCGGCCGACGTTTTGTATCGATCGGTCCATCATGCGGCGAAATTGCACAGAGCGCAAGAGGCAAGACCCAATTTTGCAACGGAGATGTTCCGCGGAAGCGACGCTTCGTGGACGCACGTAAGCAATTTCCGGGTGTCGAATTGCAATGATACGGATGTTGGCGGCAAAAAAAATTGGCCCGGAGCCAAGCGGTCCGGGCCAATCGTTCGATTACAGGCTACGCGCGCAGATTTAGAAGTTGATGAAGCCGCCGAACACGATCGTCGACATGTCGCGTGTTTGAACGCCCGGCACATCGACTTCATGCTCGCGGTAGCGCAACCACACCGTCATGGCCGCCGCATCGATCTCCTGCGCGACACCGAAGCCCCAGAAGGTCGCCTCGGAGCCACTAACGACTCGCGCGACGTCGTCCGACGAATCGCCCGGGGTTCCACTGTCGTTGACGATAAACGCACTATCTTTCGCTTTGAGATACTCGCCGTAGGGGATGGTGGCGCCGATCGGGAGCGGCTTCAGGCGTATACCGCTCTTGATGTAGTAGGTATCTGACGCGGGGTTATTCTGCGGGTTCACGTTCTGGTCGATATGACCCCAGGCGCCGTGCGCGAACCAGCCTGACGGATTGTGCTGAAGATAGACGCTCGCCTGGGTGTATTCGAGATTTCCGCCCACCGGTGCGCCCTGGGCCTCGTCCGACGTCTCCGAATAGGTGGCGAGCGCCTTCACGGTCATGTCGCCAAACTTGGTATTGATGTAACGGAGCGCTACGGCCCAGTTGTCATCAGCACCCCACGACGCCGATGCCGAGAAGTTGGCGATGACGGGAGAATCGTAGCGGATCACGTTAAGCGGCACGCCGTTGCAATCGCCCGGACCGCCGCCATAGCCGCGGCAGGACGATGCGTTGCCCCAAATCAGCGAATCGCCGGGAGCGAAGTTTCCACGAACGTTGAAACCGAAAACGTCGTAGGCGACCCAATACGCCGCCTGCAGCGTGCCCGAACTGTCAAGGGCAACCACCGCGCTGTCATCCGCCGGCGAGTTCACCCCGACACTCACGCGGCCGTACGTCTCACTTTGAGCGAACCAATAGGAATAGAGCACCTGCAACGAATTCGGGCCGCCTCCAGAGAGGGCCGCGCCGCCCCTCGGGTTGCTGGCGTTGGTCGTGTAGACGTCGCTGGTGATGATCTCAACATGCAGGACGTAACCGACCGACACGTCCTTGGTGACCTGCGCTTGGCCCTTGAAATTGACGTTGCTTGCGAAGGCGGTTCCGAGACCTGTGACGTAGGTGTTGGATTCGACCCCGTCATCCCAGCTCACGACCTGCTCGGTCACCCAGCCCGAAATGACGAGCGAGACCTTGCGGTTGCCCTTGCTGGCGACCGAACTTTCCAACTCTGCGATCCGCTCTTCAAGGTCGGCACAGCAGGCGCCTCCCAGATCAGCCGCTGAGCCGGCGCTCGCGCCGAACGCCACCGATGCAGCAGCAAAAAGACCAATCAATCCGCATTTTTTTATGTGTGACATGCGTTCCCCTTCAAGCGAATCCTTCGGAGGTCAATATAGACCGGTCGGTCCACGAAAGCGACTTTTCGTGCTTTTGCTGAGGATTCCCGAGAGCGTGTGAAACACAAAAGGCACACTCGTATTCCGCGCTTGCCGGCTTCCTGCCCGTTCGCAACGTGCCAATTTTCTTTCGCGGGCCTGCGCCCATCCATCACGATTTCTAGAGAAAAACGCACATTATCGCTGCCCGCGCGCGACCTTCTTCGCCATTCGGGCTGCAGCAGGAAGCAAACGGAGTATTGACCTCATCGAGACGAATTCATCGTCAGTATCGCGAGTTTGACTTGCGCAGGCTGGATTTTTTGATTAGGTGGACCGGTCGGTACAAGTTGCTCGCCGGGGCGTCCCATCGGTGTCATTCGAAGGACCGACGGCGAGCAGACGTTACCGCCAGTTGTGTAAAGAGGAGTGCATCTTCTCAGGCATCATCCCGGCCACCGGCACACTCATTCGGCCAATTGCGCACGGCCGAGCGGACGGAGTGCTTCCGACGGCTGAAGCCACGCAAACAACCAAAAACACAGAGTGACCCTCCATGCGCGAGCGTGTGGACGGGCCAAGCTGAGAGAACAATGAAAAGCAATCGAGGAACGCTATGAAATCAAGGATCATTCTCAACGCATTCGACATGACCTGCGTCAGCCACCAGGCTGCCGGCACTTGGCGTCATCCGTCCAGCCAAGCCTGGAAATACAACGATATCGACTACTGGACCAACTTGGCGATGGAACTCGAGCGCGGGTGCTTCGACACGCTCTTCATTGCTGACGTCGTCGGCGTGTATGACGTTTATCGCCAGTCTGCCGAAATGGCCCTCAAGGACGCAGCACAGGTTCCGGTCAACGATCCTTTCGCTTCAATCTCCGCCATGGCCGCCGTCACCAAGCACGTAAGCTTCGGCGTCACCGCGGCCGTGACCTTCGAGCAGCCCTATCTTCTCGCTCGCCGTCTCTCGACGCTCGATCACCTGACCAAGGGCCGCGTCGCCTGGAACGTCGTGTCCTCTTACCTCAACAGCGCGTCCATCAACGTCGGCATGGACAAGCAGCTCGCCCACGATGAACGCTACGAGATGGCCGAAGAGTACATGGACGTCATGTACAAGCTCTGGGAAGGCTCGTGGGAAGACAGCGCCGTTCACCGCAACAAGCAGACCGGCGTGTTCACGGACGGAAGCAAGGTTCATCCGATCAAGCACGAAGGCAAATACTACAAGGTGCCGGGTTTCCATCTGTGTGAGCCGTCGCCGCAGCGTTCGCCTGTCATCTTCCAGGCCGGCGCATCCGGACGCGGCCGTGCGTTCGCTGCGAAGCACGCCGAGGGCATGTTCGTGCTCGCGACGACCGTCGAGCAAGCCAGGACCATGACAAAGGACATCCGCGATCTGGCTGAAAAGGCTGGCCGCTCACGCGATTCGATCAAGATCTTCATGCTGCTTACCGTCGTCACCGGCGATACCGATGAAGCCGCCCAGCGCAAATACGAAGAGTACCTGTCGTACGCCAGCCCCGAAGGCATGCTCGCCCTCTACGGCGGCTGGACGGGCATCGACTTCTCGCAGCTCGATCTCGATGAGCCGCTCAAGGCCGTCGAAAACGACAGCCTTCGCACCACGCTCGAGTCGCTCACCGGCGGTGGCGGCGACACGACTTGGACGGTTCGCGAGATCATCAAACAGCGCTGCATCGGCGGCCTCGGCCCCGTTCTGGTCGGCGGTCCGAAGAAAGTTGCAGATGAGCTCGAACGGTGGGTGGACGAAGGCGGCATCGACGGCTTCAATCTCGCCTACGCTGTAACACCGGCAACAACGACCGACTTCATCGATTTCGTTGTGCCGGAACTCCGTAGACGTGGCCGCGTTCAGACCGCCTACAAGCACGGCACGTTCCGCCAGAAGCTGATCGGTACGGCTGACGGCCGGGTCGAGAGCACGCATCCCGCCGCAAAATTCCGCGGCGCCTACGTGGGCAAGGAGAGCGTGGCCGACAAGACCATCGACACCGTTCACCACGAGACCAAGTAGTCGACGGTTTGCAGATCATGGAAGCAGCCAGGACCAACGATCCATCCGGTGTTGGCTGCTTCCGGCTTCTCCTCCCGACCTCCTCCTCCCGACGCTATGCAGCGACCCGAACTTGCATGGCGGACTGCGTGAACCCCGGCCAACCGTTTCTGGTTGGCCGGGGTTCAGGTTTTTTCGGCGGTGCGATGGATGGATTGCCGTAGGTCAGCCAGGCAACTTGGCCGCCAGCACATCCACTTGCTCGATATTGGGAGCGGCAGCCAGCAGGCCGACGTTCGCCATCAGCGCCGCCGCGATCTTGCCATTGAGGTGCGCGCTACGCCCTTCCTGGTTGTCAAACGCGTCGAAGATGCCGAACGTGCCATCCGCGAAGCGCAATGCGAACCACACTGGCGTTTCCTTCTCCTCAATGGCCAGCGTTAGCGCACCTTCGAGCAGGTCTTGAAGCTCCTGTTCCCGGCCGGCTTTAGGATGAAGACGAACATAGAGACCCAGCTTTGCCATTCGAAAAGTCCTCGTGTTTGTGAAACGACGAGCGAAACGTATCGAAGGAGCCACCAAATGCGATTGGGAAAGACGCCAATATTGATGCCGTTTCAGCCATGAGAATCTATTTGCTGGCACTCGACGGCGTCTTCGATACGGGCCTGGCCGCGCTCCAGGATACGTTTTCAATCGCCAACGATCTTCGTCACCCCTGCTCTATTACCGCCGCTGAGATCGCCGCCACGCGAGTGGGCGTCGGCGGGGCCGTCCATACCGCCGCGGGGCTCACCGTACCCACTGTCGCCGCCGATCTCTTGCCGGCTCCCGACGTGGTCGTCGTCCCGGCCATCGGCGTGAAAACTCCCGAAGCCTTGCGGCATGCCCTCAGCCACAGCGACATCCAGCGCGCCGCAACGCTTCTGCGCAAATGGCACGCCGAAGGAGCGACGGTTGCCGCGGCCTGCACCGGCACATTCATCCTCGCCGAGGCGGGGCTCCTCGCGGGCAAAGCCGCGACCACCAGTTGGTGGCTCGGAACCTATTTCAAGTCGCGCTACCCCGACGTGCATCTCGACGACAGCCAAATGATCGTCAATGCGGGTGGCGTCGTCACCGCCGGCGCAACGCTGGCGCACTTCGACCTCGCGCTATGGCTCATCCGGCGATCCAGCCCTGCCCTGTCGTCGCTCGCCGCCCGTTACCTCATCACGGATCCGAGATCGTCCCAGCCGGCCTATGCGGTCCCCGACCAGCTCAGACACGACGATGCCGTCGTCGAACGCTTCGAGCACTGGGCTCGGACGCATCTGGCCTCGGGCTTTTCCGTCAAATCCGCGGCCGACGCCATCGGGACAAGCACCAGAACCCTCGCCCGCAGGGTCAAGCAGACCGTCGGGAAATCTCCGATGGAGTTCGTTCAGGACCTTCGGATCGAACGGGCGGTCTATCTCATCGAAATGACGAATTTCGCCATCGCCGACATTGCCGAGCAGGTCGGCTACACGGACAGCGTGACGCTTCGACTGCTCATCCGGAAACGAACGGGACGGCGCGTGGGTGAAATTCGCCGGTCCGCATTTAACCCGGCGCCGGCGAGTGGTGCAGCTCAAGACGGGGCGCGGCCGTCGGCAACCTCACGAATTCAATGAGCCGGTGTCCACCAACGCTACGCGCACAATGATCTCATTCCAACGTCTGCCACGGGGTCAGCTCGGCATCGAGCGTATACTCGGTGCCGGCCAAGAAAAGTCTCCGCACTACACGGCGAGATAAAGCCCCGCGACAGCGATTGCGCCACCGGCCAGTCTCATCGCATCACGGTTCGACACCAGGCGGCTCAACGCCACCCCGACCCCAATGCCCGCGAGATGCAGCAGCGCGGTCGCGGCGAGGAAGCCCGCGGCATAGCTCGCGCCCGACGCATCGACTGGCATCTCTGCCCCGTGCGCAGCCCCGTGAAACACCGCGAAGAAGCCGGCGATGCCCATGGCGGCGATGACCGGCAATGGAAGCTGGAACGCGACCGCCACGCCGAGCGCGACGACCGACGCCGAAATGCCGAGTTCGACGAACGGCAGCGCGAAGCCCGCCATCGCCAGTCCTGCACCCGCAGCCATCATCGCCAGGAACGCCGCCGGAACCATCCAGAGGGCGCGTCCGCCGAGAAGGGCCGCAAGCAGTCCGACCGCAACCATGGCCAGCATGTGGTCGAGCCCGCCAATCGGGTGAAGGAACCCGTGCATGAGCCCTTCGACCTCGCCGTGCCCGACGTGGGCCGACGCCTGTCCCGACGTCAGGGCGATCAAAAACCCAGCGAGCGCTGGCTTAATCAAAGAACGATGGAGCATGGTGCGTCTCACTTCATGACCTTGTTGCGATGACCGAGATGTCCCTCGGCGACGAGCGTGCCGACCACGTCGAGCACGACGCGGCAGGCAAGCTGCGCCGTGTTGTCGTTGACGTCGTAGGGCGGAGAGACCTCGACGACCTCCATGCCGCACAGGCCTTCCTTGGCGATCGTATGGATCATCTCGAAAGCTTCCCGCGGGAGAAGACCGCCCGGCTCGGGCGAGCCGGTGCCCGGCGCAAAGCCGGGATCGATCGAGTCGATGTCGAACGACAGGTAGACGGCCTTGCAGCCTTCCCACGCCATCTCGAGCGCGACCTCGGCCGCCTTCTTCGGACCGAACGTCTGCACGTCGTGCATCGTCAGCACGCTCGTGCCGCGGCGCTTGGCGACCGCCGTACCCGGCCGGTTGCCATACCAGCCGCCAATGCCGATCTGCACCAGGTTCTTCGGATGGCAGTTCGGCAATCCCACGTCGTGCATGTGGCTGTGATCGCGGTGCGAGTGCGTGCCGCCCTCGTGCGTCGTCCAGAACCACGGCGTCGTGTGCATGCGCTCATCCATATCCTTCTCCTGGATATCGATGTGGCGATCGATGTGGATGATGCCGACATTGCCGTCGATGTGCGGAGCGATACCGCGCACGTTCGGGAAGCCGAGACTGTGGTCGCCGCCGCAGATGATCGGGAAGACGCCCGAGGTGTAGATGTGCGAGACGGCCTTCGTCACCTGGTCGAAGGTCTTCTCGATGTTGCCGGGAATGACGAAGATGTCGCCCGCATCGCACAGGTCGAGCTCCTCGTAGATGTCCACGCCGCCATCGAACCAATAGCCGTCGTAGAGCGCGGAGATGCGGCGCACCGCCTGCGGCCCGAAGCGCGTGCCCGGGCGATAGGTGGTCGCGGAATCGAACGGCGCGCCCACGAACGCGGCCTCGTACTTGCCGATATTGCGGATGTCCTCGCAGTACGGCGCCTTCATGAAGGTGTTGATGCCGGCGAACGCGGGCTGATGGCCGCGACTGAACAGCGAGATGTTGCGGTCGATCACGGACTCCGCCGCTTCGAGGCCGAACTCGAGACCTTGCCGCACCTCCTCATCCTGCTTGCGCTGCGAGATGCGCGAGAGATTCGCCATCGTTCGCGACCCGTGCGTGTCCTCACGCTTCACACCATGCGGCTGGTGCCTGTGGATGTGGCGGCCGTGATCGTGGCCGTGGTCGTCTGGCTTCTTTCCCATTCTCTGACTTTCCGATTTGCCGTTTCTACGCGCTGTGAGGCGTCGCGTTAGTCTCCGAGGCCGAGGCGTCCGATCCATTTGTTGGAGTTGTATTTCTCCGTGAACCCATCCGCATCGAGGCTTTTCAGGATCGAGGGATCCAGCCCCTCGCTGGCAGAGACCTTCTTTTGTGCGACCCCCGCTTCGGTGTAGACCGCGCTGAACATGTCCCACGTCGCCGGCCCATAACCCGCAACACAATCCGGTCCGCCGAACACCTCGCCCCATCCCTTGCCCTCAGGGGCCTTAGGCGCACCGTCCGGCAAACTTTCGCAGAGGGGTTTCCCGCCAACCCCGAATGCGCCGAGGTTCTGGCTGAGATTGAGCTGGATCGCGCCGTTCTGATTGAGCTTCACGTCCGAAACAGGCCAGCCGAGTCCCTTGGCGACGATCGCATTGCCTTCTTCCGGATTTTCCTTCCACCAGTTCACGGCCTCGAACCACCCGCGCAGCAGCTCCTTCGCCACAGCCGGCTTCTCCTTCAGCCATTTCTCATTGCAGCCGATGCCGTCCGAAATCAGCCCACGCTCCCATGTCCGGTCGGTCAGGCTCGTCTTGAGCACCTTGGCGCCAGCAAGCTTCTGAGACTGGGCGACGAACGGATCGTAGTTGACGTCGATGTCGAGCCCGCCGCTGGCGAAGGCGGCCGCACTCTCCTGGGGAAGCATGGAGACCTGGGTCGCGTCGGTGAAGCTCATTCCCTCACGGCGCAACGTCATCAGCATCCACATGTGATTGAGGAAGCCGTAATCGGCGCCGTACTTCTTGCCCTTGAAATCCTTCACCGAGTTGATGCCCTCGGTGACGACCATCTTGTCGAGGCCGTAGGACATGTTCGAGTACGCTACGACCTTGATGGGAAGGTCACCTGCGCGCGCGAGAACGAGCGTGTCGACGGTATTATTGATGCACTGGACCTGGCCACTCGCCAGCGCGGCATTCTTTTCGGAGAGCCCCTCGATGATCTTGATGTCGATATCGAGATCCTTATAGAGGCCCTTCTCCTTGGCGATGTACCAGGCGGCGTACGGCGAAAACGAGATGATTGCGACAGAGACCTTCTCGGCGGCCAGCGCGGCTGTCGATCCAGCTTGAACGGAGCACGTCAGAAGCAGCGCCATCAATATCTTGCGCATGATCGTTTTCTCCCCAAAGTCTTTTTCTAGATTTGATCCGTCCCGTCAGTCAGTCCGCTTGATCTCTTCGCGCATCATGGCGAAGAGCCTGCGCTCGAGTTCGCCGTACCCCGGCAATGCAATCAGGTCCTCCTTCTGCCGGTACCTCTTGCCCATCTTGAAATCGAGGGAGATGTCCGCTTTGACCTGGCCGGGCTGGCGCGTGAAGAAGATGATCCGGTCGGCGAGATAGATCGCCTCTTCGATGTCGTGCGTGATGGCGACGACCGTCTTCTGCTCGCGCTCGATCAGTTCGATCATGAGCTCCTGCATCTCCCAGCGGACCTGCGCGTCGAGGGCGCCGAACGGCTCGTCCATCAGGAGAATGTTCGGGTTCTGCGCCAGCGTTCTCGCAAGCGCCACACGCTGCTTCATGCCGCCCGACATGCTTTTCGGATACGCGTTGGCGAAGCGTTCGAGATGCACAAGCTTTAGGAATTCGTTCGCCCTGTCCTGCCGCTCCGCCTTGGGAACGCCGAGCACGCGCATGCCGTATTCGACGTTCTTCATGGCGCTGAGCCACGGGAACGACGTGTAGGCCTGGAATATCATACCGCGGTCCGGACCGGGGCCACGGACGGGCTTTCCAAAGACCTCAACGCTGCCGTTGGATGGATACTCCAGGCCGGCGATGATCCGCAGCATTGTCGTCTTGCCACAACCGGAAGGGCCGACGAACGCTGTGATCTCGTTGGCGTGGAGATCGAACGACACATTGTCCAAGGACTTGAACGTGCCCTTGAGGTAGGTCTTGCTCACGTTGGATATGCGGAGCGGTACAGCCGTGGCTTCGCTAACTGCACTGTTCACCGGGCGTGTTGCAGCGATTGTTTGCATGGGACTTATCTCCGCTCGATGCTCCAGGGGAACAGGAAGCGTTGGGCGCCCCTGAACAGAAGGTCCGTCACCACGCCTAGAATGCCGATCGTCAAAATCGCGGCCATGATCACGTCGACATTCAGGAACCTGCCCGCGCGCATCATCACGGCGCCGATGCCGTCCTGCGCGCCGACGATCTCTGCGATGACGAGATAGGTCCAACCCACAGCGATCATGTTGCGCATGGAGTCGAAGATCGCGGGCATGGCGGCGGGAACGACGACCTTGGTGACGACCTCCTGGCGGGATGCGCCCATCGTGAGGGACGCCTCGATGAATTCTTTCGGGACGGCCAGCGTGTTGTCGAGGACAAGCGTCAGGAGGAAGAACATGACGCCAATGAACAGCAGCGCGAGCTTCGCGGAATCGGTGGGACCGAACCACACGAGCAGCAGCGGAATGAAGGATGCTGCCGGTAGATAGCGCCATCCCGAAAGGATGGGGTTGAGCAGCGCTTTTAGATTCCCGAAGCATCCCATGACAATGCCGAGAGGCACCGCGACGAGGGACGCCATGGCGAAGCTCGCGAACACGCGATAGCAGCTGATCAATACGTCGTGGAGGAAGTTGCGTTCCGCAAACAGCGTGTAAAGCGCCGAGACGACTGCACTCACCGGGGGCATGAATTTGCGGGACGATTCCGGCGTGGCATAGTGGGCGATCTCCCACACACCGAGAAACAGGAGACAGCCGAGCACGCCGAGAATGACGGATTTGTAGGCTGGAGGCTGTGTCCGAAGTTCGAGGAAGCGCTCCTTGGGAATGACAAACGGAGCACCTTGGCTATCCGCCTGAATATCCGGACTGCGCGAGACCTTTGCGGCCTGGCGTTTTAGGGCATGCGGTTCAATGTTTCGCATCGTTGAGCACCCGTCCCATCATGCGTCACCATCCCTGTAGCGAAAGTTTTTTTATTGTCGCTATAGTGAGGATAGGGAAACGGGGGCATGCATCAACGCCCTAAATTCGAATTCAAAACATTGATGCCGTTAATGTGGATCATGCTGCGTGTGCGAGCACGCGCACGCCTGCACTGCGAGATTCGGAAGCGTTGGCATCGCGGTAACAGCTGTGCGCGCCTGCGAGAGATCACTCCGACCGATGTCGGTTGAGAGAGATCGGCACCGATCGCTTCAACAGCTCTTCGCGGAATTTGCTGCCAGCGAGACGTCGCGATGCGTTGGGGTTCTCAATAATGAAGACGTCCATGCGCGGCGCCCCGGCACTCGGAAGAAGCGGCCAAAGCCGGCCCGCGGCGACATCCGGCGCCGCGTAGCCCTCAGGCAGGAAACACAGCCCGACGCCCAGCATCGTCAGGCGCCGCGCCTCTTCAAGAAACTCCGTCATTCCAGCGACGTGCGTGCCGAGACCGTTCCGGACGCGGAAATCCGTCAGTTCATCGGGCTCGTCGGCGCCCGTGAGGATGAATGCCTCCGGCCGCAATCTTCGCGGGTCGTCCACCATCGTTCCGAACAGCGGATGACTGGGCCCGCAGTATGGGCGGTGAACCTCCGTAAATAACAGCTGGTAGTTCAATTCCGCACGCAAGGTTCGCGATGGCCCGACGCCGATGTCGATTTCGTCGCGAAGCAGGGCGTTGATGACCTGAGCCCAGGGCACGACTGTGACAAGAAGCTCGATCTTCGGAAACTTCTGATGGAATGCCGTGATGGCGTCGTCCAAGGCCGGGCATACGAGATTGCTGATCAGATGCATGCGCAGGCGCCCGCGGGTCTGACCGGACGCTTCGGCCACGAGATTGGGTAGCTCGCGGACGACTTCCATCACGTGGTTGCAGGCGTCCGCGACGGCCGCTCCCTCGCTTGTCAGATCGAACCCGCCCGCGCCACGCTTGCAGAGCAGCGTGCCGATGTGCACTTCGAGCCGGCGAAGGGCGAGACTGAGTGCCGGCTGCTTGCGCGAAACAACGTCGGCGGCGCGGGTAATGCCCTTCGCCTGGACGATTTCATGGAAGACCTTGAGAAGATTCCAATCCAGTTTTCGGCTGAATTGATCTTGATCCTTCGCCACTCGTTCGTCCCCGCGCGGCACGCGACGGCCCGAGGCGAGAGCTCATCCGCCGAAGCAGCGCCGATCCATGGCCTATCCGTCCGACAAGATGATACGCGCGGCCGGCCCGGACGATAGCCCCCGTGGATTCATGAGGATCATAGATGCAAGCAATGGTTGCGCATCCGCGCGTGATCGTCTGCCATCATGTTGCGATCGCAATACTGCGGCGCATGATCGATCGTGCGCTCAAGAGAAGAGTCAGCCGGTGCCACGGGGACGCGTCGCAGCACGATGTCCGTCCCGTTCCTCAATGCATTAAATAGTTCAGCGGGACGTGTATCCCCGAGTCCATCGTGATCTCCTTCTCTCATCGGAGTACGCGCTCTCGAGAGCCCGCTCCATGAGCAGGTGAACGAGGCCGGCACGATGTTCCCCCACAGGAAATGTGCACTGTGGATCTCACTGAGCGCCATGGCCTTGCGGCCAGGCGTTCTTTTTTTGCCTGATAGGGTCACTGTGAGCGCAATTGAGTTTGCCTCGGGCGGTCCGGCGCGGCGGGAGTTGGCAAATGAAACCTGTTCGAGAGATGGCGCTAGGCATTCTCCACATCGTAGCCAAGGCCGTCGTGGTCCGCGCATTTGCGGTCGGTCCGGTCTCCCGCAGGCAAGAAGCCGAACTCCGGGCATTCCTGGCCTCCGCCCCCGCAATCTGGGGCAGCCGAAGCCGCGCGAAGGACTAGTCGGGTCGGTCGCGCTTTGCGGTTCGCTGCATGCCCCGCTCGGTGGACGCGACCTCGCGTCGGCTGTTGAGGATGTCCATCGAGGACACACATCCGATAAGCAGCCCTTCGCCGGATTCCCCGGATGAACGCAGCCTTATGGGGACTACTCAGTTCCGCCTCGTTGGGAGCGGCGGACTTCATGGGCCGCTTCAGCGGACGCGCGATTGGCGCCACGTTGACCTATGGCGCGGTCCTGCTCGTCGGAGCGGTCGTTTCGACCGCGTGCGTCGTCATCAGCGGAATCGAGATCGTTGCATCGCCGTATGGATGGGCGATGGCGACCTTGCAGGGCGTCAGCGTCTCGATCATGTGCATCCTTCTTTACGCGGGTTTGGCCCGAGGACCAGTTGCCATCGTCGCGCCAATCGTGGCCGCGCATCCGGTCTTTGTGCTGGCGGTCAACGTTGCCTTCGGTCTCCGCCCCGGTGCCATGGAGTGGACGGCGATGGCCGCCATCCTGTTCGGCGGTCTTATGATCGCGCGCAGCGCTGGCACGCATCCTCAATTCGCCGGCGAGACCGGTGCCGCTGAAATGCGCACGACAATCCTCATCGCTCTCGGAGCTTGCGTGGCCTATGTGGCGGTCGTGCTGACCAGTCAGGCCGCCGCTCCGGTGTTGGGAGAGCTGCAAACGGTATGGATCAGCCGGTGCACGGGATTGATTTTCGTAGCGTTGATCCTCGTCGCACAGCGCACGTCATTGACCATCCCGCGCCCATGGCTTCCGTTCGTTGGTGTGCAAGGGCTTCTCGACGCCCTTGGCTATCTGACATTTCTTGCCGGCGCCACGTCTGCGAGCCCGCATGTCGCCATGGTTGTCGCCTCGACATTCAGCGTGTTCACCGTGTTCCTGGCCAGGATCGTGCTGAACGAGCCAATCAGCGCCCAACAATGGATCGCCATTGCATCCATTTCAGCCGGCACAACTGCTCTCGCAGGTCACCACTAGATATCGTCTCGTTTGCGACCCAGGCACGCGACGGCGGCGGACGCGTTCGCTACCATTCCTTCGTCAGTGACAGCCGGAATGACCGTGGCTCCAGCGGATGGAAATGGATGTCCTCGACGCCGCCGGCCTCACCCGGAAGGCGTGACTCGTAGAAATAGTCGATCTGGCTCGTCGTCTCGTCGAGCAAATTGTAGCCGTCGAGCCGGACGATCAAGCCGTCATCGAACCTGTAGCCAATGCGCGCCGAGACGGGCGTGCTCGATTTCGAGCGAACACTGTTGTCCTCGATGAGCGGGCGCGCGCCGAAGTAGCGTACGTTCACGTGGCCGAACCACCCGTCGAGATTGTCAAACGAAAGTCCCGCCGCCACGACACCCTCGACGGCGCCCGGAATATGACGTCCCGGCGCGCCGGGATCGTCCTCCCGGAAGCGGGCATGAGTATACGCGACATCGAAATCCAGCGTCAGCCACGGGGTCAGCTTGGCATCCAGCGTGTACTCGGCGCCGATGCGGCGGCTCGGCCGGCTGGCCTCAGTCGTTCCCGCGTCGCCGACAAAAACGATCTCCGAGTCGAAGTCGAGAACGAACACGGCGAACGTGCTGGTGAGACCGGAGTTGGGCTGCGTGCGCAGGCCGATTTCGGCCCCTTCCGAGCGCACGAGAAACGGCGAGGGATCGACCGCCGCGAGGCTGACCGGATCGATGGTCGTCACCGTGCCGCGCGCGTCGTTGCTGTGAAAGCCGGTGCCGGCATTGAGGTAGAGCTCGGTGTCGGCCCAGGGACCGAGCACGATGCCGAACTTGGGACTGAGGAGGGCGTCAGATTCGCTGCCGGAGTTCTCGGCCCTGTCGCCGGATACGTCGGTTGCGAAGAGGTCGGCGCGCAAGCCGGCCGTCGTGCGCAGCCAGTCCGTCCACCGCAGGGTGTTCTCCGCAAAGACGCCGACGCTTCCCTCCTGCACGCTGTCCTCGCGCACGGTCGAGAGCTGAACACGCTCGCGGGTGTTGAACAGCCCGACATCGATGTCGTCGTACCGGCTCTGGAAGCCGACCGTCGTTTCGCTGCGAATGCCGGGCGCAAGCATGCCGAAGTATGTGCGACTGGCGTTCAAGCCGGCCATCAGGCGGTCATCGGACTGGCGGAACTGGTCACCGTTGACCGGATCGTTGAGGAAGTAGGTAAAGTTGTTGAACAGGGACAGATCGCTTTTGACAACGTACGCGTTGACCCGCGTGGCGGAGGTCGCGTCCGTTTCATGCCAGCGCCCGGAGAGGCTATAGCGATGTGAAATGCCGCCATCGGTCGGATCGAGCGTGCCGAAGCGGTCGAGGGTCCCGTTCTCGACGGCGCGCTGCGGGATCTGGTCGGTCGCATACCAATGGCCCGAGTAGGCCATGGCCGTGACGGCAAAACCATTGGCGGCGCTGCCGTTCGAATAGCGCATGACGCCGTTGAACTTGCGCAGGTCATCCGGCCTCTCCCACGGCCCGTCGAAGGCTAAGGTTTCCATGGCCACGAGCACCGTGCCATCGAGCCCGGCTGGAGCCGACATACCTGCGACCGCGCGGCGATGGCCGAAGCTGCCGACCTCGATCTGGCCGAAGTTCTTATCGAGCTTATCCGCGACGTCGAGGTGGATCGCACCTGCGGAGGAGAAGTCGCCCTCGGACGCAAAGTATGGCCCTTTCCGGTACGACAGGCCGCGCATGATCTCGGGGATCATGAAATTGGTATCGGCATAGCCCTGGCCGTGACCGTGCGTGCGCATATTGACGGGCATGCCATCGATGCTGATCGCGAGGTCGGTGCCGTGATCGATATTGAACCCGCGAACGAAGTACTGGTTGGCTTTGCCCTCGCCGCTGTGCTGCGTGACGACGAGCCCCGGCACGGCCTCCAGCATTTCCCCCGTGCGATAAACCGGCGTGCTCGACAGCTCCTCGGCGCTGACGAACCCCTGGCTCGCCGACTGGGCGATCCCCACGTCACCGGCGCGGGGATCGAGCGATTCAATCGCGGCGAAGTCCGACGCGCGTTCCGGCGCGGGCGGGTTCCCGGACGGAGCTTTTTGCTGCTGCGTGGCGGCAGCCGGCGCTTTCTTCGCTTTCGGTGCCGTCGTCGTGACGATGACGGCGGGAAGTTCCGCCGCCTCCTGAGCGAACGCAATGCTCGTCCAAGGCATGCAAGACAGAGCGGGGAGGAACGACAACGCGGGAACGATGGCGGGGATACGCATGAAAATGCATCCTCATGGGGCAGTCCGCGCGCTGTCACGGACTGCCCGAAAAGACATATTTTCCGAAAGAACGTCAGCCAGCCTGACGTTCCGGGCTTAGACGAAGTAGAACGAAAACGCGCGACTACACGGCGAGATAAAGCCCCGCGACAGAGATTGCGCCACCGGCCAGTCTCATCGCATCGCGGTTCGACGCCAGGCGGCTCAACGCCATCCCGATCCCGATGCCCGCGAGATGCAGCAGCGCAGTCGCGGCGAGGAAGCCCGCGGCATAGCTCGCGCCCGACGCATCGACCGGCATCTCCGCGCCGTGCGCGGCTCCGTGAAACACCGCGAAGAAGCCGGCGATACCCATGGCGGCGATGACCGGCAATGGAAGCTGGAACGCGACCGCCACGCCGAGCGCGACGACCGACGCCGAGATGCCGAGCTCGACGAACGGCAGCTCGAAGCCTGCCATCGCCAGACCCGCACCGGCAGCCATCATCGCCAGGAATGTCACTGGCACCATCCAGAGGGCGCGGCCGCCGAGAAGAGCCGCCAGCAGTCCGACCGCAACCATGGCCAGCAGGTGATCGAGCCCGCCGATCGGGTGAAGGAACCCGTGCATGAGACCTTCAACGTCGCCGTGCCCAACGTGGGCCGAGGCCTGTCCAGACGTGAGGGCGATCAAAAGCCCAGCGAGCGCTGGTTTAATCAAAGAACGATGGAGCATGGTGCGTCTCACTTCATGACCTTGTTGCGATGACCGAGATGTCCCTCGGCGACGAGCGTGCCGACCACATCGAGCACGACGCGACAGGCGAGCTGCGCCGTGTTGTCGTTGACGTCGTAGGGCGGAGAGACCTCGACGACCTCCATGCCGCACAGGCCTTCCTTGGCGATCGTATGGATCATCTCGAAAGCTTCCCGCGGGAGAAGACCGCCCGGCTCGGGCGAGCCGGTGCCCGGCGCAAAGCCGGGATCGATCGAGTCGATGTCGAACGACAGGTAGACGGCCTTGCAGCCTTCCCACGCCATCTCGAGCGCGACCTCGGCCGCCTTCTTCGGACCGAACGTCTGCACGTCGTGCATCGTCAGCACGCTCGTGCCGCGGCGCTTGGCGACCGCCGTACCCGGCCGGTTGCCATACCAGCCGCCAATGCCGATCTGCACCAGGTTCTTCGGATGGCAGTTCGGCAATCCCACGTCGTGCATGTGGCTGTGATCGCGGTGCGAGTGCGTGCCGCCCTCGTGCGTCGTCCAGAACCACGGCGTCGTGTGCATGCGCTCATCCATATCCTTCTCCTGGATATCGATGTGGCGATCGATGTGGATGATGCCGACATTGCCGTCGATGTGCGGAGCGATACCGCGCACGTTCGGGAAGCCGAGACTGTGGTCGCCGCCGCAGATGATCGGGAAGACGCCCGAGGTGTAGATGTGCGAGACCGCCTTCGTCACCTGGTCGAAGGTCTTCTCGATGTTGCCGGGAATGACGAAGATGTCGCCCGCATCGCACAGGTCGAGCTCCTCGTAGATGTCCACGCCGCCATCGAACCAATAGCCGTCGTAGAGCGCGGAGATGCGGCGGACCGCCTGCGGTCCGAAACGCGTGCCCGGGCGATAGGTGGTCGCGGAGTCGAACGGCGCGCCCACGAACGCCGCCTCGTACTTGCCGATGTTGCGAATGTCCTCGCAGTACGGCGCCTTCATGAAGGTGTTGATGCCGGCGAACGCGGGCTGATGGCCGCGACTGAACAGCGAGATGTTGCGATCGACCACCGACTCCGCCGCTTCGAGACCAAACTCGAGACCCTGCCGCACCTCCTCGTCCTGCTTGCGCTGCGAGATGCGTGAGAGATTCTCCATCGTCCGCGACCCGTGCGTGTCCTCACGCTTCACACCGTGCGGCTTGTGCCTGTGGACATGCCCAGAGCCATGCTTGTGGTCATGATCATCCTTGTTGTTTGCCATCCAACGTCCACCCTGTTCCCTGCTGAAAACGTTGTGGAGATGATACCGACCGCACCCCGTCGAAAAAGTCCCGAACGGCTTATGTGAAACATTGGCCACATTGATGATGCGCTTCGGGATCGGAATTCGCGTCGCGCGAAAGCAATACATCCAAGCCCGCTATTGCGCGTTTTTGCGAGCGTGTGGAGTTGCGGTGAGCGCGCGCGATCGGATGATCGAAGCCCCCCGCGTACATGGAAGCAACCGGCCGAAATCTCAGGCCGCAGACCGATACGGCGCAGAGTGCAAACGTCTCCTTCCTCGCGACGAACGCCCCATCATGCGAGGCTCCACCGTGGGCGTGCGATCCTCACGCATTACATGGATGCACGGGAGAAAACGTGCGGGCAACCGAATGGCAACAGCCAAGCATCAAGATTTTCAATGAAATTAATTTTCCTGGAGGTAGTTTTCCAGGCGAGCCCTTGCGTCTCTCCTACAGGCTGGGTGGGCGGATCGAGTTTGAAACGCCGAGCCCAATAAAAATTAAAAATCACGAGGGAGTAAGGGATGACCGAGGCCGTGATCTATCCCGCGGAGGGAAGATCGTCCGACACATCGCACGAGATGCGTCGGACGTTAAATTGGACACATGCGTTCTGGTTCGCGTCGGGCACGCCAGTGCTCGTGCTGTTTTCGATCGGCGCCGTCGCATCGGCGGCCGGCAACATATCGGCCGGAGTGTGGATCATTTCCATGCTCATCGGCTTCGTTCAGTGTTTTACCTACGCTGAGATCTCCGGGCTTTTCCCAAAGAAGTCCGGCGGTGCGTCTGTCTACGGTGCCGTCGCATGGGTGCCCTACGGCAAGATGCTCGGCCCAATCTCCGTGTGGGCCAATTGGTTCTCTTGGTCTCCGGTGCTTGCAATCGGATCGGGATTGGCCGCGGGATACGTTCTCAACTTACTCTTCCCCGCCGACTCTCTCATTCGAACATGGCAAGTGACCTTGTTCGACCTGAGCTTCATCAAGGAAGGCGTCGTCGTCAGGCTGAATTCGACCTTCTTCCTCGGTCTAGCGCTGATGCTCGCTGTCTTCGCTATTCAGCACCGGGGCATCTTGAAGGCTGCCCGCGTGCAGATGATCGTTGCGATTGCAGTGTTGCTTCCCCTTTTGTTGGTCGGCATCGTGCCGCTGCTCACGGGCGATGTTCAGTCGGAAAACTTCACTCCGTTCGTGCCACTCGTTATCGACGCCGCGGGCAAACCCGTTGACGGCGCGTGGGACATGGTTGGCATGACCACGCTCATGGCCTGTCTCCTTCTTGCCGCTTGGTCCACGTACCCCTTCGAAACCGCAGTTTGCTACGTGAGCGAGTTCAAGAACCCTGGCTACGACACGGTTCGCGCGCTGGTATCCTCGGGGCTGCTGTGCATTGCGTTCTACACGCTCGTGCCCATTGCCTTCCAAGGCTACCTGGGGCTCGATGGTCTGCTGGAACCGGGCATTTACGATGGGACTGGAGTAGGCCAGGTCATGACCCAGATGGTGGGCGCCGGACCTATTCTCGGCAACCTCATCATCGCGACGCTCACGCTGTCGATTTGCCTGGTTGTCATGACAGCGATGGCCGGCTCTTCGCGCACGCTGTACCAGGGCTCGTACGACGGCTGGCTCCCGAAGTATCTGTCACGCCTCAACAGTCACGGCGCACCTGTTGCCGCGATGTGGACCGACCTCGCAGTCAACGCCGTGCTGCTCTCCATTTCGGACTACGTGTTCCTGATCGTCCTCGCCAATGCCACCTACATGATCTTCGTGTTCCTCAACCTGCAGGCAGGTTGGTTGCACAGGATCGATCGGCCAAACGCCAATCGGCCTTACCGGGCTCCGACCTGGCTGCTCGCCGTTGGCGCAGTTTGCGGGTTCCTGAACCTACTGATTATGGGGTGGGGCGCGGACTTCTGGGGGCAGCGCGTGTTGCTCACGAGCCTGGTAATCGTTGCCGGCATCATCCCGATCTTTGCGTATCGCCACTACGTGACGGATGGCGGACAGTTTCCGCCATGGATGCAGGCTGACTTGGTAGAGAATGGCCGGCCGCTTCGTCGCCGCGCTGGATTGCTACCCTACGTGACGTTGATCGCCGGCGGATTGACCATCTATGCGGGTCATCTCTTGGCGACCTATCACGTCCCATAAAGCACGAGAGCTCGGGGGCGGCGTCCGCGCCGCCCCCGCAGCAGTTTCATCGCGGCGTGACGCACGGCCCTCGCCGGCCATCGCACCGTCGATGCGCCTTGACCCCAAACGCGTTCGGCCTGATGCGTCCCATTCCGAACGTCAGCGCCCCAGCTGTTCGCTTGAAGAATTTCAGGGCTCTCCGCGCGCCCGTCTCTGACAATCCCCGCCGGTCGATAAAATCATAGATGCAAACTATGATCGGACGACCATGCTACTGTCTGGTGCGATGCCGCAAATGCGCTACCGCAGCGCATGATTGCCGCAGGGCTCAGTAAGAGTAAGATGCTCGTGTTGCTGGCCAATTGAACAAAAGCGCTGCTACACGCTCAGCGCGGGGAACGCGATGAAATCGGGTCAGAAGTTTTGCCTCGACTTGGATTGGAACCTTCTCAAGATCTTCCATAGCATTGTCGAAGCCAATGGCGTGTCGTCTGCCGCGAATGCCCTTTGGCGCAAGCAATCGACGATCAGCCTCGCTCTACAGCGGCTCGAAAAGAATGTTGGCAAGAAGCTTTGCCGGCGCGGGCCCGCAGGCTTCGCGCTCACCGAAGAGGGCCGCATCCTCTACGAATGCGTGAGTGAGGTCTACGCCAAGGTCAATAGAATCCCCGATAGCCTGGACAACGCTTCGCAAGAGCTGCGAGGGCGGCTTCATCTCCGCACCATCAGCAATTTCGTCAGCACCAAGTTCGATAAACTGCTGATGTCCTACACGACCCGATGCCCGTTGGTTGAGCTGCATATCGAGGTCGCGCCCTGGGAAGCAATCTCGTTGGCCGTGCTGCGCAGCGAGGTCGATGTCGGCATCGCGCCCGTCCACGTCCAGTATCCCGAGCTGAGCTATGAGCTTCTCACGCGCGAAATGCATTTGGTGTACTGCGGCAAGCGCCATCATCTGTTCGGCGCGACCGTCAAAGACGTTGCCGAACTCGCCCAGGAACCGCTCATCCTCACCGGCGCCGACGAACCGGACAGCCTGACGTACTACCGCATCCAACATGGGTTGGGAAAACGCGTCGCGGCGACGACGCCTAACCTCGAAGAGGCCAAGCGTCTCGCGATCCTCGGACTTGGCATCTGCCTCCTACCGGACCGGATGGCCGCAGCCGACGTCAAAAAGGGACTTCTGTGGCCATTGACGTCGAAAGCCGTCGGCTCCGGATGCGATGTCTATGCGATCACGAACAGACACGCGCCGAGACGGCTCGTCGTCGACATCTTCCTGGAAGAACTAGCCGGCAAGCGGATCGAAGCACCGGCGCGAGCGTCCGCCAGAGCGTGAAGTCTCGCAAATGAAGGCAATTGTCGGCGACAACGGGGCCGACGGTCGGCTCCGGCGTCGGCGCATTTGATCACGGCTTGATAAGCCACGAGCGCCCACGTTGCTTTTCAATTGAATGGTTGCACGCAATCGGAGAGCTATCGACCTGCTGCATCCATGCCGATTAGCCAGCGGTTCATCATGACAAACTCGTTGGCCTGAGGGAATGGTTCATAGGCTTGATCTGGTTGCGTGATAACACGCCTGAGGTCGCTGGAAGCCATGCCATACGCCTCTCGAAACGCGCGACCGAACACGGTGTCGTTGCGAAAGCCGCACTGCGCGGCAATGCTGCCTATGCGCATGTGGGCCAGCGCGGGATCGACAATCATCTGATAGGCACGTGTGAGCCGGCGCATCTGAATGTACTCGCGCACGCCGCCGATCGGTTCGAAAAGGCGATAGAGCGATGCGCGAGACATCGCGAACTTGCGAGTGAGGAAATCCGGTCCCAGATCCGGGTTGCGGAGATTTTCCTCTATCGCTTGGCGCAGAAGCTGAAGAGTGATGGTAAACGATGTGCGCACATCCGCATCTCGTCCATTGGCCATGGCTCCGGCGAACGTGGCAATCAGAGCTGCGGTGCCTCCGGCGGCAGCGCGGGCTTCCGCTACGCCGAACGCGGGGGCTTCGGCAAAGAGCAGCTGTAAATGACCGAACAGCATTTTCGCGAGCGGGGTCCCGCTTCTCAAAATCAATCCGTGCAAGCTGTCGACATTCGGGATGAATTGCTGGACCAGGCTTCGCGGAAGGATAACCGAGAGGCTGCTGTAGTCCGGCATCAATACTTTGCTACGACGCGTCAAATCTAGAAGGTACACATCGCCGGGCATCACCTCGACCGGCCTGCCTTCAATATCCAGCTCGCATCCTCCGGCCAGGTAGACATTCAGGCAGATGTTGTCGAGCCCGCTGCGCGCGATGATCCCAGCAGAACGCTCGAACTTGGCCGCTGAGCTTGAGCCACGACAGATGGCGATGTCCGCAAACTGATAGCTCGTTGCGTCGACCCTGAACGAGGAGCGATCGCGGGGCTCGTGCGCGTCGACCGCGAACATCGGCGATAGGCCGAACCGCCAAAGGTCGAATTCGCGTTGGTTACCGGGAGCGACGGCGAGAGCCAAGCGGAATTGCGAGGACACGGAGCCATGCCGCTTCGCCGAAGCCGAACCCATGCCGTTCCCCCTTCAATGATCCGACGACAGCGTGCCTTGACCTTCTTGAGTTTGCAAGGCGTCTCAATCTATCGACGCTCCGTCTCACTTCCTTAGCAAAACGTATCCGGGCGTCTCGAATTCGATAAGTTCGCTCGGAATTGGCTCCGGCCCGGCGCGTTTACCAACCGCGAGCGGAGCGGCGACCACCTACCTAGTTAGGACGTTGGCTGACGAAAATGGCGCCGGTTCAACAGTCGGCGCTCGGGACGGTGCTCACGTTCAAACCGGTTGTGAGGGACGTGGCCGGGGATTCTTTTCGCATAAGCAGAAATGCAAGGCGTCGAAAAAGGTGTGAGACATGAGTTTCATCGGAAAGACGATCCAGTTCGAGTGGTTCAACAATGGCGTGCTCAAGAGCACGCAATCCGCAACTGTCGGGGCCGGCGCCGAGTTCACTATCACCCCGGGCATATTCTATAAGGAATTCGATCTCGGCGGTGACGAGATCACGCAGAGTTTCGAAGCCGGCGGCGGCTACTTGAGCACCGTAGGTGGAGACGAATACGTATTCACCGACATCAACAACACCCTTCCGCAGATCGTAAATGCAGCCATTACAATCGGTGGAAATGCCACCCCGCCCACAGTCACGTTCACGTCAGATGTTATCAAGCTGACATTTGCCGGCCGCAACTCAGGGAGTAGCGGCCTGAACTACGTGGTCGATGTGGACTTCGCGGGCGCCACGGTGACGGCCGGAGACGATGTCATCGACGCATTCGAGGACGTCACGTTCAGTGGCAACGTTCTCGGCAACGATACGCATTCGGAAGCCGACACTCTTATCGTCTCCTCAGTTTCGGGTGGCACGGTCGGCGCGGCTTCGACTGGCACAAATGGTGGCACGTTCGTCATAAATGCTGACGGCTCGTTCACCTTCGACGCCGGAGCGAGTTTTGACTATTTGCGGGCGGGAGAGACCGCGACGACCAGCATCACGTACACAGCGCGCGACAGCAATTTTGCAGGCGGACCGTCGGACGCGGCAACTATCACGGTGACGATCAACGGGGAGAGCTACGCCCCGTCCGGCACCGACAACACCGTAACTATTCTTGAAGGTAGGGAGTACGTCTTCACTCTGGCGGACTTCGGTTTTTCGGATCTCGACGGAGACGACTTTTTCGGCATCGTGATCTCAAACATGACCGACGCTCGCTTTGGATCTTCAGACTTTATTCGAGTCAACGGCGCCTTTATTTCTGATGGCACCTTCATTAGCGCAGCTAATATTGCGGCCGGTCTCGTCAAGACGACCAGTGCTGGAAATGACAACGGACCCGCCCATTATACTTTCGACTTCCAAGTGGTCGACGATGGGGGGACCCTGAACGGCGGCGTCAACATCGATGCGACGCCGAACCGATTTACGGTCGACATCACGCCAGTCAACAACTCGCCCAACGGCGCAGACAAAACGTTGACGACGAGCGAAGACACGCCCGTTACATTGAGCGTTGCCGACTTTGGATTCCGGGATGTAACTGATGGCGACGGTTTCTCGGCCGTCAAGATTACGACGCTGCCGACGGCAGGCACTCTCACCAACAATGGCGTAGCACTTTCGACAGGCGATTTTGTGAGCGTGGCCGCCATCACCGCTGGGCTGCTCAAGTTTGTGCCCGCGTTGAATGCCAATGGCGCGGGATATGCGAGCTTCACCTTCCAGGTCCAGGACGACGGCGGAACCTTGAACGGCGGCCGCGATACCGACTTGACGCCGAACACGATCACCATCGACGTAAATGCGGTCAACGATGCGCCGGCGCTGGTGGCGAGCAACCTGAAGACATCGATTGCGGAGAACACTTCGACGGCCGCACGCATCAAGATCGCGGACCTTGCCATCACCGACGTGGATGGGGGCCCGAATGCGCTCAGCATTTCCGGCGCGGACGCGGCGCGGTTCGAGATCGTCGGCAACGCGCTCTACCTCAAAGCCGGCACGGCGCTCGATTTCGAGACGAAGAATACCTACGCCGTGACCGTCAACGTCGACGATCCGACCATCAACGGCAACGCGATCGAGTTCTCGCGCAACTTCACCCTCGGCGTCACCGACGTGAACGAGGCGCCAACGGCGATCGCGTTCACCAACGCTACGACCACGCTCGCCGAGAACGTATCGACAGCGGCGGCGCGGACTGTCGCGACGATCGTCATCACTGATGACGCGCTCGGCACCGAAACGCTCACGCTGACCGGCGCCGACGCGGGACTGTTCCAGGTCGTCGGCAACGCGCTTCAGATCAAGGCCGGCGCGGCGCTCGACTTCGAGACCAACCCCGTTCTCGATGTCGTCGTGAATGTCAACGATCCGACCATCAACGGCAATGCGATCGAGTTGTCCCGCGCCTTCCAACTCAAGCTGACAGACGCCCTGGAGGTCATCAACGGCACCAGTGGGCCGAACACCTTGAACGGCACCAACACGGGCGAAATCATAAACGGGCTCGCGGGCAACGACATCATCAACGGCAACGGCGGCAACGACCGCATCATCGGAGGAGCGGGCATCGACATTCTGACCGGCGGCGCGGGCAGCGACACCTTCATCTTTGCGACGCTCACGGATTCAGGCGCGGGCTATTCGGGCTACGTGAACAACGGTGGCTTCAGCCCGCTCAGCGGCAACGGCCAGCGCGACATCATTACCGACTTCACGCCCGGGACTGACAAGATCGATGTTTCCGCAATCGACGCCAACACCAAGCTTGGTGGCGACCAGGCGTTTTCGTTCCTGGGGGCGGCAGCCTTCACCGGGGTCGCGGGACAACTTGTCTATGCGCGGTTCGATCTGGCAGGAACTGCCAACGACAGAACAATTGTCTACGCCGACGTCAACGGCGACAGGCTCGCAGATATGCAGATCGACCTTGCCGGTCTCAAGTTCCTAACGTCGGGTGATTTCATCCTTTAGCCCGCTTCAAGCCCTCGGGGTTCCGTCCGGCTGCAAGGTCGCGCCGGTAGCGCGCAAGCTCCGCGTCCAGGCGGGCGACCTCCTTTTGCGCCGTCACGGCACGGGGGTTGTCGCAAATGCGGATGCTGGTGCTGACGCGCACGATGACGCGCCGGTCGAGCGCTACACAAAGGCGGTGCGTCAAAGGCTGATGGCAGGCACCGCGATGAGCCTGCTCACACGAACGGAACAGGGGTAAATGACTCCCACTTTTTCCGTCGAGGTTTTCCGGTGAGGAGTTTTGCTAGGTTTTCGACAATGATTTCAATTGCCTATTTAGGCAATGGCGCCCCGTAGGGGACTCGAACCCCTGTTACCAACGTGAGAGGCTGGTGTCCTAGGCCACTAGACGAACGGGGCTCTCATTGGAGCGGCCACCTATAGGAGAGGCCGCGCGCACGATCAAGCGCGAACTTGCGCTTGCACGGCCAAAGCTAGGGTGACGGCGCGCCCGGAACCACGTCGTATCGCCGCAGCACCGCCCCCGAGGCGACGTCGAGGATGGCGATGGCGTCTTTGCCGCCCGTCTCGTAGTGGACGGCGAGCCGGTCACCGCTTAACGAGAGCGACTTGACCACGGCGCCCTGGGGCAGGGAAAGCTGCGCGGCGTCCGTGGACCCCAACTGCACCCGCGACCCGATTTCAACCGAACTCTGTTGTGGTTGGGGGTTGGCGGAGAGATAGATGATCCTGAGCACCACCGTGGCGATACCGCCCACGATGAGCAGCCCGAGAAAGGCAACAATGAACACCAGCACGCGCTCTTTGCGATTGCGCGCGGCCGCTTCGGCGCGATCCCCGTCATGCAGGGCGGGCGAGGGTTCGCTCGGCGAGGTTTCGCTCATTGTGACGTCTCTCGAAAACGGACCTGATCCTCTCCGTGCTCTACCAGCATCCGAACGCCCAAGGCGACAGAAATTCTTTCGTGAAGGTCGCAACGCATGATCGAGGAAGACGACGCCGACATTATCGAAGCGGAATTCGAAGCGCCAGTGTCCCTCACCGGGACCGTAGAGCTGACCGTTGAGGAAACCGAAACCGCCCAGCGGCTGGATCGCGTCCTCGCCGCGCGTTTCACACCCAGCCTGAGCCGCGCTCGTCTCCAAGCGCTCATCCGCCAAGGCCACGTGATGTGCGACGGCACGCCCGTGCTCGATCCCGGCGCCAAGGCGAGAACCGGCCAGCACATCGTCGTCACCATCCCGGAACCGGTGGCAGCCGAACCGGCCGGCGAATCGCTCCCGCTCGAAATCATCTACGAAGATCCGCACCTGCTCGTGCTCGACAAGCCCGCCGGCCTCGTCGTCCACCCCGCCGCCGGCCACGCCGGCGGTACGCTCGTAAATGCGCTGATCGCCCACTGCGGCGACGAGCTCTCCGGCATCGGCGGAGTGAGGCGGCCGGGCATCGTCCATCGCCTCGACAAGGATACGTCTGGTCTGCTCGTGGTCGCCAAAACCGACGTCGCCCATCGCGGTCTCGCTGAACAGTTCGCCGCGCACGGCACAGACGGCCGCCTCGTACGCGCCTACGAGGCGTTCGTCTGGGGCGTACCGCTGCGAAAGAACGGAGCCATCGACGCGAACCTGGCGCGCAGCACATCCAACCGCACGCGCATGGCCGTGGTGCGCAATACGATTGGACGGCACGCCATTACGCACTACGAGGTCATCGAGTCCTTCAACGGAATTAATGCTAATCCCGTCGCGACGCGTGTGAGGCTCGCTTTGGAAACAGGGCGTACGCACCAGATCCGCGTCCATCTCGCGCATTTGGGCCATCCGGTGATGGGAGATCCCGCCTACGGCACGGGCTTCAAAGCCAGCATCCGGACGTTGCTGCCGGAGGCTGTCGACGCCTTGAATGCCGTCGGCCGGCAAGCTCTGCACGCTGTAGAACTGGGCTTTGAGCACCCGGTCACGGGCCGCCCGCTCCACTTCACAAGTTCGCGACCGGCCGACATCGAACGCCTCTACCAGGCCCTAAAAGGCCCGGAATTGCTGGCGTCCCAAGCAGGTCGCGGCAAAGCGAAGCGCAAAATTTCCAAACCGTAATTATCCCGACCGACGGATTCAGCCGTAAGATTGCGTTAAGAAATGGAAACTCCAATGCAATCGACACGTTGCACTTTGACGTGTTGGAACTTGGAAAGACGTGTTGGAAAATAGCCTGCGACGCAGGCGCGTGCGGGATGATCTCGTGGTCGAGACAGTCTCTGCAACGTTGACATGGGGAGCGTACGCTGACGGGGCAACCCGGCAGAGCGTGAGAAAGACATGGCGACAAAATCACTTCCGACCATTGCCGGCGGCTCAAACGGGCTGTCGCGCTATCTTGAAGAAATCCGCCGCTTTCCGATGCTGGAACCCGGCCAGGAATACATGCTGGCAAAACGCTGGCGCGAAGACGGCGACACCGACGCGGCGCAGGAACTGATCACCTCGCATCTTCGTCTCGTCGCTCGCATTGCCATGGGCTATCGCGGCTACGGCCTGCCGATCGGCGAAGTCATCTCCGAAGGCAACGTCGGTCTCATGCAGGCGGTCAAGCGCTTCGAGCCGGAACGTGGTTTCCGCCTGGCGACGTACGCCATGTGGTGGATCCGCGCCTCGATCCAGGAATACATCCTGCGCTCGTGGAGCCTCGTGAAGATGGGCACCACCGCGGCTCAGAAGAAGCTGTTCTTCAACCTGCGGCGCGCGAAGAGCCAGCTGCAGGCGCTGGAGGAAGGCGACCTCAAGCCGGAACACGTCAAGACGATCGCCACCAAGTTCGGCGTGTCGGAAGCGGATGTCGTGTCGATGAACCGCCGCCTCGGCGGCGACGCGTCTCTCAACGCGCCCGTGCGGGCCGACTCCGAATCCGGCGAGTGGCAGGATTGGCTCGTCGACGATGCGCCTGACCAGGAAGAGACGCTGGTCCAGGAAGACGAGATGGGCCGCCGCAAATCCTATCTGAGCGACGCGCTGGCGACGCTCAACGATCGCGAGCGGCGAATTTTCGAGGCGCGTAGGCTAGCCGAGGATCCCATCACGCTCGAAGAGCTCTCGACGGAATTCGGCGTCTCGCGCGAGCGCATTCGCCAGATCGAGGTGCGTGCCTTCGAGAAGGTGCAGAAGGCTGTGCAGGGCGCCGCCCGGATTGAAACCGGCGACGCCGCCTAAACGGCTTTCCGCAGGAGCGGAACGGCTCTAGTGATAACGCAACCATTCGCGGGCGCTCTTCTGGGCGGCCGCGATTTCTTTTTTGGTCATCTCGCGGGAGATTTCGAGCCGGCAGGCCTTGGCATCGTCATTGCCGCGCATGGCCGCCAGATTGAACCATTTATGAGCCTCGATGAGGTTCACCTCGACATCCCGGCCGACGCAGTACATCAGCCCAAGCTGGTAGAGCGCGTCCGTACCGCCGCCCTGCGCCGAAACGTCAACGACGTCTTCGGAAGAAAATTCAAAACGTGCCATCCCTGTTTACCTCTGAGCGCTTTCGCTACTGATCCGAGGCAGCTCGCACGGGCCTGAAAAGCCAGGTGTGCCGCCGCCTCTGGAAGCAAACGATAGGGGGCGGGCTCATGATAAGCAGTAAACGAGGGAACAGGCGTTTCGCCAAGGAACGGTTGCCGCGCGACTCGTTTCGAGGCGTTCGGGGCACTTCCGGCCAGCGAGAAATCCAAGCTTAAGTATTTTGGAAACCTTGCGGTAACCATGCCGGACGTTTTCCCGGCCGCGCTCTATTTGAGCTTGTCGGAGAGCCCCCGCTGCACGCCTTCCCGGGCCGACAGGCGCTCGATCCAGCCCTTGACGCGCGGGAAGGCCTCGATGTCCTGCCCCTGCTTCTGCCAGCTCAGCGCCCAGGGCAGGCTGGCCATGTCGGCGATGGAGTAGGCGTCGGCAATGAACTCACGCCCCTTGAGCTGCTTTTCGAGCACCCCGTAGAGGCGCGTGACCTCGGTCGTATAGCGCTCGATGCCGTACGCGACCTTCTTAGGCGCATAGTGGCGGAAGTGGTGCGCCTGCCCGGCCATGGGACCGAACCCGCCGACTTGCCAAAAAAGCCACTGATCCACGAGCACGCGAGCCCGCTCGTCCTTCGGATAGAACTGTCCCGTCTTGCGGCCGAGATATTGGAGAATGGCTCCGCTTTCGAAGATCGAGATCGGACTTCCCCCCGGCCCGTCGGCATCGACGATGGCGGGCATCTTATTGTTCGGCGAAATGGCGAGGTACTTCGGTTTGAACTGATCGCCCTGCTGAAGGTCGACCGGCCTGACGCGATAAGCAAGCCCGCACTCCTCGAGCATGATGCGGATCTTGAACCCGTTGGGGGTCGGCCAGAAATAGAAGTCGATCGGAGCCTTAGCCATGCAGTCCTCCCAGGGCCGTCATTGGATCGGTCGCCATCAGATCGTCAGCACCGTCGAGCCGGTCGTGCGGCGGGACTCCAGCGCCCGATGGGCCTCCGCCGCGTCTCGCAACGCATACGTTTGATTGACGGGGATCGTAATGCGTCCCGTCGCCACCATGTCGAACAACTCCGCGGCGTTCGCAGCCAGTTCCGCATGCGTCGCCGTGTAGGCCATGAGCGAGGGACGGGCGGCGAACAGCGACCCTTTGAGCAGCGTGAGATCGAACGGCGGCACCGGACCGGATGCGTTGCCAAAGCTCACCCACATGCCACGAGGTCGCAAGCAATCGAGCGAGCCTTGATACGTGTCCTTGCCGACGCCGTCATACACGACATCGCACAAGCGCCCATTCGTGATCTCACGCACGCGCGCCACGTAGTCCTCGCGCGACGTGACGATCACGTGCGACGCGCCCGCCTGCCGTGCGAGTTCGGCTTTCTTGTCGGTGCTGACAGTCCCGATCAGCGTCGCACCCAGAGCACGCGCCCACTGGCACGCGATCGACCCAACCCCACCCGCGGCCGCATGGAACAGGATCACGCTCTCGGCGGTGACTGGAAACGTCTCGCGCAGCAGATAACGGACCGTCATGCCTTGCAGCATCATGGCGGCGGCGGTCTCGTAGGAAATGCCGTTGGGGATTTTCACAAGCCGGTCCGCGGCGATCAGGCGTTCCTCGGCATAGCCGCCGAGAACGCCCGCGTACGCGACCTTGTCCCCCACCGCGAGTGACGTCACGCCTTCGCCGACCGCGACCACGTCGCCCGCGCCTTCCATGCCGATGATCGCCGGCAGGCTCGGGAGACGATAAAGCCCCGTGCGGTGATAGACGTCGATATAGTTGAGCCCAACGGCCCGTTGTTTGATTCGAACTTCGCCGGAACTGGGCGCGCCAACTGAAACGTCTTCCCAAGTCAGGCGATCCGGGCCGCCGGTCTCGTGCAAGCGGACAGCGTGGACCATCTGGGAACTCCATGAAATGGAACAGGATTCAGTGCTGCAGTGCGAAGGCCCGCCCCGCGATCACCTTAGCCGGGCGAACCGCCTTGACCATGCCACGGCTGCCTTCTATTGGCTCGACGAAGTATGAACAAGGGGCCGAAGATGACCATCTGCTACGCCGCGTTGCGACTGGCGGCGAACTTTGGCCTCATTGCCGGCCTGCTCGCTCTTGCGGCCTGCGCCATCGGTTCGAGCCCTGAAATCGAATCCAGAGCCGGCCTCGGGTGCGTGGATGACTCCCCCGAATGCATCAGCCGCCGCCAGGCGACGCTGCGCCATATGGTCGAGGACAAGTCCCGCAGTTGGGTGCACGAGGCGCCGACCCCGGAGGCCTACGCCTCGGGCGTGCGATTGTTCGCCTACAAATCAAAGAAGAAGGAACTGACGTGCGACGAGCTGAAACGCGGCAAGCTCGAAGCCGATACGGCCAGAACGAGCCTCGCGAGCGTGGGCGCGCGGCTCACCCCGGCCCAGGTCTCGCGCAGCGCGATGCTTGCCGGCGAAGTCGGCCGCGAACTGCAACGCGAATTCGATCGCCGTTGCAAGAAGGCATGACCCCCGTCAAACTGACGGAGCCTCCATCACCGGGGCCCACTCTTTCCATCCGCTGGGCGTTGCGCTGAAAGCCGCATCCCTCCGCGAGGCAGGACCTCCCATGAAGAAAGACGAGTTCGATGGCACTTGAGGCAACGGTCGAAGCGGTAGTGGCCTTCGTTCGCGAGCACGAGCACTGGGCGGCACCCGTTGCGTTCGTGGTCGCATTCGGGGAGAGCTTCTGCTTCCTCTCGCTCTTGGTCCCCGGTACGGCGATCCTTGTCGGCATCGCCGCGCTGCTCGCCGCCAGCGGCATCGAGATGCACGTGCTATGGCCCGCCATTCTCGCGGCCGGCTTCGGCGGCACGCTCGGCTATGCCGTGTCGTTCTGGATCGGGCGCTACTTCCAGGACAGCGTCCACAAGATCTGGCCCTTCACGACACGCCCGCACCTGATCAGCCAAGCCGAAGAGTTTTTTGACACGTACGGCGCGTTCGGCGTTTTCCTCGGCCACTTCTTCGGCCCCGTGCGGGCCGTCATCCCCGTCGTCGCAGGCATGTTCCGCATGCGCGAGATCCCGTTTCAGATCGCCAACATCCTGAGCGCCTTCATCTGGGCCGGCGGCGTCATCGCGCCCGCGTTCTTCCTCGTCACCTTCAAGGACGAGGTGATCGCGTTCCTCGCCGCGCATCAATATGCCGTCGCCGCCGCGCTGTTCGTGCTTGCGCTCGCCAACTCCATCCCGCGGCCCATCCTCTTCGTGCCGACGCTGCTCCTCGCCTTCGGCCTCGCCACGCTGATGGTGCTCGGCAAGGTCGACATTCCGCTGATCTGGCTGGCGGCCGCCGCGGGCGCATTCGCCGGCGATGTCTACGCCTACGTGAAGGGCCGCAGCGGCAGGCGCGATCGCATCGACATGTGGCCGTTCAGCGCCACGCCGAAGCAACATGCGGACGCAACCGCATTGGTGGAAAGCCGCGGGCTCGTGAGCCTACTGCTCAGCAAGTTTCAGGGGTTCAATCGCGGATTGGTGCCGTTGGAAATGGGCGTCCTGAGACGCCCCGCCGCGCCGTTCCTTGTCGTCAGCGCCATCGCCGCGCTGGTCTGGTCGGCCGCTCTGATCCTGCCGGCCGTCCTGATCGCAAAGCTTATTGCATAAAAGCTGGCTGCATAACCGAGGCCGGCTTCCGGATCACGGCGCTGCAGGCGTAATCGCGGAACGGACGCGCGAATGTCGCGCGCGCGCCGTGGGCATCGGCAAGCTTGAGTACTTCCGCTTCGAGTTCCGCGCGCGGCTCGACTGAGAAGCGCTTGAGCCAAGCCCGCAGGCCCGCCCGGAACACACCCGGCAGGCGTCTCTGCTCGCCGAAATCGACGATGTGCAGCGATCCGCCCGGCTTGACCGCGCCATACGCCTGCTCCAGCGCTTCGCGCCAGGGCGGGATCATCGAAAGCGCGTAGGAAACGAACACGCGATCGAATTCAGCAATGCCGAACGCGGCCTCCGTGTCGAGCTTCCGGGCATCAGCCTGGGCAAAACGAATACAGTGCGTGAGGCCCGCCTTCTCGACGGACGCGCTCGCCGTCTCCAGCATGACCGCCGACACGTCGATCCCGTAAAACAGCGCCGCCGGATACCGGTCCGATGCCAGGATGAGATTGCGCCCGGTTCCACACCCGATCTCAAGAACGGTGCCGCCAGGCGGCGGATCGAGGGAATCGAGCAGTCCGTCGCGCCCGAGCAGATAGAATTTCCGCGAGGCGTCGTAGATGTGCCGCTGGACACGGTAGATGGAGTCCATTTCCGCAGCAGCATCCGTCATCGTGCTAGCCCTCGAACGTATAGAGATGGAAGCCGCCGTAGATCGATGAACGATCCTTGTCGACCATGCCGCGCCCATAGTCGGCGTCATAATGGAAGCGTCCAAGAATGGCGTCCGGCACCCGCCCCGGCAGGATCGTATCCTCGCCGGCCGTCCGGAAGATCACGCGCGCGCCGGGCATTGCCGTGCGAACGATCTCGGTCCAGAGCGCGGTAAGCTGTGCGTCGGTCATCCAGTCTTGCGCATCCAGAAGCACGTATGCGTCGTAAGCGGGCCCCTGGAAATGCGACAAATGCTCGTCGAACGACGCATGCACAACGGTGACCCGGTCTGCCCGTTCCTTGAGCGTCGCCCAATTCTCGCGTGCCAGGTACGGCGGCACAGGTCCGGCCCCACCGGCCGCATACCCGCGACCGAAGGCCTGCCACGCGAAATAGTTGTCGGAGAGATCGAATCCGTGCGCCAGCCGGCCGAGCCGCGCCTTGAGGACGTCGGCCATATGCCGCTCCCGTCCCTTCAGGGCATCGAACTGCGACGGCGGGATGCCGAGCCCGAACAGCGAGGCCGGCTTGTCCATCAGCCAGCGCATGTGGCGCATCTCGAACAGCGGCGCGAGTTCTTCCTCAAAAATGCGCTTCTGGTCGGCGCGGGTCTTTGCTTCGAGCATCCGCGCCGGATTGCGTCCGTGCAGGCGCGAAATGCCGTGGCCCATCGTGATGAACCAGCCGAGCAGGCCCTGCCGGTAGAAGTGACGTCCGAAGTAGCCGATCCTCCGGCGGCCGAGCATGTCGCGGCCTTCCCAATAGGCCCGCGTCGCGCCATCGAGATGCGGCGCCAGCAGGCGGTCGTAGAGGTCGGCGGTTTCGCGGTCGTTGGCGGACGCGAAGAAGCGGGCGAACGTCTCGTAGTCGGGGCAGTGCCGGACCGCGGCGACCTTGAGGTTATTCAACGCGACGTGCGCAGGATTGAGATCGAGCGCCGTGACGCGCACGTCGGCGGCCGTGACATAGGAGAGCACGTTGCATCCGCCGGACGCGATCGCAGCCACCCGCTGGCCGGGCTTGAGCGCCATCGCCTCGAGGTCGACGACCGGATCTTCCCAGATCTGAGGGTAGACGAGACCCGAGAACGCAAGCGTGAAGAAGCGCTCCTCGAGGCCTTTGCGGCTCACCGCGCCGTAGCGGTGCACCGCCTCGGCAAGCCGGCGATTGCGCCGCCCGCCATCTACAGTGCCTTCAGCTTGTGCCTGCGCCTCGGCCAGTCCGCCCATTGCAGTCCCCGCGATAAGCTTAGTCATGCGGCTGGACTAGAACCGTCATGTTTCATCCCTGTGACAGGCGCGAGTTGGCACTGGAAAACACAGGGGGCGGCCGAAAATCGCCAGTTGGCCGCAGCCCCCGACCCCTGTTCGGCTTGCCTCCCGCGACAAGATCGCTTAGACGAGGCGTCTGAGATCGAGCTACGGGCGAAGCGCCCGGCTTTTAAAGGGATTTTCGCTATGACCGCCCGCCATCACCGCAAGGTTGAGACCCAGAAGAAGAAGGCCCGCCGCGCCATTCCGCGCCCCAAGGCCACCCGCATTCAGGGCAACACGGCCGGCGCCCGCACGCGCCTGAAGAAGCTGGCCGGCAAGGCCCGCACCGCCAAGGCCAAGGCTTCGGCCTAACTTTTTCCGCCGATTCGACCCGGAATTCGGACCCCGATTTCGGACAGTCCGGACCCCGACTTCGGACCGAGTGCGTTAACGCCGGAAGACGGCGAACGCCTCGACGTGCGCGGAATAGAGGAATTGGTCGATCGGCGTGACCGGTCCCATCCGGTAGCCGCCGTCGATCAACATGCGGGCATCCCGCGCGAGTGTCGCGGGATTGCACGACACGGCCATCACCACCGGCACCTTGGACTTCGCCAGCCGCTCCGCCTGCTCGGCCGCGCCCGCGCGCGGCGGATCGAACACCACCGCGTCGAACGCGCTGAGTTCCCGCACCGAAAGCGGATCGCGATAAAGATCGCGCACGATTGCCGTCACCGGCTTCAAGCCCTGCGCATGACGAACCGCGTCGGCGAGCGCGGCGATCGCCCGCTTGTCGCTGTCGTAGGCCGTCACGGCCACACGGCGCGCGAACGGAAGCGACAGCGTCCCAACCCCTGAGAAAAGATCCGCAGCAGCCTTCAACCGCTTTGGCAACGCCGCGAGACAAAGCTCCGCGAGCAACGCCTCCGCCTCCGGAACGGCTTGCAGGAACAGCCCGGGCTCGACCGTCACGGCCACGCCGGTGATCGTCACGACCGGCGGCCCGCGCGCGACGATGACGTCACCCCCGACCGAGAGCCTCAGCAGCCGCATGGTCTCGGCGAGCCCGCCGATTGTCGAGCGCTCGTGCGCCGAAAGATCCTTCCGCCCGTTGTCGAACGACACATCGAGACCGTGATCGAGCCGCGTCACCACGAGACGCCCGCCGGCCCGGTCCACCATCACGCGCTTGGCGATCTCGCGCAGCCCCGGCACGGCCGCCACGATGACGGGATCGAGCACCGGGCACTCGGCGAGATCGACGAGCGTATGCTGCCCCTCCTCGCGGAATCCGATGATGACGTCGCGTCCCCGTCGCTCGACGCCGAGAAACGCGCGCCGCCGCGACGCCGCACCGACGACGACCGCAGGCGCGACCTCCGCCTCGAGGCCACGGTGGCGGAACGCATCGATGACGAGGCTCCGCTTCCAGTCGCGATTGGCCGCGGGCGACATATGCTGTGTGAGGCAGCCGCCGCATTGCATGAAATGGCGGCAGATCGGCGCCACGCGCTCGGGGCTCCCGCCTGAGACGAGATGCGGGCCGTCTCCGCCACGCTCCCACTCCTCACCGGGCAGCGCGAACGGCACGTAAACGGGCTCGCCGTCGCGCACGGCTATGCCATGCCCCTTTGCGCCGATCCGCTCGATCTTCAGCTTCACGGCGTCAGCCATCGAAAACGGCTCCAAGTAGAAACTCCTGGTTGCCCGACCCACCTTCGATGGGAGACGGGATCACACCGACCGCGCGCCATCCCGGCTGCGCGGCGACCCAATCGGAAATCTTGACGGCCTGCGCGTCGCGCACCGCCGCGTCGCGCACGATGCCGCCTTTGCCGATGGCCTCGCGGCCCGCCTCGAACTGCGGCTTGACGAGCGCCGCCAGCCACGTCCCCGCTTCCGCAAAGGGCAACACGCTTGGCAGCACCTTTTCGAGCGAAATGAAACTCACGTCGGCAACGATCGCAGACACGGAACGAGGAATTTCCCGCTCCGTGAGCGCTCGCGCATCCTGTCCTTCGAGCGAGGTCACGCGCGGGTCGGCGGCAAGGCGCGGATGCAGCTGGCCCCGCCCCACATCGACGGCATACACGTGTGCGGCCCCGCGCTCCAGCAGCACTTCGCTAAACCCACCCGTGGACGCGCCGCAATCGAGCGCAACCCGCCCGTCGGCGGAAAACCCGAACGCATCGAGCGCCGCGAGCAGCTTGAGCGCGCCACGCGAAACGTAGTCGAACGTCTCCGTCAGCGCGATCTCGGCCCGGTCCCCAACCAGCGTTCCCGCCTTGGTGGAAACCGCCCCGTCCACGCGCACGGCGCCGCGCAGGATAAGATCCCGCGCCCGCGAGCGGGTCGGCGCCAATCCTCGTTCAACCAGTGTTTTGTCGAGCCGGAGCCCCATAGAAAGTCGTCCGTGTCCGCCCTGAACCAGTCCTGAACCCAGGCTTGAACCAAGGCTTGAACCAAGGCTTTGAACAATGTCGCCGCGATTGGCGTTGCAATGACGGATGGCTATATACCGCCTCATGTCTCGTTGAGATACTGACGACTGTCGAGCAAGCCTACTACGGAGACCGCAGATGTTGATCCATGATCGCCGAGGATTCCTTCGCACCGCAGGCGCCGTCGCCCTGATGACCGCCGTCTCAGCCCGCGGACTAGGCGCGGCCTTCGCCGAGACGGCCCCCGATGGGCCCTTCACGCTCCCGGCCCTGCCTTACGACCCGGCCGCCCTCGAACCCCACATCGACACCGCGACGATGGGCTTGCATCACGACAAGCATCATCAGACCTACATCACCAATCTCAACAAGGCTCTCAAGGACCACGCCGAACTGGCAAAGCTCCCGCTTGAGGACCTGCTGGCCAAAATCGCCGAAACACCCGATACCGTCCGCGCAGCCCTGCGCAACAACGGCGGCGGCCACGCCAATCACTCGATGTTCTGGCAGATCATGGGCCCTCCGGGCGGCCCAGCGCCCGACGGCGACCTGAAGGCGGCCATCGACCGCGACCTCGGTGGCCTCGAAAAGCTGCAGGGCGATTTCAACACGGCCGGCACGAAGGTGTTCGGCTCCGGCTGGGTGTTCGTCACCGTCGACAAGTCCGGCAAGCTCGCTCTCGTCTCGAAGCCCAATCAGGACACGCCCCTCATGGACGGCGGCAGGGTCTTGTTCGGCAACGACGTCTGGGAGCACGCCTATTATCTGAAGTACCAGAACAAGCGCGCCGACTACCTCAAGGCGTGGTGGAACGTCGTCAATTGGAAGGCCGTCGGTGAGCGCTATGCCGCCGCCCAGGCCGGTACGCTCAAGATTTGATTGCCGCGCCCTCTCCCCGGTCGGCCGGGGAGAGGGCGACCGGCTATTAAGGTGAGCCCGTCAACTCACGAACCACGGCTTCGCTGAGGACACCCGAGACGAGCCACCCTTGAAGATACTGCGCCACGCGCAGCGGCGCCGTATCCGGATCGTCGAACACCGCCGCCAGTTCCGCGAGCCCGCCGAAGGTTGCGCCCCGCGCGGCCTCGATCCAGAGCATCCGTTCTTCCGCGCCGAGCAAGCGGGCCGTCGCTACCCCGTCGCGCCGCCAGACCAGCAGCGACAGAGGCTCCGCGAGCGTCACCACCGGCGGCACATCGGCATCGTTCTTGATCGCCGCCCAGAGATCGAACGCGTTGGTGAAAAGCGCCAGCAGCGCCGCCGAAGGATGCGGACGAAACACGAGCCCGCCCCACGTTTCCGGCGGATGCCGTCCCAGCGCCGCGAGATCCAGCACCGGGCCATCGGCAGCATCGAACGCGAGATCGAGCTGGCGTTCGATCAGCGCGATCTCGCGCAGGTGAAGCGCATCGGAATACTCCGGCCGTTCGAGCAGGTCCGGGAGATCCGACGCAAACCAGCGCGCGTTGGCGTGGCGCGAGGGGTAGAGCGCCACATACGACCGCGCCATGTCCTTGAAAGGCGCGTCACCCATGTAGGCGGCCAGGATCGGGTAAGCGTTGTGCACCACCTCCACCAGCCGCGCGACATACGCATGCCGGTAGACGCCGAACAGAACGTCCGTGCTCGTGCGCGAGTTGGGGGGGATGAGGCCAAGCACGTCGTCCTTGCCGTCGATCACCGCCGCCTGAAACAGGGCCTGCACCTCGGCGAGAGTGGGAACGCGCGTGACCATGCGTAAGCCCGTTACGTCGCGGCGTTCTGCAGCGTCTCGGCCGCCACGCGACGGGCGACATCGAGCTCGGCCACCAGCTCAGCCAGCGGCGGAATATGATCGTCGCGCTCGATGATCGCCGAGACGGCGCCGAAGTGGCGCAGCGCCGAGCGGTAGAGATCCCACACCTCGTCGCAGACCAGCGCGTCATGCGTATCCACGATGTGGCTCATGTTGTGCTCATGGCCGGCCAGATGGAACTGCACGATGCGCTCTTTCGGAACGCCCGCAATGAATTCGTGTGCGTCAAACTCATGATTGAATGCCGAGACGAAGACGTTGTTGACGTCGAACACCAGCCAGCAGCCGGTCCGCTTGGTCAGCTCGGCGATGAACTCCCACTCGCTCATTTCCGAATGCGAGAACTGCACGTAGCTCGACACGTTTTCGAGCGCGATGGCTTGGCCGAGAAACTCCTGCACATGATGCACGCGCGCGGCCACGTGATCGAGCGCCTCGCGCGTGTACGGCACCGGCAGCAGGTCGTGCAGGTTGACGCCATGCACGCCCGTCCAGCACAGGTGATCGGAGATGAACACCGGGTCGCTGCGCTTGGCGAGCGCCTTGAGATCGCGCAGATAGCCCATATTGACCGGCGCCGTGGAGGCGATCGACAGCGACACGCCGTGCATCACGATCGGATAATCGGCCCGGATGCGGTCGAGCATCTGAAGCGGCTTGCCACCCGGCACCATGTAGTTTTCCGAGACGACTTCGAACCAGTCGACATTCGGCGCAGTGTCGAAGATGTCCTGATAATGCTGCGGCCGAAGCCCGAGTCCGAAGCCGAGGTACGGCGGCTTTGCGCCAAGCTCGGCGGCCCGTTGCTCGATGCCCAGCGCCGCTGCATGGCCCTGAGTATCCGCATGGCCCTGTCTCTCTGCATGCATCGCGGTTGCATCCTCGAACAGGCTAAAACAAAAAGTCCGGCGGCAGCGCGCCGCCGGACGCCGTGCCTTGATGAATCTTACTTCGCCGGCTCGAACTTTGCGCCTTCAGTCTTCGCGCAATCGGCCTTGGTGGATTCCGTGAAGCCCTGGCCCTTGCAGGCGTTCTGGCCCTTGCAAGCGTTCGTCGCGGTCTTGCAGGCGCTGGTGCCCTTGCAGGCGTTGGCGCCCATGCAGTGACCCTTGGCGTCTTCAGCGGCGAAGCTGGGCGTAGCGACGGCCCCAGCCAGAAGGAGCGTAGCGGCTGCAGCGGCCAGTGCGGAACCCGACGAGATTGAGATTTTCATAGGCGTTTCCTTTCATGAAACCACCCGGACTTTTGACGTCGAAGCGCTTCCTGTCCCCGGGGGCAGCGGACAGCAGAAGCATGTCCGTTATTACGCGCGTCGATAGCGGCGGTTTCAAATCGGCGCGATTTAAAATCGGTATTTTGGAAAAGCCGTTTTGAATCAAGCAGCCCCGATCGGAGCCGCCAAATTTAAGGCGTCGCTTTGACAAGCTTTCCTGAAAACACGACCGGCCCTGTCGGCGCACCGGTGGGCGAGCCGCCCTTGGGCTCGACGCTCACTGCATAAGTGGCGTCCATGTACATGTCGTGATCTTTGCCGCCGGGCATCGGCCGCACGTCCATCTCGCTGTCATCGAACACGCCGAGCGACTTCGGATGCGGCATGTCGTTGTGGACGAGCCAGAGCTGATAGGATTTTTCGCTCTCGGCAGGCTTCTGCATGGCCGAGATGACGAACATGTTGGTCTTGGTATCGACCGTCAGCAGAAAGCCCGGCAGCGTCTCGCCGGCCTGGAGCACCGCCACATACTGCGTTGGCATCTGGCGCTGCTCGTGATCCTGCCACGCGACGACCCCGGCGAGCGATGCGGCCAGCGCCGTCATGCCGGCCGTTGCCGCACGCCACCGGCTGGCCCGGCGCGTGATCGCCTGCTCGCGCGCCTTGAGCGACACCACGTGCGAGGCGAGTCCGATCTGAGCGCGAATTTTGTTGTAGAGCCCAGCGGGCGGCGTCACGGGCGCCACCATGTCGGCCAGCGGCGCGAGCCGCCGCTCCCACGCCAGAATGGCCTTGTCGAGCGCCGCATCCTGCGCACGGCGTTCCTCGGCCTCCGCACGCTCCGCACGCGTCAGCGATCCGAGAACATACTCGCCAGCCAGGCCATCGATGTCGTCGGGCTCCGTCATTGCTCGAGGCACCCCTTCAACATCGCGAGGCTGCGATGCAGCCACGTCTTGATCGTACCTTCCGGCCGGTCGAACCGCTTGGCCAGCGCCTCCCGGCTGAGGCCGTCCAGGTAGGCGAGCCGCACCATCTGCCGCTTGTCGGGTTCCAAACCTTCCAGGCACTTGAGCAGCCGGCCGAAATCCTCGCGCCGTCCGATCGCCTCGATCGGATGCTCGTCGTCGCCGGGGAGATCGTCAAGCTCGGCCGCGTCCGAGGTCGGCCGCGCCGCGCGCCGCCGAAGCTCGTCCAGCGCCCGGTTGCGGACGATGGCGACCATCCAGGTCACGGGCCCGGCCAGCTTGGGATCGAAATCCCGTGCCCGCTCCCAGACCTTGAAAAAGCTGTCCTGTACCACGTCCTCCGCGGCCTCCTTGCTGCGAAGAATACGCAGCGCGACACCGTAGAGTTTCGAGGAGGTTGCCTGATACAGCTCGGCGAAGGCCGCCTCGTCGCCACGGGCGACGCCGGCCATCAGTGCATCGAGCTGGTGACGCGACATGTTCATTCGCCTCAATCGGTCCGCCGAAGCGCCCCCGCTGGTAAACGGCAGGCCGGGCCGCGCACAGTAATATCTGATTGCCATGGACTGTCGAGACAGGAACCACGGCTTGCCTTAATGAGGAACGCGAAGCCCGGTCCAGGGCTGCAAATTCTCAAACCCTGTCAAGGGAGGCACGGGTGCCGATGCCAGGACTGCCGAATGCGCTCACGCCGGTGCTGCTGTTGCTCGCCTCGAACGTCTTCATGACGTTCGCCTGGTACGGGCATCTGAAATATAAAACGACCGCGCTGTGGATCGTCGTGCTCGTGAGCTGGGGCATCGCCTTCTTCGAGTATTGCCTCGCCGTGCCGGCCAACCGGCTCGGCCATGGCGTTTACACCACTGCCGAGCTCAAGACGATCCAGGAGGTTATCACTCTCGTCGTTTTCGCCGGTTTCTCGATCTTCTTTCTCAAGGAGCCGCTGACCATCAATCACCTCGTGGGCTTCGGCTTGATCGTCGGCGGCGCCTACTTCATTTTCCATGGGCCTCTGTAGTTGAGCGAACCGGAGCCGCGCGTGACCGACCTCGAAGCCGCCTATGCCTTGATCGACGATGCAAACGCCCGCGATCCGAACCTGATTTCGGCGGATGGCGCGAGCGTGCCTGCCGAATTGATCTACGGACGGCGCATGACCGCGATGCTCGCCCGCGTTTATCCGAACGCCTCGGACGACGTACGCCTGGCCGTGCGCGCCCAGCACATCCGGCGTTGGGAAGTGCCGCGCGCAAGCTATCCAATGGACCGCCCCGGATATCTTCGCTGGCGCAAGGACCTCGGCCGCAAGCATGCCGAGTGGGCCGGCGAGATCCTGCACGGTCTTGGCATCGGCGCCGATCAGGTGGCCCGCGTCGGCGCACTCATCCGCAAGGAAAATTTCCGCCGGGATGCCGAGGCGCAGGCGGTGGAGGACACCGCAGCCCTCGTGTTCCTCGCCCATTACGCCGAGGACTTCGCCGCCAAGCATCCGGCCGATAAGGTCGTCTCCATCCTCGTCAAGACGCTCGCCAAGATGTCGGACGAAGGCAAAGCCGCCGCTCTCTCGCTCGACCTCTCCGCTCCCGTTCGCGGCGCGCTCGAAGCAGCCCGCGCCGCTGGCTCAGGGCCATGACGTCTGAACCGAAAGCGATGGCAGTCGTGCTTGCGAGCCATGGCGACCGGGGCGGGCCGCATCCGAACGCCGCGCTGCGCAGCCAAGCCGAAGCGGTGAGCGCGCTCACGGGCCTTCGCGTCTGGACCGGCGTCTTGAAAGGAGAGCCCACGCTCGAAAGCGCGCTCGCGGAAGCCGCAGCGTCCGGCGCACCGGGGATCGCCGTCTATCCTCTCTTCATGGCCGACGGATACTTCGTCCAGAAGGTGCGCGACCGGATCGCCGCCGCGGGCTTCGAAAACACGGCGCACCTGTTGACGCCGCTCGGCCTCGACCCCGCCTTGCCCGGCCTGATCGTCGAGAGTGCTGTCGAGACCGCGCAGCGCGGCGGTTTCGAGGCGGCCTCGTCGCGCCTTCTGATCGTCGGGCACGGCTCGAAGCTCGGCCCGGCATCCGCCAGCGCCACCCGCAAGGTCGCGGCCCGCGCTGCCCTCGCCCGCCGCTTCGCCAGCGTCGCAACGGCCTTTCTCGAGGAGGAGCCATTCGTCGACGATGCCCTGCGCGCGAGCGAAGCGCCAACAGTCGTGGCGGGCTTCTTCTTCGGCGACGGCATGCACGGCGGTGACGACGTGCCGGAAGCGATTGCCGAGACCGCCGCGCGCGCGATCTACACCGGCGCGATCGGCAATTCCCCCGCCGTCGCGCCCCTCATTGCGGCAGCGCTGATCGGCACAAAATGAGGCACTTCCTCTGCTCTAGCCCCCGCATGCTATGGTTCTGCATTTGAGTAAGGCGGAGCACCACTTGGACATCATTTTGGCGACGCACTGCGAGATCCCGGCTCTGGCCTTCCGCGACTGGCGCAAATTCGGCGATGCATCCGGTTATGTCGCAAGCCTCGACGTGCGGACGGACTGGATCGCCGCTGAGCGGGACTTCTATTTCGAAGTTGAGCCTCTGCAGAAGTTCATCGACGCGCTCGAGGCGATCGACCGCACGCTCGTCGGCACAGCCCGTCTAAAACCCCTCTGGGAGGAGCCGTTCGTTGAAATATCGGGCAACGGACGCGGCGAGATTCTGGTGTCAGGGCTCATGATCGAAAACGGTCATCGCACGCAGCAGGTAAGGTTCGCGTTTGAAACCGATCAAACCTGCCTCGCGCCTCTCATCGCCAGTCTAAAGGCCGCCGCCTAGCCCTGCAGTCGAACCCGAATGAAAAGGCCGCGGAGCTGATGCCCGCGGCCTTCTTCATTTCAACTAATCCAACCGAAGCGTTCTACTCCCGGCGGCGACGCTGGCCACCGCCACCGCCTTCACGCTCGCGGCGCGGCGGACGCTCGGCGGAGAACACTTCCTCCGGCTCGCCTTCGGCGCGCGGGATCTCCTGGCCGGTTTCCTGATCGATGATCTTCATCGACAGGCGAACCTTACCGCGGTCGTCGAAGCCGAGCAGCTTCACGTAGACTTCCTGGCCTTCCTTCACGACTTCGCCGACCGTCTGCGGACGGCCCTGCGTGAGCTGCGAGATGTGCACCAGGCCGTCCTTCGCGCCGAAGAAGTTCACGAACGCGCCGAACTCCATGATCTTGACGACCTTGCCCTTGTAGATCGTGCCGACCTCGGGCTCCTGCGTGATGCCCTTGATGCGCGCGAGCGCCTTCTCGATGCTATCGCGATTGGCCGACGCGATCTTCACGGTGCCGTCGTCGCTGATGTCGATCTTGGCGCCCGATTCCGCGACGATCTCGCGGATCACCGAACCGCCCGAGCCGATGACTTCACGGATCTTGTCGGTCGGAATCTTGATCGTCTCGATGCGCGGCGCATGCTCGCCGAGTTCTTCGCGAGCGCCCGTCAGAGCCTTCGCCATCTCGCCGAGGATATGCAGACGGCCCTTGTGCGCCTGCTCCACAGCGACCTTCATGATCTCCTCGGTGATGCCGGTGATCTTGATGTCCATCTGCAGCGCGGTAACGCCGTTGGCGGTGCCGGCCACCTTGAAGTCCATGTCGCCGAGGTGATCCTCGTCGCCGAGAATGTCGGACAGCACGGCGAAGTCGCTGCCTTCCTTGATGAGGCCCATGGCGATGCCGGCCACCGGCGACTTCAGCGGAACGCCGGCATCCATCAGTGCCAGCGACGTGCCGCACACGGTTGCCATCGACGACGATCCGTTGCTCTCGGTGATCTCCGAGACGACGCGCAGCGTGTACGGGAACTCGTCAGACTTCGGCAGCAGCGGACGCACGGCGCGCCAAGCCAGCTTGCCGTGGCCGATTTCGCGGCGGCCCGGCGAGCCCATGCGGCCGGTTTCGCCGACCGAGTAGGGAGGGAAGTTGTAATGCAGCAGGAAGCGCTCTTTCTTCGTGCCTTCCAGGCTGTCGATGTACTGCTCGTCCTCGCCGGTGCCGAGCGTGGCCACCACGAGCGCCTGCGTCTCGCCGCGCGTGAACAGCGCCGAGCCGTGCGTGCGCGGCAGAACATGAACTTCCGACACGATCGGACGAACGGTTTCGAGATCGCGGCCGTCGATGCGGCGCTTGGTCTTCAGCACGTCGCCGCGCATGATGTCCATTTCCAGCGCCTTGAACGCGTCGACCAGCAGCACCTTCTCGCTCGGATCTTCAGAAGCGAGCTCGACACCCGACAGGACGGCCTTCTTGGCTTCCGAGACGAGGGTCTGGCGCTTGCCCTTCTCCTTCGTGGAGAAGGCGGTCTTGAGCAGGTCGCCGGCGATCGCGGTGACCTTGTCCTTGTACTTGCCCTTGTCGGGGATCTGGATGTCCCACGGCTCCTTGGCGGCCTTCTCGGCGAGCTTGATGATCGCCTGGATCACGGGCTGCATGTGCTTGTGGCCGAACATGACGGCGTCGAGCATCACCTGCTCGGAGAGTTCCTTGGCTTCGCTCTCGACCATCATCACGGCGTCGTGCGTGCCGGCGACGACGAGATCGAGGGTGCTCTCGGCCATTTCGTCGACCATCGGGTTCAGCACGTATTCGCCGCCGATGATGCCGACGCGCGCGCCGCCGATCGGACCGAGGAAGGGCAGGCCGGAGAGCGTCAGTGCGGCCGATGCGGCCACCAAGCCGACGATGTCGGGATCGTTCTCGAGGTCATGGCTGAGCACCGTGACGACGACCTGGACTTCGTTCTTGAAGCCTTCGACGAAAAGCGGGCGGATCGGGCGGTCGATGAGACGCGAGGTCAGCGTCTCCTTTTCGGTGGGGCGCCCTTCGCGCTTGAAATAGCCGCCCGGGATCTTGCCCGCGGCGTAGGTGCGTTCCTGGTAGTTCACGGTCAGCGGGAAGAAGTCGATGCCCGGTTTCGGGCTCTTGGCGCCAACCACGGTCGCGAGAACACTGGTCTCGCCGTACTGAGCGTAGACGGCCGCGTCGGCCTGGCGGGCCATATGCCCGGTTTCAAGCTTGAGCGTGCGTCCGCCCCATTCAATTTCCACGCGGTGGATGTCGAACATGTCCGTTCTTTCGTTATGTCTGTTTTCTGTATCTATGATGCGCGGTCTCCTTAGCACGAATGCAAGAGGCGCCGCGAACCCAAAAGGTCGGCGGCGCCACCAGTGCTACGGAGAGCTTTGTCCCTGCAAAAGCAGAGGAAACCGAGTGTCCGCCCACTGCCAACCCCGGCTGGGATTGTGGCAGACTAGCGGCGGATACCGAGCTTCTCGATGATCTTCTGATAGCGCGGTTCGTCCTTGCGCTTCACGTAGTCCAGAAGCTGGCGGCGCTGGCTCACCATCTTGAGAAGACCGCGGCGCGAGTGGTTGTCTTTCTTGTGCGTTTTGAAGTGGTCGGTCAGGGTGTTGATGCGCTCCGTGAGGATCGCGACCTGCACCTCGGGCGAACCCGTATCGTTCGCCTTGGTGGCGTTGTCCTTGATGACACGGGTCTTGTGTTCGAGCGATAGCGACATCGGGGCTCCTTTCAGATTGGAGGACCGGGGCCCAAAGGCACCGGTCGGAAAACGGCCATGGCCGGGATGTCGTCCAGCCAGGTCGCAAACGAAAACGCCGCTCACACCAGCAGGCGCGAACGGATTGGCGCTTTATACGGGATGTTGCGATATCCGCAACATCTCGTTGCGATTTCCGCAACCTCTCATTGCGATTTCAGCAACCTCTCGATGCGATTTCAGCAACAGCTCGTTGGGAGAAATAAGAATTAGCGGCAACACAAATTCACCCTCGCCCAAAAATTAACATTAAGCATCTGATAAAACGACACAAATCGAGGGAGCATAGTTGCTAGGTGCCATCCGGGCTTTGCCGGGGATCCAGCCTCCGCTTGTAACGATCGTCGCACGTGCTCGGCCGCCCGCCCGCCCAGTTGGAGCGAAGCGCGCGCCTTCGGAAGATTAGCCCCGCGTCCCCTCGCTCAGCACCTCGACCGCCTTGTCGAGTTGCGGATCCTTTCCGCCCGCGTAGGGGATGTCGAACGGGACCTCGATCGTGGGCGTCACGCCCCTGGCCTCGAGCCGCTCGCCGTCCACGGCGACATCGTTCACCGCCACCATCAGAAAACTGCCGTCGGACAGTAAGTACCCGCGCCCGGCGAGCAATGCGCCGGCTGTGCGCGTACCGATGACCTCGCCGTAGCCGTACTTCTTAAAGCCATAGGTGAGGACTTCCTTGCCGCTGCGCGTGCCGCCGTTGATGAGCAACGCCACCGGCTTGCGCCATTTGAAACTCGCGAAATCGCTTTCACCCGAGCGCTCGGTGAAGGTCATGTCCGGCGCGCGGGCATTGAACAGGTCGAGATAGCGCGGATGCGCCCCGCCCCATCCGTCACGCAAATCCCAGATCAGCGCATCCGCCTCCTTGAGCTTTCCCGTGCTCAGCTCTTCGGTCAGGATGTCCTGATAGTCCTGACCGGCATAAGACCATACGTGGACGTAGCCGATGCGCTTGCCGTTAGCCTCGATGATCCGCGCGCTGTCGCGCATCGCCGCGCGGAACGCCTTCCCGGGCTCGATGCGCTCCGGCCGCACCTCGATTACGGAATCCGGCCCATCTTTCTCGCGCCGGATCGCGACCTTGACGGCAGAGCCAGTCTTGTCGCGGAACGACGCCACGGGTTGAAACGGCGCGCCGTCGGCGGAGAGGATTTCGTCACCGGTCTTGAGGCCTGCCTTATCCGCCGCGAGGCCGGCAAGAACGCCCGTAACGAACGTCTTGCCGTCGATCTCCCGCGTGAAGATCCCGATGCCGGGATAGGCAATGCCATAGGGAAAATGCTTCGCCATGTCATCGCGGATGGCGAACCGGAAAATGTCCGCGAGTTGGTAGTACGCGGGATCTTCGGGCGTCGCGTGGATCATGTGCGACGCGTCGAGTTCGGCAAGCATGGCGTTGATGGCAGCCGATTTCTGCTTCGCGCTATCGGCCGCGAGATAGCTCGGCCGGTGCCGCGCGATCACTGCGTCCCAGTCCTTCCCTCGCAGCTTGGGGTCGTAGAAGTTATCGCGCACGAGCCTTGCAGCTTCGTCGAACACGTCGGCGCTCGCCTCGCTGCGCGCCAACACGGGCGAGCTGGCGATGGCAAAAACGAGAAGCGCCGCGACGGCTGCGGCGTAGATCGGAGCAAAAACGGACCGTTCCCGGGCGATAGCGTGCATCAAACCTCCCTCGCGCACGGCCCCGGCGAAGAACCGCGCAGCGTTGAGAGCAATATAGGTGCGGGCCGGCTCAGAAACAGATCCGGTCAATCCCCGATCCTGCGAGAGAACGCAGCCTCAGGCGCGCGCGCCGTGCACCATCTCGTCATGCGCCGGAAGCGGTTTGATCAAGGGATCGAGCAAGCGGCGGGACTGCTCCATGGTCAGCACGTCGGCCGGATCCAGCTTGGTGATCTCGGCTTTATCCGGATCGGGTTCCCAGACGTCCTCTCCAAGCAATCGACCCTGGGGATCATAGGGCCAGAACATCTGATAGGTGCACTTGTAGAGGTACATTGAATTGTCGTCCGCCTCGAACTTGCCGCGCGCCAACACACGCTTGACGAGGCCTTCGGCGAGAAATCGAGGCACGTACGACAGGACCTTGTTGATGCGAAGGGAGCGGGCGGACACCTGCTGATAGCCGACGCCCACACACGCCACGAAATTGTCCGCCACCGCGATCTCCTCGTTCTCCACGTAGAAGACCGATTGGTTGGTCGCCGCCCACATCCTGTAGAGACTTCTGACGGCATCCGCGCCTTGGAGCTTGAGGTTCGCCCGGTTGGCGCGGATATGGTAGACGGGCTCGCCCACCATCATGTCAGGCGCGAAGAGTTCTTCGTAACGTCCGGCCATTTCCAGGTTGCGATGGCGATCGAACGCCATGAGCAAAAAGCGATGCCGCGGATTGTCCGTGGCATTGATGAGCCGACGCACGGCCACGTTCGTTTGCGTGATGTCGTGTGGAAGCATGACCGGCCCTCCTCGGGTGCGCTGAACGCGACGACCCAAGATTGTAATCTGAGCACGACGCGCGGCCAAGATCAGACGTCGAATTAATTGGCCAGTCGATCACAAGCTGAAAGTGGAGATCACGCGCAAAAAGCGGGTCACGATCCGAAGTTGAACACCCGCGTCGGGTGCAGCGCGCCGCGCTCGATCTCGCCGAGCGCCACGATCTGGCCTTTCGACATGGCGTAGGCCGTCCCGCCCAGGATGGGGGCGTCACGGCCGCGGATCAGCACGCTGCGGCCCTGCGCGAGATCGGCCGCGTCCGCTGCGCTGACGTTCACCTCCAGAATCTCGCCCAGCGCCACCTCGACCGGCTGAAGGAACGTCGTCAGGTCCTCGCCGGCTTCGGCCGCGTCCTCGATCTCCGCAAGGTCGACGGCGGCATCCTCCGAGAACGGGCCGACGCGTGTCCGCCGGAGCCCGATCACATGGCCGCGGCAGCCCAGCGCCCGCCCCATGTCACGCGCGATGGCCCGCACGTAGGTGCCCTTGCCGCAGCGCGCCTCGAACACGGCCGTATCGCCGTCAGGCACGTCGATGAGGCGCAACTCGTCGATCACCACCGGCCGCGCTTCGAGTTCGAAATCCTCCCCGTCGCGCGCAAGCGCATAAGCCCGCTCGCCATCCACCTTGATGGCGGAGAACTGCGGCGGCACCTGCATGATCTCGCCGATGAACTGCGGCAGCAGCGCTTCGATGTCCTGCACCGTGGGGCGCGCATCCGACGTGTCGGTCACGTCGCCTTCGGCGTCATCGGTCTTCGTCTCGGCGCCCCAGCGCACGGTGAAGCGGTAGACCTTTTCCCCGTCCACCGCGAACGGCACCGTCTTGGTCGCCTCTCCGAACGCAATCGGCAGAATGCCGGTCGCCAACGGATCGAGCGTGCCCGCATGCCCAACCTTCTGCGCAAACATCAGCCGCTTCAGAATGCCGACGGCGCGCGTCGACGTCATCTCGAGCGGCTTGTCGAGCACGAGCCAGCCGTGAACCGGATTGCCTTTTTTGCGTCGTGCCAAACTCAAACCCCTTCTGCGGCGGAGACCAGCAGTGGCCTCACGTGCGCAATGCTGCGATCTTTTGCTTCTGGACCGAGGTTCGCGAATATCTCGCGCACCAGTTCGTCGCGTTCCTGCCGCGAGGCGAATGCGCTGTCCGGCACCAGAAAAAACAGGTTTCCGTGCGAGACCACGAGCCCGTCAGGCTCGATCAGGATCTGCGCGATACCCGGCCACTTGAGATAGTACTCGATGTCGTTCGTTGCGATGCGCAGCCCACCGGCGTCCTGGCGAAACCTGGCCTCGGCATCGTAGTCGGCGCGCGCCTGCGACTGTTTCCGACCCCACATCCGGATGCCGACGAGACCTGCGAGAAATATCCCGGCCAAGACGAAAAAGCCTGCCCCGCTCGGCCACCCCGTGCCTTCGAGTTCCCCCTCGACATACGGCGCGAAGAGACAAGCTGCGATGAACGCTGCGACCCAGAGCAGCATCGCAAGCTGTACGCGCCCAAACGCCTTGCGGCTCATGGATCGGCTCAGCTTCGTCAACCGTTTGAAAGGGAGATGATATGTGAGTTCGCGGTCCAGCACGCTCACTCTTTCTCCACGTCCCGCTTCTCCACGTCGCGCCGGACCTTGTCGCTGTGCAGCAGCCGGTCGATGCGCGTCACCTCGTCGAAGGTTTCATCCTCGCGGAAGCGCACTTCGGGCGCGACGCGAAGATCGACGTGCTGCGCAATCTCGCCCCGGATGTACTTGCTGTTGCGCGTCAATGCCGCGAGCACGATGTCCGTGTCCTTGCCGCCGAGCGGCATGACGTAGGCGGTCGCAAGCCGGAGATCCGGCGCCATCCGCACTTCGGTGATCGTCACGACATGCGAGGTGAGCACGTCGTCATAGATCTCGCCGCGCGCGAGCATCTCTGCCAACTTGTGACGAACGAGTTCGCCCACCCGCAACTGACGCTGCGTCGGGCCCCTGGCTGAATGTGATTTTCTTCTGGACATGTCTTCTCATTCCACCGGGATCGGACCGGCACGAGGCCAAAGCCTCATCTGGCAAAAAACGTCGGCCCCAATGGGGCCGGGGAGCGTCTTGGCGAAGCCAAGCTCCGCTTGGGCGCGACCCGGCGCTGGTGCGCCGCCCCCGCGGAGGGAGCCGGATCGCCAAAGGCGATCCGAATAGCTCCCGTGAGCGCTCAGAGACTTCTTTTGATCGTCTCGACCTGGAAGCACTCGATTTCGTCACCCTCGCGGATGTCCTGGTAGTTGGCGAACGCCATGCCGCATTCCTGGCCGGCGGGCACCTCGCGGACATCGTCCTTGAAGCGCTTGAGGATCGACAGCGTGCCTTCGTGGATGACGACCTTATCGCGCAACAGACGCACCTTCGCGCCGCGCTCGACCTTGCCTTCCGTGACCACGCAACCCGCGACCTTGCCGACCTTCGAGACGTTGAACACCTGCTTGATCGTCGCGTAGCCGAGGAAGTTCTCGCGCACCGTCGGCGCAAGCAGTCCCGACATGGCGGCTTTCACGTCGTCCACGAGATCGTAGATGATGCTGTAATAGCGGATCTCGATGCCCTGTGCGTCGGCGGCCTGCTTGGCCTGCGTATTGGCGCGGACGTTGAAGCCCACCACGACGGCCTTCGATGCACCGGCGAGCGCGATGTCGGATTCGGTGATGCCACCGACGCCCGAATGCACGACGCGCGCTTCGACTTCATCCGTGCCGAGCTTCTTCAAGGAGCCCTGAATAGCTTCCAGAGAGCCCTGCACGTCGCCCTTGATGAGCAGCGTGAAGTCCTTCTTGCCGGCAGCATCCTTGAGCGTCTGCATCATCTGCTCGAGCGTGCGCGGCGTACCGGCCGAGCCGAGCGTCTCGCGGCGCTTGCGGATACGGTAATCGGTGATCTCGCGGGCGCGGCTTTCGCTCTCGACGACGGCGATCTGATCGCCCGCCTCCGGAGCGGAGCTGAAGCCCAGCACTTCGACCGGAACCGAAGGACCGGCCGTGTCGACATTCTTGCCCTGGTCGTCGATGAGGGCGCGCACGCGCCCCCAAGCCATGCCGGCCACGACGATGTCGCCAACGTGCAGCGTGCCGCGCTGAACGAGCACGGTGCCCACGGGGCCACGGCCGCGTTCGAGCTTGGCCTCGATCACAACGCCTTCGGCGGACCGCTCCGGGTTCGCCTTGAGGTCGAGCACTTCGGCCTGCAGGTGGATCGTCTCGAGCAGCTTGTCGAGGTTGGTGCGCTTGAGCGCCGAGACCGGCACTTCGAGCGTGTCGCCGCCCATGCTTTCGACGACGATCTCGTGCGAGAGCAGATCGGTCTGCACGCGCTTCGGATCGGCCGACGGCTTATCGATCTTGTTGATGGCGACGATGATCGGCACGTTCGCGGCCTTGGCGTGATTGATGGCCTCGACCGTTTGCGGCATGACGCCGTCATCGGCAGCCACGACCAGCACGACGATATCCGTCACCTTGGCGCCGCGGGCGCGCATGGCGGTGAACGCGGCGTGACCGGGCGTATCGATGAACGTGACCTTGTCGCCGGCAGGCGTCGTAACCTGGTAGGCGCCGATGTGCTGCGTAATGCCGCCCGCTTCGCCCGAAACGACGTTCGTCTGGCGGATGGCGTCGAGTAGCGAGGTCTTGCCGTGGTCGACATGGCCCATGATGGTCACGACGGGTGCACGCGGCTGCTGCTGCTCTCCGTCGTCCACGTCGCGGAAGAATCCACTTTCGACGTCGGCTTCCGACACGCGCTTCGCCGTGTGCCCGAACTCGGTCACGATCAGCTCGGCCGTATCGGCATCGATCACGTCGGTGATCTTGTGCATCGCGCCTTGCTTCATCAACAACTTGATGAGGTCGACGGCGCGTTCCGTCATGCGGTTCGAAAGCTCTTGAATCGTGATCGCTTCCGGAATGATGACTTCACGCACGATCTTATCCCGGGGTTGCTGAATGCCCATGGCCTTCAGCTTCTCGCGCTCGCGCTTGCGCTTGAGCGAAGCCAGCGACCGTTCGCGCTGCTGCTCATCGAGTGCGTTATTGATGGTGAGTTTACCGCGCTCGCGCTTCTCGTCGACGACCGGAGCCTTGACGGGAACGCGTACGAGCTTGCCGCCGCGCTTGATGGCGCGGCTCTCGTCGTCGTCCGCCGTCGTGACCGGTACCGGGCGAGCACGAACTTCCCGCACGAGCTTGGTCGGCTCAGTGCCCGAATTGTCACGACCGCCTGGCGACGGCGGCGACGCCGGACGCGGCAGATCGATCTGCATCGGCCGGCCGCCTACGCGGGGCGCAAAACGCGTATCGTTGCTTGCAGGACGCGGGCGCTGTGGAGGACGTGCCGAAACACCCTCGGGCGCGGGCCGCGCGGGAGCGGGAGGACGCGTTGCGGCGGCCGGCGCCGCGAGCGGCGCGCGCGGGGCCGACGGAGCAGGAGCGCTCGGCCGTTCGGCGCGGACCGGCTCAGGCGCCTGCGGAGGAGCAGCCGAAGCGGGCGCAGCCGTCTCAGGCGCGGCATCCGAAGCAGGGGCAGCCACCGGAGGCGCCTCAGCTGCTTGCTTAGCTTCCAAAGCACGCTGTTCTTCGGCGAGCTGCGCGTCGACGACAGCCTGCTTACGGGCCTCGGCAAGGGCGCGCGCACGGGCGTCGCGCTCTTCGGGCCGCAGGAGATCGTTTTTGGCGCCATCCCCGCGCGCCGGCTGCCGGGGAGGCGCCTTGGCCTCGACCCGTGGAGCGGCGGGAGCAGCGGGCGCAGTCGGCTGGGCGGTCTCGGGAGCGCCACCGGGCGCCGCGAGCTTGCGCGTCTTGCGTTTTTCGACAACCACCGACTTCGAGCGTCCATGGCTGAAGCTCTGCCGGACGTGGCCCGATTCAACGGTGCGCTGAAGCGACAGCGGCTTTCGTCCGCCCGCGAGCGTCTTGTCGGCAGTGTCCTTGGTTTCGCTCATTCGATATCCGTTTAATCCTCTAAATCTTTTGCATTTTCCGTGACTTCGGATGCGCCGAAGCCGGACCGGTAGCGGTGGAGCCGCTCGGCCTCATCACGGAAACGATTGGCGGCACCGCCATGTATGACGGCAGCATGTACCACATTTGACCGGCCCATGGCCAAGCTCAATTGTTCGCCCGAAAGACTGGTTACCACAGCCTCATGACGGCCTTTTGCGCGCTGAACTGCGGTAAACTTCCGGGAGAGCTTCTCACGTCCGCCAACGGCGGCGTCACCGGCCTGGATGAGAAGGATGGCCCCCCCGCTCCCGACCAGTTCGTCGACCTGCTGGAAGCCAGTCGTCACCAGCCCCGCCTTGTTGGCGATGGCCAGCGCTTCCAGAACGCGCTTTTCGATGAGGTGTTCGACACGATCCGGCAGCGCCGGATCGGCCACGACAGCGCGTTTCAGGCTGCGCGCGAAGGCATTGCCCTTCACGGCAGCCGCGACCGCTGTCTTTTCCGCCTTGATCCACACGCCCCGCCCAGGCAGGCGGCGGGCGAGATCCGGCACGATGTTGCCCGCCGGGTCGGCGGCGAACCGGATCAGATCGTCGACGTCGCAGGGCTCACGCGTCGCCGCGCACAGCCGAAGGCGCGAGCTGCCGTCGGAACTGACGGCAGGCTCCGCATCGTCGTGCTTATGGCGGCGATCAGCCAAAGCCCTTGATCCTCCAAACCTATGGCGCGCGTTGCCACGGCCTCAAGCTTCCGGCGCGGATTCGGACGGTTCCGAATCCTCGTCGGCAGCGGTTTCAGTCTCTTCGTCTTCGGCGGGTGCGACTTCGTCGGCCGTGATCCAGCCGGCGAGTACGCGTGCTCCGAGGATAAGCGCCTCGGCGTCCTTGCGGTCCACCTCGAAGCCGTCCAGCACACCCTTGTGGCGAACGGGCTCCACGTCCTTGTCCTTCGAGCGCTCAGTCCAGCCGATAAGATCGTCCGTCGCGCAATCCGCGAGGTCCTCGAGCGTCTTGACGCCATTCTCGCCGAACGCGACCAGCATGGCCGTCGTGACACCCTCGACGCGGCCGAGATCGTCCGACACGCCAAGCTCGCGGCGGCGCGCATCGCGATCCGCTTCCTGTTTCTCGAGATATTCCCGGGCGCGCGTCTGGATTTCGCTCGCCGTGTTCTCGTCGAAGCCTTCGATGTGCGCGATTTCGGAGAGCTCGACGTAAGCTACTTCCTCGACCGACGCGAAGCCTTCCGTCACCAGCAGCTGCGCGATGACCTCGTCGACGTCGAGCGCATCCATGAACGCCTGCGAGCGCTCAGCGAATTCCTTCTGGCGACGCTCGCTTTCCTCCTGCTCGGTCAGGATGTCGATATCCCAGCCCGTCAGCTGCGAAGCGAGCCGCACATTCTGGCCGCGACGTCCGATGGCGAGCGAGAGCTGGCTCTCCGGCACCACGACTTCGATGCGATTGCTGTCTTCGTCGAGAACGACCTTGGAAACTTCGGCAGGTGCCAGTGCATTGACAATGAAGCTCGCCGCATCCGGGTTCCACTGGATGATGTCGACCTTTTCGCCCTGCAGCTCGTTGACGACCGCCTGCACGCGTGCGCCTCTCATGCCGACGCACGCGCCGACCGGATCAATCGAGCTGTCCCGGCTGATGACGGCGATCTTCGCGCGTGAGCCTGGATCGCGTGCAACCGACTTGATTTCGACGGTACCGTCGTAGATTTCCGGCACTTCCTGCGCGAACAGCTTGGACATGAATTCCGGCCGTGCGCGCGACAGGAAGATCTGCGGGCCACGCTGCTCGCGGCGCACGTCGTAGATGTAGGCGCGAATGCGGTCGCCGTAGCGCACGTTCTCGCGCGGGATCATTTCGTCGCGGCGGATGATGCCCTCGGCGCGGCCGAGGTCGATGATGACGTTGCCGTACTCGGCCCGCTTGACGGTGCCGTTGACGATCTCGCCGATGCGGTCCTTGTACTCGCCGAACTGACGGTCGCGCTCAGCCTCGCGCACCTTCTGGACGATGACCTGCTTGGCGTTCTGGGCGGCGACGCGGCCGAAATCCAGCGGCGGCAGGCCTTCGGCGATGAGGTCGCCGACTTTCGCTTCCGGGTTGCGGCGCTTGGCGTCGGCGAGCGTGATCTGCGTTGCCTCGTTTTCGACGTCGTCGACCACCGCCAGCACGCGCGAAAGCCGCGTCTCGCCCGTCTTCGGGTCGATCTCGCAGCGAATATCGTTCTCGGCGCCGTAGCGCGATTTTGCAGCCTTCTGGATCGCGTCTTCCATGGCCTGGATCACGATCTTGCGGTCGATCGTCTTTTCGCGAGCGACAGCGTCCGCAATCTGCAGAAGCTCGAGCCTGTTGGCGCTAATACCAGCCACGCCTGCCATCGTCAGAGATCCTCCAAATCGTCGGTCTTCAGTTCATCCGGATCGGCTTCGACGCCGTCTCCGAGCTGTTCCTTGCCTTTGGCCTTCGCCCGTCTCAGCGCTTCCCGAATGAGTTCGTCGGTCAGCACCAGCCGGGCCGTTGCGATGAGCCCGATTGCGAGCCCGATCGTCTTGGTACCCTCTTCGCCCAGATCGGCTTCGATCAGGACTTCGCCGTCTTCGAAACCCTCAAGAATGCCCCGGAAGCGCTTGCGCCCTTCGATCGGCGCCTTGAGCTCGATCTTCGCTTCCGACCCGGCCCAATCCACGAAATCGGACGGCCGCACCAGGGGACGATCGATACCGGGCGACGAGACTTCGAGCCGATAGGCTTCGCTGACGATATCCTGCACGTCCAGGATGGGCGACACGGCTCTTGAAACCGCCTCGCAGTCGTCGATCGTCATCGAGCCGTCCGGCCTCTCGGCCATGATCTGCACGGTCTTGCCTTCACGGCCCGACACTTCGATACGCACAAGACGAAACCCAAGGCTGTCGAGCACGGGCTCGACAAGCTGGGCGAGGTCCGACGCGAGACCCGTCTCTTGGATGAAGCGGTCGCTCGCGGCGACCTCACTAGAATTTTGCATACCGAGAATTTTGCATACCGCGTGTATTCCGGCGGCCGTCGTAGGCGCTACCAAAACAAAAAGAGCGGACCCTTAAGGGCCCACTCTCAAGAGTTGAGATGATCATGAGCAAGCGAACAATACGTGACTGTGACAGCCCTGGCAAGCATTTCACTTGCCCGTCTTTGCCGCCGGCCCTCCAAAATCTGTCGCATTTGACCGATCTCGAGCCTCAGTTGCGGATAAATCTGAAGAAATAGCACCGGCGCCCTTCGCGCCCGGCTTTGGCTTCGTAGCGTGTCGGCGGCCAATCGTCCGGCCGCACCCGCCAATCCGCGGGGCCCACCGCCGTCCACCGGAAATCCGGCGATTGCGCCGCTGCGGCCAGCGCGGAGCGCGCGTAATCGCCGATGTCCGTCCCGAGCCGAAGCTCGGCTTGAGGCCGCATCGCGCGCGCCAAAAGGCGCAGCAGCTCGGGCGAAAATAGACGCCGTTTCTGGTGCCGCTTCTTGGGCCAGGGGTCCGGAAAAAGCATGAACACGCGCGAAAGCGAGGCCTCGGGTAGCCACCGCAACAGCGGCCGCACATCGTCGGCGTGAAGCCGCAGGTTGCCGATGCCGTCTTCATCGATGGCGGTCAGCGCTTTCACGACGCCGTCTTCAAACGGCTCGCAGCCGATGATCCCGGCTCGCGGGTGCGCCTTGGCCTGCCAGATCATGTGCTCCGCCCCGCCGAAGCCGATCTCGAGCCAGGCTTCGGAAACCCCGCCAGGAAACAGATGCCGCACATCCTCAGGCGTCGGCGCGGCAAGGTCGACAGCGATGCGCGGCAGGAAATCACGGAACAGGCTGTCCTGCCGCGCGCTGAGCTTGCGGCCACGCCGCCGGCCGAACGAGCGCAACTCGCGCTCCGGCTGCGGGCTTTCGCTTTTTGCGGTCGAACTCATGCGCGTACTTCCCGGAAATGCAAACGGCCGCGGTCTCGCGGCCGTTCACGACATTTGCGTCTCGTCGAAGTCTTAGAGTGCTTCCGGAAAAGTGGGAACCGGTCATGGCGGAGCCATGCAGCGCCACAGTGTCCGATAAGAAGCACGACAAAACAAAGACCTAGAGTCGTTCCACTTAAAGCGGAACGACTCTAGACGGCCTTCTTGATCGCATCCGCCAGGTCGGTCTTCTCCCACGAGAAGCCACCGTCGGCATCGGGCTTGCGGCCGAAATGGCCATAAGCCGACGTGCGCGCGTAGATCGGCTTGTTGAGGTCGAGCGTCCGGCGGATGCCGCGCGGCGTGAGATCCATCACGTTGCCCAGCGCAGCCTCGATCACCGCCTCGTCGACCTTGCCGGTGCCGTGCGTGTCGACATAGATCGACAGCGGCTTTGCGACGCCGATCGCATAAGACAGCTGGATCGTGCAACGATCCGCAAGCCCCGACGCGACAACGTTCTTCGCCAGATACCGCGCCGCGTACGCAGCCGAGCGATCGACCTTCGTCGGATCCTTGCCCGAGAACGCGCCGCCACCGTGCGGGGCCGCGCCGCCGTAGGTGTCGACGATGATCTTGCGGCCGGTGAGGCCGCAGTCGCCGTCCGGACCGCCGACGAAGAACTTGCCCGTCGGATTGATGTGCCAGACGGTGTCCTTGCTGATCCAGCCCTCCGGCAGCGCCGAGCGCACGTACGGCTCGATGATGTCGCGCACCTGCCTGGAGGTGAGATCCTCGACGATGTGCTGGTGCGAAACCACAATCTGGGTCACGCCGACGGGCTTGCCGCCTTCGTAGCGAACAGTCACCTGGCTCTTCGAGTCCGGGCCGAGCTTCGCCGCATCACCGCTCTTGGCCTTGCGGGCGTGCGCCAGGTCTTCGAGAATCTTGTGGCTGTAGTAGATCGGCGCCGGCATCAGCTCAGGCGTTTCGCGGCAGGCGTAACCGAACATGATGCCCTGGTCGCCCGCACCCTCTTCCTGGTTGGTCGGCTGCTTCGCATCGACACCGGCGGCGATGTCGGCCGACTGGCCGTGCAGCAACACTTCGATGTTGGCGTTGGCCCAGTGGAAGCCATCCTGCTCGTAGCCGATGTCGCGGATCGCTGCGCGCGCGACCTCCTGGATCTTGGCGACGGTCACGCTCTTCGGCGTGTTGGAATATTCGCCCGCGATCACGACGCGCTGCGTCGTAACAAGGGTTTCACACGCTGCGCGCACGGCCCAAAGGTCCAGCCCAGCCGCCTGGCTCTCGCGATAGAAGGTATCGACGACTTCGTCCGAGATGCGGTCGCTGACCTTGTCCGGGTGTCCTTCGGACACGGATTCGCTCGTGAACAAAAATGACTGGCGTGCCACCCTGATCCCCTTGATCTCTCACCGCGGCTGAAGATGTCTGACCCCCCGCTGCAGCGGATCAAGCAGGGGCGATGTTGGTCAGTGTAATCCCGACCGGCGCAAGGCAGCTCGGCCGCGCCGATCCGTCCCCCGGATCAGGCGCACCCGAGCCAATTTGGACGTGTCTTGCAGGTTTTGCGCAGTTCGGTCAAGCGCACCGGCGCGCCGGCACACCGCGATGAAAAGGCACGCAGCCCGCATGTCATGCACGCCTGTCCGCTTTAGCGGAAACCGGCTATTCGCTTGGGACTTCGCCGCTGAGCGAACGCACGAGGTCGACAACGGACCGCCTGACCTTGGGGTCGGCGATCTTCACGAAAGCCTTATTGAGTTCCAGGCCTTCCCGCGTCGAAAGGAACTCGACAACATAGCTTTCCGCGGGTCGCTCGGCGAAGCCGGGCGTTGCCATGGACTCGGTGAGGTCGGCCGGCGCTTCGTCATAAAAGAACTGGATCGGCACGGCCAGGACGCGGGCGAGATCGAACAGGCGGCTGGCGCCGATGCGATTCACGCCCTTTTCGTATTTCTGCACTTGCTGGAATGTCAGGCCAAGGTGCTCGCCCAGCTTTTCTTGGCTCATTCCAAGCAACATTCGGCGCAGCCGCACACGCGTACCCACATGGGCATCGATCGGATTGGGTTTGCGCGAGCCGCGCTCCACGTCCACTTCGTCGTCAACGGTGTCTTGCTTCGACATGAATATATTCGGCTCCGTGCCGTCGGACATTTGCGGTCCACAAGTGCCTTAAGGAACTTTCGCTGCAGGATCAATCTTGCAGAGTGCGGATAGTGCTTGCACTCCGCAACTAGAATTGAAGTAAATACTATAGAGCAATGGCGTGCGAAATAAGAATGTATTCGGATCAGAAAAATGATGGACTACGCTTGCTTAACAAATATGTCTTCTCGAGCCGCGTCACCTCAGCCTTACATACCCAAGTGCCCCGGCAAATAACGCGCTGATGAGTAGAAGAATACCATCGCCGAAAACTGCATACGGCGGCGGCTGCGTGGCAATCGGAAGCACAGAATCGAGCGAAGCCCTGACATTCATTCCGGCCATTCCTATAACCCTGCCATTCGCGTCGATGACGGCCGAAATACCGTTATTCGCGGCACGTATTAAAGGCAGCCCCTCTTCGACAGCCCGCACCCGCGCCTGGTGAAAGTGCTGCCGCGGCCCCGTCGTGTTTCCGAACCATCCGTCGTTGGTGACGTTCACCAGCACGCCAGGACGGCCTGCACTCGCCGCGCCGACGCCGGGAAAGATGGCCTCGTAGCAGATGAGCCCGCCGACCGGTGGCAAACCCGGAACGGCCAACAACGGCCGCGGCGTGATGCCTTCGGAAAATCCTCCACGCAAACGCGTCAACTGCTGCAACCCGATGGCTTCGAGCGTTGCCTGCCAGGGCAAATACTCACCGAAGGGCACCAGGTGAGTTTTATCATAAATGCTGTTCAGAAGACCATCGGCATTTATCACCATAAGACTGTTGTAGGCCCGCCGTACAGGGCCCCCCGAACCGTCCGCCGGCATGTCAGCAGGCATGTCATCGCGTCGCAAGGCCCCCGTGAGGAGGATGGCCTTGCCAGGCAGCATCGAACCGATCGCCTCCATCGCCTCCGGATGCTCGAGCGGGAGAAACGGCATCGCGGCTTCCGGCCACACCACGTGCGTGATGCCCGCGAGATCGTCCCGCCGACCCGCGGCATCGGTGCGCGACAGATCGAGATGATCCTGGAAAATCTGCCCCTGCTTCTCGGCGCGCCATTTGTCGCGCTGAGCAATGCTCGGTTGCACGATCCTCAATTTGACGCCGTCCACGGACCCCGTCGGCGCGGTCGCGAGCGTCCAGCCGCCGTAGCAAGCCAGCACGGCAAGCGGCAGAACCGTGATCAGAACGACGGCGAGGATGGAGCGCCGCATTCCCGCGTCGTGCGGCGCGCCGGCCGCCATGACCAGAGGCGCCGAAAAGAGCGGCACGGCCAGCAGCGTCAGGCCGTAGATACCGACGAGCCCGGCCCCCTGCATCAGGGGCAGCGGCCACGTCAGCGCGTAGCCGATGACATTCCACGGAAAACCGGTGAGCACGTGGCCCCTGAGCCATTCGCCAGCAGTCAGCGCCAGCGCGAGTACCAGCAGGCGCTCCCAGCCCGGCCGCCAGACGAGCACGGCCGCCGCCGCCGCCGCACCCCAGAAGAGTGCGAGCCCGGCCGGCATCAGCGTCACCGCGAACGGCAACAGCCATCCAAACGTCTCCGCCTCGACGAGGAACGCTTCGCCGATCCAGAACAGGCCGAACATGAAGTAGCCGAAGCCGAACCACCATCCGGCCCAAGCCGCCGCCCGGGCGCGCTCAAGCGGATGCTGCGAGCGCCGGGCCGCGTCGTCGAGCAGCCAGACCAGCACCGGGAACGTCAGAAACAGCACCGGCGAAATGAAGAACGGCGCCAGCGCAAAGTTCGACAGCGCTCCCGCCGCGAACGCGAGGCCCCATCGCCTCCATCCGCGCGCAGCACAAATCCGGTGATGCAGATTACCGATCCACGCGCCCACGGCCATGGCGGCTAGCCGGCCTTGTCGGCGTCGGCGGAGGGGCTGGCCGGAACGTGGATCTTGAGACGCTTGACCCGGCGCGGGTCGGCATCGAGCACTTCGAATTCGACGCCTGAGGCGTGATGAATCAGCTCGCCGCGCGCCGGCACGCGTCCCACGATCGCGAACACGAGTCCGCCGAGCGTATCGATATCGGCTTCCTCCTCGGGCTTGAGAAGCTTGATGCCGAGCCGTGTTTCCAAGTCCTGCACCGGAGCGCGTCCCGACGCGACGAGCCCGAGCTTCGGATCCTCCGCGATCAGGTCGGCTTCCTCCTCGTCGTGCTCGTCCTCGATATCGCCGACGATCTGCTCGACCAGGTCCTCGATGGTCACAAGGCCGTCCGTCCCGCCGTATTCGTCGACGATGAGCGCCATGTGGACGTGCGTCGCCTGCATGCGCACAAGCAGGTTCATCGCCGGCATCGACGGCGGCACATAGAGCACGGGCTTGCGGAATTTGAACACCGAGATCGGTCGTGTGAGATCGATCCGGCTGAGATCGGGTTTGGCGCCGGCCCCACCGGCCTCCACCGGACCGAGCCGCTGCTTCACCGGTTCCCGCAGAGCACGCCCCGCCACTTCCGCCGAGATCCACCGGAACAGATCCTTGATGTGGATCATGCCGCGCGGATCGTCGAGCGTCTCGTGGTAGATCGGAATGCGCGAGACACCGGCTTCCTCGAACAGCCGGACCAATTCTCCGAGCGGCTCCGATTCTTCGAGCGCGATGATGTCGGCCCGCGGCACCATGATTTCGTCGACGCGCGAAGCCCCGAACCGCAACAGCCCGGAGAGCATCTTGCGCTCTTCGGGCGAGAAGCCGCCCGACGCCTTGGCCTCCTCCTTCAGCAGCACTTCCAGCTTGTCGCGCAGCGTCGGCTGTTCCGCGAGCCCGAGCCGGGTCCACACGTGCTGCAGCCAATCGCTGGCGCTCTCGCGCATGGTGCGCCGGTCGCCGTCGGCACCGAGGGCGTCGATCTGTTCGTCGTCACTGGTCATGAGTTAATGGGACTGCTGCTTCGCCGATGTAAGGGTTCGAAATGCCGAGCGAGGCGAGAATCTCGACCTCGAGGCTTTCCATGATGTGAGCGTCCTCGTCCGTCTCGTGGTCGAATTCGAGGAGATGGAGCAAACCATGCACGACGAGATGCTGGAGGTGATGCGCCGGTTCGATGCCCTGCTCGCGGGCTTCCCGCGCGACCGTTTCCTGCGCCAGCACGATGTCGCCCAGAGAAGCCGGCTGCGCTTCGCCGCCAAACCCTTCCGGCGCCGGAAACGACAGCACGTTGGTCGGCTTGTCCTTGCCGCGAAAACGCGAATTGAGCTCGCGCACGGTCGCGTCGTCGCTCAACGCGACGCAGACTTCGGCCGGAGTATGCGAAGAAAACCGCGCGTCGGAGGCCAGCGCCCGCGCCGCGCTCTCGATCAAGGCGTCGCGATCCGCAAGTCCAGACCAGTCGCCCGCTTCGTGGAGAATGTCGAGGCTGAGCCAGAGGGGCGGCCTTTGGCGCCCCCCGGTCGAACTTCGCCCCTCGCTCAAACTTCGACTGTCCGCGTCATCCGGCATATCAAGGCTTCCTGACCGGCCCGGCGCGGTCGTAGGCTTCGACGATCTTGGCGACGAGATCGCGCCGCACGACGTCGACGCTCGTGAAGCGCACCGCGGTGATGTCGGGAACATCGGTCAACAGCCGCACGGCCTCTTCGAGACCGGAGGTCATGCCCGGTGGCAGATCGATCTGAGATGGATCGCCCGTCACCACCATCTTCGAGTTCTCACCCAGACGGGTAAGGAACATCTTCATCTGCATGCTCGTCGTGTTCTGCGCTTCGTCGAGAATGACGAACGAATTGGCAAGCGTACGACCGCGCATGAACGCGAGTGGCGCGATTTCGATCACGCCGTCCTCGATATGCGCCTCGACCTTTTCCGGCGCCAGCACATCGTAGAGCGCATCGTAGAGCGGACGCAGATAGGGATCGACCTTCTCACGCATGTCGCCGGGCAGGAAGCCCAGCCGCTCGCCCGCTTCGACCGCGGGACGCGAGAGAATGATGCGCTCGACGTCGCCGCGCTCGAGGCACTGCGCCGCGAATGCGACCGCGAGATAGGTCTTGCCCGTGCCGGCCGGACCGATGCCGAACACGAGGTCGGTCTGCTCGAGCGCGCGGATGTAGGTGCTTTGCGAGAGCGTGCGCGCCTTGACGGTTTTGCGGCGCGTGGAGATTTGCGCCTGCCCGTCCGTCGGCTTTTCAAGAACCTGACCGGCAACGCTTCCGCTGTGGCGGATGACGCCGTCGAAATCGCCCGGTCCGAGATGCTCGCCGCGCGAGACACGCGCATACAGGCGCTCGAGAACGTCGCGCGCGGCTTCGCACGCCTGTTCCGGCCCTGTCAGCACGACCACATTGCCGTGCGCATGCGCCTCGATGCCCAACCGGTCCTCGAGAAGGGCCAGATTGGCGTCGAACTCGCCGAGGAGTTGGGTGAGGAGACGGTTGTCCTCGAACGGGACGACCAGTCGCTTGCTGGGAACCTGGGATTTAGCCACTCGCCTTCGACCTATGGCCGTCTGACCGCGCGCTATTGTCAATCGCCTCGTCTCCTGAGACCTGGGAAGCCGAATCGCGACCCCCCTCCCGGTAAGCCTAGCATAGAGCGTAGGGACGTCGGATCAACGCAAGACCCCAACGCGCGAACCGTTAACATGTTCATATCGGCATCGCTGTGACACCCGAAAGGCTGTTCGCCTTTGCGGAATCGATCGTGACATCGACGATTTGTCCAATCATTGAAACCGGCGCGTCCGCGTGCACGAGCTGCCAATAGGGCGACCGGCCGACAAGCTGGCCGTCGCGGCGGCCCGCCTTCTCGAACAGAACCGGGATCGTTTGCCCCACCAGCGCGCCATTGAAGCGCGCGTAGCCCGCCTCGACCAACTGCTGCAGGCGCTCCAGACGATCACGCTTAACGTCCTCCGGCACCTGCGGATCGATCGTCGCGGCCGGCGTGCCGGGCCGCGGGCTGTACTTGAAGGAAAACGCGTGCGCGAAGCCGATCTCGGACACGAGCGCGAGCGTCGCCTCGAAGTCCTCGTCCGACTCGCCTGGAAATCCGACGATGATGTCGGTCGACAGCGCGATGTCCGGCCGCGCCGCCCGGATCCGCGCGATCAACGCACGGTAGTCGTCGGCGGTGTGCTTGCGGTTCATCGCGGCGAGCACACGGTCCGAGGCAGCTTGAAACGGCAGATGCAGGAACGGCATCAGCTTGTCCTCGTCGCGATGCGCCGCGATGAGATCGTCGGTCATGTCCCGGGGATGGCTCGTCATGTAGCGAATGCGGTCGAGACCGCCGATCTTGGCGAGCTCGCGGATCAGCCCCGCCAGCGACGCCGCGTCGCCCTCTGCGCGTTCGCCGTGATAGCCGTTGACGTTCTGCCCGAGCAGCGTCAGCTCCTTCACGCCGCGATCGACCAGGCGGCGCGCTTCGTCCACGAGCGCTGAAACCGGCCGCGAATATTCCATGCCGCGCGTATAGGGCACGACGCAGAACGTGCAGAATTTATCGCATCCTTCCTGCACCGTGAGAAACGCGGTCGGCGACTTTGCCGGCAGGCGCTTTGGCAGCGCCGCGAACTTGTCCTCGTCCGGAAACGCGGTTTCGACGAGCGCGTTTTCCCCGCCGCGCAGCCGCGCCAGCAGCTCAGGCAGGCGATGGTAGCTCTGCGGCCCCACCACGAGATCGACCGCGGGTGCACGCCGCACGATCTCGCTGCCTTCGGCCTGCGCGACGCAGCCCGCCACCGCGATGACCGTCTCCTTGCCACCCTTGCCGCGCGCAAGCTTGATGTCACGCAAGCGGCCAAGATCCGAATAGACCTTCTCCGCCGCTTTTTCGCGGATGTGGCACGTATTGAGGATTGCGAGATCGGCGTCCGCCGGATTGCTCGTCTCGACGTAACCCTCGGCGGCCAGCGCCTCGCTCATCCGCTCCGAGTCGTAGACGTTCATCTGGCAGCCGAATGTTCTCATGAACACGCGCTTCGGCTCGGCTCGAGTTTCCCCGTCCGCGAAGGTCTGCTGCGCAGCGTCGTCGAAGGGCATGAGGTCCAGATCGTCCAAGTGCCAAAGTCCCGCTTAGAGCGTCCCGCGCTTAGAAGTTGACCCGCGCTTTGAAGTCCACTGCGCCGACGGTCAAAGCCCGGATCGCTCGGCACAAACAGAATGAAGATGCGGCGGTAGCACACTTCCCGGCCCATCGCATCTCGTGTCGCTGCATTGCAGCATTGCGCCGGACCTTTGTCCAGCGGCGTCAAGGCTTTGGAAATCAGATGTCCAATCGTCGCCCGCACCGCATCGTCGTTAACGGCACGGGAACGAGCGCGAGAATCGCCGTTTCAGCGGAACGCGGAGCCGCTGCCCGTCGACCGCGCCGCCGCCCGATGCTCAAGCGCAGGCGCCGTCACCGCGATCCGCACGTCGTCCGGCACATTGCGCAAAATCTTGACCACCTGCTCGCGCACGTCGTCCTCGGTGCGGCGCGCGAGATCCTTGCGATCCGCGAAGCTGTCGAGCGGCATCGGCGCGCCGATGCGGATGCGGACATCGAGTGGGCCGGACTTCAGCAGCGCCCAGGCATGGCTTTGCATTTCCATGTCCCCGTACCAGCCGACCGATGGCCGCGCCGACCGGCTGATGGGAATACCGTGAAGGCGCGTGTAGACCAGCGACAGGGTCTGCACGACGACGTCCGAGGGCGCAGCCCCCGCAACGCCCGCCTTGACCGGTGGCTTGGCGGCCGCGAACAGCGAGGTCTTGAACGGCAGCACCCGGTTGCCGTCGCTGGACGTGCCCTCGGCGAACAGCACGACGGTATCGCCCAAGGCCAATCGCGCCATGATTTCGTTCGTCGTCTCGCCAACAGCGCTGCGCCGTTCGCGATCCACGAACACGGTGCGCTGCAAGCGCGCCAGCGAAGACACGAACGGCCAGCGCGCGACATCCTTCTTGGCCACGAACGACAGCGGCGCCACCGCGGACAGCACGGGGATGTCGAGCCACGACGTATGATTGGCGACGAGCAGCACGGGCTTTCCCACCGCCACCTCGCCTTCGATAGTGAGCCTCACGCCGAGCAGGCGGCAGACTTGCCGGTGATACCAATGCGGAAAGCGCCGTGCGGCGGGCGTCGATAAGCGCAACAGCAGCGCCTGCACCGGCATCAGCGGTACGGTGAGGGCGAAAAAACCCGTCAGGATCGCGGCGCCTCTGAACGTTCCCATCTCGATCCATCACGTCCAAGAGATCCGCCGGACGCCGCGGACGCGGCGCCAGCGGGGCCTGTTCAAGAATTGCGCGGCTGCTTCTTCTTGGCGATCGGCGTCCCATACAGTTCGAGCCGATGCCCGACCAGCTTGAAACCCAGCTCGCGCGCAATCTTCTCTTGCAACTGTTCGATGTCGGCACTGTGAAATTCCATCACGCGCCCGGTCTCGATGTCGATCAGGTGGTCATGGTGGTCGCGCGTCGCCTCTTCCCAGCGGCCGCGCCCGCGCCCGAACGCATGCCGCTCGAGAATGCCTTTCTTTTCGAGCAGGTTCACGGTCCGGTAGACCGTCGACAGGGAAATATGCGCGTCGATTTTGTGCACCCGCCGGTGCAGCTCTTCCACATCGGGATGGTCGCGGGCGTCCGACAGCACCCGCGCGATCACCCGGCGCTGGCCCGTCATGCGCAGCCCGTGTTCGGCGCACAGCACCTCAAGCCGCGAGAGGCTATCGTCTTTCGAGACCGCCATTGCGTCTATCCCGATATCGTGAGCGGACGGAAGATCACCGCCGGACGTCAAGCTCTTCTGGATCAGTACGGGGGATTCTACAAGGCCGTTAGAGCCTTAGGGCAAGCGTCACGGCATCGACGGGCGCACTGCCCGGCCGCTCGTAATACCCGCGCCTGAGCCCCGTCCCGAGAAATCCGGCGCGGCTGTAGAGGTTGAGCGCCGCGTCGTTGTCGGCCGCCACTTCGAGATAGAGGCTTTTCGCTTCCGCGCGCTGCACCGCACGCGCGACACCGTCGACGAGCCGGCGGCCGATGCCTTGACGCTGCCATTCCGGCATAACGCCGATCGACAGGATCTCCGCTTCATCCGCCGCAAGCTGCGCCAGCACGAAGCCGATGCTCGTCCGGGGCGGGCCGCTGTAGACGGCCAGGAAGGCCGTCGAGGCGGGATGATCGAGCATCGCGTGGACGCTCTCCTCGCTCCAGGCAGGATTGAAAAGCTGCCCGTGCAGGCGCGCGATCTCAGCCGCCTGATCCGGCCCTGCCCACAGCAGCGAGATGTATTTCGGATCAACTGGAGTAGCCGTCATGACACCCTCATAGCTTGGGCGTCGCCCGGATTCAAATGAGCGCCGCCCTGCGGTTTCGCATCCGGCGGCCGAAGATAGAGCGGGCGCGGCCGCGATGCCGTCGGCATCACTGCATCGTGCGGGATGAAGCGAACGTCGGGCTGCAGGGTTTCGAGCCGGGCAGCGACGCGCCCGCCCTCTCCAGCCGCGGCCGCGACCAATCCGGCTCCACTACCTGCGATGATCGTCTCCGCCCCGGCAAGCGCGATAACGGCATCGGCCGGCGAGAGAAGCGCCGGTTCGTTGATCGGCTGCAGCGGCGACCTGCCATCGGCGCGATTGAACGCTTGAAAATAGACTTCGCCACGGCGCGCATCGACGGCGATGGCGAGCGTGCGTTCCTGCACCTCGTTGCCGAGCTGCGCCGCCGCGGCATACGCCATCACGGCGAGACTGGAGAGCGTGGCGACGGGTGCGCCGGTGGCGAGCGAAAGCGCGCGGGCCGCCGCGATGCCCACGCGCTGCCCGGTAAACGTGCCCGGGCCGGTCGTCACGATGATGCGTTGCAGCTCGGAAAAACCGAAGGGCGCCTCACCCATCGCCTCGTCGATCATCGGCATCAGGCGTTCGGCGTGCCCCCGCTCGATCAGCTCGAAACGGGTGACACCCGGCGGCGGCGCATCGGCACCGGATGCGCGCCATGTGACGGCGACCGAACAGGCCGCGAAGCAGGTGTCGAATGCCAGCGTATTCATGACTTGAGCATATAGCCCAAGCCCCGCCCGCATTGGAAGCCTTTCGAGCGCAGCGAGATGAGGCTCATACGATCTTGGCGATGTCGTTGAACGTCAGCCGCGGCCCGCGCGGCCTCAGACCGGCGGGGTCGCCATAGCCGAGGCTGCAGAGGAAATTGGCTTTGATATCCGTCCCGCCGAAAAACTCCGCCGTCACGCCATCGGCGTTGAAACCGGACATTGGCCCGCAGTCGAGCCCGAGCGCGCGCGCCGCAAGAATGAGGTAGGCGCCCTGCAGGGACCCATTACGGAACGCCGTTTCGAGAATGTACTCAGGCTTTCCCGTGAACCACGGCCGCGCGTCGGTATGGGGAAACAGCATCGGCAAGCGATCGTAGAACTTGAGATCGTAGCCAATGATGGCAGTCACCGGTGCGCTCATCGTCTTGTCGCGGTTGCCTTCCGACAGAAACGGCTTGAGACGCGCCTTTGCCTCCGGGCTTTGCACGAACACGATCCGCACTGGAGAACAGTTCGCGCTCGTCGGCCCCATCTTCAACGTGTTGACGAGCTGCACCAGAAGCTCATCCGGCACCGGCTTGCTCTGCCAAGCGTTATGCGTGCGAGCGGCGAGAAAAAGCTGCGACAGCGCCGCAGCGTCCAAAGCGTGTGCCATTCTAGGGATCCTAAACGGGAGTGGAAGGCCGCAACGAAAACCCCGCCAGGAGGGGCGGGGTTCCGAAATCTACAATCCGACGGCCTGAACTTCCTCGACTTCCGGACAGAAGTGCCGGAGCAGGTTTTCGATGCCGTGCCGCAGCGTCGCCGTCGAGCTGGGACAGCCCGAGCACGCGCCGCGCATATGCAGGTAGACGATGCCGTCCCGGAATCCAGCGAAGGTGATGTCGCCGCCGTCCTGGGCCACCGCCGGGCGGACGCGGGTCTCGAGCAGCTCCTTGATGGTCGCCACCACATCCCCATCCTTGGGATCGAAGCTGCCTTCGGCCGCATCGTTGGCGCCGTCCGCATCGACAACCGAAGCGCCAGACATGTAGTGCTCCATGATCGCACCGAGGATCATGGGCTTGAGGTGCTGCCACTCGGAGTCGGTCTTGGTGACCGAGATGAAATCCGAGCCGAGAAACACGCCCGACACGCCTTCGATGTCGAACAGCCGGCGCGCCAGCGGCGAGGCGTCGGCGTCGCCCTTGCCACGGAAATCGGCCGTGCCGTCTTCGAGCACCGGCTTTCCGGGAATGAACTTCAGCGTCTGCGGATTAGGCGTCGCCTCGGTCTGGATAAACATGTCGGATCTCCTCGAACGCCGGCCCGATCTTAATGAGGCGCGGCCAGCGGACTGTCTTTAGAAACGTTCTAGCAAATAGGCGCGCCCGCGACAATTGTCTAGCTGCTGACTCGGAACATTTCGAGCCCAAAATCAGCCGGCTCTGACCGCTCCAGGCCAAAAAGCCGCGCTAGGCCAAGGCGATGATGTCGTCGAATGCGAGGTTGCCCGGTACCATCGTGATCGGGATCGGGAAAGAGCCCACGACCGAGCCGGCCATCAGCGTGGAAATCAGCGGACCCGGACCTTTCGGATCCGTGGAGGCGCCCAGCACGAGAATCGAAACGTCTTCATCCTCCGCGATGGTCTTCATCATCTCCTCGGACCTGATGCCTTCGCGGATCAGTTCCTCGCAGGGGATGTTCTCGAACCCGACCAGATTGAGCTTGCGCCGGAGCAGCCGGAACAGCGCCCGCGCCTTGAGCGTCTCCTCCTCGACCTGTACCTGCCGCACGCCGGCCCAGTGCTGGAAGTCCTGCGGCTCGATCACGTACAGCATCAGGATCGTGCCGGACGAGCGCACGACGCGCGCGGCGGCGTAATAAAGCGCACTCTCGAATTCCGTGCTCTCATCGACCATGAGCAGGAACTTGCGGGCGTGGCCAGCTTCGAACGAGCGGCGTTTGCGGTATGTCAGCGTCATCGCCGGGATGCTGCCACGGGTCGAGGCAGTCCACAACAGAGAGACGCGGCCCCGCTGTTGGTCGTGCCTCGGATGGCCGTCACGCGCGGCCTACCCCCGGATCAGGCCGACGATATCCTTGACCTCGTCCATGACCGGCGTCGCGATCGCCCGGGCGCGCCGCGCCCCGTCCGCCAGCACACGGTCGATTTCCGCCGGATCGTTCATGAGGCGCACGATCTCGCCGCGGATCGGCCCCAGCTTCTCGACCGCGATCTCGGTCAGCGCCCGCTTGAAGCCGGTGAAGACGCTCGGCCCCTCGCCGGAGGTCGAGGCCAGCACCTTCAAGCCTTCCTCCTTCGTCGCACCCGCAAGCGCCGCATAGATGCCGACGAGGTTGTCGATCTCGGGCCGTCCGCGCAGCTCGTCGAGCGTGCTGGGCGGTGCGGGCTCCATATCCGTCTTGGCGCGCTTGATCTTGTCCGCGATTGCGTCGGTGTCATCCATCAGGTTGATGCGGCTCATGTCCGAGGGTTCGGACTTCGACATCTTCTTGGTGCCGTCGCGCAGGCTCATCACGCGCGTCGCGGGGCCCGTGATCACCGGCTCCGGCTGCGGGAAGAACACGCCGTCCGCGTAGCCCTTCGCTTCGATCGAGACACGGAAGTCGTTGTTGAACTTCTGCGCGATATCGCGTGCGAGTTCGAGATGCTGCTTCTGGTCCTCGCCGACGGGAACATGCGTTGCGCGATAGGCGAGAATGTCGGCCGCCATCAGGTTCGGGTACGCATAGAGACCCACGGACGCGGCCTCGCGGTCCTTGCCGGCCTTCTCCTTGAACTGCGTCATCCGGTTCAGCCAGCCGAGCCGCGCGACACAGTTGAAGATCCACGCCAGCTCGGCGTGCTCCGGCACCTGGCTCTGGTTGAACACGATGCTGCGTTTCGGATCGAGGCCGGACGCGATGTAGGCGGCCGTGACCTGACGGATGGAGGTCTTGAGTTCAGCTGGATCCTGCCAGACCGTGATGGCGTGCAGATCGACGACGCAATAGATGCATTCGTGCGACTTCTGCATCTCGATCCACTGCACCATGGCCCCGAGATAGTTGCCGAGGTGGAGAGTGCCGGTCGGCTGCATTCCGGAGAAAACACGGTCTTGGAATTTCATCGTCACGGGGTCCACGCTCGGTTTCGGCTCGCGCGCGTTATGGCGCGGCCGAACGCCCGACGCAAGGCTCGCGAGGCGCGCCTCAGCTCCGGCGCGTGAGATTGCGCAGTTGGCGAAGCGTCATGGTTCCGGTGGCGAGCACGGCGACCGCGTAGATGGCGAGCCCCCCTCCGATCAGCGCCGCGAGCGCCATCGCGTGGGTCGCGAACCCGGCGCTGGTTGCAAAATATGGCCCCAGGACATGCGCCAGCGCCAGCAACGCCACCCCCATCACGACACTGGACGCGAGAATGGTCCCGAACGCCCGCACCATCCGCTTGTCGACGGCGAAATGCCCGCGCTTGACAAGTGTGCCCCACAGCAGGGCGGCATTGAGCCAGCCGCCGAGCGTGGTCGCGACAGCGATGCCGAGATGCGGAAGCATGCCAAGCTTGCGGAACCAGAAGAACAGCGCGATCGAGCCGGCCGTGTTCGCGATCAGGCTGATGGCCGCGTAGCGCATCGGCGTCTTGGTGTCCTCGCGCGCGAAATAGGCCGGCGAAAACACCTTGATCATGACGAACGACGGCAGGCCCAGCGCGAACACGGCGAGCACGGCCGCCGTCTGCGCCGTATCCGTGGCCGTGAACGCGCCGCGCTCGAACAGCACCTTGACGATGGGGATCGGCACCAGCGCCAGCGCCACGGCGGCGGGCACGGTAAGCAGCATCGCGAATTCGAGCGAGCGGTTCTGGCTGTCCAGCACGGCGGCGTGATCGCCCGCCCTGAGTTGCCGCGCCACATTGGGCAGCAGCACCACGCCGATGGCGATGCCGACGATGGCGAGCGGCAGCTCGTACAGGCGGTCGGCGTAATAGAGCTGTGACACGGCGCCCGGCTGCTGCGAGGCAATCACGGTCCCGATCATGATGTTGATCTGCGTCACGCCGCCCGCGATCACACCGGGAATTCCCAAGGTGATCAGCCGCCGCACGCCGTCCGTCATGCGCGGACGTTTGAGCTTGAGCGTGAAATTGTTGCGCCGGAGCCCGCCCCACAGAAGCATCAATTGCAAGATGCCCGCCGCGAGCACGCCCAGCGCCTGCACGATGCCGCCACCCGGCTCGTTATGAAAGCCGAGCCCGAACCCGATGAAGATCGCCGCCGTCAGAGTAAGATTCAGCACGATCGAAACGGATGAGCTTTCGACGAATTTGCCGAATGTATTGAGCACGCCTGAGAACAGCGCGACGAGCGACATGCAAAAGAGGTACGGGAACGTAATCTGCGTCAGCAACACCGCGAGATCGAACTTCTCGGCGTTCGCGCTGAAGCCCGGAGCCAGCAGATACATGAGCCACGGCATCGTGATCATGGCCACGATGGTCAACACGGCGAGCACCAGCACGAGGCCGCTCATCGCCTCCTCGGCAAACGCGCGCGCCTGCTCGCGTCCGTTGACTTCCAGCTCCTTTGCAAACAGCGGAATGAACGCGGAGTTGAACGCGCCCTCGCCGAACAGCCGCCGGAACAGGTTCGGAAACCGGAAGGCGACGTTGAAGGCGTCCGCCACCCAGCCCGCGCCGAACGCCCACGCGAACAGGATGTCGCGCACGAACCCAAGCACGCGTGACACGAGCGTCAGACCGCCAACAGTGGCAAAGGCGCGATAGAGTTTCATGGAAGGCCCAGAGATCGAGAGATCCGCTCACGGCCCGGTTCTTAGAGGGGGAACGTCCGCGGAGCAAAGACTAAAGCGGTCCGCTCATGCCGCCACTCAGAGAGGCCACGAAAAAGCTCGCGCCCATGAGGAACACGAGCGCCGATCCAACGAGGCCCGCACCCGTCGCCACCGCGCCGGCGAACCGGCTTTCGCCGCCCGCAAGCCGCGTCGCCAGCTCGCGCGAGCCGACCGCCAGCGCGGCCAGGGTCGAAACCGTAATGGCGGTGCCGAGCGCCATCGCGAAGGTCGCGAAGATGCCCGCGATCAGCAGCCCCTGGCTCAGCGCAAAGATCATGATGAGGATCGCGCCGGTACAGGGCCGGATGCCCACCGACAGCGCGATCGCCAGCGCCTTGCGCCACGAGAGCGTACCTTCGAGCTGCGCAGGGTCCGGCATATGGGCATGCCCGCAGCAACTCCCGTCGGCGGCATGCACGTGGTCGTCATGTGCGCGCGCCGTCACCGGATGGGCATGGTCAGGCCCGGCATGAGCGTGCGCCTGGGCCGTCACATGGACCTGCGCCTTCTCGTGCTCATGATGCGCGTGACCGCAGCCGCAACCGCTGTGCGCGTGCGCATGGTCGTGCGTGTGGGAGTGGCCGTGATCATGCGCGTGATCGTGACCATGTGAGTGCGCAGTTGCCGTGGACTGCACCACTGCAGCCGACGGCGCGCGCGCAAAGAGCTTGGAAAGCTGCCCGTATAGCAGCCACACGCCGATCAGCGCCACCAGCCCCCAGCTCACGGTTTCGATCCACGCCTCGGCGGATTTGATTTCGAGGCTCGTCGCCCGCATCGCGATCGCGAGCACGCCGACGATAGCGATGGCCGACAGCGCCTGGAAGAACGCCGCGAGAAACGACAGCATGATTCCGCGCCGCACCGTTTGCTCGTTCGCCAGGACGTAGGACGAGATCACCGCCTTGCCGTGCCCCGGCCCGGCCGCGTGCAGCACGCCGTACATGAAACCGAGGAAACCGAGCATCAGCGTCGCGCTCATCACGTCGCCGGTCTTGAGCTGGCGCACCGCGCCCGCGAGTTCGCGATTGATCCGCTGCTGCTGCGCCAGCACGAACGACCACGCATCGCCGACGAAGCTGCGCTCGGCCTTATGCGGCGCGGACGTCGATTGCCCCGGCGCCAGCGGCACCCCGAACGGCGAACGTTGTGGTTCGGACTGCGCCAACGCGCCGAACGACAACACAAGGCCCAGAACCAGCGCCGCGAGCGCGGGAAAAGATCGCATCATGATTTTTTGCAACCGAGCGTCACCGTTTGCGCGTAGCCCATGCCCGTACCTGCGTTGGCATCCCCCGCCGAGAGCTGCCCGCCGAACGACTCGTTGAGTGCCTTGAACTGCTCGATCTCGTTCTCCGGAACGCCGACGCTCGCCGTGCAGCCCGCCGGCGCGCCGGCGCTGAGCTTCACCGGATTTTCTTTGACGAAATCGAACGCGATGAAGAAGGTCTCGTCGAACACCGCGAAATTGAAATTCGGCGCGTCCGCAAGCACCGGCTGCTCGAACGGCAGCGTGAAATAGAGGGACAGCACGCTGTCCTTGTATTCGAGATGATAGTCAGTCGGGTCCTTCGACTTCACAACTTTGTCGCCCAGCTTGGCGATCGTGAAGTATCCGAACTCCTTGAGGCCATCGATGTTGACCTTGGCCAGCTCGGCAAGCTCCTCGCGCGAGTACGTGCCGTCGCCGTTCGCATCCAGACCCTGGATGGCCATCGCCGTGTACATGTCGTCGAACGACCACTTGTGCTGCAGCCCGGTCACGGCGCCGTTGTCGTAGACGACCGTCGTCTCGACTGTCACCCACACGTGCGGATGAGCGAGCGCGGAAGGCGGGTGGCCCGTCGCGGCTAGCGCCAGCACCAACAGGCCGAAAATGGCCGACGTCATCGTTCGCAAAATGGCCTCCTGAGCGTCCGGATCGCTCACTCTACCATAGAGAGAGAAGCCAGCCGGACGGGCGTTAGACATGTTGGCCGCTGCGGCTGCGCGGCAGGAATGATTGCGCAAAGCAGGCCCGAGAGCCGCAAACCAGCCTGAAATTACAGCGGGAACAAGGCGTCGGCCGCCCAAGTTGCGCCAATTTGGATGTTATAGTATCCGTTATCCACATCCCACAGCCACCTTGGAGACGTTCGTGCGTCCCGCACCTCAATCAAACAGTCCCGCACCTGCATCGATCCGTTCCGAACGCGCATGGATCCGTCCCGCGCCCCAGCTGGCAGCCGCCCTCGGCGCAGTCAGCTTGTTGTGTCTCGCGTCGTTTCCGGCAGCGGCGGAGCTGAAAGTGACCGCGACGATCAAGCCGATCCACGCCCTGGTCTCTCAGGTCATGGAGGGCGTGGGCGTCCCCACGCTGCTCGTCAAAGGGGCCGCCTCTCCACACACCTATGCCCTGAAGCCGTCGGACGCGCGCGAACTCAACCACGCCAACGTCGTGTTCCGCGTTTCGGAGACGGTCGAGCCCTTTACGCGCAAAATCGTCACCGCGCTGCCGGGCTCCGTTCGGATCGTCACCCTCGCCGAGGCGCCCGGCATCGACTGGCTGAACGTCAGAACCGGCGACACCTTCGAGCCTCACGATCACGATCACGACACTCATGATCACGACCATGATCACGAGAAAGACGCGCACGGAACCGGCGACGGCCAGCACGACCACGCCGGGCACGACGGCGAACACGAGAGCGGCGACCACCGGAGCCGCGACGGTCACGTCTGGCTCGATCCGGAGAACGCGCGCAAGATGGTCGCTGAGATCGCCCGCGTTCTGGCCGACGCCGACCCCGCCAACGCCGAAACGTACAAAGCCAATGCAGCCCGCAGCGACGCCGCCATCGTGGCCCTCGAAGCCGACATCGCCCGCGAACTCGACCCCGTGAAGGGCAAGCCCTACGTCGTCTTCCACGACGCCTATCAATACTTCGAGCGCCGCTTCGGGCTCTCCGCCCTGGGCTCGATCACTCTCAATCCTGAGGCCAAGCCCTCCGCCAAGCGGCTGACGGAAATTCGCAAGAAGCTCGGCGCGCTCTCAGCCAGCTGCGTGTTCAGCGAGCCCCAGTTCCAGGCCAAGCTGGTGGCGGCCGTGACCGAGGGAACGAGCGCGCGCTCGGGCACGCTCGATCCGGAAGGCGCACTCGTAGAGCCGGGCCCGCGCGCCTATGAAACGCTGCTGCGCAACCTCGCCACGGGCCTCAAGACCTGCCTCGTGCAGGGCAGCTAAAACATTTTTTGCATTCACCCGGCATCGCAACGCTCCCCACCCCCTGGCGGGGAGGGGTAGGGGTGGGGGATGATCTCGGAGAATTTTGGAAGCCGATACTCCAAGGCCTTCGCCCCACCCCGCGCTTCGCGCGACCCTCCCCGCCATGGCGAAGCCATGCTTCGCATGGACGGGGGAGGGTGAAGTCGGCGGATCCGTCTGAACAGAAAATGCTCTAGCGATGCGCTGACGGCTTCTCGCAAAGAAAAAGGGCGGCTGTCGCAACAGCCGCCCTTTTTTATTCAATGCAATGCGCCGGAGGTTATTCGACCGCGGTCTGCGCCGAGCGGGAGATCGCACCAGCGCCAACCTTGCGATTGTAGCGGGTCAGCTTCTTCTCTTCCGCGGCAGCCGGGGCCTTCGCCTCTTCGTCGGAAATCTTCTCCGTGGAGCCGTCCTTCGTATAGGTGCCGTCGGAGTTGCGCGTATACGTGGTCACTTCTTCGTCGTCGCTGGCGGGAGCCGGCACAGCCGCGCTCTCGTCGGAGGAAATGAAGAAACCGGTCTTCGGCGGGCTCGCGACCGAGCGGGACTTGGCCTTCGGCGTTTCTTCAGAAGGCGCAGGCGCTGCCGAAGCCGTCGGGGCGGCGGCCGCACTGCTGCTGGTCGTGCTCGGAGCGACGTCCGCATCGGCGAAATCGCCTGGGCTCGTCTTGAACCGCTCCCACGTCACGACGACTTTCGTGCCGGTCGGAACGCGCGGATAGAGATCGATGACGTCCTCGTTGAACATGCGAATGCAGCCCTTCGAGACGTTCTGACCGATGGTCCACGGAGCGTCCGTGCCATGGATGCGATAGGTGCTCGAGCCGAGATAGAGCGCGCGCACGCCGAGCGGGTTCATCGGATGCCCGCCGGGCACCCAGCTCGGAAGCTTGGGATTCTCGCGCAGCATCTCGGGCGTCGGACGCCAATCCGGCTTCTCGCGCTTTGCGGAAACAGTGGTGGTGCCCTGCCAGCGGCTCTGCTCGCGCGGGATCGCGATCGGATAGCTGGTGGCCTGGCCGGCCTTGGTGATGTGATACAGGCGGCGATCGCCGAAGCTGACGATGATCTGGCCGGCGCTGTACTTGGAATCGAAGCTGACAGTCTGCTTCTTGCCGCCGCCGTATTCCGGCTCGCCGCCCCACAGGTACTCGATCAGCGTCTGGGCGCTTGCGACGCCCGGAGTGCCGATGACAGCCACAGCTGCAATCGTCGCGGCAACCACACTGCCGATCTTTGCCTTGAACTCGAACATCAACGAGACTCCCGCTGTGATAATTGCCAAGCCTGGGGCGAGTTCCCTCGACCGCCTCAAGCCCTTGTCGGCATGTTGCGCCCGTTAAGTGAAGAGCCCGTATAGACCAGTCCGCAAATTAGCGGCAGAGCATAGCGGTCACACTGCGATCTGTTCGCACCATGTTGCTCAACTTGGAGGGGAACCGGTGCAACGCCGCAACGGTTGCCGAATCATGAGGCATATCGGCCATTTGCGATGCCTTCGCAGTGCATCGGAAACCCCGGTTTTACGCTTGACCTAGCCACCCAAATCAGCGAGAACAAAATAAGAACACAGTCGCGTGTCAGTCTGTGTTTTGTGAGCGCGTTGGCCGTGCGGGCCGCTCGACTGATGTGTGCGTCCCGAGGGTCATTCCTCGTCGTGTTGTATGCGTCGCGTGTCGTGCGTGAGTTTGGTGCGTCGGTAGTGTTGCGTGTTTGAGTTGCGTTCGCCTCGTAAGTGCGTTTTGCGTCAGTTGCGTCCCGTCAGTTGCGTTCCGTTGCATCATGCGTACCGGCAAGAGCCGCGGATTTCCCTCATCCGGCGTGCTCCGCCAGAGAATTTCAGAACTGCCCTTCGGCGCCGTCCGCGTTCGTGTGCGTATCAATATTGGTCTGGCCCAACGGCCGGAATGGTGCCCCCGCCGTTCCGGCCGTATTTTTTTACGGCTTGCCGGGAGCGGCGACCGGCGTACTCGGTGGCAGCCCCTCCGCGCCGATGAACACGGCCAGGATTCGCATCGGCACTGTCCCGTTGTTACGCCCGTTGTGCGCGAACCCGATGGCTTCCAGCATGGCCTCGCCCGTGCGGTAGACGTGCACGCCCTTGTCGCCATAGTCGACGTCGAGCGTACCCTCCAGCACATAGCCGACGACCGGGCCGGCGTGCGTGTGCCAGCCGGTCGCCTGTCCCGGAGCCAGCGTCACGACGGCCGCCGTGACCTTCCCTTTGCCCGCCGGGTAGATGATCGGTTCTCCGATCACGGTCTCGCTGGAGGCGAGCAGCGGCGCCGCTGGCACGGCCCGAATCGACGGCGCATCGATCGACGGCACATCGGGAGTGCCAGCAAACAGCAGAAAGCTGCCGGCTGCTCCGGCCGCCATCCCGGCGGCCAATGGCAGGAGCGAACGACGGAGGTGTTCAATCATGGGCTGGCCTCTATAACCGTAACCGTGTGCAGGGCCCCGGCTCCTGTCGGACGTTCGGGGCGCGAAGGAGAGCTGACGTGATCATGCCCGAGATTCGCGTGCCGGCGTGCCGCTTGAGGACCACGCTGCGGCGAGCCGCGATCTGGTGTGCCCTCGCGCTCGCAAGCGCGAGCCTCTCCGTTTACGGCGCACACGCCGAACAGCCTGCCCTGCGGCAGCTTCAGCCGGAGGCCGACACCGGCCAGTCGGACAAGAGCTTGGCGATCGGCAAGACGTTCATGGTTTCGAGCGCCAACGCACTGGCGTCCGAAGCCGGGCGCGAAATTCTGCGCAGCGGAGGATCGGCCGTCGACGCCGCCATCGCCATCCAGCTCGTCCTCGGGCTCGTCGAGCCCCAATCGTCAGGGCTCGGCGGCGGCGCGTTTCTTTTGCACTGGGACCAGGCGGCCAAGTCTCTCAAGACATACGACGGGCGCGAGACCGCCCCGGCCGCGGCGCGTCCCGACCGCTTTCTGAAGGACGGCCGCCCCATCGGTTTCGAGACGGCCGTCCATTCCGGTCTCAGCATCGGCACGCCCGGTCTCGTCCGGCTGCTGGAACACGCCCACAAGGCGCACGGGAAACTCCCCTGGGCGGATCTGTTCGCGCCTGCCATCCGCATCGCCCGCGAGGGCTTCCCGATTTCGAACCGGCTCTATTTCCTGTTGCGCTGGTTCGGGCCAACCGGCTTGTCCGCCGAAGCGAAGGGTTACTTTTTCGATGGCAACGGCAGCCCCTTCCCCATTGGCCAGATCCTGAAGAATCCCGCTTATGCCGCGACGCTTGAGGCCATCGTCAAGGATGGCGCCGCCGCTTTCTATGCGGGCCCGGTTGCCGAAGCGGTCGTCGCCGCAGCCCGCAATGCTCCGAACGCGGCTGGCGATCTCGCAGCCTCCGATCTCGCCGCCTACAAGGTCATCGAGCGCCCGCCGGTCTGTGTGCCGTACCGGTCTTATCGCATTTGCGGCATCGGCCCGCCGTCGTCCGGCGGCATCGCCGTCGCGCAGATCCTGAAGCTGATCGAACGCTTCGACCCCGGCCGCGGCCCGGATGACGCGATGAATACCGCGGCCCTGCATCTCGTCACCGAAGCCGAGCGTCTGGCCTACGCCGACCGCAACCGCTACATCGCCGATCCGAATTTCGTGTCCGTTCCCGCCGGGCTGCTCGACGACGGCTATCTCGCCTCGCGCAGCGCCCTCATCGACCCGGCCAAGGCCATGCCGAGCGCCGAGCCGGGCACGCCGCCCGGCATCGACAAGCGCGCCTTCGGCATCGACGCGACACTTGAGCGAGCCGGCACGAGCCACATCTCGGTGGTCGACGCGCAAGGCAATGCCGTGGCCATGACCACGACAATCGAGGGCGCATTCGGGTCGGGAATGTTCGCGGCCGGCTTCCTGCTCAACAACGAGCTCACCGATTTCTCGTTCACCCCCACCGACGCGGCAGGCAATGCCATCGCCAACCGCGTCGAAGGCGGCAAGCGGCCGCGCAGCAGCATGGCGCCCATTCTCGTCTTCGATGACAAGGGTGAGATCTTCGCCTCGCTCGGCTCGCCAGGCGGAGGCCGCATCATCCTCTATGTCGTCAAAACGCTCGTCGCCCTGATCGACTGGAAGCTCGACACCCAGGCGGCGATCGATCTCCCGAATTTTGGCTCGACCGGCGACACCCTCGAATTGGAAATCGGCTGGTCCACCATCTGGAAGGCGCTGGCGCTCAAGGGCTACGGTCACGACATTTCACCGGGGCTCATGAACTCGGGCGTCCACGCCGTCGTCCGCCGCAACGGACACCTCGAAGGCGGCGCAGATCCGCGGCGCGAAGGGGCGGCTCTTGGCGACTGAGCACCGACATGAGAACGGCGCCCGTCCGGTTACCGTCGTCGGCGCCGGCATCCTGGGACTGTGGCAGGCCCTCGTCCTCGCCCGTGCCGGACATTCCGTGCGCCTGCTCGACGCCAGCGCCAAACCTTTTGCCGAAAGCGCCAGCCGTCTCGCCGGCGCCATGCTCGCCCCCGGATGCGAGAGCGACGGCGCACCGGAAATCCGCAGCTTCGGCGAGCAGGGACTAGCCCACTGGCGTGCGATCTATCCACGCCTCGTCAATGCCGGCAGCCTGGTCGTTGCCGCGCCGCGCGATCAGGCGGAGGCCACCCGCTTCGCCCGCGCCACCGCGCCGCCCGAAACGCTCGATGCCGAGGGCGTCGCCGTCCTTGAGCCCGCTCTGGCCGGCCGCTTCGGCACGGCCTTCTATTTCCCCGACGAAGCCCACATGGCCACGCCCGATGCGATGGCCTTCCTGCTCGACGCCGCAAGCGCGGCCGGAGCGGACATCGCGCTCGGCGAGCGGTGGGACAGCAATGCCTCGACGCCCGGCATCGTCATCGATTGCCGGGGATTCGCCGCAAAAGATCGCTTGCCGGACCTGCGCGGCGTGCGCGGCGAGCGGGTGCTGATCCGCACCGCCGAATTGCATCTCGCCCGGCCCGTTCGCCTGCTCCATCCGCGCCATCCGCTCTACGTCGTGCCCTGGGGCGACGACCGCTTCCTGGTCGGCGCGACCGTGCTCGAGAGCGAGGACGCGGGGCCAATCAGCGTCCGCTCGGCGCTTGAGCTGCTCGGCGCGGCCTATGCGCTTCATCCCGCGTTCGGCGAAGCCGAAATCCTGGAGACGGGCGCGGGCATCCGCCCCGCATTTCCCGACAATCTTCCGCGCGTCGAGATCCGCAACGACGGCCGGCAGATCTTGGTGAATGGCGCCTACCGCCATGGCTTTCTCTTAGCGCCCGTTCTGGCGCACGCGGTGGCCGGCTATCTCGCGAACCAAACGCCGCATCCCCTCGTCCGGCTTTCCTGAGGGCTTGGCGCGCAAGGCCCATTCCGACTAAGGTCGCCCTCGATGACAAACCCTGCCCAGACGCCGCCCGATCCCAGCACCGAAACGAGCTTCGGTTTCCGCACCGTGGCCGAGAACGAGCGCCAAGGCCTCGTCAACCAGGTCTTCTCGTCGGTCGCTTCCCGCTATGACCTGATGAACGACTTGATGTCGGGCGGCCTGCACCGGCTCTGGAAGGCCGAGTTCGTCAACCTGATCGGTGCCCCGCGCAACGAACAGCCGTTCAAGCTGCTGGACGTCGCGGGCGGCACCGGCGACATCGCCATCCGCTACGCGAAAAGCTCTGGCCCGAACGCCACCGCCGTGTTGGCCGATATCTCGACCGAGATGCTGGAGGAAGGCCGCCGGAAGGTCGCCGCGCAGGGTCTGAGCCCGCGCATCACGATCACCCAGGGCAACGCCGAAGCGCTGCCATTCCCGGACCGCACCTTCGACGTCTACACGATCGCCTTCGGCATCCGCAACGTCACGCACATCGATCAGGCGCTGCGCGAAGCGTTCCGCGTCCTCAAGATCGGCGGACGTTTCCTCTGCCTCGAATTCTCGGAATGCCAAGTGCCGCTGCTCGACCGGCTCTACGATTTCCACTCGTTCGAGATCATTCCGCGCCTGGGAGAGCTGGCGGCGGGATCGGCGGAGCCTTACCGCTATCTCGTCGAAAGCATCCGCCGCTTCCCCAAACAGGAAGCGTTCGCCACCATGATCCGCGAAGCGGGCTTCGAGCGTGTCTCGGTGCGCAACCTCACGGGCGGCGTCGCCGCCATCCACTCCGGCTGGAAGATCTAGAGCGAGAAGGCGCCTACGCCTCGCCTCTGTCCACCCGCCGCGAGAATTCAGTCTGCCCGCCGGACGCAAGAATGCGCGCCTGCTCGATCCAGTTCTCGCGCTCGATGCGGCCCTTGAAATCCAACAGCTGGCTGATCCGGTCGATGTCCGCGCCGGTCCAGTTCGCGACCTGCTCATAGCCGGTGATGCCGAGCGAATTGAGCTTCTTCTCGATCAGCACGCCGATCCCGCGAATGCGCTTGAGATCGTTGACTTCGCCGGAGTTCACCCCCGCCGGTCCGCCCCGGAACGCTTCCGACTTGACCGAACGCAGCCCGGTTAGGCTCTCGCGGCCGGGCGCTCCGTCGCTGGTCGAGGATCGCGGCTCGATGGTGATGATCGAGGTTCGCGTGACGGCGGCTACGGGCTGCACGGGAGCAGCGACGGCCGGCTCGTCCTTCGGCGGCAGCCCCAGGTGCGAGGAAACGTCGCCAACTGGAGGCGGGACCTCGACCGCAGGCTCCGGATCGGGCTCCCCGCGTTCGGCCCGAGTAAGGAACATGGCCTGTTCGACCCAGCCTTCGCGCAGAATCCTTCCCGCATCGATGCCGAGCAGCGCTTCATACGACGCGCCGTCCGCGTCGCTCCACGCTGCGATATGTGACAGCCGCGTCACGCCGTTGGCGTAAAGCAGCCCCTCCGATTTTGGATCGATCCCGATGACGCGATGCAGCCGCTCGCCGTCGACGGGAACGGCGATGTCCACGAACTCGGCCCGCGACCGCAAGACATTCGTGTCCCCGCCCCCCGCGAGAATTTCCGCCTGCTCGATCCAGTTCTCGTCTTCGATACGGCCCCGGAAGCCGAGCGTCTGGCTGACGCCGCGCACATCGTCCGGCGTCCAGGCCGCAATCGCCGCGAACGTATGGATTCCATACCGGTGCAGGCGCTCTTTGAGGTCGGCATCGATGGAGCGGATCCGCGTGAGATCGTCGATCGGCTCGCGGCTCGCGAGCGCCGAAGCGCCGAGGGCGGCCGGAGGAACCGGCGTGCCGAAATGCGAGTCATCCGTCGCGCCCGCATCTGGCTCTTGGACAGCGGCGGCGCTCGCGGCTTCGGCTTGCGCCGCGCGCTCCGCGTCGTCTTCGTCGGCCTTGGCTTTCGCGGCTGCTGCGGCCGCAGCTGCGACGGCGGCCGCGACTGCGATTTCCGTATAGGTCCGCCCTGCGACTCCCTTGAACGCGTTGTCAGCCGGAACATCTTCCACGGGAGCCGGAGCTTCCACAGGCGGCGGAGGCGGTGCAGCCGCCTGCGCGGGTTCGATCGGCGGCGGAGCGGAAACGGCAGCGGACGCGGCAGGCGGAGCCTCGGCAGCAGGCGCCGGCTCGAAGGCTGCCGGACGCGGCGGAGGTTGCACCTCGACGACAGGCCCGCTGTTCGGTCCCTGGAACACCGGCGGCACGTCGGGTCCCTGCCCAGCAAGCGCGCGGCCGAACCGGTCAGTCGCGAGCGGCGCGGCTGCGACGGCGGCCGGAGCCGCGTCACCCATCAACCCCGGCGATGAAGCCGGAACCTGAACAGCTTCTTCGCGACCGCCGGAGAAGGCTCGGCGCACAAGGCAGGCGAGCGATGCGCCGAGCAAAAATGCGCCCAGCAGCAACAAGAACGTCTGCACCAACAAAAACGTCATTCGCCCAACTCCCCTCCCAAGGCCGCACCGGCGAGCATGTCCGGCAAAGCAGAGATGCCCCGACTACCGGCTCAGTCCTTGACTCGTCCGCAACTGATCCACCCGACGACGACGCCAATGGCGAAGGCGGCAGCCAGATACCAGAACAACTTCACGAACAGGTATTCCATCGCGCCGTCCCCAATCTCGATCCCCACGTCTAGTCCGTATAGGCCCTGAACTCGATGCGCCTGTTGCGCGCCATGCCCTCGGGTGTGCCGTTATCGGCGACGGGGCGTTCGGCCCCGAAGCCGACGGCCGACAGCCGGTCTGCTGAAACTCCCGCGTACTCGAGGCTCCTCACCACAGCGCGCGCGCGACGGTCCGAAAGGCGCTGATTGCGGTCTGGCTCGCCCTCGTTGTCGGTGTGTCCCGCCACCTCGACCCGCACACCCGGGCACGACTTGATGATCTCGGCAAGCTTCGCGATCGTCAGCGAACTCTTCGGATCGATGTCGGCTTTGGCGCGCTCGAATAGGATCACGCCCTGCTGGGCAGCCGTGCCGAGCCGCTGTTCGCAGACGCGCGTCTCGTCGGTGGTCTTGCGAGACTTTCGCGCTTCTTCTGCTGCGTCCACGGTCTTGCGCACGTCGGCTGCGGCTTTCGCCTTGGCGTCTGCATCGGCCTTGACCTTGGCGTCGGCAATTGCTTTCGCCTTCGCTTCGGCTGCGGCCTTTGCTTCGACTGCGGTCTTTTCGTCGGCTGCGGCTTTTGCTTTGGCGTCTGCATCGGCCTTAGCCTTGGCGTCGGCCGCGACCTTTGCGTTCGCTGCGGTCTTCGCCTCGGCGGCGGCTTTCGCCTTGGCGTCTGCGTCGGACTTGACCTTGGCGTCGGCAATTGCTTTCGCCTTCGCCTCGGCTTCGGCCTTTGCTTCGGCTGCGGTCTTTTCGTCGGCTGCGGCTTTTGCCGCAGCGTCAGCATCGGACTTAACCTTGGCGTCGGCCGCGGCCTTTGCCGCCGCTGCGGTCTTTGCCTCGGTTGCGGCGTGCGCCTTGGCGTCCGCATCGGCCTTGACCTTGGCGTCGGCAATTGCTTTCGCCTTCGCTTCGGCTTCGGTTTTAGCTTGTTCCGCAGCAGCCCAATCGGCGTCTTGCTTGGCCTTCGCGGCAGCTGCCGCGGCGTCCTCGCGCGCCTTGCGCTCGGCGGCGGCGACCTCCTCCATGTACGCTCTGCGGGAGGTTTCTATTTCCTGCTCGGTACGACGCCGGGCAGCCTCCGCGTCGGCCCGCGCTTCGGCGGCCATGTCGGCCTCCTGCTTGGCCTTTTGGGCCGCGGCCGCTTCGGCGTCCTGGTGTGCCCGGCGCGCGGCTTCGTCCTGCTCGGACGTCACCGCGGTGCGCTCGCGCTCGGCCTGCTGTTTCGCGCCCTGCTGCTCGGCCTCGGCAGACAAGCGGGATTTACGCTCGGCTGCGGCGACCTCGTCCATGTACGCCTTACGCGATACCTCCGCTTCCCGCTCAGCGACAGCGCGCGCGTCCGCGGCTCGAGCCTTCTCTGACTCTTCTTCCGCCGCTTGCGCCGCAACTGCTTCGGCGGCACGCGTCTCTTCGGTCTCCGCGGCGGCGCGGGCCTCGGCAGCCTTCTCGGCCTCTCGTTTGGCCGCCTGCGCCGCAACCGCTTCGGCATTTTGCGCGGCCTGGGCCTTAGCGGCCTGCTCGGCGGCGAGCGCCGCAGCCTTCGCGTCAGCCTCGCGCTTGGCCTTTTGTGCCTGTTCGATTTCGGCCTGTTCCGCCTGCCCGCGGCGCGCAGCCTCGGCGTCCGCGTGCGCCTTGCGGGCCGCTTCTGCGTCTTCTTCCTGCTGCGCCTTCAGCACGGCGGACGCTTCCGGCTGGCGCGCCTTGAGCGCGGCTGCGGCAGCGGCTTCGTCCTGCTTCTTCTGCTTTTCCGCGTGACGCGCGAAGCCGGGATCCGTCGCCGGACCCACCGCCACCGGCAACCGCTGGGAACCCGCCAGATCGGTCTTCAATTGAACTGTCCGCACACCCCACACGGCGCGCACGGCGTCGAGCGCAGCCTTCGGCTCGCCATCCTTCTTGGCGCGTCCCGTGATGACGGCCTCGCGTCCGATGACGTTGACCTTGGCCCAAGACTGGCCGGCCGCGACGAGCGCCGCCTGGGCCCGTTCGGTGAGATCCGCCTCGACGTTGGGACGCTCACGATGGAAGGTCGCCCAGCTCAGCATCGCGATAGGAATAAGACCCCAGACCCATCGCGAAGGATTGCACTTCATTCAGCCCCAAGCTCCCTGACTTACGCGTACTTTCAAGCTCGCCGGAAGATATAGCTGCCCCCCCGGGCGGGCGGCAGTCCGGCCGCTCCACCTTCCGCGCGGCACTATAGACAAGGGTTCTGACGTTTCCAAGTTTGACCGAACACCGAGCGACAGGGCCTAACCCGCTCAAATTGCTAATGGCTCGCCCGGCGGCTCCTGGCGCCCGATTAAGCATCTTCCCGGCCCCGCGAGCGCGGCCTAGCACGATGGTCCAGAATATCCTTTTGCGCTTGCCAAAGACCAGTCACGCGGGACATCTAGATGCCTACGAAGCGTTCAGATGGGCGTCGGACGTGCTTGTTTTTGAAGCCATTGCGGCGGACTGCGACGCCATCCCCCACGGAGGATACACGCCATGACGGTCAGATTTTTGATCGTCGACGATCATCCTCTCTTTCGTGAAGCCCTCCAGCTCGCCATCCAGCAGGGCTACCAGGAGGCTGAAATCGTCGAGGCCTCCTCCATTGCCGCCGCCCAGCAGGCGCTGGCCAGCGAACAGGCGTTCGACCTCGTATTGCTCGACCTGTCGATGCCGGGCACCCGTGGCTTCGATGGATTGATCGAACTCCGCGCCGCCCGCCCCAAGCAACCGATCCTGGTCGTCTCGGCCCACGAAGACCCCCGTATCGTGCATGAGGCGATGAGCTGCGGCGCCGCCGGCTACATCTCGAAATCGGTCAAGAAACGCGATCTCTCCGAAGCCATCCAGGATGTCATGGCCGGGCTGGTCGTGCTGCCGAAAGGCTACGTGCCGCCCCCCGCTGACGGCGGCACGGCCCGCGAGCCCGATCTCGCCGCGCGCGTCGCCTCGTTGACGCGCCAGCAGCTGCGCGTGCTCAACATGGTCCGGCAAGGCATGCTGAACAAGCAGATCGCCCACGAACTCGGCGTCGGCGAGACGACCATCAAGGCGCATGTCTCCGAGATCATGCGAAAGCTGAACGTGGTTTCGCGCACCCAGGCTGTCATCGAGGTGACGAAGCTCGACTACGACTCCATCCTGGCCAATGCCGCTTTGCGGGAACCCGAGAAAGACGCGCAGTCGAGATCGTGACGCCTACCGCACGAGATGCGTCACCAGCGCCCTGAGTTCGGCAGGCTTCACCGGCTTGCGCAGGATCTCGCATCCGGCGGCGGTCACCGTGCCCGCGACATCCGACGAATGGTCGGCCGTGATCACGACGGCCGGGATCGGGATCGTCCGGCCTGCCCGCAGGGCCGCCACCGCCGACAGCCCGCAATCGCCGTTGTCGAGATGGAAGTCCGCCAGGATGATGTCCGGATAAAACCCAGGCTCGTCAGCGATGAGACGGTCGGCGGCGGCCAATCCGTCCAGCAACCGCGCATTGCAGCCCCAACGCTCGAGCAGCGCGCGCATGGCATCGCGGACCGCCGCATCGTTGTCGATCACCACGACCTTGATCGCCGCGAGGCCATAGGCGAGCGCGGCCGATTTGGCGGGCGGGCGCGTGAAGGCCGGATGCGAGACCTCGCCGTCCGATATCGGCACGTTGACGGAAAACCGCGTTCCCTTGCCGACCTCGGAGCACAGCTCGATCCGGTGCCCCAGCGTCTCGCCCATGCGGGCGATAATGGCGAGCCCGATGCCGAACCCGCCGCCGAGCGAACGCTGGCCCGCGGCGCCGCGATGGAACTCCTCGAAGATCTTCGTCTGCTCGGAGGCGGAGATGCCCGGCCCCGTATCCCAGACGTCGATACGCAGGTGATCGCCCCGCCGCCGGCTGGCCAGCAAGACGCGCCCGCACTCCGTATATTGGACCGCGTTGGCGAGCAGGTTTTGCAGGATCCGCCGCAGCATCAGCGGATCTGAAAACACGATCGCATCGCGCGCGCGCATCGACAGCTCGAGCCCCTTGGCGCGTGCGATCGGCATGATGTCGACGAGCACGGACCGGAACAGGTCGAGCGTATCGATGGGTTGGAACGATGGCTTCAGCGCCCCGGATTCGAGTTTCGACAGATCGAGGATCGTCCGCAGCAGCTCCTCGATCGTCGAGAGCGCGTGGTCCACCTGACCGATCAAGCGTTGATGCGCCTGATTGTCGTGGATTTCCGCCAGCGCCGACAGCGAAAGGCGGGCGGCATGCAACGGCTGCAGCAGATCGTGGCCGACGGCCGTGAAGAAGCCTGTCTTGAAGCGATTGGCCCGCTCGGCGCCGTCGCGCGCCGACGTCAGTTGCTCGTTGGTGCGTTCCAGGCGGTTGAGCGCGGCCTTCAATTCGTCGGTTCGCGCGCGCACCTGGGTTTCGAGCCCGATGGCGGTCTGAAACATGGAATAGGCGTTCGCCTGATAGTCCATCGACCGCTCGACGCGCTGCATCAGCGCGGCGTTGATCTTGGCCAGTTTGGTATTGCGCCGTTCGAGATCCTCGAGTGCATCCGCGCGCGACGAACCCTTGAGTTGACCGACGGGTTGATCGATGGGTTGATCGATGGTCAACGCACGCCTCGCCGAGGCCCGAACGCGACACCTGTCAGCGTCTGGTTGAGATGCATGGCGTTGTGCTGCTCACCATAGGTGTGGAAGCCGACCACGCCGTAACTCTTGTAGAGGTCTTCCATCTGCCGCCGGACCTGCCGGTTCTCCGCGTCGAGACGCCTCAATACGCAATCGAAGCCGAGCACGAGATCGATGCCTCCGAGCGCACTGTCGAGCTCCTCCAGCACGCGCTCTGTGGAGCTCAGCATATCCTTGGGCCGAGCCACCGTGAAGACGAGACCTTCGTCGATAGCGCAGAAGAACGACAGGCTACCGTCCGGGTTCATGTTGCGGATGGACCGGCAGTAGTAGTCCCCGCCGACTTTGACCACCAAGGGGTAGGAGGCGAAGCTGAACGGCCCGAGATCGTCGGGCATCAACCCGATGGCGGAGGCATATTCCCGCGCCGCCGGCTCCGCGTTGAGCTCGTGCACGGTGCGGTTCGAGGTGTTTGCCGACGTGACCACGAGCTTGATCTGGGTCGGCTCGAAATTCGACGTCTTGAAGGTCCGGAACGGAAAGTCGCTCTCGATCATGATGAGCACGGCCGCCCGGCCGAGCGCGCGGCCTTCGTGAATAATCGACGTGCGCGTGAAGGCCAGCCCGTCGCCCGCCGATCCGCCAACCAGTGGCATATCGCCGAATGCCCAATGCACCGCGGCCACCAGCGCTTCTTCCCCGTTGCAGAGGCCGTCGACCAGCAGCACGCCGAACACGCGGTCGGAAGGCTTTCCGTCGGCGCCGTACCCCATTTGCGCTTTCAGATGCGTAACGATCTCGCTCGATCGTTCCACGCCGAATGCGGCCACGTCCTCGATGACGCCCGTTTGGATGCGGAAGCCTTCGCGCGGAAAGGCGAGCACCACCACTCCGTGCTCGAACAGCCCGTCCGGACTGATCCCGCCGGCGGTCGAGCAACCGGTGATCGCAACATTGGGAAACGCTTGAGCGAGGCCGGCTGCCATCGCCTCCGCGTCGTAGTCGATCGAGAAAAACGCCACGATGTGCTGGAAGTCACCCGTAAGAGCGCCCTTCAAATCCTGGATCGCGTCTCGAACCACCGGAGAACGGCTGCTCGCGACGCCGATTCCACATGAGTCTGCGGCAGCCGAAGTGCGCCCCATGCATCTGTCTCCCCATCGCCCATCTTGATGTGCCGACGGCACGCGCGGGCGCATTATTCAATGTCTTGGCGCAACGCTGCCACAGCTGTCCGACAGCCGCAAACGATCTCGCACGGCTTAGATAAATCTCACTGATTTCATTGGACCCGCGCGAAGAGCGACAGGGACCGGCGGCACTGTCAGGTTCCTGTCACCAACCGTTTGTCGACGTGTCGCAGACCGCTGCTAGCCCCGGCGATCCTGATCGGCCAGTTCGGCGTGATCATTTACGCGCGCAACCTCGCCTTCATCCGGCGTGAACAGAGCGAGCCGGCCGCTGTCATCAACCCGTCACAACGCGCGCTGAATCATGCACGGCCTTAAGCCGGCGGTTTCGATCCGCTGGTCGCGTAGAAAACCACGGAGCAGCCTGCCCCATGACGAACAAGAATGAGCTGTCACAGAAAATAAAGGAAGAATTCCTCGACAGCTTCGACGAGGAGCTTGAACTCGAGCTCGAAGACGAACGCCTCTCGGACGATGCGGATGGCGGCTCCGCCCTCGACCGCAAGCTCTACTTCAAAGAGCTGTTCCGCATGCAGCGCGAACTGGTCAAGCTGCAGGACTGGGTGGTCGATCAGAAGCTCAAGGTCGTCGTCATCTTCGAAGGCCGCGACGCGGCCGGCAAGGGCGGCGTCATCAAGCGCATTACGCAGCGGCTCAACCCGCGTGTCTGCCGCGTGGCAGCTCTCCCCGCGCCGAGCGAGCGCGAACGTACGCAATGGTACTTCCAGCGCTACGCCGCCCATCTTCCGGCTGCCGGGGAAATCGTGCTCTTCGACCGCAGCTGGTACAATCGCGCGGGCGTCGAACGCGTCATGGGCTTCTGCAACGACGCTGAGGTCGAGGAGTTCTTCCGCTCCGCGCCGGAATTCGAACGCATGCTGGTTCGCTCCGGCATCCTGCTCGTGAAATACTGGTTCTCGATCACCGATGAAGAGCAGAACTTCCGGTTCTCGATGCGCATCCACGATCCGCTGAAGCAATGGAAGCTCTCGCCGATGGACCTGGAGTCGCGCCGTCGCTGGGAAGCCTACACCAAGGCCAAGGAAGCGATGCTGGAGCGCACCCACATTCCCGAGGCGCCGTGGTGGGTCATCGAAGCGGTGGATAAGAAGCGCGCCAGGCTGAACTGCATCGGCCACTTGCTCGCGCAGATTCCCTACCGGGAAGTCGAGCGCTCTCTCATCGTGCTGCCCGAGCGGGTCAAGAACCCGGACTACATCCGCGGCCCCGTTCCGGACGCGATGTACGTCCCGGATCTCTATGGCGACGACTGAACCGCCACGCGGCTGAACCGACAAAAAAAAGCGCGCCGGACTGTCTGTCCGGCGCGCTTTTCTTTTCGAGATCGATGAAGGGTCAGGTGACCTTCTCGCCCATGGGCAGGTTACGCAAGCGCTTGCCCGTCGCCGCGAAGATCGCGTTGGCCAACGCCGGCGCGAACGGCGGCACGCCGGGCTCACCGATACCGCCGGTGTGCCAGGACGCATCCTGCGGCTCGACGATGATCGTCGTGACCTTCTTCGGGTAGTTGCCCATGGTCGCGATGGAGTAGTCGGAGAAGTTCGACTGTTCCACCGCGCCGTCCTTGAAGGTGATGCCGCTGTAGAGTGCGTTCGACATGCCCATCACCGCCGCGCCCTCGATCTGCGAGCGAATGCGTTCCGGATTGACGTAGAAGCCGCAATCGACCGCGGTCACGACCTCCGGCACGCGCACGGTGCCGTCTTCGTCGATGGCCACATGCACGACGCTCGCCACGTAGCTTGCGAAGGCGCGATGCGCCGCGATGCCGAGCGCTTGGCGCTCGGGCAGCTTCTTGCCCCAGCCGGACTTCTCGGCCGCAAGACGGATGACGTTCTTCAGCCGCACGGTGTCGATCGGGAACGACTCGTAAGGCTCGCCGTAGTTCCAGAAGTCCTCCGGGAACCCGCCCGCCTTGAGATCGATCTTCCGGTCCGGCCCGATCAGTTCGAGCAGGAAGTCCTTGGGATCGCGGCCGAGCTTGTGCGCCATCTCGCACACCGCCGACTGCACGGCGAACGCGCGCGGAACGTTCGACACCGAGCGATACCAGCCGATGCGCGTGTGCGTCTTCGCCTCGCCGTTCTCGCACCGGAGGTTCGGCACATCGAACGGCACGTCAACGAACCCCATCCCGTACTCGATCGGGAACTGGTAGCCGCTGTCGGGTGCAAACGTCGAAACGATCGACGGCGCCACCGTGCGGTGCCGCCAGCCCGTCACCTTGCCGGCCTCGTCGACCGCCATCTCGATGCGCTCTACGGACGTGGTGTGATAGAACGAATGACGCGTGTCGTCCTCGCGCGACCACTGTAGCATCACAGGCTCGCCGCCGAGCTTCTGCGAGAGCAGCGCGGCCTCGATCATGAAGTCCCACTTCGACTTCCGGCCGAAGCCGCCGCCGAGCAGCGTGACGTGCACGACCACGTCCTCGATCTTCATCTTGAGCGCTTCGGCGATGTCCTTGCGAGCCCCGTACGGGCTCTGCACGGGCGCCCAGACTTCGGCCTTGCCGTCCTTGATGCGCGCCGACGCCACCAGCGGCTCCATCGCCGCCTGTACGAGATGCGCCGCGTGATACTCCTCGCTGAACACCTGCTTGGCCTTGGCGAACGCCGCGTCCACATCGCCCTGGTTGCGGATCACCTTGCCCGGCTTGGCGGCCGTCGCCGACATCTCCTTGGTGTAGGCGGCGGAGTCATAGGTCGCATTGGGGCCGAGATCCCACTCGACCGTGATCGCGTCCCGGCCCAGCATCGCGGCCCACGTCGTGTTGGCCACGACGGCGAGGCCGCCGAGCTGCCCGAACTTGCGCGGGACGGTGTAGACGCCTTCGATTTCGACAACCTTCTCGACGCCCGGAATCTTGAGCGCCTCGGAGGCATCGTACGATTTGATCTTGGCGCCGAGAACGTCGGGCCGGATCATGGCAGCGAACTTCATGCCGGGCAGGCGGACGTCTGCCCCGTAGATCGCCTTACCCACCGTGATGTTGCGCAGATCGGCGATCTTGGTCTCGCCCTTACGCATCAACTTGAATTCTTCAGGCGTCTTGAACGTCAAAGTATCGATTGCTGGCGTCGGCAGCGCCATGGCGGCTTCCGCGAGGTCGCCGTAACCGATGCTGTCGCCCGTCTCCTTGCCCGCGCCGTCGAGCTTGACGACGGTGTGTGCCTTTGCCTTGCAGAGCTTGGCGTCCACGCCCCACTTGGCCGCCGCAGCCGCTTCAAGCATCTGGCGCATGGCTGCACCGCACTGGCGCATCGGCTGGATGAAATGGCGCATCGAGCGCGAGCCGTCGGTGTCCTGGTTGCCGTACTTGGGTTCGTCGCCCTCCGCCTGCGCCAGGCGCACGCGCGACCAGTCGGCTTCCATTTCATCGGCCACCACCATCGGCAGGCTGGTGCGAATGCCGGTGCCCATTTCCGCGCGATGCGTCACGATCGTCACATCGCCGCTCTTGTCGATGGCGATGAAGATGTGCGGATCGTTGACGGTCTTGTCGGACATGCCCTCCGCACCGGTCGGATAGGGCTTCAACGGCTCCCGCGCGACGGCAGGCGCAATTCTGACCGCGAGCACGAGCCCGGAAGCCAACAGGGCGCCACCCAGAATGTGCCGGCGGCTCACGTTTTCGATGATGGCCTGCGTGGAGGCTTTCGCCGCCCGGGCCTTCGCTTCGTTTTCGATGTAATGCAACATGATCAAACGCCTCCCGCCGCCAGCTTCACCGCTTCGTGGATGCGCTGATAACAGCCGCACCGGCAGAGATTGCCACTCATGCTCTCGACAATGTCCTCGTCCGAGGGCGCGCTGTTCTGCGCCAGCAGGGATGCGGCTTGCATGATCTGGCCGGCCTGGCAGAAGCCGCATTGCGGCACGCTCACCTGCCGCCAGGCCTTCTGCACGGCGTGGTCTCCATCCGCGCTCAAGCCCTCAATCGTCGTCACGGACTTTCCGTCCGCCATTTCGACGGTCGTTATGCAGGAGCGGACAGCCACGCCGTCCAGATGGATCGTGCACGCGCCGCACACACCCGCACCGCAACCGTACTTCGTGCCCGTCAATCCTGCGACGTCGCGCAGATACCAGAGCAGAGGCGTTCCGGGATCTCCGTCGATCGTCCGCTTTTCCCCGTTCACGGTGATGCTAGCCATGACTACTTGTTCTCCCGATTTCACGGCGGCGCATCGCGCCGCCAACTGCTCTTCGGATGGTCGCGGAATGAAAGGCTCTACCTTCTCCACGCAGCGGTCGCGCTGAAAGCGTGAGGCGTGCAATGCGCGCCCGAGAAGCGACCGGTCCAATCCGCATCGCGGCGACATAGGCCGTGCACGTGCTTCCGATCACGGCGCGGCCAATACAAATTAGTACCTCACATCAGGCGTTTGGAAAATATGTTCCTCGAAAATCAAGTTTTCAAGATCGTTATTCCTGAACCGACATAGCGCACGGAATTGCGCACTACTTACGGACTAATTTTTTCAACGTGGTCGGAACGACGAGCGTTCACGGCCCGCGCAGTCGACGGCGCAACCAAGCTCAGGGCACGGCGTTTCAGGTCGAGATCAACAAATGGAGTGGCGGCATGGGCAAAGCGTATCGACAGCCCCATCCGAATGAACCCGCCGACGCTGCCGAGGCCCGCGGACGCAAACCCCTCCATGAAGCTGCCGCCCTGCGCCACGGAGAGCGCTCCGCCGACGGCAGCGTGCGTGCCCGTGACGACGGCCCGCTCGGCAAATCCCTCGACGGACTTGCCAACGACGCCCTCAAGGACCCCGCCCGT
>NZ_JBHYDS010000008.1:0-234332 GCF_051860585.1 Hyphomicrobium sp.
CCGTCAAGGGGAGGGCATAAAACCGGCTAGTCCCGTCTAGCTATTTACACGTCCACATCAGGCCGCGGTCGAAGTGGAAGTGGTTGGCGTGCGAGGCATTGAAATTCGGCCCGAGTGCGACGCGGAAATATTTGCACGCCCGCCGGTGCACCTCTTTCAGGAAGCGGCTTTCCGCGTCGTCGCCCTTCCAGTCACGCAGCACCGAGATCGAGCGCCCGTCGGCCAGCGTAAAGCCGGAGATGTCGATCGCGTTGGCCGTGGCGTGCTGGCTGCGCACGCCCTTCCAGAACGGATTGCCGACGATGTTGCGGCAATCGTAGGTGCCCATGTCGCCGAGCCGGGTGACCTTCTGGCCGAACATCTCCTGCGCCAGCGGCTGCACCTCATGCTTGACCCAAAGCGTCAGCGCCGTCGCCGTTTCGCAGGTGAGGTTCTGCACGCCGATCTCGGCCTCGCCCGCGTGCGTGAAGCGCACGGCATTGATCCAGCCGCAGCCATCCTTGAGCGGCCGGTCCGGGATCGGCGTCGCGTCGATATAGGGATCCTTGAGCACGGAATTGCAGAGCGGCGCGTCGTAGCGCAGCGACGAGAGCTTGAAATCGACGAACAGTCCCGGCGGCTTCTCGAGCGAGATCGGGCTGAACGGGCTCAGCCGCTGCGGCACCAGCCCGAACCAGAACGCGCCGCAGACCGCGACGAGCATCAGCAGGGTCAACAGGACCTTGGAAAAAATTCGGCGCGGCTTTCGCATCTCGGTCCCCCGCATTCGAGCGCCGGACCGGTCGATGACACGCCCCGGCTCGCCCCGCAGGCTGTCGCCAGCCCTGACGTGCTCCCCGGACGGACCCTAAAGTGCTTCCGGAAAAGTGGGAACCGGTTTTCCGACAAGAAGCACGACAAGCCAGGACGTGCTTCCGGAAAAGTGGGAACCGGTTTTCCGACAAGAAGCACGACAAGCCAGGACGTGCTTCCGGAAAAGTGGGAACCGGTTTTCCGACAAGAAGCACGACAAGCCAGGAAGTGCTTCCGGAAAAGTGGGAACCGGTTTTGCGATAAGAAGCACGACAACCCAGGACGTGCTTCCGGAAAAGTGGGAACCGGTTTTCCGATAAGAAGCACGTCTGGAAAAATGGCGTTCCCGCGCGACAGGAACCCCGCCCGCAAATGGCTGCACAAGCGCGGCGGCGGTCCGTGCGCGGATTACTGCGAGAGGTGAAGGTTCGACAGGCTCTGGCCGATGGCGTTGAAGGCGGTCTTCAACGCGTCGCCGTTCGACGCCGGGAAATAGTGGGCGGGCGAGGTCGCGCAGTCCTTGAGCAGCCGCTCGGCCGCGCTGCCGGCCATAAAGCCGACGGAATAGACGATGATGCCCTCGTCTTTCATGTTGGTGCAGAGCGAGCGGGCCTGCGTCGCGGAGGCGCCGTTGCCGGACACATACTGCGTGTTGAATTCGCCGTCCGTCATCAGCAGCACGGCCTTGATGATTTTGGACGGCTGATAGGCTTCCGGCCGGCTGTCGTTCGGCCAGATGCTCGCCCACTTGGGCGACAGCAGATACCAGCCCCAGGCCGTTCCGATATGGCCGGCGGTCTGACCGCTTGCGCGCAGCTTGTCGATTTGTGCGGTGAGCGTGCGCTTGCTCGACGTGAGCGGCTGCACGGCCGCGCTAGGGCATGCGACGTCTTTGTCGTAGCCGAAATAAGTGCCGGACGAAGGTGCGTCCTCGCGGAACCGCGCCGCGCCGCCACGCTCGAACACGCAACCGGTGCCGGTCCGCCGCCCGGTCGCGGCCGTGAAAACGCCGCCTGCATTCACGCTCGCGGCATAGGGCGCCAGCGCCACGCGTACGCGGCTCGGCCGTCCGTCGTCGGGAAGGAGCTGTTCCACCAATCCATTCGCGGCGTGCCGCAGGTCGGCGATTTTCGAAGCCGGCGACCCCATCGATCCCGTCACGTCGAGCACCATGGCGAGTTCGATCTCGTGCTGTCCGGAGATGCTCTCGGCCGCGACGGGAATTTCGACATCGCGAAAACCGGCGACGCGCGTCAGCGTCATCGGCACGTTGACAGCGGCATCGACGGTCACCCGCCCGGTCTCGCGATCGATCGCCACCGAGAGATCGCCGATGCTGCCGAAGTCATGGCCTTCGGCAAGGTTGGCGCGGAAGTAGGCCTCCGCCAGTTGCTTGATCTCGCTGTCGGTCCGCGTGCCCTCGCCAAGCGCGCGTCCGGCCGCAAGCGCCGCCGCATCGGCCGCCGCCGCGAGATTGAAGCGGGCGTGCAGCATGCGGGCGTAATCGATGCCGGCGCCGGCCGCGAGCACGACGACCAGCATCAGGAGCGCGAAAATGAACGTCACGCTGCCACGGTCGTCGGATGCGAAGGGGGCCTTCAGGGTGTTGAACCGCGCCATGCCGGAGTCTCTCTTTGAAGCTGCTGCGTGCTGTGAAGCCTCCTGATGCAACTCGAGTGCCGCGACGCAGGCCGGGGCGGGTGCGGAACGGATCAGCCGCTCCGGCACGTAAACAAAGTCTTGATGTCGAAAATTATGTGAGCAAAATCAGGCGCGTATCCGGTCTGGCCAATTGAGCGAGCAGTGCGTGTCGGTCCTCGTTTGAGGAGGTTACCCTCGCCCTGCGGACCCAAATGCCCAAAAACGGACGGAACCGGGACAGCAGCACTAGCGCTGTCCGACGCCGCTCTGGGCCGCGACCGGGATCTCGACATCGTCGTAACCAACGAACCGTGTGAGGGTCATCGGCAAAAAGGCGTCGGTGCCGACGACGACGCGTCCGGCATCGCGATCGGTCAAAACGGAGAGCGTGCCAACCGAGCCGAATAGGCGCTCATCTCCGACGTTTGCTCTGAAATGAGACTCAGCAAGCTGCCGGATTTCGACATCGTTGCGCGTGCCGTCACCAAGCGCACGGCTCGCGGCGAGCGCAGCCGCGTCGGCCGCCGCTTGAAGATTGTAGCGGGCATGGATCACGCGGGCCGCGTCGAGGCCCACTCCGGCGCTGACGCAGAGCACAGCGTGCATCAGCACGGAGAGAAGCGTCACGCCTTTGCGGGCGTCGATTGTTGAAGCGACCGTCGGAGCGAGGGGATCGGCCATGGCTGTGTCTTGTTGTCAGAGCTGACGAAGAGCTTTGACACGGGCCCTTGCACCCCATGTGCCGCGGGGCGTGCCCCTGCGGGACAACCGCCCGAAACCGTTAATTCCGCAACGGCTCTGCGTTAAGCACGCGCCTCCGTGGCGGCACATAACCCTCAGAAGTCGCTGACGATGCCGGCTTTTTCCCAATCGCCGTAGCGCGTCGGCTCGGGGCCGTTGCGCCCGCCGATCTCCGCCTGCCGGGCCGACTCGGCCCGCTCGGCCGCGGCCCGCCGCTCCGCCGCCTCGGCCAACGCGCGTTCCGCGGCAGGAGAAAGAGCGCGTTCCGCGGCGGGAGAGGGCGTACCTTGCGCATCGGGTGGCAGCGCCCGTTCCGCGGGTGCCGCCGGCTGATCTGGAGTGTCGCGTCTGTCGGTCATCAGTGCAGGAACCCCATCCCTAGGGAATCTGGTCGTCGTCGGGAACGCTACCTATATAGCAACCCGGGAAGGCGGTGAACGCGGCCCATTGCCAGGCGGATCCACCGCCCGCCATGCCCGGTGCTGAGGCCCGGTGCTGAGGAGAGAATTTGAATGCCGATGAACTACGTCAAGACCGCCGCCCTGCTGGCCGCGCTGACCGCGATTTTCGTGGCCATGGGCGCCGCGATCGGCGGACAGGGGGGCATGGTCATCGCCTTCATCGTGGCGATGGGTATGAACCTCTTCAGTTTTTGGAACTCGGACAAGATGGTTCTGAAGATGTTCGGAGCGCAGGAGGTGGATGAGCGCACCGCGCCCGACTACTACGGCCTCGTCCGCGATCTCGCACGCCGCGCCGAACTGCCGATGCCGCGCGTCTTCGTCATGCAGAACCCGCAGCCGAACGCGTTCGCGACCGGCCGCAGCCCGCAGCGCGCCGCAGTTGCGGCCACCACCGGCCTGTTGGACATGCTGTCGCGCGAGGAAGCGGCCGGCGTCATCGCGCATGAGCTGGCGCACATCAAGAACCGCGACACGCTGACGATGACCGTTGCCGCCACCATCGGCGGGGCGATCTCGATGCTGGCGCAATACCTCCAGTTCGGCATGATGTTCGGCGGCCACCGCGACGATCGCGGCGGAGGCGGCATCGGCATGATCGGCTCGATCCTCGCCATGCTGGTCGCGCCGTTTGCCGCCATGCTCGTGCAGATGGCGATCAGCCGCTCGCGCGAATACAGCGCCGACCGCATGGGCGCGCTCATCTGCGGCAACCCGCGCTGGCTGGCGTCGGCGTTGGTCAAGATCGAGAACGCCGCCCGGCGCATTCCAAACGAGGAAGCCGAGGAGGTGCCGGCGGCCGCGCACATGTTCATCATCAATCCGCTCAACGGGCACGGTATGGACAACCTGTTCTCGACCCATCCCGCAACCGCCAACCGCATTGCCGCGCTCGAGGAGCTTGCGCGGGAGCTGTCCCAGGGCGGCGGAAATCTCGGCGGTGCCGACCTCGGTGGCGCGCTGCCGTCGGATGGCGGCGGATCCGGCACGCCGGGTCCGTGGTCGGACAACGACCAGACCCGCCCGGGCGGTGGCCCTTCCAACGGACCCTGGGGCTGATTGTCCTCCGGGGGCGTGCGCGCCCAGTGCCGTCGTGCGCCCAGTGCAGTCGTGCGTCTTGACGCGCGTTCGGGTTGGCGCGAAGTGAAGCACGTGAATCCGGCCGGGCGCTGATGCCCGGCCTTTGCCGTTCTATGAAAGATCCTGATGCCTCCTCCGCACCGTGACCAAAAAGCGCGAGCCCGGCCGTCTGGCTATGCGGCCCGCGAACTGGTCGTCGAATGCCTCGCTGCCGTGCTCGATCGCGGCCGCCCTCTGGATGATGCCTTCGACGCGGCCGCTGGCATGCATGCCGAGGCGCTGCCGACGCGCGACCGCGCCTTCGCGCGCCTGATCGTCATGACCGTGCTGCGCCGCAAAGGCCAGCTCGATGCCGTGCTGGACGCGTTTCTGGAAAAGCCCCTGCCCGCCAAGGGCGGTCTCATTCGGCCCATTCTGCTCTCGGCCGCCGCTCAGCTTCTCTTTCTCGACACGCCGCCGCATGCCGCCATCAGCCTCGCGGTCGATCAATGCCGCGACAACACGAAGACGCAGCGGTTCGCCGGTCTCGCCAACGCCGTCCTGCGTCGCGTCTCGACCACCGGCAAGGAGGTGCTGGCGGGCATCGACGCCGTCGCCGCGAACATCCCGGCGCGCCTCCTCGAAAGCTGGCAGGACGCCTACGGCGCAGATACCGCTCGCGCGATTGCGGAAGCCTCGCTCGCCGAAGCCGCGCTCGACCTCTCGGTCAAATCCGATGCGCACGCGTGGGCGGAAAAGCTCGGCGGCGTGGTGTTGTCGACCTCCACCGTCCGGCTCGCACGCGCCGGCCGCGTCGAGGATCTGCCGGGTTACGCCGAAGGCGCCTGGTGGGTGCAGGACGCTGCCGCGGCGCTGCCGTCTCGCATGCTTGGGGCTGTCCGCGATCTCGAAGTGGCCGATCTCTGCGCTGCTCCCGGCGGCAAGACCGCCGAGCTCGCGGCCGCCGGTGCCCGCGTCACGGCGGTGGACTTTTCGGCGGTCCGGCTGCGCCGGCTGTCCGAGAATTTGTCCCGTCTCAATCTCGCAGCCGACATCGTCGAGGCGGATGCGACCGCTTGGGATCCCGGCCGCCAGTTCGATGCGGTTCTTCTCGATGCGCCGTGCAGCGCCACCGGCACCATCCGCCGCCACCCGGACATCCTGCGCCTCAAGCGCAAGGACGACACCTCCGAGCGCGTTGCGCTGCAACGCCGGCTGATCGCCCAGGCGGCCCGTTTGGTTAAGCCCGGCGGGTTGCTCGTCTATGGCACCTGCTCGCTCGAGCCTGAGGAAGGCGAACGGATCGTCGACCGCTTTCTCGCCGGATCCGACATGGACCGCGTTCCCCTTACGCCGGGCGAAGCGGGCATTGACGGCGCCTGGGTGACCGCCCAAGGCGATCTGCGCACCCTCCCCTGCCATCTCCCGAACGCCGATCCGGCCCTTGCCGGCATCGACGGCTTTTTCGCCGCGCGCCTGCGCAAACGCGCTTAACGGTCCGGGATTGTCCCGGAGTTTCAGCTCCGTCCCCCCATGTGGCCGATTGAGGACGTGGGGCGGCATGCTACCATTCGAGGCACGGACGGGCTGACGAGGAGGCGCATGGCGCGGCTCAAGATTTCGGAACGCATCAGGATTACCCAGCTCGCCGCGGACAAACTGCGGCGTGGCGCGCTGACGTCCGTGCTCAACGCGCCGCCGTTCCGCTGGCAGTTCGGCGCGTCGGCGGCCGAGCAGTTGCTCATCGTTCCGCAGGACCTGCGCACGGCGGATCCGAGCTTCCTGAACGAGGTCGAGGTCGGGCAGTACGGGCTCGCCGGCGCGGTCGCGCACGCAGACGAATTCTCTCCGTTCGACATCAAAGCGCCGAGCGAAGCTTGGGCGCGCGAACTGCACGGCTTCGGCTGGTTGCGCCACATGACGGCAGCCGCCCGTCCCGAGGGCCGCGAGATCGCGCGCATTCTCGCGACCGAATGGGCATTGCGCTATCGCGGCGGCTCCGGTGTCGCGTGGGAACCTCACGTCACCGGCCGGCGCCTGATCTCGTGGATCTCGCATTCATCGCTGCTGCTCGAAGATGCCGACACCGAGACCTACGAAATTCTGACCGAGAGCCTGGGGCTTCAGCTGATCCGCCTGGCGGCGAGCTGGCGCAACAGCCCGAGCGGCTACCAACGCCTCTTGTCGTTGCTCACGCTGCTGCTCGCCCAGCTTTGCATTTCGGGCCACGAGGGCCAGATCACGGAAACGGAGAGGCTGTTCGTCCAGGAGCTGCGCCGGCAGATCCTGCCGGATGGCGGCCACATCGGACGCAACCCGGAAGTGCTCGTCGAGCTGATCCTCGACCTGTTGCCGCTCAATCAGTGCTTCGCCGCTCGCGGCCGCACTCCTCCGCCGGAGCTTGGCAACGCGCTCAAGGCCATGCTCGCGATGCTGAAGTACATGCGCCTCGGCGACGGCATGCTGGCGCGCTTCAATGGCATGGGGGTCGCGTCACCCGCCGGGCTGGCGACTGTCCTCGTCTATGACGACAACCCCGGCACGATCCCCGCATCCGCTCCGGCCACCAAATACATGCGCCTGGAGCGCGGTGAGCAGATCCTGATCATGGACGTGGGTTCGCCGCCGCCGTTGGAAGCGGCAGCGGAAGCGCACGCCGGTTGCCTGTCGTTCGAGTTCAGCACCCGGACGGAGCTGATGCTCGTCAACGGCGGAGCGCCGGGCGCGGGCAACGCCGAGTGGCGGGCCGCCTCACGCGCCACCGCCAGCCACAACACGCTGTGCCTCTTCGAAAAATCGTCATCGAAACTCATCCGCCACAAGACGCTCGCCGACCTGGTCGGCGGCTCGCCGATCCGCCACCCGGACGACGTGCAGGCCAGCATCTACACGCACGACGACTGCGTGGAGGTGAAAACCTCGCACGACGGCTACATGAAGCGCTTCGGACTGATGCATCACCGCACGCTGGCGCTGAACAGTTCGGGTCGCCGCCTGCTCGGCATCGACCGCTTGGCGGGCAAGCAGGAATCGATGCGCTTGTCCCAGGACATTCCGTTCGCGATCCACTTTCACCTGCACCCCGCCGTGCGCTGCCGCCGCGGCGACAATCCCAATCTCGCGATTATCGAGCTTGCGAGCGGAGCCGTGTGGTGGTTCAGCCTTGAAGGCGCGCGTCTCGCGATCGAAGAGAGCACGTACTTCGCCGACTCGGCCGGGCCGCGCCGCGCACTGCAGCTTGTCGCGCGTGGAGCCACCGTCGGAGAAGCCGAAATTCGTTGGGTGCTCGAAGCCCAGACCTAACCGCAGACCAAGCACTGAAGACCAGCAAGGACACGACCACGATGAAAGATCCCAATCCCCGGATCCGCCGCGCCCTCATTTCGCTCTCGGACAAAAGCGGCCTCGACGAGCTCGCGCAGCATTTGGCGGAATGGAATGTCGCTTTGATCTCGACCGGCGGCACCGCGGCCAAGCTCAAGGGCGCTGGCTTCGCTGTTGCCGATGTGTCCGACGTGACCGGTTTCCCCGAAGCCTTCGACGGGCGCGTGAAAACGCTGCATCCAAATATTCACGGCGGCCTGCTCGCCGTGCGCGGCAACGAGGAGCACATCGCGCAGGCGGAGGAGCACAAGATCGCGGCCATCGATCTGCTCGTCGTCAATCTCTATCCGTTTGAGCAGACGTTGGCGCGCGGCGCCTCGTTCGACGAATGCGTCGAGAACGTCGACATCGGCGGCCCGGCCATGATCCGCGCCGCCGCCAAGAACCACGCCTCCGTGACCGTGATCGTCGACAGCGCCGACTACGAGACGCTGCTCAAGGAAATGTCCGAAAATCACGGCCGCACGACGCTCGCCTTCCGCAAGCGCATGGCGGCGAAGGCCTACGCCCGCACGGCGGCCTACGATGGTGCGATCAGCAACTGGCTCGGCGCCGTGGCCGAGAGCGCCGACGGATCCGCGACCGGCTTCCCGCCGGCGCTGACCGCGCACTACAAGAAATCGATCGACATGCGCTACGGGGAAAACCCGCATCAGCGCGGCGCGTTCTATGTCGCAAGCGGAGCGCAACCCGGCACCATCGCCGCCGCGCGCCAGTTGCTCGGCAAGGAACTGTCCTACAACAACGTCGCCGACAGCGACGCCGCGCTCGAATGCGTCAAGGCGTTCACGGACCGGCCGGCCTGCGTCATCGTCAAGCACGCCAATCCGTGCGGCGTTGCCGAAGCCGACACCCTCGCCGCCGCCTACGACCGCGCCTATCGCACCGATCCCGAATCCGCGTTCGGCGGCATCATCGCGTTCAACCGCGAGCTTGATGCTGAGACCGCGGCGATTATCGTCGAGCGCCAGTTCGTCGAAGTCATCCTCGCGCCCTCCGTCACCGCAGCGGCGCAAGAGGCCATTGCGGCGAAGAAGAACGTGCGCCTGCTGGTGACGGGCGCATGGCCTGCGCAAACGCCGCCGCGCATGGATATCAAATCCGTGTCGGGCGGACTGCTCGCTCAGGACGCCGACCTCGCCCTTCACGAGAGCATCAAGGTCGTGACCAGGCGGCAGCCGAGCGCCGCCGAGATGGCGGATCTCCTGTTTGCCTGGAAGGTCGCCAAGTTCGTCAAGTCGAACTCCATCGTTTATGCGAAGGACGGCGCAACGGTCGGCATCGGCGCGGGCCAGATGAGCCGGGTGAACTCCTCGCGCATCGCCGCTATCAAGGCCGAGTTGGCGGGGCTCGACGTGAAGGGCGCGGCCGTCGCCTCGGATGCGTTCTTCCCCTTCCCGGACGGTCTCCTCGCGGCGGCCGAAGCGGGCGCGACCGCAGTCATCCAGCCCGGCGGCTCGATGCGCGACGAGGACGTGATCCGCGCCGCCGACGAAAAGGGCCTCGCCATGGTCCTGACCGGCATGCGCCACTTCCGCCACTGATGGAACCGGCCGGCCAGATCAGTCTGCGGCCGGCCACGCGCGCCGATTTCGATCTCATTCGCCGCTGGCTGGCCCGTCCCGACATCCAGGAGTGGTGGGGGCCCGTTTCAGCGACGGAAGCCGAGGTCAACATGGCGCTCTCGTCCGGTCTCGCCATCTGCCGCGTCATCGAGGCGGAGGGAGTCCCGGTCGGCTATGCCCACGCGGTCGATGCCACCTTATGGGGCGAGAACCTGCCGGACGAGCTCGAGCCCGGCACCTGGGACCTCGACCTCTTCATCGCGGCCGAAGACCAGCGCGGCCGTGGCGTCGGCCAGATCGCGCTTGCCAAGCTGCGTGAGGAGGTGTTCGCGACCACGCTGGCGGTCGCCGTGTGTGTGTTTCCGTCGGTCAAGAACGAACGCGCCGTGCGCGCCTACGAAAAAGCCGGATTTCGCTGGCAGCGCGTCTGGCACGATCCGCAGACAGGGCCGGCCTGGTTCATGGTCGCCCGCCGCGGCGATTGAATCGCAGTGCAGCATCGTTCGGCCGCAAAAACCCGGCGTTCCGGCCCGTCCAGCGCTGTAAAAACCGTCATCGAACAATTCGTATAATCATTTCGTCTAAAATTGCGTGCAAGGACGCGCCGCAGGCGCAGTCCGGTTTCTGCCGGGGGTCTTCCATGCACTACGTCCTCACGCCGTTCACGCCCCGTTATCTTTCATTAACGGTTGCCGTTGCCGGGACAGTCTCGCTCGCCGCCCTCCTGCTGGGTGGCGTCGCCGCGATGACACCTGTAACCGCGCTGCTGCTGGCGGCCCTCGCGTTCTTCGCCGCGCTCGGCCTGCGCGACGTCACCCAGACCCGCCACGCCATTCTGCGCAATTACCCGATTGTCGCGCACATGCGGTTCATTCTGGAAGACATCCGCCCTGAGCTGCGCCAGTACTTCTTCGAGGCGGACAAGGACGGATCGCCGTTCCCGCGCGACAAGCGCGCCATCGTCTACCAGCGTGCCAAGAAGGAGCTGGACAAGCGCCCGTTCGGCACGATGTACGATGTCTACGAGAGCCGCTACGAGTGGCTGCATCACTCGATGGCGCCGAAGCGCGCATCGCCCGAGCCGTTCCGCATCGTGGTCGGCGGACCGCACTGCGATCAGCCCTATTCGGCCTCCGTCTTCAACATTTCGGCGATGAGCTACGGCTCGCTGTCCGCCAACGCCATCCGCGCGCTCAACAAGGGCGCAGCCCTCGGCGGCTTCGCGCACGACACCGGCGAAGGCGGTTTCTCGCCCTATCACCGCGAGCACGGCGGCGACATCATTCTGCAGATCGGCTCCGGATACTTTGCCTGCCGCGACGCGGACGGCGGTTTCTCGCCTGAAAAGTTCGCCGAGATTTCTGCCAATCCGCAAGTCAAGATGATCGAGCTCAAGCTCTCGCAGGGCGCCAAACCGGGCCACGGCGGCGTGCTGCCCGCCGCCAAGGTGACGGAAGAGGTGGCCCGCATCCGCGGCGTCGAGATGGGCCGCGATTGCATCTCGCCCGCGCGCCACCCGTCGTTCTCGACGCCCATCGGGCTGATGGCCTTCATCGCCGAGCTGCGCCGCCTGTCGCGCGGCAAGCCCGTCGGCTTCAAGCTCTGCATCGGCCATCCGTGGGAATTTCTCGCCGTCGTGAAGGCGATGCTGGAAACCGGCATCACGCCCGACTTTATTGTCGTCGATGGCAAGGAAGGCGGCACGGGCGCGGCCCCGCTCGAATTCATGGACCACGTCGGCACGCCGCTGCGCGACGGCCTCGCCTTCGTGCATGCTGCCCTCGTCGGTGCCAACCTCCGCGACCGCATCAAGATCGGCGCCTCGGGCAAGATCACAACCGCTTTCGATATGGCCCGCGTGATGGCGCTCGGCGCGGACTGGTGCAACGCCGCGCGCGGCTTCATGTTCGCGGTCGGCTGCATCCAGGCCCAGCAGTGCCACACGGATCGCTGCCCCACCGGCGTCGCCACGCAGGATCCGCTGCGCCAGCGCGCCATCGACGTACCGAGCAAGGCCGAGCGGGTCGCGCAGTTTCACAAGCAGACGGTCAAGGCGCTTGCCGAACTCGTGGCGGCTGCGGGGCTCAATCACCCGCGCCAGCTCGAGGCGCATCACTTCATGCATCGCGCAGCACCCGATCGCGTCGTCACCTTTGCCGAGCTGTACCGCCCCCTGAAGCCGGGCGAGCTGCTGCTCGGCACCTCCGACGCGCGCTTCGAAAACGCCTGGGCCATTGCGACGGCCGAGAGCTTCTCGCCCATCGGCCGCGGCGTCTCGGTGATCCACGCCGTCGCGGCGGAGTAGTCAGTTTGGGTTAGGTCCGGATCGGAGTTCGCACGGGCGCCATGAGCACCAGACCAGCAATCAGGAAGAAGGCGATCGACGCCATGCCGATCCGCTGACTTCCCGTAATTTGCGTCACCGCCGCCACCAGCAACGGCGCGAGAAACGCGGTGACCTTCCCGGAAAATGCGAAGAGCCCGAAATACTGCGTCATCTTCTCCGGCGGCGCGAGGCGCGCGAGCAGCGCCCGGCTGGCCGCCTGCACCGGCGCCGCCACCATGCCGACGAGCACGGCGAAGGCCAGGAACACCAGTTCACCTGTAGATGAGAACGGCGCCGATCCGGGCGCCTTGGGAACGACCTCGCTGACGTAGAGCACATGGCTGGCATCGACCGACAGGATGCCGAGCGCGCCGGCGAGCAGCAGCACCAGCGACACCATGATGACGGTCTTCGACCCGACCTTGTCATCGAGCACGCCGCCGATCACCGCGCCGATTGTGCCCGCGATGGTCAGCACGATACCGAACAGCCCGAGTTCGAGTGCGCCCCAGCCGAACACGGACGCGCCGTAGATGCCGCCGAATGCGAAGATTGCGGCCAGGCCATCCGAGTAGAGCATCCGCGCCGCGAGGAAATGCAGCATATTCCGGTCTCCCGACAGCGACCGGATGGTCGACCAAAGCTCGGCGAGAGCCGGACGCCCGGATGCGGCAGAAGCGCCGCGCTCGTCCGGCACGAACAGGAAGAACGGGATCATGAACAGCACGTACCAGATCGCGGCGAATGGCCCGACAAGACGCTCGCCCTCGCGCTGAACCGTATCGAGCGTCAGCACCGGCTCGAGGCCCAGCACCGAGCGCCCGGTCGCGGGATCGGCCACGATGAAGCCGGCCATCACCGCGAGACTGATGAGCCCGCCCGCGTAGCCGACGGCCCAGGCCAGCCCCGACAGCCGGCCGAGCTGGCTGTGTGGCACCAGCGTCGGCATCATCGAGTTGGTGAAGACGGTGGTGAATTCCGCCATCGCTGTCGCCGCGACGAAGGCCGCCAGAACGAGGAAGATCGTGGCCGTGTCGGCGCCCGGCCGCGCCAGCCAGAGCGTGGCGAGACCGGCCACGAAGACCACCGAGAACAGCGCGATCCAGGGCTTTCTCCGCCCGCCGCCGTCGGCCAGCGCCCCCAGGAACGGGCTGCCGATGGCGATCAGGATACCGGCCGTGGCGGCCGCATAACCCCAGAGCGCCTGACCTTGAGCCGGCGACGCCGCGACGAAATTGGCGAAGTACGGCGCGAACAGGAACGTCAGCACCAGCGTGTAGTAGGGCTGGGCCGCCCAATCGAACAGCGCCCACGAGACGAGGGCCCGTCTTGGCGCGGCCACCTGCACGCCGTGCCCGGGAGCGATTCCCGATGTGCTGTGCGCGATTGCGGTCGTTTCCTGCACGTTCGGTCCCCCCGGATGCTGCGTTTCAGTCTTAACGTAAAGGAGGACGGTACGTCCTAACGTAAAGGAGTCCGGCGCGCGCCGAATGCGGAGCGGCGATCTCTGCATGCGATCCGGCAGCTCTCGCGGTTAATATACGGAAAAACTTATGTTTGCTGCGAGTGCAACCTTCCGATAAACCGGCATGAGGGCTGGGCGTTCGGGGCCCGCGCATCAGTTACTTCATATTGATTTCGTCGGGACAGGATTGCGTACCGTGTTGCTTCGCCTGTCGATCCTCGTCGCCATTGGCTTCGCCTCGTTCGCCCTTTGGGGCCGCGATGACGCGACCCCGCCTGCGGGTTCCGCGGTGCTCGGCTCCGGGATGAGCATCTCCGACGTCATCTCCGGCACGTACGACCGCCCCGAGGAAGGCGGCCGCCGCAAAGCGAAGGTGCAGCTCGCCGTCCAGAAAACAGCGAAGCGCAAGCCGCGTTGCGGGGAGAACGGCACGACCTGCGCCAGCCGCCGTCCGAAGATGCGGGACCTCAACGGCGGCTACCGCACACTCTGCGTCCGTCTTTGCGACGGCTACTATTTCCCGATCAGCGCCGCCGCCCAGCCGGCCGAATTCGCGCGCGACGAAGAAACGTGTCAGGCGGCGTGCGGCTCACCCGCCATGCTGTTCGTCTACAAGAACGGTGAAGGCGCGCCGGAAACGATGACCAGCCTCGACGGCAAGCCCTACGCGTCGCTGGCGACGGCCTTCAAGCATCGCGTCTCCTATGACGCAGCCTGCACCTGCACGGCGAGCCCGTGGACGGAAGCGTCCGCCGAGCGCCATCGTCTCTATGCGGCGGAGCAGGCGGCGCTGAGCGGCGATCCGGAAAGCGCACTGCAGGTGGCCGCGCTCACGAGCGCCGTGCAGGAGACACGCAAACGGACGCGCGCTCGGACGGGCGCCGATCTCGTCGCCAGCCGCTCCGCAGAAGTCATTGCGGGAGCCTCGCGCCAGCGCATGGAAGCAGCCAACGTGCGCAAGGCCGCAGTCGCGCGCGAGCCCACCGTGCGCGCAAAAGTCCGTGCCACCGAACGCGTGAAGGTCCGCCCCGTGCGGCAGGCCGAGGCCCGTATGGTGCGCGCTCTGCGCGCTGGCGAGACGAACCGTGCCATCGAGCGCCGCATCCGCGTGTCCGACGCACGCATGGTCGTCCGGCGCTAGCTCACCGACGCTCCTCCGCTTGCCGAAGCGGGTCACCACATGGTTTTTCACAATTGCTGGACGCACAGCCGCTACCCCGCGCTCCGTCATCCCGGCGCAGGCCGGGACCCACGCCAGTGTCAACAGATCGTAACTGCTGTTTGGGTCGCGACAGATCCACTGGTGTCCCGAGGATCCATGGTGCAACACCGAGGTCCTACGATCGTCGCGGCCTTCTTTGACTTGCGTGGGTGCCGGCCTTCGCCGGCATGACGTCTTATGATGGCGTCGTTATGCGAACATGCGATGGGTTGAATAGTCGTCGCGCGTCTACATCAACATCAGCGGTATGCAGAGAGCTTGTCGGCAATGCGCGCCTAATAGTCCGGCGCTAGCCGCCGATGTCACCTGCGGCGCTCGTTCGCCCAACTGGCCGCGTCGTCCGATCCGCCACGCAGGCCGAACGTATCCTCGATCACATACGGCCCGCCGCCGACCTTGGGCCGCGACGAATAGAGCCCGAAGCTTTCGACCTGGAATGGCTTGCTGCGGTAGGCGCCGAGTTCCTGCAGTACGCGCGCGACCGCCTCGGGCCGTGTGCCTCTGAGGCGCGCGAGCGTCACATGCGGCTTGAAGCCGTGTTTGTCCTGCTTCAATCCCGCCACCCGCGCCGCCCGCTCGTTCGCGCGCGCCAGCCCATCGAGCCACGGGCTTTCCTCGACGCCCGCCCACAACGTCCGCGGCTGCTGTCCCCCGAAAGCGCCGAACCCCGACAGCCTCAGCGTGAAGGCGGGCTCGTCGATGGACGCGAGGGAGGCGTGAAATTCGTTGGCCGTCGGGTTGTCGATGTCGCCCGCGAAACGAAGCGTGATGTGCATGTCTTGCGCCTCCACCCACCGCGCACCCGCGAGCGGCATGGCGAGATCGGCCAGATAATCGGCCAACTCCTCCGGCAGCGCGATGGCGGTGAACAGACGGGGCATTGAGCAGGCACCTCTGTCAGGGCGTCACGGCGACGGCACGTTTCGCGCTCACGCGCTCGATCAGTTTTTCGGTCATCGGCAGGATGCGCGAGACGATGACGTCCACCCCCTTGCCGGTCGGATGCATGCCGTCATCCAGATTGAGTTCCGGATGCATCGCGATGCCGTCGAGAAAGAAGGGGTAGAACAGAAGGTCATGCTCTTTCGCCAGATCTGTGTAGATGGCCTCGAAGATCGCCTCGTACTCGTCTCCCATGCTCTTCGGAGCTTTCATGCCAGCCATGAGAACCTCGATTTTGCGGTCCGAGAGTTTTTTCAGGATCGTGTCGAGGTTGGCGCGCGTGACCTTCAAATCGATGCCGCGCAGCATATCGTTGGCGCCCAGCTCCAGGATCACGGCTTCGGTGCCCTCCGGCACCGACCAATCGAAGCGCGCGAGACCAGCCGCCGTCGTGTCGCCGGAGACGCCGGCATTGGAGACCTCGACGTTGTGGCCCTTCGCCTTGAGCGCGGCCGCGAGTTGAACCGGAAACGCCTCGCTCGGCTTCAATCGGTACCCGGCCGTCAGACTGTCACCGAACGCCACGATCCGAATGGGCGCGGCGCTGTTCGCGTCCAACGCTACGGCGTGCACCGAGAGCGCAAGCGCCGCGGCGAGCCACAGGTTGACGATCGCCAACGCACGCACCATCTGACCTGCGCGGGTGGAAGCGCGTTGCTTTGTCATCATTTTTCTGCCTCATGACGCCGTAACACTCGGCGAGCTTGCCCCGTTTCGGGTTGAACGATGTGCGCCGCGCGGGCGCGCCAGTCCCGAATCTGGCGATCCTGACACAGACGATTCGCGACAGATGGAGCCATAATTCTTTGCCTCAGCCGATCATCCGCCTCGCCGACGTTCGGCTCAATCTCGCGAGCAGAGCCGGTCTCGTCGAGATCCTCAAGGGAATTTCGCTCGACATCGCCCAAGGCCAATCGGTTGCCATTGTCGGCCCGTCGGGATCCGGAAAAACCTCGTTGCTCATGATCCTCGCGGGATTGGAGCGCGCCACCAGTGGGCATGTGCAGGTTGCCGGGCGCGATTTCAATGCCCTCAACGAGGATCAGCTGGCGCTGGCGCGGGGCGAAGACATCGGCATCGTGTTCCAGTCGTTCCATCTGATCCCCACCATGACCGCGCTCGAGAACGTGGCCCTGCCGCTTGAGTTTGCCGGCGTCGCCGAGGCCCGGCAGCGCGCGCGCGACCTGCTGGCCGACGTTGGCCTCGGCCCGCGGCTCGACCACTTCCCGGCGCAGCTCTCGGGCGGCGAGCAGCAGCGCGTCGCCCTCGCCCGCGCGCTCGCGCCGCAGCCGAAACTGCTGCTGGCCGACGAGCCGACCGGCAATCTCGACGGCCAGACCGGCCGCACGGTCGTCGATCTCTTGTTCGGCATGAAACGAAAGAGCGGCGCGACCCTCGTTCTCGTCACGCACGACGAGCGCCTCGCCAAGCAATGCGAGCGCACCATCCGCATGGCGGACGGGCGCATCGTGGCCGACGAGCAGTCCGTGGTGGCGGCATGACCGCGGCGGCAGAACCGTACATTGGACAACCGCGGACGCGGACCGGATTGTCGGCCACGCGGCTCTTTTCCATTGCCCTGCGCGATCTGCGGTCCGGCTTCGGCGGCTTCTACATCTTCATGGCCTGCGTTGCGCTCGGCGTCGCCGTCATCGCCACCGTCGGCGCCTTGTCGGACGCCCTGCGCACCGGCTTCGAACGCCAGGGCGAGGTGCTGCTCGGCGGCGACCTGACCTTTGCCCGCATGCACACCCGCGCCACCGATGCCGAACGGAACTGGCTGGCCGGCAACGGAACCGTGAGCGAAGCCGCCACCTTGCGGACGATGGCGCGCAGCCTCGACGGCGAGCAGCAGGCGCTGATCGAGATCAAGGGCGTCGACGCCGCCTACCCGCTGGCCGGACAGGTCGTGGTGAAAGGCGCGCCCTTCCACGAGGCGATCGGGTCTTCAGACTCCCCCGGCGTCGTGGCCGATCCCATTCTCCTGAGCCAGCTCGGCCTCGCCATCGGCGACAAGGTCCGCATCGGGCAGGTCGACTTCACCGTCCGCGCGGAGCTGGAGAGCGAGCCCGACTCCGTGGCCGACCGCCTCACGTATGGTCCGCGCGTGTTTATCTCCACCGCAAACCTCGAAAAGACGGGGCTGATCCAGCCGGGCGCGCTCGTGCGCTGGCGGTATGCGCTGAAACGCCCAAACCCGGAGGGAGCAGTCCCCGAGGACGTCGGCGCGTTTCGCGACATGGCCAAGCGGGAACTCGAGCCCTCGGGCTTCCTAATCGCCGATCGGCGCAACCCCTCGCCCCAGGTCTCGCGCACGCTCGATCGGTTGCGTCAGTTCCTGACGTTCCTCGGCTTGGCCGCGCTTCTCGTCGGCGGTGTCGGTATCGCCAGCGCCGTCGCGACGTTTATCGACCGGCGGCGCGATGTCATCGCCACCATGAAAACCGTCGGCGCCACCAGCCGCACGGTGCTCTGGATTTTCCTCGTCCAGGTTCTCGTCATCACGATCATCGGCGTCGCCGTTGGATTGGTGGTGGGGCTCACCGCGCCGCGCGTTCTGATCGCCGCCTATGGCAACCAGCTGCCGATCCAGACCGAATACACGTTCTCGCCGTTGAGTGCGTTCATCAGCGCCACGTACGGCATTCTTGTCGCCTTGTTGTTTACGCTCTGGCCGCTTGGCCGCGCCGAGCTGATCAAGCCGAGCGTCCTGTTTCGCGACGAGGTCGCGCCCGAGCGCGTCTGGCCGCGTAAGCCCATTATCGCGCTTACGGCCGCCATCGCCGCGGCGCTGCTCGGCTTCGTTGTGATGATGTCGGAATCGACGCGCATCGCGCTCTACTTCTGCGGCGCGCTCGTGCTCGTGTTCGCCGTCTTCACCGCACTCGGCCATGCCGTGACGTGGACCGCCCGCTGCGTGCCGCGCCCCAAGTGGCCCGAGCTGGCGCTTGCCATCGGCAATCTCGGCGCACCCGGAGGGCTGACGCGCTCGGTCGTGATTTCGCTCGGCGCGGGTCTCTCTCTGTTGGTTGCGGTGGCGCTTGCCGACGCTTCCCTGACCCAGGAGCTGACCAGCCGCCTGCCCGAGAAAGCCCCCAGCCATTTTCTGCTCGACGTCCCGAAGGGCGAAGCGGCCGCGCTCGTCAGCATCATCGAGCGCGAGGCTCCGGGCGCGCATGTCGTGGAAGCGCCGATGCTGCGCGGCCGTCTCGTCGAGATGCGGGGCCGCAAGGCGGAGGATTTCAAGCTGCCGCCCGAAGCGCAATGGGTGCTCAATGGAGACCGCGGCCTTACATATTCGGATACGCTGCCGGAAGGCTCGACCCTGGTCGAAGGCGACTGGTGGCCGGTCGGCTACAGCGGCGAGCCGCTGGTCTCGTTCGAGCGCGACCTCGCCGGACATCTCAGCTTGGCCATCGGCGACATGGTGACGGTCAACGTTCTCGGCCGAAACGTCACGGCCCGCATCGCCAACCTGCGCGAGGTGAAGTGGGAGAGCCTGGCATTGAATTTCGTCATGGTCTTCTCGGCGAACACGCTGCAAAGCGCGCCGCACAACCTTCTCGCCACCGTCAGTCTGCCGGAAGGCACGCCCATCGCCGCGGAAGCGCAGCTCGGCCGCGCCATCGGCAAGGCGTTTCCGTCGGTCACGGTCATTCGCGTGCGCGATGCGCTCGAAGCCGCGACGGCGATCCTGTCCAAAGTCATGGTGGCCGTCCGCGCGGCGGGCACGGTCACGCTGCTGGCCGGTGCGCTGGTCCTGGCCGGCGCGCTCGCCACCGCCCAGCGGCGGCGCATCCTCGATGCCGTCGTGCTCAAGGTGCTGGGGGCAACCCGACGGCGCATCCTGACCGCCCATCTCGTCGAATATCTGCTGCTGGCCGCCATCTCGGCGCTGTTCGCCGTCGGGCTCGGCGCATTCGCGGCCTGGATCGCCGTCACCGAGATCATGAAGATCCCGTTCTCCTTCAGCCTCGAAGCCGTGGCGATGGCGCTCGGGGTCTCGATCGGGCTGGTGCTGCTGTTCGGTGCGTTCGGGACCTGGTCGGTGCTGCGCGCCAAGCCCGCGCAAGCCCTGAGAACCGCCTAAGAATGAGAACCGCCTAGAAAAGGCGGGAGCCGCCAAGAAACCTGCCGGCTTTCGCGGCCATACGTAAGTATACGTCAGTATTGACGGCGCATTTACGAGACGACGCTCATTAACTTTCTGATCGAATAGCCTTATATAAATCTCAAGCGTCTGGCGCAGCGGCGATCGAGCTCTCTTGAAACGGAGCCAATCCATGCCGATATGCGCTGGGCAAATTAAGTTTGCGCTAGAAGTCTTTATGGGGACTCGATCACGATGGCACAGTTTGACAGCAGATACTCGCAACCGACGACCGTCGGCCGCGCCGATGTGGACGCGGGTCTGCGCGCATACATGCTGGGCGTTTATAACTACATGGCGGCCGGCGTCGCGCTGACGGGTATCGTTTCCTACCTCATTTACTCCATGGCCGTTACGACCGACGCAGGGTCCGCCGCGGCAACGCTGGCGAACGGCAAGATGCTGACCTCGTTCGGCGTCGCGATCTTCGCGAGCCCCCTCAAGTGGGTGCTCTTCCTCGCTCCGATCGCCTTCGTGTTCTTCTTCGCCTTCAAGGCGAACAGCATGAGCGTCGGCGCCGCGCAGACCTCGTTCTGGGTGTACGCCGCGCTGGTCGGCGCGTCCCTGTCGTCGATCCTGCTGGTCTTCACCGGCGCGTCGGTGGCGAACGTGTTCTTCATCACGGCAGCGACGTTCGCGAGCCTCAGCGTTTGGGGCTACACCACGAAGAAGGACATCTCCGGCTGGGGGTCGTTCCTGTTCATGGGCCTCATCGGCGTCATCATCGCCAGCCTCGTGAACATCTTCATGCAGTCGAGCGCCATTCAGTTCGCGATCTCGGTGATCGGCGTGCTCGTGTTCGCGGGCCTCACCGCCTATGACACGCAGCGCATCAAGGACACCTACTTCGAGGTGGCCGGCAATGCCGAGGCGGCGGCGAAGGCATCGATCTTCGGCGCACTGTCGCTCTACCAGGATTTCGTGGGCCTGTTTGTCAACCTGCTGCAGCTGATGGGCAACCGCGAGTAAGTTCGGAAACGCTCAATGAAGGAAAAAGGGCTCCGCCATCCGGCGGGGCCCTTTTTTCATGTCCGAAGCGATCCGCGCGGAGGTTACGCGCCCGTCGATTTAGCGCCCCGCGAGCTTGATGCTCTCGCAGGCGGCCAGCACCCGAGCCAGCTCGTCGCCGCGCTTCAGCACCGCTCCGCTCCGCAGCACGACGCTGTAGGCGCCTTGCCGCCGCGCCAGTCGCGGGCATTTCTCGACCCGGAACAGCGGATACTCACTGGCGCGCTGGAAGATCGCGAACACCGCCTTCTCGCGGCCCATCTGAAGCGCGTAATCGCGCCATTCCCCGGCCGCGACTTTGCGGGCGTAGACGTCGAGAATGGCTTCCAGCTCGGCGCGGTTGAACGCGACGACGGGCGCACTGCCGAGTGAGGGGTGTCCGATGACGGAAGAAAGCGACGTTTGAGTGCGCGAGTGACTGCCCGCGTCGCGCGGGCGAAAACGTATGGGATCGGATTCGCTCAATGCGTCCTCCTCGCCGATTTCCCCCTGATGATCGCGCCGCCCTTCGACTTTTTCAAGCCGCATGGCGTGCCTTTTTCACAAGCCTGCCACAAAGCGTCCCTGTCCAGGCCCCATTGCCGCGTAGGTTTAGTACGTCAGGCCCGGTCCATCCCCAGCCTCGGAACGTTCCCAAGCCCCCTCCGAGTTTGATCTCCCTGGACCGGGCCGACCCCTCCCCACACGACGGTTCGCTGCGATCGTGCCCAGCCGACGCGCACAGAAATTCCTTCGCGCCGCCGGAATGCCGTCGCGCCTCGGCCCTGCGGGCGCCAAGAATCGCGGTCACTCTCGGATGATTGATCCCCGCTCGGTGGTCTTGACTGACTGGAACCCCGAGCCCCCCTGTCCGGTCGAGAACGGGCCGCCGAGCGGGCCAATGCCCTCAACTACTCCTTGTCTCCCAATCTCCTTGTCTCTCTAAAAAGAGCCGGTTCCCCCAACCGGCTCTTTGTTTTTTGCGTGCGGCGCGTCCATCGGCTATCGATCACGCGGCCGACACTTCGGCATCTCACGCGAGGGCTCACGAATGACGACCGCAACGAAAAAGAAAGCGACCAGCGCAGGCGCAACGAACAACCCGTTGCTGGCGCCGTGGCGCGGACCGTTCAAGGCGCCGCCGTTCGCGTCGATCAAGCCGGCGCACTTCGGCCCGGCCTTCACCCAAGCGCTCAAGGCGCACAAGCGCGAGATCGCGGACATTGCGACGCGCGAAGCCAAGCCGTCGTTCGCCAACACTATCGTCGCCCTGGAAAAGAGCGGCACGCTGCTGACCAAGGTCGCCGACGTCTTCTTCAACCTGTCGAGCGCCGACAGCAACGATGCGCTGCAGGCCATCGAGCGCGACATCGCTCCGAAGCTCGCGCAGCATCAGAGCGCCGTTCTCCTCAACCGCCGCCTCTTCCAGCGCATCGCCGATCTCTACGAGCGACGCGACGCCCTTGGCCTTGACTCCGAAGCACTCCGTTTGCTGGAGCGCACCTACAAGAGCTTCGTGCGCGCGGGCGCCGCCCTTGATTCCAAGTCGAGAAAGCGGATCGCCGAAATCAACACCGAGCTGGCGACCCTCGGCACGGCGTTCACGCAGAACGTTCTGGCCGACGAGCAGGCTTGGCACATGATGCTGGACGGCGACCGCGACCTCGACGGCCTGCCGCCTTCGGTGCGCGATGCCGCGGCGCAAGCGGCCGTCCAGCTCGGCAAGCCGGGCAGCCACGCCATCACGCTCGGGCGCTCCAGCGTCGAGCCGTTCCTGCAGTATTCGGCCCGCCGCGACCTGCGCGAGGAAGCGTGGAAAGCCTGGATCAAGCGTGGCGAAAACGGCGGCAAGACCGACAACCGCAAGATCGTCGTGCGCATGATGGCGCTGCGCAGCGAGGTGGCCCGCCTGATCGGCTACGACACCTACGCCGCCTACGTGCTCGACGACACGATGGCCAAGACGCCCGCCGAGGTCCGCAAGCTGCTCGACAAGGTCTGGCCGGCCGCGCTCCGCAGCGCGCGCTCCGAACGCGACGCGCTCGAAAAGCGGGCGCGCGCGGAAGGCGAGAACTTCAAGATTGCCGCCTGGGACTGGCGCTACTACGCCGAGAAGGAGCGCAAGGCCCGCTACGCGCTCGACGAGGCCGAGGTGCGCTCCTATCTCACCCTCGACAACGTTCTCGACGCCGCATTCGACACCGCCGGCCGCCTGTTCGGCCTGGTCTTCGAGGCGCGCCCCGACGTGCCGGTCTATCATCCGGATGTGCGCGCCTGGGAGGTTCGCACTAAGGCTGGCGAGCACGTCGGCCTCTTCTACGGCGACTACTACGGCCGCCCATCGAAGCGTTCCGGCGCCTGGATGTCGTCCTATCGTGGCCAGCACAAACTTGCGGGCAGTGTCCGTCCGATCGTCGTCAACGTCATGAGCGTGGCGCAGGGCGCGCCGGGCACGCCGACGCTGCTCTCCTTCGACGATGCCCGCACGCTGTTCCATGAGCTGGGCCACGGCCTGCACGGCCTGCTCTCCGATGTGACCTACCCCTCGCTCGCCATGACCAACGTGATGCACGACTTCGTCGAGCTGCCGTCCCAGCTCTACGAGCATTGGCTGTCGCGGCCCGAGGTGCTGAAGAAATTCGCGCTCCACGAAAAGACGGGCAAGCCGATGCCGGAGCGGATCCTGAAACAGCTCGAAGCCGCCCGCACGTTCAACCAGGGGTTCCAAACGGTGGAGTACACGGCCTCGACGCTGCTCGACCTCGAACTGCATTCGCTGGAGGATACATCCGGCCTCGACGTCGATGCCTTCGAAAGCGAGGTGCTGGCGCGCATCGGCATGCCGGCCGAAATCACGCCGCGCCACCGCATCCCGCACTTCCAGCACATCATCGGCGGCTACGCGGCCGGCTATTACAGCTACCTGTGGTCGGAGGTGATGGACGCCGACGCCTTCGCGGCCTTCGAGGAGACCGGCAACATCTTCGACCGCAAGACGGCGAACAAGCTCAAGACCTTCATCTACGCCGCCGGCAACCGGCAGGATGCGCTCGATGCGTATGTCGCGTTCCGCGGCCGCCCGCCCGAGATCGAAGGCCTTCTCCGTAAGCGCGGGCTTACATGATCCCTCCGGAACGAAGCCGCTCGCCCTAACTGTCATCCTCGGGCTTGTGCCGAGGATCCATCGCGCAGCGGAGAAGAAGCGAGGCGGTGGCGGACGGGCCATGCCTCGAGTTCAAACCGCGATCCCAGCTGAACCATGGATCCTCGGGACGAGCCCGAGGATGACAAGCTGGTCGGACGAACGCGAAACGACCGTTGACATCTGCTGGAGCTTGCGTGGGTCCCGACCCGTCCGTGCGCAGCATGGCTTCGCCATGACGTCGGGATGACGTTAGTGTGGTTGCATCGCTGCTTGGATATTCGAGCACCGGATGTCGTCGTGCCGCCATCCTCCTCAACGTCATGCCGGCGAAGGCCGGCACCCACGCAAGTCAAAGCTCGCGCGACGGTCCAGGACCTGGTTGAGATCGGATCGGTTCTCGGGACAAGCCCGAGGACGCGCTGCCCTCGCCTACGAGTCCACCAGTATCTGCTACTGAATCGTAATGGCCGCCGTCCGAAGGACAGGCGGCCATTGTTTTGGTGCAGCCAAGCGTGGCGGAGATCAACCCGCCTTGCGGTTCTGCCGGTTCTCGATCAGGTCGTCGACCACCGACGGGTCCGCCAGCGTCGACGTATCGCCGAGGCTGCCATACTCGTCCTCGGCGATCTTACGCAGGATGCGGCGCATGATCTTGCCCGAGCGCGTCTTAGGAAGACCAGGCGCGAACTGCACTGCGTCGGGCGAAGCGATCGGCCCGATCTCGCGGCGCACGTGCTGCACGAGTTCTTTTTTCAACGCATCCGACGGCTGCTCTCCCGCATTGAGCGTGATGTAGCAGTAGATGCCCTGGCCCTTGAGATCGTGCGGATAGCCGACCACGGCCGCTTCCGCGACCTTGGGGTGGCTGACGAGCGCGCTCTCGACCTCGGCCGTTCCCATGCGATGCCCGGAGACGTTGATCACGTCGTCCACGCGGCCAGTGATCCAGTAGTAGGCATCCTCGTCGCGGCGGCAGCCGTCGCCGGTGAAGTACGTGCCGGGGTACGTGCTGAAGTAGGTCTGCACGAAACGCTCGTGATCGCCGTACAGCGTACGAGCCTGGCCCGGCCAACTGTCGAGGATGACGAGGTTGCCCTGGTCCGCGCCCTCGACCGTCGCGCCCTTGTCGTCGACGAGCGCGGGCTGCACGCCGAAGAACGGACGCGTCGCCGAGCCGGGCTTGAGCGAGGTCGCACCGGGCAGCGGCGTGATCAGGATGCCGCCGGTCTCCGTCTGCCACCACGTATCGACGATCGGGCAGCGGTGTTCGCCGACGACGCGGTGATACCACTCCCACGCTTCCGGATTGATCGGTTCGCCAACGCTGCCGAGCAGCCGCAGCGACGAGCGGTCGGTGCGGCGCACAAGATCGTCGCCCGCGCCCATCAGCGAGCGGATGGCGGTGGGCGCGGTGTAGAACGTGTTGACCTTCCACTTGTCGACCACATTCCAGAAGCGCGACGCCGTGGGGTACGTCGGCACGCCCTCGAACATCAGCGTCGTCGCGCCGTTCGCGAGCGGCCCGTAGACGATGTAGCTGTGCCCGGTGACCCAGCCGACGTCGGCCGTGCACCAGTAGATGTCGCCCGGGTGGTAATCGAACACGTACTGGTGCGTCATGGCGGCGAACAGCAGATAGCCGCCCGTCGTATGCACGACGCCCTTCGGCTTGCCGGTCGATCCCGACGTATAGAGGATGAACAGCGGATCTTCCGCGTTGACCGGCACCGGCGGGCAATCCGCCGTGACCTTGGCGATTTCATCGTGAAGCCAGAGATCGCGTCCCGGCGTCCACGGCACGGGATTGCCGGTGCGGCGCACGACCAGCATCTTTTCGTTGCCCTTGGCGCATTTCTTGAGCGCCTCGTCGGCGTTCTTCTTGAGCGCCACCGCCTTGCCGCCGCGCAGGCCCTCGTCGGCCGTGATGATGAAGGTCGATCCGGCGTCTTCGATGCGCCCGGCGAGACTGTCCGGCGAGAAGCCGGCAAACACGATCGAGTGGATGGCGCCGATGCGGGCCGAGGCGAGCATCGCGTAGGCGGCTTCCGGGATCATCGGCAGGTAGATGGTGACGCGATCGCCCTTCTTGACGCCGTGCGCCTTGAGCACGTTCGCGAACTTGCACACTTCCTCGTGCAGCTGGCGATAGGTGATCGTCTTGTCTTCGGTCGGGTCGTCGCCTTCCCAGATGATGGCGATCTGGTCGCCGCGCGTCGCGAGGTGGCGGTCGATGCAGTTGACCGACACGTTGAGTTCGCCGTCTTCGAACCATTTGATCGAAACGTCGCCGGGGCCGAAGTTGGTGTTCTTGACCTTGGTGTAAGGCTTGCTCCAGTCGAGCCGCAGGCCGTTTTCGCCCCAGAACGTCTCGGGGTCTTTCACGGACTGTTCGTAGAGCGCCAGGTATTTCGCGTCATCGAGCCACGCACGGCCCGCCCATTCGGGCGTAACGGGATACGCCTTGTCCGTCATCGTGTGTCCTCCCGGGAGTATTTTTTTTCTAGGTTCATTATGGGCAAAGCAAGTGAGCCCCACAACGTCGTCCTTGGTCGAATGGCGACGGGAGCTCGCCGTCGCACGTCATGGCGACCGGTAGCTGCCAAGCTCCAAGCGTCTGAAAACCAGCGAAATTAACACCGTGGCGCGCCGCAGGCGGCCTCAGCTCCGCGTCCCGGTGGCCGTTCGCAATCCGTTGCCGTCCGGCGCGAGGCCGTCCTCGTCGAGACCGGGATCGTCCGGCGGACGGGGCGAGGTGAAAATCGCCGGTCGTTCGGCTGTTGCCTTGCGCTCGTCTCTCGGTGTGGAAGACGATGCGGGCGTGCGGCCGGGCTTTGCGGCCGGTTGCGGGTCCGCAGGGCTGGCGGCAGGCGGTGCAGCGGTCTTGGCGGCGGGCGGCGTCTTGGGTGCCGGCGCCGGCGCGTCCGGAGCAGCCACGACGCTGTCGCGCCCGTTGCTTGGAGTGTCGCCTGGTGCGTCGCTTTTGGGAGGCGCCTCGGCTTTGGCGCTTTCGATGATCACGGTTTCGTCCGCGATGACCGTCTCGGAATCGGGCCCAGTCATCAGCTCCGTGAGGCCTGCGCCGAGAATGCGATCCTCCCCGCCGTCGAAGTCCTCGACCGGCACGCGCCACTCGAACGCATCGAGCACGCCCGTGACCGGAGAGATCGGCGACCAGCGGTCGGAGGTCACGCCGTCGGCGGTCCAGACGGCATCGCGCGGCGCGCTGACGGCGCGCGCCAGCCATTCCCGCGCCCGGCCCTTGTCGCCGCTGTCTTCGGCTTCGATACGCGCCAGCAGCGCCGCCACGCGCCGCGTCAAACCCTGCTCGGTGTAGGGCTGGAGAATGCGGCGCGCCTCGTCGTAGTCGTGCGCTTCGATGGCGGCGAGCGCGACGGCGATCGAGCTTTCGATCGAATGCGGGTTGAGCGAGAACAGTTGCTTGACGCGGTCGAGACGGTCGCGGGGGCTGTCGCCGATCCGGGCGTAGGCGTAGGCCGTGGCCAGCTCGGGATGCGGAGACTTGACCCACGTCTTCTGGATGATCTTGGCGGCGCGGGGCGTGTTGCCGCGCGCGGCCAGCAGCCGGCCTGCAATGGCGGCGGCCGGAATGAGTGCCGGCGCGAGCCCATGCGCTTCGAGCGCAAGCGTGAGGGCGCGATCGGGATTGTCTTCTTCGAGCGCCTGGGCCTGTCCGGCCAGCAGCACCGCGCGGCGGCGGTCGGCGACCGGCCGTTCGATGTGTCCATGACGTTTGGCGAGCGCCAGCGTCTGCAGGGCGCCGGGCCAGTCCCCGGCCTGGCATTGCAGTTCGAACAACGCTTCGACCGGCCACAACAGCTTCGGATTGAGCTTCAGCGCCCGCTCCGCGAACTGCCGCTGCACCTCGCGCTCGTTCTCGCGGCCGGCTTCGAGGAACAGGCCGCGCAATCCGAGCTGCTCCGTATCGGGAGACGCGAGCATGGCTTCGAAAATGCGCCGCGCCGTCGCCTTGTCGCCGGATAACTGCGCCGCCTGCGCGCGCAGCAGATGCGTCAGCGGCTCGTTGGGCAGCGACTTCCGCGCCTGCACCGCATAGCGCGTCGCCATCGAACGGTCGCCCGCGCCGATCGCGATCATGCCGCTGGAGAGCGCGTCGAGGCCGCGCCGTTGCCGCCTGCGCCGCAGAAAATGACTGACGGCCGCCGGGCTCGACCAGATCTGGCCCAGCAGCGACCACGCGAACAGCGCCAGCCCGAGGAACGCCGCGAAGATCACGACGGCGCGGAAGACGCTGGTTTCGACTTCATAGCCTTGCCAGACCACCAGCAGCGAGCCCGGCCGGTCGGCGAGCCACGCGAGCCCGCTCGCGAGCGCGATCACACCGAGAAGGAACAGAACGAGACGCGTCATCGGCGCGATCCTCTCAGTTGGGCGCGGGTGCCGCCGGCGGAACCGGAGCGGCAGGTTGTGCGGCAGGAGGAGCGGCGGTGGGAGCAGCGCCAGCGGGTGGTGCCGGTTCGGCGCCCGCCAGCGAGGCCTTGAGTTGGCCCTCGATGGTTGCGATCGCCTGATCGACCGAGTGGCGCGCGGAGACCTTGCTCAGCCAGTCTTCGATGGGCGCTTGCGCGCGCGGCGGCAGCGCCTTCGCCTGCGCGACGACATCGCCGAGACGGCTCTCGTTGAGGGCAGTTTCGATGCGCGCGACGATGGCTTCGGTGCTGTTGTCGCCCGCCTCGTGGCTGACCTTGCGCACGCGCACGACGGACTTGGCGCCCGCCAGCAACCGGTCGATCACGGAGCCGTCCACGGGGTCGAGATCGGCGTCGATGACGGCATTCATCACCGGCCGGAATTCGCTTTTAAGCTCGGGCACGGTGGCGACGCCGGTCTGCGAATAGCGCTCGAGCGGCACGATATCGAGCTGTCCGGCGGACGCGTTGCGCACTTCCGCAAGTTCGGCGGCGTACCCCTGTCCCAGCCCACGATCCAGCGCGCGTTTCAAGTTGGACAGCTCGAGCGACAGCACGATCCGCTCGGCATTCTGTTTGCGGGTCTGCTCGCTCTTGACCACGCCCTGCACGTTCTGTTCGAGCTCGGCGAGCTTGGTCGACACGGGGTTGATGGCGGCAGTCACGTCAGCGGGACGCGAGACGGACTTGAATTGCGATGAAATCGAGCTGCGCAAGTCGGCGATGTCACCGGTCAGACGGCCGGCCTCTTCCTTCGCGGCTGCAACCGCCGCCGAGAGCCGGTCCATCTCGGCCTTGGTGCCTTCCGAGCGTTGCGCGCCGCGGGCCTGTTCGGTGCGCAGCAGCGCCAGATCTCGGTCGAGACGCGTCGCGGCGGCCTTGGCGGCTTCACTGGTTTCGGCCGTCGCCGCCAGTCGCTGATCGACCTCGGCCGGCAGGCTCTTGCGCAGCTCGGCGAGTTGCGAATTCAGCGTCGCTTCGAGATCCGAAATCTTGCCGGTGATGGCGGCAAGCTGCGGCACGCGCCCATCCGTTTGCGTCGCGCTGGACGCAATCATGGCAAGCTGCTCTTCGAGCTTCGACAGGCGCGCTCCGCTGTTGGCCTCATCGCCCGCTTGCGCAGCCGCAGCCAGCTTCTCCTGCTCGGCCTTGAGTGTCGCGAGCGTGTCCTTGAGCGACTGGACGTCCGCCAAGCGGTTTTCCGCGTCCGTGACCTTGGCCGTGAGCGCGGGAATGTCACCGGCAGTTTGAGACGCCGCTTCGAGGCCAGCCACGCGTTCCGACAATTGCGAAACGGTCGTATTCGACGCGACGGGGAACCAGCCCGGCCCGAGGAAAGCCGCGCCGGCATAAACGAGCCCACCGCCAATGACGCCGGCGGCAAGGTGGGACAGGAACCCGCCGCCCGCTGAAGGAGCGGACTTGGCCGCGTCGGCCGGAGGAGGCGTCGCTGTCGTGGATTTCGGCGTGGGGCCGGACGTGGCCTTGGACGCCGCATCGATCGGTCCCGGCGCAGGTTTGGCAGCCGAAGTGGCGCCCGCCGGACCGGCGGCCGAAGCCGCATTGTCCTTCTCCGGCGAAGGAGGTGGCGTGACCGGAGGGACTGTCGCGCTCGCGGACGCGCCTGCGGGCTTGCTCGCGTCGGTGGCTGCTGCAGTCGATGCGGCCGCCCCGGCGGCAGCCGATGCACTCGCACCGGACGCCGGAGCGGGTCCGCGCACTTCCGTCGCCTTGAGGTCGAGCGTCGCATGTGGACGCTTTCCGCCAGAACTATCGGTCCGGCCAGCATCCTTTGCGGGATCGGGCTTGTCAGTCATGGGAGCAGGGTCTCCAGGAACGTGGGGGTCGGGCTCGCGCACCTGCGGGGACAGGGCAGCGGCGCTTAGGAGAAGTCTGACGCCTCGCGGGCGATGAGGGCAAGCATTTCTTGTGAATGGGGCAAGCGGGCGACCGGAGCGTTAACGGAACCGAGCGCTTGGAGTTCCTGCGCGACGGCGTCCGACAGGCAAAAATGGGTCAGACGGCTTGCCGCCGCGTTAAGACCGGCTTCGGTGATCAGATGAGCGTAAACGCGAGCCGTCCGAGGGGACATCAGCACTACGCCGTCGAAGGCGCCAGCGCGGAAATCTTGAACGGTCTTGGGCGGAAGGGAGGACGCCGCCTCGGTTGCGTAAACGACATGTGTGACAACATCGAAACCATCGGCAGCGAGTGCGTTCTTGAGATCGAACGCGAGCCGCTCGGCCGCCAGATGCACCAGCGCGCCCGTCTGAGGGGCCGCGACCCCGCGGATGACGCCGGCGAGTTCGCGGCCCGTCCCCGGACCCTCGATCACGTGCCGGAAGCCGAGCTCCCGCGCGAACGCTCCGGTCCCGGGGCCAACGGCGAACAGCGGCAAGCCGAAAGCAGCCTCGGGAATTCCGCCCGCCGCGACGGCGCGCAGTCCGTTGCGGCTTGTCACGATCAGGCCCTGCACGCCGTCGAGCGGCGGCATAACGTCTTTGAACTTCACCGTGAGCAGCGGCGTTGACGTTACGCGATGACCGGCAGCCTCCAGACCGATGTGGAGCGCGTCCCGCTCAGATCCACTGTCCGGCCGCGTCAACAGCAGATGCATTACGTTGTCCCTGAGATGAGCGCGCCCGCGCCGCGCTCCAGCAGCACATCGGCGGCAGCCGTCCCAACGGCCTCGGCATCGTGAATCGTCCCGTCCCGAATGACCTCGAAACATTCTGCGCCGTCCGGCGAGAACACCATGCCGCGGAACGACAGCGCCTCTCCGTCGATCTCGGCCAATCCCGCGATCGCCGTTCGGCACGACCCTCCGAGGCGTCGCAAAAAAGCGCGCTCAGCGCGCACGCGGATCGCCGTGTCGATGTGATTGAGCGGGGCGATGAGCCCGGCCGTCCACGCGTCGCCGGTGCCGGTCTCGATGGCGATGGCGCCCTGCGCCACGGCTGGCAGCATCGTCGCCGTTTCGATTTCCGATGTGATGCGATCCACGAGTCCGAGCCGCTTGAGGCCGGCGCAGGCCAGCAGCGTCGCATCCGCCACCCCGTCGGCGAGCTTGCCGAGGCGCGTCTGCACGTTGCCGCGGAAGCCGACGACCTTAAGATCCGGCCGAATGCGTTTCACCTGCGCTTGGCGGCGCAGGCTCGATGTGCCGACGACCGCGCCCTCGGGCAGGTCATCAAGGCGCGCATACTTGAGAGAAATGAACGCGTCGCGCACGTCCTCTCGCGGCAGCACGGCGCCGATGTCGAGACCGTCCGGCAGCTCCGTCTGCATATCCTTCATCGAATGCACGGCGAGATCGATCTCGCGCGCAAAGAGCGCCACCTCGAGTTCCTTCGTGAACAGCCCCTTGCCGCCAACCTCCGCCAGCGGCCGGTCGACGATCACGTCGCCCGTCGTCTTGAAGGTCCGGATCTCGAAGGCGTCCTCGGCGAGGCCATGCGCCGCCATCAGCCGCGCCCGCACCTCATGCGCTTGCGCGAGTGCGAGCGGGGAACCGCGAGTGCCGATACGTAGGACGCGAGCTTGCAAGTTTCGGGCTCCGGATGCTAGGGCGACGGACGGATTGGCGGGTCGCGACGAGTTGGTCAAGACGAGCTGGTCAAGACGGGCCGGCCATGATGGGCTAGGCCCTGGCGGCGGCGCCATTAATGCCCGCCCAGCATGATGAACGCAAACAGGACAGGGTTGTGCCGTCCGAAAAGAGTGATGTGCCCTCCGAAGAGAGTAAAGTGAACGCTGATGACGGCCCGCTTGTCGTGCTCGGCATCGAGACGAGCTGCGACGAAACGGCCGCCGCGGTCGTCGTGCGCGAGGAGCCGGCCAAGGGCCGCATCCTCTCCAATGTCGTACGCTCACAGATCGACGAGCATAGCCCCTACGGCGGCGTCGTGCCGGAAATCGCCGCGCGCGCTCATGTCGAATGCCTGGACGCCCTGGTCGAAGCGGCACTAAAAGAGGCCGGCGTCGGGCTACGCGACCTGTCCGGCATCGCCGCGACGGCCGGCCCTGGCCTCAACGGCGGCCTCGTCGTCGGGCTCGTGACGGGCAAGGCCCTCGCGCTGGCCGCCAACCGCCCGTTCCTCGCCATCAATCATCTCGAAGCCCACGCTCTCACGGTGGGCCTCACCGACGGCATCCCGCCGCCCTACCTCATGCTGCTCGTCTCCGGCGGCCACACGCAGACGCTGGTCGTGGAAGATGTCGGTCGCTACACGCGCATCGGCACGACCGTGGACGATGCCATCGGCGAAGCCTTCGACAAGACGGCCAAGCTGTTGGGCCTGCCCTATCCGGGCGGCCCCGAGGTCGAGCGCGCCGCGCTTCGCGGCGATCCGGCGCGCTTTCCCCTGCCGCGTCCGATGCTGGGCCGCACTGAACCTCATTTTTCGCTCGCTGGCCTCAAAACCGCCGTGCGCCAGCGCGCCGAAGCCGTCGGCACATTGACCGGCCGCGACGTCGCCGACCTCTGCGCCGCGTTCGAGGCGGCCGTGTGCGATATCGTCATCGACCGCGTGTCGCGCGCCATGGACCTTGCCGAAGGAAAGCTCCCGCCGAATGCGCTCCGCTGCCTGACCGTCGCGGGCGGCGTCGCCGCCAACAAGCGGATCTCGGGCGCCCTCGCCACGCTCGTCGCCAGGCGCGGGTATCGCCTCGCCGTCCCGCCGCCGTCACTCTGCACCGACAACGGCGCCATGATTGCGTGGGCGGGCGCGGAACGGCTGGCGCGCGGCATGGTCGACGGGCTCGACTTCGCCGCCAAGCCGCGCTGGCCGCTCGACCCTGGTGCCCCGGCCGCCATCGGCGCCGGCGTCAAAGCCTAGAGGCATTGGCACGAACGTGCCCAGGGGTAATGGCACGAAGGTGCCCAGACACATTGGCATGCGGACGCGAAGTGGGGCACAAGTCGCTCTGTCGTGCGCCGGAGATGCGAAAGGTGCTAGTTAAAGGCCCCGCCCGCCACAAGAGCCCGCGCCACAAGAGAAAGACGGATGCCCCCCACCCTCGATAGCATTGCCGTCATCGGCGCCGGAGCCTGGGGCACGGCGCTGGCCCAAACGCTGGTTCAGGCCGGCCGCACCGTCACGCTGTGGGCGCGCGAGCCCGAGACCGTGGCCGACATCAACGACCGCCACGTCAACCGCACGTTCCTGCCCGGCGTGGCATTGGACGCCAAGCTCCGCGCCACGCAAAGCCTTGCCGCGTGCGCATCCGCCGACGCCATCCTCCTCGTCTGCCCGGCGCAGCATGTGCGCGCCGTAACGGCCGAACTCGCGCCGCACGTCCGTCCGGGCCAGCCGCTCGTGATCTGCGCCAAGGGCATCGAGCAAGAGACCGGCCTCCTGATGAGTGCGGTCGCGGCGGCAACCGTGCCGGACATGACGCTCGCCGCGCTCTCCGGCCCGAGTTTCGCGGCCGACGTTGCGCGCGGACTGCCGGCCGCGTTGACGATTGCCTGCCGCGACGAACGGCTGGGCAAGCTGCTCGCCGAACGCCTCGGCGACCGCCAGCTGCGCCTCTACTGGTCGGACGATATTGTCGGCGTCGAGCTGGGTGGCGCGTTGAAAAACGTCCTCGCCATTGCCGCCGGCATCGTCGACGGCAAGGGTTTGGGCGCGAGCGCACACGCGGCCCTCGTCACGCGCGGGTTCGCGGAAATGCGCCGCCTGGGCCACGCGCTCGGCGCCCGCCACGAAACCATGATGGGCCTGTCCGGCTTGGGCGATCTCGTGCTGACGTGCGGCAGCCCGCAATCGCGCAACATGAGCCTGGGTCGCGCGCTGGGCGAAGGCGAGAGCCTGAAGGCCGTTCTCGGCGAACGCGTCTCCGTCACCGAGGGCGTCTTCACCGCCGCCGCCGTCGTCCGCATCGCGCACGAGAAGAGGGTCGAAATGCCGATCATCGAAGCGGTGCACAGCATCCTCGAAGGCCACCGCTCGGTCGACGATGCCATCGCCGGCCTGATGAGCCGCCCGTTCAAGGCCGAGGATTGAACCCGGCGGACACGCCGCGCATGATGCCCGGCAGGACGAACCGCACCGAAAGAGCGAGACACACGGCCATGGCATATTGGCTTTTGAAATCAGAACCCGACGCCTTTTCCTGGGACGACCTCATCGCCAAGGGCGCGAAGGGCGAGCCCTGGTCGGGCGTGCGCAACTTCACGGCGCGCAACAACATGCAGGCCATGCAGAAGGGCGACCGCGGCTTCTTCTACCATTCGAACATCGGCAAGGAGATCGTCGGCATTTGCGAAGTCATCGCGCTCGCCCATCCCGACCCGACCGACGACACAGGCAAGTGGCGCTGCGTGGATGTGCGCGCGCTCGAGCGTCTGCCTCGCGCGGTCACGCTCGCCGACGCCAAAGCCAATCCGCGTCTCGCCGCCATGGCGCTGGTCAAGACGGCCCGCCTGTCCGTGCAACCCGTCACCGACGCGGAATGGGCCGAGGTGTGCCGCATGGCGGGTGTTGCTCCCGCCAAGCGCGCGAAGAAGACATGAACCAATCGCCCGGCGCGCAGACTGGCACATTGGATCCTGGAGACATCGCAGCCGCGAAACGGTTCATCGCCGCCAACACGCGCGTGCTGACGCCGCCGCTCGTTCCCGAAATCCGCCTGCACCTCGCGGAGGAAAGCCTGCCCATCTGGCAGAAGACCGAGGACGAGCTGGGCGAGATGAACGTGCCGCCGCCGTTCTGGGCGTTCGCCTGGGCAGGCGGTCAGGCGTTGGCGCGCTATCTGCTCGACACGGCGACGCTCATTGCGGGAAAATCGGTGCTCGATCTCGGTACAGGGTCCGGCCTGACCGCCATCGCCGCCATGCAGGCAGGCGCCGCGTCCGTTCTCGCCGCCGACATCGATCGCCTGGCGCTCGCCGCTGTCGCGCTCAATGCGGAGCTGAATGATGTCGCGGTCGCCGTGACCGCCGAGGACCTGCTGGCGCGACCGCCGCAGCCGGCCGGCGTCATCCTCGTCGGCGATCTCTTCTACGAGCGTCAGCTCGCGGAACGCGTAACGGCGTACATCGAGGCCGCCGCCGCGGCCGGAGCCCTGGTCCTGATCGGCGATCCGAAGCGCAGCTATTTTCCGCAAGGTCGCTTCGAGCGCGTCGCCGAATATGAGGTGCCGGTCACGCGGGAACTCGAGGACTCGGAAATCAAGCGGACATCTGTCTGGCGGCTGCAGGCCCCCTGACGGCCACAGATCGGTGTGACGGTGACGGCCATCGATTGACGGCTATTGCTTGGTGCCAGGCTCGTCGTGGTGGCGGAGCAACTTGGCATGCAGCGCCCGCGCCGTCGCCTCGATCTCCTTCAGCCGGCCGTGCCGCATCTCGGAGCCCACGATCTTGATCGCCGCCGCCAGCGTGACCGGATGCGAAAGTCCGTACCGGACCATGATGCGCAGGGCTTCCTCTTCAGCCATGTCCTGGAGCTGGATCGGCTGCCGCATGCGCGAGATGAGTTCGTCCAGAACGGGGTCCCGGGACGTCATGGCCTGCTCCCCTGCTAGCTGGCGGTGCGAGAGACGTCATCATAACGCATTGAGACCCAACGCGGGTTCCCTTTGAACCGGTCCGGACGGCCGGTGGCGGGAGAGACCGCCGGCTGCGACCAATTCGGCGCAAGCAGGTCTTGAACGGGGGGCGAAATCAGCCTATCAAGGCCCGCCGCTCGATGGTGGCGCAGCCGCAATAGCTCAGTTGGTAGAGCACGTCATTCGTAGTGACGTCCCAAACTCGGTGTTTGCGCGAGATGTAGAAGTTTCTTGGCAAGCGCTTGGCAAGCCAAGCCGGTTTAGCTCAGTGGTAGAGCACCGCATTCGTAATGCGGGGGCCGTAGGTTCAAATCCTACAACCGGCACCACTCCCTCATCTTCCCCACATGCGGCCACGCAAACGCCCTAACAGCGCATCCTCGCGGCCATGCAAACGGCCCGGCGCTGACGCCGGGCCCTGAGATAGTCTTCACTATCACCGCTTAACGAACGCGAAGCTTGATGCCGCCGTCGTTATGCCCGTAGCCGTGGCCGCGATGGTGGTCATCGTGATGCCCATGGCGATGCCGGTTGCGTCCACCCAGCTCGATCGAGACCGACGGCGAGTCGTCGACGTAGCGGCAGTGGCGATGACCGTTGTGCCAGCCGCATTTGCGATAGCCGATCTGCTCGACGGCCGATGTCTCCGCTGCGCCGGACTTGGCGACAGGCATTGCGGAACTCGGGGTAGCGAGTGCGCCCGCCATCATCATCGCAGGAAGAACCAAGAGAATGCGCTTCATGATCGTTTCCTTTTTTGATTTCGAAGAGGCTGATGCAATCAGCCCTGCGCATAGGAAAGCGATGCGGCGTTCCTCTTGTTCCGGAAAATTTCGGGCGAGAAAGACGCAGTCGGAAAGACGGCGTTGAGACCGTTCGGAAATTTAATCCCGCCGTGCAAAGTTCGCGGTGTGTGCTTCGCGGCGAGCGCGAACACGTGAGCGCGACACAGCGGAATTGAGCGCGCTGCGGACGTGCTCTGCTTATTTCGCCGAAGCGGCGACAGCCTCGAGCCCGCGCGACAGCTTCCAGGTCGCGAGATCGATGATCTCGGCGCCGATCGCGCGCTGCGGAACAGGGCGCGATCGTGGTACGTCCCGGCGCTGCGTGAGCCGTTGCAACAGAACGGCCAGGCTCGTCCCGATGACGAGATAGCAAAGTGTTTGCTTTTGCATTGGATCCCCCCGGATCGAATCATCCCCTTCATCATCGCCCCGCCGATACGGTGCCTCTAGTGCGAGGAAACCACAGCCGCCCGCAAACGCTGCTTTTCGCAGACGCTTTTCGGACATGGGATGCTGCTGAGCGGGCGGGTAGATCGGGAACGTGCCGCCCGCACCCAGGATGACGGACGCCGGCCTCACGGAACGAATCCCGCCCCCACCGCGTTCTCCCAGCGACTTTCCAACTTTCGAGATCGCCGCCGATCAACGCGCCTCAGATCAACTCGCTTCATAAGGAGCCACGCCACATGGGCCAGACGTATCAGTCGCAGCAGGGCAATCGTTCATCCGAAGCCCAGGATGCCGTCCACCAGATGAAAAAGAAGGCCGAAGACGCCTACGACACCGTGACAACGGAAGGCGCCAAGGCTCTCAAGAACGCAAGCGCCAGCGCCGAAACGGCCATCGATGCCACCAAGCGTTTCGTGCAGGAGCAGCCAGTTCTCGCCATCGGCACGGTAGTCGCTCTGGCCTGCGCTGTCGGCGCACTCTGGAAACTTTCGTCAGGCAGGCGCGATCAGGATCTGATGGAGCGCGTATCGAGCTACATCGAGCCCGGCTACCGCGCGCTTCGTCGCCGAGTCTAACGCGCGCGTCCCTCCACACTTCTCCCGAGTTCTTGAATCGACTTCGGCCCGTCCCTCTTGGACGGGCCTTTTTCCTGCTCAGGGACCGGAGGAACAGATGCCCGGACGAGCGCGTTTAAACTGCAGTCAGTTCGAGAGGACGGCACCATGACCAGCACCAAGGACTTGCTCAAAGCGGAGCTTGAAAAACAGCTCGATCAAGCGCTTGAGGATACGTTCCCGGCCAGCGATCCGATTTCGATCGGGGATGTGACCACAGCCACGCCGGACAGACCGCTGCACCGCAAACCCGCCGCCATCGATCGAGGCCTCGTCGACCGGCTCGCGCAAGAGGTCGCGGATACGCATAGGCGTGGCACCGAGGACACGACAGGCGCTGCGTGAGTGCGACGCGTAAGGAGTTGTTAAGGAATTGGAACGCCGAAGCGCGGAACGCCGGATAGTCGCTGAGCGCGTGGTGTCGCGGGCCTGAATGCAGGCGCAGCCTAAAATGCAATTGCGGCAGCCTATCGAGAGCGTGCTCTCGCCAGGCCGCCGCTGCAGTCGCACCAAGGTACGCGGGACCTAAATCCCTGGCGCATGAGAGACATTAAAGCGCCAAATCGTTTCAACTTGGCAAACGCCGTTCGATTTTCTTCACGCGCATACATTCTGTCGCAGGTGTCACCGCTGTTTGTCCGCCGTGGCGCCCGGCGCCAGCAGCGCCGCGACGAGCGGAACAGTAACGGCATGCGGCAGGATTTTGACGGCCAGTGCCGCGACCGTGGGCAGCAGCCCCGGCACAATCACCCGCCGCCCCATCATGAAGCCGCGATACGCGCTCGCCGCCACGAACTCCGGACTGAGCGCCGGCACGATGCGGCGATAGAGGGCGTTGTCCGCCTGCATGGCCCGATGGAATCCCGTATCGACCGGCCCCGGCGCCACCGTCGCGATGCGGACGCCCCGTCCCCGCTCTTCGTGCGCCACGGCCTCAGTCAACGACACCAGATACGCCTTGCTGGCGTAGTAGGCCGCCTGATGCGGCCCCGGCACCAGCCCGCCGAGCGAGCTGACGTTGAGGATGCCGCCCCGGCCACGTCCGATCATGGGCGGAAGCGCGTGGCGCATCAGGCGCGTCGCCGCCGTGATGTTGAGCGCGAGCAGGTGCGCGAGGCGCTCCGCGTCATCGGTCGCGAATGACCCGGAAAGCCCCATCCCAGCGTTGTTGACCAGGACGTCGGTGTAAAATCCCGCCTCGCGTAGAGCGGCGTCCAACCGCGCCGGCGCGTCGGCATCCGTCACATCGAGCGGAATTGTGAAGACGCGGGGCCCGTTCGCGCGAGGCACCGACGCAGCGGCCTGATCGAGCGCCCCGGCCGTGCGAGCCACCATCGCCACATTCCGCCCCGCGTTTGCAAATCGCGACGCCAGCGCCAAGCCGATCCCGCGTGAGGCCCCCGTCACGACGACGCACGGCGCGAGGCCCGCGACATCGGCCAGCGCAGGCGGTTGCGGTGCCGCGCGCCGCCCAATCCAGAGATCCACGAGTGAAACCAACGTGTGCAGCATGTACTCGCTCCGAGACTTAGCCGGTTTACGCCAAACGGCGTCCGGCGGGGTCAATGCAGGATGCCTGTGGATAACTCTGAAAGTGAACAGCAAGTGGTTGCAACCGGCGCAAAACTGATCGGCCGGCATATTGCTCACGCGGCATGCCGGTGTCGGGCAAGGCACGGCAGGTTGCCGCACTGGCAATCCTTGCGCCAATGATCCCGGCATTTCGAATAAGCAACTTTCTTACGGAGACCGCATTACCTCGAAGTCATGAGCAAAAAACGAAACTGCGTAGGAACCGGCACGGCGTGCCGGCCCACTGGTGGAGGAGCGTACGATGAATGCTAATGCGTCCAGATCGCTAGCCGACCAGGGCTTGGATAGGAATCCCGGCCTCGCCTCTCTCGAAACATGGATGAGCTTCAACCGGCCGATGTTGGAGGCCATGACGGAACTCAACGGCCGCCTGATCGAACAGGTCTCGCGCGCCAACAACGAGTGGCTTGGTTTCGTGAACCGCCGCATGAGCGAGGACATGGCCGCCTCGAAGCGCTTCATGGAATGCAAAACCGTGCAGGATGTATTTTCCGCCTACTCGGATTTCGTCCAGCGGGCGCAGCAGCAGTATCAGGCGGAGTTTCAGTATTTCGCGCGGCTCAATCAAAAGCTCGCGGACGAGACCGCCACGGTGCTGAAGTCGCGCATAGACGAGGTCGAGGCGGACATGCGCCACTAGGCGCGGGACGCCAAGGCCAGGCGGCCTTCGGCCGCACTTGCTGGCGGCTTCGGCCGCACTCGAATGACAACTGTTTGTTGAGCACCGGCACGCGACCCGCGTTGCCGGTTAAGCTGCGTTGTCGGACCCCATCGCGACCCGGCGCGCCAGCGGCGACAGCAGGACGATGACGGCGACGAGCGCGAGCCCGGCCAGCAGCAGCACCGAAAGCTCGTCCGCCCCCGATCCGATGTAGCGCACGATGATCGACACCAGGATGTCGTACTTGAACACCGCGATGGTACTGGCGGCGACACCGGCGAGCTTTGCGGCCAGCTCGAGGTCCTGATCGTGCTGCCGGAACGAGAACAGCAGCAGCAGCATGGCCCATGCGCCGAACAGGAAGCTCATCAGCGTCACGATCGAGCGGAAGCCGCCCTTCTGCTGCACCCCGAACAGCGCGTCGGCCGATTGCACATAGCCTTGGCTCATGAGCGGGAAGAAGATCATCGCCGCCGCGCCGACCAGCACGCACAATTCAATGCGGCTGACACGATCCGGATAGTGCCGCTTCACGCCGGAATGCCGGAAGGTCAGCATCACGCTGATGGCCATCAGGATAAACAAAAAGAACACCTTGCCCGGCAGCAGCAGCCTGTGCACGCGGCCCGTGATCGATTGCTGAGCGGGGTCCTGATAATAGCCGTCGATGGCGGTCTGATAGCGCCGCTGCGCCTGGCAGCATTCCTCATCGTTGCTGAGCCGCGGCGTTGCCGAAAGGGGTGTCGAGGCGAAGCAGAACCGGCGGGCTTCCTCAGTGGCGTCGGGTTCGATCAAAGGTTCGGCTTGGCACGCCCGGTAGAACTCGCGCACGCCAACGCGGCGCTGGCTCACCTCGCGCAGGTTCTTCACGCCGTCGATCAGCGCGATGCGCTCGCAGGGGCGCCCCTCGCCGCCGCATCCGGCCGGTTCGCTCTTATCAGTTTCCAGCGTCGCCGGCTTGATGTCCCACACCGAGCGGTGCGGATTCGACGCCAGCCCCAACGCTATGTGCGTGGCCGCCGCGGCGAGGATCGTGAGCCCGACCAGAAAACGGATCAGTCCAAAGCCGATGTAACGCCAGTACATGTCGACGAAGGCGCACGACGGCAGATAGAAGGCCGCCAGCGCGACCAGTCCGAGCGTCGGATAGAACAGGAACAGATGGCTGTCGAACGTCGCGAACGTCATCGCCCGCTCGGGCCCGAACTCCCACACCAGCACGGCCGGCACCGCCAGGAACGACAGTCCCAGCAGGAAGTAGACGAAGAACACGAACACGCGGGCGCCGAGGGACATGCAGGTGGATCCTGTCGAAACAAGGGGGGTCCTGTCGAAACGAAAGCCGGTCGCCCCAGTATGCCGGAAGGGGGCAATCGCGGCCTAGAGATTCCCGGCCACGCCTCCCCGTCAAGATTAACGGGCGGGCTCGCTAAAACGCCCGTCGCACCGTTGCCCGAAGGCACCGATCGCGTGCATGCCGCCGCCGTCGGAGATATGGACAAGACCGGTGCCCGCGCCGACAATGCCGCCTCCAGCGACAACGAGCGAGACAAGAGCCTGCCAGACCAGCAACGACAGCCCGCCCCCGTGGCCCCGGTCACCCGCGTGCTCCTCATTTCGGATGGCCGTCCGGGGCACTATCGGCAGAGCGAAGGCGTGGTGGCCGCCCTGAAGCGCCGTGGCCCCGTCGCCGTCGACCGCATCGAGCTGAAAACGCGCCTGCCGCTGCCGAAGGGATTTATTCCCAAGCTCGGCCGTCTCTTGCCTGCTCGCAGCGTGCTCCGCCTCCATGGCATCGACCCGGACGCCATCTCCCGCCCCGACCTCATCGTCTCGTCGGGCGGCGCGACTCTCGGGGCAAATGTGGCGCTCGCCAAGGTCCTCGGCGTGCCGAACGTCTTCAGCGGATCGACGCGCGGCTTCCCTCTCGATGGCTTCAGCCTCGTCCTCACGCCGTACCCGTCTGTCGCTCGCCCGCCGGTGGCGATGTCCGGCGCGAAGCCGACGCCGTTCGATCCCGACCGGTCGCCGCCGCCGCGCGCAATTTCAACCGCCGACGCGATGCACGCGGCTCGCATCAGCCTGCTGGTCGGCGGTCCGACACCTACAGCAGATTTCAAGGCCGGTGACTGGGCCCGCCTTGCTGCGCTGATCCAGAACCTGATCGCGCGCTGGGACTGCCGCGTCACCATCGCCACCTCGCCGCGTACGCCGGACGAAGCCTATGCCGCGCTCATGCCCACCATCGACCGCAACGCGGGCGCCGTCTCGATCATCGATTTCCGCACTGCCGGGCCCGGCTCCATCGACGCCGCGTTCGACTGCGACGTGATGCTGGTCACGTCGGATTCCATGTCGATGATGACGGAAGCCGCCCTGTCGCGCCGTCCCGCCATCGCGCTTGCGCCTGAGATCACGCAATCGCATCGCGACGACGAAGCCGTCGCAGGTCTTGTCGCCGAGCGCTGGCTCGCGGTGCTCCCGCTCGCGGGGTTGGATGCGCAGCGCGTGGCGGCAACGGCCGCGGCACTGACACCCATGACCGAAAATCATCTCGACAGGCTGGCGAGCCTTGTCGCGCGCGCAACGCGCCTCGGCGCTTAGCGTCGGCGGCGGGGAAACAACGGAGCGCGCATCATGGCCACATTCGATGTCATCGTCGTGGGCGTTGGGGGAATGGGCGCGGCAACCTGCTGGCAGCTCGCGCGTCGCGGCAAGACGGTGCTCGGCCTCGACCGCTACGACATCCCGAACGCCATGGGCTCGTCGCACGGCGTCAACCGCATCATCCGCCTCGCCTATTTCGAACACCCCGCCTACGTGCCGATCCTGCGCCGCGCCTACGAGCTGTGGCGGGAAACGGAGACGCTTGCGGGCGAGCAACTGCTGTGGATCACGGGCTCGCTCGATATCGGCGCGAGCGGCAGCGCGATCGTCGACGGCGCGCTCGCGAGCTGCCGCCTGCACGGGCTCAGCCACGAACTCCTGAGCGCCGCCGACGCGACGGCGCGCTATCCCGGCTATCGCCTGCCGGAAAATTTCGTCGCGCTCCACCAGCCGGAAGGCGGCTTCGTCGCGTCGGAGCGGGCCATCGTCGCGGCGGCCAACCTGGCGATGCGGAGCGGCGCGGTCCTGCGCGGACGCGAAGCGGTGCTAGAGTTCACGCCCATTGCGGGCGGCGGCGTGCGTGTACGAACCGACCGCGGTGTCTACGAAGCGGGCCAGATCATTGTCTCCGCAGGCGCATGGGTCGGGGAGCTCGTCCCGGGCCTCGGCGCCAGCGCGGTTCCGGAACGCCAGGTGCTCGGCTGGTTCCAGCCCAAACGACCGGACGCGTTTGCACTCGGTAAGTTTCCGGTGTCGAACCTGAAGAGCGATGTCGGCCACTTCTATCAGTTCCCGGTCTGGAACGTGCCGGGCTTCAAGATCGGGCTCTATCATCACCTGCGCGAACGGGGAGCGCCCGAGCAGCTATCGAGGGAGCCGACGCCCGCCGACGAGCAGGCCCTGCGCCGCGGGCTCGCGGAATTCTTTCCCGACGCTGACGGCGACGTGCTGGCGCTTCGCACCTGCCTATTCACGAACACGCCCGACGAGCACTTCATCATCGATCGTCTGCCCGGCTTCGAGGAGGTGATCGTCGCCTCGCCCTGCTCGGGTCACGGCTTCAAGTTCGCGAGCGCCATCGGCGAAATCCTGGCCGACCTCGCCACCACGCGCGCCTCGCGCTTCGATCTCTCGCTGTTCTCGCTGCGCCGGTTTCAGGCCTGAGGCGAACCCTCACCCGCCCGTTTCGTTGGGCTGGCACTGGCCGTTCGGATTGCGGTACATGCCGGCCGGGCAGGCCTTGGTTTTGTTCTTCGCGGCCTGATCGCGCCCCGCCTTGGTCTTTGGCGCGCATTTGCCGTTGATGTAGGCCATGCCCATCTCGACGCAGGAGGCTTTCGCGCGCCGCTCGACGGTGGCCTGGGAGGGCTTTGACGGTTTGGACGGCTTCACCGTTTGCCGCTGCGGCGCGGGCTCGTCGGATTTTGTTTGCGATGATCCGTGCGGCAGTTGCGCTTCGGGCAGAAGCCGGGCAACCGACTCGCCCGCAGTCGGCAGGAACGCCTGCCGGCAACTGCCTTCTTCATACGCCGTGATCCAGGGATGGGTCAGGAACGTGTCCAGCACCATGTCGGCGCCCGGCTGCAGCACGCCATACTCCTCAAGGCCACCCTGATAGCCGACCCACTGAATAACGAGTGTCGCCTCGGACTCGTTGACGAACCGGATTTTCGCGGCTTGTTTCGCCTCCTGCGACCTGAGTTTCGCAGCGTCACTGCACGAGAGTTCGCGGGCGCTGTTCACGGCGGCGGCGGGAGAAGCGGGCTTTGGCGCGTCGACCTTCTTGAGGTAGGCGCGCGCCAGATCCGCGTGGAAACCTTTCGGATAGTTGGCGAGGAACGCGTTCCACGCGTCGGCCGTCCCGAGATCCTTCGCGGCCTGGAACGCGTCTTTCTCGGCCGCGTCCGGAGCCGCTGCCTCTTCAGCCTGGGCTGAAGTGGGCGCGAAAAACGTCAGGGCGCGATCGCCCGGAACTTGCGGCAAAAGAACAAGCCCCGCGCCGGCCAGCAGAACGCGTAGCGGTGAGGTCTTGGCAAATAGCGTCATGACGAAGGGCGTCCCTTGGGCGAGCCTGCAGCGATTGTTCGTGCACGAGCATACCCTGATTTCGCCGCCGTGCGGGGAAGACAAAGTCAGGGGCAGGTCAAGTCCGGCACAAGCGTGGCGTGCTAGGCGGACATGTCTGCGCGGGAAGGAATTGACCGATGAAAGTTGATGCTGGCGCAAGCTCCATGTTTGCCACCCAGAGAAACAATGCGACGGGGCGAACCGATGCCCAGGACTTTTCCGCATTGCTGACCGAAAGCTCGGCCGAGACGCGCGATAACCCGGGAGGCGATGCCGCGCGCAGCCGAACCGATTTCACCGGCATGACGCGTCAGGGGTTGATGGACTGGATGAACGAGCGGATCCGGAGCGGCGAGATGACTCTCGATGAGAGCTCGCCGTTTCTGGACATGACCCTGAAAATATCCGCGGCAACCGGACAGTCCGTGGATATGGCCACCGATACGACGCGGATCGATTTCACGGAGAAGGCCCGGCAGGGCATCGAGGGCGCCTTGTCCCGCTTCGACGTCAAGGATGCCAAGCGCTTGCAAGCCGCTCTCGATACGATGCTGCATCAGGGCGCCGAGAGCCGGATCTGAAATCCGGAAAGTTTGATCGAGGGCGACGCTTAATCAGCCGGACGACGCAGCCGTAAAAACCGCCAATTGCGCGTCGAAGGCACGCTTGAAGGCCGGCCGCGCTTCGGCACGCGCGACATAGGCGGACAGGTTCGGATAGGCATCCAGCATATCTGAGCTTTTCAACCTGATCAGCACCTCCACCATCATCAGGTCGCCTGCGCTGAACCCGCCATCGAGCCAGTCGGCATCGCCAAGCCAGCCGGAAAGATCGCGGAGGCGCGCGTGGACGCGATCGTCGAGGATTGGCAGGCGCTCCTGATACCAGCTCTTGTCGCGTTCCGTGAGTATGGCGGCTTCGCGCGCGAGAATCGGCGGCTCCACCGTGTTGAGCGCGGCGAACATCCAGGTCATCGCGCGCGCTCTTGCCGTCGCATCGTCCGGCAGCAGGCCCGCATGGCGGTCCGCGATATGGAATACGATCGCCCCCGTCTCGAAGAGGGCGAGATCGCCATCTTCATAAGTCGGGATCTGCCCGAACGGATGTAGCGTCCGATGCGCCGGTTCCTTCATCTCACGGAACGAAAGCAGGCGAACGTTGTAGGGCTGGCCCACTTCTTCGAGCGCCCAACGCACGCGCATGTCGCGCGCCAGTCCCCTGCCGCGATCGGGCGACAGTGCAAAGGCGGTGATGGTGGGGCTCATGGGAAGGCTCCGGGTGATTGCGGTTCTTGCGCTTTGCATCCTGAGGACGAAAGACCGGCGCGGCTCCCGACAACGTACCTCGTTTTTTCGCCGACGCGATTTCGCGGTGCGGACCTCGACCGCGGTCCGGCGTGCGACAGACGGCGAAAAACTTTCCCGAGCACGAAGGTCCGGCCAGCGAGCGGCCCGGCCGCGCGTAGCTCCGCGCCACCGGCGATTTGTCGGACAGCTTGACGTTCAATCCATCATGTAACATGATATGTTACATGAAAAGAGATACGCGCTTATCGGACGTGCTCCACGTCCTTCTGCACATGGCCCGGCAAGAGAGACCCGCAACCTCGGAGGTTCTCGCGAAGGCCATGCGCACCAATCCTGTTGTCCTGCGACGGACAATGGCTGGCCTGCGCGATCAAGGGCTTGTTCGATCCGAGAAAGGGCATGGTGGCGGGTGGACGCTTGCTTGCGATCTGTCGAAGGTGACGCTGCGCGACGTTTACGTGGCGCTCGGCGAGCCGGCCTTGTTTGCCTTCGGCAATCGATCCGACGCGCCGGACTGTTTGGTTGAGAAAACCGTCAACGCCAGCCTGAACCAAGCCGTCCTGGAGGCTGAGCAGGGGTTGATGACCCGGTTTGGCGAAATCACCCTGTCCAAGCTCAGCGCCGACCTTCAATCGCGGGTTAAACAACGCCGCGGCGCTCTCGACGTGGAGAAAATTCACGGAGGCCCGGCATGAAACCCACTGCCTTTGACGCACGCGCCGCCAGCTCCTACGCGGAAGGCCCGCCACGACAAGTTCCGGGCTATTCGAGCTTGCACCGCATGGTGTCGCAGCTCCTCGCGGAGCGGACCCCACACGATGGTCGCGTGCTGGTCTTGGGTGCTGGGGGTGGCCAAGAGCTCAAGGCGATGGCGGAAACGCATCCGGGATGGTCATTCGATGGCGTGGATCCCTCGAGCGATATGCTTCGTTTGGCTGGTCAGGTGGCAGGGCCGCACGCCGCACGTATGCAGTTCCATCAAGGCTACATTGACGACGCTCCCGGCGGTCCTTTCGATGCTGCCACGTCCATTTTGGTTTTCCACTTCATCGCTCATGACCAACGCCTCGAAACCCTGAAGCAGGTTCGGTGTCGGTTGAGAAGTGGCGCGCCCTTCGTCGTGGTCCACCTCAGCTTCCCCCAGGCTGAGCCTGAGCGGTCGATATGGATAGGCCGTCATGTCGCGTATGGCCTGTCGAGTGGATTAGGACCGGCCGATGCCGAGCGCGCTCGCCAGGCAATCAGCAGCGGACTAACAATCCTATCGCCCGAAGACGACGTCGCCATGCTCCGGCAAGCCGGATTTTCGAATGTCAGCCTCTTCTATGCAGGATTGAGCATCAGGGGCTGGATCGCTTACGCCGAATAGCTCTGTCCGCTGCGAGCACGGAGGCGTTGGCCAACGTCCGTTGTCGCCCATAGCGGCACAATGCTCGGCTGCGGCACACCGGGGTTGCGCGGTGGAAAGAGTGGGCGCGTGGCGGGGCCAGGAGGGATTAAGTTCGAGCCCCTTTGGTCGACGAACTCGCAGGTTGGAAGCTGCTGTTCGACTGCCCTATTGCGGTCATTCAGGTTGTGCACTTACCTGCCGCACATCAACTTACGACATCTGGGGCCGGAATGATTACCGGGCATGTCTTCATCGCCACGAGTCTGGATGGCTTCATTGCCAGGAAGAACGGGACTATCGACTGGCTGCTCAGCCGCGATGACCCACTTGAAGACCACGGCTATCGGGATTTCATCAAGGACATCGACGGTCTTGTGATCGGGCGCGGCAGCTTCGAAACGGCAGCAGCTTCTGAACCCTGGCCATATGACAGACCCGTGGTGGTACTGTCGTCAACCCTTGCTTCATCGCCGGTTCCGAGCCATCTGACGGGCCGCGTTCGCTTTGTGGACATGACACCCAAGGCCACGATGGAAACGCTGGCGATGGAAGGCTGGCGACGCGTCTACGTGGATGGCGGCCAGATTGTGCAATCCTTCCTTCGCGAAGGCTTGATCGCCGACATGGTGGTGACCCAGGTCCCAGTCCTTATTGGCGAGGGCCGCCAGCTCTTCGGCCCCGTCGACAGCGACATCTCGCTGACCCACCTGATGACGAAGACGTTCCCATCCGGGTTGGTTCAATCCCACTACAAAATAGAAGGCTGACTGTCTCGCGCTCGAAAAGCGTGGATGCCGTTCAGCTCCGGCCGTCTCGCCCGCTCGTCCTAACGTCCGCAAATGGCCCTCTGCGGAACAAGCCTCGCGGGAAGCGCCCACGAGGGCGCATGTCAGCAAGGCGACGCGGCGGTCTTGGAGGTGCCAAGCTTCGCTTGGACCGCCGCCCCGCGGAGCGCCTGTCCATGCGGAGCATGGCTTCGCCATGACGGCGCGTGAGCGCAAAAATGGCGGAGAGAGTGGGATTCGAACCCACGAGACGGTTGCCCGCCTACACGCGTTCCAGGCGTGCGCCTTCAACCACTCGGCCATCTCTCCGGCGCGAATCGATCCTAGTCTGGTTGAGAAAAAGGACCGCCTACAGCCGGGCTGGCATGCGTCGCGAAGCGACGCCAGGCCCCGGCCTGAAGCGGCGCACTATACCCAGAACCGCCGGGCTGGCAACACGCCAAACGGGGGCCTTCCCGGTCTTCTTTTTCGAGCGGACATGCTAGGAGTGCTTCCGGAAAAGTGGGAACCGGTTTTCCGAAGAGAAGCACGACAAAGCAAAGACCTAGAGAGGTCCGCGATTCCACTTATTGCGGAGCCGCTCTAGGATGGCGACGACGGGCGCAACTGCGCCGATCCATCGATCGAGAGCTTCGGAATGGCCGTTTTCCGTTTCCTGTCAGCCGTTTTTCTGTTGGTGGCGACCGTGGCCCTGGTGGTCGATGCCACCCCCGCCTCCTACGGCGTGGGCAGCTTCCATGCCACCTCGCTTGCTGGCCATTGGAAGGAACTCGGCCCAAGCTCGTTCGAGGTCGCCCGCCGCGGCGTCATCGACGCCGCCCCCTGGCTCTGGGAAAGCCTGATCCGGCCGATCCTCGATGTCCCGACCTTCGTGGCATTCGGCGCGCTCGCCTTGCTGAGCGGCTACGCCGGACGCCGCCGCCGGTCCGTGCGCATCTTCGTCAATTGAGCCCGTTGGACACGTCGCCTATTTGCGCTTCGGCGTCGTGGTCGGCGCGAGCGTGCCGGAAATCGGCAGCGCCGCGGAAGCGGTCTGCCCGATCGGCGTTTCGCTCGCGAAGTCGTCGACGATGCCGATCACCATCAGCACCGCCAGCGCGCCCATCAGGCCCATCACGACGTTGTGGTGCGAGCGGTTGAGGTCCGCAATCTGCGCCTCGTTGACGGTATCGACTTCGTTCACGCCACCCGACTTGAAGCCGAAGAACTTGCGGCGGAACGAGCGGCGCACGTTGCCCCGGTCGATCAAAGGCAGGCGCGCCCGCTCGGCGATCTTCTGGGCGATCTCCGGATAGGGAAAGCACGGGTCGACGTTGGCTTCGCTGATGTAGCCGATCGGTATGGACTTCTCGTCTTTGGTGATTAACCGCGCGCCCTTGAGCAGCACGGGCACGATCGAGCCGCCGTAGATCTCGCGGCGCGTCTCGACCGTCTGCACTTGGTCGTAGGGGATGTCGTAGGATTTGTAGAACAGCATCGGCGTCGGCCCGCGCCCCGACGGCAGCGTCATCTTCACCGACTTCTCGCCCAGCTCCACACGGGCTCGCAGCGAGAACAGAAGCTCGATCACGACCAGGAACATCAGGATGGTGAAGCCGATGGCCATGATGGCGAGTCCGGCCGCGTCGAAGAACAGGCCATGCTTGACCCGCATGTACATCATCGCCGGCAGGCTGGCGAAGAACGGCAGCAGGATCAGGAACACGAACGAGAAGATCGTCTTTCGCCCGCCGGTCGCAGCATAAACGGTAGGCTCGAACTTGATGTCGGGCCCGCCTGCGGTGTCCGCCTGCGCCATGATCAGAACTCCCCTACCCGTCTTGACCGGCGGCCATCCTAGTGGGCTTCCCGGCGGCGCGAAACCGCCAAGAATCTGCCCGCTGCCTGCTGCCCCGCCTTAGGCGTCCCCGTCCGGCTCCTTGTGCTCCCTGAGTTCGGGCGTCGCCTCCAGCAATTCCGGCTCGAAGGCCGCCCCATCGCCCGACATGCGGGCCTCTTGGACGACGGATTGGGCTTTTTTCTCTGAGAAACCCATGCTCGTCAGGGCAAAACCAAGCAGCCCGAGGGCCACCTCCCGTGTCCCCATGATGGCGAAGCCGACGCCTTGAGACTTGAGATAGGCAAGCTCGGACGCGCGATGCGTCCGCACGGCCGTCTCGATGCCCGGATTGGCGGCGCGCGCCAGCTCGATGATCCGCCGCTTGAGCATGCCGGGCGGGATCGCCACGATCAGGATCCTGGCCTGCGCCACCCCCGCGGCTTCGAGAACGCCCGCCGCGGCCGCGTCCCCGTAGATCGCATTGAGGCCCTGCCGGCGCAGCTCTTCGAGGCGCCGCCGGTCTTCCTCGATGACGACGAAATCCAGCCCCTGCGCGCGGAGCTGATCGCCGATCAACTCGCCGACGCGGCCGTAGCCGACGATGATGGCATGGTCCTTCAGGCCGGCTTTCGTTGCGCCCTCGTTCACCAGGTCGTCGGCGGCCTTACGCTCAAGCCGCGCGGCGAGCGCAGGCCGGGCCTTGATCCATCCCATGATCGGATCGATCGCCGCGAATACGAGCGGGTTGAGCGTGATCGATAGGATGGCGCCCGCCAGAACGAGGTCGCGTCCTTCGGGCGGCAGCAGCCCGAGCGACACGCCGAGAGCGACCAGAATGAAGGAGAACTCGCCGATCTGTGCCAGGCTCGCCGAAACCGTGAGCGCCGTCCGGATGGGAAACCCTCGCAGCATGACGATTGCGAACGCGGCGACGGACTTGCCGAAGACGATCAGGAAGACGACAGCCAGCACCGCCAGCGGATCGCGCACGAGGATGCTCGGATCGAACAGCATGCCCACCGAAACGAAGAACAGCACTGCGAACGCATCCTGAAACGGGAGCGAATCCGCCGCCGCCTTGTGGCTGAAATCGGATTCGCTGAGCACGATGCCGGCAAAGAAGGCGCCGAGCGCGAACGACACGCCGAACAACTCCGCCGAGCCGTAGGCGATGCCGAGCGCGGTCGCGAGAACCGAGAGCGTGAACAGCTCGCGCGAGCCTGTGCGCGCCACATGCTTCAGCATCCAGGGCACCGCCCGCGTGCCGACGACGAAAACGAGAGCCGTGAACAGGGCGACCTTGCCGAGCGTCAACAGCAGCGTCAGCCAGATGCTGTCGCCGGAGAACTGGCTCGCGATGCCACGGCTGCCGCCCTCCGCGCCGAGTGCGCCGGCCAAGGCCGGCAGCAGCACCAGCGCCAGAACCATCGCCAGATCCTCGACGATGAGCCAGCCCACCGCGATCTTGCCGTTGACGCTGTCGAGTTCGTTGCGTTGTTCGAGCGCCCTCAGGAGAACCACGGTGCTCGCGACCGACAGCGCCAAGCCGAACACCAGTCCGGCGCCGAGTCCCCATCCCCAGAAATGCGCCAGCGCCACACCGAAGAGGGTCGCGACCGTGATCTGTGCGATGGCGCCAGGAATGGCGATTCCGCGGACGGCCAACAGGTCATTGATGGAAAAGTGCAGGCCGACACCGAACATCAGCAGCATGACGCCGATTTCAGCCAACTGGCTTGCGATGTGGGCGTCACCGACGAACCCGGGCGTGAACGGACCGACCGCAACGCCGGCAAGCAGATATCCGACCAAGGGCGGAAGTCGCAGCTTGTTGGCGATCATGCCGCCGACAAAGGCGAGGACCAGACCCATCGAAATGGTGGCGATCAGCGAGATGTCGTGATGTTCCATACGGCTCCTTTTCGGTTCGGCGTCGATTTTTCAGGCTCGCGCGCAAGAATGCAAGGCCGTTAACCCCCGTAGTCGCACGCCGCCTCCATTGCCGCAGCGGTGTGATGGGATGACGGGCCGCATTGCAGCATCGCAAATCTGCCGCAGCCGCGCGCTACGTCTCTCCACGCGTGGAGCGGGGCCTGTGCATCTTCGCAGGCGGCGGAGGTGGACGGCTCGCCCCGGCATGCTAACTGTGTACGTCGCAGGGCCGCATAGGCCGGACACCGATGATTGAGCGTCGCTATCCAGGTGATCGAATGGCAGAGCCGAACTCCAAAGCATTTTCCGCCCGCGCGTGCCTCGCAACGTGGCTTGCCATGGCGGCGGCGCTCGCGCTGACCGGCGCGCCGGCCCTGGCCGCGAAGAAGGATTTCACCTTCAGCGAAAAGGCGAACGAGCGCCTCGCCAAGAAGCTCAACATACCCATTTACTTCACGGTGCCCTCAAGCACCCGCGCGCCGCTCAAGGGGCCGTTCGAGACCACCGACGTTCTGGTCGACTTCAAGCATCCCGATGCCATCAAGTCCGGCAGCGACGCAGGGCTCCGCCTGATCGTGACGCCGCGCTCCGGCATGGCGTCGCGCCTCGCCAAGAGCGGCATCGTCGAAACCGGCGATCTGCTGCTGACGTTCCGCGCCGAATGGGGCGGCGCGGGAGCCTATCCCAACGTCCAGATGGGCATCAGCCACACGGGCCTCGCCTACATCAAGGACGGCAAGGTGCGGAACTTGGATAATCCGATGAATGAGGAATATCTCGGCAAGGGCATGAGCGCCGACCTCACCAGCGAGCACTATCGCACCCTGAATTTCATGCACATCATCCGCCCTCGCGGCTTGAATGATGAGGAGCGCAAGAATATCGCCGCCTGGGCCGCGCGTCTCAACGCCAGCGCCAAGAAGGTCTATCCGAGCCAGATCAAGTTCAACGACGACTACAACGCGCCGAAATTCAAGCCCGGCCGTTCGCTGGATTTCGTCAAGCACCTCGGGCAGATCGCGCTCGGCCAGAATCCGCCGGGCACCCTCGATCTCTATTGCTCGGAGTTTGCCTGGTCGGTGCTGGCGCTCAAGGACTGCGATCCGACCGCGACCGCCGAGGCCTTCAAGGGCAGTCGCGTGCCGTCATGCGTCAAGGCGCCGATGAAGCCGTTGGATGCCGCCGGCAACTCTGTTGCCAATGAAGGGCGCTCCTCCGTCGTGGGCCTTGCCGATGGCCCGTTGACGGTGATCGACAAGCTCAAGATTCCGAGCGACGACCGCAAGGCCCTCCTGCAGTCGGTGTTCGTCGAGAACCCGGACGGCCTCAAGAAGATGTCGGAGGGGCACCGTAAGGTCGCCGAGTCGATGCAGCCGAAATTTGAAACGCTGAAGGATTATTATCTTGGCGTCAGCGGCGGCAGTATCGTCCAGCGGATGCGGGCGCGCCTGATCCGGAGCGCCTTCAACCGCGCTGTTCCGGAAAACTATTCGCCGACATCGTATTTGCTGAACACGCTTCTGCCGCCCGACAACATCAATCGCACGATGGATTACGTGGCGACGGTCGTTATCGAATAGGCGCCCGGCAACCGGCGCTGGCCCGGAAAACAGCGCTGGCATGGAGCGGCCCGTCGGTCACGACGCTCGAAGCGGATCATTGATCCTGTCTAGGATCTTGGCAGGGCGGCGTTTCCCCGTCGACGGACACCATGCGCCAGAACTGAGACATCCGCTCGCCGTCGTGGAACTCGTCGACCCGGCAAATCTTCCGCCCCCGAAACATCACCACTTGCCGGTAGCTCCCGCGGATCTCATGTCCCGTGCGGCGGTGCCTGATGTAGGCATTGATCGTGACGTGACCCAGACCGTCTTCGAGCTTGAAATCCTCGACGGCCGTAGCGCTCTCCGCGACAGCGAGAATGCTCCGCAAAAACGTGCGCAGTCCCTGCTTGCCGTCGATCTGGAACGGCACACCGCGGATCTCGCCGGCATTGCACCAGTAGGTCAAATCGTCTGTGTAGTGACTGAGCATCCGCTCGACGGCGCCGGTCGACCAGGCGTCGTGGACAGAGATCATGATGTCATGCGCCGATTGCGCATCGAACTTTTTCAAAGGCCGACTCCCACGGGGTCGCCTCCCGCAATAATGAGCTATCGAAAATCAAACGCGGCATCCGCGCCGCTGGTTCACATTAATGATAAAATTGAGCACAATTCAAAGGTACTAGAAAATAGTCGACGTCTTGCCGGAAAAGTTCCCCATGAATTTTTAGGCAACGGCCTCGCGATCGGCCTCGCGCTTGCGTTCTTGCTTCTTGCGCTCGTTCGGATCCAGCCAGCGCTTGCGCAGCCGGATCGTCTTCGGAGTGACCTCGACAAGTTCTTCGTCCGTGATGTAGCTCATCGCCCGCTCGAGCGTGAGCTTGATCGGCGTCACGAGCAGCACCGCATCGTCTTTGCCGGAAGCGCGCACGTTCGTGAGCTTCTTGCCCTTGACGACGTTCACTTCGAGATCGTTGTCGCGCGTGTGCTCGCCGACGATCATGCCGGTGTAGACGCGCGTCTGCGCACCGATGAAAAACGGTCCGCGGTCCTGCAGATTGAAGATCGCATACGCTGCGGCTTCACCGTCGGAGTTCGAGATCAGCACGCCCGTGTGACGGCCGGCGATCTCGCCCTTGAAGGGCTCGTAGGCGTGGAACAGCTTGTTCATGACGGCCGTGCCGCGCGTATCGGTGAGCAATTCGGCCTGGTAGCCGAGCAGGCTCCGCGTCGGAACGTGAAACACCATGCGGGTGCGTCCGCCGCCTGAGGGGCGCATCTCGAGCAGGTTGCCTTTCCGCTCGGAAAGCTTCTGCACGATGATGCCCGTGTGGCCGTCGTCCACGTCGATGATGACTTCTTCGACCGGTTCGAGGCGCTCGCCCGTGTCCGGGTCCGTGCGGAACACGACCTTGGGACGGGATACCGTGACCTCGAAGCCCTCGCGGCGCATGTTCTCGAGCAGAATGGCGAGCTGCAACTCGCCGCGGCCGGCGACATCGAACGACTCGCCGCCTTCCGTCGATGGCGTCACGCGAATGGCGATGTTGCGCTCGGCTTCCTTCATGAGACGGTCGCGAATGACGCGGCTCTGAACCTTATCGCCTTCCTGTCCTGCGAACGGTCCGTCGTTGATGCGGAACGTCATGGAGAGCGTCGGCGGATCGACGGGCTGCGCTTTGATCGGCGTATCGACCGAGAGATCGCAGAGCGTATCGGCCACCGTCGCTTCGCTCATACCGGCAATCGCCACGATCTCGCCCGCGTGCGCCTCTTCGACGGGAACGCGCTCGAGGCCGCGGAAGGCCAGCACCTTGGTGACGCGGAAATTCTCGACGACCTTGCCCTCGCGGTTCAGCGCCTTGAGCTGCTGGTTCGCCTTGAGCGTGCCGGAGCTGATGCGCCCGGTCAGGATGCGGCCGAGGAAGTTGTCGGCTTCGAGCGTCGTCGCGAGCAGGCGCGCCGGGCCGGGTTCCACCGTCGGCGCCGGCACGTGCCGCACGATCAGGTCGAACATCGGCGCGAGGTTTTCTTTCGGACCGGCGGGATCGAGCGCCATCCAGCCGTTACGGCCGGAGCCGTACAGCACCGGGAAGTCGAGCTGTTCGTCGCTCGCGTCGAGGTTGGCGAACAAATCGAAGATCTCGTTCAGCACGTCGAGGTGCCGTTCGTCCGGGCGGTCGATCTTGTTGATGGCAACGATCGGCCGGATGCCGCGCTTGAGCGCTTTCGAGACGACGAACTTGGTCTGCGGCAGCGGGCCTTCGGAGGCGTCCACCAGCACGACGACGCCGTCCACCATGTTCAGGATGCGCTCCACCTCGCCGCCGAAGTCGGCGTGGCCGGGCGTGTCGACGATGTTGATACGGGTGTTATTCCAGACCACGCTCGTGCACTTGGCGAGAATGGTGATGCCACGCTCGCGCTCGATATCGTTCGAATCCATCGCCCGTTCGGCAACCTTCTGGTTCTCGCGGAACGAGCCGGACTGCTTGAGCAACTCGTCGACGAGGGTCGTTTTGCCGTGGTCGACGTGCGCGATAATCGCGATATTCCGGATTTCCATGGGTGTCCTGATGGCCGGGCGCAACCTGTGATAGACTTGTGTGCGCCGCAAAATCTGGCGCGGAGGTAGCACACCCCGCGGCTCATCGCCAGCGACAGGAGCCACTTTGATCAAGGGTGCGGCGCGCTGACAGCTTTCAGACGCCGGTGCCTGCCTTTTCCGCTTGGTAAAGGTCGTTCAGAAGGGCATCGACCTCAGGTTTTACGGGTGGTGCGGCATCCCGGCGCTTTTCCTGTCGGCCCTGGCGGAAGAGCGCGCGCCGCGTCGCCCCCGGCTGCTTGAGCCTCCGGCCCCTCGAAATCAGCAGCGGATGCGCCGGCTCGTCGAGATCGAGCTCCTCGAGCAGGGTCTCGCGCAGGGCGTAGAACGATTGCAGGATCGCATCGCGGGCGACCTTGCGGTCGTCCGGCGCGAGGTCCGGCCGTTTGCGCGGATCGATGGACTGCAGCGCGCGGCGCATGTCGTGCAGCGGTGCATAAGGATAGAGGCCAACCAGCGTCGCCGTCTCGCCCGCGTTGGCGTACACGATGCGCATGTTGTCGATCGTCTCGGAGATGCGGCAGAAGGCGGCCAGATAATCGTCCGTCGAAACGTACGTCTTCTCGCAGTAGGTGAAGAGCGCCGACTTCGTCCGCACGATGCCGCGCCACTCCTCTTCCAGGCTTTCCACGAACTTGGAGCGCTTCTGGAAGACATTGGCCAGATAGGCCGCAACCACCGTGACGAACACCAGCGCCATGTCCTTCAGATAGTCGTAGAGGTCCCGCGCCGCCGCCTCGATCGGACCGCCGGCGATGCCCGGAATCCGGTCGGCGAACTTCGCGGCCAGCGACAAGGCCAGCACGAGGAACAGCCAGAAGTAGGCGCGGCGCAGCGTGCGGTTCAGGGATGTGCGGGTCATGGGAGCTTCGAGCTGGCTTGCAGGAGAACTTGAACGGCAACCGTGAGGGGGACACGGCGGCAATTCAAGGGCAATCCGTAAGCCGTTCACCGGGCGGCGAAAAAGCACGCACGCCGCGCGGCCCTGAACGGCACGGCCCTCGCCCGCGCTGCCACCAGATCTGCGCCAGGCCTACTGTGCCGCGTCGCCACGCTTCTCGATCAGGAGCCGCGCGCCCTCGTAGGCCAGATAGGCGCCGCCCGCGAACAGCAGCGCCGCGAGCGCGTACGCACCGGCCCACGAGGCGCCGCTCGCAACGGCAACGGACCGGGCGAGGCACAAGAGCCCGAGCACGATCTTGCCGACGTTCCACCACGCCGGGCGCGATCGGGCGATGGCGTCGTCGCGGGCGTTCTCCCGCTCGAGGAACGCTTCGGCGCGGGCAAGTTTGTCCTGGAGCGAAAACATGGGAGGCCTCCTCTGGATCTGCAGCGGCGGCGATCCTCAGAGAACAATGGGCCCAACGCTGCTCCGTGCGGAACAGGCACGACGCGCCGAAAACAAATGTGCCGGAGACGAGGTCCCCGGCACATTCAAACAGTCAGTCTAGCGTGCGGCCGGCTTACGGACAGAACCATACCGGGCCGACGACGACACAACCGCGCGTCTGCCAGTAGCTCGGACGCCTGCTGTGGCGATGCCAGCCCTTCGGCGCATGCGCATGGCGGCTGCCCGGGCGGAAGCCATGGTTGCCTTTGAAGCCTCCCTTGTTGCCGCCGTAACCCTTGTTGAAGCCCTTATTGTAGTTCTTCTTCTTGTACTGGCTGTACTGAACCGGCGTGAAGCCGCTGTCGGCTTGAGCCGTTGCCGAAGCAGCGCCGGAAACCGGTGCGGCGAGCGTGGGAGCCGCGCCTGCAAAGGCGAGCAGGCATGCGGACATGGCGAGTGTGATAATTCTCAAAACAAGTCTCCTTTGGGGGAAATCGGCATGATGCGCGAAGAACGCGGCAGGTGCCGTTATTGTTCCCCAATGTGCGCAAACTACGGCGATGCGTCCGCAGACAATCCGTAAAAAGATCAAAAAATAGATCAGCCGTCACGGCGCACTGGCGTGGGTGCTGGCGCGTATGAAACGCAAGCGCGGGCGCGTTGCGCGAGACGCGCACGAGAGGGGTGCGCGATGATGCTCACGAGACGGACTTGAGCGCAGAACTCAGTCGATGTTGAAGCGATAGCTGAGGCCGAGGCCGCCGAAGAACTGGTTCTCGTCCTCGACGATCGGGCTGTCGGACGCGTCCCCGACGAGGCGCGAATAGCGTCCGCTGAGCTTGAGCGTCCAGACGTCCGACAGCGGCACATCGGTGGTCAGGCCGAAGTAAACGTCCTTGATGCCTGCTTCCGCGTCGTAGACGGCGAGACCCGCGACCGAGGCCGCGCTCTGCCCCGGTGTCACGGAGAAATAGGCATCCATGTACTCGTCGTCGGCGTAGCTCGCGCCGAGTGTCGCCAATACGAAAATGCCCGAAGCCAACGGCGCCCTCGCCTCGGCGCCGAAACGGATCAGCCCGCCCGTGTCGTCGCCTGACACCTGATGATGATACGAGACGAACGGCGTCACCGGTCCGCCGCGATAGGCCACATAGCCGCCGGCAACCACGCCGCCGTCCACATCGCCGAGACCGCGCAGACGGGCCGCGTCGTTGTCGTCGCGGTCGAAGCGCCAGCCGACCAGTGGGCCCGCCTCGAAGCCGCTGAACTCGAGTACGCGGAAACGCAGGTCGTCCGGTCCGCGGAACTGCACGCGGCTGGTGCCATTGTCGAGCCCGGTCGGAGCGATGAACGGCGCGCCGCGCACCTCGTACTCCTTCGCGCCTTCGTATTTCGGGGCGACGAACACGAACCCGCCGACTTGCCAGTCCGTATTGCCGAGGCCGAGATCGCCGAACCCGCCCGCAGATGCGAAGGAAACCGGTGTCGCGGCGAAGACAACAAGCGCAGACGCAACAGCCTTGGAACGAACAGACAGCATTGTGACAGCACCCCACGTGACAGGCGGCGAGTATGCAAACCGCCACGTCCGTTGACTACCGCCAAATGGTTTGGAATCTCCCAACGCACGGGCCCGGACGCGTAGTCCGTGGACGACCGTGTCCGATATGCATCACGAACAACGTGGTCAGAGGAATGAGCCGCCCACTGGATTGCAGCAGGCTTCCGGGCGTGCGTGCCGTCTCGCGGCCATCCCCGCCCAGCAAATGCACCGAACAGCACGGCGTCGACGTCGCGAGCCATGGTCCAGCGAGCCATGGCCAGGATGGGCCACGGCTGCATTGGCGTTGGTCAGTCCGTGTCGGGCTCTTTCTTCAGAACCTTGTAGTCGGCTGTGCTGATGTCGAGATCGTACAGCTTGCCATCGGCCGCGACGGCATCGTCCACGTCCCATTTTTTGTCATCGTCGAGTTCGATTTTGCCCCAGGCCGAGTAGCCTTCAGCCTTAAGCACGGTTTCGATTTTGGTCCGCTCTTCGTCTGTCGGAGGGCGGTCTTTGGCCTCGGCGTTGGCAGTAAAAATCGCTAATGCGGCCGCCGATACGAGAAGACGTTTGATCATGAGCGCTGTCCTTCGATTGCGGGCTGGGGGTGCCCGCAACAGGAATAGCACGCCGGCCCGAGGCGTCACAGTTTGCGGCATTAAACGGTTGATGTGACGTCAACTTCCCAGGTGGCCGCGTGCCGTATCGGCGAGCCAACCCCTCAACGGAACCGCTGTCGCCGCGCTTCGCCGCAATGTCATGTGACCGTGCACCCAGCCCTCGCCAGCGCACCGAGCAGTGCCGCGTGGACGCCACCGGCGTCGAGCGGTGAGGCGCGCGTGGGTTCTTGCGATTTGGACGCGGAAACAAGCAGCTCCAGCCATAATAGGCGTCGCGCCTCGGAAATTCCGATGTCCGCAATCGGCCTGGGGCAGAATTAGTCGCCGCCTGCGGCTGGAGCGTTGACGGAGTTCAATTTGAGGTCTTGGCGCCTTGAAACACCGATCGCAGCGCTGCTTTCAGTTCGTCGACGCCGCTTCTCTTGCTGGCCAAGAATTCGTTGAGTTCATATCGGGCGGGGTTCTGCTGAATGGAGCGGGTCAGATGATGCGACGTGTGTTCGACAAATACGGCGCGCGCTGTCTCGTCATAGACGAGATGCCACCAGTCCTCGTCCATGCGAGCCGGCCCGGACTCCATCTTTTTTAGTTCGAGCGTGTGACGGTCGCCTCGTGCCATGTGTCTATCCCTATGCAAATTTCGAGATCGTCTAAATTACACGGCGCGGGCGTCGGAGGTGACCCCGTCGCTCTCAAATACTGCCCGTTTCACTTCCTTGACAACGTCGGCGATGGTGACGCCAGGCTCCATGCGGATTGCTCCGCGTTCGACCATGTTTTTGAATTGTGAGTTACGGAGAATTTCGAAGAGTTCGTGCTTCGCCTGCAGATCCATTGGCAGGTCGCCTACCACCTTGAGTGCACGGATATCGATTTCAGCAATCTTACTGCTGCGCCCGATATCCAAAGTGGTGAGCGTGTCCGTTGCCTGAAAATATGCACTTGCTGTCATGAGTTTCTCACAGTCCTGAACTGGGTTTCAGCTGGCGACACGCCTCGCAGATAAAAAAATCCTATTCCCCTATCTCTTTTCGCGGCGACACAGCAGCGAGCTTTAGAGCTGCTGTTCGGGGTCGGGCCTCAGGCCACGGTCGACAATGACTTTCTCGAATCCGGCTTCGAGCTCAGCCTGCGTCAAGTTTGGAAACTTCCGCTGCATGGCTGTCAACAGGCTCGAATCCTGATGACCGAGCGTGATCAAGCGATCGAGCTCACAGGAAACTTCGCTACAATCCGTCATGATGCTGGATCACCCTTTGATGCCTGTCGACGCGCGTAGCCTCAGCCGGCGAAGTGCGGGTAAGCCACGGCGCGCGGCTTTGACGGCGAGCTTGCACGGCGAACGTGGAAGTCGCAGTAGGGGTACCCATCCACCTTCCGCTTGCCGCAATAGTGGAAGTCTTCTTTTTGCGGGTCGCCGATCGGCCAACGGCAGTCGCCGGCCAGCAGCGTCTCCATCGTCTTTCGTTGACCGACGGGAATGATCGGCTCCGGCGCTTGAACGGGGAGTGTCGGCTTTTTGTGCGGAAACATGACAAAGGCTTTCGCTGGGCGTACCGAGCACAATTGCCGGCAAGCAAATGGTGATGGAAAGCCCAAGCGACTTGCTTGGGCTTTCCATCTTAGCGTTTCGTCAGATCGAACAGCGCCTTTTAATAGTCCATTCCGCCGCCGGGCATTCCTGCACTCGGGGCATCTTTCTTCGGCAGCTCGGCAATCATCGCCTCAGTCGTGATCAGAAGGCCGGCAACAGACGCGGCATCCTGCAGCGCGCAACGAACGACCTTGGCTGGGTCGATCACGCCTTGCGCGACGAGATCGCCGTAGGCTCCTGTTTGGGCGTTGTAGCCAAACGCGTAGTCCGTATTGTCGATGATCTTGCCGACGATGACCGAGCCATCTTCTCCGGCGTTGATGAAGATCTGCCGGGCTGGCGCCTGCAGTGCTTTGCGCACGATGGAGATGCCCGTCTTTTGATCGTCATTCGTGGGCTTGAGGGCCGCCAGCGACGCGATGGCGCGAAGCAAGGCGACGCCGCCACCGGGAACGATGCCTTCCTCGACGGCCGCGCGAGTTGCGTGGAGTGCGTCGTCGACGCGGTCCTTGCGCTCCTTGACCTCGACTTCTGTCGAGCCTCCGACCCTGATCACCGCTACGCCACCGGCGAGCTTCGCCAAACGCTCCTGCAGCTTTTCGCGATCGTAGTCCGAGGTCGTGTCCTCGATCTGCGTCTTGATCTGCTTGATGCGCGCGTCGATATCGGCCTTCTTGCCCGACCCGTCGACAATCGTCGTGTCGTCCTTGTCGATGGTGATCTTCTTGGCGCGGCCAAGCATCTCCAGCGTGACGCTCTCGAGCTTGATCCCGAGATCCTCAGACACAACGGTACCACCGGTCACGATGGCGATGTCTTCCATCATGGCCTTGCGGCGATCGCCGAAGCCAGGAGCCTTGACGGCCGCGACCTTGAGCCCACCGCGCAGTTTGTTGACGACCAGCGTTGCAAGCGCCTCGCCTTCGATATCCTCGGCAATGATCAGCAGCGGCTGACCGGACTGAACGACTGCCTCGAGCAGCGGAAGCAGCGTTTGCAATCCACCAAGCTTCTTCTCGTGCAGCAGGATGTAGGGGTTCTCCAGCTCCACGCGCATCTTCTCGGCATTGGTAATGAAGTAGGGCGAGAGATACCCGCGGTCGAACTGCATGCCTTCGACGACTTCGAGTTCGGTTTCGAGGCTCTTGCTCTCCTCGATCGTGATCACGCCCTCGTTGCCCACGCGCTTCATGGCCTCGGCGAGCTTTGCGCCGATTTCCTTGTCGCCGTTTGAGGAGATGGTGCCGACCTGCGCGATTTCCGCGTTGGAGGTCACCTTCTTGGCCTTGGCCTTGAGCTCTGCCACGACGGCTGCAACCGCCTGGTCGATACCGCGCCGCAGGTCCATCGGGTTCGCGCCGGCTGCAACCGACTTTGCGCCTTCTTTGATGATCGCCTGTGCGAGCACGGTTGCGGTCGTCGTGCCGTCGCCCGCGAGGTCGGAGGTCTTGGACGCGACCTCCTTGAGCATCTGGGCGCCCATGTTCTCGAACTTGTCCTCGAGCTCGATTTCCTTGGCGACCGTCACACCGTCCTTGGTGATGCGCGGGGCGCCATAAGATTTTTCAAGCACGACATTGCGGCCTTTGGGACCGAGCGTCACTTTGACTGCGTTGGCGAGGATGTCGACGCCGCGCAGCATGCGGTCGCGCGCGTCTTGACCGAATTTAACGTCTTTGGAAGCCATGAGTGGCAACTCCTGAATGTGAGGAAGGCGCGTGAGGGTTAGGCGGCGGCTTTGACTTTGGCCGAGCCTTCGATCACGCCGAGGATGTCGCTCTCTTTCATGATAAGAACGTCGTCCCCGTCGATCTTGACCTCGGTGCCCGACCACTTGCCGAACAGCACCGTGTCGCCCGCCTTGATGTCCAACGCGTTGATCTTACCGCTCTCGTCGCGGGAGCCAGGACCGACGGCGATAACCTCGCCTCGCATGGGCTTTTCCTTGACGGTATCGGGAATAATGATGCCGCCTGCGCTCTTGCTGTCCTCTTCGAGCCGCTTAATGACGACACGATCGTGCAAGGGCCGGAATTTCATTGAAATCCTCAAATCTCTTATTTTTGGGGCGATGTGCGGTTCGGAGCGTTGAAAAACACCCATCACAGGCACGAAACAGCATCTTAGCACTTGCGCCGACAGAGTGCTAATTATGGTTTGGCCGGCTCCGTCGAGCGCTACTTCGACAACAGTTGTTATGCGAACGTGAGCCCGTGGATGTTGTCGCCCTCCCCACTCCCCCTATCCTGCCCCATCCCGCCTCGTCATGAGGGTCATGCCGGAGGCATTCTTCCAGCATGACCTCGCGAGGCGTCGCGAGAGGCGTGAGTAGGTCGGAACTATCGGCTACGGAGCCTTTGGTCCGAGGCTCGCGTCGTGCCGAAGGCGCGCTTCCGAGGCGTGCCGAAGGCGCGCTTCCGAGGCGTGCCGAAGGCGCGCTTCCGAGGCGTGCCGAAGGCGCGCTTCCGGAGTCGGTTGCGTCTCAGAACCGGTAGCCATAGCGGATACCGAGCCGGTCGAGCCCTTCGTTCGGGCTGACGGTATACCCGTTCGACGTGTGCTCGAAATATGCCGAGAGGCTGTTATGGGCGTCGAAACGGTAGCCGACTTCCACGGGGATGTGGAACAGCAGCCTTGATCCAAGCGCCTTCTGGTCCCAGTCCACGAGCTTGAGCTGCCCGTCGTGGATGGCGCCTCCGATCCCAAGACCGAAGAAGATGCCGCTCGGTGTTTCGTACTGCCAGCGGGCATCGATGTAGCCGTGACTCGTTGCTCCGGCGGTGTTGATCGTCCCGCCGATCGCGGGCCGAAGTGTGCCACCAAGGAACAACAGGGACGGCGACAAGAGGGCTTCAAGATTGATGTCGACAGAGTTCGGTTCGGCTCTGAACCCGCTCCACAATCCTGGGACGTCATGGTCGAGGACGCCGAATTTGAGTTCCTGGATGAGCCCATCGGCCAGCACGGGCGCGCCCGCGTCGAGCAGCAGCAGCGCCACCACGAGAAGGATTGCTAAGCTTCTTGCGAGCATCTGTTGTCAACCCGTCCGTCTCAACTGATCTTACAGAACACGAATGCTTGAGTCCGGGTAGCTAAACTGAGGAGTTCACGTCCATACAAATCGGCAATGTTGCTGCCGAGCAGCACAAGACCACGCGATGCAGCAATCATGGAAAGGACTAAGCCTGCCTGGAACGAAGTCTAGACAGACGCCTCACCTCCCAACTGATCGACGCGAGGCGCGCATCGCTGGCGCACCAAATGTCTCCCAACCCGTTGCCGCCGACCGGCGTTATGATCTCGCCGCTGGCGCCGACGTCGGCGCCGAAACCAACTTCAGCCGAGGGGTCGTGATGGTCGAAACTTCAAAGGATTTTCGCAGATCGCGCATCGCGGTCGCCGCGTCAGTTGCCGTGTGGTGTGTCGCGTTCTGCGTCGCAGCCGGCATCGCACCCGCGGCCCGCGCGGACGATGCCGCAATCCCGAACCTCGTCGGGTCCTGGGTCGGCGAGAACAGAACCGTGTCCGACAAGAAGGGCTACAAGATCTGGGGCGAGAAGACGGTCGAGATTACCGAGCAGCAGGACCGCCGCTTCCGGGGCCACTTCACCTACCCCGAAGGCACCAAGAATTTCTTCGGCGTGATCTACCCCGACAACGTGTCCTTCACGTGGGTTGCCTCCGACAGCAAGGGCTACAATCACGGCCGCATCCTCGGCCCCGACAAGATTGCAGCCTGCTACGTCGAATCCGGCGAGGACGCGACCGCAGGCTGCGCGGAGCTGACGCGCAAAAAGTAGCGCCACACGCGCTGTCCTCCGTCTTTAGAGTTCATTCAAGTTTAGGACCTCCGTGCGATCGTGATCGCCGCTGGAACGGGAGAGGCCCGTCTCATTGCGTGCATGGGATTGACGATGATCAAGTCTTGGCTCGAAACGCACTGGGTCGCCGGCGCTTTGTTCATGAGCCTCGCATTCCTGTTGCTGGTGCCGGTGACCTTCGCCGGCGAAGGGCAAGCCCTCCTGCTCATCTTCCTCGCGTCCCCCGTCTATATGCTTCACCAGCTTGAAGAGCACACCGGCGACCGTTTCCGCGCCTACATCAACCGCACGGTATTCGGTGGCGTCCAAGCACTCAGCGTGAGCGACGTCCTCTGGATCAATCTCCCGGGTGTCTGGGGTCTGAACTTCGCGGCCCTCTATGCGGCTCATTTCATCGACGTCGGCTGGGGTGTCGCCGCGGGCTATCTCATCCTCATCAACGCCATTGCGCATATCGGGATGGCTGTGCGGTTCCGCGGCTACAATCCGGGCCTCGCCACGGGCATAGTGATGTTCGTGCCATTCGGCCTCGCCACCATCCTGCTGGTGCCGGCAACGCTGTCGCAGCACGCCTTCGGCTTTGCGATCGCGCTCGCCATTCATGCCGCCATCGCAATGCGGGCAAATCACAACGCGACGGCCGCGCGTCGAATGGAAGACGTGCGGATGCCGGCGGCGGTCGCCTGACCGGTCGTCGCCAGTTTTTTCGGGCACCCCCATTTGAAATGCAAACGCCCGGCCGCAAAGGTCGGGCGTTGTCTTTTGCGAAGGACGGGTCGGCAGGATGCGCGGAGACGGGCGAAGGCTCACTGCTCACCGTCCAACGCCTTCAGCGCCGCGCGAGTTGGATCGTCGCGCGCCTGCTCTTGTAAGTACCCCGGCAGCCCCCAATGTTACACATCTTAACATTGGCCAAAACGGACGGAGCGGTGAGCATGCCCAGACACATGATGATGTGGTTGCTTGCGGGTGGCGGCACCCTTGTCGGCGCCAGCATGGCGTATGTCGCCACGCGCCCCGCCTTGGCCCCGTCGGCCGCGCGCGCACGCGCCGGATTGCAACATATCCGCTCCGCGTTCCCGAGCCTGCCGAACATTTTCATGTCGAGTGCGTTGGGAGAGCGAAGCCGGCGCGGACAGACATCCGTGACGGCGACCGAGAGCACGACGACGCGACGCTCGGACACCGAAAGCGCGGCGTTCGACGCCTACCGGTCTGTGGAACTCGCCAAGCTGGATGAGCAGGAGCGAGACTTTCAAGCCTATCTCAGCGGCCTCCGCATGGCGCGCGATCGGCAAGAGTTTAACGTGTTCCTGGACAACAGGCGTGAGCGAGGCGGCGTCGCGAACAAAGAATGAAACGCAATATCGCATCGGTCCTTCGGCTCGGTGCGCCCTTTAAAAAGAGATCGGAAAACTCATGAAGATGGCAGGATCGATCGTGATCGCAGCTGGCCTACTGGCCGCCAGCGCAGGCGGCGCCTTGGCGGAAAAGGTCACTGTCACCGGAACGGTGACGGACACGTTTGGCCATCGTTACGTCGTCGACGAAGGGACGAAGAAATCGCTGGTCGACATCGGCCCCAAGGGGCGGGATGCAGTCACGATCAAGAACGGCGATAAGGTCACGATCGAAGGCGAATTGACCGATGCCGGGGAGGTCCGTGCGGCTCAGGTCGCAGTGGGCAGCGACAAAGCAGTCGAGCTGCCGGGCGAGAAGTCGTGGCTTCAGAGGCTAACCGGTGGCAAGGCCGAAAAGGCGCCGTTCGGTCCCGCCGAAGCGAAGGCCGTTGTCACCAAGGCCGGTTACGAGCCGGTCGGCGAGCCGAAAGCGGAGAAGAAACACTTCGAGGTGCTCGGCAAGAAGGACGGCAAGTTTTTTGCGCTCGATGCGCACCGCAATGGCGACGTCAAGCATGTCCACGCGGTCGATGCCTCGGACCCCAAATGGGGTTCTCTCGTCCACTGAGGTTTGAGCCTTTGAATGAAAAAAGCTTCGGGCCCAGCCAAGGCCCGAAGCTCGCGACGTTTGAAAAATGTCCGGCGCCTTGGCCTTATTTCTTCCGGTCGCGCGCGCCGAGCGTGCGCAGCCGCAGCGCATTGAGCTTGATGAAGCCCTGCGCGTCCTTCTGGTCGTAGGCGCCCTTGTCGTCCTCGAAGGTGACGAGTGTCGAGGAGTAGAGCGACTTCGCGCTCTCGCGGCCGACGACGATGACATTGCCCTTGTAGAGTTCGAGCGTCACCTCGCCCTCGACGTGCTCCTGCGATTTGTCGATCGCCGCCTGCAGCATCTCGCGCTCGGGCGAGAACCAGAAGCCGAAATACACGAGTTCCGCATAGCGCGGCATCAGCTCGTCCTTGAGATGCATCGCGCCGCGGTCGAGCGTCAGGCTTTCGATGGCGCGATGCGCCTGCAAAAGTATAGTCCCGCCGGGCGTCTCATACACGCCGCGCGACTTCATGCCGACGAAACGGTTCTCGACGAGATCGATGCGGCCGATGCCGTTGTCGCGGCCGAGATCGTTCAGCGCCTTGAGCAAGGTTGCGGGCGAGAGCTTCTTGCCGTCGAGCGAAACCGCGTCACCCTTCTCGAAGCCGATCTTGATCGTGGTGACCTTGTCGGGCGCATCCATCGGCGAGATGGTGCGCTGGTAGACGATCTCGGGCGCCTTCTTCGCCGGATCTTCCAGCACTTTGCCTTCCGACGACGAGTGCAGCAGGTTGGCGTCGACCGAGAACGGGCTATCGCCTTCCTTGTCCTTGGCGACCGGGATCTGGTTCTTGCGCGCGAACTCGATCAAATCCTCGCGGCCCTTGAACGCCCATTCGCGCCACGGTGCGATGATCTTGATGCCGGGTTCGAGCGCGTAATAGGTGAGTTCGAAACGGACCTGGTCGTTGCCCTTGCCGGTGGCGCCGTGGCAGACGGCGTCGGCGCCGGTCGCGCGCGCGATCTCGATCTGCTTCTTGCCGATCAGCGGGCGCGCAATCGACGTCCCGAGCAGGTAGATGCCTTCATAGAGCGCGTTGGCGCGGAACATCGGGAACACGTAGTCGCGAACGAACTCCTCGCGCAGGTCCTCGATGAAGATGTTCTCTGTCTTGATGCCGAGCATCTCGGCCTTCTTGCGCGCCGGCTCGAGCTCTTCGCCCTGGCCGAGATCGGCCGTGAACGTCACGACCTCGCAGCCGTAGGTTTCCTGCAGCCACTTGAGAATGATCGAGGTGTCGAGACCGCCCGAGTATGCGAGCACTACCTTCTTAATGTTCGGCTTGGCGTCATTCGTGCTCATCGTCGCGACCTCGTTCCCTTCCTCGATTCGGCGGCACTATAGGGGCCCGCCGCGGCCTCGCAAGGCGCACGCCGTCTCATGTGCCCACAGCAAATCTGGCGGACCATGATCGCTTCGGACCCTATCAGTCCGAAGCGTGAATCATCGGTCCATCAAGTGCATAGGGCGCATTTGCGCCCCGGCCACGCCCAGGCTTTAAGGTACCGATGGGAAAATCTCCATCATCTGGCCCTGTTTTTCTGCATCAAACGGCCTAATCTGCGGGCAAACACGCCAAGAAGAGCAGTTCGGGGGAACGATTGTGAGAATGAAGCCGGCTAAGCTGTTCGCCAGAAGCGCTATCGCCGCCAGCCTCGCCTGGTGCGCGCCGGCCGTGGCCGAGGAGCTTCCCTGGGCGAACCAGCCCGTAGCGCCGCAGGCGGTCGCCCCACCCTCCGGCGATCAGGCCACCCTCGAAGCCGCTCAGTCCCAATGCGCGAGCCTGTTCGAAGCAGCCTGCCGCGATCTCAAAACGTGCAGCTGGGTGGGCGAGGTCGCCCTTCCGGACGGGACCGTTTCGCCGCAGCGCTGTGTCGCCCGGCCTCCCGCGCCCCCCAAGGCGGCCAAGAAGACGCCGAAAGCCCCGGCCGCCAAGAAGGAAGCCGCGGCGCCCACCGCTCCGGCCGCCCCCGCCGTGAAGGCGGCTGTGACGCGCGTCGAAGAGGTCGAAGCCCCCGCCGAGCCGAAGAAGGCCCCGGCCAAGCCGAAGCCGGTGAAGCAGGCTGCGCCGACGATCGAAGTCACGCCCGCCGCGGCGGACAAGCCTGTGGTTGTCGCGCCGGAACCGAAGGTCGAGGCCACGGCGAAGGAAGAGGCTCCCGCCGCGCCGGCCGACAAGGCTGAGGTGGCCGAGCCGAAGAAGACGGAAACCAAGTCGCCGATTGCCGTGAAGCCGCCGCAGCCCGAAGGCGCGCAGATGCCGTCGTTCAGCACGATCTCGCCGGTTATGCCGGGCGCGGACAGCAATGCGGTCGTCGTCACGGTGCCGTCGAAGCAATAAGCGAGCCCAAGCCCCCCCGCAGGTCCGCCAGCCGCCGATCGCTCGGCGGCTCAGGAGGCAACGGGAGCTAGGACGCCCAGGGAAACTTGAACGTCGGGATCGGCGCGGGGAACAGCGTCGATAGGAACGACTGCGCGGACCCCATCGGCGAGACGGCGTGGCCGCTGTCCGAGCGGTAGGACGAAAACGCCCGGTCGATCGATTGCGTCGCAAGCTGGGCTGCATCCATGGCGGCGATGTTAGCCTCGGCGGTCGGCATGGCGACGGCACGTGGAACGCCGGCGGACATCATGGCATAGGCCATCGGCCAGCTCGCCGGATTGCCCTGCAGCGGAAACAGACCCCACCAGGCCCGCGCCGGCGCGAACATCGGCGAGTTTGCCCAATCGGTTGAGATCTTTAGGAATTCATTCGGTGTCGATGGCACGACATGGGCCGATGAGACGGCCGACCGGTATGGCCGGGGGCCGGTCACGAGACGCAGATCGCGGTCGTCGCTGCTCGCGCCTGAGGTGTAGGCCTGCGCAGCGGTCGACCAGAAATCGAGCGCCTGGTCAGCCAGCGCCGCATAAGCAGCCGAGGCGGCTTGCGCATATCCGAACGCCGCCGTCGTGCAGCTTTTCGCAAAGCGCGTCGAAAGTTCGTGATCGTAGTGACCCATCGTGGCTCCACTCCCGTTCGCGTCGTAGCGCCCATTGTGCAGTGCACAATATAGGCGCGAACCCAGATTCGGGCAACCGGTCCGGTGGGTGATCTTTGGTGTAAGGGGAGAAGCGTGACCGATCGCTGGCTCAGACGCCGGAGGCTTGGTTTTTCGGAACAGCAACAAGCACATACATCAATCCGGCGGCCAAGCCGGAGGCGACGTAGGCGGCCAGCGCATAGCTGTTGTAGATCGTCTGCGCCCCCGCCTCGCTGACGTACTGGGCGGAGAACCCCGCGAGTGCGATCAGAATGCCGCAGGCCACGAAATAGAGCCGCGAGCGGATCGGCAGCCAGGCCGCGACGAGCGCCGCCAGCGCCGCGAAGGGCAGCGCGAACACGGCCGATTGCGTCGCCGCCAGCAATGTCAGCAGGCCGAGGCTTTCCAACCGCGCGAGCGCGAGCCCGTCTGCGCCCGCCACGAACAGGGCTTGGACGGCCCCCGCGGTGAGCGCCGCAGCCGCAAATCCGAGGGTGAACCTGACAATCGCAACGACAACCGACACGTGTCACCCCTGCCGAGATCTGTGACGTACCCTAGAGCCTGATCGTTGCGCATGCGAGCGATCAAGCTCGCATCATGCTGAAAGCATGCCTCCGGCATGACGACGATGTCAGACTCTCAAACGATGGTCCTAGAGCACGTCCGCGCCTGCCATCCGATGCGATGAAGCGAACGTGCTGTAGAAGAGACGCCTGACCCGCTCAAGCGTTCCGGCCTGCCAGCAACCAATAAGCGAGCCCGCCCGCGAAACCCGCCGTTGCGAACACGTGCCACAGCGCCGGCAGCGCATAGGTCATCGTGCCGGTGTCGACCTTGGCCAACAGCGGAATGACCGCCAGCGCGACACCGCCGCCGATCATGTAGTAGAGCCACGAGCGGATGCGGGCGACCTCCCCCGCAATGACGACCAGCAGCGCGGGGATGAGCGTCGCCCCAGACGCGATGATGGACCCCTGCCAGACCACGTCGTAGGCGGCCGAGATCGTATCGGCCTCGTCGAGGTTGTGCACCGCGTGCGTGATCGTCTCGAGGCCGAGCGTGACGAGCACGAGCATCGCCAGCGCGGCCGCGATCACAAACGAGAGCGGCACCCAGATGATCCGCCCGATCGTGCGCAAAACCATGACAGGTCAGTCTCCGGCGGTGGGAGAGGAAGCGGCGCCATCCGCGCCCGGCCGGTCGCGCGCCCGCAGCTTGACGCTCTCGCTCTTGAGCTGGCCGCACGCGGCGAGGATGTCGCGGCCGCGCGGCGTGCGCACCGGGCTCGCGTAGCCTGCCTTGTTCACGATGTCGGCGAAGCGCTCGATGGTCTCCCAGTCCGAGCACTCGTACGTCGAGCCCGGCCACGGATTGAAGGGAATGAGATTGATCTTGGCCGGAATGCCCGCCAACAGCCGCACCAGCGCCTTGGCGTCGGCCGGACTGTCGTTCACGCCCTTGAGCATCACGTATTCGAACGTGATCCGCTTCGCATTCGAGACGCCCGGATACGTGCGGCAGGCGTCCAGAAGCTGCTTGATCGGATACTTCTTGTTGATCGGCACCAGTTCGTCGCGGAGCTCGTCGCGCACGGCATGCAGCGAGATCGCGAGCATCGTGCCCGAAAGCTCGCCCCAGCGATGGATCTCGGGCACGACGCCGGACGTGGACAGCGTGATGCGCCGCTTGGAGAGCGAGATGCCCTCGCCGTCCGAGACGATGTCCATCGCCTCGCGCACGTTGTCGAAATTGTACAGCGGTTCGCCCATGCCCATCAGCACGACGTTGGTGATCTTGCGATCCGTCTCCGGCAGCAGTCCCTTGTCGTCCGGACGCGCCGCGCCCGGCCAATCTCCGATGCGATCCCGCGCCAGCAGCACCTGTCCGACGATCTCGGACGCCGTCAGATTGCGCACCAGCCGCTGCGTGCCCGTGTGGCAGAAGCTGCACGTCAGCGTGCAGCCGACTTGGGACGAGATGCACAGCGTGCCGCGCCCGCTTTCCGGAATGTAGACGGCTTCGACCTCGGGGGCGCGCGCTTCATGCCCGAGCTTGGGCAGGCGCATCAGCCACTTGCGCGTGCCGTCGACCGACACCTGCTCGGCCACGATCCCCGGCCGGTCGAGGGTGAAGAGGGCTTCGAGCGCCTGCCGCGTCTCCTTGGAGATGTCCGTCATCTGCTCGAACGACGTCACGCCGGTAATGTAGAGCCAGCGCCAGAGCTGTCCGACGCGCATGCGCCGCTGCTTTTCCGGCACACCCGCGGCCGCCATCGCCTCGGCCAGCCGTGCACGGCTCATGCCGGCGAGCGTTGGCCGGAATGCGGCGTCGGGCGCCTGCGTCTCGCGCGGCGGCGTATGGTCCAGAACCAGGGTCATGCCGCATCTTCTAGCGATTTCCGGCCCGCGGCGAAAGAGCGGCGCCGAGCGGCAAAGTGGTAAGCTTTGCCGGTTTTGGCGCATCCGCTATAAGGCGGCTCCGCGCAGTGCTGCCGATTTGCGCATCAGCAACCTAAGTCCGAAGACCGTTCCCATGGCTAAGCCCGACAAAAATGCTCCGAAGCGTCCCAATGCGCGCCTGCCGAAGGGCATGCGTGACATCGGCCCGGCGGAGTTGCGCCAGACGCACGCCATGCTTGAGACGATCCGCGGCGTCTACGAGCGCTACGGCTTCGAGCCGCTGGAGACGCCCGCCTTCGAGTACACGGACGCGCTGGGCAAGTTCCTGCCCGACAGCGACCGGCCCAACGAGGGCGTGTTCTCGTTCCAGGACGAGGATGAGCAGTGGCTCTCGCTGCGCTACGACCTCACGGCCCCGCTCGCTCGTTACGTGGCCGAGAATTTCCAGGACATGCCGAAGCCGTTCCGCCGCTACGCGACGGGCTCGGTCTATCGCAACGAGAAGCCGGGACCTGGACGCTTCCGCCAGTTCACGCAATTCGATGCGGACACGGTCGGCGCCGAGAGCGTCGCGGCCGATGCCGAGATGTGCATGCTGGCGGCGGACACGCTCGAAGCCCTCGGCATCGAGCGCGGCCAGTACGTCATCAAGGTCAACAACCGCAAAGTGCTCGATGGCGTAATGGAAGGCGTGGGTGTTGGCGGCGAGGAATTCGCCGCAACTCGGCTGACAGTGCTGCGTGCAATCGACAAGCTAGATAAGTTCGGCCCCGACGGAGTCCGTCTGCTGTTGGGTGCAGGTCGCAAAGATGAGAGCGGCGATTTCACCAAGGGTGCCGGCTTAAACAACGATCAGATCGAGTACGTGATGAGCGTTGTGGAGTTTCAACCCGGCTTCAATGCGGAAGACATCGAGTTAGTCAATTCGTGGCAAGATCGTCTTCGATCAAATGAGACGATGAAGACTGGCTTCGACGAACTCGACCAAATTCACAAATTAGTGCTGGCATCGGGTTACGGTCGAAATCAAATCCGCATCGATCCCTCCGTCGTCCGCGGCCTCGAATACTACACCGGCCCCGTGTTCGAAGCCGAGCTGCTGATCCCGGCCAACGACGAGAAGGGCAATCCCGTCCGCTTCGGCTCCGTCGGCGGCGGCGGCCGCTACGACGATCTCGTCGCGCGCTTCACCGGCCAGAAGGTCCCCGCCACCGGCTTCTCCATCGGCGTCTCGCGTTTGCAGGCGGCGCTGAACCTGATCGGCCGCGCGCCTGCTCCTGCACTGGGACCGGTTGTTGTCACCGTGATGGATAAGGACCAGATCCCCGCCTACCAGAAAATGGTGCAGCGTCTTCGCGAAGCGGGCATCCGCGCCGAACTCTATCTCGGCAACCCGAAGCAGTTCGGCCGCCAGCTCCAGTATGCCGACAAGCGCGGCGCGCCCGTGGCCGTCATCCAGGGCTCGACCGAGCGCGAGGCCGGCGAGATCATCCTCAAGGACCTGATCGAAGGCGCGAAGGCCGCCGCGGCGATCAAGGACAACAAGGAATGGAAGGAGACCCGCCCCGCGCAGGTCTCCGTGCCGGAAGCCAAACTGGTCGAAGCCGTCCGCGAGATCCTTGCCCGCCACGCCTAGTCCCACTCCGCGAATTCGTGGTTCGCCTCTCCCCTTGGGGAGAGGCCGGGCGCGATCGAAGATCGCGTCCGGGTGAGGGGGCCTGCAGCAGACGGTCGCGCGTGTCGCACGCCCCCTCACCCTCACCCTCACCCTAACCCTCTCCCCAAGGGGAGAGGGAATTGCGGGTTCGCCTCTCCCCTTGGGGAGAGGCCGCGCAGCTATGCTGCGCGGGTGAGGGGGTGAGAGGGACGCCGCGCAAGGGAGTGCTCTCACGCTCATCTGCCCATCACGGGTCTTGGCTCCCCCTCACCCTAACCCTCTCCCCGAGGGGAGAGGGAATTGCGGATTCGCCTCTCCGTCCATGCAAAGCATGGCTTCGCCATGATGGGAGAGGCCGACGCGAAGGCGTTTGCCTGTGCGGCGGGTGAGGGGCTTGCCGCTGGGCTCTGCCGGAACAAGAACCGTGAACCATCGGCGCGGCGCCTCCTTGCTCTCCCGCGTCGTCACCCCTATGAACGGCTTCCCTCTCTCTCCACACCTCCGGAGAAGGCCCACCGAGGACACGATGCCCGCTGAGACGGTGAAACATTTCGAGGCGCTGGAAGCCTCCGCCCAGACGCTTCTTGGTGCGTTCACGCGCGGCGGCTATGAAGCCGTGACCCCGGCCATCATCCAGCCCGCGGGCGTGTTCCTCGACGTGGTGGGTGAATCGCTCCGCGCCCGCACGTACGTCTTTTCCGATCCAGACGGCGACGAGCTGTGCATGCGGCCCGACCTCACCGTGCCCGCCTGCCGTCTGCATCTCGAGCGCCACCCGTCGGCCGACGTCACCGCGAAGTACTGCTACGACGGCTTGGCCTTCCGCTTTCAGCCGCTCGGCAGCGGCCTCGCCCACACGCGCGAGTTCCGCCAGACCGGCATCGAAGCCTTCGGCGAAGCGAACCGCGAGCGCGCCGACGCCGAGGTCGTGACCACGATTGCGGCCGGCCTCGAAGCGGCGGGCCTCGCGAATTATCAGCTGCGCTTCGGCGACCTCGGCCTGTTGCGCGCCATTCTGAAGGCCGCGGACATGCCCCCCCGCTGGCGCCAGCGCCTGATGCACCTGTTCGTGCGCCCGAAGGCGTTCAAGGCGGAGCTGGCGCGCCTCACGGTCGAGCCCGGCGCCGCATCGGCGAACATTCCCCCGCAGCTCCGGGACGCGCTCGATCCCGGCGATCCCGAAGGGGCGGAAGCGGCCGTCGCGAGCTACCTCGAAACCAAAGGCATCGAGCATATCGGCCTGCGCGATGCGTCGGAGATTGCCGCCAGCCTGCTTGGGCGTGTGGCGGACGCGCGCTCCGAGCCGCTGTCGGCCAAGACGGCGCAACTGATCGCGAGCTACGTCGCCATCGTCGCGCCGGCCCGCGCCTCCGTGCGGCGCATCCGTGAGCTGGCGACGCTGATGGGCATCCAGATCGAGGAAGCGGTCGGCGCCTACGAATGGCGCCTGGAACTGATGGCGCAAGCCGGCCTCGACCTCGAAAGGGCGGAGTTTTCCGCCGACTTCGGCCGCGCGCTGGCCTACTACACCGGCTTCGTTTTCGAGGTCGTGACGCCGGGCCTCGGGCACCGCAGCCCGGTCGCCGGTGGCGGCCGCTACGATCACCTGCTGAAGGCCGTCGGTGCACCGGTCGATGTGCCCGCGGTCGGCGCCGCCGTGCACACCGATCGCCTCGTCACGGCGCTGGCCAATGGCGGCGCCGCTCTCGCCAACGGAGGCGCGCACTCATGACAGACCTCGCTCGCACCGCAGGATCTCTTCTCCTCCCCCCTCGTGCCGAAGGCGCGGCTCCGCCACGACGTGGGGGAGGTCGGGAGGGGGGGACGGCGGAACGATTGCCGTTGGGATTCCCCCCACCCCTGGAGGGGAAAGTCCGCGTGAGCCTTGAGCGGCAGGGGCGACGCGATGTCTGACAGATTGATTTTGGCCGTGCCCTCGAAGGGCCGCCTGATGGAGCAGACGGCCGAGGCCTTCGCCGCCGCCGGCCTCACGCTGCGCAAGACCGGCAACGAGCGCGGCTATCGCGGCGAGATCGTCGGCCACCCCGATATCGATGTCGCCTTCGTGTCGGCGTCCGAGATCGCCTGGAACCTGAAGACGGGACGCGTGCATGTCGGTGTCACCGGAGAGGACCTTGTCAGCGAGCAGATGTCGGACGCGGCGACCCGCGTCACGTCCCTGAAGAAGCTCGGCTTCGGTCATGCCGATGTCGTCGTCGCCGTCCCGGACTTCTGGGTCGACGTGCGCAACATGGACGACCTGGCCGAGATCGCGCTGCCGTTTCGCCGTGCGCATGGCCGCTGGTATCGCGTCGCGACGAAGTACCTGAACCTTACCCGCCGCTTCTTCGCGGCCCGCGGCGTCTCCGATTACCGCATCGTCGAAAGCCTGGGCGCGACCGAAGGAACGCCAGCAGCGGGCACCGCCGAGCTGATCGTGGACATCACCACCACGGGCACGACGCTCGCCGCCAACGGCTTGCGAATTCTCGACGACGGCTTGGTGCTGCGGTCGGAAGCGAACCTGATTTCCTCCAACGTCGCGCCATGGACCGAGGCGACGCGGGCGGCCATGGCCGAGATCGCGCGCCGCTTCTCGGCCTGACGCCCGCCAGCAGGGTTGAAACGGGTGCGCTCCCTGGTCCACATTCAGGCGCGGTTCAGGCCGCCTCTGGCACGATGGGAACATCCGGGTCGCCGGCGCGAAGAAATTGGGGTCGAACATGCGTTTTCCGCGTCTCACCATCTCGGCGTGCCAGATCTCTGGGTGCATGCTGGCGCTAGCCGGCGCGATCGCCCTTTCGCCAGGCGCCCGCGCGCAGGCCAATTGCGACATGTACGGCAAGCTCGCGATGCAGCAGCAGCAGGAGAACGCTGAACACAAGTGCGGCTTCTCCGGCCCCCAATGGAGCCCGGACATGAAAGCTCACATCTCCTGGTGCGGCGGCGTCGGCCCCGATCAGTGGAAGGCCGAGCTTCAGGCGCGCCAGCAGAAACTCGACGCCTGCAAATCGAAATAGCTGAGAACAACGAGCGGCGCTTCTGCGCCCGCGTTGCCGATAAAAAAAGGGCGAGCCCGCTGAGCAGGCTCGCCCTTCATGTCTTCGCTATGCAGCGAGCGCTCTTAGTGGACGCTTGCGATCTGCAACTCGCCGTCCATGGCGTGGCTGAGCGCGGCCTGACGCGTATCCGTCAGCGCGATCGGCGTACCGTCGGCGGCGTGAAGTGCAAAGAGGTTGATGCCGCGAGGGAGATCCTCGATGGCCGGGAACATCTGCAGCGCCTCGTCGGAGGACAGCGTCTTGATGTAGGCGACCTGCCCGCCGCCGAGCCTTGCCAGCTCGATTTCGCTCATAATCGGAGCAACTGGTGCGGACCGCGTCGAGCGGCGCCGCTTCGTGGTATTCTCTTTCATGACGCAACTCCTCCTCTTTTCGAGGTCACTCGTCATGGAAACGTTCGACGGCGCGAAAATCCATCGCACCTACCGTCCATGATCGTACGATTCTAGGGTTTTGGCTGTAGCGGGCGGGCATCTAGCCCATTTGAATCAATAGCCTCTTGCCCCGCTTTCGCGTCCAAAGGACGCACTGTCCTCAGCCGTTCTCGATTTCGATCCGCCGCACCAGCCGATGCGGCTCATGGCGCACCAGATCGATCGCCAGCATCCCGTTCGAAAGCTCTGCCGACTGAACCTCGATCCCGTCGGCGAGCACGAACGTCCGGGTGAACTGACGCGCCGCGATGCCGCGATAGAGATAGGCGCGCGTCTTGTCGTCCTGCTGACGCCCGCGCACCGTGAGCTGATTGTCTTCGACGGTGATCTCGAGCTGGTCGCGCGAAAATCCTGCGAGCGCCACGGTAATCCGCAGCTTTTCCTTCTCGCCGGACTGCGCGGAGATCCGCTCGATGTTGTACGGGGGATAACCCTCGTTCCCGCCCTTGCCGGTGCGATCGATGAGACGCTCGATCTCCTCGAACCCGAGCAGCAGTGGATTGGACAGCACAGATAGTCTGCTCATGACAGCGAAAGCCCTTCCTTAAGCGACCTTCAAAACCTTCAAATTCGAGCGGCATCCGGATGGATCGCCGCCGGCCCGGCCCTCAGCGGCTCCGGACGTTTCGACACTTGATGATATGGGGCGAGCGTGGCGCCGTTCAAGCCGGTGAGCGGGCGCTCGCGGAGGGTGCGGCCGCGAGGCTGCGGGACGGCTCCAGAACCGCCTTGAGAAGGGTCGCCTTGCGCTCGAGGTGCCGCGTCACCGTATCGAGCAGGCCAGGCGATTTGAGTGGCCGGCCGATGGCCGCGATCAGCACGCCCTTGAGGTCGTTGAGCGTGTCACGCAAGGCCGCTTGAGTGAGCGCCAGGGTCTCGCCGATGAGATCGGCTGGATCGCGCCCGGGGAGCACGGCCCCGCGTGCCGGACGCGTCCAGCGGACCGGTTTCCCGGCCGTGATGTAGCGTCCGTAGGCGACCATGACGTAGCGGCCGAGCGGGGTCAGCGCGATCGTGGCCCGCGGCGCGGTCTTGGCCGGGCTCCCGACCTCCTTTTGGCGAGGGCCGGTCAGGGTGACGGCCCCAGTGACGACCGGTGTGACGACCGGGGCGACCAATCCGGCCTTGCCGAGCGAAAGCGCCGCCCGCCGCCGGGCCGCACTGAGCGAACGCGACATGCCGGGTTCCGTGAGAACGAGCGCATCTTGGGCAGCCGCCGCCAGCAGAATGTCGCGCTCGCGCTGGCCGAGGCGCATGTGGCGAAGCTTGTCGCTGCCCGCTGCCGAGGCGACGCTGCATTGGCCGCACGGCGCCAGCGAGCGGACGAAGGCGTGAATGTCGGCGGCGGTGTCGGCGGAGTCAGGACCGGAAACGGCTTGGAGGTAGGGGAAGAAAGCCGCGAGAGCGGGGCACGGCGCACCGGAATAGGGGCAGGCGAGGCCTGAACCGGCTGCGCAGGTTTCGCGTTGGGCCTCGGCCATGGGCGGCGGAGCGCCCGGCACGAAAGTCTGCGGCGGAGCGCCCGGCACGAAAGTCTGCGGCGGAGCGCCCGGCACGAAAGTCTGCGGCGGAGCGCCCGGCAGGGGAGCCCGTGGCGCATCCGGCACCTGATGATGCACGGGGTCTGCAACGTTGAGTGTCTTTGGCACGAGGTGATGCATGATCCGCCCTTCGACCGCCGTACGTGGCGCGAAACGTTGCGGGCCGTGGCACGAGGCGGTGCAGGCTGAGCTGCATCGGCAAGTGCCAGGCACGAAACGATACGTTGAGTCAAAGGGTTACTGGCATTTGCTGATGCGAAGCTTGCGCCCCGTTCCAAGCGCCGGTGCCAACATGCGCGCGTCTTTGAGAGGTCTGCGAGCGTCGAGAACTCCGAGACTTGCGTGGGTCCCGACCTGCGTCGGGATGACGATGAGGGGACAGGCGGCCAAAACTACGTCATCCCGGCGAAGGCCGGGACCCACGCAAACATCCCCAAGCGGCACGTCGGCCGGGTCCTCGTGCGACGCCAGAGTCCGGGGTCAGCGGACGTCTCACCCCCTTTGCGCATCGTAGAGTGGGGGGCGAGCCCTTACCGGAACCGCCCGCCGCGCTCCAGCACTTCGATCTTGTAGCCGTCCGGATCCTCGATGAAGAAGAACCGGCCGAACGGCTGCCCGTCGTGGGTCATTTGCTTGATATCTTTAGGAGAATATCCGGCGGCCTCGATCCGGGCACGCGCCGCGGCGAGGTCCTCCACCACGAATGCCAGGTGCCCGTATCCGTTACCCAGGTCGTAAGGCTCGGCCCGGCCCTTGTTGACCGTCAGCTCGACCTCGAAGCTGGCCTCGGCATTGCTCATGTAGATCAGAGTGAAATCCGGAAAATCGACCCTCTGCGCGACCGTCAGTCCAAAAACGGTGCTGTAGAAGGCGACGCTGCGCTCCTCCTCGAGCACCCGCACCATCATGTGGACTGCCTTCGCCATGGTCTTCTCCTCTGTCGGGCGGTCCCTGCGGGCACGCGCCAAGCCGCACCGGTCAGGCCCAACCTCCCATTGGCTGGCCCCCGAGGGCTGTGCTATCCCACGCCGCAGCACGACGTGTCATCGTACATTTACATACGGGATGGGGACTTATGAAGGACGTCATCGAGGAGCTTGAGCGCCGGCGCGACAACGCCCGTCTGGGTGGTGGTCTCGCGCGCATTGAGGCGCAGCACAAGCGGGGCAAGCTGACCGCCCGCGAGCGTATCGAGCTTCTGATGGACGACAACTCCTTCGAGGAATTCGACACCTTCGTCGAGCACCGCTGTGCCGAGTTCGGCATGGAGAAGCAGAAGACCCCGGGCGACGGTGTCGTCACCGGCTGGGGCACGATCAACGGCCGGACCGTCTACGTGTTCGCCAAGGACTTCACGGTGTTCGGCGGCTCGCTTTCTCAGGCGCACGCCCAGAAGATCATGAAGATCCAGGACATGGCGCTGAAGAACCGCGCGCCCATCATCGGCGTGTTCGATGCCGGCGGCGCGCGCATCCAGGAAGGCGTCGACGCCCTCGGCGGCTACGGCGAAGTCTTCCTGCGCAACGTGCTGTCCTCGGGCGTCATCCCGCAGATCTCCGTCATCATGGGCCCGTGCGCCGGCGGCGACGTCTATTCGCCGGCCATGACCGACTTCATCTTCATGGTGAAGGACACGAGCTACATGTTCGTGACCGGCCCCGATGTCGTGAAGACCGTCACGAATGAAACGGTGACCGCCGAAGAGCTCGGCGGCGCCAAGGTCCACACCACCAAGTCGTCGATTGCCGATCGCGCCTACGAAAACGACGTCGAGGCGCTGCTGCAGATGCGCCGCCTGATGGACTTCCTGCCTGCCAACAACAAGTCCGGCGTGCCCGCGCTTCCCACGTCCGACAGCGTCGATCGCCCGGACTATTCGCTCGACACGCTCATCCCCGACAATCCGAACAAGCCCTACGACATGAAGGAGCTGATCCTGAAGGTCGTGGACGAGGCGGATTTCTTCGAGATCCAGGAAGCCTACGCCCGCAACATCGTGACGGGCTTCGCGCGCATGGAAGGCCGCACCATCGGCATTGTTGCAAACCAGCCGATGGTTCTTGCCGGCGTGCTCGACAGCGACGCGTCGCGCAAGGCCGCACGCTTCGTCCGCTTCTGCGATTGCTTCGAGATCCCGATCATTACGCTGGTCGATGTGCCGGGCTTCCTGCCGGGCACCGCGCAGGAATACGGCGGCCTCATCAAGCACGGCGCCAAGCTGCTGTTCGCCTTCGCCGAGGCCACCGTGCCGAAGGTCACGCTCATCACGCGCAAGGCCTACGGCGGCGCCTACGACGTCATGAGCTCGAAGCACATCCGCGGCGACGTGAACTACGCCTGGCCCTCGGCTGAAATCGCGGTCATGGGCGCCAAGGGCGCGGCCGAGATTCTCTACCGCGCCGACCTCGCCGATCCCGAGAAGATCAAGGCCCGCATCGACGAGTACCAGAAGCGCTTCGCCAACCCGTTCGTGGCCGCCGAGCGCGGTTACATCGACGAGGTGATCCTGCCGCATGGCACGCGCCGGCGCATCTGCCGCGCGCTCAACATGCTGCGCAACAAGACCCTCGAGAACCCCTGGAAGAAGCACGACAACATCCCGCTGTAATCGGAGTGAGGTTGGCGATCTCGCTTTGGTGAGGTCGCCGGCCCTCTCAATTCCGTCATCCAGGCGTACCTTCCACGCGCGCCGCCATGCCTCTCTTGTGCTCCATGCGCGCGGAGTGGCTTGCCTCATCTCAGCCGCATCTCGACCTTAGTTTTCCCTGGCGCGGGACTGGCGGAGGGGATGGGGCTTGAAGCTGCATCAGATCGAAATGCTTGGCGTCGGCCGCGCTGTGCTGGTTCACCTCGTGATCGGCGATGAGCCGGACCCGGCTGCGTCGCGGCAATGGATCGAGGCCACCGTCGAGATCCCTGTCAAGGGCACGATGGACGAGGACGGGTTGCGCACCGCGGCGATGACCGTCCTGCGCGACACTCTGAACGACGAAATCGCCGCCCTCAGAAGCGGCCCGCTGGGCTGACGGGTACTCCAAGGGCGGGCGGCCGATCTTGCTCCTGCCGCGCTCGCCCGCTAACCTCGCTGTCAGTTTGGAGCAACGGGCTGCATGCCGCCAAGGGTGGCGCGCCCATCTTGAGAGATCACCAATGTCGCAATCGCACGACCGGACGACCTGTGAGGTCTGCGGGCATAGCGGAACCTCCGTCGTTCCCAAGTACACGCGCAGCCCCTGGCCCGTCGTGTCGTGCAACAACTGCGGCTTCGTGTTCCTCGGCAAGGTGCCCGACTACGAGGATTTGTCGGTCACGTACGCCTGGGAAAAGCAGCACGCCGAGGAAAAAGAGCGGCGCAAGAAGACCAACAAGCTGGCGCGCTTCGATGCCCTCACGCGCTTTCGCCTGAAGTTCGGCAAGGTCGTCGACCGCAGGCGTCATCAGCGCGCCGTCGGTGCCGGTGGGCGCGTGCTGGAGATCGGCTGCGGCGGCTCGACGCGCATTCCCGAAGGCCCGACGCCCTACGGCATCGAGATCAGCGAAGGTCTGAGCCAGAAAGCGCGCCCGATCTTCGAGGCGCGCGGCGGCGCCGTCTATCACGAGCCGGCCACCACCGGCATCGAGCGCTTCGACGAGAACTTCTTCGATAGCATCCTGATGCGCAGCTACCTCGAGCACGAGGCGCAGCCGCGGCTGATTCTGGAGCGCGCCTTCAAGCGCCTGAAACCCGGCGGCACCATCCTGCTGCGGTCGCCGAACTACAACTCTGCGAACCGCTTCATCATGGGCGCGGAGTGGTGCGGCTTCCGCTTTCCCGACCACGTCAACTACTTCACGCCGGCCTCCCTCAAGGCGCTGGCCACCGGCATCGGCTACGAGTTCCGCTGGATGAACTGGATGTCGCTGTTCGATGACAATCTCATCGTCGAGCTGAAGAAGCCGCGCCGGCCCGCCCGTCAGGCAGCGGCCGAGGACGTCGCCGCGGCTGCGTAATATCGCAATCCGGCTGCTACGGCTTGCCGCCCGGCAATGCCGCGTAGCGGGAGAGATACGCAGACCCGATCGCATTGAGATGTCCGCGGTCGCGATACACCAGTACGTCGTCCTTGAACGCGCTGCAGCGCTGCTCGGTGCACAGCAGCTTCACCATGTCGAGAAAGGTCACGCCGGGGTCCGCCTGCGCGATCTCCTGGAACGCCTTCTGCGACGCCGCGAGATTATGATCGACCGCGGCGCGCGGGATGGTGCAATCCACGTCCTCCGTGTCGCTGCGTGCGGCCGTCGCGAAGCAGTTGAGGGAAAACGTTTCAAAATGCGGGATCTGGCCGATGATGAGCACTTTGATCCCGCGCTTGCGAAAAATTTCGACCGTTGAGCGTGCAAACTCGGCGAAGACCCGCCGCTCGGGGGGCCCGTTCGGCGTCAGCAGATGATTGGTCATGGCGGTGCCATAGCTGCTCCAGGATGAGGACAGCACCGCGACCTTGAGATTGGGATTGCGGTTGACGAAGTCGAGAATGGTCTCCTGGTAGCGCGTGCAGGCCTCTTCCTGGATCGCAGGCCGGGCGCGCGCCGCGCCGATCAAGGCCGCGCACGCGCTCTGCGTCACCTGACGGCCGGCAAGATGAGCGCGCTGCGCGAGGCCAGCGACCATTGGGACGAAATGATCGGCGTTGGAATCGCCGAAGATTGCGATGTCGTAGCCGGATTGGGTCAGCGGTGCGCCGAAGGTGCAGCGGCTGTGACGGCTGAACGCCGCTTGATAGCCGTCGCAGGCCTGTCGCATCGGATTGCTCGAGGTCGCCGCGCGATAGACCTCCGCAGCAGGCCGGTCGAGGCGCTGCGGCCATCCATCGCCGGCGATGCCGGCCAGCGCGACCAGGATGAGGGCCGTGCTCGCGGCCAGCGCGCGCGCGATCAGCGGGAACGGGGGCATCGTCCGGAGCCCGAGCGCGCCGGTGAGCTTCTGCTCGACGAGCACCCACGAAAGCGCCGCGAGCACCAGCGCGATTGCGACCAGCACGCCCGCTTCGCCAGCGTGCGGCGCCCGTCCGAGCGCGTAGGTCGCCAGCGCCAGCACCGGCCAGTGATAGAGATAGATCGAATAGCTCATCTTGCCGGTGAGCAGGACAGGTGGAAGCGACAACGCGCGCGACACAAGCGTGGGCCCGCTCAGCCCCGCGCCGATCAGCAGCATCGACCCCAGGACGGCAGGCACCGCGGCGAGGCCGGGGAACGGCGTCTTGCCCGAAAGCAGGATCGCTGACCCGAGCACGAGAATGAGACCGGCGGCGTCGAGAAGCCAGCGGCCGCGCGCAGGAGACTTGAGGTACGGCAGCGCGAGCGCCAGCGCGCAACCGGCCAGTAATTCGAAGGCCCGCGACAGCGGTAGGAAGAACGCGGCTTCGGGATTGCTCGCAGTGGCGTGTTGCGAATGGGTGAGGGACAGGATCGCGAGCACGGCCAAGGCCGCGATCAAGCGCGGCCGGCTCCAGCCGCGCTTGAACAGCAGGAGCAGCAACAGCGGCCACGTGAGGTAGAACTGATCCTCGACGGCGAGCGACCACATGTGCAGCAGCGGCGCCTCGGCTGCGGGCGCATCGAAGTATCCGGTCTCCCGGTAAAAGTAGACGTTTGCGATCATCATCCAGACGGATGCGAGACTTCGGCTGAAGGTCTCGATCGCGTCCGGCATCAGGATGGCCATCGCGGCCATCGTCGTCAGGATGCAGCAAACGGCGGCAGCCGGAATGAGGCGACGGATGCGCCGCCCGAGAAACGCGAGATAGGAAAAGCTCCCGCCGTCCATCTCGACCGCGAGTTGCCGCGTGATGATGAAGCCGGAGATGACGAAGAAGACATCGACGCCGATGAAACCGCCCGGCAGCAAATTTGGCCAAGCGTGAAATATCACGACGAGCGCGACGGCAACCGCGCGCAGCCCGTCGACGTGCGGGAGATACCCAAGATGCTCGGCCTGAGTGTGAGAATTCCGCGTCACGAACGAATCCCGGAGCACAAATTTATGAGCGAGGCATTTGAACTCAGGAGCCCGCGATCTACATTAAAGAGAACAACACATGAGATCGTCGATAACGCAATTGCGTTGTCGCGCCGCACAGCAACCAAGACAGGAACTAAGGCTGTGCGTTGGCGTTGGCTATAAAAGTTGGAAGTGCGCGTGATGGGCATGCGTTCGATTAACTGCAAAGTCCGCGCTTATTGACCAGCGCGCGCAAATAGGCCGACATCGGAGCGATAATTCGGTCAAATTGCGAGCGCAATATGTTGGTCATGTGGATCAACTCAAGAATTTGCCGGGACCAACCTAGAAAGGACGTTCACATGCGAAGCTTGATAGCCGTGGCCTTGATCGGGGTAGGCGCGGCGTTGTTTTCCGCGAATGCACCGGCAAACGCCATGACTGCCGGTAGCAGCGTTGCAAAATCCGCCGCCACGGGCGCTGAAAGCGCGGTTCAAGAAGTCGGACGCCGCCACTGGCGGGGCGGTCACCGTCATTGGCGCGGTCACCGCCATTGGGGCGGCCATCACCGCTGGCACCGCCGCCACTATTATCGGCCGTACTATTATGGCGGATATTCGCCGTACTATTATAACCCGTACCGCTATCATCGCCGCCGCGGGTTCGGCCTCTACTTCGGATTCTAGCGGATTTTAAAATTCCCTAGGTAGTTGCGGCCGCGAGCAAAAAGCTTGCGGCCGTATTGCGTTGCGGCAGGGCACTCGCACATGCTCACTTGAAACGTCGTTTCGCAGGCCCCACCTCAGCTTCGGTTTCAAAATGCAACCGTCGGGGGTGCGCATGGTGATGCGCGATACGCTGGCCGGTTACGGGCTTGTGAGCCGTCTCGCACACTGGCTCATGGCGATCGCGATTTTCGCGATGTTCGGGCTCGGCCTGTGGATGGTCGATCTCGATTACTACAGTCCCTATTACAACTCCGCGCCTGCGCTTCACAAAAGTGTCGGCATTCTGTTGCTGATCGCTCTCGTGCTGCGGTTCGGCTGGCGCACGGCCAACGTCAAGCCTGACGACGGCGATCTCGGCCCGTTCGAGCGCGTGGCGTCCCGCATCGTTCATTGGGGCTTCTATCCCCTGCTTCTGGCCCTCATGGTCAGCGGCTATCTGATCTCCACCGCCGACGGCCGGCCGATCGAAGTCTTCGGCTGGTTCAGCGTCCCTTCGCCGGGTGAGAACAAAGGGCTCGAGGATACGGCGGGCGCGGTGCATGCCTACCTCGCCTATCTCACCATCGCGCTCGCCGCGGTCCATGCGGTGGGCGCGTTCAAGCACCATCTGATCGACCGCAAAAACACGCTGACGCGGATGTGGTCCGGCCCGCCTTCGATTTGATTTTCTCCACTTAGAAAGGAACTCCCAATGTTGCTTCGCCTTGCGCCTCTGGCCCTCGTCGCCGGACTCTGCCTGACCGGCCCCGCATCCGCCGCCGACTATGCGATCGATACGAAAGGCCAACACGCCGCCGTCAACTTCCGCATCAATCATCTCGGCTTCAGCTGGCTCACAGGGCGCTTCGATCGCTTCAGCGGCACCTTCAGCTACGACGACAAGGCGCCCGAGACGTCCAAGGTGGCTGTTGAAATCGAAACGGCGAGCGTCAGCTCCAATCACGCCGAGCGCGACAAGCATCTCCGCAGTCCCGACTTCCTCGACGTCGAGAAATTTCCCAAGGCGACTTTCGTGAGCAAATCCGTCACCCCCGCAGGCGACGGCAAGGCGAAGATCGTCGGCGACCTGACGCTGCGCGGCGTCACCAAGGAAGTCGTCATCGATGCGGCATATGTCGGCGGCGGCCCCGATCCGTGGGGTTCGACACGCGCTGGCTTCACCGGCACGACCAAGATCGCATTGGCCGACTTCGGCATCCCGAAGGATCTCGGGCCCGGTTCGAAAGAGGTCGAACTCACGCTCGATGTCGAAGGCATCCAGAAGTAGAGCCGTCCGGAAATGGTGAAAGAGCGCCCGGCGTCCGACAGGATGCCGGGCGCTTACGTCTCTCCGCTGCCGCCCGCGCGGCCACCCGCGATGGCGCGGTGCAGGAGAATGAGCGGTACGAGCCCCGCGAGCACGATCGTCAACGCGCCGAGCGCGCCGCTCTCGATCTGTTCCAGCGCCGCGAACGCATAGACGTGCGTCGCCAGCGTCTCGAAGTTGAACGGACGCAGCAGCAGCGTCGCCGGCAGCTCCTTCAAGGCATCGACGAACACCAGCAGCGCAGCGACGCCGAGTGACGGCACGAGCATCGGCAGATGCACGCGCCAAAGCGCCGACACGGCGGTTTCGCCGAGCGCCCGGGCGGCCGCATCGAGGTTGTGCGAGATCCGCTCGAGGCCCGCTTCGATGCCGCCGAGCGCGACGGCCAGGAACCGGATGACATAGGCGTAGACGAGCGCCGCGATCGATCCGGACAGGATGAGCCCGGTCGAGAGGCCGAGCAGGCTGCGCGCCCAGCCATCGACGAAGTTGTCGAAAGCCGCCAGCGGAACAAGAACGCCGATGGCGAGGACCGTGCCCGGCAACGCATAGCCGAACCCGGCCGCGCGCTGGCCGAATCGCGTGAGGCCGCTGCGTGCCACGCGTGGCGCATAGGTGAAGACGAGCGCGAGCGCGGTCGCCGCCGCCGCCGTCACCGATGCGAGGAAGATGCTGTTCCACGCCGCACTGAGAAACCCGCCTTCAATCGCGACCGACACATGCGAGACTGCGAACCTCGCGAGCAGCAGGAACGGCAGCACGAACCCGGCAACGAATGGCAGGGCGCACAGCCCCGCCGCCGCATATCCGCGCCATCCCTCGATGTCTTGAAACGGAATGGCCCGGTAGCGGCCGGTCGTGTGATGTACTTTCGCCCCGCCGCGCGCGAAGCGTTCGGCCGCGAACAGCAGCACGATGAGCCCGAGGATGACGGTCGCGATCTGCGCCGCGCCGCCCAGGTTCGACCGCTGCAGCCACGTCGCGTAGATGCTGGCCGTCAGCGTTTCCACGCCGAGGTGCTGCACCGCGCCGAGGTCGTTCAGCGTCTCCATGACGACGAGCGCGACGCCCGCGGCCAAGGCCGGACGCGACAGCGGCAGCGCCACCGCCCAGAACGTCCCCATCGGCGTACGCCCCAGCGTGCGCGCGACTTCGAGCGCGCAAACCGACTGCTGGACGAAGCTCGCCCGCGCCGCGAGGTAGACATAGGGATAGAGCACGGCCGACATCACGAACACCGCGCCTCCAAGCGAGCGGACGCTCGGGAACCAGTAGTCGTTCACGGACGTCCATCCGAACAGCTCGCGCAGCGTTGTCTGCACCGGGCCGGCGTAGTCCAGGAATTCGCTGTAGCAGTAGGCGGCGATGTACGTCGGAATGGCGAGCGGCAGCACGAGCAGGCGGTCGAGCATCACGCGCCCGGGAAACCGGTACATGGTGACGAGCCAGGCCGTCGCTGTCCCGGTGGCGAGTGTGAGCAGAGACGCGCCAAGACCGAGCAGCAGGGTTTGCTTCAGCGCTTCGGGCAGCACCGAACGCGCAAGATGCGGCCAGTCGTTGTTTTCAGGCGTCGCCGCGATGACGAGGACGGCTGCGGCCGGCAGCGCGATCAGGGCCAGCAGCACCGCGACGGTCAAACCCCACCCGGGCGCATGAGCCGCGCCCCGCCGGGCCGCGAGCCAGCCGCGCAGGGCCTCGAACGGACCGGCGGCCTTGGGCCTCTCTGACATCGGGGGCGTAACGCTCATTGGCCGGGACCATCGCTGCCGTGATCACCCGCGTCAAGCGCGGGCACTGGGCAAAAAAGACGAAGGGAGCGGCCATGGCGCCGCTCCCTCCGGTGCAGAGTGAGACGATGCGGCTTACGAGCTTGGACCGGCGTCGAAGCGCACCTTGTCGACCAGCTCCGAGGCCTTCTTGCGCAGAGCGGCGAGTTCGGAGAGCGGGATCGGATCGGCCTTCAGCTCGCCCCAGCTTTTGACCAGCTCGGACGGTTTCGCCGAGGCGATCACGGGGTACTCGCCGTTCGCTTCGGCATAGATCTCCTGCGCCTCATGCGAGGCAAGGAATTCCATGAGCTTCGCGGCAGCGTCGCGATGCGGGGCATGAGCGGCGAGCGCCGCGCCGGAGATGTTGATGTGCGTGCCGCGGTCGGCGGCATTCGGGAACAGCATCTTCACGGCGTCCGCCCAGACTTTCTGCTCCGGGTTCTTCAGCATCGCGGCCATGTAGTAGGTGTTGCCGACCGCGAGATCGCAGAGGCCGGCCTGCACGTCGCGCACGCCTTCGCGGTCGCCGCCGGCAGGCTTGCGAGCGAGGTTGTTGCGCAGGCCGATGAGCCACGCCTCCGCCTTTTCCTCGCCGAGGTGGGCGATCATCGAGGCGATCAGGGCGATGTTGTAGGTGTGCTGGCCCGAGCGGATGCAGATCTTGCCTTTCCACTTGGGATCGGCCAGCTCCTCGTACGTGATCGCATCCTGCGACACGCGCTCCTTGGATGCGTAGACGACGCGCGCGCGCCGCGTGAGCCCGAACCAGTGATCGTCGGGATCGCGCAAGGCGGCGGGGATGGCGTCTTCGAGCGTCTTGGAGTTGAGCGCTTGCGTCACGCCCGCGGCTTTCGCCTGAATGAGCAATCCGGATTCCGGGGTCAGCAGCACGTCGGCTGGGCTGTTAGCACCCTCCGCGCTCATGCGCTCGATCAAGCCGTCCTTCGAATAGATCGTATTGACCTTGATCCCCGTCTCTTCGCTGAACCGTTTCAGGATCGGGTCGATCAACCCTGGCTCGCGGTAGCTGTAGATGTTCACTTCTTCCGAGGCGCGCGCCTGGTGCGACGACACAAGAAGGCCTGCGATGGCGATCGCCGGCACCGCGAGCGTCGCCACAGCGCCGCGCAGATGGAATGCGTAGGGCATAGTTTGAGATCTCCAATAATCGGGGGTCAAGGCCCCGCTATCGGCCCGGCCGTCACGAATGGAGCTTGAGATCCATTACGGGGCAGGACGCACCGCCCATAAAGCAGCGGCGGTAAACTACGTCAAGAAAGTCAACAATCCGAGATACGGTCAGAGCATTGAAAGATTGTCACAATTCTCGATGCCCTAGGGGTCAGACCGGCACCACGCGATCCCTGCCGAACACGATGCAGGCCGACGTTCCGCCGCCCGGCGAGCTGTCGAGAGCGAATTCGGCGCCGTTGGCCTTGGCGAGGGATGAGACGAGCGGCAGCCCAATGCCGCGACCGGCCGCCGCGCTCGGCTTTCCGGAAGCAGCCGCGCGCAGGATCCGGTTCACGTCCGCGCGCGTCATGCCCGAGCCGGTGTCCGACATTCCAATCTCGAAGGTACCATCCGCCCGCATCTGCGCCGAGACGGTGATCGCGCCGCCGCGGCCGGTGTGCCTCAACGCGTTTGAAAAGAGGTTGAGCACCATCTGGCGGACGCTCGTTGCGTCCGCAATGAGATGCGGGAGGTCGCTGCTGGCGTCGAGCGCGAGGGCGACGCCGGCATCGTCCGCAAGCGCCGTCATTTGAGACAGCAGCTCGTCGAGCACGCGGCGCGTGTCGAGTTGAACGAATTCGAGTCGGGCCGCCTCTTCGCCGGGTGCGCCACGGTCGAGCAGGCGATCGATGAGCCGCAGAATATGCAGCGCGCTGCCGTGAATGTCGGCCGCATAGCCAGCATAGCGCGCATTTCCGAGCGGACCGAACCGCTCGTCTTTCATGATCTCGGACGCGGCGGAAATGGCTGCCAGGGGCGTTTTAAGCTCATGCGCCAGCGTTGCGAGATGTGCGGCATCGGGCGGCGCGCTGTCGTGATCGCCCACCGGATGGTCATCGGCTGATGATCCCTCGCGAAGGCGCCGCGCGATGTCTTTGAGCGTCGCGCCGTCGTCGCCCGTATTGCCGACCGAAGCGTGCGCGCGCGGCGCGTCCGTCTCGGGGCTGGCCGTGACGACCGCCAGCGTCTGCGGACCGGCGCTCGGGAAGTGGATGCGGGCGTGGACTTTTTGCGCTCCATGCGGCGTCCAGAATGTCAGCGCGGCAACCTGCGCGTCATCGCCCGCGGCCGCCATCTCGCGCAGCAGGGCCATCTCACGCAGGAGCGAGAGAGCAGGCGTCGCCGCATCGAGCACCGGCGGCGTGCCATCGCCCTCCGGAAGGCCCAAAGCCGCACGTCCGGCCGTGTTTGCCGCCAGGATCCGGCCGCCGGCGACATCGATCGCCCACGCGGCGGCAGGCCCGCTGGCGTCGAGCGCGTCGGCCACGAGCGCAGGCAGATCGGCCCTGTAGAGCGTGCGTGTGCGGCGTTTCATGCCGCAAACCTAGATCATGCCGCCGCGCGATCCTATCCTCTGTCCGAGGTGGCCGCGCCAAGCCGATGTTTTCGACCGGATATGCGAGCCCGCGCGCCTGGCGCCGGCCGCCACCCGGCCGGATCGTCGCGCGCGGCAGAAAAGCCCGCCGGAACGGCCCTGATGGTGCGTGATGAGGGTTGCAGGGCAGCGGCGCGGCTTCTATAAGCACGCTTCGCCGCATTCGCGACGCGGCCCGATCGGGCACGTCTACCGCACCGGCCGAAATGCCGCCTTAGCTCAGTTGGTTAGAGCGCTAGATTGTGGATCTAGAGGTCCCCTGTTCAAGCCAGGGAGGCGGTACCACCGCTCGGGTTGACCCGCGCCAGCAGCCATCTCACAGCCGGACCAAACACCCTCTCGTCAGCCGACCGGCCCCGCTATGACCGCCTGCGCGACATTGTTGCGCAGGGCCCGACGGCGGCCACGGGCTATCTCATTGAGACTTAATATTGACTAAGCTAGTATAGTTTCATTTATGGGGCTCTGCCACGTAGCCACCGGCGCAACTATGATCGCCTGATGCAGGTTCCGGACCCGACCATGACCTTGATTAGATCTATTCTAGATGCGCTTCTTCCGTCGCGGCCCTTCTTTCCGTCGCGGCCCGTCTTTCTGTCCCGGCAAAGCGTTCACGCTCTAGCCGTTGCGGTGCTGGCCGTCTCGTCTGTGACGCAGCCGCTCGCCGCAGCGCGCGCGCAGGACGCGTCGCCCGCGCCATCTGCTGCAGCACCGTCGGCTCCCGCGCCAACCGCCGAACCGCCGGCCGCCCCCGCAGCGCCGCCGTCAGTCGACACGGCGGCGCCCGCGACCGCACCCGTGACGCCGTCTGTCACGCCCCTCCCCGAAGCGCAGCCAGCCGTCGATGCGGCGGCCGCTTCGAGCGCACCCGAAGCCCCGGCCGATCCCACCGCGCAAGCGGTGCCAATGACACCGGGCGCCCTCGATGCCGCGCCAGAGCCGGTGGCGGAGTCCAAGCCGGATACGTCTCACCTCCCGCGCGATCTCTCGCCGTGGGCCATGTTCATGTCCGCCGACATCGTCGTGAAAGCGGTGATGATCGGTCTCGCTTTCGCGTCCGTCGTCACGTGGACGGTGTGGCTCGCCAAATCGATGGAGCTGACGTTATCGCGCCGCCGCCTGGTGCGCGACGTCAACGAGATCCACGCCGCCGCGAGCCTGGCCGAAGCCGCGCAGCGAGTCGGTACGAACAAGGGCGTCGTCGCCGGCCTCATCGAACTCGCCGCGCTCGAATTGCGGCTGTCGGCCGATGTGCCCGACAAGGCCGGCATGAAGGAACGCATTTCCTCGCGTCTGGACGGCCTCGCCTCAGCCGCGGGCCGCAGCATGAACAAAGGCACCGGCGTGCTCGCCACCATCGGGTCCACGGCGCCGTTCGTCGGTTTGTTCGGCACCGTTTGGGGCATCATGAACAGCTTCATCGGCATCTCGGAGGCGCAGACGACGAACCTGGCGATTGTCGCCCCCGGCATCGCCGAGGCGTTGCTCGCGACGGCCATCGGCCTCGTTGCCGCCATTCCCGCGGTCATTATCTACAATCAGTTTGCGCGCTCGATTTCCGCTTACAAGGCGCTCATCGGCGAGGCCTCGGCGGAAGTGATGCGCCTCGTCTCTCGCGATCTCGATCGCGGGTTCAAAGTCAAAGCCGCCCGGGCTGCAGAGTAAGCCGAACACGAGGGTCGAGACATGGCTGGACGGCTGGACGACGGCGACGACCTGTCGGAAAACCACGAGATCAACGTCACGCCGTTCATCGACGTGATGCTCGTACTCCTGATCATCTTCATGGTGGCCGCGCCCTTGTCGACGGTCGACGTGCCGGTCGATCTCCCGGTCGCCAGCGCCAAGCCGCAGCCGCGGCCCAACAAGCCGCTGTACCTCACCGTCAAGGCGGACCTTTCGTTGGCGCTCGGCAACGACGCCATTCCGGGCGGACGCTTGGCGAGCACGCTCGACTCCGCCACGAGTGCCGACCGCACGCAGCGCATCTTTCTCCGTGCCGACAAATCCGTTCCCTATGGCGAGCTGATGCGCGTCATGAACCTGCTGCGCGCAGCCGGCTATCTCAAGGTGGCGTTGGTCGGGCTTGAAGACGCGCCGGCCCCACCTCCGCCTGCAAAAGGCCCCGCGCCATGACCACCGGCCTCGAATATCTCGAGTCCGATTGGCGCCGCGTGCGCCGCTTCGTGGCGGCCGGCGCGCTTGTGCTGTCGATGCACATCGGCGGCGCCGCGGCCGCGCTCTGGCAATGGCCGGAAGATCAATACGAAGAGGAACCCGAGGGCGCCATGGTGCTCGAGCTGGCGCCGATGGCGATTGCGCCGCCCGAGGAGCGCCAGGACCTGACGCCGGGTCCGCTCGCCGAGGACTCGACGCCGACTCCGCCTGTCGAGGAAATCAAGGAGATGCGGCCGGAGGAACTTCCGCCGGTCGAGGAAGCGCCCCTCGCGCCGAATCCCGAAGTTGCGCTCGAAAAGGTGAAGCCTGTCGAAGAGCAGGTGAAGGAAGAAGAGGTCAAGCCGCAGGAGCTGGTGCAGGCGCAGGCCGTCGCGGCATCGCTGGCGAGCGCGCCGCCCAAAATCGAAGTGGCGGCCCGTGACGTGAAAGCCGCCGCGCCGCTTCAAGGCACGTCGAGAAAGCCCAACCAGGCGACGCTGTCCTGGCAGAAGGCCCTGCATCTCCACTTGAACCGCCACAAGCGCTACCCCGGCGAAGCCAGAAGCAATCGCGTGCAGGGCGTGGTGACGGTGACGTTCGCAATCGACAACACCGGCAAGATCCTGAACAAGAAGGTGACCAAGGGGTCAGGCTCGGCGCTGCTCGACGAAGAAGCGCTTGAGATGCTCACGCGAGCGAGCCCGCTGCCCGCGCCGCCGGAGCAAAACGAGGCAGGCGTCCAGAACCTGTCGCTGCCGATCCAGTTCAGCATCAAATAGTGGCAGCGCGGCCACGCCCGGCGATGCATGCGCCGGAAGCGGCCATCGAATCGCGTATAATATGTTGACATAAAAAGTCATAATAGGATGAATGCGTCCGTAGATACACGGTAGCAAGGCGCAAGCGTAAACCCAGCCCCGGTGTCGCGAGATTTCACTCTTTGGGGGAGTTCGACATGAGTTTGGGCGAAGAGATGACCCGTGGCTGGACGCTGACGGGTCCGAGCGGCGATAATTGTTCACTAGGCGCGGTATCGCTGGGCCTCGCAACCGTGCTGATGGCGTCGGGCGCCAGTGCGCAGGAAAATAACAAGCAGGAGGCGACGCCGCTCCCGCCTCTCGAGGTGACGGCCAAGAAAGCGCCGGCGAAGAAGAAGGCGGTTCAGAAGAGCTCTCCGGCTCCAATCGCTGCGCCCGCGCCGGTTCAAGCCGAGCAGACCGAACAGCCTCCCGCCAATCCGGACGCCGCGTTCACGCCGGGTTCCGGCAATTCGCTGCAAGCCGGAACCGGCATCGGCCGCCTTCCGGGCTCGGTGCAGGAGCAGCCGCAGGTCGTCAACGTCATTCCCCAGGCGCAGCTTCGCCAGCAGAACACGACCTCGGTCGAACAGGCGCTGCGCAACGTGCCGGGCGTGACCGTCGCCATCGGTGAAGGCGGCGGCGGTTTCAACGGCGACCAGTTCCGCATCCGCGGCTTCGAAGCCAAGGGCGATCTCTACGTCGATGGGCTGCGCGACTTTGGTGTCTACGTCCGCGACAGTTTCGCGACGGAAGAGGTGCAGGTCCTCAAGGGTCCGGCTTCGGAGAGCTTTGGCGCCGGCACCACGGGCGGTGTCATCAACCTGCGCCAGAAGACGGCCCACTTGGGCGATGCGTCGAGCTTCGACTTCAGCGTCGGAACGGACAACCTGTATCGCGGCGTCATCGACGTGAACAAGCAGGTGAACAGCACGACCGCCATGCGCGGCGTCGCGCTCTATCACAGTCAGGACATGGCCGACCGCGACCACGTCGAATCCGAGCGCTGGGGCTTCCTCGGCTCGATCGGCATGGGCCTCGGCACCGATACGACCTGGACCATCAACTACCTGCACCAGTCCGGCGAGCGCACACCCGACTACGGTGTGCCGAATATCATCGGCACCGGACAGACGTACGGCCGGCCCGCCACCGAGCTCGGCGTCGATCGGTCGGCATTCTATGGCCGCATCGACGATCACGACGAAACGGACGTCGACATCATCACGTCCAAGCTGCAGCATCGTGTAAGCGGTGCTCTAACGTTCTTCAATGACAGCCGCCTGGCATTCTATCAGCGCGACTTCTCGACGACCGGTCCCACCTGCACCGGTGCCTGCGCGGACGATTTCCTGGCTGGCGGCAATCCCAACACGGGCTTTAGCGGCGGCAACCCGACCATCATGCAGGACTCCTGGGGTTTCCAGAACGTTTCGAGCGCGCTCGCCCGCTTTCAAACCGGTGGCCTGAAGCATGAAGCCGTCGCGGGCATCGACGTCTTCTATCAGGAGGACGATCGGCCGGGATACGCCCAGCTCAACAAGGTCGCGAACAGCCCGATCCGCAATCCCGGCATTCGGTATACTGATCGCTACGATATCGTTCGCAATCCTGCCAATGATCGCAACAGCGACGGCACCGAGGTGGGCGTATTCGCGAGCGACCGCGTCTGGTTCACGCCCGAGGTTTCTGTTCTCGGCGGCGTTCGCTGGACGACCTTCGACTACAATTTCGACCTCCGCGGAGGCATACCCGTCACCGGCAATCCGGTCACGCCCATCGATGGCAGCTCGGAAGGCGACTACTGGAGCCCGAAGGTCAGCCTCATCTGGGAGCCGACGAGTTCGCAAACCTATTATGTGTCTTGGGCACGGTCGGCATCGCCCGTCGGCCAGTTCGTGACGAACTCGCTCAATCCGATTACGCCGACGCTTCCGCAGGATGCTGTCGAGGAGAACGAGAGCTACGAGGCAGGCGCAAAGTGGAGCTTTATGGACGGGCGTCTCGGCCTGACCGCCGCGGTTTTCCAAGTCGAAAAGAACGGCGTCATTGCACAGGACCCTGCCAATCCCAACACCGCGATTCAGACGGGCGAATCTCAGCGTGTCCGCGGCGTCGAGTTCGGCATCGCGGGTCAGGTGACCAGGGCTTGGGTCGTGCAGGCCGGCTACACGTACCTCGACGCCGAGATTACGAACTCGACCACCGCGGCCAACATTGGGCATGACATCGGCGGCGTACCCGACAATGCCTTCAGCATTTGGACCACGTACAATCTGTCCGAGAGCATCATTTCCGGCCCGGGCAAGTGGACCATCGGTGGCGGCATTCTCTATCAATCCGACATGTTCTCGGTGAACAACAGCGCTAATCAGTATGTGATCCCGGAGCTGTTCAGCCTCGACGCCATGCTCGCCTACGAGAACGACGGCTGGCGCTTCGCCGTCAACGGCTACAACCTGACGAACGAGTTGAACTACGACCAGTCGTTCAACAACCGCGCCACGCCGAGCGCCGGAACGACGGCGGTCTTCTCGGTCGGCAAGAAGTTTTAAGCCGATTGCCACGACAAAAGCCGCAGAAGGGCGCGCGTTGCACCTTTCTGCGGCATCCGCCTAATGGCCGGATCAGGCGAAGAAAAATCCTTACGGGTCGCCCGCCGCGCGACGCTTCGCGAGAGCGGTCCTGCACGTAATTTATCTTGATTTTCGGCGTCATATATTGCTGATCTGCAAAGGATAAGACCCGGCGGGCAGTCGATGGCGGCGAGGAAGCCTACAACGCCCATAGCCGCGGGCCACCACCAGACAGGCACAGACAGGCGCATGAGCGCGGAAGTCAGGATCGACGACGACTTTGAGCTCGCGGTCGCGGACCAGGGGGCGAAATTCCGCACGCTCTATGTGCGCGTCCTCCCGGCAGAAAACGCTCTGTCGGACGACCGCCCCGCACACGAGTGGCGCGATCGCGCCCTGCGGGGCTGTCTCGACTCTCAGGTCGCCTGGGGCATGAAGCTGCTCGAAGGCGACGGCGTCCCCCGTGATCCCGAGGCCGCCGCGCGTTGGTTCAACATGGCCGCCGTCCGTGGACACGCCGACGCCCTCAACATGCTGGGCCGCTGCTACGAGTTCGGCTGGGGCGTGCCGGCCGATGGCCGCGAAGCCGTGCGGTGCTATGGCCGGGCCGCCGACCAGGGGCACGCCTGGGGCGAATTCAATCTGGCGTCGTTTTATGCCCAGGGGCGCTTCGTCCCGTCCGATCCGCAACGGGCCTTGACGCTTCTGGTGCGCTCGGCGCGCCGCGGCAACCCGAAAGCGATGAACATGATCGGCCGCTACCGTGAAGAACAAGGCGTGCCCCGCGCGCGCGACCGCTCGGCGGCGCTCTGGTATCGCTGGGCGGCCGAACGCGGATGCTTCCGCGGCGAATTCCACCACGGCCGCTATCTTGTCGCCGACGGCCGCATCGCCGACGGAATTCGCTGGTTCGTAACGTCTTTGAGCCACGCGCCGCAGGAATTCCGCGACGATGCCATTGCCTATCTCGGCGCCCACCCGGACGCGCAGCTTCGCGCGCTTGTGGCAGGCGTCGAAATGCGTGCGCCGGGGAGCACACAGTGAACGTCAACGTTCGGCATCTGACGACCGGCCAGGCCGCCAAGGCCAACCGCCGCGCGCGCTTCATGCGCCAGCTTCGCCAGTGGCACTGGATCAGCGGCGCCATCAGCCTCATCTCGATGCTGCTGTTCGCGATCACCGGCATCACGCTCAATCACTCGTCCGCCTTCGAATCCAAAGCCGCGACCACCACCGCCGAAGGCACCCTCGCGCCGGACGCGCTGTCCGGCCTTTCCGCGGGACCCAAATCCGGCCGCGCTGGTGTATCCGCCGCGCTCGCGGCCGCCGTCGCCGCCACCATCGGGGTCGACGTGGCGGGCCGCGAAGCCGAATGGACGGACGGCGAGGTTTACGTGTCGCTTCCACGCCCCGGCGGCGACGCGTGGGTCTCGATCGAGCGCGACAGCGGCAAAGTCACGTACGAGAAAACGGATCGCGGCTGGATTTCCTACCTCAACGATCTGCACAAGGGCCGCCACACGGGACAGGCATGGAGCCTCTTCATCGACGCCTTCGCGCTTGTGAGTGTGGTCTTCTGCGTCACGGGCCTCTTGCTTCTCCAGATGTACGCCAACGGCCGCCCATCGACATGGCCGGTCGTGGCGGCCGGTCTCGCCATTCCGGTGTTGCTGGCCCTGTTTCTGATCCACTGACCATCAATCCAGACACGTCATTCAACCACGAGGCGATAGATGCGCATTCTCTTGAGTTTCGGCCTGACCGGACTTGTCGCGGCACCCGCGCTGGCGGCCGACATGGAAATCTCGATCGAGATTCCGAAAATCGACGCGTCCGAATATCATCGCCCCTATGTCGCGGTCTGGCTCGAAAAGCCGGACCAGAGCGTCGCGGCCAATCTCGCCGTTTGGTACGACGTCGCGAACGCGAAGAAGGAAGGCGACAAGTGGCTCAAGGATCTGCGCCAATGGTGGCGCCGCACCGGCCGCACGCTCACCGTTCCGGCTGATGGCCTCACCAGCGCCACGCGCGCACCGGGCAGCCACGTCGTGAAATTCGACGGCACGCATGCGGCCCTCAAGGATCTCGCGCCCGGCGAATATCAACTCATCGTCGAAGCGGCCCGCGAAGTCGGCGGCCGTGAGGTCGTGCGCATTCCCGTCCAGTGGCCTCCGGCGAAGGGCACCGCCCTCAACGCCAAAGGCGAACATGAGCTCGGCGCCGTCGCCGTCAACGTTACGCCCTGATCCGTTCGAGGAGACCTGACAATGAAATCGATCATTCGCACCGCAGCCGCCGTGGCACTCGCGGGCCTCGTTCCGCTTTCGGCCGCCCACGCTCACAAGGCCTGGCTACTGCCGTCCTCGACTGTTCTCTCCGGCAAGGACGATCTCGCGGTCACCGTTGACGCCGCCGCGTCGAACGATCTGTTCTATTTCGATCACCGTCCCATTCCCCTGCAAGGGCTTGTCATTACCGCGCCCGGCGGCGCGGCGGTGACGCCCGAGAACACGAGCACCGGCAAATACCGCAGCACCTTCGATGTGCCGCTGAAGGACACGGGCACCTATCGCATCTCGCTGGTCAACGACAACCTGTTCGCCCGCTACAAGGAGAATGGCGCGGAAAAGCGTTGGCGCGGCAAGGCCGAGAATCTCGCGAAGGAGATTCCGGCGACCGCAACGGACGTCGTCGTCACCCAGTCGCAGCGTCGCCTCGAAACGTTTGTCTCCGTCGGCAACCCGGACGAGGCGGCGTTGAAGCCGACCGGTGCAGGGCTCGAACTGGTGCCCGTGACGCATCCGAACGATCTCGTCGCCAATGAAGAAGCCGAGTTCAAGTTCGTCATCGACGGCAAGCCCGCCGCCGGCGTCAAGGTCGAGATCGTGCGCGGCGGCATCCGCTACCGCAACCAGCTCGGCGACACGACCGTGACGAGCGATGAAAACGGCGCGTTCAAGTTCAAGTGGCCCGAGGCCGGCATGTACTGGCTTGAAGCGTCCGTCACGGACGACAAGGCCTCGATCAAGGAAGCGAAGGAACGCCGCGCGAGCTACGCCGGAACGTTCGAAGTGATGCCGGAGTGAGCAGCGCCACAGCGGGCAAGATGGATACTTATGTCCATTCCGGCGGCGGCGAGCGGCGCGTGCTGATCCCGCACGACGTCGCCTTGCCGCCATCGTTCGCCGCGCTGCGCGTGCTGCAGATGAAGGAGTTCGGCGGCGAGACCATGGGCACGTCGTGGTCCGTCAAGATCGCGGTGCCGGCAAGCTTCGATGTCGCGCCGCTCGCGCGCGAGATCGAGGGCGTTCTCGCGGGCATCGTCGACGAGATGAGCCCGTGGGAGCCGAACTCCCACCTGAGCCGCTTCAATGCGGCGGCGTCCGGCACGTCCCATCGCCTGCCGCCGGGATTTTTCAAGGTTCTGTCGGCGGCGCTGCACTGGGCCAGGATGAGCAACGGCGCGTTCGATCCGACCGTCGGCGCGGCGGTTGGCGTGTGGGGCTTCGGACCCGGCGCTCGGACATCAGAGGTACCGGATCAGGCCGCGATCGAGGCCGCGCGCGCCGATCAGGGCTGGCGTAGCGTCACGCTCGATCGCCCGAACCGCACGGCCGTGCAGCCGGGCGGTGTGGCGCTCGACTTATGCGGCATCGCCAAAGGCTATGCCGTCGACGAGGTGGCGAAGGTTCTGCGCACGCAAGGCATCGGGCACATGCTGGTCGAAATCGGCGGCGAATTGCGCGGCGAGGGGTTGAAGCCGGACGGCGCACCGTGGTGGATCGCCTTCGAGCGTCCGCGCGGTGCCATCTCGGGCGCGTCGGCGCTTCCCGACATGCTGCTCGCGCTGACAGGCCGCTCGGTGGCGACGTCGGGCGACGAGCGCCGCTATTTCGAACGCGGCGGCCGCCGCTACGCCCACACCATCGATCCGCGCTCCGGCACCCCGGTCGCGCATGATCTGGTCTCGGTGACGGTGGTTGCCGAGGCGTGCATGACGGCCGACGCGGCGGCCACTGCGCTCACGGTTCTCGGCCCGGAACAGGGGCCGGCCTTTGCCGAGCGCCACGGCCTGGCGGCCCGGTTTGTGCGGTATGACGGCAAGACGCTGTCCGAGCAGCTGAGCCCGGCGATGCGCGCCATGCTTGATTGATCAACACGGAAATGCCACAGCCCGGTGCGAGGATCTGGCCATAAATTCACTTGACCCGACGCAATCCGCACGGCTTTTCTGACCTATGCGCCAGTTGGCTCGCCAGTCTCTGCAACTTCTCATGCTCGTCGTCGCGTTCAGCGTCACGGGCCTGAACGGGTACGCGTCGGCGCTCGCCGCATGTCCGATGCACGAGCACGGCGGCGCCGCGCATGTGCACGTCGCCCCGGGTCAAGTCGCAATCGATCATGACGCAGCAGCGTCGGCGCACGAGCATGGCATGGAACTTCCGGTTCTGCATTCTCATGCAGCCGCTGATGCAGCCACGCCCGACGGCGACCAACCCGCGTCGGGTGAAGGACCTTGCACGCACGTCCACCTGCATAGCTGCGCTACGTTTGCCGTGACCGCCTCAGACTGCGGGCTCACGATGGCCGCCCACGACCGGGCCGCCGTTCCCGTCGGGGAAGCGCATATCCTGCTCGGCCAGATCTCCTCGCCGCTCTTTCGGCCTCCTCGCGCTTCGGCCTGATCGCGCTCTCCGCCCGCGTATTTTGCGGGCGCAAGAGCTATCCCGCAATCGTCAGGCCACTTAGCGCTCCACGTTCGCGACGCCGTCACGGCTCGCGAGGCGCGTGACACACTCTCATCCTGCCGATTGCTCGAGCTTTCTCACGACGAGGCTTGCAGCATGATCGATTCCGCCAAGACGCTGATCCGCGTGGCGACACTTGCCATTGTCACAATCGCCGCCCCGGCGCTGGCCCACGAAGGCCATGACGACGCCCCGCCCCCGAAGCAGGGCGCCGCCGTGCCGCGCCTCGTCGCGGAAGGCAGCGACGTCGAGCTGGTGGCGGTGGCGCAAGGCCATACGCTGACCATCTATCTCGACCGTATCGCCACGAACGCGCCCGTTGCGGGGGCGAAAATCGAGGTCGCCGGAGACGGGCTGACGCCGGCGGCTGCGGAAGATCTCGGCAACGGCGTCTATGAGATCGACGGCGCGTGGGTGGACGAGCCCGGCAGCAAGCCACTTACGTTCACGGTAACAGCGGATGGCGAAGCCGACCTGCTGGCGGGCATCCTGGTCATTCCCTCGAAGACTGAGGCGGCAACCGAGCCCGACGCGTTATGGAAACGCCCCGTGGTCTGGCTCCTGATGATGGCAGCGGCGCTCGGCGGCTTCTGCCTCGCCTTTGCGTTCCGGCCCGTGCGCCTTCCGCCCGACGATCTATCTCCTCCCACGTCGAGCGCCGAAGCGTCGCCCCCGCACGCATCGAGCGCGCGCGTCGCGGCCGCTCTTGTCGCAATCGTTGCTCTGGCAGCGTTTCATGCGCCGTCGGCCGAGGCGCATGAAGGCCACGACCACGGCGAGGAAGAAAGCACACCCGTCACGTCCGGTATCGCGCCATCGAAGTTGCCGACCGGCGAAGTCTTTCTTCCCAAGGCGACGCAAAGATTGTTGCGCATACGGACGCAAGTCGCCAAGTCCGGCAAGGCGCTCGCGGGCAAGGAACTGGTCGGCACGGTCATGGCGGACCCGGCGCACGAGGGACGTGTCCAGGCCCCGATGGACGGCCAGGTTGAACTGGTCTCCGGAGAGCTGTCGTACGTCGGCAAGACGGTCACGGAGGGCGAAATCCTGGCGCTGATTGCCCCGGCCATGCCGGTCTACGAGCGCGGCACGCTGCAGCAGGTGACGGCCGACGTGGAAGGCAAGCTCCGCATCGCCGAGCAGAAGCTCGCCCGCCTTACGCGCATCTCCGGCGACTACGTTCCACAGCGCGAGATCGACGACACCAAGTCCGAGATCGAATCCCTGCGCGAGCAGAAGCGCGTGCTGGAGCCGAAATCCGGCGAGCGGCTCGAATTGAAGGCGCCCGTTTCCGGCATCATCTCGGTGGCGAACGTGCGCGCCGGACAGGTCGTGAGCGCGCGCGACACGCTGTTCGAAATCGTCGACCCGAAGCGCCTCTGGATCGAGGCCATCGGCATCGCCGGCACCGACGACGAAGCGCCAGTCACGGACGCCACCGCCGTCGACGCCGAAGGACACACGATCCCGCTGAGCTACATCGGCCGTGCTCCGGCCCTGCGCCAGCAGTCATTGCCGCTCCTGTTCAAAGTTGATGAAGCCCATGCATCCCTCGCCATCGGCGTCACGGTGAAGGTGCTGGTCCAACACGGCTCGCCCATTGACGGCATCGTCGTGCCGGATGTTTCGGTCGTGCGTGGCGCCAGCGGATTGCAGCAGGTCTGGGTGAAGGTCGCGCCGGAGCGCTTCGCGCCGCGACCGGTGCGCGTTGTTCCGCTGGATGGCGAGCGCGTGATCGTGACTGGCGGCCTGACCGACGGCGACCGCGTCGTCGTCGACGGCGCCGAGATCATCAATCAGGTTCGCTGAGGAGCGGCACATGTTCAACGCCATAGTCCGTGCCAGCCTCGCCAACCGGGTGTTGGTTCTCGCCGCCGCGATTGCCATGAGTATCTACGGCATGCTCGCGCTTTCGCGTCTGCCCGTCGACGTCTTTCCCGATCTCAACCGGCCGACTGTTACGCTGATGACGGAAGTGGAAGGCTTCGCGCCGGAGGAGGTCGAGCAACTCGTCACCTTCCCGATCGAGACGGCCATGAACGGCATGCCCGGGGTTTCCCGCGTCCGCTCCGTATCGAGCGTCGGTCTCTCCATTGTCTATGTGGAGTTCGACTGGTCATCGGAAATCTACCTCGCGCGCCAGCAGGTATCGGAGCGCCTTCAACTCGTCCGCGAGCAATTGCCGCCCAGCGTCGCCGCGCAGATGGGTCCCATCTCGTCCGTCATGGGCGAGATCATGCTGATCGCCATGTCGAGCGATACGGTCGACCCGATGACGTTGCGGGAATTGGCCGACTTCACCGTGCGCCCGCAGCTTCTGACCGTGCCCGGTGTCTCGCAGGTGATCCCGATCGGCGGGCAGGTGCGCCAGTACCGCGTCGTTCCCGATCCGCGCCGCATGGCGGGCCTCGACATCAGCTTCGACGCCATCCAGGAGGCCATCAAGGCGTTCGGCGTCAACACCGGCGGCGGCTTCGTGGACCAGCGCACGCGCGAATTCCTGATCCGCAACATCGGCCGCTCGACGCGCATCGAAGATCTTCGCAATCTCGTCGTCGCCTATCGCAGCGGACAGCCGGTCACATTGAGCCAGGTTGGCACCGTCGATTTCGCGGCCCGCGCTAAGCGGGGCGACGCTGGCTTCAACGGCAAGCCCGCCGTCATTCTCGGTGTCCAGAAGCAGCCGGGCGCCGATACGGTTTCGATCACGGGCAAAATTGAGCACATGCTGCCGGAGCTTCAGCGCGTGATGCCGGCGGGCGTCAGCGTCACGGACATCCAGTTCCGGCAAGCGACTTTCATCGAAGCATCGATCAGCAATGTGAAACGCGTGCTGGTCGAAGCCCTGATCGTCGTCGCGGTCATCTTGTTCGCGTTCCTGCTCAATTGGCAGACGACGTTCATCTCGTTGCTGGCTATCCCGTTCTCGGTGCTCACGACAATCATCGTCTTCGAGGCCATGGGGCTGTCGATCAACACCATGACGCTCGGCGGACTGGCCATCGCCATCGGCGCGCTGGTCGACGACGCCGTCGTCGACGTCGAGAACATCTACCGGCGGCTGGGCCTGCACCGCGCGGCCGGCGGCCGGGACCCGCGCTCCACGGAAGAGGTGGTGGCGTCAGCGTCCATCGAAGTCCGCTCGGGCATCCTCTACGCCACGGCGATCATCGTCCTCGTCTTCCTCCCCTTGTTCGCGCTCTCCGGCATTGAAGGCCGTCTGTTCGCGCCGCTCGGCATCGCCTTCATCGTTTCGATCTTAGCGAGCCTGCTGGTGTCGATGACGGTGACGCCAGTGCTCTGTTACTGGCTGCTGCCGCGCATGGCCTCGCTGGCCGAGCATGAAAGCCCGCTCGTGCGCGTCTTGAAGCGCTGGCAGCGGCGCGGCCTCGAGTGGTGCTTCGAGCGCCCGGCCTTCGTGGTCGGCATGCCCGTGGCGGCGGTCGCGGCGGCAATCGTTGGCGCGGTGATGCTGCCGCGCGCGTTCCTGCCCGCCTTCAACGAGGGCACGGTGCTGGTCGGCGTCTCCTTCCAGCCGGGCATCTCGCTTTCGGAATCGGACCGCATCGGACGCATCGCCGAAACGCTTGTCGCCGAAGTGCCGGAAGTCCACTCCCTCGGCCGCCGCACGGGACGCGCCGAACTCGACGAGCACGCGGAAGGCGTCCACACCAGCGAGATCGACGTCGATCTCCGGCCGTCGGCGCGCGGCCGCGAACAAGTGTTGGCCGACATCCGCACGCGCCTCTCCGTGCTTCCCGCCTCGATCACCGTCGGCCAGCCCATCGCCCACCGGCTCGACCACATGCTGTCCGGCGTGCGGGCCCAGATCGCGCTCAAGATCTACGGCGAGGACTACGACACCTTGCGCAGCCTGGCGGCCGACCTTGAAGGCCGCCTGAGGGCCATCCCCGGCATTGTCGATCTGCAGACCGAAAAGCAGGTGCGCATTCCGGAGCTGCAGGTTCGCATCGATTATGAAAAGGCCAAGCGCTACGGCCTGAACCCGAGCACCATTACGAGCGCGCTCGAAACGCTTTCGAACGGTCGTGTCGTCTCGGAGATCATCGATCAGCAGAAGCGCTTCGATGTCGTGCTGAGGCTGTCGGACGCCGACAGAACCACGCGCGCCCTCGGCGAAATGCTGATCGAAAGCCCGGCCGGCCGCATCCCCATCAGCAATGTGGCCGACGTTCTGGAGACGGACGGGCCCAATCAGATCCAGCGCGAGAATGGCCGCCGCCGCATCGCCGTGCTCGCCAACACGGACGGGTCCGATATGGCGGGCATCATCGAGGCGGTGCGCGGCGAGATCGCGCAAGCGAAGCTGCCGCAGGGATACTTCACGAGCCTCGAGGGCCAGTTCCAGGCCCAGGAGGAAGCCTCGCGCCTCATCGCGTTGCTCTCACTGGTGTCACTCGCGCTGATCTTCGTGGTGCTCTACACGCGTTACCGCTCGACGGCGCTCGCCCTCATCGTCATGGGCAACGTGCCGCTCGCGTTGATCGGCAGCGTGGCCGCGCTCTGGATTGCCGGACAGCCGTTCTCGGTCGCAAGCGCCATCGGCTTCATCACGCTGGCCGGCATCGCGACCCGCAACGGCATCCTGAAAATCAGCCACTACATCAACCTGACCTTGTTCGAGGGCGAGCACTTCGGCCGCCGCATGGTGGTCCGCGGCACGCTCGAACGCTTGACGCCCGTTTTGATGACAGCCCTCGCGGCAGGTGTCGCGCTTCTGCCGCTCATGATTGGCGCCGACGAGCCGGGCAAGGAACTGCTGCATCCGGTCGCCATCACGATTTTCGGCGGTCTCGTTACCGCCACCGTGCTGGACGCCTTTCTGACGCCGGTCCTGTTCCTGCTGTTCGGCCGCAAGCCGCTGGAACGCCTGGCGCGCGAGGCCGCCCAAACCGTTCACGCCGAAGCTTTCTGATCTCAACCTAGAAGGAGCATCTGATGATCAAAGGATTTGTTGTCGTTCTCTCTGCACTCGCCATGGCCGTCGCGCTTGGCACCGGTCTGGCGGGCGCGGACGAAGGCCATGAGCACGATCACGGGCCGAAGCACAACGGCATCGTCGTGCACAGCGGCCATCACCACCTGGAGCTGGTCGCCACAGGCGGCACCATCGACCTCTATGTGACGCACGAGGACGGCGAAGCCGAGGATGTCAGCGGCGCCAAGGCGACCGCAACCGTGCTCGCCGATGGCAAGACCGAGGTTGTGACGCTGGCTCCGGCCACCGGCAATGCTCTCAAGGGGACGGGCAGCTTCAACGCCGCCAAAGGCACCACGATTGTCGTCTCGTTGACGATGCCGGGCCATGAGGCCGAGCAGGCGCGCTTCAAGCTCGAATAGCGAAGCGTGAGTGAGGTTCGCGACGGGAGGCGCGCGCGTAAAATGCGCCGCCTCCCGTTTTTCTTGGTGCATTGACACAAAAAGATCCGGAGGCGGAGTATCCAGAATTTTGGGAGCGAGCCTTTAGTGCGTTGAAGATTAGGCAGATTCTGTCTGTTCAGCAGGCATTTGGCGCAGTGTCATGTATTGCGCGCGCAACGCAGCTTCAGTAAGTAGGATGCACGTGCCGGCTGCGGGGTTTGTTGGCATTTCAATCTAGACTCTTCATACGCGGAACAGCGGGCCTCATGACTGGCAAAGCTGAAAAGCGTCGTCCGTTGGCAGTTGCGATCGCCTCGCTCGGTTTGATCGGCGCGGCCCTCGTCGGGCCCGTCCTGATTGGATCGCGCGGACCTGCGCCTTTGCCGGGTTCGACCGTTCACGCGGACTCGCGCGAACTCATCGCCATCACGGCGCCGCTCGAAATTTCGAGCATGCCGCGCGTGACCATCGAGAGCGGCAGCGTCGCGTTGGTGGGCGAGAACGCAGGCGGAAGCACCGTCGGCAAAGTGTTTCGCACGCTCGTGCTGGGCGGTGGATCCGATCTCGTCCTCGACAACGCGCGCATTGTCGTCGATGGCTCCGCCTTTCCCTTGTCTCAGCCCGCGACCGACGCGGCCGACCCGCTTGGCCCGCTCGTATCGGCACTCAAAAGCTTCAAGTTCCGCTCGCTCACCTTTCTGAACACGACGGTCGCCGTCACGTCGCCGGCCGGTGCGGTCGAGACCGTCAAGGACGTCAATGCGGAGGTGGTGACCGATCGCAACGGCCTCGTGAAGGCCAAAGGCCGGATGGCCGTTCGCGGCGAGCCCCTGGATTTCGATATCGCGTTCGCTTCGATGCCCGGCGAAGACAAGGACGCGAAAGACGCCATGGTCCACGTTCACGCCGAGATCAACGGCAAGCTGATGAGGACCGCGTTCGATGGTCGCCTGACATTCGGCGAAAGCGCCAAGATCACCGCTGAAAAAGCCGAACTTTCGCTACCCAACGCCAGAAAGACCGCCGACTGGCTCGGCATCGATTGGCCGGATGGTCGCGGCCTGGGCGCCTTCACGGCCAAGGGCGCGCTCACGTTGCGGCCCAACTCCGTTTCGTTCGAGCACGCCGAATTTACGGTCGACGGCAATGCGGCGACCGGTGCGCTCTCGCTGAAGTCCGGCCCGGAACGCCCGAAGATCGAAGGCACGCTGGCGTTCCCGAATTTCGACGTCGCGCCTTATCTCGCCCCCACGGGCGCGTCCCCGCTTGCCCGCGCCACCGAATGGGCGTCCGGCCTCAGGATGCCCGGCTTCGCCGAAGCGTCCTTCATCCGGGCGACCGACGCGGACGTGCGCATCTCGACCGGCAACGTGACGAATGGGTCCACGCGGCTCGGCCGGTTCGCCGCCAGCATTTCGGTCCAAGGCGGCAAACTCTACGGAGAGCTTGCGGAAATCGAGTTCGAGCAGGGCGGCAAGGGCGAAGGCCAGCTCGCCGTCGACATGACGGGGTCCGAGCCGCATTACACGCTCCGCGCCGAACTCGAGGATATCGACCTTCCCATTGTCGCCGCGGGCCGCATCGTGCCGCCGATTGTCGAAGGTGCGGGTGACGTCCGGGTGCATGTCACGGCACGCGGATCGACCGAAGCCGAGGTTTTGGACACACTCTCCGGCACGATGTCGCTCGAGATGCAGGAGGCACGCCTCGGAATCGATATTGACGCTCTTCCCGAGGCCGCCGCGGCCACGCCGCCGAAGGGCTGGGGACCCGCCGCCGCGCGCAGCACGGCGCTCGAGTCGCTCGTCGCCCGCTTCAAGGCCAACGAAGGCGTCCTCACGACCGATGCCGTCGAAGCCACCGCTGCCGATCGCGTCCTGTCGCTGGCCGGCAGCGTGGATATCGACAAGGGCGCCGTCGATCTCGTACTCTCGATCGGGCACGTCGAGGTCAACGCCGACACGAAAGCTGCCACGCCGGCAGGGGCCTATAGGATCCGTGGGCCATGGTCGTCGCCCGCCGTCAGCCCGGCGGAGCCGAGAAAGGACGCGCGCAGCGTGAGTTCCGGTCCTAATCCGGGATGAGGCCGGAGCCCATCACAGGAGAGCGCCGTCGCCGGAGAGCGCCGTCACCGGAGATCGAACGTCATGGCGCTCGTGCCAGAGGAAATCCAGAGATACAAGCGCCACCTGCTGCTGCATGACATCGGCGGACAGGGTCAGGCCAAACTGAAAGACGCGCGCGTGCTGGTCGTCGGCGCGGGCGGCCTCGGCAGTCCCGTGCTGCTCTATCTGGCGGCAGCCGGCGTCGGCACGCTGGGAATTATCGACGACGATCATGTGTCGCTCGACAATTTGCAGCGCCAGATCGTCCACGTCACGGCGGGCGTCGGCCGCCCGAAAGTCGACAGCGCCCGCGATACCCTCGCCGCCCTCAACCCGCATGTTGCGGTCGAGACCTTCGAGACGCGCCTCGATGCGTCGAACGCCGCCGACATCATCTCGCGTTTCGATATCGTGGCCGACGGCTCCGACAACTTCACCACACGATTTCTCGTGTCGGACGCGTGCTATTTTGCCCGCCGCACGCTCGTGCACGCGGCGGTGGGGCCGTTTGACGGTTACCTGACGACCTTGAAGCCGTTCGCGTCCGGCGCCGACGGAAAGCCCTTGCCGAGCTACCGCTGCCTGTTCCCCGAAGCGCCTCCCGCCGGCGTCGTCGCCAATTGCTCGGAAGTGGGCGTGCTCGGCTCCGTCGTGGGTGTCATCGGCACGCTCCAGGCCACCGAGGTCATCAAGGAAATTACCGACTTCGGCGCGTCCCTTGCCGGCCGCCTATTAATGTACGACGCCAAGGATACGCGCTTCGAGACCGTCCGCGTCGGCTGGGATCCGGACAATCCGCTCACCGGCGAGCATCCGTCCATCTTCGACCTTTCGGCCTATGCCGATCCGCGCCTGGCTGTTCCGGCCGGGACAGAATAAGGCCGAGATCTTCGGCATCAGTGGTCGCGATCACGACGCGACGGTCCCGTGTGCAGGCGGATCGCGCGGGACTGTCCCTCCACGCTGACCGAAAGCCGAGCGATGACGCTGGTCGTAGATCTCCTCACATCCCTCTATCTGCTCGCCGCGGCGGCGGCAGACGCGCTCTTCGGCCGCAAGCGCCGCCGCTATAGTACCGCCGTCGATATCGATGCGCCTGTGGATGTTGTCTGGCGCGCCTGCTCGGCGCACGAAATCGAGTTTGAAGGGGCCCAGCGGATCGGCATCAAGGTCGCCCGCCGCCCCGGCACGCCGGACGTCTACGAGGGGCATGTCTTCGTCGGCGAGCGAGCCATCGAGATGGCCTATCGCGAAATCGAAAGCCGGCCGAACGAGGCCTTGCTGATCGAGATCCTCAAGGACGGCAGCGCGCCGAGCGTGGCGCCGGGCCGCGATCACTACGTCGCGTGCACGTTCGAGCAACGCGGCGAGGGCACCCGCCTGACGATGGTGCACGAACTCACCCATGAGACGTTCTGGAGCCGGGTGCTGATCCCGCTTGGCGCCCGCATCAATGGACGGCGCCTGAAGAGCTACTGCGAAAAGGAAGCGGGCACTGCCAAGCCGTCCTCGCGCTTCGGTTCCGCCCTTATGACCGGCGCGCTCACCTACGCGAGTTTCGGCTATCTTTTTAACTGGCAGTTCGCCGCCGTCCTGCTGTTCCTGCTCATCGTCCATGAGGGAGGACACGCGATCGCGATGCGTTGGGTCGGCCTGCCCGTGCAGGGCGTGTATTTCATTCCGTTCGTGGGCGGCGTGGCCGTTTCTGCGGCGCGGCACCGGAATGAGGGGGAACGTGGCTTCGTGGCCCTGATGGGGCCGGGCTTCAGCGTCTTGACGACCGGGGCGTTCGTCGCCGGCGCCTTCATGACGGAAGATCCGATGTTCGAGCTGCTAGCGCTCGCGAGTGCCATGCTCAACGGCATCAATCTGGCCCCGGTGCTGCCGCTCGACGGCGGTCAGATCGTCGATGCGGCGCTCTCGCGATCGGATCCGGAACTCGCGCGCGTCATCAACATGCTGACGCTCATCGCCGGCGTCGGCGTCTCGGTCTACCTCGAATGGTACGTGCTGACGGCGATCCTGCTCCTCACCGCGCCGATGGTGTTTCGCCCGGCCGCCGCGCGCCGCCGCGCCGCGCCGATTACGGAAGCGAGCCGCAACTGGCTGGTGGCGGGCTACCTGGCCACCGTGGCGTTCTACGTCACGGTCGCCGCGCACTACATGGTGTGATCGCGACCTTGCATGATCGCGACCTGTTGTGATCGAGCGACGCGAGATCAGAACATCGCCGGGTGAACCTTGTCCGGCGGCGCATGGCCGTCCAGGAACGCCTTGATGTTGATGATCACCTTCTGGCCCATGTCGACGCGGCCTTCGATCGTGGCCGAGCTCATGTGCGGCAGCGCGACGACCCGGTCGGATGCCAGCAACTTCGGATTGATCGCGGGCTCGTGCTCGAACACGTCGAGGCCCGCGCCTGCGATGGCGCCCGCTTCGATCATGCGCGCGAGTTCGTTCTCGTCGATCACCTCGCCGCGCGCCGTGTTGACGATATAGGCGGAGGGCTTCAGCAGCTTGAGGCGGCGTGCCGACAGCAGGTGATAGGTGGCCGGCGTGTGCGGGCAGTTGATCGACACGATGTCCATGCGGCTCAACATCTGGTCGAGGCTTTCCCAGTACGTCGCGTCCAGATCGTGCTCGATGTCCGTCGAGAGGCGCTTGCGATTGTGATAGTGAATCTGCAGCCCGAATGCCTTGGCCCGCTGTGCGACGGCCTGCCCGATGCGGCCCATGCCGACGATGCCGAGGCGCTTGCCGAAGATGCGATTGCCGAGCATCCAGGTCGGCGACCAGCCGGCCCACTTGCTCTTGGGATCGCGAAGATAGGCGGCGCCTTCCGGCAGCCGGCGCGGCACGGCCAGGATCAGCGCCATGGTCATGTCGGCGGTATCTTCGGTCAGCACGCCCGGCGTGTTCGTGACCGTGATGGCGCGGTTGCGCGCCGTATCGAGATCGACGTTGTCGACGCCGGTGCCGAAGTTGGCGATCAGGCGCAGCTGCGGCCCCGCCTGGGAGATCACCGCGCGGTCGATCCGGTCGGTCACCGTCGGCACCAGCACGTCCGCGACCTTCACGGCCTCGGCGAGCTGCGCTTGGGTCATCGGCGTGTCGTCGGCGTTGAGACGCGCATCGAACAGTTCGCGCATGCGTGTTTCGACGACGTCGGGCAGCTTGCGCGTGACGATGACGACTGGCTTCTTCACAGGGCTGGGCATATCTCTTCCACCGGCGGCAGGGAGCCTGGTGCTCCGGAAACGAGCGTCACGCGTCGAACCCGTGCATCAGGCCCAAAAACTGGGATTTGGAGCACGTTCCCGTCGCGTTTCCATATTTTGCAGCGCGAACGTGTCCTAGGATCAGGCAGTGTCTAACAGAAGGTCATGTCCGTGACAAAGTGATGGATTGTCTGGGCGCATCAATAAGGAGTCTGTGTAAAAGGGCAATGTGCGGGGATCGAGCATGAAGCAGAGCCGGCTGGCTCGGATGGAGCGCGGGGCACGAAGCGCGATCGCGGCCGTTATGGCTGTGTCGATCGTGGGCGCGACCCTGGCAGGCTCGGCGGCCCAAGGCGCGCCGGCGCAAGTGGCCGCTCCGGCGCAACCCGGCGTGGCGGCGAGCACGGGCAAATCGGAAAGCGGACTTCCGCTGCCTCGGTTCGTCAGTCTCAAGGCCGATCGCGTGAACCTGCGCGCGGGTCCCGGCACGGACTATCCGACGTCATGGGTCTACCGCCAGGCCGGACTTCCGCTTGAGGTGCTGAGCGAGCTCGAGGGCTGGCGGCAGGTGCGCGACGCGGAAGGCGCCACGGGCTGGGTGGTGCAGTCCCTGCTGTCCGGGCGGCGCACGGCGCTCGTCACACCGTGGGACGTGAAGGCGGGCCAGGCCGCGCCCCAGGTCGCAGTTCGCGACGACGACAGCGAGAGTTCGCGCGCCGTCGTCAATGTCGAAGCCGGCGTCATCGCCAACGTGCATTCGTGCGATGGACGCTGGTGCCACGTCACGATCGATCGCTTTCGGGGCTACGTGCTCCAAAAGCAGCTCTGGGGCGTCTACGAGAACGAGATCGTCAACTGACCGCGGCGATCAGGCTTTGCCGCTGGTCTTCGGAACCAGGCGCACGACAACGTCGATATGGCTGACGCGCATGCCCTCCGGCGGCTCCGGCAGGCCGTCGACCCGGATCGAGTCGCCCGGGATATCCATCAGCTGGCCGTGCTCTTCGATGAAGAAGTGGTTGTGGTTGGACGTGTTGGTGTCGAAGTAGGCCTTGCCGCCGTCGATCGCGAGTTCGCGCAAGAGACCGACGCTCGTGAACTGATGCAGGGTATTGTAGACGGTGGCGAGCGACACATGCTCGCCCTGCGCCAGGGCTTCCGCGTGCAGCATCTCGGCCGAGACGTGGCGGTCTTCTCCGCCGAGCAGCAGCGTGCCGAGCGCAACGCGCTGGCGCGTCGGGCGCAGGCCGGCCTTACGCAGGCGCTCTGCGATGCAGGACTGCAAAGGCGCAAGCGAGCCCTCCGCGAGAGTGTCCTCGCCGGCACCGGCATTGAGGTCGTCCGTGACGTCTTCGATCATGAAAAATTCGACTCGCTAACCGGACGGCGACCAGGCCCGACGTGGGCGGCCGCTATCGATCCCGGAATCTCCAACCACCTCAGTATAAAAGGACGCCTTCGCAACTGCAACCCATAGGCCAACGGGGGTATTTTAGGGGTAAACGCCTACTCCGCCGCGAAAAAGGCGGGCCGAAGACGCCGCGGGCCCTGCGCCGGTCCTCTGGCCCTTCCGCGCCGGTCCTCTGGACAATCCGTCACCCTGCAAACCCACGACTTGACGGTGGGCCTTAATATCGTTTGAACGTCAGCCGGATGTGCTAGACAACCGCGGCTTGGTGCGGACCCAACCGTACGCACTGCAGAGGGATGATACGGATCTATGGCCGAACGCCGTTCAAGCTACGATTTCGACGATCTTCTTGCGTGTGGACGCGGCGAGCTGTTCGGGCCAGGCAATGCACAGTTGCCGCTGCCGCCCATGTTAATGTTCGACCGCATTTCCCATGTTTCCGAGAATCAGGGCGCGCACGGCAAGGGCCAGATCGTGGCCGAGCTGGCCGTGGCCGGCAACGAGCGCCTCGATTGGTTCTTCGATTGCCACTTCAAGGGCGATCCGGTGATGCCGGGCTGCCTCGGGCTGGACGCATTGTGGCAGTTGACGGGCTTTTTCCTCGGCTGGCTCGGCGCTCCGGGACGTGGCCGCGCCCTCGGCGTCGGTGAGGTCAAGTTTACCGGCATGGTTCTGCCTTCGGTCAAAAAGGTAGAGTACGTTGTCGACATGAAGCGGGTCATTCTGCGGCGCCTGAAGCTTGCCATTGCGGATGGAACTCTGAAGGCGGACGGCCAGGTGATCTACACGGCGACGGATCTTCGCGTCGGCCTGTTCGAGACCGGCGAAGCGCCGGCGGCCGCTTGAGCGAAAGGGCGGGAGACGTGCGCGAGATGTCTTCGAGGCGAGGAAGGGATTGTCGATGAGACGGGTTGTCGTCACCGGCATGGGCATCGTGTCTTCGATTGGGAACACGACCCAGGAGGTGCTGGCCTCGTTGCGTGAGGCCAAGTCCGGAATCGTCAAGGCGGACAAGTACGCCGAGCTCGGCTTCCGCTGCCAAGTGCATGGCGAGCCGAAGCTCGACTGGGAATCCCAGGTGCCGCGCAAGCCCAAACGCTTCATGGAAGCGGGCGTGGGCTGGAACTATATCGCCATGGATCAGGCGATCCGCGATGCCGGCCTCGAGCCCGGCGAAGTCGTCAACGAGCGCACCGGCATCATCATGGGCTCGGGCGGGCCGTCCACGCGCGCCATCGTCTGGGCTGCCGACACCACCCGCCAGAAGGATCCGAAGAAGGTGGGGCCGTTCGAGGTCCCCAAGGCGATGTGCTCAGGCCCCTCGGCCGCGCTCGCCACGAGTTTCCAGATCAAAGGCGTCAACTACTCCATCGCGTCGGCCTGTGCGACGTCCGCCCACTGCATCGGCAACGCCGCCGAACTCATTCAGTGGGGCAAGCAGGACGTGATGTTCGCTGGCGGCTGCGAAGAGCTCGATTGGACGCTCTCGGTGCTGTTCGACGCCATGGGCGCCATGTCGTCCCGCTTCAACGGCACGCCGGCCACCGCCAGCCGCGCCTACGACAAGAACCGCGACGGCTTCGTCATCGCGGGCGGCGCAGGCGTGCTGGTGCTGGAAGAGCTGGAACGCGCCAAGGCGCGCGGCGCAAAGATCTACGCCGAGATCACCGGCTACGGCGCGACCTCGGACGGCCACGACATGGTCGCCCCGTCTGGTGAAGGCGCGGCCCGCTGCATGGAACTCGCCATGAAGGGTCTCGACGGCAAGGGGCTTCCCTATCCGGTCGACTACATCAACCCCCATGCGACAGCCACCCCAGTGGGCGATCTCAAGGAGATCGAGGCCATCCGCAAGGTCTTCGCCGATAAAACGATCCCGAAAATTTCGGCGACCAAGTCCCTTACGGGACATTCATTGGGTGCCATCGGGGTGCAGGAAAGCGTCTTCTCCATTCTCATGATGAACAACGGGTTTATCTGTGAGAGTGCCAATATCGAGGAGTTGGATCCTGCGTTCGAAGACATGCCGATTGTTCGTGCCCGCATCGACAACACGGAGCTTAACTGTGTCATGTCGAACAGCTTCGGTTTCGGCGGGACAAATGCAACTCTAGTGTTTAATCGCTATAATGGCTGAATTCTTGCACGGCAGCGCGCCATAGGGGATCAGCCCCGAGGGACTGCCGGGTATGAAAGTTTACAAAAGTGGGCGCGGCTGGTTCGAGATCGGCCGCAAGTTTGGTGCGAGTGCGAGGACGACCATGGCCGAATATGACCTTTCCAACCCCGGCCCCCTGATGGCGGGAAAGCGCGGGTTGATCATGGGCGTCGCGAACGAGCGTTCGATCGCCTGGGGCATCGCGCGCGCGCTTCACGGTCAGGGCGCCAAGCTTGGGTTCACCTATCAGGATGGAGCCTTTGGGCGCCGCGCCGTTCCGCTCGCCCAGTCGATCGGCGCCGAAATCATTGAGCCGTGCAACGTCCTTGATCTGGCGACCGTCGACAAGGTGTTTGACCGGGTCAAAGAGGTCTGGGGAAGCCTGGATTTCGTCGTGCACGCGTTGGCCTATTCCGATCCCCGCGAGCTCTCCGGCCGCTACGTCAATACAACGCGCGAAAACTTCACGAACACGATGGCGATCTCTTGCTTTTCGTTCACGGAAATTGCGCAGCGTGCATTGCCGCTCATGCCGAACGGCGGCTCGCTTCTGACTCTGAGCTACGGCGGCGCCACGCGCTCCGTTCCCTCCTACAATGTGATGGGTGTGGCCAAGGCCGCCCTTGAGGCATCGGTTCGCTATCTTGCTGCCGACTTGGGCCCCCAAGGCATCCGCGTCAATGCAATGTCGGCCGGCCCGATGCGAACGCTCTCGGGAGCTGGCGTGTCCGATGCCCGCGTCATCTTCAATTTCCAGAAAGAGCATTCCCCGCTCCGCCGGACGCCGAGCCTCAACGATGTCGGCGGCTCCGCACTTTATCTCCTGTCGGATCTCTCGGCCGCGGTGACCGGCGAGGTTCATTTCGTCGACTGCGGCTACAGCACGATTTCGATGCCGACCCTCGACGCCCTCAAGGCCGCCGAATCCGATGCGCCTGCCGCTGCTCGCCGCTCGCCCTCGGAAGCCGCCGAATAACCGGCGAACGGTTTCCATGCGCGCGCGAGGGGCGAGGCTGTTGACCGTGTCTGCGGTTCCCTGCCATCAGTGGCGCGCATGATTGGCGTCTTCGATTCTGGTCTCGGCGGGCTCACGGTGCTTTCGGCGCTGGCCGAGCGCTTTCCCGAGCAATCCTTCGTCTACCTGGGCGATCATGCCCATGTCCCCTATGGCGACAAGCCGTCGGAAGACATCATCGATTTGACGCGCGCGGGCGTCGAGGCGCTGTTCCGGCGGGGCTGCAAGCTCGTGCTGCTCGGCTGCAATACGGCGACCGCCGTCGCGGCCCGCCGTCTGCAGACAACGTGGCTGCCGGGTACGCCTTGGGCCACGGCGGGCCACAACGTTGTCGGCATCGTGGCGCCGACGGTCGAGGCCGCCACCCAGACACCGTGGGCCGTCACGACGCCTCAGTACCCGCAGAAATTCCTCACCGATCGCATCGCCGTCTTCGGCACCACGCGCACGATCGCGTCCAACGTCTACGCCGAAGAGATCCGCAAGCGCTGCCCGAAGGTCACCGTCGTGCAGCAGGTCTGCGCCGAGCTTGCAGGCGCGATCGAGCGCGACGTTCCCGAGGCGGGCTTGGAACGCCTCGTCGTCGCCGGCATCGAAGGCGCGATGGCGCAGGCGGACGGCGAACCCCCGCATCGCGCCATTCTCGGCTGCACGCATTTTCCGCTCGTCGAGCACCTGTTCCGCCGCCACCTGCCGGCCGCCACGCGCATCCTCTCGCAGCCCGAGATCGTGGCCGATAGCCTCGAGGACTACCTCTCGCGCCATCCGCACTATTTGAGCGGGTCGCACGCCGCCGGAGCCGATGCAGCAAGGGCCGCCGCGCCGAAACTCGTGCTGCTGACGACCGGTGATATCGTCGAGGCCAGCGCGCGGGCGCGCGTGTTCGCGAAAACGACGCTCGACTTCGAGCATCTCGACGCCTGACGCGCGGATCGAGACGCGCCGATCAAGCCGATCAAGGAGACCTGACGATGGCCGAGCAGACGCCTCTTTGCGATTTCGGATGGCGGGCGCCGGACTTCAGGCTGCCGGCGACCGACGGCAAGACCTATGCCCTCGACGAGCTGCGCGGCCCGAAGGGCACCCTCGTCATGTTCATTTGCAACCACTGCCCGTACGTCCAGGCCGTGCTCGATCGCCTGATCCGCGATGCGAACGATCTCGCGGCACTGGGCGTCTCGACGGTCGCCATCTCGTCGAACGACGCGGCCGCCTATCCCGAGGACGGCTTCGAGCGCATGGCGGAGGCCGCGGCCGCCCACGGCTTCCCGTTTCCCTACCTCTACGACGAGAGCCAGGACGTCGCCCGGCGCTATGGCGCCGTCTGCACGCCGGATTTCTTCGGCTTCGATGGCGCGCTGGGGCTCCAGTACCGGGGCCGGCTGGATGCCAGCGGCAAGAACCCCGCCCCGGCGGGCGCCCGGCGCGACCTGTTCGAAGCCATGCGGACCGTCGCAGCGACCGGTCGCGGCCCGGCCGATCAGGTGCCGTCCGTCGGCTGCTCGATTAAATGGAAAACAGCCTGAAACGGCGGCATGCAACGCCGCAGAGCCCCGGATTCAGGCCAAATCCGTTGACCGCGCACATGCCCCGAAGCTATAGACCTGCCATCGGACCAGGAGTCCCGTCGAAAACGGGGTCCGCGGTCCCATCGAAAAGCCGCTCGGAACGCAGGTTTCGGGCGGTCAACGCATTTCAGCCAGCGCCTGCGGGCGCCGGCATGTCCGGGCAAATGCCCCGGCGCGGAATGAAACGTCGTACAGTCGCATAGTCATGGAGAGGCCGCCCGGCTGGGTCTCGGCTCTCCGAAGAAAAGGAAGTTGAGATGGCCAATACGAAATCGGCAAAGAAGGCCGCCCGGCAGATGGTGACCCGGACCGCGGTCAACAAGAACCGTCGCTCGGCAGTGAAGTCGGAAGTCCGCAAGGTCGAGGAAGCAATCGCTTCGGGCAACAAGGACGCCGCCGCAACCGCGCTGAAGTCCGCTCAGCCTGCGCTCGTTCGCACCGCTCAGAAGGGCGTGATGCATCCGAAGACCGCGAGCCGCAAGGTGTCGCGTCTGGCTCAGCGCATCAAGGCGATGGCGTAAAGACGGGGGTCTACCCACCGCTCTTTCGCAAACGCGTTTGTCAGTATTCAACATGTCACCTGTTCGCCACAGGGAAGAGCGTCCGAACAGTCCGGACCCGCTCATTCAAGACATCTAAGTGACGGTATTTCGGGGCAGCTCTGGGTCGTTTTGCAAAGACTCGATATTCCCGCTGCCCCCCTCCGTTCCCCCCACCAAACAAAAAACACCATCCGCGGCGCTCTTCACAGGAGCGCCGCATTTTTTTCTGACGCTCGTTCGGGCGCTCGCGAATTGGCTTTCGCGTCAAAGAGTTTCCCCCCAGGTGCTGTGGATAGGACTCAAGTTTTCCACGTTGCACCCACTGCTCATCCCCTGGGTTTCGAACCGGTTCTGCACCCGCCCGGCCGCTTGCTAAGAAGTTAGCGACCCGTTAAAAGAGTCCTCGTCAGCGCGACGGGCCGACATCGACTGTAAAGTCTAGTATCCCCCGGCGCCTCGGACTCAGGGTCTGGTTGCGTATAGTCATCCTGAATTGTTCATGAGTTCAGTTGAGTGCGAGTATTCCGTAGGTATCTACGGAATGTGCCTGCATTTTACTGGGCGTCTACTTTTTCTTTACTTCATTAACCATCCGCGTTCGGGGCATCTGCCCCGATGAGGTGGTACCGGGTTCGGGGTTAAGAGTTTGAACGACACCGTCAAAATTGTGGATGTGCCCGCTGATGCAACTTGGGCCCGTCTCGAGGCTGACAAGGACGCCGTTCTGATCGATGTGCGGACACGAGCAGAATGGACGTTCGTCGGGCTCCCAGACCTCAGCTCGCTGAACAAACGCGTTTTGACGGTCGAGTGGCAATCCTTCCCAGAGTCTCGGATCGATTCCGGGTTCGCGGACAAGTTGGCGAGCCATTTCGAAAAGGCCGGCGTGCGGAAGGACGCAGAGCTGTTCTTCATATGCAGGTCGGGCGCGCGCAGCCAGTCGGCGGCGCACGCGATGGCAGAGGCGGGATATCCGCACTGCCGCAATGTTGCGGACGGTTTCGAGGGCCCTCTCGATAGCCGTCAGCAGCGGGGGCAGGTGGCAGGCTGGAAGGCCGCCGGTCTGCCCTGGAAGCAAGGTTAGAGGGTCAAAGTGTAGTGGCGCTGCCCGTTTGGGCGAATGAGCAGTGCCACGGGGTCATCCGTCTTGCGGAAGACGGAGCAACAAGTGCGCGGGGTACACGTCTATGCAAGCCATCTCAAAAGCGGAGCTATCTTTTTCACCTGAGCGGACAGCTCGGGCCCCGGCGGGCCAGCTCGTTGCCACCGCTCCGGCGGTTGCGAACGAGGCCACCGGCACGGCCGGCAAAGGCGCCAAGGTGCGCGCCACGCTGCGCGCCCGTTTGGGCGAGGACATCTACACGAGCTGGTTCAACGCGCTTGAGTTCGACGAGTTCGACGGCAAGACCGTAAAGGTGTCGGTGCCGGTCAAGTTCCTTCGCAAATGGATTCAGTCGCACTATATCGATGAATTGCTGGCGTGCTGCCGGTCGGAATTCAAGACGGCCGAAAACGTCGAGGTTGTCGTTCGCCAGCCGGGTGGTTCGGCGCCGCGCCCTGCGCTCGTGCAGGCCGAGCCGGCCAAGACGATGCGCGAAGCGGCAGCGGAACTGCGTCCGATGGGCGGCTTCGAGCCGATCCGGCCTGCAGCCATTTCCCGCCCCGTCGCCGGGCGCACGAGTGTCGACGGCTTCGAGGGCTCTCCTCTCGATCCTCACCACACATTCGAGAACTTCGTCGTCGGCGCTCCGAACCGCATGGCCTACGCAGGCGCCATGCAGGTTGCGGAAACCGTGCTGACGGACAGCCCGGCCTTCAACCCGCTCTATCTCTATTCGTCGGTCGGCATGGGCAAAACCCATCTCCTCCAGGCCATCGCCTGGGAGGTGAAGCGCCGGGCCCAGAACGCGCAGGTGCTCTATCTCACAGCCGAGCGCTTCCGCTATCAGTTCGTCGAGGCGCTGCGCGCGCAGGACTCGGTCTCCTTCAAGGAGAAGTTCCGCTCGATCAACATGCTCCTCATCGACGACCTCGAGTTCATGCAGGGCGAGAAGACCGAGCAGGAGTTCGACCACATCATCAACGCGCTGCTGGACGGCGGCCGTCAGATCGTTGTCGCCTCGGCACGTCATCCCGCCCAGATCGACCGCCTCAACGAGCGCATGCGCTCGCGGCTTCAGCGCGGCCTCGTGGCTGAGATCGGCAGCTTCGACTACGAACTGCGCATGCGTGTCATCGAGCAGCGCGTCGCCGAGAAGCGGAACATCGACGCCACGTTCGAGCTGTCGCGCGACGTGGTCGAGATCCTGGCCAGCCGCCTGACGGAAAGCGGACGCGAGCTGGAAGGCGCCGTCAACCGCCTTTTCCTGACGTGGCAGCACATGCACGCGCCCATCACGCTCGACATCGCCGAGAACGTCGTGCGCGACCTCTTCCAGGGCGTTGAGCCGCGCCGCATCAAGATCGAGGACATCCTTCGCATCATCTCGCGCCATTTCGGCGTGTCGAAGGGCGACCTCCTCTCGCAGCGCCGTCACCGCTCGGTCGTCTGGCCGCGCCAGATCGGCATGTACCTCGCGAAGCAGATGACGCATCGCTCGTTGCCCGAGATCGGACGCCGGTTTGGCGGCCGCGACCACACCACCGTCCTGCACGCGATTCGCAAGATCGAAGGCGTGATTGCCGGCGATGCGGGTCTCCGCGATGAAATCGACGAGCTCAAGAAGATGATCGGCCACTGATATGGCCCTGAAAAACAAATGAAAAATTCGAATTGGGCATGGCCTGTCGAGGGAGATCGGCGCCGTGTCTGAGCGGGGCGGGAGCGGTATCTTCGGATGCTGCTCCCGAAGCTTTTTTGCCGAACGGCCGCAAATTGCGGGACGGCCATGGGAAAGCGCCGGGAATTCGGGCGCGGCCCACTTGAAATGGTGCCCCTGATCGGGGCAAGTTGTGCGTCGCACGCCATTTCTTCATCCATGACGAAGCTGAGCCTTTTCACCCCTCTGGTCGTCAGAGGTCGGATGGCGATCCTTCGTCCCATCGGCGAGCCGGCCCAAATTTGGGGGCACGGATCGCAAACTTCGAGGCAACCGATGCGGCTCGTGATCGAACGCGGTGAACTTCTGAGGGCGCTCGGCCACGTGACGAGCGTCGTCGAACGCCGGACGACGATTCCAATTCTCTCCAACGTTTTGCTCAAGGCCTCGGGGCAGGCCCTCGAGCTCAAGGCGACCGATCTCGAACGCGAGGTCATCGAAGAGGTGCGCGCGGAAGTCGGCGCGCCCGGTGCCGTCACCGTGCCCGCCCACATTCTGCACGACATCGTGCGCAAGCTGCCGGACGGCAGCCAGGTCGACATCCGCCGCGACGCCGAGAAGGAGCGCCTGACGCTTGCGGCCGGCCAGGCCCGCTTTGCTTTGCAGACGCTCGGGCCGGAGGATTTCCCGGACATCAATGCCGGCGATCTCGGCCACTCGTTCGAAGTCGCGGCCAAGGATCTGAAGCGCCTGATCGACAAGACGCGCTTTGCCATCTCGACCGAAGAGACGCGCTACTACCTGAACGGCATCTACTTCCACATCGCCGACGCCGGCTCGACGTCGATGTTGCGCGCCGTGGCGACCGATGGCCACCGCTTGGCCCAGGCCGAGCTGCCGCGTCCGAAGGGCGCCGAGGGCATGCCCGGCGTCATCATTCCCCGCAAGACGGTGCACGAGCTTCACCGCCTGATCGAAGAAAGCTCCGACACGGTCAACGTCTCGGTCTCTGCTTCCAAGGTGCGCTTTGAAATCGGCCCGGTGACGCTCACGTCGAAGCTCATCGACGGCACGTTCCCGGATTACGGCCGCGTCATTCCCCAGGGCAACGACAAGGAAATGCGCGTCGCCAACGCCGACTTCATCAGCGCCGTCGATCGCGTTTCGACGATTGCGAGCGAGCGCGGTCGCGCCGTGAAGCTCAATCTCGCGAAGAGCAAGCTGGTCCTCTCGGTCAACAACCCGGAAGGCGGCAGCGCCACCGAGGAGATCGAGGTCAATTATTCGGCGGCGCCCCTCGAAATCGGCTTCAACGCGAAGTACCTCCTGGACATCGCGGGCCAACTCGAAGGCGAGGAAGCGCGCTTCCTGCTCGCCGACGCGGGCTCGCCGACCATGATCCGCGGTGGCGAGGACCAGACGGCCCTCTACGTGTTGATGCCGATGCGCGTCTAGAGTGCTTCCGGAAAAGTGGGAACCGGTTTTCCGATAAGAAGCGCGGACTGAAAAAAGTGCTTCCGGAAAAGTGGGAACCGGTTTTCCGATAAGAAGCACGTGCTCTAGTGCGCCTTGCGCCCCGCAGAAATGGATGCGATGGGCCGAACACTGCACCCCTCCCCTTGACGGGGAGGGTGGCGCGTCAGGCCCGAGGCATGCTTCGGCATGTCATGCCGGAGCATGCTTGGGCATGAAGCGCTGGGCGGGGTGAAGGTCGAAACCGTCGGCGGGTCACTTGGCTTCCCCCCACCCCTAACCCCTCCCCGCCCGGGGGGAGGGGAAACCGAAACCCAAAGGGACTCGGCGTCGTCCGACGGCATGGAAAGACGCAACGCTTGGCATCCGCCATAGAACATGACGCGCCCCGCGCCTCGCCTCTCGCGCCTCGCCTTTGGGTCGAGCGCCTGACGCTGACGGGCTTCCGCAACTACGGCACGCTCGCGCTCGAGCTCACGCCCGGTCCGGTCGTGCTCACCGGCCCCAACGGCTCCGGCAAGACCAACATCCTCGAAGCCGTGTCCCTGCTCGCCCCTGGCCAGGGCCTGCGCCAGACCCCGTTTCCGGATCTGGCGCGCTCCGGCGGCGACGGCAGCTGGAGCGTATCCGCCCGCGTCCACACGGCCGTCGGCGCCGTCATCATCGGCACGGGCCTCGCAGCCGATGGTCAGCGCAGCGAGCGGCCAACCGGCCGTCTCGTGCGCATCGACGGCGACGCCAAATCCGGTTCGGGCGCCCTCGGCGAGTATGTGGAGCTGGTCGGCATCACCCCGGCAACGGACGGACTGTTCACCGGCCCCGCCTCCGAGCGCCGCCGCTTTCTCGATCGCCTGATCGTCTGCTTCGACCCCGGCCACAGAACCCGCGCCGGTCGCTTCGAACGCGCCATGGCGCAACGCAACCGGCTGCTGTCGGATGGCGTGACACGCGGCGGCGGCATCGACGGCCTTGAAGTGGTCATGGCCGAGATGGGCATCGCCATCGCCGCCGCGCGTGCCGAAGCCGTGGCCGCTCTGACGGCCATGATCGAGGCGCGGCGGGCGCGCGACCCGGAAAGCCCCTTCCCCTGGAGCGCGGCGCGGCTCGAAGGCGCGGTCGACAACGATCTCGCCCTGCGCCCCGCGGTGGATGTCGAGGATGGCTACGCCCGCACGTTGCGCGAGACGCGCGAGCGCGACCGCGCGGCCGGCCGCACGCTCGACGGCCCGCACCGCTCCGACTTCTCTGTCAGCCACGGCCCCAAGGGGATTGCCGCCAAGCTCTCGTCGACAGGTGAGCAGAAGGCGCTGCTCATCGGCCTGTTGCTCGCCCACGCCGAGCTCGTCGCGGCGCGGCGCGACGGCATGACTCCGATGCTTCTGCTGGACGAGGTGACGGCGCATCTGGACAGCGACCGGCGCGGCGCTCTGTTCGCCGAACTGCTGCGGCTCGGCACGCAGGCCTGGATGACGGGAACGGATCATCAGGCCTTTTCTCATTTGCTCGGCAGCGCGCAATTCTGGCGTGTCGATCAAGGTCTGCTGACGCCGGGCGGCTGACGCTATCGACCTTGCCGCCGCACCTGTTCAACAGCTTGAAAAACATAACAAATTTAATGCGGTGTAAGCCGCTGAAAAGGCGCTTTTTTGCCCCGTTGCAGGGGCCGCTGTGATAGAGTGCGCCCGAATAGAAAAGACACGTTTCGACAGGCCCTAAATGAGCGCGCAACCCGCCAAGAATATCCCGCCTCCCGAAGACTACGGCGCCGACAGCATCAAGATGCTGAAGGGCCTTGAGGCTGTGCGCAAGCGCCCCGGCATGTACATCGGCGACACCGACGACGGGTCGGGTCTGCACCACATGATCTACGAAGTGGTCGACAACGCCATCGACGAGGTTCTCGCCGGCCACGCGAACGCGTGCGAGGTCACGCTGAACCCGGACGGCTCGTGCACGGTACGCGACGACGGACGCGGCATTCCGACCGGCATCAAGCACGACGACGACATGGATCCGAAGCGCTCCGCCGCCGAGATCGTCTTCACCGAGCTGCACGCGGGCGGCAAGTTCGACCAGAATTCCTACAAGGTGTCCGGCGGCCTGCATGGCGTCGGCGTGTCCGTCGTCAATGCGCTCTCGACGTGGTTGCGCGCCCGCATTTGGCGCGACGGCAAGGAGCACGTGATCGAGTTTAACGACGGCGTCGCGATTGCGCCGCTCAAGGTCGTGGGCGAAGGCAACGGCAACCGCGGCACGGAGGTCTCGTTTCTTCCAAGCCCGAACACGTTCACCAATATCGAATTCGTCTACGCGACGCTTGAGCACCGCTTGCGCGAACTGGCGTTCCTGAACTCCGGCGCGAAGGTCGTGCTGACAGACGCGCGGCACGCCGACATCAAGCGCGAGGAATTCTGCTACGACGGCGGCACGGCCGCGTTCGTGCGCTATCTCGACCGGTCCAAGCAGGCGCTCATTTCCGAGCCGATCATGATTCTCGCCGACAAGGATCGTGTCGGCGTCGAGGTCGCGCTGTGGTGGAACGACAGCTACCACGAGAACGTGCTCTGCTTCACGAACAACATCCCTCAGCGCGACGGCGGCACGCATCTCGCGGGCTTCCGCGGCGCGCTGACCCGCGTCATCAACAAGTACGCGGCCGACAGCGGCATCTCGAAGAAGGAGAAAGTCGATCTCTCCGGCGAGGACGCGCGCGAAGGCCTCACCTGCGTGCTCTCCGTCAAGGTGCCGGACCCGAAGTTCTCCAGCCAGACGAAGGACAAGTTGGTCTCCTCCGAGGTGAAGCCCGTCGTCGAGAGCGTCGTCTTCGAGGAGATGACGGCTTGGTTCGAGGAGCACCCGAAGGAAGCCAAAACCATCGTCGGCAAGATCGTGGAGGCAGCCCTTGCCCGCGAAGCAGCCCGCAAGGCGCGCGAGCTGACGCGCCGCAAGAGCGCGCTCGACGGCCTGCGGCTGCCAGGCGGCTTGGCCGAGTGCCAGGACCGCGATCCCATCAACACCGAGCTGTTCATCGTCGAGGGTGACTCGGCAGGCGGCTCGGCGAAGCAGGGCCGCAAGCGCGAGTATCAGGCCGTGCTGCCGATCCGAGGTAAGATCCTCAACGTCGAGCGCGCGCGCATCGACAAGATGCTGTCGTCGGAGCAGGTCACGAACATCATCGGTGCGCTCGGCACCGGCATTCGCGAAGACTTCGACCTGAAGAAGCTGCGCTACCACAAGATCATCATCATGACGGACGCCGACGTCGACGGCGCCCACATCCGCACGCTCCTGCTGACCTTCTTCTATCGCCAGATGCACGATCTCGTGGCGCAAGGCCACGTCTACATCGCCCAGCCGCCGCTTTACAAAGTGAGCCGCGGCAAGAGCGGCACCTACCTGAAGGACCAGCGCGCGCTGGAGGATTACCTGATCGACTCGGGGCTAGAGGACAACGTGCTCGTGGCCGGAGGCGAAGAGCGCGCCGGCAAGGATCTGCGCGACATCGTCGATCAGGCCCGCGGCATCGTCGGCGCGATGGATCAGCTTCATTCGCGCTATTCGCGTCTCGTCGTCGAGCAGGCGGCAATCGCCGGCGCCTTCGATACGGATCTCGTCAAGTCGTCGGACGGCGCCAACGCAACGGCCGCCATGATTGCCGCGCGGCTCAACGAAGTGGCGGAGGAAACGGAAAAGGGCTGGGAAGGGACCTTCGGCAACGACGGCTTCCTGCTCAAGCGTGAGGTCCGCGGCGTCACCGAGGCGCATGCGCTCGACCGCGCGCTGCTGGCCTCTCTCGATGCCCGCCGCCTGAACGAGAAGCGCAACCATCTGGCGGAGGTCTACGGGCTCGGCACCAAGCTCCGCCGCAAGAACGACACGCTGACCATCTTCGGCCCGCGCACGCTGCTCGATGCCATCTATGAGGCCGGACGCAAGGGTCTGTCGCTCCAGCGCTACAAAGGCTTGGGCGAGATGAACCCGGAGCAGCTCTGGGAAACGACCCTCGACCGCGATGCGCGCACGCTGCTGCAAGTCAAGATCGGCGACGTGTCGGAAGTGGACGAGATTTTCTCGAAGCTGATGGGCGACGTCGTCGAACCCCGGCGCGAGTTCATCCAGGAAAACGCGCTCACCGTCGCCAACCTCGACGTTTGAGGTCTCAGTAGACGGCGCGCAGAACCAGGACGCGGCCGCCTACGCGGCGGCCGGCGTCTTCTCGCTCACTTCGTCGGTCCAGACCTTGAACGTCGTCAAAACGTGCGGACCGAACGTATGCAAGAGCGGCACGTCCGTCGCGTCACGGCCGTGCGCCACGACGATGCGCCCGATGCGCGGCTTGTTGTGGCGCGCGTCGAACGTGCACCAGCGCCCGCCGAGATACACTTCGCACCAGGCACTAAAATCCATCGGCGCGGGATCCTTCGGCACGCCGATATCACCGAGATAGCCGTTGACGTAGCGGGCTGGAATGTTGAGACAGCGGCAGAGCGCGATCGTGAGATGGGCAAAGTCGCGGCAGACGCCGACCTGCTCCTGGTAAGCCTCCGCGGCCGTGCGCGTCGAGCGCGCATGCGGATAGCCGAACTTCAAACGGCCATGCACGAAGTCGACGATCGCCTGGACACGCGTCCATCCGGGCGTCACGCTGCCGAATTGCTTCCACGCCATGTCGCTCAATTGGTCCGTCTCGCAATAGCGGCTTCCGAGCAGATAGACGATAACGTCGTCCGGCAGGTCGGGGATCGGCACCTCGGCCAGGCTTGTGTCGATGAAGTCGTGATCGCCCCAATCGCGGATCGTGCCATTGAGCGTGAAGCGGAAATCCCCCGGCGGCGCCACCATGCGGCGGCAACGGTTGTTGAACTGATCCCGGTAGTGCGAGTTCGCGACTTCGGGCGTCGTCATGAATGCGCTTTCCGTCAGCACATCCGTCCGGCGGTTATCGCAAATATCGAGAAGCGTAATAATCGGGGTAGGCTGGGGAACATTGATAGCGATATCGAACCCGTAATTGATGAGCATGGTGATCACCCTCCGTTGGTTCGTAACGCGAGGGTAGGCCTCACTGTTCCGACTGTGAAGCGGCTGAAAATTGGGCACTTGCACGGGCTTTGCCCCTGTCTCAGAGTAATCGGACGATAAAGGACCATTGCCGCCCGTGACGTCTCCCCCGCAAACCGAAATGCCGCGCCCGTTCGACGCCGTCATGCTCGACGTCGATGATGGCCATTGGATTTATGCCGAGGAGATCGGTACGCGCGGCGGCATCCCGGCGCTATTTCTGCACGGCGGGCCGGGCAGCGGATCGCAGCACGGCCATCGGCTGCTGTTCGACACCGCGCGTGTCCACGCCGTGCTCTTCGACCAGCGCGGCGCCGGGCGCAGCCATCCGTATCTCGCCACCCACGCCAACACGACGCAGCACCTCGTGGCCGACATCGAGCGTATCCGCGTGCACTTCGGCTTCGAGAAGATGCTGATCGTCGGCGGGTCGTGGGGCTCGACGCTGGCGCTCGCCTACGCCGAAACGCATCCGGAACGTGTTGCAGGTCTCGTGCTTCGCGCCGTCTTTCTCGGCACCGACGCGGAAGTCGATTGGGCCTTCCGGCGCGCCCCGCAGCAGTTGCGGCCCGATCTCTACGCGAGCTTCGCCGCAGCCCTGCCCGAAGGCGAACGCGAAGACCCGCTCAAATCCTACGTCGTCCGATTGACCGACCCCGATCCGGCCGTGCACGGACCGGCCGCGCGGCGCTGGTTCCAGTTCGAGCGCATCCTGTCGGAGTTCTCGCCCGGTGCGGCAACGCTGACGGAAGGGGCAGCCGACACCGGCCGCATCCCGCCGACGCCGATCCTCGAAGCCCACTATATCGCCAATAGCTTTTTCCTTGCGCCCGGACAGCTGCTTGACGGCGCGTCCCGGCTGGGGTCCATTCCCGGCGTGATCGTCCAGAGCCGGTACGATCTCCTGTGTCCGCCGCGCGTGGCTTACGACATTTCGCGCCGCTGGCCGGGATGCCGCCTGGAAATCGTACCGGGCGCCGGGCATTCCATGAACGATCCCGGCGTGTTCGATGCGATGAAGCGCGCGGTGACCGAACTGGCCGGCATCAAGTAAGCATCACGCAAGAGAGCAAAGCAGCATCGATAGAGTGGCGATGTCCGTTACCATCACAGCATTCTACAAGTTCGTCGCCATCGAGGATCCGGAGGCGCTGCGCGAGGCCGTGTTCGCCCATTGCGGCCACGGCGCCGTCATGGGCACGATCCTGATCGCACCGGAAGGCATCAACGCAACGATCGCGGGCTCCGACGCGGCCATCCGCAGCGTGCTGGCGTGGCTGCGGGCCGACCCGCGCTTCGCCGATCTGGTGAGCAAGGAATCGTATGCAGACAACGCTCCGTTCGGGCACCTCAGGGTCAAGATCAAGCGCGAGATCGTGACCATGCGCCGTCCCGAGGCCGACCCGGGCAAGCAGGTCGGCACCTATGTTCCGCCCGAACAGTGGAACGAGCTGGTGAGCCGCGACGACGTGATCGTCGTCGATACGCGCAACACCTATGAGGTCGGCATCGGCACGTTCAAAGGCGCCGTCGACCCCGGCACAACCGCGTTCAGCGAGTTCCCCGATTTCGTCGAGGCCAACTTGGACCCGGCGAAGCACAAGCGCGTCGCGATGTTCTGCACGGGCGGCATCCGCTGCGAAAAGGCGTCGGCGTATTTGCTCTCGCTGGGCTTTCCCGAGGTCTATCACCTCGAAGGCGGCATCCTGAAATACCTCGAAAAGATCCCGCCCGAGCAGAGCCTGTGGCAAGGCGAGTGCTTCGTCTTCGACGAGCGGGTGTCTCTGGAGCACGGCGTGCGGCCGGGGTCTTACGCCATGTGCTACGCGTGCGGTATGCCCTATAGCCGTGAAGCGAGGAGCGAAAACAAGAGCAACGAGGCTGGAACGTGCCCGGCCTGCTCAAGCGGCGGAAAGCTTTAATCCCGCGATCGACGCGACGAGCAGCGTGAGAAAGACGAGCCGCGCCACGGCGACCGGCTCGTTGAAGAATAGAATGCCGACGCTGGCCGTGCCGATGACTCCGAGGCCGCCCCACACCGCATAGGCTGTCCCGAGCGGGATCGATGCCGTCGATTTGGCGACGCAGGCAAAGCTGAGCGCGGCGAGCGAAAGCACCAGCAGGATGGGCAGCGGGCGCGTGAAGCCGTCGGTGTAGCGGATGGCGGTGGTAAAGGCGACTTCGAGCACGCCTGCCAGCAAGAGATAGATCCAGCTCATGATGGTGTCCGTTACCTGCGACCCGCGATCCAGCGACGTGTGGTCGCGTCGCTGTCGTCGTTGTCGTTATGGGCGGCGGGCAAGGCGTCGAAGCGATGGTCGCGACCCGTGTGCAAATGCGCCCGGCCCGTAAGCAGGTCTTCGAATACGCGCACGAAACTTTCGATGGCGAGAAGCATGGCGATCTCCTTTCGGACTGTTGGGAGCACCGTGCGCCGCGAGCGGTTTCGGTACAAACGCCAATGCTTTACACGGCATGTAAGAAATTGTTACATGCCGTATGCCGCGAAGCCTGCCTCCTCTCAATGCGCTGAAAGCGTTCGAAGCCGCCGCCCGCCACGTGAGCTTCACGATGGCCGCGGCGGAGCTGAACGTGACCCACGCCGCCGTCAGCCGCCACATCCGCGACCTTGAAGCGTGGCTCGGCATCAAGCTGTTCGTGCGCACGGGACGCGGCGTCGAGCTGACCGAGCGCGGCAAGGGCTACGCCGAAGAGGTGACGCGCGGCTTCGATATTCTGGCCCATGCCACCGACAGCGCGTCCGGACGCCGCCGCCGTCGCACTCAGAAGCTGGTCGTCAGCGTCGAGCCCTCGTTCGCCGCGCTGTGGCTCATTCCGCGCCTGGGCCGCTTCACGGCCGCCAATCCGGACATCGAGCTGGTGCTGGAGTCGACGACCCGCCTGGCTGATTTCGCACGCGGCGAAGCCGATGCCGGGATCCGGTATGGCCGCGGAGCTTGGAGCGGCATCGCCGCCGAGCGGCTCGCGCAGACACAGATGACGCCGGTGTGCAATCCGGCCCTGCTTGAGGCGTCATCCATCCGGGCGCCGTCCGATCTGCCCGCGGCTCTGCTCCTGCAGGAAGAGACGCGCCGCTACTGGATGGAATGGCTGACGGCGGCGGGCGTCTCTCAGGATGTCCGGCCCGAAGGCCCGACGCTCGGCTTGCACCTGACGGTCCCAGCGGCCGAGGCCGGTCAGGGGTTCGCGCTCGCTGACGAGATCATCGCCGGCGACGCGTTGGTGAGTGGACGGCTCGTGCGCCCGTTTGCCGTCTCGATCGAGAGCTACGGGTACTACGTCGTGCGGGCGGCCGACCGGAAGGAAACCCGCGCGATGGCCGCCTTACGCCTTTGGCTCCAGGCCGAGATCGCGGCCACCGTCGCGGCCGTCGCCGCCGTGACGGCGCGGAAGCCCGTAACACGCAAACGCCGGCCGGCATCGTGACGGCGGCGCTGCGAACGTTAAAGACGGTGTGAACGTTTAAGGCGACGCGCGCCGTTTGCTGGCGCGCCACGCCAACGCGAGGCCCGTCACCAATCCGGCCAGCCCGCCGAGCGGCCCGATGCCGAAGATGGCCGTCATGCTGCGCTGACCTTCGAATTCGTTCAGCCCAAAAAAGCCGCCGAGCAGGATCGTGGCGGCCGCGGCAGCCACCCATCCCACGATCGTTCCCGCGAGACCGCCGAGAATGAATTTCAAAGCTGTCATTCGCGTCCCGCCTCTCGCCAAAGTCTTTCGTTCTAGAGAATGAACTTCGAGAGATCCGTATTCTTCGCCAATTCGCCCACGCGATCCTGCACGTAGGCCGCATCGACCGTGACCGCATCGCCGGAGCGATCGGACGCTTCGAAGGAGATCTCGTCCAGCACGCGCTCCATCACGGTCTGCAAGCGCCGCGCGCCGATGTTCTCGACCGTGGAGTTGACCAGCACCGCCGTATCCGCCAGCGCGTCGATCGCGTCCTCGGTAAACGAGATCGTGAGCCCTTCCGTCGCCATCAGCGCAACGTATTGCTTGATGAGGCTCGCTTCCGGCTCGGTCAGAATGCGGCGGAAGTCCTCGCGCGAGAGCGCCTGCAGCTCGACGCGGATCGGCAGGCGGCCCTGCAGTTCCGGCAGCAGATCCGACGGCTTCGCCACGTGAAACGCGCCCGACGCGATGAACAGCACGTGGTCCGTCTTCACCGGCCCGTACTTGGTGGAAACGCTCGTGCCCTCGATCAGCGGCAGCAGATCGCGCTGCACGCCTTCGCGCGAAACCTCGGCGCCGGAGCGCCCCGTCTCGCCGCGCGAGCAGATCTTGTCGATCTCATCGAGAAATACGATGCCGTTGTTCTCGACCGCGTGCACCGCTTCGGTGGTGATCTGATCGGTATCAATCAGCTTGTCGCTTTCTTCGGCGATCAGCAGGTTGTGGCTGTCCTTCACCGTGATGCGCCGCGGCTTGGTGCGCCCGCCCATCATTTTTCCAAGCATGTCGCCGATGTTGATCGCCCCGACCGAGCTTCCGGGCATGCCGGGAAGGTCGAACATCGGCATGTTGGCCCCGCCGGCATCCGCGACCTGGACTTCGATGATCTTGTCGTTGAGCTCATTGCCTCGCAGCCGCTTGCGGAAGGATTCACGCGTGCCGGGTGACGCGGTGGGCCCCACGAGCGCGTCGAGCACGCGCTCCTCGGCGCTCTTTTCGGCTTGCGCGCGCACTTCCTTGCGCCGCGCCTCGCGCACGAGCGCCAGGCCGACTTCCACGAGATCGCGGATGATGCTCTCGACGTCGCGGCCGACGTAGCCGACCTCCGTGAACTTCGTCGCCTCGACCTTGAGGAACGGCGCGCCCGCGAGCTTCGCGAGGCGGCGCGAGATCTCGGTTTTGCCGACGCCGGTCGGCCCGATCATCAGGATGTTCTTCGGCAGCACTTCTTCCTTGAGAGGACCTTCGAGCTGCTGGCGGCGCCACCGGTTGCGAAGCGCGATGGCGACGGCGCGTTTGGCGTCGCCCTGCCCGACGATATAGCGGTCGAGCTCGGAGACGATTTCGCGCGGGGAGAAATTGGTCATGGGACTTTCCGTCAAGTGGGCAAGGGAACCCGTCAGGTGGGTAGGGGAATGTGGGAGCGCCAGCGGCCCAGCGGCAGGCGCGGCACGATTGTCCGGCGCAGCGACCGCCAGCCGGCCGAAAGGGCGAGCACCAGCGCGGCGAGGCTGAGCAGCGTCAGCGAAAGGCCGAGCCCCTCCTGCTCGACGCTCTGCGAGAGCAGGTAGGCGATGGCGATGCCGGCGTACGTGAGCCCCGAGACGAGCAGCGCGCGCCGGTCGATCACCAGCGCGACCAGGCCGAGGAAGGCGAAAACGGCCAGAATGAACACGGCGCGAAGGGCGTCGATTTCCGTGGTGCCGCCTGTAGCGAGCGGCATCACAGAGCGCACGATCATGGGCGCCGCAAGCATGTGCAGCCAGAAAGCGACGTCGGACCGGCGCGTGACGCGCGCCGGGTCGGTGGCGTCGATGCGCTGTGCCGCGACGAACACGGCGAGGCCGAACAGGGCGGTGAGCGCGACGGAAAGGCTCTCCGACCACGATGGGAGGGCCGCATTCAGCGCAAGAAGCACGCCGCAGATCGCGGAGCCGGCGGCTAAGGCGGTGTCGATCGGCACTTGGAAGCGACGGTCGTGCAAGAGAGCGGCAAGGGCAGCCGAGACGGAACCGGCGACGAAGGACCAGGATGCGGCCGCGTCGCTCTCCAGGCCCATCGCCGTGAATGCGCTTCCCGCCAGCGATCCCCCGAGAAGCGCAGCCGCGCCCGCGAACATGAAGGCCAGCACGATGGAGGGCAGCGCAAGCCGCATCCGCCGCGAGAAGATCTCGGACAAGCCCCACGCCGATACGAGCGCGAGCACCGAGAAGCCAGGAGTGAATTCGAGCACGCGCGCGAGCCCGAACAGCGCGGCGATCAGTAGCCCCACGCCGATGGTGACGAACACGTCGTTGAAGCCGCCGATCAACCTGAACTTCTCGTCGTCGGGATCAGGGATAGAGTCGCGGTCATCCAATTCCGCCGACGCATCGCGCGCGAGTTCGCGCAGCCGTATAGCCTGGTCCGAGGTCAGGATGCCCTGCGCCACGGCCGCATTGATATGCTCGTCCCGGATCATGTGATCTCCGTCCTCCCCTGGACATCTACTCGACGAGCTTCAATCCGGCGCTGGAACCGATGATCATCGAAATGAAGAAGAGGCGCCAGAACGTCACCGGCTCGCCGAAATAGAAGATGCCGACCACGGCCGTCGCCACGGCGCCGAATGCCCCCCAGATGGCGTAAGCCGTTCCGAGCGGGATCGTCAGCGTCGCCTGGGCGACGAAATAGATGCTCGCGGCCGCGAGCAACAGCACGAGCGCCGCCGGCCAGAATTTGGTGAAGCCCTCCGTGAAGCGGATCGCCGTCGTGAAGCCAATTTCGAGCAAGCCGGCAAGCAACAGATAAATCCAACCCATGGAAGTGCTCCGATAGGGAGAACGCAGCCAAAGCCCGCCGCGTGAAAGGGGCTAAACCGAGGACGGCAGGCTTTCGACGACCAGATTGTCGTTGGTGTAGACGCAGATCTCGCCCGCGATCGCCATCGCCTTGCGCGCGATGGCCTCCGCATCGAGCGGCTGATCGAGCAGCGCGCGCGCGGCCGCCAGCGCATACATCCCGCCCGAGCCGATGCCCATGACGTGTTGCGCTGGTTCGAGCACGTCGCCCGTTCCGGTCAGCACGAGCGTGGTGTCGCGGTCCGCGACGATCATCATGGCTTCGAGGCGGCGCAGGAAGCGATCCGTCCGCCAGTCCTTCGCCAGTTCCACCGCCGCCCGCATGAGCTGTCCGGGATATTGTTCGAGCTTCGCCTCGAGCCGCTCGAACAGGGTAAACGCATCAGCGGTCGCGCCCGCGAACCCGGCAATGACGCCACCCTTGCCGAGCTGACGCACCTTCTTAGCGTTGGCCTTGATGATCGTTGCGCCAAGGCTCACCTGTCCGTCGCCGGCAATCACCACGCGGCCGTTCTTGCGGACGGTCAGGATGGTGGTGGCATGCCAGGAAGCGCCGTCGGTCGTCGAGTTCGCAGGATGGGACATAAAACCTGAGCCAAAGGAGAGGGAGGGCTAAATGGAGCGAATGAACGGCCCTTGAGCGCGCCGCGCGCACTGGATCGGGGCCCCTGAAGCTGATAGACGCTTGGGTTCGGCAACGCAATAATGGCGGGCCATTGCGCCCGCCGCGGTTTCGGCCGCAGGCGACCGGATACCTGGGGTGTGTTGGAGTATAATCAAGGCTCTATCGCGACATGCCGGGTTGAGCCGGGTTTCGGATTGGATGAGGACACCACGTGAAGCGGCAAGCGACCATCTCCCGCAGAACCAAGGAAACGCAGATCAACGCGACCGTCGATCTCGACGGCACCGGCACGTTCGACATTGTGACCGGCGTCGGCTTCCTCGATCACATGCTGGAGCAGCTTGCACGCCATGGCCTCCTCGACATCAAGCTCGAAGCCAAAGGCGACCTGCACATCGATTTCCATCACACGACGGAAGACGTCGGCATCGTGCTCGGCCAGGCGGTGGCGAAGGCGCTTGGCGACAAGCAGGGCATCACGCGCTACGCCGACGTGCATCTCCCAATGGACGAGACGCTGACGCGCGTCGCGCTCGACGTCTCCGGCCGGCCCTACCTGATCTGGAAGGTGGCCTTCTCGCAGCCGAAGATCGGCGAGATGGACACGGAGCTGTTCCGCGAGTTCTTCCAGGCTTTCTCGCAGAACGCCGGCATCACGCTCCACATCGAGAACCTCTACGGCGACAACAACCATCACATCGCCGAGACCTGCTTCAAGGGCGTCGCGCGCGCTTTGCGGGCAGCCGTCGCGCTCGATCCGCGCCAGGCGGGCCGCGTTCCGTCAACCAAAGGGATGCTGGCCTGATGCTTGGAGCGCTCATCGCCCGGCCGTCGCGCATGGCCGCCTATACGGTCCACGAGCCGCGGGAGAAGCCTGCGTCGAAAGAAGAGCTCGCCGAAAACCTCGTCTTCATTCGCGACGGCTTCTCGTGGCTGGCGGCGATCTTCGGGCCGCTTTATCTGCTGTTCCGTGGCGAATGGCGCGCGCTTGCGCTCTATCTCGTCATCGCGACGGTGTTGGGTGCCGCGCTGCAGGCGCTCGGCGCCCGGCCGGATTGGATCGGCTGGGCCATGCTGCTTCTCAACATCGTCGTCGGCCTGGAGATGAGCGAGCTTCGCCGCTGGTCGCTCTCGCGCGCCGGCTGGCGTGAGATCGCGACGGTCAATGGCGCGGGCGAGGATGAGGCCGAGCGGCGGTTCTTCGAAAGTTGGCTGCCGTCGGCGACAGTCGCGTCGTCGGGCCACGACGGTGCTATCCCGTCCCCTCGTAATACGCGTGACGACACCGCCAGCCGCGTTCAGCGGTCGCTCGATGGGCTGTCAGCCCGTCTCCGCAGCAAATTCGCACTCAAGCACTGAGCAGCATGCAACGCGTCGTCATCATCGATTACGGGTCCGGAAACCTGCACTCGGCCGCCAAGGCGTTCGAGCGCGCCTCGCGCGAATCCGGTGCGAACGCCGAGATTATCGTCAGCGCGAAGGCGGACGATGTGCGCACCGCCGACCGCGTCGTGCTGCCGGGCGTGGGCGCCTACGCCGATTGCAAGCGCGGGCTCGAAGCCGTTCCCGGCATGACCGCCGCGCTCGAAGAAACGGTGCATGGCAAGGGCAGACCCTTCCTCGGCATCTGCGTCGGCATGCAGCTGCTCGCCTCCCGCGGCTTGGAATTCGAAACCACCCAGGGTCTCGGTTGGATCGCCGGCGAGGTCCGCGCGATCGAACCCTCTGACCCGTCGCTCAAGATCCCGCACATGGGCTGGAACACGCTCGACGTGAAAACGCCGCACGCACTCCTCGCCGGCATTCCGACCGGGCCGGACGGCCTGCACGCCTATTTCGTGCATTCCTATCACTTCGTCCCGGCTGACCGCTCAGCCGTCGTCGCCGAAACGGACTACGGCGGGCGCGTCACGGCCCTCGTCGCCAAGGACAACGTGGCCGGCACGCAGTTCCATCCCGAGAAGAGCCAGACCCTCGGCCTCGCCCTTATCGCCAACTTCCTGAAGTGGACGCCGTAGGCCTCTGCGGAAATTAGCCCGTCACTAAAATGCGAGCATGGCCAACCCGTCAGGGCCGTCGTTGCCGTGTCAGGGACGTTTTTCCCGGGCAGTACTAAGGCTTCAAGTGATCAAGGTGGGTGAATGTCGCTTAAGCCATCGAAATTTATCGCCTCGCATCTGAAAGTTAAGCGCGCCGAAAGCCATCTCGAGGAACTTAGGCGAGGTGTCGAAGCATATTTGGCTTTAAATCCTGTAGTTTTAGTTTGGGAAAGCTGCCTTTGGTCGGAGAGATTCGCCGGTCTGTATTCTTCTGATTTTGCCATCGCGGCTCTCGTTTCACGCGTTAGAATCCCTGTCCCGGAGGAAATGGCTCCGATCGTAGGAGATATTGTTCACAACCTACGATCTGCCTTGGACATTATGATGTGCGAGATTGTGCGAGATGCCGATCCCAGCGTGGACGTCACTCGTACTTGCTTTCCTTTTTGGGAGGGCGGTAAGGGACGTCGTTCCAGGGAGTACGCCTTAGAAAAATCCCAGGCGCACCGTGCAGGCGAAAATGTGCTGTCCTTGATTGAGGCTAGCCAACCATTTAAAGGCGGTGCTTCTCGCCTCTATGCACTCTCCCAATTAGACAACATGGATAAGCACCGTGCGTTGATTCCCACAATGAACGGAGCGAAGTATAGCGAGGGACATGCTTCATGCATTCACAGAATCCCGGCACATGAGTTGATCGATCCGTTTCCTGTGCTCAAGGCAGCATACGACGGAAAACTGTTTCAGGTCTGTCCACTTGAGACTTCTCCGCCGTTAGGGACTGAAGTCCCGTGTGCATGCCTCCTCGGGTTGGATGGCGTAGAAGACATCGAGGGACGCGGGCTTCTCGAAGAGATGAAGTGGCAAATAGATGTAGTCCACGGGACTCTGCTAAGTTTTGAATTTGGAATGCCTTTTGAGTTCATGCCAGATGCGCCTAGAAAGCCGGCATTTGTGGGTAACGGAATTTGGATTGGCCCTCCGGAAATGTCCTTCGAAGACCTTTTGAAATAGGTGGAAACACACACCTTCGGGTCCGATTCAAAAGGGAATTCCAGTTAGAGCGATTGAACTCCTCCGCCACCTAGCGAGGCAAAAGGTGCACTAGCCGGGTGGACGCGCGCGCGGCAGCCGTCTATCAGCAATAAATCTCAGCTTGGAAGCCACTCATGACCAGCCCAGCCGGCGCCCGCGCGCGCCTCTATGACATCATCAAATCGAAGTCCTTCGTGCGCGGCTTCATCGTGCTCGCGTCCGGCAAGGAGAGCGACCACTACTTCGATATGAAGCCCTCGATGTTCGATCCCGAGGGCGCGGAGCTGCTGGCCGAGCTGATCTATGCGCGCCTCGCAGATGTCGAAGCCGACATCGTGGGCGGCCTCGAAATGGGCGCCGTGCCGCTCATCACGCCGGTCTCGATCGTCAGCCGCCGCGCGGGCCGCCCGCTGCCGGGCTTTTTCGTCCGCAAGACGGTCAAGGACCACGGCACCAAGAAGCTGATCGACGGTCTTTCAGACGTGAAGGGCAAGCGCGTCGTCATCGTCGAGGACGTGACCACCACGGGCGGCTCGGCCATGCAGGCGGTGGAAGCCCTCACGGCAGCCGGCGCGGTGATCACGCTCGTCATTTCGATCCTGGATCGCGAGGAAGGCGCCGCCGCGCTCTACGAGAAGGCCGGCATTCCCTTCCAGTCGCTCTTCAAGGCCAGCGATTTTCTGAACGCATAGCGCCCACAGCGCAACGCCACAAATTTGTCCGCGAGGTACTGGACCGTCGTGCGAGCTGAGATTTGCGTGGGTGCCGGCCTTCGCCGGCATGACGGAAAGAAGGATGGCGGTACGACGACATCCAATGCTCGAATATCCAAGCGACGATGTGACCAAACTAACGTCATCCCGACGTCATGGCGCAGCCATGCTTCGCATGGACGGTCGGGACCCACGCAAGCTGCAGCAGATCCGACGGTCGTTGGATGTTGCGGCCGACCAACTTGTCATCCTCGGGCTTGTCCCGAGGACCCATTGTGCCACACGGGCGAACGGTCCTGTCTTTCTCCCGCGTTCCCGCCCAGAGACATGGATCCTAGGCACAAGGCCTAGGATGACAGGTGGGTCGGTTGGAGCATTACCCGGCGCAGGTCCGTTTGGGCCTAGGCCTTCTTCTCCGCGCCGCCCATGCCCAACTCCCGGAACCGGTCCATCGACTCGAGCGGTCCGAAGTCCTCCAGCTCGTAGAGCTGCCGCATCTCGATTTCGCAGTCGGCGTTATGCGGATTGGGGAAGCGTTTGAACCAGTAAAGCGCTTCCTCGACCGAGTTGACCTTGATGAGCGAATAGCCGGCGATGACTTCCTTGGTCTCGGTGAACGGCCCGTCGATCACGATCCGCTTGTCGCCCGCATATTGCAGCCGAAAGCCCTTGGACGTCGGCTTGAGCCCGCTGCCGTCGATGAGCACGCCCGCCTTGGCCATCTCCTCGTGATAATCCGCCATCGGACACGCGAGCTCTTCGGTCGGCAGGACGCCCGCTTCGGAATCGGCGGTGGCTTTGACCATGATCATGAAGCGCATCGATATTTCCCTCCCAGTCGGAAAGCGCGGACGCGTCAGCCGGCCCGCTTCGCCGGAACGACGAACGGAGACGGCCGACCCCGACATTTTTTATCACAGCCGCGCGGCCACAAAAAAAAGGGAGGCTCGAAAGCCTCCCTTAGGAGCAGAACGAATGCGGGGGGGGGGGGAGGGACACCCGAACTGCTAAGTCTCTCTACGTTTTCGAGCGTGCTTCGGTTTCAGCAGGCTTCTGCGAAAGGCAGTTCCGGCTCGTCGGTCGGCCCGGCAGGCGCCATCGGGAACGCGATGATGTTGGAATCCGCGGTGATTTCCACGCCACCCTGGCGCTGCTTGAACCAGCGCACGGAGGTGTTGGTCAGCACGGCGTCTTCCTTCACACGCTGAATGAGCAGCCCGTCGTCGGTATCGAGGATGCGCGTCAATTTGGCCTCCAGCGCTTCCTCGCTTTCCTCGGTGCGCACGTACCAGGTCTGCTCGAGCGGGCGCGCCCAGCTCTGGCCGGCGGCCATGATGGCCTGGGCGACGACGTGCTTGAGGAGGTGGGGCTTGGCGAGTTCGTAAGAGATCAGATAGGTGCGCATTGGGGGCTCTCCATTGGGCGAGGAGGAGGGGGTCGGACGCGGTGAGAACGTAGGGGGAACGTGGCATGAGTCGCTCACCACGTCCAGAGTCCGTTCGAATTTTGTTCTCTTGAGGGTAACCGCGCGTTGAGACCGTGGCGGTGGTTGCCGGCGCAAGCGCCGGATCCGCTACGGGCGAGTTGGGAACAAGCTAAAACATATAAGGAAAATCAACACAATACGGCATAATGCTGCATGTGGTGTATAGCGGCCTTGGCAGCTACTCGAAGAACCGCATCTGGTCCGGATGGGCCGCTTTCGACATGCGCACATGTGGCCCCGGGTCGATCCGGTCGGCGAGCGACGGAAAGCGTTCGAGGAACACCGACAGCGCCTTGTCGCGGCTCCCCGCGAAGCGTTCTTCCTGCCAGATCTCGTAGAGGCGCCGCGGGTCGCAACCGTAGCGGCCGATGAGGTCGCGCCTGCGGATCTTGAGCCACCGCGCGATCCAGATGTCGACCGCATCCGCCTCGCTCAACGTGGAGCGGGATGATCGGGAGACGGTCGCGAGCGGAATGGTGATCGGCATGATGCAACACACGGACTTGACGCTTGGCGGCAATATCTATTGATCGGGCCCAAACGTAGCAATCTGATGGCGGCTGCCCCGCCCTTCGAGGAACCCCCCAACGTGATCCTATTTCCTGCGATCGACCTGAAGGACGGCCAGTGCGTCCGCCTGAAGCTCGGCGACATGAACGCAGCGACCGTTTTCAATGACGATCCGGCAGCCCAGGCGCGCACCTTCGAGCAGCAGGGCTTCTCCTACCTGCACATCGTCGACCTGAATGGCGCCTTCGAAGGCCGCCCGGTCAACGCGGCTGCCGTGGACGCCATCCTGAAGGCGATTAAAATGCCGGCCCAGCTCGGCGGCGGCATCCGCGATCTGGCGACCGTCGAGAATTGGCTCGATCGCGGCATCCGCCGCGTCATCCTCGGCACCGCCGCCGTGCGCGATCCCGCGTTCGTGCGCGACGCCTGCAAGCGCTTCCCGGGCCGCATCGCCGTCGGCATCGACGCCAAGGGCGGCAAGGTCGCGGTCGAGGGCTGGGCGGAAACGTCGGAGTTGACGGCCATCGAGCTGGCCTCCCGCTTCGAGGACGCCGGCGTCGCGGCCATCATCTATACCGACATCGACCGCGACGGCGTGCTCAAGGGCCTGAACTTGGAATCGACGGCCGAACTCGCACGCTCGACGAGCATTCCCGTCATCGCCTCGGGCGGCCTCGCCTCCATTGACGACGTGAAAGCGCTGCTCCGCCCGGAGTATGCGATGCTGGAAGGCGCCATCACCGGCCGCGCGCTTTACGACGGCCGCATCGATCCCGCCGAAGCCCTCGCGCTTCTGAAATCCAAGGCGAGGTAATCCAAGCGCCATGCTGAAAACCCGCATCATCCCCTGCCTGGACGTGAAGGACGGCCGCGTCGTCAAGGGCGTGAACTTCGTCGATCTCGTCGATGCGGGCGACCCGGTCGAAGCCGCCGCCGCCTACGACGCGGCTGGCGCGGACGAGCTCTGCTTCCTCGACATCACCGCCTCCCACGAAGCCCGCGATGTCATCTTCGACGTGGTCGAGCGCACGGCCGAACGCTGCTTCATGCCGCTGACGGTCGGCGGCGGCGTGCGCACCGTGGACGACATCAGGAAGCTCCTGGAAGCCGGCGCCGACAAGGTCTCGATCAACACGGCGGCGGTGACCAACCGCGCGTTTGTGAAGGAAGCCTCGGAGAAATTCGGCGCCCAGTGCATCGTGGTCGCCATCGACGCCAAGCGCGTGTCGGCCGAGGGCGAGGCGCCGCGCTGGGAAATCTTCACGCACGGCGGCCGCAAGCCGACCGGTCTCGACGCGATCGACTATGCGCGCGAAGTCGTGGCGTTGGGCGCGGGCGAGATCCTGCTGACCTCCATGGACCGCGACGGCACCAAGGCCGGCTTCGACATCGCGCTGACGCGCGCGGTATCCGACGCCGTATCGGTTCCCGTCATCGCCTCGGGCGGCGTGGGCACGCTGGATCATCTGGTCGACGGCGTGAAGAACGGGCATGCGAGCGCCGTGCTCGCTGCGTCGATCTTCCACTTCGGCACCTACACCATCGGCCAGGCGAAGGAGCACATGGCCAAGGCCGGCATTGCCGTCCGCGCCGACAGAAGCGCGGCGAAAGCGTCTTGACGGGCCAGCGGTTCGCCGCGCCGGGACCGCCGCACAAGTCCGGTCAGGCTATTTCGGATATCCGGCCAGCTTGACCTGGCAGTCGGCCACCGTGCGATCGACGTCCTCGCAAGGCACGGCTTCACTGAAATAGAAGCCCTGCATCTGCGTGCACCCGGCGAAGGCGGCGCCTTCGAGCTCTTCCATCAGTTCGACACCTTCGGCCACGGGACCGATGCCCAGCGTACGCGCGAGCCCGGTCACCGCGCCCACGACAGCCATCTTGTCCCGGCGCCCCGCGAGGTCGGTGATGAGGGAACGGTCGATCTTGATCTTGTCGAACGAGAAATTCTGCAGATAGCCGAGCGACGCGAAGCCGGTTCCGAAGTCGTCGAGCACCAGGCGCACGCCGAGTGCTTTGAGATCCCTGAGCACGTCCAGCGTATGCAGTTCACGCTTCAGCAGCGCAGACTCCGCAATCTCAATTTCAAGACGCTTGGCCTCGAGGCGCGACGCCTTCAGCGCCTTCTTGACGATGGCGGCGAGGTCCCCTTTCACGAACTGAAACGATGAAAGGTTGACGGCGACGGTGATGTGCGACGTCCAGCCAGCCGCGTCCTTGCACGCGCGGCGCAGCGCCCATTCGCCGATCTCGCCGATCAATCCGGTTTTTTCGGCGATCGGAATGAACACCGAGGGCGGCAGCAGGCCGAGCTTCGGATGCTGCCAGCGCATCAGCGCCTCGCATCCGGTGACCGTCGCGGCTGCAACGTCGACGACCGGCTGATAGTGGAGCACGAGCTGATTGCGCTTCAGGGCCTCGAGCAGGTCTGCCTGCAGCTCGATGCGCTCGCGTGCGACCTGTTCGTCGAGCGACTGATAGATCGAGCAGTTGCCGCGGCCGCAGGACTTGACGCGATAGAGGGCGGTATCGGCGCGCTGCAGCAGCGTATCGGGATCGGAGCCGTGGTCCGGGCAGATCGCGATGCCGATGCTGGCCCCGATACCGGTGCTCGCTCCGAGCACGCGATACGGCGCATTGAGGATCTTGACCAGCCGGCCGGCGAGGCTCGCGGCCTGATCCTCGTCGATGACCTCCTTCTGGATGATCGCAAACTCGTCGCCGCCAAGGCGGCCGACGAAATCCGTATCGCGCACCGTCGAGCACATGCGTTTGGCGACAGCCTTCAGCACGGCGTCGCCGGTCGCATGGCCCAGCGTGTCATTGACCTGTTTGAAGTGGTCGAGGTCGACAAGATGGACGGCGAGGCGTTCGTTCGGGCGCAGGCGTTCGATCTCGAGTTCGAGCCGTTCCCGCAGATGGAACCGGTTGGCGATCTCCGTCAGCGGGCAGTGGCGTGCCAGCCACGCGATGCGCTCCTCGGCCAGCGTGCGCTCGGTGATGTCTTCCTGGATGTCGACCCAGCCGCCGTCGGCGAGCGGCTGATTGGTCACCAGCACGATGCGGCCGTTTTGCAGGTGCTGCGTATGGGTGAACGTCTTGCCGTGACGAAGCTCTTCGCTGTGTTGATCGATCCAGTTTTTCTGCCGCTGCAGCTCCTCGGCGGTATTGGCCGAGCCCGTGCGCGCGGCGTGGAAGGCGATGATTTTCGAAAGCGGCGTGCCCGGCGTCGTGAGGGACTCGGGCAGGTCGTAGATCTCGCGGTAAAGCGCGTTGCAGACGATGAGCTGGTTGTTGGCGTCGAACATCGACAACCCACGCGCCATGTTGTTCAGCGCCACCTCGAACCAGGCGTTGAGCGTCGACAGCTTGTTCGCCTGTTCGACAAGGCGCTCTGTGTCGGTCGCCGTTACGGCGCCCGGGATGGTGGACTGAGCGTCCGATTGAGTTCGGGACGACATGTGGACTACGGATCTCCGGGCGACCGACGCGCAGAGGCGTCTCGTCATTTCATCTCAGTATGCAGACTGACGAATTTAAGCCCGGCTAATGAGGTGGCCGGATGCGGAAATGTTCACACCCGTGGTTGACGACTGGTAAATCCCGCCGAAGTTAGCTGCCCGCAATGACAACGTGATTAATCGAGTGTCTTGGCGGGGTATCGGCAGATGTCCCGGATTAGGCACGCGGGACACTCCGGCTTGCGCGCCTTGCACACGTAGCGCCCGTGCAAAATCAGCCAGTGATGGGCCGGAACGCCGTATTTGGGCGGGATCCGAACGAGAAGGTCGGCCTCGACCAGCAGAGGCGTCGCGCCGTCCGAAAGCCCGGTACGGTTCGAAACCCGCAGCACATGGGTATCGACGGCCATCGTGGCCGCGCCGAACGCGACGTTCATGACCACGTTGGCCGTCTTGCGCCCCACGCCCGGTAGCGTTTCGAGCGCGTCGCGATCTTGCGGAACTTCGCCGCCGAACTCGCGGATGAGCTTGTCACTGAGCAGAACGACGTTGCGGGCCTTGGCGCGAAACAGCCCGATCGTCTTGACGTGGGCGCGCACGGCGTCCTCGCCGAGCGCGAGCATCTTGGCCGGCGTATCGGCCGACTGAAACAGCGCCCGCGTCGCCTTGTTCACGCCGGCGTCCGTCGCCTGCGCCGAGAGCACCACCGCGACCAGCAGCGTGAACGGATTGCTGTATTCGAGTTCGCCTTTGGGCTCCGGGTTGGCCGCCGCGAAGCGCCTGAAAATCTCCGCGATTTCGTCCGAGGACAATCGTCCCCGGGCTCGCCCCTTGGCCGGCTTTGCGGTGGGTTTACGCTGTCGGAGGGTCGTCGGGGAACGATCGGGGACTGAGGGGCGCTTTGACAAGATCGATCTCGAAGGTAGGCTCTGCCGATGGATAGTAGTGGACCCGCGCCCGCAGACGCGAGTGTATTTCGCGCCCTTCTCCACCCCCACCGCTCGCTGGAGCCGAAGGGCTTCCTGATATTGATGCTGGCCATCGGCGGCGCGAGCTTCGTGACCGGGATGGTGTTTCTCGTCATGGGCGCGTGGCCCGTGACGGGGTTCTTTGGCCTCGACGTGCTGCTGGTCTATATCGCCTTCAAGCTCAACTACCGCGCCGCGCGCGCCTACGAGCTGGTGGAGCTGACACCCAACGTCCTGACATTGAAACAGGTTTCAGCGTCCGGCAAAACCCGCGCCTTCGAGTTCAATCCCTACTGGGTGCGGGTCCTGTTCAGCGAGTGGCCGGATGGGAGGACGCATCTGAAGCTCGCCTCGCACGGCCGCGAGCTGGAATTCGCCCGCCTGCTTAACGACGACGAGCGGCGCGATTTTGCGCTCGCGCTCAAGGACGCCCTCCACGCCGCCCGCCTGCGCGCGCCTCCCATCTGACGGCTGCCAAAAAGAAGGTCGGGCACGCCCCCCGGCATGCCCGACCTGTCCCCCCGCAAACTTTGCCCCCAAACTTCGAAAGTCTGGCTTAGGCGTCAGCCGACTCCTTGCTGGATGCCGCGACGAGCGCCGGCAGGCGTTCGATCTCGCGCTCGCGGCGGCGCGGCTGCGGCGGCTGGAAGGCGCGGCGCGCATGGAATTCGCAGTACGGCAGCCCGTTGACCTTGTTCTTGCCGCAGAAGTGGAAGTCCGCGGCCTGCGGATCGCCGATCGGCCAGCGGCAGCTGCACTCCGTTAGCGTCTGGATCGTACGGCGCTCCTTCAGCGGAATGACGAGCTCTTCGGCCTGCGGCGTGTAAGGCTCGGCTTCGGGCTGGTAGAGGGCGCGGAGCGCCGGGTTGCCCTGCTGGGCGAAACGCTTGGTCTGCTGCATCCGCCGGGCGCCGGCAGCCGTGGCGGCGCGGGCGCGGGGACGGTGTGATTTCATGCGCGAGGTGGTCGCGCGGCCGGAAAGCCCAAGCCGATGCACCTTGCCGATCACGGCGTTGCGGGTGACGCCGCCGAGGCGTCCGGCGATCTGGCTGGCGGAAAGTCCTTCCGACCAGAGCTTTTTCAAGAGATCGACGCGTTCGTCGTTCCAAGCCATTGTATCTGCGCTCCCCAAAGGTGGGCCCTCCGGGCTGACGACCCGGGACAGGCAAGGCGCACGAGAAAGCGGCGGCTACTCCGGCAAGGCGCGTGATGAAACACACGCCAAGCGTGAGCGGAGCTGCTGCTACCCGCAACGCGAACTGATGATGACGCAGGAACTAGAGGCGGACCGCGGCTTAAGCCGTTGATATACAAGGTCCGAACGCAGGCCAGACGTGGAACACCCGACCAGCCGCTGATAAGCGCGACATGTCGTGTCTGGATGCCGTTAACCTACAATAACTTGAATTTCTTGTACAAGCCGCGGCTTTCGAAAAGGGGGGTGTTGACAGGGGACGAGTGGCGCTATCGCCACAGACTGAGTCGCCCTATCCCCACGGTTACTGGATCAACCCGGCTGTCCCCGCAATTAATTGTCTTGCCCGCCAAGAAGTTGATCTGCTGGCGGACGAAACAGGTAGCTCGCCTGCGCGGACGTGCGCCGCCCCCGCCAAATCCTGGATTACGTTGACTTTAGACGGCCGTTCCCTTATCACGCCTGCTTTCGCGTGGCCGCCGGGAGGGCGGCTTTCGTCTTTTTTGGGGGAGCGGGATGGGCACCATGTCCAAACCCCTCACAGCCTCGGCCGCTAGCCAAACGGGTGCCTCGAAAGGCCCGTCGCCTGCGGTCATGAGCACATACGCGCGACAGGATATCGTCTTCGCCCGCGGCGATGGCGCGTGGCTGGAAACCGAGACCGGCGAGCGCTACCTCGATTTCGGGTCGGGCGTCGCCGTCAACGCGCTGGGCCATGCCCACCCTCACCTCGTCGCCGCGCTGAAGGACCAGGCCGAAAAGCTCTGGCACACCTCCAATCTCTATCGCGTGGCGGGCCAGGAGAGTTTGGCCGGCCGTCTCGTGGACGCAACGTTCGCCGACAAGGTCTTCTTCTGCAATTCCGGCGCGGAAGCCTGCGAGGGTGTCATCAAGGCCGCGCGCCGCTTCCATGCGGTGGCCGGCAACCCCGAGCGCAATCGCATCATCACCTGCCACGGCGCCTTCCACGGCCGCACGCTGGCGACGCTGGCGGCTGCCGGCAATCCGAAATACCTCGAAGGCTTCGGCCCCGACATGCCGGGCTTCGACCACGTCCTCTTCAACGATCTCGAAGCGGTCCGCGCCGCCGTCGGGGCGGAAACCGCGGCCGTCATGGTCGAGCCGGTCCAGGGCGAGGGCGGCGTCCATGTTGGATCGGCCGACTATCTCGCCGGCCTGCGCGCGCTCTGCGACGAGGCGGGCATCCTGCTCATTTTCGACGAGGTCCAGACCGGCGTCGGCCGCTCGGGCCGCTTCTTCTCGCACGAATGGGCGGGCGTCACGCCGGACCTGATGGCCGTTGCGAAGGGCATCGGCGGCGGCTTTCCGCTGGGCGCCGTGCTGGCGACCGAGCGGGCCGCTCAGGGTCTGACGCCGGGCATGCATGGCTCGACCTTCGGCGGCAATCCGCTGGCGACGGCGGCCGGCAATGCCGTGCTCGACATCGTCTTGGCGCCGGGCTTCTTCGAAGCCGTGCAGCAGAAGGCGCTGCGCCTCCGCCAGGGTCTTGCCCGCCTCCAGGACCAGTTCCCGGACCTCGTGACCGAAATTCGCGGCCAGGGTCTTCTCGCCGGCCTCAAGCTGACGGTTCCGCCACCCGAGGTCGTGTCTGCGGCGCTCGCGGAGAAGCTGCTGCTGGTCGGCGCCGGCGACAACGTCGTGCGCCTCCTCCCGCCCCTGAACGTGCCGGACGAAGACATCGCCGAAGGCGTCGAACGGCTCTCGCGCGCGCTGAGCCGCGTGGCGAAATCCAAGACCTGATTTTTCAACCCTCAATTCGGAGCCGGCCCAAGCGCCATGGCCAAAGCAAACGCTATTCGACATTTTCTGGATCTCGACGAGATCGACGCCAAGACCCTGCGCCGCATCATCGATGCCGCCCATGCCATGAAGGCCGCGGGCAAGCGCGTCCCGGCCAAGCTGCGTCCCAAGGGCATTGAGGACGATGTCCTCGTGATGGTCTTCGAGAAGCCGTCGACGCGCACGCGGGTGTCGTTCGACGTCGCCATGCGCCAGCTCGGCGGCCAGACGATCATGCTCAACCAGAACGATCTGCAGCTCGGCCGCGGCGAGAGCATCGCGGATACGGCGCGCGTTCTGTCGCGCTACGCCGACGCGATCATGATCCGCGCCAACTCGCACGAGACGCTGCTGGATCTCGCCAAGCACGCCACCGTGCCGGTCATCAACGGCCTCACCGACCTGACGCATCCCTGCCAGATCATGGCCGATGTCATGACGTTCGAGGAGCACGTCGGCCCGATCAAGGGCCGCTCGATCGCCTGGGTCGGCGACGGCAACAACGTGGCCGCGTCATGGATGCACGCGGCTGCCAAGTTTGGCTTCGAGCTGCGTGTGGCAACCCCGGAGGCCCTGCGCCCGGAACCCGAAGTGATCGAATGGGTCCGCCGCGAGAAGGCCAACGTCACGATCATGACAGATCCCGTCAAGGCGGTCCGCGGCGTCGACTGCATCGTCACCGACACCTGGGTCTCCATGGGACAGACCGATGCCGCCCGCCGCAAGCAGATCCTGAAGCCCTATGCGGTCGACGATGCCCTGATGGCCAAGGCCAACGACGGCGCGATCTTCATGCACTGCCTGCCCGCCTATCGCGGCCATGAGGTCTCGGAAAGCGTGCTGGAAGGTCCGCAATCGGTGGTTTTCGACGAGGCTGAGAACCGCCTTCACGCTCAGAAGGGTATTTTGGCGTGGTGCCTCGGCGCGGTCTGAGGCCCGGAAGGGCGCGCGGTCCATTGCAGCGCCTCCCGCCCCCGGTGTAAGACGCACCGAGTGTAAGACGCGCCGAGGGTAAGACCGGCGGCACACGCCGGGACGGGGAAGGGACCATGCTGACATGACCACGCACTCCGTCATCTCGTGGGCGCTCATCCTCGGGCTCGGTCTCGCTGGCGCCGTCTATGCCGCAGACACGCGGGAGCCGCTCGCGCTTCTCGGCGCAGCCGGCATCGTCAATCTTCTGCTGGTCGCCGTGGCCCTCAGTGAGCGGCGCACCTTGATCGCCGCCGGCGCCGCCGCCAGCAGGATCGAAAGCGTGACGGCCCGCTATATGGGGCTGATCTGGATCTGGGGCGCTGGAGCGCTGGTGCTCGTCTACACGCTCGTCCTCAAGTGGCGCGAGTGGCCGCTGTTCTCGGCATTCTTCGCCGGCGCCGGCCTGTTGTGCTTCGCTTTCTCGGCTCTGCTCGCGAAGGACGCGGCCAAAGGCAAGGACGACGCCACGATGCTGCGGCTGGGCCGCTACATGGCCATTGGCCAGCTCGCGGGCATGATCGTGACGATGATCGGTCTCGCCATCGACCCCGATAAGGAATTCCTCGACACGTCGGACGTCGACTGGGCCGGTAATGGAATTTTCCTCTTTGGCGCCTTGGCCTTGGCCATCGTCTCGGCCCACGCATTGATTGACGGCAAGAAAAATTCACCCTAGTCAAGAAGCTTGCATGAACACCCACCTGCCGAGCGGATCTTACGTACCGGGAATCTCCCTGCGGCCCTTGCTGCCGTGGCTGCTGATGGCGTGCGCGCTCAGCATCACGATGATGGTGCTCGGCGCCGGGCGCGGCGATCATTTCCTGCCCGCGCTGTCGGCCGGCCTGCTTGTGGCGCTGCTGGTCGGCACTGGTCTCGGCATTAACGCGCCGCTCTGGTCGCGCAACGGCAGCTTCCCGTCGCGCTATGCCGGCCTCGATGCTGTGCGCGAGGCCATTCGTTGCAACATCTGGCTTGCCGCGCTCGTCTACGCCTGGGGCGCGTCCGCCCTGTTCGGTGTCTATTCGCTCTCAGACCTCACGTGGCGCCATGCCTTCCAGTATGGCACCGGCGCCGCCGTGTTCGCCGCCTCGCTCGGTTTGTACGGGCTGCGGCTCGGCCAGGTGCGCACCATGCCGATGCCGCCCCTTCTGCTCACGGTCGCGCACGGCGTCGCCGTCGCCGTGGGGCTGCTCTACATGATCGGCACCGGCAAGCTCGCGACGGCCAAGGGCGACTGGGCGGCCAACGAAGTGTTTCTGTGGGGTGGCGTGGCGATCTTCGCGCTGTGCGTGATGTCCGCCGTCACTCAGACGCGCATCATTCGTGCCGGAATAGCGGGCGACGCTTCTCGGTAAAGGCGGCCATGCCTTCCTTCTGGTCGTGCGTCGCGAACAGGGCGTGGAAGGTACGCCGCTCGTAGCGGATGCCTTCCGCCAGCGTCGTCTCGAAGGCGCGGTTCACGCAATCCTTGGTCATCATCGCCGCCGTGAGCGACATCGACGCGATTGTCTCGGCCGTCTTGAGGGCATCCGCCAGCAGATCGGCCGCCGGCACCACGCGCGCCACCAGCCCCGCCCGCTCGGCCTCCGCGGCATCCATGTTCCGGCCCGTGAGGCAAAGCTCCATGGCCTTCGCTTTTCCGACCGCGCGCGCCAGCCGCTGCGAGCCGCCCGCGCCCGGCATGATGCCGAGCTTGATCTCGGGCTGGCCGAACTTTGCGGTATCGGCCGCGATGATGAAGTCGCAGCTCATGGCGAGCTCGCACCCGCCGCCGAGTGCAAAGCCGGCCACCGCCGCGATCACCGGCTTACGGCAGCGTGTAATGCGCTCCCAACTGGCGATGAAGTCGCCCTTGTAAGCCTCGATGTAGCTCTTGGACTGCATCTCCTTGATGTCCGCGCCGGCCGCGAATGCCTTCTCGGATCCGGTGAGCACGATGGCGCCGATCCCGTCATCGGCCTCGTAGCCGTCGAGCACGGCGTTGAGTTCGCCGATCAGTTGATCGTTGAGCGCATTGAGCTGTTGCGGACGGTTCAGCGTGATTAGCCCGACGCGGCCGCGCGTTTCCGTGAGAAGGGTCTCGTAGGCCATCGCAACCGCCTTTCAATGCTGACAGACGGGACAGAAAAAGCTCGATCGCCCGCCCTGGATGCTGCGACGCACAGTGCCCCGGCAGCCGGGGGTGAGGCAAGGCTCGCCAGCGCGCCCGTAGACGCGAAAGGTCTTTTGGAACGATCCCGTGCTGCCATCCGCTTGCCGATAATCGCGCAGCGTCGATCCGCCTGCCGCCACCGCAGCCGTCAGCACGTCGCGGATGGCGTCGGTCAATCGCTCGGCATGAGGCGTGGGTTTGCCGGTCCGGGTCGCAAGCGAGGCCGCGCTGCGCGACGGCTTGAGCCGGGCCATATACAGGGCTTCGAGCACATAGATGTTGCCGAGCCCCGCGACGTTGCGTTGGTCCATGAGGAACGCCTTGAGGTCGACCCGTCGCCCGGCCGCGCGGCGCGCGAGATAGGCGGCGGTGAGGTCCGGCGACAGCGGCTCGACGCCCAGGCCGGCTAGGGCGGGATGCGCGGCGAACTCGGTCTCGGGGATCAGCAGCATGTAGCCGAACCGGCGCGGGTCGGAATAGATCACGCGCCCGCCGCCCTCCATCTCGAACACCGCATGCGCGTGTTTGCCATCGTCGCCAGTCTCGTGCGGGTTCTCGTATTCGTAATCGCCCAGCAGGTGCGGGCGGTTGTCCCCGCGCGCCTGCACGTGAAAGCGGCCGGTCATGCCGAGATGCATGACGAGAGCTTCCCCGGTGGAAAGATGCGCGACGAGATACTTCGCGCGCCGCGCCAGGCTCGAGACGCGGGCGCCCGTGAGCCGTTTGACGAACCGGTCCGGGAACGGAAATCGAAGGTCCGCCCGGTTGAGGATCACCCGTTCGATGACACGGCCGGTCAGCGCGGGCTCCAGCCCCATGCGAACCGTTTCGACCTCAGGCAATTCGGGCATGCGCGCTCCCGGCGCTCCGCGCGCCCAATCTAAAGCGAGCTTCGCGGCGGCGAAAACTCATGAATGTCGCGAGCAGCTAAGCGGAGACGGGGCAAAGCGCAAGATCGGCCAATCGAGATCGGCCAGTACTGCCAGGCAAGAAAAGCCACCCTTCACCGGACCAGGAACAGCGGGCCTTCGAGCAGCTCGGCGAAACGCGCCGCCTCTTGGTCGGTGGGTGTCAGCCGCCCCCCGAACCGCGAGATCACGAAGCCGGCGCCTTCACGGCACATCAGTCCGGCCACGTCGCTGGCGCTGTGGCGCGCCATGTCGATGACATGCAGCCCGACGGCAGGATCGGACCCGAGCGCAAGCCGGATCTGGCCCTCCGTCCAGTCGCGACGGCTCTGATCCTGATCGAGAAGCCACAGCCGCGCGTCGCCGCCCGTCGCGCGCGCAATACGCTCGGCGGCGCGCATCATCGGCGCAAGGCGCTCGAGTTCTTCCACGACGGCAATCACCGGCCCCGCCGTGCGCTGGGCATTGGCTCCGGCAACGACGATGCCGGTCGTCGCCTGCACCGCATCGAACAGCTCCGCGAAGCCCGGCCCGCCGGACCCCGAGCCGTCGCCGCTCCGCACCGGTGCACCGACCGTGACGACATTCCAGGGCCCGTTCTCCGTGCACGCCCGTGCCAGCGCCCCAACCGGATCGGCCCGCATCACGCGCGCATGCGCGACCACGTCCGCGGCGTGCGCCCGCGCCAGCACACGGCGCTGCAGGGCGGACGCATGCGTTTGCATGTCACGCGCCAGGGCATCCATCGAAAACGAGCGCGTGCGCCGGCCCGAAAGCGAGATCTCGCGCGAGAACGGCAGGTCGGCGAGATCGAACAGTTGTCCGTCCTCGATGAAGAGACTGTCGATCTCGGATTGGAAAGCCTGCGCCAGCCGAACTGCGGCGTCGACGGCCATGTCGTGCGGTTCGCCCGACGCGCCGAGCCAGAGCACGACGCGGCCGCGTTGTTCGTCCGCGTGGGCGATGTGCGCGATCATGCGGACGCGTCGCGGGCCGCCGCGCCACCGGCCAATGCGCCGCCAGCTGCTGCGGCGTCCGTGCGCTCGCGTCCCGAGGTGAAGGCGCGTGAGCGTTCGGCAAAAGCGCGCAGCCGGGCCGCCACGCGGCCGTTGACCGTCGCGGCGCCGAACCCGTCGGCGCCTTTCTGGCCGGCTTCGAGGCCGGTCATCAGCGCGATTCCCTCGTCCACCGTCTTGATGGTGGACACGCTGAAGCGTCCCTCGCGCACCGCCGCCACGACATCCTCGCGCAGCATCAGGTGCTGGCGGTTCGCTTCGGGGATCAGCACGCCTTGCGTTCCGGAAAGCCCGCGCGCCGCGCACACGTCGAAGAAGCCTTCGATCTTTTCATTGACGCCGCCGACCGCCTGGATTTCTCCCCACTGGTTGACAGAGCCGGTCACGGCCAGGTCTTGGCGCAACGGCGCGTCTGCCAGCGCCGAGAGCAGTGCGAACAATTCCGCCGCGGACGCGCTGTCGCCGTCGACCACGTCGTAGGACTGTTCGAACACGAGCGTCGCGGCCAGCGCCAGCGGCGCATCTTCCGCGAACCGCCCGGCCAGATACCCCCAGAGGATCATGACGCCCTTGGAGTGCATGGGGCCGCCGAGCGTGACCTCGCGCTCGATGTCGGTCACGCGGCCTTGTCCGAGATGCACGCGCGCCGTGATGCGCACCGGCCGCGCGAAACTGAAGCCGTTCCGCTGCGCCAGCGAGAGCCCGTTGATCTGCCCGGTCTTGGAGCCGGACGTATCGACGAGCACGATGCCGCGTTCGATGGCGTCGTGCGCGTGCGTGCGGACCCGGTCGGCCCGGCGCGTGCGCTGGTCGAGCGCGCGCCGGATATCGTCGCCGGTGATGGTGTCGCGTCCGGCCTCGCCAGTCCAGTAGTCCGCCTCCTGCACGACGTCCGCGACCCGCCCGACTTCGAGCGTCAGCCGCTCGCGATGCTCTGCCAGGCGCGACGCTTCCTCGATCAGACGCGCGACGCCGGCGGCGTTCACGGGCTTGAGGCCGTGCATGTCCACCATCTGGGCGATCAGGCGAGCGTAGTCGCGGTCATTTTCCTTGGAGCGCGCGATCGTCTCGTCGAAGTCGGCCTGCACCTTGAACAGGCGCGTGAAGTCTGCGTCGGACTGTTCGAGCTGGTGGAACAGCTCGGCGTCGCCGAACAGCACGACCTTGACGGCCAATGGAATGCGATCGGGCGAAAGACCGCTCGGCGCGGGTTCACCTCCCGCCTCCGATGTGCAGGGCGCAATGCGGATCTCGCTGCTCTTGAGCGCCGCCTTCAGCGTCTCCCACGCCTGCGGCGCCTTGACGAGATCGCGTGCGTCGATCAGCAGCGCGCCGCCGTTGGCGCGATGCAGCGCCCCGGGCCGGATCGCGAGCGCCGGAGCGTCCGGATGACGCGCCGCCGCAGCCGCATCGAAGTGCCCGACGAGCGAGGCGGCCGTCGGAAGCATCGAAAGATCGCAGACGGGCGCACCAGTTTCGTCCGGGGCCCGCTCCGCCACCACGGTCACGAGATGGCGGGCGAAGACGCTCTTCTGCAGCGCGGTCGTCGAACGCGAAGGTGCGAAGTCGGACGCGAATTGCTCGCAATTGGCCACCAGGTCCGCTTCGAGACCGGCAATGAAGGCCGCGACCTCGGGCAGGTCCGAGAAATCCGCCGAGAGCGTATCGAGAGCCTCTTCGATCGGGCGGCGCGCGGTCTCTTCGTTGAGTTCGGCGACCTGCCGGCGATGATCCTTCTCCGCCTGGGGCGCGCGTGCGAGCAAGGCGCCGAGTTCCGTTTCGAGGGCGGTGATGCGCGTTTCCACGTCGCGCCGCATCGTCTCGGGCAGCTGGTTGAAGACTTCCGATTTGACGACCCGGCCGTCATGCATCGGCGCCATGCCGAAGCCGAGCGGCGTGCGCAGCACGGCGATGTTCTGTTGAGCGGCCTTGGACTGGATGATCGCGAGCGCATCGTCCTGCGAGGCCCGCAGCGCTTCGTCGATGGCGCGCCTGCGGGCGCGATGGTCCTCGCTGGCGAAGGCGGATGGTAGCGCCGCCAGCAGGTCGCGCAGCGCCGCGCTGACGCCCTCCGCCAGCGCGCGGCCGCGTCCGGCTGGGAGCGAAAGCGCGCGCGGGCGCCGCGGATCGTCGAACCGGTTGACGTAAACCCAGTCTGCGGGCTTGGGCGAGTCCGCCGCGACCTTGGAGACGTGCGCCCGGACGGCGGTGCTCTTGCCGCTCGCCGCCGGTCCGAGTACGAAAATGTTGAAGCCGTGGGCCTTCATGCTGAGGCCGAAGTCGACGGCTTTGAAGGCCCGGTCCTGACCGATCAGCTCTCGCGCCGGATCGAGGTCCGCCGTCGTCTTGAAGCCGAGCTTGTCGGGCTCGACCGTCTTACGCAGATCGGCGGCGGAAAGAGTGTGCGCCTCTGTCCGGCTGAGCAAAGCTGGAACGGCAGAGGCCGAATTCGCCTCGGCGGCGGGTGTCGCGCCGGCGGCGGGTTGGGCCCCATCGCTTTTCGCTGCCACCGGAGCGGGGGGCTGCTTGTCCTTGGTGAGCCGCTTGAAGAACATGAGAACCGCGCCTTCTTGAGGACAACTTCCGGGATACTCCGTGCAGAGGCGCGGAGCGCGGATGTCGATCCGAATGCGATGACCGGAGAGCCCGGGTGGGAGTTTGGTGGCAGTCCGAAATGGCAGATCAATGACCAGCATCGAGGACAGTGTGGAAAACGGATTTGACCGGCCGGATATTCCGCAGGCCTCGCACGGCGGCCCGCAATCCGATGCCGCGCGCGAGATCTGCCGGGGTGTGGTGCGGGTGTTGGCGGCGCATGCCTTTGCGGCGATCTCGGAGTTGCCCTTACCGAACGGGCGCCGTGCCGACGTCGCGGCGCTTGGGCCGGACGGCACGATCTGGATCGTCGAAATCAAATCGTCGATCGAGGATTTTCGCTGCGATCACAAGTGGCCGGAGTATCGCGATTACGCCGATCGGCTGTTCTTTGCCGTAAGGCCCGAATTTCCGGTCGACATTCTGCCTGACGACACCGGTTTGATCGCGGCCGACCGGTACGGCGGCGAGATTCTGCGCCCCGCGCCGCTGATGCGCATGGCGGCGCCGGTCCGCAAGGCGATGACCTTGCGGTTGGCCCGCGCCGCGGCGTCGCGATTGTCGGTCACGCTCGACCCGACGCTGCGCGCAGCCGTCGGGTTCGGGGTCGGAGATGTGTGAGGGTTACTTCGGTGCGCGCTTGGCGAGGATTCGCTGCAGCGTCCGCCGGTGCATGTTGAGCCGGCGCGCCGTCTCCGAGACGTTGCGGTTGCAAAGTTCGTAGACGCGCTGGATGTGTTCCCACCGCACGCGGTCGGCCGACATCGGATTTTCAGGCGGCGCAGCTTTGGCGTTGTGCGGCGCGAGCAACGCGTCCGTGACGTCGTCGGCATCGGCCGGCTTGGCGAGATAATCGACCGCGCCGAGCTTCACGGCCGAGACGGCGGTGGCGATGTTGCCGTAGCCCGTGAGCACCACGATGCGCGTATCCGGACGGACCCGCGTCAGTTCGGCGATCACATCCAGACCATTGCCGTCTTCGAGGCGCATGTCGACGACCGCGAATGCGGGCGCCTGCGCGCGGATCAGGTCGATGCCCTCGGCGACGGAATGAGCGCTGCGCACTTCGAAGCCGCGAAGCTCCATCGCGCGCGCGAGCCGCTGCAGGAATGGACGATCGTCATCGACGATGATGAGAGAGCGGTCCTCGGGCAGTTCGTCTTGCCGAAATGAAAGATCTTCTGTTTCCACCGCGCACCTCCCAGAAAGTGGGACTTATAAGCGTTCAATCAGCTTAGCCCAAGGGCAGTAGCAATTTTTATCATATCTAATCTCACTGGAAGAGCTTTCATAGTAAATGTCCGACAGCGAACACTGGGAAAAACCTTACAAGTGAAGAGTATCCGCAACTTATCTTAGAGTGTGTCGATGATTGGATCGCCAGGGCCCGACGGCTGGCGGCGGCGCGGCGGCGCCGGGCTGGCGTAATCGCGCAGTTCCACGGCCGCTTCGAAGGCTGCCCGCGGCCACGTGATCCGCACCACCGCGCCCTGCTCGGGCTCGGCCTTGTTTTCAAGGTGCAGCCGCGAACCCGAGCGCTCGAGCAGCGTCTTGGCGATGAAAAACCCGAGGCCCATTCCCGAGACTTTGTTGCCCCGCTTGTCCTTGCGGCTTCCGCCGCGCGTCGTGACATAGGGCTCGCCGAGGTTGTCGATGATCTCGGGCTTGAAGCCGGGCCCGTCGTCCGCGACCGTCACGGTGACGGTCTGGCCGTCCCACTCCGCACTCACCTCGACGCGGCTTTTGCAGAAGTCGGCGGCGTTCTCGATGATGTTCTCGAGCCCGTAGATGACGCCGGGGCGGCGCACGCCCTCCGGCAGCCGGGCGTCGGGGCCGGCCGCGCCTTCCGTGGGCGCAGCTTTGACGATGATGGACGCCCGCCCGCCGAGATAGGGCTGCGCCGCCTCGTGCAGCATTTCCTTGACCGTCAGGCTCGCGTGCAGCGGATCCTCGTCCGGTGGCTGACGGGTCAGCTTCTGCAGGATCTCGCGGCACCGCTGCGCCTGGCTGCGCAAAAGCACGATGTCCTCGTAGTGGGGACTGGTCTTGTCCATCTGCCGGTCGAGTTCGTTGGTGACCAGGGTGATGGTCGAGAGGGGCGTGCCGAGCTCATGGGCGGCCGCGGCGGCAAGGCCGTCGAGCGCGTGCAGCTTTTGCTCGCGCGCCAGCACCATTTCCGTCGCGGCGAGCGCCGCCGACATTTGCCGGCCTTCGTTGGTGAGCCGCCAGACGTAGAGCGCCAGGAAGGGCATCGACGCCGCCACGGCCGCCAGAATTCCGAGCTTATAGAGCGTCGGCAGAGTCAGAGGCGGATCCACATACCAGGGCAGCGGCATCGCGTGGAACGCGAGCACCGCCGCGCAGGCGAGCGCCAGGATGCCGAGACCGATCGTGCGGGCGAGCGGCAACGTCGCCGCCGAAACCGTGACGGGCGCCACCATCAACATGGTGAACGGGTTCATGATCCCGCCGGTGAGATAGAGCAGGGAAGCGAGCTGCACGACATCGTAGGCGAGCAGCGCCGTTGCGAAGTTGACGTTCAGCCGGTGCCGGGCCGGATAGCGAATAGCCAGGAACACGTTCACCCACGCCGAAACGGCGATGATGATGAGACACGGCCCGACCGGCAGGTCGAACCCCAGCCAGTAATAGACCACGCTGAGCGCGAGGATCTGGCCGATGACGCCGACCCATCTCAGACGGACGATGGTCTGCATGCGCAGCTGGCTGTCGCTGGCGTAGACGAGGCCGGAGTGAATGCGCTGGCTGAGTTTTTCTTGCACCGGAAATCTGCTTCAGTCCTGAGGGCGTTAAGGTGAAAACGGGATCGCCGGAAATATTAGCATAGCTTGCAAGCAGGCGATGGGTGATCCAAATAGGGCGCATCTGGATCAGCCGGAAGGATTAAACGTTCCGCCGGCCAATAGAAACTCTTTCGCTAGCCCGCGGTGGGAAAACACCCATGTCGAAACTGCCGAACAATGACACCCCGCCTACCGTTATGGGCGCGTCGCGAAAAGCGATCCTGCTCGCCCTTCTGATCGGGCTTGCGGCAGGCATTTTGACGGCGGTCCTGATCGCGATCGTGCCGGACGGCTCCGCGCCCTCCAAGACGGCCGGGCAGGCGTCGACCGGACGCGCCTTCATTGGCGGTCCGTTCACGCTCACCGATGGGAGCGGAAAGACCGTCACCGAGAAGGACTTCGCCGGTAAGCCGATGCTGGTCTTTTTCGGATTCACCAATTGTCCGGATGTCTGCCCTGCGGGGTTGCAGGTGCTTGCCGCCGCGCTCGACCGCCTCGGCGACAAGGCGCAAGGCGTGACGCCGTTGTTCATCACGGTCGATCCGGAACGCGACACGCCGGAGCTGGTCGGAAAGTACGCGAAGAGCTTCCACCCTCAAATCATCGGCCTCTCGGGCACGCCGGAGCAGGTCGCTGGCGCCGTTAAGGCCTACCGCGTCTATGCGCGCAAGCAACCGAGCGAGAGCGGTGGCGCCGACTACAACATGGATCACAGTTCGTTCTTTTATCTGATGGACGCGAGTGGCGCCTACGTGAAGCACTTCCCCTACAGCACCGACGCGATCAAGCTGGCGGACGATGTGGCCGCGCAGATTCAGTCGTCGGCTCAACCGGCGCGACTTTAGTCACGCGGATCGGCAATGTGCTTCGAATCAGTGCATTGTCGTCCCCTGGGGGACAGTAAATTTAGCCACATTGTGTAAGTTTCGGCGGCGATTGGCCGCGCTCCCGCTACCGGCGGTTTGATCGCAGTCGTGCGTTATAACCCGGCTGCGCATTACCTGCGGTCATCGCAGGTACGCAGCTTGAATGTGGGAGCTAACCCCCTTGCTCTATCACTGGTACGACATGAGCCATGCCGCCTTGAAGCCCGCCCGGGCCATGGCGGAATCGCTTCGCTTTCTGGTTGAGAGCCCGTTCAATCCGATGTCTCTGACGACGGCGGGACGCCATACGGTGGCCGCGCTGGAAGTCTTCGAGCGCACCACGCGCCGGTATGAAAAACCCATCTTCGGCCTGACGGAAACCCAGGTTGGACCGCGCGCCGTGCCGGTCGGAGAGGAGGTGGTTTGGGAACGCCCTTTTTGCCGTCTGATCCATTTCGTCCGGGACATGCCGGCCGCCGAGCGCGCCGCTAGTCCGCGCATTCTTCTCATCGCGCCGATGTCGGGACACTTCGCAACGCTCCTTCGCGGCACCGTCGAAGCGCTCTTGCCCGACCACGAGGTCTACATCACCGATTGGCAGGACGCGTCCGCCGTGCCGCGCTCCGCCGGACCGTTCGGTCTCGACGACTACATCGACTACGTGCGTGAAATGCTCGCGATCTTCAAAGGCGACGTGCACGTCTACGCCGTGTGCCAGCCTGCGGTGCCGGTGCTCGCCGCCGTCTCGTTGATGGAACAGGATCTCGATCCGAACGTCCCGCTGAGCATGATCCTCGCGGGCGGTCCCGTCGATACGCGCCAGAGCCCCACGGCCGTCAACACGGTCGCCGTCGAGCGCGGCACGGACTGGTTTGCAAACCACGTCATCACGTCGGTCCCCTGGTCTTACCCAGGCGCGGGTCGCCAAGTCTACCCGGGTTTCATGCAGCTTTCGGGCTTCGTCGCGATGAACCTCGAGCGCCACACGAAAGCGCACGAGGATCTGTTCCATCATCTCGTCACCGGCGACGGCGACTCGGCCGAAAAGCATCGCGACTTCTACGACGAGTATCTCGCCGTCATGGACCTGACGTCCGAGTTTTATCTCGACACCATCGATCGCGTGTTCGTGCGCCATCTGCTGCCGAAGGGCGAGCTGATGTATCGCGGCCGCCGCGTCGATCCCTCGAAGGTTCACCGCGTCGCCCTCATGACGATCGAAGGCGAGAAGGACGACATCACCGGGCTCGGCCAGTGTCGCGCGGCCCATGATCTGTGTAGCGAGCTCGACGACGGCCAGCGGCTGCATATCGAATGCAAGGGCGTGGGTCATTACGGCATCTTCAACGGTTCGCGCTTCCGCAACGAGATCGCGCCGCGCATCGCGCAGTTCGTTCGCTCGTTCGATCCGCGCGCCGAGTTGATCCCGGTGGGTCCGAAAGCGTCCCCTCGCCCGGCCGCCCAACCGGTCTCCGGCTACGATCCGTCCGCGGCGGCCTTCACGTTCGAGCCCGCTAACGATTCCGGACCCGTCGATCCCGCCGCCGGCAGCGCGTAAGGCGCCGCAACGGTCTTTAGAGTGCTTCCGGAAAAGTGGGGAGCGTCATGGCGAAGCCATGCAAGCAATGGTGTCCGATAAGAAGCACGATAAAACAAAGGGCTAGGGTCTTTCCGCGATTCAACCAAAACCGGAAAGACTCTAGGGGATCCAGCCCTTGTCGAGGTCCATCGCCTGCCGCGCCTTGGAGGCGCCTTGGCGGTCGAAATGCACGGCCGTCCAGCCGAGATGCGTGCCGGCTTCTTCCGAGGAGCGCGACCGCAGGCTGGCGAGGACGCTTTCGCCAGCCGCGACGGACATCGGTGTGAGAAGCGGGAAGAACAGCTGCTCCCAATGCGTGCGCGGCGCATCGGGCGCGGTCGACAGCGTGACGCCGGGCGAAAGCTCCGCCTCCCACCAGTACGCAAAGCCGTAGACCGTCGCCGCCGCGTCGAGCGTCCACGACGCTTCGCCCTTGCGCGCCGAGCGCGTGTCGGAGCCGAGCGTGACCGCGTCCCACTCCTTGGCTGAGCTGCCGCCCGCCAGCAGGTCGCCCGCCGTGAAGCTGCGCACGTAGACGTTGTTGAGGCTCATGGTGCGCGCGACCGCGAGGTCGATGTCGAAGCCGACGCCGTCCCAAACGGTGAGCTCGGTCCAGAAGCGATCCGAGATCACGGGCGCAACGAATTGGCGGATCCGCGCGGGAATGATGACGCCGCCATCCTTGAGATGGCGTTTGCGCGCGTCGGCGAGCGTGTCGATGATGTTTTCTTCGAGCGCATAGTTGCCGAGCGTTTCCGACACGACGACGTCAGCGCGTGGCGGATCGTCCATCTCCGTCGAATGGCAGGGAATGAGCTGGCATGCCTTGGCGCGGTTGGCCTTGAGCACCGCCGCGGCCACGCCCGCGACCTCGGCCGCTTCGTAGAGAAACACCTCGCGCGCGCCGAGCTTCGCGGCCATCAGGCCGATCAGCCCTGTGCCCGCTCCGATGTCGGACACGACGGTTTCGCCGCGCTTGATGACGGCGGCCATCGCATCGTGAAAAGCTCGATTGCGCACATGGTCGGCAATTAACGTGCGGTGGTATTCGATGCGCATGAAGGGCGGTTCCGGGGACGGGTCAGGCAGAGACGGGTCAGGCAGAGACGGGTCAGGCTGACGCGGTGGCGTGCCCTGGAGCGGTAACGGCGGATGACGGCTCCGAGACGGGTGCCGTTGTGTAGCTCAGGCCGCGGTCCTGCGCAAAGTGCAGCATCGCGCGTTCGGCAAGGGCCGTGATGGTCAGCAGCGGGTTGACGCCGAGTGACCGCGGGATCACCGCCCCGTCGATCACGTAGAGCCCGTCGTGCACGTCCGTGTCGCCGGCATTCGATGCGCCGTTGAACACGCGGCACTTGTGATCGACGACGCCGTCGCTGCGCTCACGTCCCATGCCGCAGCCGCCGAGCGGATGCGCGGTCGCGGGCTGATGTCCCATCACCGTGCCGGCCAGCGGGTTCTTGACGTACGAGCCGCCGCTCGCGGCCACGAGGTTCGAGAGGATCTTGTCGAGCCGCGCATAGACCGGCTCGTCCTTGGCATTGGCCCAGGAGAGCGCGAGCTGATTGTCCTCGAGCGAAAAGCGTCCCGATGCGCTGTCGTGCGAGACGGCGAAGAACGTCTGAAGATTGGCGAACGGCCCCTTGTAGACGCCGTTGATGAGGCTCTGCAGCGCGCCGAGCAAGCGCCCGTTCGGCACGAAGAGAACGGGCAGCACGGATGCGAACGCGGAGGGGAGCGCGCCTTCCTGCACGCGGACCTCGTTCGCGAGGATCTCGGCGTCGTGGAATTCGAGCTGGCCCGAAACTGCGGCGCCGACTTCGAGCCCCTCCACCTTCGACGGATAGCCGACGCCGACGGCATTCACCGTCGATTTCGCGCCGTAGCCGAAGGCGATGATGTCGCCGTTGGCGGAAAAGCGCTGCCCGATCTTGTCGGAAACGGCGAGCCCGGCATCGCGCGAGCGTAGCAGAATTTCCGTCGACCCGAGCGTACCCGCCGCGAGCACGACCACCGGCGCTTCGATCATGACTTCGGGCATCGTCCCGCGCTCCGGACCGACCACGCGGGCAGAGACGTGCCACAGGCCGTCCGCGCCCTTGCGGACCGTGTCGACCTTGAGCCCGGTGAACAGCTCCGCGCCGTGACGCACGGCATCCGGCAGGTACGTGAGCGCCACTGTGTTCTTGGCGCCGACGTTGCAGCCCGCGCAGCAGTCGCCGCAGCGGGTGCATGCGGCTTGCGCGACGCCCGCCGGATTGACGGTGTCCTCGAAGCTGACGGCGATGCGCGGCGCCACGATGGTCCCGCCGGCCTCGCCGGAGGCGCGGTCCAGCACCTTGTACTTGGTCATCTCACGTGCGCGCGGATCGGAGGCGGGACGCAGCCACTGCTCGGCGCGCCGGTAGCCTTCCTCGATGAAGCCGTCCTGCGCTACCTGCCCCGGCCACGCCTCATCGGTGAACACGCGCCGGTCAGGGACGAGCGAGACGCCCGCGTTGACGAGCGAGCCGCCACCGAGGCCGCAGCCGACGAGCACGTGCATATCGCGCCCGAGGCGCACATCGTAGAGCGCCTGCTCGGATCCCGTGCGAAAGCTCGCCCCGGTGACCTGGAATTCGTTCTTGAGTTCGGAAAATTTCTGCGGGAACTGGCCCGTCTGGATTTCGCGGCCGCGTTCGAGCACCGCCACGCGCTTGCCCGCGCGCGAGAGGCGCGACGCCGTGACCCCGCCGCCATAGCCGGAGCCAACGACGATCACGTCATAGCGGTGTTTCAGCGCGCTGAGCGGAGAAGCCAACCTAGACATCGCAAGTCCTATCTGTCGCAAGCGTGTCCGCCTCGCGCGTGCGCCGAAGCATCACGGCGGTCCGGAATGGCGGCCAACCTGCCGAGAGCGCTCCTGCGCCGCTGTTCCCGGCGTAACGGCCCGCCATCCCCGTCGTTACTCCCGTCTGCCGGCGACTGCAACGCGCCCGGCATAGGAAAAACAACGTGAGCTGATCGGGGTGGCATCCGTGTAACGATGTTGGCGGAAATTCTAGTGTCAGGAGTGGATTTCCGCCGGATTTTCCGCCTCTACTGTGTGTTCCTGAATGACGCCATGTGTCCGGGCTCTCTGAGACCCGGCTGGCGCGCTCCGCCCTGCGGCGGCGTGTTCCGCGTTTTCGGGAGAAACCGAGGCTTTAGCTCAGTGGTAGAGCGCCCGGCTTTTGCCGGGAGGTCGGGGGTTCAATTCCCTTAAGCTTCTCCAGTGGCTAGCTCAGTGGGTAGAGCACGAGACCGTTAACCTCGCTGTGGGGGGTTCGAATCCCCCGCCAATCGCCTCCAAGCGATCTCATTTGGGAAGCCAGTCGTTACTCCGGCCAACGTTTCGCCTCCGAGGCTTCGGCCGACGGGTGGGATGGAGGCAAGCGTCGAAGCGCTCCGCGTTCTTGCGGATACCGCCTCGCGGCAAAGCCGGAGCCGCACGGAACGCGTCGGCTGATCTTTCGGGATCGGCAGGCGACGATCGCGCGGTGGAAGGTCGAGCCGCGCGGCTCAAGCAAGGGCCCGCGTTTTCGTCGTGGCGTAGCGGCCGGCGACCTGCGATCGCGAAAGCTCGCGCACTGTATTTGAAGCCAACGGAGGTCTCATCGGCCCCGCAATTTTATTTCGGAGCGTTCCATGTCTCGCTTGAAATTCTGGACCACGGCCATCGTCAGGGATGACGAGCGCGGCATTCTGCGGCGCGACGGACGCTTCGAGAAGCTTCTGCAGCCCGGTCGATTCACGGAGCTGGACCTGATGGGCCAGCTTTCGGTCGAAATCGTCAAGGTTCTGCGGGCGGAGATCCTGCCCGAGCAGGCGCTGCTTCTCGCCAAGACCGAACCCGATCTCGCGCAGGAGAATTTCGTCATCGTCCAGCCCGGCCCGACAGAGATCGCCATCGTCTCGCTGGACGGCGATCCGAAGCATCTCGTGCTGCCGAACTCTACGCGGGCGTTCTGGAAGACGTTGACGACGGTTACCGTAGAGACGGTCGATACGGCCGAGACCTTGCGCGTCGAGAAACGCCATCTCGACAAGCTGGATGCGGGACGCTCCGGAAATGCCATCGTCTCGACGGTTGTGGAGGCCCACGAAGCCGGGCTGCTGTTCGTCGATGGCGTTCTGACCGAGCGCTTGACGCCTGGCCGGCATGCATTCTGGGCCGTCGGCCGCCAGGTGCGCGTGGCGAAGCTTGACCTGCGGCCCCAGCCGCTCGAGGTGACGGCGCAGGAAATCCTGACCAAGGATCGCGTCGGCATTCGCGTGACGCTGACAGCCTTCGCTCGAATCGTTGATCCCGAAAAGTCCGCGATGGCGTCGGGCGACGTCAACGCCACGCTTTACCGTCTGATCCAGTTCGCGATCCGCGAGGCGGTCGCCGCGCGGTCTCTCGACGAGATCCTCGCCGCCCGCGACACTATCGACCGTGAAGTGCGCGCCTATGTGTCCGAACGCGCGGCGGCCCTCGGCGCCGAGGTGGGAGAGATCGGCGTTAAGGATGTCATATTGCCCGGAGACGTGCGCGACCTCCTGAACAAGGTCGTTGAAGCCGAGCGCGTCGCCAAAGCCAACATCATCCGGCGCCAGGAAGAGACGGCGGCTACGCGTTCGCTGCTCAATACGGCGAAGCTCATGGAAAACAATCCTCTCCTGCTGCGCCTGAAGGAGCTTGAGGCGCTGGAGAAGCTGGTGGAGAAGGTGGGGCGCATCGATCTGCATACAGGGGCCGGAGCCGGCGCCTTCGACGCGCTGCTCTCCAACCTCTACAAACTGAGTGCCGACAAGCCCGCCGAGGGCTGAAACGCCGCGTAAGGGTTAACGCGCCAGGGATTGAAATAGGGACATTGAGGCGCGATATGACGAAGCGCGCGAAATTGCGCGCGCACCGGAGGAAAAGTCCCATGCACGTAACGATCGACGACGCCAAGAAGATCATCGAAGCCGCCCGCAAGGAGGCCGAGAAGACCAAAACCAAGATGTGTATTGCTGTCGTCGACAGCGGCGCCAACCTCAAGGCGTTTCACCGCATGGACGATGCCTGGGTCGGCTCGATCGATATCGCCATCAAGAAGGCGAAGACGGCCGTGTTCTTCGGCATGCCGACCGGCGCGATCGGTGGACTTTCGCAGCCAGGCGGCCCGCTGTACGGCATCGAGCACTCGAACGACGGCCTGATCACGTTTCCGGGCGGCCTGCCGATCGTGGACAACGAGGGCGTGCTCGTCGGCGCGATCGGCGTTTCGGGCAGCTCCGTCGAGAACGATCACAAGGTCGCCGCCGCAGGCGTGAAGGTGGTGGGCATCTCCGACCTCCCCGAGCATCCCTGGCGCACGTAATCCCCGCGCACCGGCGCGACGCTGCCATTATGCCCAAGCTCAAGCCCCTTCTGCCCCGCGCAGGAGGGGCTTTTCTTCGAGCGTGGTGCACACGATGTCGAGGTGGCGCGCTTCGGCGAGGATCTCGTCCAGACCGACGAGACCGTAGCAGGCGAAGGCGCCGCGCCGCGGCTCGAGGCCGGAGGCGAGCCGCCGCGCCAGCGCCACCGAGGCGAGCGCCGGCACATACGGCCCGTGGCCGGATCCCGCGACCAGCAGCCAGCGCAGGATTTTGCGCTGCCCGTTCGCGCCGGTGCCGCGCATTGCGACGATCATGCCGCCGCGGTTGCTGCCCCATCCGGAGAACGCTTTCTTGACCCGCAACAGCGCCGGCGCGAGCGGCGCGAGGCTGCGGACGATGCCGCTCCGCACCAGCCATGAAGCCGACCAAAGCCCGAGGTGGAACAGCGGCACCTCAAGTCCCGCCTGAAAGCGAACCGTGGCAAGTCCCGCTTCGTGCGCCGGAAAAAGGTCGAGATCCGGCACATCGACGTAGCCGACCCACCGGCGCTCCGCCTCGCCGAAACGGACCCGCCGCAGGCCTTGCCAGCCATGCACCGTCCGCCACACGCCACCGTCCAGGATGCGCAACGGCTGACCCACGCCGCCGAGCACCGACGCCACCGTGGCCACTCCGGGATCGAACGCATTGCCGGGCGAGATTGCGATGTCGAGGCATTCGAGCCGGGCGAACGCGTCGCGATGCTGCGCGACAACCGCGGACGACAGCCCCGGCACCGAACTCGCGCCCGTCACCGCGAGCACGTCGGCCGCCCGCGCGGCGCCGTCGAGGCTCGGAAACCCGGCGACGAAATCCCGCGCATCGGCAAGGTCGATGTAGTGGCATGGCGCGGCCAGCGCCGCCTGTGCAAGCCGGGTGTCCGAGCCCTGGTACGGACCCGCGGCGTTGATCACCAGCGCCGCACCGATCTTCGCGATGTCGTCGCCCGAAACCTCAGTTGCATCGAGAACGGCAACGCCGGTCGACCGCTTGGACGCACCGGAAAGTTCGCGGGCTTGGGCATCGAGCGCGCTGCGCGTCCGGCCGCCGAGAATGACCTCGATGGCCGCGTCGCGCACGAGAAGCTCTGCGATGCGGGCGCCGAAGGCACCCGTGCTGCCCACAATCAGGACCGGAAAGCGCTGCACGGTAAGGTCCCGCTAACCATGACGGAAGGTTGGAGAAAATAGATCAAATGCATCGCATTTGGGCAGCGCTTCGCAGGATCCGCGTTGCACGAGTCGATCGCTCCACTTTGGACGCCGCTTTTTGCCAGCGCAACGAGCAGACGTTAATCGCAGCTTACCGAATACACGTCCGGACCCCATGCGTGCTGCCCGCTAAATATGCATTTGTGGTCTGATTTGAAGGGCTTCCGCGCACACGGCAGCGCCCGCTAAAAACGGGTCTTTAAGAGGCCTGCCGGATAGTGGCCGCAGAAAATTGCATCTTGCGCGGGTACTTCGATGAATCGCCGGAAATTCGACAAGCGGCTGCAGGGCGACGGGCGGAGGCCTTTGCGGGCGGCCCTCAAAGTCCTGAGCGGCGACGTAGCCACGCGCCATGGCGCGGATGCGGCAGCGCAGATTTCGGAACTCGAAGCAGCTCTCGGGACGGCGCGCACGGCCGTCGACGCAGCCCGCACCGCCAGCGCCCGTCTCCGCGAAGCCTTGGAAATCCTACCCCAGGGAATCGTGTTCCTCGACGCCGAGGGTCGCTACGTTCTCTGGAACGAGCAGTATTCGAAAATCTACCATCGCACCGCCGACCTGTTCAAAGTCGGCGCGCGTCTGGCCGACACGCTCCGCGTCGGCGTCGATCGCGGGGATTATCCGTCCGCGATCGGTCGCGAAGAGGAATGGATCGCCGACCGCCTCGAGCAAATGATGACACCGACCGGACGCCATGAGCAGTGGCTGGCGGACGGCCGTTGCATTCTGATCGACGAGCGTCGCACCACGGACGGCGGCGTCATCGGCCTGCGCATCGACATCACCGAACTGAAGGAGCGCGAAGCCTCCTTCCGCCTCCTGTTCGAAGCCAATCCCGTGCCCATGTACGTCGTCGCACAGGCCGGCAAGGCGATCCTGTCCGCCAACGCGGCCGCGCGCGAACACTATGGCTATCCGGGCGATGAGATGATCGGCCGGCCCGTGCAATGCCTGCATGCAGCCGAAAGTCATGCCCATGTCGATGAGCTCTACAGCCCCGCGCCGGGCATCCTTCGCGACCAGTACTGGTCGCACCTGAAGCGCGACGGCAGCAAGATCGAGGTCGCCATCTTCTCGCAGGCGATCGTGCACGAGCGCGCCGCCGCCGTCCTCGTCGCCGCCGTCGACATCACCGAGCGCCGCCGCGCCGAGGCGCAGGTGGCCTATCTCGCCCATCACGATGCCCTGACCGGCCTCGCCAATCGCGCCCGCCACCTCGATCATGCAGCCGAGCTTCTGTCGGTCATCGCGCACGACGGCGGCATCGGGGCATCGCTCTGCATCGGCCTCGACAACTTCAAGGCCGTCAACGAAACGATGGGACAGGCCGCCGGAGATCTTCTGCTCCAGGCTGTCGCCCGCCGCATCAACCAGACGCTTCGTCAGGACGCCAAAGCGGCCCGGCTCGGCGGCGACGAGTTCGGCATCATCATGCCGGGCGTGGCCGACGTTGAAGAGATTAGCGCGGTGGCCAAGCGCCTGATCGAAGTGATCAGCCGGCCGTACATGATCCAGGGCCAGCCGATCGTCATCGGCGCCAGCATCGGCATCGCCGTGGCGCCCGGCGACGGCGACGAGGCCGACAAGCTCATGAAGAATGCAAGCTTGGCGCTCTCGCAGGTCAAGCAGCGCGGCAAGGGATCCTACCGCTACTTCGAAGCCGACATGAATGCGCGCGCCCAGGCGCGGCGCAAGCTTGAGCAGGATCTTCGCCTCGCCATCGAAATGGGCGGCCTGGACGTGCACTACCAGCCGCTCGTGTCGCTCACGACCGGCCATACGGTGGCGGCGGAAGCGCTCGTCCGTTGGCTGCACCCCGAGCGCGGCTACGTCTCGCCCGTCGAATTCATCCCCATCGCAGAAGAGTCCGGGTTGATCACGCGCCTCGGCGATTTCGTCCTCCGCCGGGCGTGCCATGACGCGATGGCGTGGCCGGAGCATATGCGCGTCGCCGTCAACATCTCGCCGGTACAGTTTCGCGGCGTCGACGTCTGCGGCATGGTCCACGCCGCGCTCGAGGCGAGCGGACTGGCGCCGGAACGCCTGGAGCTTGAAATCACGGAATCGCTGTTCCTCGACCGGTCGAACGTCGTGCTCGACACGCTTGACGCCCTGCGCCGCCTCGGCACGCGCATCGCCATGGACGATTTCGGCACCGGCTATTCCTCGCTCGGCTACCTCTGCAGCTTCCCGTTCGACAAGATCAAGATCGACAGGTCGTTCGTCAGCGGCATCTGCGGCAACGTCGAGAAACAGGCGGTCGTGCGCGCCATCGTCGGCCTGGGCGATACGCTGGGCAAGACCATCACCGCCGAGGGGATCGAGACGGACGCGGAACTGGCCTGCTTGCGCCATATCGGCTGCGAGCAGGGCCAAGGCTTCCTGTTCAGCAAGGCCCGGCCGCAGGCGGACATGCTGGCCTTCCTGACCAAACGCAAACCATCCAAGCGCGTCGCCTGACACCCCTCACTTGGGAGCGATTTGCATCGCTTTCGGCATCTCTCGTCATGGCGAAGCCATGGGAGAGCGAGCACGGTGAATTTCCCTCTCCCCTTGGGGAGAGGGTTAGGGTAAGGGGGCGCGAAAGTCGGAACAATCCTAGTGGTCCGATTTTCCGCCGCCCGGGCCGTGCCCCGCGATCCGATCCGAAAGCGCCAGCAGGACGCCGGAAACAACGAACACGACGTGGATCAGCACGAGCCAGAAGATGTCGCGGTCCGAGACCGTGTTGAGCGACATGAACTGCTTGAGCAGCTGGATCGCCGAGATGGCGACGATCGACGAGAGAAGCTTGAGCTTGAGGCCCGAGAAGTCGATGGTGCCCATCCACTCCGGCCAGTCGCGATGCCCGCTGTGGTCGATCTTCGACACGAAGTTTTCGTAGCCGGAGAAGATGACGATGACGAGCAGCGAGCCGGTCAGCGTCATGTCGACCAGCGCCAGCACGCCGAGAATGACCTCGCTCTCGGTCGAGGTGAAGGCGTGCGCCGCGATGTGAAACAGTTCCGCCAGAAACTTGATCAACAGCACGACGAGCGAAATCGCGAGGCCGAGATAGAACGGCGCGAGGATCCATCGGCTGGCGAAGATCAAAGTCTCCAGGGCTTTTTCAACTGGGTTCGTGGCGGGGTCCCGCATCGGATGTCTCTCGTTGGCCGGCTGATCGAAGATCAGGGTGAAATCAAGATTGAGATCAGGGTGTATGCCAAGCGCTGCCCGCGCCGCAAGGGCGGCAAACGTAGCCCCGCAAGCTGCGGCAAACGTGCGCGGCTGAAGGCATGGCCGCTGCTCAGCGCTGCTTTGCGATCTCGGGACTGCGGGGAATCACCGCCTCGGCGTGCGTCTTCTCAGCCGTCGTCACCGGCACCGGCTCCGGGCACCCCACATGGAGCGCGCCGAGCATCATGCCGCTGCGCGATTTTCCGCGCCCGCGCTTGTCGTCGGCCTCCGGGTCGGCGGAAGTCGCCTTTGGCCGCGCATCCTCGACGGTATATTGGCCTTTGCAAACGCTGACGCGCGGCGGGCGCCCCGTCCGCTCGAACGACGTGTAGCCGGGCTGCAATGAGGACCAGAACCCGTGCCATGGGCTGGTGGACCGGGCCGCGAGCGCAGCGTCCGTCAGGCGGAACGGAAACACGTGGATCGGCACATAGCGCTGCCCGCTTTGGATCGCCGCGGTGGCGAGGCCGTGAACTTCGCTCATCACCGGATTGGTCATGGCAAAACATCCGACCGACGAGCAGCCGCCGTGCATCAGAATGTAGGACCCGTCGCGGTTGAGCGCGCGGTCATAGGCGTTCGGGAATCCGAGATTGATGGCGCGCGGCCAGCGCCCGAGCCGGCGCAGCTGCCGCTGTGTCACGGTGTAGAAGCCTTCGGGCGTCTGCTTGTCGCCTTCCCGGAACTTGGGGCCGAGCGTGCCGGACCAGTGACAGATCGGATAGGTGGCGAACAGCACGAAGCGGTCGCCCTTCTCGATCCACATCTCGAGCTCGCTCGTCTCCTTGAAGATGCGCATCAGGATCGGCGCGCCGGACTTTACACCGGCCTCGGCAAGGCGCTCCTTGAGGCGAGCGGTGTCCGGCGTTTTTGGCAGTGGCAGGCGTCCGTCCGCAGCGGCGCGCTGGCGCTCGATCCGGTCTTCGGCGACGTCCTTGAGTTCGATCGTGATGGCGGAGGCCCGATCGGCAGTCAGGGCAAGACAGCCCGCCGCAAAGACAGCGCTGGCCGCCAGTCCGGCCGCACACCGTCCAACCGCAATCACCCATGAGCCCGGCTTCGCGCCAGCCATCTCTCACCCTGTCGAGGAATTACGCCCGCAGACTTACGCCCGAAAACTTACGCCAACAGATCGAAGCACGCGCCGGAGCGCCGCGAAACGATAGCTGTATTTTATCGATAATTCAGTCTTGCCGGCGCGAACCCGCTCGAAAAACAGAGCCGTGTGGATAACGTGCCGCGCGTCGGATGCCCCCGGCCGGTTCGGCCTAGGGGGCGGCGGGGGGCGGCGCGGCCGGGCAGCCCGCCTCGATGGGGCCGCTGCCATCGTAGCCCTCACCGCCGGGCGCGAAGGCATAGCTTTTCCCGCACACGCTGACCTTGGGCGGCGTCTGGCTGGCCTCGAACAGGTCGTACCCAGGCTTCAGGCTGGTCCAGAAGGCGTGCTGCGGCGAGGCGATGTGACGGCTGAGGTTCTTCTCCGTCAGCCGGAACGGGTACACCTGGACCTGGAACCGCGGCTGCTTGCCGCCGAGCGCGGCCGTCACGAGGCGCCAGATTTCATCGATGACCGGGTTCGTCATGGCATAGCAGCCGATGGAGCCGCAGCCCCCGTGCACCATCAGCAACGATCCCGTCCGCCCGGACGCGCGATCGAACGCGTTCGGAAAGCCGAGGTTGAACGATCGGTGCCAGGCGCTGTTCGGATTGAGCGCCTGCTTGTCGACGGTGTAGAAGCCCTCGGGCGCCTGCCGGTCGCCGGTCTTGATCTTCGGCCCGAGTTCTCCCGACCATTTGCAGATCGGATACGTGGCGAAGCGGTGGAAGCGGCCATCCCGCATCAGCCAAAGCTCGAGTTCGAATTCGCGTTTGAAGATGCGAAGCAGAACCGGATCGCCGGCGGAGACGCCATGCGCGGCGAGCCGGCCGTTGAGGTCGCTGAGATCGGGTGTGCCCGGCAGCGGGATGCCGAAACGCGAGGCCGTGACGCGCCAGTATCTCTGCAGGCCGATCCAGTCCCGCTCCGCCTCGACCGGGCGGGCAAGCGCGTAGACGCCCGCCACGACGGGGACGGCGATCAGCAGCAACAGGATCAGGCGGAAACCGGCCTTCAAAGCTCTCACAGCGAATGGCCTGCGCTCTTTGCTCACGACGTCACAGGGGGGTGAGTCACGAGGGGTTGAGTCACTAGGGATTGTAGCCGAGCGCGGAGGCGCCGGGCAGCATGGCGCGCGTATCGGGCAGCCCGCCGGTCTCGGAGAACCCACTCTCCGAGCTTGCAAACGTCTCCTGGTCCCGCGTCGTCGTCACCGCGACTTCGGTCGCGTCACGCGTCTTGGGCCCCGGCACCGTGATGCGTTCGGACGCGAGCGTCCCGTCCGACGGGCGCGGCGAGAACGGCTGCAGCTGCGGCCTGAGGAACGTGGGGCAGCGCCCGAGCGGATCGATGCGCTGCTGGGCCGTCATCACGGCGTTGACGACATAGCGGCGCTCGCAGACGGCGACGGCCGGCGGCACGCGGTTGATCTCGAAGAAATCGTAGCCCTGCTTCAGCGTCGACCAGAACGTGTACCACTTGTGCTTCTTGAAGCGGTCGAGCTTCTCTTTGGTCATGCGGAATGGGAACGCGTGCACCTGGAAGCTGGTCTGTCCGCTGCGGAAGGCGTCGCGCGCGAGACCGTAGATTTCCTCGGCCAGCGCATCGGTCATGGCGTAGCAGCCAGCGGACTTGCACTTGCCGTGCACCATCAGCGCTTCGCCCGTGCGTCCGTGCGCGCGGTCGTAGGCGTTGGGGTAGCCGATGTTGAAGGCCAGATAGAACTTCGAATTCGGGTTCATCTGGGTTTCGGAGATCGAATAGAAGCCCTCGGGCGCCTGCATGTCGCCCTGCACCTCCTTGGGACCAAGGGCGCCGGACCAATTGCAGATCGGATAGGTCTTGAAGTGGTAGAAGCGGCCGTCGTCGCGCATCTTCCAGACTTCGAGTTCGGACTCTTCCTTGAAGATCCGCACGAAGATCGGCGCGCTGGTGCTCATGCCCTTCTTGCCGAGCAGCGAAACGGTCTCGGGAGCCAGAGGCTGTTCGGAGGGAGGCAGGATCTCGGGCAGGCTGCCGCACGCGGCCAGCACGCCACCCACGAGCCCGGCGCAGAGCGCGAGCTTCAGTCGAGAGACGATCCTGTCAGCGAGGATGCTTAGACGCACACGCTTTCCCCCTGGCGCATACGAACGACCATCCGTCCGAACCCGTAAAGATTTCATTAACGTTACGGATTTCCCAATTTTTTCAGTGTGACGGCGCGATTGTCAAGCGTGCCAGCGGAATACGGCGTCGTTACGGCCAGCAAGCTGTGGAGGCCGGGTGACACGTCGATTGTGCGATAGTGAGGCGCGCCTACAACTGACGCCCGATGTCGAGGAAGCGGTCGTGCCGCAACCGTCTGATCTCGACCGGAGATTTGTCGTCGAACTCGGCCAGCGCCTTGGCGATGGCGTCGCCGGCCGTCTGGATGGCGAGCGTGCGGTCCCGGTGGGCGCCGCCGACCGGTTCGCGGATGATGACGTCGATCACGCCGAGCGTGTCGAGGTCCTGTGCCGTGATCTTCATGTTCGTGGCGGCGTCGATGGCCTTGGCGGAATCGCGCCACAGGATCGAGGCTGCCGCTTCCGGCGAGGCCACGGTGTAGATCGAATGCTCGAGCATCAGGATGCGGTTCGCCGACGCGATCGCGACCGCGCCGCCGGACCCGCCCTCGCCGATGATGACGGTGATGATCGGAACGCCGACCGCGAGGCATTTGTCAGTCGAGCGCGCGATGGCCTCGGCCTGTCCGCGCTCCTCGGCGCCGATGCCGGGATAGGCGCCGGCCGTATCGACCAGCGTGATGATCGGAAGCCCGAACTTGTCGGCCATCTCCATGAGGCGCACGGCTTTGCGATAGCCCTCGGGACGCGCCATGCCGAAGTTATGGCGGATGCGCCCTTCCGTATCGGAGCCCTTTTCGTGTCCGATCACGACGACCGAGCGGCCGCGGAACCGGCCGAGCCCGCCCATCACTGCTTCGTCCTCGGCGAAATAGCGGTCGCCCGCGAGCGGCGTGAAGTCCTCGATCAGCTCTTTGATGTAATCCAGGAAGTGCGGGCGCTCCGGATGGCGCGCCACCGCCGTTTTCTGCCACGGCGTGAGTTTGCCGTAGGTGTCGACGAGCGCCGCCTTGGCCTTCTGCTCGAGCTTTTTTATTTCCTCGGAGATCGACACGCCTTCGCCGCCCTCGAGCGCTTTGAGCTCGGACACCTTGCTCTCGAGCTCGGCGATGGGCTTCTCGAAATCGAGATAGGTTCTTACAGCGATCGGGCGATCAGACTTCGTAGGTTCCAAGGATAGGCCTCATCCTGCCGCGGGACTGCGTTCGGTCGGAAATATTGGAAAGTCGGGGCACGTTGACCCTTCCGCCGATTTTCTGTCAACCCCTGCCCGTTTCTTCGTAAACGAAGCGCCAGGCCGTCCTCGGTGGCGGCCCGGACGGCCGATCCCGGAAAATCCGCCAGTTTCAGCCCCGAAGCACGCCGAATGGACAGGCTGGGCGTTCCGCTGGGGTGGTCAGCTCCCGTCCTTCGCCAACGGATGATGCTCGGTCACGAGCCGCTTGAGGCGCTCTTCCAGCACATGCGTGTAGATTTCAGTGGTCGAGATGTCGGCATGGCCGAGCAGGCTCTGCACGGTTCTGAGGTCCGCGCCGCGGTCCAAAAGGTGACTTGCGAAGGCATGCCGCAGGACATGCGGCGAGACGCGGTCCGCGTCGATCCCGGCGGCGACGGCGGTCTCCTTGAGGTCCTGCGCAAACCTTTGTCGCGTGAGGTGGCCTTCCTCGGCGCGCGAGGGAAAGAGGTAACGCGTCGCGACCACCGCCGCCACGCCGTCCTCGGGCTGAGAGCCGAGCGCGAGATAGCGGTCGAGCGCAGTGCGGGCTTTCGAGTTGAGTGGCACGAGGCGCTCGCGCCCGCCTTTCCCGCGAATGGTGAGCAGGCGCGGATCGCCCTTCAGCACACTTCGAGGAAGCGACACCAGCTCGGAGACACGCAATCCCGTCGCGTACAGCATTTCGAGCAGGCAGTGGTGGCGCACGGCGCGCACGAGGTCGCGTCCGCTGAGGCCGTCCGTCGCGTGCGACGCCGCCTCGATCAGCCGGTCGACCTCGTCGACGGACAGCGTTTTCGGAAGCGGGCGTCCCTTGCCCGGCCCGGCGATGCCGTCCGCCGGACTTTCACGCACGGCGCCTTCCGCTTCGAGAAACCTGTAGAGCTGGCGCACGGCCGAAAGCCGTCGCCCGCGCGAGGCGGGCTTCAAACCGGCCACCGAAAGCTCGGAGAGATAGCGTGACACGTCGGCCTTCTCCGCTGCCGTCACGCTCGCGTCGGATCGGTCGAGGAAGGCGAGATAATCGGCAAGGTCGCGACGATAGGCATCGAGCGTGTTGGTTGCCGCGCCGCGCTCTGCCGCCATCATTTCGAGGAAGGCCGTTACATGGCGCTGGTCGTCGCTGCTCATGATTGGTCCCTACAGACTAGGGAGGGATCCGCGCAAGTATCACGGGCATTCCTCCCCCCTGGTGGGGGAGGATAGGAGGGGGGGATTGCAGAACGGTTGTTGTTGGGGTTCCCCCCACCCCTAACCCCTCCCCACGTCGAGCCGGAGGCTCGCCTCCGGCGAGATGGGGAGGGGAAAGATGAGGTGTCCCATCCCTCTCGGATCGTCGTCATTGGCTGACCGCGCGCGGCCAGGCGGCGAACAATCCCTCCACCGCCAGTTGCCGCGCTTCCGCGTCGAGGCCGGCGCGCTTCAGGGCGCGCAGCGAATCCCCGAAGGCGATCATGTGTGCGCCTTCCGCGCCAGACGGTCCGATCGCGCGCAGCACGAGCAGCACCGTTCGGCCGAACTCCTTCTTGCGGGAGGCCTCCGCCAGTTCCGACAGCACGCCCGTGTCCGGCAGGTGACCGCCGGCCGGTTGTGGCGTGCGGCTGGCCTGGTCCCACAGCGCCATCGGCACGGACATGCCGAGCGCATCGAGCGCCGTCGTCAGCCGATGCAGCAGTCCCGCATCGAAGCGGCCGGCATGCGTCATCGCTTCCACGGCCGCGAGGCCGCCGCCGCGATCCGCGCCCGCAGACGGGTCGGCGAGATCGGCCAGCACGATCCAATGCGCCAGTGGTTGCGGGGCGGCCGGGTTCAGGCTGTCCGACGAGCCGCTGAAGCTCGCCCACCGGCGCGCCGCGTCGAAATTTCCCGACGCAATGCTGACCTCGATGGCCGTTTCCGCGAACCACCCGATCTCGGGCACAGGTTCGAGCGACTGGGTCGGATCCGCCATCAGCTGCAGGGCCGGCCAGTAGAGACCGACGCGGCGGGCCTCGTCGAGAAATGCGCGGATGAGGCGCGCTTTTTTGACGGGCGTGCGCTCGTGCTCGGCAGAATTGAGAAGCGTCGCCCGCTCGATGGTGCCCGCGTCTCCGCCCGCGCCCGGCGCGCGGTAGAGCGGCAGCAAGCCCTGTGGCGCAAGAATATGAAGCTGAGCCGCCGCCTCACCCGCTGCGAGCCGGACATCCGGGGCCGTGCGCGGATCGTGCGCGAGCGCGGCCAGCAACGCCGGTGACGCTGCTTTGATCAAGCTGTCGCGCTCCAAGCCGCCCTTCAGCGCGCCGATCCGGTAGTCGAGCGGCGAAAGCTTGACGCCGGAGGGAATACCGGGCGCGACCCCGGCCGCCGCGGCGTCGAGAAGATCGGCGCCGGCCGAAGTCGAGAGTTCGAGATCGCGCAGCAGGCTGGCCTGCAAGGCGGCGCCGTCCGCGTCTCCACGCACGAGCGCGCAATACCCGCTGATCAGCAGCGCATCCGCCTGGATCGGTTTCGGCAGCGCCGAGCGGACCGCGAGCAGGCCCTTCGCGATTTCACACCCTCGTTCGGCATTGCCGAGACCGATCTCGCTGCGCGCCGCGAGCGCCATCAGCAGGGGATCTTTCCCCGCGGCCGCGTCGCGCGCGAGCACGGCGGCTGCCTCTTCGATCAGGCCGGATTGGTCGAGCGCTTCCACGCGCAGCGCCGTGAAACGCGCGGGGCTGGCACCCGGCGTCGCGACATCTGATGCGATCAAGCGCCGCCACAGCCCGTTCAACGTGCGCGAGCGCGGCGGCAGTTCGAGCTGGGCGATGGCCTCGGCAAGCTTGTCGGGAGAAAGCCCGCTCCAGAGTTCGTACGGCAAGCCCGAGCCGTCGGGAGAAATGACGGGGTCCAGCTCTTCGCGGATCACGCCGCGCGCGGCATCTTCAGACGCGGCGGGCGGAGCGAGGTCTTCACGCGAGAAGGTCGAACCGCCGGCTTGCGCAGGACCGCCGAGCAACGGCCCGGCAGCGGCGGCAAGCGCCAGCAAGGAAACGGTGCGGCCAACGCTCACGAAGGCGAAATGGCTCTGCGCGCGCATCGGCCCGGACACCCTCATGCTCTTGCAGGGATCATGATCGGTGGCTCATGGCGCATCGGTGGCTCGTCACAGCTTGCGAATTTTGACGCCGGGCACGACCTTAACCACCTCGTGCCGTTCTGGCTCGAACTGGTGGGCAAGAACATACAATCCCGTCGACACCAGCGCCACCAGCGAGCCGGTGGAGATGAGGAAGCGGAAAAGACTGGGCATGGGGAAAGATGTCCCGATCAGTTTGTCGGCGGAGCGGAAATAGCAACGCAACCACCGATATATCCTCAACAAGAGAGAACATTGCGCCAGCAAGAGAGAACATTGCGCCGCATTTTTGGCAACTGGCCAAACTTGAAGTATGAGTGCGCGTAAGACGCAATGGCCCGCGGCGGCGCCAGATCCGTGACGTGATCCGTGACGCACGAACCTCGGCCGGAAGACAGATACGGGATGGACCAGGAAAAGGATACGATCGAAACGGTGCGCCGGGCGCTTGGGCGGAGGTCGCTCGTGCTGGTCGGGCTGATGGGTTGCGGAAAGTCGTCCATCGGCAAGCGGCTGGCCGCGAGGCTGGGCCTCCCATTCGTCGATGCCGACGAGGAAATCGAGCGGGTCGCGCAGAAGTCGATCAAGGAAATCTTCAATGACCACGGCGAGGCCTTTTTCCGCGACCGCGAGGCCAGGGTCATCGCCCGCCTGCTGTCGGCGGGCCCGCAGGTGCTGGCCACGGGCGGCGGCGCGTTCATGATGGCCGATACGCGCGCCAAGATTCGCGAGGACGGGCTGTCGATCTGGCTGCGTGCCGAGTTGCACGTGCTCTTGCGCCGGGTCGGCAAGCGGGACACGCGCCCGCTTCTGAAAGGAGACGCCGAGGGCGTGATGCGCAGCCTGATGGACGCGCGCTACCCGGTTTATGCCGAAGCCGACATCACGGTCGAAAGCCGGGACGTGCCGCACGACACCATCGTGTCGGAGATCATTACGGCGGTCGCGAACCACCCCTCGTTGGCGCAATCCCCGTCGATCTGATAGCTGTGGATGCCGCAGAACTTGTAGCTGAGAAGATGAACGCCCGATGCCGACCCTAGCCCACTCCCTGGCCGCCACGACGCGCGCGAGCCGGACCGTCAATGTCCCGCTCGGCGACCGCGCCTATGACGTCCTGATCGGGCCGGATCTGCTCGCCGAGGCGGGCCGGCTCATCGCGGGCCGGCTGGGCAAGGCGCGCTGCGGCATCGTCACGGATGAAAACGTAGCCAATCATCACCTCGCCGCTCTCGAAGCGAGCCTGCGCGCCGAGGGCCGCCACAAGGGCTCCATCGTTCTGAAACCCGGCGAGCCGACGAAAAGCTTCCGCGAACTGGCGCCCCTCTGCGAGCGCCTGCTCGAGCTGGGTCTGGAGCGCGGCGATCTCGTGGTCGCGTTCGGCGGCGGCGTGATCGGCGATCTGGCCGGCTTCGCCGCGGGCGTCCTGCGCCGTGGCGTGCGCTTCGTGCAGATCCCGACCTCGCTGCTGGCCCAGGTCGACAGCTCCGTCGGCGGCAAGACCGGCATCAACACGCCCCAGGGCAAGAACCTGATCGGCGTCTTCCATCAGCCGTCTCTGGTGATCGCCGACACGGACGTTTTGAAGACGCTCGCGCCGCGGGAAATGCGCGCGGGCTATGCCGAAGTCGCGAAGTACGGCCTGCTCGGCGACGCCGGCTTCTTCGGCTGGCTGGAGCAGGCGCACGACGGCATCTTGTCCTACGATCAGGAAACGCTGGTGACGGCCATCGAGACCAGCGTGAAGGCGAAGGCCGCCATCGTCGCGCGCGACGAGCACGAGACCGGCGACCGCGCGCTCCTCAACCTCGGCCATACGTTCGGCCACGCGCTCGAAGCCTGGACCGGCTATTCGGATCGCCTCCTGCATGGCGAGGGCGTCGCCATCGGCATGTGCCTGGCGTTCCGGTTCTCGGAAAGCCTCGGCCTCTGCCCCGCGGGAACGGCCGAACGCGTCGGCAATCACATCAAGGCGGTGGGCCTGCCGTCGCGCATCTCGGATATTCCCGGCGGCAAGGCCAGCGCCGATGAGCTGGTGCGCCTCATGGGCCAGGACAAGAAGGTCAAGGATGGCCGGCTGACGTTCATCCTTGTGCGCAACATTGGCGAGGCGTTCGTCTCGCGCGACATCGACGAGGCAAGCGTCCGCGCATTCCTGGAACGCGAAATCGAAGCCGCCTAGACGCTCGCGAAAATCTGGATTGTCACGTGAGTATCTCGGTATCCGGCCACGTTCGTTTGGTAGAGCCCGTTTGGTAGGTAAATGACTCTCGAAATCGGCCTCCTGATTTTGGCGATCATCGTCCTGATCGCCATGAGCGCGTTCTTCAACTTGAGCGAGACCGGGCTCACCGCGGCCTCACGGGCGCGCATCCACGCGCTGGAACTGGACGGCAACCCCAAGGCGAAGCTCGTCAACAGGTTGCTGGCCTCGCCGGAGAAGTTCATCGGCGCCGTTCTCATCGGCAACACGCTCGTCGATGTCCTCGCGGCGGGCCTCGCATCCACCCTCGCCATCCGCATGGTGGGCGAGGTCGGTGTCATCTACGCCACCGCCATCGTGACGCTGCTGATCGTGATTTTCGCAGCCGTGCTGCCGAAGACCTACGCGCTCGCCTACTCGGAACGCGTCGCGTTGTTCGTCGCGCCGTTGATGCGGGTGCTCATCGCTGTGCTTGGTCCGGCGACGCGCGCCATCGAGCTGGTCGTTCGTTGGATCCTCTCCTTTACGCCGTCCGACAAGGACGACCGGGCCAACATTCTTGCGGCCCGCGAGGAGATCCGCGGCGCCATCGATCTCCAGACGAAGGAGGGCATAGTTGCCCGCCACGATGCGCACATGCTGGGTGGCGTGCTGGATCTCGGCACGCTCGAGGTGTGCGATATCATGATCCATCGCACCAAGATGGAAACCTTCGACGCCGCCGAAAGCCCCCAGGTGATTATCGACGAAGTGCTGCGCTCCCAGTACACGCGCGTGCCGATCTGGAAGGACGAGCCGGAAAACATTGTCGGCCTGCTCAACACCAAGGATCTGCTCGGCGCGCTCGCGCGCTCCAATTGGGACGTTTCCAAGCTCGACATCATGAGCATCGCCGCCGAGCCATGGTTCGTTCCGGACACGACCACCCTGAAGGACCAGCTGCAGCAGTTTCTGAAGCGCAACGCCCAGATGGCGATGGTCGTGGACGAATACGGCGAGGTGCAGGGCCTCATTACGCTCGAAGACATCCTGGAAGAGATCGTCGGCCAGATCACGGACGAGCACGACACCGCCGACCTTCAGATCCGCCCCCAAACCGACGGCACGATCAACGTCGACGGCACGGTCCCGATACGCGATCTCAACCGCTCGATGGACTGGGACCTGCCCGACGACGAGGCGACGACCATTGCCGGCCTCGTGGTCCACGAAGCCCAGATGATCCCGGAGCCCGGGCAGGTGTTCACGTTCCACGGCTACCGCATGGAAATCCTGCGCCGCAGCCGCAACAAGATCGCGGCCGTGCGCATCAAACGGCTCGGCCCTCAGGAGACGACGACGCTGGGAAAGCCCGCCGCCCGGGGAACGGCGCCCGCGATCGAACATAAATGATTGTCGGCTGAATCATCATGAATTCAGCGTGAGGCCGCCATAATCCCTCGCCAGACTTCTCCCCTGTCAGCTTGCGGAGAGTTGGGATGCAGGAAACGGCCCGTCCTTATGATCTTGTCATCGTCGGCGCATCGTTCGCGGGGCTGGTTGCCGCCCGGACGGCGGCGATGCGCGGCCTCAGCGTCGCAGTGCTGGATGCCAAACCCGAAGCCGGCCATCGCGTTGCCACCACGGGTGTCCTCGTCAAGGAAGCGGCCGACGAAATCGACATTCCGCACACGCTGACGCGGCGCGTCCACGGGGTGCGTCTCTACGCCCCAAGCCGCCGCTCGATCGATCTTTTTGCGCCGGGCAGCTTCTTCCTCACCACCGACACGGCGAACGTGCTGCGCTGGCTGGCCAACGAAGCGATGCGCGCCGGCGCCAAAATTCTCTATCGCGCGCGCTTTGAAGGCGCTTCGCGCGAGGCTGGTGTGTTTCGCTTTCACGGCCTCAACATCGCGGCCCGCTATATCCTTGGAGCGGACGGCGCCCGGTCGGCCGTGGCGCGCGCCTTCGGCCTCGGCCGCAACACGCGGTTTCTGACCGGCATCGAGGTGGAATACGAAGGCCTGACGCGCGCCGACCCGCGCTTCCTCCATTGCTTCCTCGATTCCAAGCTCGCGCCCGGCTACCTGGGCTGGGTGGCGGCGGGGCCATCCGTGACGCAGGCGGGCCTGGCTGTGGGTCCCGGCCGCCGGCCGGATCTCAAACGCTTCCTGGCCGCGACCGAGCCGGTCTTCGGGTATTCCGAGGCGCGTGCCGTCGAACGCCGGTCGGGCCGGATTCCCGCGGGCGGCCTCGTGTCCCCGTGGTCGACGGATGGGGTAATGCTCGTCGGCGACGCGGCCGGGCAGGTCTCTCCCGCAACCGGCGGCGGCATCAAGCTCGCGTTCGAACTGGGCCGGCGCTCGGCGCAGCTTATCGCCGATCACCTGCAGGATTTGGGCGCCCCGCCCCCCGTCGCCCTGGCGCCCGAGCTTCCCGCCTTTGCCGCCAAGAAGCTGATGCGCACCGCGCTCGACATGGCCCCGCCCAATCCGCTGATCGACCTGGCGCTCGCGCTGCCGCCGATGCGCTGGCTCGCGCAACATGTTTATTTTCACAGGCGCGGCGGCAAGGGCCTGAGTTTTGCCGAGTTCGAGGCCAAACTGATGCGCAACGGGGCGGCAGAGACGCGGCCTCAGCCCACGCTTTCGCCGGGTGCATAAGTCGAAAGCGCGAGCGCATGGATGCGGCCCGAAAGCTCGTCCGCGATCGCCTCGTTGACCATGCGATGGCGGCCGACGCGCGAAACGCCTGCAAAACGGGGTGAGACGATGAGAATCCGGAAATGGCTCTCGCCGGTGTCCGGCGACGAGCGATGCCCCGCGTGCAATTCGCTTTCGTTCACGATGTCGAGACGGGTCGGTTCGAGGGCAATCATGAGCTTTTCGCGCAGGCGCGCTTCCGCAGACATTGAACGTCCTTTCATTGAGAGGCGGGCGGATCGAGATGTGGCAACTCCGCTGCCGCGTGCGGCTTGTGCCGCAGGGTCGGGCGGACCATAATCCCAGCCATGAAACTCAATTCGAAATACTTCGATTCGATCCGCGTCGGTCCTAAACGCGCGGCCGATGAGAAGTCAAAGCAACAGTACCCCCGCTGCCAGTGGAAGGGGTGTGACCGCCCGGCTCCCCACCGCGCGCCGATGGGCCGTGGCCGCGATGGCGAGTATTTCGCGTTCTGCGTCGATCATGTGCGCGAATACAACGCGGCCTACAACTATTTTGACGGCATGAGCGATGCCGAGGTGAGCGACTTCCAGAAGGACGCCATCACGGGCCACCGGCCGACCTGGAAGGTGGGTGCGAACTCGTGGGCGCACGGCACCACTGAGGGTACCAAAACCGGAGGCCAGGCCGGGATCGGAGGCTTCAACGAGCACGATCCGCACGGCTTGTTTGCCGAAGCCGCGCGCAAAGGCCGCGAGGAACCCGTCGAGCGCCGTCGCGTCCTGAAGCCGATCGAGCGCAAATCCCTGGATCAGCTCCACCTGACCGAGACCGCGTCGAAGACCGAAATCAAGGCGCGGTTCAAGGAGTTGGTTAAGCGCCACCATCCTGACGCGAACGGCGGCGACACGCGGTCTGCGGACACATTGCGTGAAATTATCCAAGCCTATAACTATCTGAAGAAGGCGGGTCTCGTCTGAGCCGGGACGACGGCGAGCCGGCGGCTTGCTATGCCGGATCGGACCTCCGCCAAACCACCCTGGGCCGCTTTGCCATTGGCGAAGACCTGAGCGCCCTGAACCAGCCCGTCCGAACCATGCCTCGGATGCTTCAATTGCCGATTTTAGGGTCTCAATGCGCGCGCAAACAAGCACTGCTCCGGCCGCTGGCCTCCCCGATATGAAGGTTTCGGTTCGTCAGGTGTTCGGGATCGATTCCGATCTCGAAGTCCCGGCTTACTCCACGGCGGAAGACCACGTGCCGGACCTCGATCCGGACTACCTCTTCAATCGCGAGGTCACGCTCGCGATCCTGGCCGGCTTTAAGTACAACCGCCGCGTCATGATCCAGGGCTATCACGGCACCGGCAAGTCGACCCACATCGAGCAGGTCGCCGCGCGCCTCAACTGGCCGTGCATCCGCGTCAACCTCGACAGCCACGTCTCGCGCATCGATCTCGTCGGCAAGGATGCGATCGTCCTCAAGGACGGCAAGCAGATCACCGAATTCCGCGAGGGCATCCTGCCGTTCGCGCTGCAGTCCAACACCGCGCTCGTGTTCGACGAGTACGACGCCGGCCGCCCCGACGTCATGTTCGTCATCCAGCGTGTGCTCGAAGTGTCGGGCCGCCTGACGCTGCTCGACCAATCCAAGGTCATTCGCCCGCATCCGGCCTTCCGCCTGTTCGCCACCACCAACACCATCGGTCTCGGCGACACGTCCGGCCTCTACCACGGCACGCAGCAGATCAATCAGGGCCAGATGGACCGTTGGTCGATCGTCGCGACGCTCAACTATCTGCCGCACGACGACGAGGCGCGCATCGTCCTGTCGAAAGTGAAGTCGTGGGGCAAGTCGGAGGCCAAGCGCAAGGCGGTCTCCAGCATGGTCCGCGTCGCCGACCTTACGCGCCAGGCCTTCATCAACGGTGACCTCTCGACCGTCATGAGCCCGCGCACCGTCATGACGTGGGCGGAAAACGCCGAGATTTTCAACGACATCGGCTTCGCCTTCCGCCTGACGTTCCTGAACAAGTGCGACGAGCTTGAGCGCCCGCTGGTTGCGGAGTTCTATCAGCGCTCGTTCGGAGAAGAGTTGCCGGAGAGCGCGGCCAACGTTGCGCTCGGCTGAGGCGGGAAGCGTGGTGTCTGCCGCCATGGATGAGGATCGCGAGCGTCGCGAGGAACTGATCGCCGCCGGTTATACCGACCGGCGCGGGGCGCTCCTGTTCTCGGCCCTGATGACGGCGGTGGGCGCGGCGCTGGGATCGGTGGTATTCGCCATTTTGCTCCTCTTTCTCGTTCCCGGAAGCTCCGAGACGTGGGCCACTCTTGCCGGCGCCCTCTCCGGCGCGCTGATGGGCCTCGCCCTCGCGTTGCTTAAAGTTCGTCAAGGCAACACCGAAGCGCGCGAACTGGTCGAAGACAAGGAATGGAAGCGCATTCTCCGGCGCGAGCGCGGCAAGTCTCTATGACGCAAAATCCGAAACGCAAGGAAGCGCCGTCCGAGCCGTTGAAGCGTGTGCTCGGCCTCGCCGTGCGCGCCATCGCCGGCGACGGCGAGATCGAAGTCACGTACGGCGGCGGCAAGCCCGCGCTTGAAGGCAAAGTGGTGCGCTTGGCCGAGCCCTCGCGCATGCCGACCGCGGGCGAGATCGCCGTCCTGCGCGGCTGGGCCGATAGCCTCGCGCTCACGGCCGCCTGCCACGATGAAGGCCTGCACCGGAAGTTGGCGCCGCCCGCCGGTCCCGCCCGCGAGGTGTTCGAGGCCATGGAGCGCGCCCGCGTCGAGGCGGTGGGCGCCAATCGCATGAGCGGCATGGCCGACAATCTCGCCGCCAAGTGCGAGGACGAATACGGCCACGGCCGCTTCGACCGCATTTCGGACCGCGCCGACGCTCCGCTTGGCAACGCGCTGGCGCTGCTCGTGCGCGAACGCCTGACGGGACGCGCCCCGCCCGCCGCCGCACGCGCGCTGGTCGACGTCTGGCGCCCGCACATCGAGCAGTGCGGCGAACAGGTGTTCCGGCGCATGAAGGACATGGCCGAGGATCAGGAAGCCTTCGGCCGGCTCGTCCGCGACCTTCTGCAGTCGCTCGACCTCGCCGAAAACCTCGCCGAGGGCCAGTCGGAAGACACCGAGGAAACGACCGAGGAGGAGCCGCTCGGCGGCGAAGCCGAGGCCGAGAGCGAAGAGGACGGCGCCGAGGGCGGCGAGCAGGACCAGGAGCAGGACAAGACGGAAGGCGAGGCTGGTGAGTCGACCAGCGCCGCCGAGCTTCCCGATCGCGATGATTTCGAGAGCGACGATGGGGACCCCGAAATGATCGAGGCCACCGAGCCGTGGCGTCCCAACACCTCGGTGCTCGATGATCCCGAGCACTTTGGCTACAGGGTTTATACCCGCGCCCACGACGAGGAAGTCGCCGCCGATCAGATCTCGACGCCCGAGGAGCTGGAGCGCCTGCGCACCTTCCTCGACAAGGAGCTGAAGGCGCTCGCGAGCGTCGTCGCGCGCCTGGCCAACCGCCTCCAGCGCCGCCTCCTCGCACAGCAGAACCGCGCCTGGGATTTCGACCTGGAGGAAGGCGCGCTCGATGCCGCGCGTCTGACCCGCATCATCACGGACCCGATGCACGCGCTCTCGTTCAAGCGCGAACGCGACACCGATTTCCGCGACACCGTCGTGACGCTGCTGCTCGACAATTCGGGATCGATGCGCGGCCGCCCGATCATGGTTGCGGCCTGCTGCGCCGATATCCTGGCGCGCACGCTGGAGCGATGCGGCGTCAAGGTCGAGATCCTCGGCTTCACGACCCGCGCCTGGAAGGGCGGACAGGCGCGCGAGGATTGGCTCGCCGCGGGTAAGCCCGCAGCCCCCGGCCGCCTCAACGACTTGCGCCACATCATCTACAAGACGGCCGATGCCCCTTGGCGCCGCGCCAAGCGGTCGCTCGCGCTCATGATGCGCGAAGGTCTCCTCAAGGAGAACATCGACGGCGAGGCGTTGGCCTGGGCCTACCAGCGTTTGATGGCGCGCCCGGAGCAGCGCCGCATCCTGATGATGATCTCGGACGGCGCGCCGGTGGACGATTCCACGCTGTCGGTGAACTCCGGCAGCTACCTCGAGCAGCATCTGCGCAAGGTGATCGAGGAGATCGAAACCCGCTCCCCGGTCGAACTCATTGCCATCGGCATCGGCCACGACGTAACCCGCTATTACGCGCGCGCGGTGACGATTTCGGATCCGGGTGAGCTGGCCGGCGCGATGACGGACAAGCTCGTCGAGCTGTTCGAGGAAGAACCGAAGGCCCAGCCGAACGCAGGGCGTCGCCGGCCCCGCCGGGTCAACGCGAAAGCGCCTTAAGTCTGCGTCACATACATAGTCTAGGGTCTGCGATGGGATGCTGATGAACCGACTTTCGCCGGTGTTCGCAGGTCGGTGCACACGACGCGTGTGCGCGGCTGCCGCAAGCTTGCTCGGCGCCGGAGCGATGTTCTCCGCGTTGCCGGCGGCGGCCCAGTGGAAGCCCGAAACGGCCAGCCTCGCGACCCAGCCGATCGAGGTCAACGCCCACCGGATCGTAAACTTTTCGAAAAACGGCACGCCGTTCGTCAACGCCCGTCTCGCGTGGCGCGGCGGTCTCGTGCTGACGTCGCCGTCCAAGAATTTTGGCGGCTGGTCCGGCCTGGCGCTGTCGCGCGATGGCGCGGATCTGGTGGCCGTCTCCGACTCGGGGCTCTGGATGACGGCACGCGTCGCCTATGACGGCGAGCGCCTTCAGGGCCTGCGCTCGGCGCGCATCGGCGCCCTTCAAACGATCAAGGGCAAGCCGCTGACCCGCCAGCGCGACCGCGATGCCGAGGCGATCGCCATCGCCAGCGGATCGCCCACCAAAGGCACGGCCTATATCGCCTTCGAGCAGCACGACCGCATCGGGGTGTTTTCCCTCTCGGAAAAGGGTCTTTCGCGGCCGAAATCCTATCTCGCGATGCCGAAGGAAGCGGCGCGCATGCGCATGGACGGCATCGAAAGCCTGACCGTGCTCGCCGGTGGACCGCGCCAGGGTGCGCTCGTTGCTTTCGCTGAAAATCCATTGCGCGGCGAGACGCAGCATCGCGGTTGGATCTGGATCGGTGGCGAGCCGCGCGGCTTCACCGTGGCCGGCCTCGGCGGGTTCAGCATCACCGACGCGGCGAGCTTGCCCGATGGCAGGGTGCTGCTGGTCGAGCGCCGCTTCCGGTGGCTGGAGGGCCTGCGCGTCCGCCTGCGCCTGATCCCGGCCGACGCAATCAAACCCGGCGCAATTGCCACTGGCGACGTTCTCCTTGAGGCCGACACTGCTCAGGAGATCGACAACCTCGAAGGGCTCGCCGTCAGCGAAAACGCAGCCGGTGAAACCATTCTCACGCTCATCTCGGACGACAACTTCAACCGCTTCCTGCAACGCACGGTGCTGCTGCAGTTCGCCCTCACGGACGAGCCCGAAGCCAACGCGGCAAGCAACGCTCCGGACGCGGCGATCAAGCGCTGATGCTGACGCGCGCCCAAAGCCAATCGGCTTAAGTCATGAGAGATTGCGTAGAGAAGCGGCCTGCCAGCCGGCCTACATCGGCGAGCCGATGACGAGCGTCCAGAACGATTTGAACTCGGTCTTGGGATCCTGCACGAGGGCGAGGCCCATCTCGCTCGCATCCGCGAGCAGGAGGTTCTTGTTGTGGCCCGGGCTTTCCTTCCAGCCCCTGAGCACTTCCTTGAACGAAACCTGGCCCGTGCCGACGTTCTCAGCTGCCAGGCGCGGCTTGTAGCCGGTGCGCTTCACGCGGTCCCAGGGATTGGAGCCGTCCGAGCCGTAGTGCGAGATGCGGTCCCACTTCGCGAGATCGCGGCTGTGCCCTTTGGCGGCCTCCGAGAGCGTCTCGTTGAGCCGCAGCGGCTTGAGCCCGTTCTCGTGGCGGTATTGATTGATCATGTCGCGCGCCATCGCGGGATCGAGACTGGTCGACGAATAGTCGCGATCGGCGAGCGCGCCGGCAGGCGCCTTTTCGTAGGTTCCAGATGGCGCCTTGTCGGGCGAGAAGGCGGCGACCTGCGTGCCCTTCGCCGCGGCGCGAGGTGCAGGCTCGATGGAGCCGGTCGAGGTCGACTCCCGCGACCCGCTCATGGGATCGATGGAGGCCGTCGAGCCGAGATCGTTGAATCCGGAGGAAATGCCACCCGTATTGAGGCTGCAGGCTGAGAGGCCCACGCCGACGGTGGCGGTGAGGAGAATTCGAAGGGCGACGCGATACATTCCCGTAACTCCCGCAGGTGGACGCGCGGTTCTGAGAGCGACCATCGCAGTAACCAGTTAACCCGGCGTTAAGACTAACGGGGAGACCCCCAGGAGGCGGGAACGGATCGGAACGGTGCCCGGCGTTATTTGACGAGCGATGCCCGAACGGTACGTGCCCCTGAACCCAAGTCTTATGTTGCCAATGAACGTGTCGCGAATACGGCGCGCCGGCGTCAAAACGCGGGTGTTGTATGGCCCCGCGGTCGAAGGTTAACGTGCGGCCAGCTTAAGCATCTGCAACTCGGCAAAATAGCGCGCGGCGTGGTCCGAGAGACTCTTGGAAGTCCAAGCACTCTCCCGCAAAGTGTCTGAATCGAGCCGGTGATTCGTGCGTCTGGCTTTCCCCCTCTCAAAGGCCCACCGAGAAGGAGGCGTGCGAAAATGTCGGCGCTCAGCAGCGGTGCCTCTATGGCCGCGTCCCGTCGTGGACGCGCGACGGCCGTCGGCCACCTGATCCTGGTGCGTGTGTGCGCGACCGGCGGCGCGACCCGCGCCGAGGTCATCGCCGACCTCGCCCCCTTGTTCTCGCACAAGCTTTCGCCCGCCGACTGGCGCCGCCTCGCGGAAAAAGAGATCGGCCAGATCGTCGCCAACAGCCTCGCCCTCGAGGACAAGACCCGCCTCGCGCCGACGGAGACCGGCCTCCGCGCCGCGGCCCGTTACCTGGGCCTCAAGACGCTCGAACAGACGTCATGGGACGAACTCCGCGACATCGGCCTGATTGCCAAGGGCCTGGGTCTCGAAAAGGAAACGCCGGCGCGGCAGAAGCAGCTGGCGCGCATCGACGGCCTGCGCACCATGATCGTCCAGAAGGCCTTCGGCCTGTCGGTCAAGAAGAACGCCCCACCGACGAAGCTGCGCGCTCAGCTCGCCGTGCTGGCGCTGGAGCGCGCTTTCGGCAACCGCATCAAGGCCGGCTTCGGCAAGGGGTCGTCGCTCTCCGCCAAGGCCGGACGCCTGCTCGCGGGCCAGCTGTCGCAAAACCCGCGCGCGTTCGCGACCGACGCCAAGCTGATCGCGGAACTCGCCGCCGAAAATGCCGGCGCGCGCGACGCCACGCTCGAAGGTCTGCGCACCGGCGTGCTGCGCAGCCTCGGCGCCCGCGCTCTCGAAGCGGGATCGGCCGAGCTGCCGAACCCGGACGAGCGTTCGGCAATGCCGGTTCGGGTCAGCGAGCCCGCCCCAGCGATGGCGGCGGCCGCAAACGACGCCGCACCGGCCAAAGCTCAGCCAAAAGCCTATCGCCCGGATCTTGGGCAGTTCGCCACCGCCGTAAAGGCCGCGGCCGCGGCGCGCGCCGAGGGCTGGCCAGGCAGCCGGAAGGCGTTTATCTCGCACGTATGGGATGCGATTCGGACGACCGAGCCATCCTGGCAGGTCTCCGAGATCGAATTTAAATGCATGCTGGCCGAGGCGCACCGTCTTGGCGCCGTTGTTCTGGCCAACGCCGACCTCAAGGACAAGAAGTCCATCAAGGACCTCGAGAGCTCGGCCGTTCCTTACAAGAATACCGTTTGGCATTTCGTTCGGGTCGAAGACTAGGACTCCCGTTCAAGGGAGCCGTTTTTTTCTTCTGTAGGAAGCACATCTATTCAAGGCCCTAGGATTTTTCCGCGATTCATTCCTTAGTCGGAGAGATTGTGGCCGGCCGTTACGATTCGCGTTGGAGACCGTTGACGCATGCAGCAGGACGTCGTCGAAGCCGGGGCATCGGATAAGCTGTCCCAGGCTTTTGAGCACAGCATCACCTGGGAGGACGACATCTGGCGGGCCGATCCCGTCGATGTGCCTGCCGTGCATGCGAAGGCGCGCCGCAAATTCAATGATCTCCTGCGCGAGATCACGACCGGCACCCGCCAGGGCGCCGCCACGCAGTCGCGCATCCTTTTGTTTCATGGCCAGTCCGGTGCCGGCAAAACGCATCTTCTCCGCGCCCTCCGCACGACCGCGCATCGCGAAGGCCGGGCCTATTTCGGCTACGCGCAGATGACGCCCGACGTGTCGAACTACGCCGACTACTATCTCCGCCGCATCGTCCATTCGCTGGAAAAGCCCTACCATCCCGACCACGACGGTGAGACGGGCCTGGCGCGGCTGACCGCGCGTCTCGTGACCGATTCCGAGGTGTTGTCCGCTAAGCAGCTCGAAGAGCTCCGCGAAGGATCGCTGTCGGACGAAGCGCTTGCCGCGCTTGTGCTGAGGCTCGCCGACGAGATCGTGGCCAGCGCCAAGTTCCGCGAGCTCGAACTCGACATCAACATCGTCCGCGCCTTGCTCTATCTGGAGCGCAAGGACCCGCGCATCGACCAGCGCGTGCGCCAATACCTGTTCGCGCGCCAATTGACGCCGCTCGCCCATCAGGCTGTTGCTGCGCTCGACCCCAACACCGGCGAAGATCGCGCCTTCGAGATCATCACCGCGCTGGGCACGCTGATGTGGACCGTCGAGCGCGCGGCGTTCGTGTTCTCCATCGACCAGGTCGAAGACCTGCGCTTCTTCGACGACGCCGAAGACCGCTTCCAGAAAGCGGCGCGCGATCTGATTCAGATCGCCAACCGGCTCCCGAATGCGATCATCATCATTTCGGTGCTGGAAGACTTCTACGGGCAGGTGCGCGGCGTCCTCGCGCAGTCCTATGTCGACCGTATCGAGAAGTCGGGACCCGTGCCGCTCCTCGAGACGCGCACGCCCGAGGAAGCCCGCCTCATCATCGCCAAGCGCCTGGAGCATCTGGCCGACCAGGGTGACGGTCTGGGCTTCCCCGATCCGGCGCAATACTTCGGCCCCGAATTCTTCGAAGAGTTCGGCGGATTGTCGACGCGGCGTCTTCTCGAGCACGCGCAAAGCCGCCTGCGCGACAAGACCTCGCCGCAATCCGATGAAGAGCCAGCCGAACAGGGCAACTGGACGTCGACGCTGGCGTCCGTACTGGGCGGCATCTTCGGCAACGCCGACACGAACAGCGACAACGCCGCGCGCCCGCTGTCGCCGACCGTCGACTATCGCGACGCCTGGGAGCGCTTCCAGAGCGCGTCGGAAGCCGAAATTCCGTCCGACGAGAACGAGTTGATGGACGTGCTGACGTCCGCGCTGTCGCTGGCCCGCGACGAGTGGGGTGGCGCGATCAAGCTCACTGTCGGCCGTCTCGAAATCTCCGACGAGGTGCCGGGCGTCGACGTCCGCATCAATCACAAGTCCGGCCACATGAGCGAGCTGCGCGTGTTCCTGTGCAATCGCCCGACGCAGGGCGGCGGCTTGAAGCGCCAGCTCGACAAAGTCATGCCGATGATCGCCGGCAAGAGCTGCATGATGCTGCGCGCCAGCGACTATCCGCCGAACAAGAAGAACCAGACCGCGCAGGCCTTCCGCAAATTCCGCGAGGGCGGCGGCCGCCTTTTCACCATCCCGATCCCCGAGTGGGAGCGGATGATGACCGTGCGCGAGTTCCATGCGCACTATCGCAACGACCCCGGCTTCCAGGCCTGGTTCGAGGACGCCAAGCTGCTCTCGAACATCATCCCGATCATCAACATCCTGCGCCTCGATCTGCTGGGCCGCACGCTGCCGCGCACAGTTCGCGAGCCCGAGCCCTTCGCTGAGATTGCCGCGCCGTCTGCCGCCGCGCCACCGGCTGTGCGCCGCGAGAACAACGCGCTTCTTCCCCCGCCGTGGTCGCTCAACGGCGAGTCCGACGAACCGCTGCCCGCCAACGACGACGAGTTGCCGCTGTCGGTCATCCTCGACGAAACCGGCTCCAACGGAACGAGCATCTTCGCCGGCCGCGAGACCGGCGGGCGCGGCAGCAAGCCGATCACGCTCAACATGAACGTGCTGAAGCGCCATGCCGCAGTGCTCGGCGGATCGGGCTCCGGTAAGACGACGCTCGCCCTGTGTCTCATCGAGCAGCTTCTGCTCAAGGGCATCCCGGCCGTTCTGATCGACCGCAAGGGCGACCTTTGCTCCTACGCCAACCCGGATGTCTGGCGCGCCAACGACGACGAGTTCGGCGAGCGCCGCGGCGAGCGCGAAAAGCTGGCCGACGCGATCGACGTTGCCGTTTACACGCCCGGCCGTTCGTCAGGTCGCCCGATCTCGATCACGCTTCTGCCGAACGGCATCAACGAGCTTCCGGAGCACGAGCAGCAGCTGCTGGCCAACCTGTCGGCAGCCGCCCTCGGCGACATGCTGCATCTCAAGAACTCGGCCACGCACCAGAAGCAGTCGGGCACGCTCTCGGTGGCGCTTCGCATTCTGGGCTCCCGCCACAGCCGTGAAGTGACGCTGGGCGACCTCATCAACTTGCTCGAGGACGAAGACGCTGAGCTCACCGACCTGACGCAGCGCATGGACCCGTCGGGACGCATCCGGCGCGATCTCGTCGCCCAGCTCGACAGCCTCCGGCATCGCAACTCGGCGCTCTTCGAGGGCGGTGGCGAAAGCCTGCGCATGGAAAGCCTGCTCGGCCTCGGGCCCTACGCCCGCGACGGCCGCACGCGGCTTTCGATCATTTACACGGGCTTCCTGGGCGACAACGAGAACATCCTGTTCTGGGTCTCGCAGTTCCTGTCCGAAGCGCTGCGCTTCTGCCAGCGCAATCCGAACGAGGAGCTGCAGGCCGTCGTCATGTTCGACGAGGCCGATCTTTACATTCCCGCGAACGCCAAGCCGGCGACCGCCGAGCCGCTGCAGAGCCTGCTGAAGCGGGCGCGCTCCGCCGGTCTGGGCCTCATGCTCGCGACCCAGTCGCCGGGCGACCTCGACTACAAGAGCCGCGATCAGATCACGAGCTGGTTCATCGGCCGCGTCCGCGAAGACACGGCGCTGCGCAAGCTCAAGGCGGCCTTCCAGAGCGAAAGCGGCCTCGACCCGGCCGCCGTGCTTCCCGGCCAGACGGTCGGCGAATTCCATCTCGTCCAGGAAGGCCTGGTCCGGTCGATGAAGGCGCAGCGTTCGCTCATCGAGGCGGAGCAGGTGCCGTTCGACCGCATCGAGCAGCTCGCGCACGAAACGAAGGGGCAGGACGAGCGCCAGCTTCGCCTCTTCGATGCCCTGCGGTTATCCACGGCTCGGAAATCCTGACAGGGATAACTTGCGTGGCAAAAATGCCACAAATCTCAAATGTTTCGCCGCGACGGGCGTTGCGTGAGCCGAAAATCGGTTGACGGATGCGTTGAGCGCGTTCGCGCAAAGCATATGAAAAATCTTCAAAAAAAATCGTTCTCAAATTCAAATCGCAGCGCAACATAAAACCCCTCGGCGCTGCGAAACAAGATTGTGGCCAAATTTGGAAAACCCAATGAAGGAAATATTCTCTTGTTGTATTATCTCCTTGTTTCGCGGGTGAGGGGTCCTCGCGAAGCACTGGAATGCACCGGCGAAGAGTGGGCGGCTTCAAAGGTGGGCGAGTTGTGTGCGGGGTATGTAGTGTTATGCTTGGTCGATCATTTTTGATGCTCGTTGTGGCCACCTTATTGGGCCCGGCCGTCGGCGTTGGTCTGTTTATGCTTCTCAACACGATGTAATGCCGGCCGCTAAGCGGTCACGATACGGATGAATTGAGCCGGGATCTCAAAGACGTGGGACGGCCGTAGGCGTTTTTTTCCGACGCCAATCGGGCAACCCGTCAGACTTACCGGCGTCAGGCGATTTCGCCATTTTCCGGCCGTCTCTTTGGCGCCCGCCGCGTTTTGCCCGACCTTCCGCCATAAACCTCCGCTACGACGGCACCATCGCCAGCCAGCCCGCTGGGCGCTCCGATTTCTGTCGCATGATGCTGTTTCTATTTCGCCTTGTCGCCCGCGTGCGCGAGCTTTTGATCAGCATCCCCATGCGGATCGTGAGCCTTTTCGGCGAGTGGATCGCGTTCAATCCCCGCCTCGGGCCGTTCCGCCATCTCGCCGTCGCCGCCGCGATCTACGTCGCGTTCGCCGTCACCCTCGTTTATGTGGTCGCGCCCCTGCGAGGCATCGCCGGACAGGTTGTTCTGGGTGAAAAGCTCCGCTACGACGCCGAGCGCTGGCTTGCGACCGCCATCTATGACGCCCCGGGAAATTTCGTCGGCACCTTCGATGCCCGGCTCGATAGCCTGCGTGACGTCAATTACACCGACGCGGCGATCGACGTCGGCGGCTACACGGCCAACCCCGACCACAAATCCATCCCCGTCCGCGATGTGCCGCCTTACTACTGGCAATGCCTCGTCCATCACGAGGATCGCTATGTCGGCACATGGCGCAATCCGTTCGGCATCGATCTGCCCGGCGTCCTGAAGATCCCCTATTCGTCTCTCCTGCGCTCGCTCGCGCGCAAACGTCCGAGCCTCGGCGTCGGCGGATCCACCCTTCCGATGCAGCTCGTACGCGTGATCTACAACACACCGCCGCATGCTGACGAAGGCGCCGTGACGAAGCTACGCCGCAAGCTCGCCGAGTGGTGGCTCGCGCCGGTCGTCTATCGCGAGCTGACCCGCGGCGGTGACGACGCACCCCTCAAGCGATGGGCCGCGAACCACCTGTGGCTGGCGCAACGCACGGGCGGCGCTCCGCTGCATGGGGTCGAGCTCACGAGCCGCGTCGTGTTCGGCAAGGACTCGAGCGAGCTGTCCATGGCCGAGCAGTTCGTGCTCGCCTCCGCCGTCAACAAGCCGATCATCCTTTTGCAAGGCGACGCCCGTCTGAACGAGGTCCGCCTCGACCGGTGGCGGTTCATCGTCGAAGTGCGCGCGCGCGTCTGCGCGGAGGCGCTCATCACCGACGAGGAAACGAAGAAGCAAGTCCTGTTCGAGCTGATCGCCATGGCGGGTGGACCGCCCGACCCCAAAGTGAAGCCCAAGCTGCAGGCGGCGCTCGACGCCTATGCGCCCGAAGAGGCGAAGCGTGCCGTCGCAAACCCGGTGGCGCGCGCGAACGCCCTGATGCCGTCAGCGCGCTTCGGACTGCGCGAGGAGATGAAGGAGGTTTATGGCTTCGCCTGGCGTGATCATGTTCGTGGCGTCACAACGACCTTCGACGCCGCGCCCAACCTCGCGTTTCACGAGAAGATCCGGTCCGCACTCGCGAAAATCGACGTGGCCATTCAGCCGAAGCTTTTGCCCGGCTACGTGCTCGATCCCGCGCGCGAGGGGCCGGGACGGAAGATGCCGACGGTGACCGTCGTCGCCGCCGACGCGACAGGCGCCATCGTGCGCTACTATGAGAGTGGCGAGACGGCGCCCTACTTCGGCGCAACCGTCGCCCGCAGCCCGGAGACCGGCCTCTACGATCCCACCCGCGATCCGCGCATGATCGCATCCACCGGCAAGATGCTCGCCGCCATCGCCATTGCAAACAGCGGCCGCGACAGCACGGCGTCGCTGTACGTCGATACGGCCGCGCCGGATCGCGGGCTCGAAACGTGCGCGAAGGGAAACGGCCGATACGGCCGCCGCGCCATCGTGGCCTTCGCCTGTTCGCTCAATGCGCCGCTCCTGAACCGCACCGCGCTCGCGGGCCAGCAGCGCGTGCGCCGTCTGATCGACGGATTCGGCTTCACGATGCCGCCGCGCGATGCGTCGGGCGGCGACACGCCGCCGTCGACCGCGGTTGTGCTCGGGCAGATTTCGGGCGCGCCGCGCAAGGTGCACCACATGTCGGCGGTGATCCTGGCGTCGCTGCTTGGCCGTGGCGCGACGCCCGTGCGCGAGCCCACGCTCATCAAGCGCTACGATTTCACCGATGTGGAGGAGAAACCGGTAGCCGGCTTCGACGTCCGCGCGCCGATCATTCCGAACCGTCTCATCCAGCGCCGCGCCGTGCCGCTGCTGCGCGCGCTGCTGTCGGCCCCGCTCTGCTATACGGCGGGCGGCGCGTCTGTCGGAACTTTGAAATCCCTGTCGTCGTGGTGTGCGTCGCGGCGGCCGGGTCTGAACTTGCATTTTGCCAAGACCGGCACGCAGGTCACGGCCGACCCGAACGCGACCGTCGACGTCTGGGCGACGGGCGGACTGCAGTTCGCCAATGGCGCGGCCTATTCGTATGTCGTTCTCGTGGGCACGGGCTCCGGCCAGCAGCCGTGGGCGACCAAGGTGCACGCCGCCGATGTCGCCGCGCCGTTGCTCGAAATCCTGCTGGCCGATCTCGAAGGCCATGCCCGGCAGAATCCGAAGCCGCATCTCGCGCCTCAAACGGCGCGCCCGGCTCTGGCGACCAACGCCGCCCGGCTTCAGTGATCGAATCGGGCCAGCGGAAACGCACGCCGTGGCCGCTTAGTGCACGCCGGGCAGGAAGCGCCACGTCCGCTGCATCAGTCCGGAGTAGGGCGTGCCGAGACGCGAGGTCAGCAGCCGCTCTTCTTTGCGGGCGGCAAAAGTGTAGGCCGTGATCATGACCGCGGCCACCACGCAGGACAGCGGGTTGAACGACGACAGCGGCAGCCAGTTCAGCCAGTAGAGAATGTAGGATGTGTAAAACGGATGCCGGATCACACGGTAGATGCCGGTATCGATGACGGCGCTCGGCGTGCGCTCGCTGAACGCGAGCGAGAGGCCGCCGAGACGTGTTGCGCGGATCGCCGCTGCGAATACGGCAAATGCGATCAGCACGAGGCTGATGGCCAGCAGGGATTCGGGCTCGGTCGGCAGGGCATGGCGAAGTGTGAGCCACGCATTGAGAGCCGTCCCGAGCACGGTTGCGACGGTAAGCAGGCTCGCACCGCGAGGCTCGCGCTCCTTGCGCGCGAAATGCTTGAGCGACGCCCAGGCGCCGAGCGCGAGAAACAGGAGGTTGAGTGTGATCGCGAGGGTGGGGAGCATGAAAGTCATCCGTTGGTCTGTGTCTGCGCTTGAGCATTTTCGGACGAAGTGGAGACCGAAACGCTCTAGATCTCAAATATAACGGCGCCGCCCGTGAGGCCGGCCCCTGCGGCGGATAGCAACAGCCGCTGGCCCGCCGTGAAGGCCTGCCGCTCCGCCGCGAGCGACAGCGTGAGCGGGATCGTCGCCGCGGAGCTGTTGGCATAGAGCGCAACGGACGACAGCATTTTACGGTCCGGCACGCCAAGCTGCCGCTGCGCCGCCGCGATGATGCGTCCGTTGGCCTGATGCGGCACGAAGTAGTCGATGTCGTCGATAGACAGGCGCGCGTGGGCCAAGGCTTTGCGCGCCGCATCGCTCATCAGCTTGACCGCTCGCGTGAACACGGCCTTGCCATCCTGGATCTGCATGAGCAGCGCCGCAGGATCGAGTCCTTCGGTAAAAGGAAGACGGCTGCCGCCCGCGGGAATTTGGATCAGGTCGTACATCGATCCGTCCGACGCGAGATGCAAACCACGCACGCCCGATGTGGGTATTTCGGAGGGAATAAGCAAGGCCGCGCCCGCCGCGTCGCCGAACAGGATCGCACTGGTCGGATCGTCGAGGTTTAAGCGCCGCGACAGAATGTTGGCCGCGATCACGAGCACGGGAACCCGGTGCTGGCGCACGAAGCTGTCGGCAAACGTAAGCGCATAGAGAAACCCGCCGCACGCGCCCGCCATGTCGATGGCGCCGGCGCCCTGCGTGCCGAGCCGGTGCGCGACCAGCGGTGCGGTCGGCGGCAGCAGGTGATCGGGCGTCGAGGTCGCGAGTAGCACCGCGCCGATCGACGAACGATCGATCGCTGAGTTCGCCAGGGCCATCTCTCCCGCCTTGACGGCAAGGTCGGATAGCGATTCATCGGCGGCGGCGAACCGGCGCTCGCGAATGCCCGTGCGCTGCTCGCCCCAGCCCGTTTCCTTGCCGAGCCGCGCCTCGATTTCGGCATTTGTCACGCGCCGCTCCGGCACATAATGTCCGAGCGCTAGAAGTGCCGTTCCCACGTCTCTCCAATCAGCAAGTTTCTCCTGTCAGCCTGTCTCTCCTACAAGCACGCGTCTTCCCCGCACAAGGTCCAATTCATCCGATGACGAAGCCGACCCTGCTTGTCGTTGCCGCGGCGCTCGTCGATCGGGACAACCGCGTGCTCCTGTCGAAGCGGCCGGAAGGCAAATCGCTGGCCGGGCTCTGGGAGTTTCCGGGCGGAAAGGTCGATGCCGGCGAGACGCCGGAAGAGGCCCTGCGGCGCGAGCTGAAGGAGGAGCTGGGCATCGAAGTCTGCGAGACGTGCCTGGCCCCGTTTACCTTCGCGAGCCACTCCTATCGTGAATTCCACCTTCTGATGCCGTTGTTTTTGTGCCGCAGCTGGGAAGGCGAGGTGGAGCCGCAAGAGGGCCAGGAGATCGCCTGGGTCCGCGCCAAACGCCTTGCCGATTATCCCATGCCGCCAGCCGATGCGCCGCTCGTCCCCTGGCTGCGTGACCTTCTCGGCTGATCGAATGCGTTCCATCGATGGAACGCGTCCTCTCTCTCTTGACCCGGGCATGCGGGGTTGCGCACTCTCACGTCCCAGATGTGGCGGACTGACCGCGAGGAACCGAGGATGCGCGTTGAGCTGGCGAAGGGTGTGTGGCGGCCGATGACCGGCGCGGACTTGCAAGCCGTCTGCGCGATCGCCGATCGCGTGCATGTCAGCTATCCGGAGGACGACGCCGTCTTCGCCGAACGTCAGCGTCTCTATCCGGCCGGTTGCGCAGTGTTCGACAGCGAAGGAGTGCCCGCGGCCTATGCCGTCACCCATCCCTGGCGCTACGCAGAGCCTCCCGCGCTCAACGTCATGCTGGGCGAAATCCCGGTGCACTCGAGCACGTACTATATCCACGACATCGCGATGGCGCCGGAAGCGCGCGGCAGCGGCGCGGGCTCCGCGATTGTCGAGGCCGTGATCGCGCATGCCGGGGAGACCGGCGTGCCGAACCTGTCGCTCGTCGCGGTCAACAACTCGGTTCCGTTCTGGAGCCGCTTCGGCTTCGAGGTCGTGGCCGAGCCAGCGCTGGCCGAGAAGCTTCTCACCTATGACGCAGACGCGCGCTTCATGGTCCGCAAGATCGCCGCTTAGAGTGCTTCCGGAAAAGTGGGAACCGGTTTTCCGATAAGAAGCACGAAAAAACAAAGGGCTAGAGTCTTTCCGCGATTCAACCAAAACCGGAAAGACTCTAGAGCTTTCGCTCCGGTACGCCGAGCGCATCCGCCAGACGCGACTGTGCCGAGCCGGGACGAAGCGGCTTGGGCTGACTCGCATGCGGCGCCCAGGCCGTCAGCGTGAGAATTTCGAACGTGGCCGGCACGCGTCCCGTCCCGTCGATGGCGAACCGGTCGGCATAGATCTCGGCGGCCCGCAGCAGCAGCCCGCGCGTCACGGGCACCCGTCGCCGGTCGGCAAGCATGTTGGAGGCCCCCATGCCCTTGATGTCGCGCATCAGCGCCAGCGGATCGGCATAAGTGACGGTCACGATATCGGCGTCGACCACGGGCAGCGCAAAGCCCGCCCGCTGCAGCAGGCTGCCGAGATCGCGCACGTCGGCGAACGGCGCGACCCGCGGCGAGGCCCCGCCGAGCACTTCGTCCTCGGCCGCCAGCCAGGCTTCGCGCAGCTCGCGCAAGGTCTGCCCGCCGAGCAGCGCCGCGAGCAGCAGGCCGTCCGGCTTCAGGGCGTGGCGGATCTGGATCAGCGCGCCGGGGAGATCGTCCACCAGGTGCAGCGAAAGCCCGGACACGCAGAGATCGAGCGAGTGCTCGGCAAACGGCAACGCCTCGAACGACCCGGCCACTCTCGGCGCAGGCGCAGCCTCGAGCAGCTTGAGAGCCGGATCGAACGACACCAGCCGGCCGACGCTGGGGATCGCTGCGATCCGCCGCCCGAGCACGCCATGGTGGCTGCCGGCGTCGAGCGCGACCGGGAAATCGCGGCGCACGATCGCGAGCCGTTCGGCGAGGTCGGTTGCGACGCGCTCGAGCAGGAAGTCATGCGCACTGGCTTGCCCGGCGGCGCGGTTGCGCCGCGCGGCCAGAAGGGCGCTGTCGAAAATGCGGTGCGGCTCTGTCATTCGGCTGCGGACGGTTCGTTGCGTGACAAGGGCTATGCTATCACTCTATCGGACGCCAGAGGCCGCGCCACGCCTGCGGCGAATGGCGAACGCGAAGGATGGGCGCGTCGGGGAGAGAGCGTGTCGGACACGAGCCGCGAGGATGGCGCCGCAGATACGCAGAGAGAGCAGCGGAGCGCCGTGCGGGAAAGTCTCTTCCGCCGCGCGGTTACGGTTTTGTCGGACGTTGTCATGCCGCCGGTGTGCCTTGTCTGCCGGACGCGGATCGAGACGCATGACGCCCTGTGCGCCGCCTGCTGGCGCCAGATCGACTTCATTCGGCCCCCGCTCTGCGATCGCCTCGGGCTGCCGCTGCCCTTCGACATCGGCGGGCCGATGATATCGGCCGCCGCCGCGGCCGACCCGCCGCCCTATCACCGGGCCCGTGCGGTCGCGGCTTACACCGGCTCGATGCAGCAGCTCGTCCACGGCTTGAAGTTCCAGGACCGCCACGACGTCCGTCGTCTGCTCGGCCGGTGGCTCGTGGACGCCGGCCGCGAGCTGTTGGCGGAGTGCGAAATCGTCGTGCCGGTGCCGCTGGCGCGCACCCGGCTCCTGATGCGCCGCTTCAACCAGGCGGCCATCCTGGCGCGCGAGGTCGCGCGCGTGTCGGGACTTCGCTACGAGCCGATGGTGCTGGAGCGGACGCGGGCGACCACCAGCCAGATCGGGCTGTCGCGCGGCGAGCGCCAACGCAACGTCGCGGGCGCTTTTGCCGTCCCCAAGCGCCGCGCCGAGGCCGTCCGGGGCCGCCGCGTGCTCCTGATCGACGACGTCGTCACAACCGGTTCGACGGTGGCCGCCTGCGCGCGCGCCTTGAGCCGGGTCGGCGCCGCGCAGGTGGATGTCCTCGCCCTGGCCATCGTGGCCGATCGGGGCGTGATCCCGGCCTAAGCGCCGCACGGGCTGGAAAATGGCCTCAAATCCGTGTGAAATGGTGCCTGTCTACACTTTGCGATCGCGCCCCAAGGGGCTAGATCTTGAACACGGGATCGCGCTGGCCGCCGAGGAACTCTGAAGGACATGGCCAAAGTTACCATCTACACCTCCAGCCTCTGCCCCTATTGCCACATGGCAAAGGAGCTGCTGCGCTCGAAATGCGTGGCTTTTGAGGAGGTTGACGTTACCGGACAGGCCGGGCTGCGGGCGGAAATGCGCGACAAGGCCGGCGGCCGCAACACCGTTCCGCAGATCTGGATCGATGAGCGCCACGTAGGCGGTTGTGACGACCTGATGTGCCTGGACCGCAGCGGCAAGCTCGATCCCCTGCTGAGCACGAGCCAATAGAGCCCAAAAAGTCATGTCCTCGCCAGTTTCTCCGACGTCGTTTCGGGTCGGCCTCGTCCAGATGTGCTCGGGCCGAGACCTCTCGCGCAACGTTCGCGACGCCACCGCGCTGATCCGCGAAGCGGCGAGCGGTGGCGCGGACTACATTCAGACGCCTGAGGTGACGAATCTGATGGAGCTCGACCGCGAGCGCCTGTTCGCCGCCGCTGAGCCCGAAAGCACCAACGCAGCGCTGCAGCACTTTCGCGAACTAGCGCGCGAGTTGTCGGTCTGGCTCCACATCGGGTCGCTGGTGATCAAGGTGACCGATCAAAAGCTCGCCAACCGCGCCTTCATCATCTCGCCCGCCGGCGATGTCGTCGCCCGCTATGACAAAATACATATGTTCGATGTCGATCTGCCGAATGGTGAGGTCTACCGCGAAAGCGCCAACTATGAACCGGGCTCCAAGGCGGTCGTCGCGCCGTTGCCCTGGGGCGGGCTTGGGCTCTCGATCTGCTATGATCTGCGCTTCCCCCACCTCTACCGGGCGCTGGCCAAGGCCGGCGCCTCGTTCTTAGCGGTTCCGGCGGCCTTTACGCGCGTCACCGGGGAAGCCCACTGGGTCACGCTGCTCCGCGCCCGCGCCATCGAAGCCCAATGCTATGTGTTTGCGGCCGCCCAGGGCGGCCAGCACGAACACGGCCGCGAGACCTTCGGACACAGCCTGATTGTCTCGCCGTGGGGCCAGGTTCTGGCCGAGGGGGGTGTTCACCCCTCAGTCATCTTGGCGGACGTAGATTTGTCATTGATCGGGGATGTCCGGTCCCGAGTGCCGTCTCTACGGCACGATCGATCATTCGAAATCGCACCGGCGGAGCGGAATGCCGCCGAGGAGATCGCGTCATGATCAAGTTCAGCCTCGTGTGTGGCGAAGGCCACGAATTCGAGGGGTGGTTTCAGAGCGGCGCGGCCTACGAGGCGCAGTCGGCCGGGAGCCAGGTTGCGTGCCCGCACTGCGGCAGCCACGCCATCGACAAGGCGATCATGGCGCCGGCGGTGGCGAAGCGCGTTGCGGCCGAGCCGGCCCACACCTACGCGTCGAAGATCCCGCCGGACGAGCTCCGGCGCATGGCGCGCAAGGTGCGCGATGAAATCCAGGGCAAGGCCGAATATGTCGGCGGCCGGTTCGCGGAAGAAGCGCGCAAGATCCATTTCAATGAAAGCCCGTCGCGCGGCATCTATGGCGAAGCGTCCTCGGAAGAGGTCAAGAGCCTGGCTGAGGACGGCGTCCCGTTCCTGCCGATCCCGCGCGTCCCCGACGATATGAACTGACGGCGCGCCGCGCGGAGCTTAGACGCGCCGCGCCGGAGCTTGCTCGCAGCTCAGCTCCGGAAGCACGCCGCGAGATCGTCGAGCATCGAGAGCAGCGACGTGCGCGGGTCCGTCCCGAGCTTGTCCAGTCTGCCGGTCGCGATCTCCGGAAAGGCAACGTTTGGTGAGCCCGGCGCGACGCGGATCTCCACGCCCATCGACGCACGCAAGGCGTCCATGATCTCGCCGTGCGTGATGTTGCGGCCGAAGGCGACATTGGTGATCGGGTCTCTCCCGCGGACGGCGATTGCTTCCAGCGCCCGGACCACGTCGCCCACCCAGACGTAATCCTTCTCGGATGCAAGGCTGGTGCGAAGCGAGACACGCTTCTCTGTCGCCGCCTCGCGCAGCACGGATGTCAGGAAATTCTCGGACGCAAGGTCGCGGCCGAACACATTCGAGAGCCGCGCCACCCGCACGTTGGCGAGCCCGGAGCCGAGGCAGGCGGACTCGCCCATCAGTTTTGAGATGTTGTAGAGATGGTCCGGATTGCTGGGTGAGACCGGGATCGCCGTCCTTTCGTCCGTCGTGCCCGTCGTCGCGTAAACGCGCGTCGAGGAGAGATAGACAAACGACCGGAACCGCGCACCGCGCAGAATGCGCGTCAGTAGGCTCACATGCGCGTCGATGGTCTCGAATGGACGCGAGCGGAAGTCGGCCGTGAGACCGACCGTATAGAAAGCCTGCCCGAGATCCGCATCCTGCCAGGACGCATCCCCGCGCGTCACGGAGCGGACGGCGTAGCCCAGTTCCTCGAGGTGCTGCACGAGCGCGCGGCCCACGAAGCCGTTGGCGCCGAAGACCGTCGCTTGCGGCTGCGCCGGATCAGCCATGCGCGATCTCGACGGGCGGGATCTCGACGGGTCCGAACTCGCGGAACGGTGGCCACGCGCGGTCGCGATCCGAGATGACGATCGACGCCTGAATGGGCCACGCCACCGCGAGATCGGGATCGTCGAAGGGAAGCCCGGTCGCGTGCTCGGGCGAGAGCGGGTGAGTGATGTGATAGGTCACTTCGGTCTCGGGCGCGAGCGTCTGAAATCCATGCGCGAAGCCCTCCGGTACGTAGATCAGCCGGCGATTGGCGGCTGAAAGCTCCACGCCGAACCATTGGCCGTAGGTTGCGGAACCCGCCCGCACGTCCACGATCACATCGTAGATGGCGCCGGCCGTCACGCGGATGAGCTTGCACTCGGCGGCCGGTGGCCGCTGCAGGTGAAAGCCGCGGATCGTCCCGGCGCGCACGTTCTGAGACATGCTGATCTGGTCGAAGTGCGGATTGAGACCGCGTGCGGTGAAGGTCGCGGCGCAGAACAGCCGCGCAAAGAACCCCCGGCTGTCGGCGATCGGCGCGGGATCGAGCACGAAGGCGCCCGCAAGCGGTGTCGCCTCGAAGATCATGGCAGGATGTGCGGGTTCGGCAGCGGCACGATGAAGCGCCCGCCCCAGGCGCGGATGCCGGCCGCTTTCTCCATGATCTCGTCCTTGAGGTTCCAGGGCAGGATCAGAACGTAGTCGGGCTTGGTCTCGAAAATGCGGTCCGGCGCGTGCACGGGGATCGCGGTGCCGGGCAGCAGCAGCCCTTGCTTGTGCGGGCTCGAGTCGACGGCGTAGTCGATGAAGTCGCCGCGAATGCCGCAGTAGTTGAGCAGCGTGTTGCCTTTTGCGGCCGCGCCATACGCGACGATGCTCGCGCCCTGCTCCTTGAGCGCGATGAGCTGGCCGAGCAGCGCCCGCTTGGCGTGGCGTACTTCGGCGGCGAAGGCGGTGTAGATATCCAGCCCGTCGAGCCCCGCGGTGGCCTCCTTGGCGCGCCACGCGCCGAGCCGCTCGGATGCGTCGGGCGTGCTGCCCGCATGGCCCGCAAAAATGCGCAGGCTGCCGCCATGCGTCGGCAAGCCTTCGACGTCGAATACGGCCAACGAATGCTTCGCGAACAGCCGCTCGACGGCGAGCAGCGACAGGTACGAATAGTGCTCGTGATAGATGGTGTCGAAATACTTGCCTTCGATCAGCCCTAAGAGATGCGGGAATTCGATGGTGATGACGCCACCCGCCTTGAGCAGCACCTTCAAGCCGCCGACGAAGTCGTTGAGGTCGGGCACATGCGCGAGCACGTTGTTGCCGGCAATCACATCGGCCTGGCCGCTCCCGTCGTCCTGGGCGGCAACTTCGCGCGCCGTCTCGACGCCGAAAAAGCGCACGAGCGTCGGCACGCCGCGCTCCCGTTCGGCCACCTCGGCGCAATTGGCCGCCGGATCGATGCCGAGCACGGGGATTCCCTGTGCCTTGAAGTACTGCAGCAGGTAGCCGTCGTTGCTGGCGACCTCGATCACCTTCGACGATGCGGAAAGCCCGAACCGCGCCGTCATCATCTCCGCGTAGCGGCGCGCATGCTCGAGCCACGACGACGAATAGGACGAGAAGTAGGTGTAGGAGCCGTGGAAATGCGCTTCCGCCGGCTGCACGTCGTCGATCTGGACCAGCTTGCAGCTCTCGCACACGAACGTGCGCAGGGGATAGAAGGCTTCGGCCTCGTGCGCTTCGGAGGGCTTTCGCATGGCGTTGGACACCGGCGACATGCCGAGATCGACGAACACATGCGTGAGCGGCGTGCCGCAGGCGCGGCAGGGCAGAGTGCGCGTGACATCAGCCATGGAGATACTCATCGATTTGCCGCAGCGTGAAATCGTGCATGTCGTGGCTCGCATAGAAGGCCTTGTACCAGTCGATGGTGCGGTCGAGCGCCTGATGCAGCCGCCAGCGCGGCTGCCAGCCGAGCAGCGTTCGGGCCTTGGCGCTGTCGACCTCGAGAAGCCGTGCCTCGTAGGGCTGGAAGCGGGCATCGTGGCCCCAGCTCGCGCCGTCTGCCCAGCGGGCCGTAATCTCGTCGACAATCACGCGCACGGGCACGGCATCGTCGGCCACGGGCCCGAAATTGTAGGCGAACGGCGGAGCGAGAGACACGCCCGTCGCCAGCGCCTCGGCCAGCCGCAAGTAGCCCGACAACGGCTCGAGCACGTGCTGCCAGGGCCGCACGGAGGAGGGATTGCGGATCGTCAGCGGTTGACCGGCCGAGAAGGCCCGCACCGCGTCCGGGATCAGGCGGTCTTCGGCCCAATCGCCGCCGCCGATGACATTGCCGGCCCGCGCCGAGGCCAGGAGCCCGTTGTGGCCGTCGCCTGAAAAGTACGACGAGCGATAGGATTCGACGACCAGCTCCGTGCACGCCTTGCTGGCGCCATAGGGTTCTTTCCCGCCCAGCCGGTCGGTTTCGCGGTAAGCCCACGGCCATTCGACGTTGTCGTAGACCTTGTCGCTCGTCACCACCACGCACGCCGTCACACTTGGTGATGTGCGCACGGCTTCGAGCACCTGCGCTGTGCCGACGACGTTGGTGGAGAAGGTCTCGATGGGGTCGGCGCGCGCGGGCCTGACAAGCGCTTGCGCCGCGAGGTGCAGCACGATCTCGGGCGCGGCCTCGGCCATGGCGGCTTGCAGGCGGGGCCCGTCGCGAATGTCTCCGAAGGTCGAGCCGCCGAACCGCGGCACGTCCGCGGCCGTGAATACGCACGGCCCGGACGGTGGCGCGAGCGCGTAGCCCTGCGCATCCGCGCCAAGGCGGTGCAGCAGGCCCATTAGCCAGCCGCCCTTGAACCCCGTATGCCCAGTAACGAAGACGCGCCGCCCTGACCAGAAAGTGCGCGACAAGCCGGCAGCCGCAGTCATGCTAGTTCCACACGCGCCACGGAGCCGAGCCGGACGACCACATGTCGTTGAGGAGCTGCATCTCGCGGAAGGTGTCCATGCACTGCCAGAAGCCGCCATGCTGGTGCACGGCGAGTTCGCCCATTTTGGCGAGCCGTTCGAGCAGGCCGGTTTCGAGAGGCTCGTTGAGTGCGGGATCGAGCATGTCGAAGGCCTTGCGATTGAACACGAAGTAGCCGCCGTTGATCCAGCCCTGCGTGACCTGCGGCTTCTCCGCGAAGCTCGTGATCATGCCGTCGTCGATGGCAAGCTCACCGAAGCGCGACGAGGGATGCACGGCCGTCACCGTCGCCAGCCGGCCCATGCGCTTGTGGGTGGCGATCAGGCCGTCGATGTCGACGTCGGCGACCGCGTCGCCGTAGGTGGCCAGGAAGGTGTCGCCCTCGATGTGCGGCAGCGCTTTCAGGATGCGCAAGCCGGTGAGACTTTCGGCGCCGGTTTCGGCGAGCACGACGCGGGCATCGAGCCGGTCCGAGTTCGTGGCGCTGCGGGTGTAGATGCCGCCGGTCCGGATATCGATCTCGAGGTCGTGCGAGCGCTGGTGATAGTTGACGAAGTAGTCACGGATCGCGTCGCCCTTGTAGCCGAGGCAGAGCACGAAGCGCCCGACGCCGTGATGGCGGTAATGCATCATGATGTGCCAGAGGATCGGCCGTCCGCCGACTTCCACCATGGGCTTCGGCTTGAATTCCGTCTCTTCACGCAGGCGCGTGCCGAGACCGCCGCAAAGAATGAGTGCTTCCATGGCTGCTTTGCCCCCAAACGATGCGGCCGGCAATGGGCCGCAAATTCCCTACTTTTCGCGCATCCCGTGACGGAGCGACTGTTTGACGGGCTCCAATATGTACTCAAGGACCGTGCGCGAACCTGTCGGGATGATGATCTCCACCGGCGTGCCGGGTGACAGCTTTACGTCGCCCAGCGTCTTCAGCTCGGAGGGGTCGACGTCCACGCTGATGTCGAAGAAAAGTCCTTGATTTTCAATGCTGGGGCGGGCGTCCGCGGAGCGGTTTCGCACCGTCCCGTGCACCAGCGGCAGCTTCCGTCCCGGGGCCGTCATGAGCCGCAGCTCGGCGCGCATGCCCTCGTGGATCTCAAGCGCCTCCGAGGGGCGGAGCTGGCCCTTGATCACGATGCCTGCTGATTCGGCCGGCACGATTTCGAGCAAGCGCTCGCCCTTCGCGATCACGCCGCCGACCGTGTTGACGACGAGGCCGAGCACGTGGCCGCTGACGGGCGCCCGGATGCTGGTGCGGAGCAGGATATCCTGCGCCACCCGCTCGCGCTCGCGCGCGTCGGCGAGCTTGTTGCGGGCGTCCTCGATCTCCTGCGCGAGCTTGAGCCGGAAATCGCTCTCGATCTGGGCGATCTGGCTCTCGAGCTGGCCGACAAGGTGGCGAAGGCGGGCAATATGACCCGTGAACTCCTGCTGCTGTCCGAGCAGCGCCGAGGCGGCGCGTTTGAGCTGCATGACGGCGGCGTTGGTCGCATAGCCCTTGTCGAACAGCATTTGCTTCGGGCCGAGCTCTTCGTTGATCATCCGGTACTGGTCGGCCGCGGAGTTCGCTTGCCCTTCGTAGATCTCGATCTGGCTGTTGGCCTGCTTGACCTGCTCGCGCAGCGTACCGGTCTGCGTTTCGTTCGCCCTCCGCCGCGCCTGAAAGAGCTGTGTCTGGGAGACGAGAAGCTGGTCGATGGCGGGATCCGCGCGGCGCCGGCTCAGCAGGGACGGAAACTCGAGGGAGCTGCGTCCCGTCGATTCAGCCTCGAGGCGCGCCAGCACGGCCGACTGTGTGGCGACTACGGCGCTCTGGATCTCGAGCGCGGCGCGCGGCTGCAACTGGTCGAGCTGGATCAATTCCTGTCCGGCCTCGACACGGTCGCCTTCCTTGACGCGGATCGCCCCGACGATACCGCCGTCGATGTGCTGGACGGACTTGCGGTTGCCGTCGGCGCTGACGACGCCATAGGTGATGGCCGCGCTTTCAAGCGGGCTGAGCGCGGCCCATGCGCCGAGAAAGCCGAAGAAGCCCACAACCACGATGACGCCGGCTTTGATCAATCGATCGGCGTCGCGCGCGCTGGCGGCCGTCGCTGAGGGTGCGAGCGGCACGACGATCCCTGCCGGCGCCCCGGCCACAGGATGGGACGAAGGATTGGACGAACCCGGACCCGGCGCCGCGCCTGCTGCCGCCGCGTCTTGGAATTCCGCCTTCAGTAGCTCGAGTTTTGCGAGGGCCTGCTTCATGCGCTCTCCGCGATGCGCCGTTGTCCAACGGGGAACCCGGGCGCGATGCGCGGCATCACCCGCTCCACCGGACCGCAATCGGCAACCGTGCCGTTGGTCAGCACGAGAACCTTGTCGAGCGCGACGAGCACGCTCGGCCGGTGCGCGATCAGGATGACTGTCGTCCGGTTCGCCTTAAGTGCCGTAACCAGCTTGTGCAGGGCTGCCTCGCCGTCGCCGTCGAGGTTCGAGTTCGGTTCGTCGAGCACCACCAGACGTGGATTTCCGAACACCGCGCGCGCCAATGCAATTCGCTGGCGCTGTCCGCCGGAAAGCGGAGCCCCGTTGGGCTGGAGCGGCGTGTCGTAACCTTTCGGGAGCCCGAGGATGAGGTCGTGCACGCCGGCGAGCCGGGCCGCCGCGACCACATGCTCGGCGTCCGCCTCCCGGAAGCGGGCGATGTTCTGCGCGACGGTTCCTTCGAAGAGTTCGATATTTTGCGAGACGTAACCGGTGAAGCGCCCGAACTCGGGCCGGGCCCAGGACCAGACCTCCGCGCCGTCGAGGCGAATGCTCCCCTCGGTTGGCTTGATGGCGCCGACGATCAGCCGCGCGAGCGTCGATTTGCCGGCGGCGCTCGGGCCGACGATGCCAAGTGATTCGCCCGGCGCGACGGAGAATGTGATTTCGTTGAGCGTCGGAGCCGATGCGCCCGGCACAGTATAGGAGAGTCCCTCCGCAACCAGTCGCCCCTCGGGCGTCGGAAGTGACATCGCGGTTGGCCGCATGGGGATCGCCAGAATATCTTCGACCCGTCCAAGCGCGGACCAAGCCGCGAGGATCTGGCGCCAGACGCCGACGAGCTGATCGACGGGCATCAGGGCACGGGTGCAGATGAGAGAAGCCGCAAACAAGGAGCCCGGGCTGATTTCCCGGCTGACGGCCAGCCATGCGCCGGCGCCCATGATGAGCACCTGCAACGTGTAGCGCAGGAACTTGATGATGCTCGAAACCGTCGAATTGATCTTGCTCGCGTCCGCCTGCATGGCGATGGCCTGGACGCGGATCGCGGACCAGCGGCGCGACATCTCCGGCATCATGCCCATCGCGCGCACGGTTTCCGCGTTGCCGATGACGCCCTCGGTCATGCGGTAGCTTTCTTCGGTGAGCTTGCCGGAAGCCCCGATCTGCCGGCCGACGAGAAGCTGGTTGATCACCGCCAGCGACATGACCGTGATGGCGCCGCCGAGCGAGATGATGCCGAGCACCGGGTGCAGGTAGAAGCAGACGCACAGGAACAGCGGCGTCCACGGCAGATCGAAGAGAGAAATGATCGCGCTGCCCGTCAGGGCGTGGCGCACCGTGTCGAGATCGCGAACGGCCGAGCCCTTGGTTGCAAACGAGGCGCCGCCGTCACGCTCCACCAGGCGATCGAAAAGTTGCGTCGAGAGTTGCGCGTCGAACTGAACGCCAAGCGCCACCAGCAGGCGAGCGCGGATTTCCTCGAGCGCGCTCGAGACCGCGATGCCGCCCAAAACGGCCACCGTAAGAACAATGAGCGTCGCCCCGCTTCCGCTCGGCAAAACGCGGTCGAACATCTGGATCGTATAGAGGGGAATTGAAAGCGTCAGGATATTCACAAAGACGCTGAAAACGGCTGCCCATACAAGCAGGCGCCTATATCCGGATAATACGGTGCGAAAAGTAGATGGCAGAGCGCGCGTCATTGGGACCAAGCTTGTTCATGGGCTGAAGCCGAATCAAAGACGCCACTGCGACACACGCTACATCATTTCAAGATGCGATCATCATCGGCTCTCACAGAAAACCAAACTGTAAGAAATGAGCGAGCAAATGACGAGATTCATATTCAACTCGAAATAGGTTTTTTGTGTTTTACGTGCAATTTAAAAAATGATGCAGACTCAACAAGATCGCATCAGATCATAATCTGATTGCTTAAGGTTGCGAACTAGCTGGTTTCAATTAGCAGTTTTATTGCTGGTGTTAAATGGATCGGTTTCCCGTAGTTTACCAAATAGAAAGCATAAGAGTGCATCTATTGAAACGAGTACGGTGAAAAAGCCCGTAAAGGGTGTTTCTGATTGGGAATGTAGGTAGCTGCAAGTCGGTTTCAAAAAACCTTTGCAGCTGCGCTTGATCGGGAAATTGGCGCCGGACGTCTAGTGGGATTGAGTGCGGGGCCAGCCGGCATTTGTTTCGGCGGTGAGCGGGAAGCGCTAATTCGGGGTCTAAAATGGCTGTCGTAAATCTGCCTAACAAGAGCAAGGCCAATCAGTACACGGCCGCAACTGTCGATACATTGATCGGCGGCAGCTCTACAGACACCGTGGTCGTCACCGGCGCCGTGGTCAACGCCAGTATCGATCTCGGCGCGGGCAGCGACAAGCTGACCCTCGGAAACGGGACGAACACGGCGACGATCTCGAATGTCGAAACGATCATAGGCGGCGCGGGGGCATCGACAATCACCCTCGGCGCGGCGGCGGCCAAGACATCGATCGACCTGGCGGGCGGCTCCGACAAGCTGACGCTGGGCAATTTCGCCAACACGCTCACGGTTTCGAACATCGAGACTGTGATTGGCGGTACGGGCGCCGATACCCTCACCCTGACGCAGGCCCTGAACAACACGCAGATTATCGATCTCGGCGTCGGCAAGGACAAGGTAACGCTTGGCAGTTTTGCGAACATCGGTTCGCTCGCGAACGTCGAGACGGTTGTCTCGGGCACCGGCGCAGACACGATCACGATCTCGTCTCAGATCGTCAATGGATCGATCGATCTCGGCGCGGGCTTGGACAAACTCACCTTGTCCAATGCGGGCGCGAATTCCGTCACCGTGGGCAATGTCGAGACCATCATTGGCGGAGCATCCAACAACACCATCACGTTGTCGACGGCGTCCGTTAAGGGGTCCTTGGACCTTGGAGCCGGCAGCGACAAGCTCACCCTCGGCAATTTCGCGAACACGTCCACGATTGCCAACGCGGAAACCATCGTCGGCGGTGGCGGCATCGACACCATCAGCCTGTCCACGGCGCTCTCCGGTTCGATCGACCTCGCCGCCGGCAACGACAAGCTGACGCTCGGCAACTTTACCAACACCGGCACGATTTCGAATATCGAAACCGTCGTGGGCGGGAGCGGCGCGGATACCCTGACCATTGGGTCGGCACTCGCGAAGGGCAGTTTCGACCTCGGTGCGGGCAACGACAAGCTCAACTTCGGCAACTTCGCCACCGTGGCGACCGTCGCCAACGTTGAGACGATCCTTGGCGGTACGGGCGACAACACCGTTGTGCTGTCCGGCGCCCTGACGGGAACGAACCTGGTCGACCTCGGCGCCGGCAAGGACAAGCTGACGCTCGCAGCCACCGCCAACGCCGGCACGGTATCGAATGTCGAGACCGTCCTCGGCAACACCGGCGCCGACACCATCACGCTCGGCGCGCAGATCGTGAACGGCTCGATCGATCTTGCCGCGGGCAATGACAAGCTGACGCTTGGAGATTTCGCCAACAGCGCAACCCTGTCCAACGTCGAAACCATCATCGGCGGCTCGGCGAACAATACGATCACGATCGCCACCGGCGCGAGCAAGGGCGTTATCGATCTCGGCGCGGGCCTGGACAAGCTCGTGTTGGGCAAGGCGGCATCGACCGTGACCGTCTCTAACACGGAGACCATCATCGGTGGCGCAGCCGCCGATACGGTAACCATCGCGACAGCCCTCAGCACCCCAGCCAGCATCGATCTCGCAGGGGGCAACGATACGCTGACGCTGGGCAACTTCGTGAATACGGCGACGATCTCGAACGTCGAGACCGTGATCGGCGGGAGCGCCGGCAATACCATCACCGTTGCCTCGGCGCTTCCTAAGGGCTCTATCGATCTCGGCGCCGGTAACGACAAGCTGACCCTGGGGAATTTCACGAACACCCTCACGGTTGCCAATATCGAGACACTGATCGGCGGCACGGGCGCCGACACGGTGACGCTGAGCGGAGCGTTTGCCGGTACGCAGCAGGTCGATCTCGGGGCGGGCAAGGACAAGCTGACGCTTGGAAATTTTGCCAACACGGGAACGATTTCGAACGTCGAGACGATCATCGGTAACGCCGGCGCCGACACCATCACGCTGGGCGCCCAGATCTCCAACGGCTCTATCGACCTCGGTGCCGGCGCAGACAAGTTGACGCTCGGCAACTTCGCCAACTCGGCGACGGTCTCCAACGTCGAAACCATCATCGGCGGCTCTGCCAACAACGCCATCACGATCGGCACGGGCGCCTCCAAGGCGGTGATCGACCTCGGTGCCGGCATGGACAAGCTCGTGCTTGGCCAGGCGAGCTCCACCATCACCGTATCCAACACGGAAACCATTATCGGCGGCGCCGGTGCCGACACCGTGACCATCGCCACCGCCCTCAGCGCCACCAACAGCATCGATCTCGGTGCCGGCAGCGACACGCTGACCCTGGGCAACTTCGCCAACACCGCAACGATCTCCAACGTCGAGACCCTGATCGGCGGCAGCGCGGGCAACACCATCACCTTTGCCTCGGCCACTCCTAAGGGCTCCGTCGATCTCGGCGCCGGCAACGACAAGCTGACCCTCGGCAACTTCACGAACGTCGTCAGCGTCGCCAACACCGAGACCGTCATCGGCGGCACGGGCGCCGATTCGATCACGCTGAGCAGCGCCCTTACCGGCGCGCACACGATCGACCTCGCAGTCGGCAAGGACACGCTGACGCTCGGCGCATTCGCCAACACCGGCACGGTTTCGAACGTCGAAACCATTATCGGCGGCACGGGCGCCGACACGATTACGCTCGGCACGCAGATGTCGAACGGGTCGGTCGATCTCGGCGCCGGCGCGGACACGCTGACGCTCGGCAACTTCGCCAACTCTGCAACCGTCGCGAACGTCGAGACCATCGTCGGCGGATCGGCCAACAACACCATCGTTATCGGAGCGGCGATCTCGAACGGTTCGATCGACCTCGGTGCGGGCAGCGATCGCTTAACTCTCGCAGCCGCGGCCAACACAGTAACGATTTCCAACGTTGAAACCGTCGTCGGCGGCAGCTCCACGGACACCGTGGCGCTGGCGACCGCTCTCAGCGCATCGAACATCGTTGATCTCGGTGGCGGCAACGACAAGTTGACGCTCGGAAACTTCGCCAACACGGGCACCATTTCGAACGTCGAGACGTTGATCGGCGGCAGCGCCGCCGATACCATCACCTTCGGCGCGACCGTTCCGTCGGGCTCGATTGATCTCGGCGCCGGCAGCGACAAGCTGACCCTCGGCAACTTCGCCAACACCATCACGGTCGCCAACATCGAGACGCTGGTCGGCGGCACGGGCGCCGACACGGTCACGTTGAGTGGCGCGCTCACCGCTACGGACGCCATCGACCTGGCTGTCGGCAAGGATACGCTGAAGCTGGGAGCGTTTGCCAATACGGGCACGATCTCGAACGTCGAGACCGTCATCGGCAACACGGGGGCAGACACCCTCACGCTCGGCACGCAAATTTCGAGCGGTTCCGTCGATCTCGGCTCTGGATCGGATGTTCTGACGCTCGGCAACTTCGCCAACTCGGCGACTGTCGCCGGTGTGGAAACCATTGTCGGCGGCTCGGCCGCGGATACGATCGTTCTTGGTGCGGCAAGCTCGAACGGCTCGATCGACCTCGGCGCGGGTAACGATCACGTGATCCTCGCGAACGCGTCCAACACCGTGACGATCGCCAACGCCGAAACCATCGTCGGCGGCACCGCCACCGACAACGTTGCCCTCGTCAGCGCCCTCGGCGCATCGACCATCGTCGATCTCGGTGGCGGCAGCGACAAGCTCACTTTGGGCAACTTCGCCAACGCCGGTACGCTGAACAACATCGAAACTGTCGTCGGCGGCACCGATGCCGACACGATCACCTTCGGCGGTGCGGCAGTTAAGGCATCCGTCGACCTCGGCGTGGGCAACGACAAGCTGACCCTCGGCAATTTCGTCAACTCCGTCACCGTTGCGAATATCGAAACGCTGATCGGCGGCACGTCTGCCGACTCCGTGACCCTGAGCAAGGCGCTGACCGGAACGGACAGCATCGACCTCGGCGTGGGCAAGGACGATCTCACGCTCGGCGCGTTCGCCAACACGGGCACGCTCTCGAACGTCGAAACGATCACCGGCAACACGGGCGCCGATACGATCACGCTCGGTACGGCCATCACGAACGGCGAGATCGATCTCGACGCCGGTTCTGACATCCTTACGCTCTCGGCTGCGGGCGCGAATTCTGCGACGCTCTCCAACGTCGAGACGCTGATCGGTGCATCGGCAAGCGACACGATCACCTTCGCCAAGGGCATCACGGGCGGCTCCGTGGACCTGGGCGTCGGCAACGACCGCATCACGCTGGCCAATTCCGCCAACACTGTCACGGTTTCGAATGTCGAGACGATCACCGGTGCGGGAGCGTCCGACACGGTCGTGCTCGGAACGGCTCTGGGAGCCTCGCACAACATCGATCTCGCCGCCGGCAGTGATAAGCTGACGTTGGGAGACTTTGCCAACACGGGCACGCTCAACAACATCGAAACGATCATCGGCGGGTCCGGTAGCGATACGATCACCCTCGGTGCTGCCGCGGCGAAGGCGTCCGTCGACCTCGGCGTCGGCAGCGACAAGCTGACCCTCGGCAATTTCGCCAACACCATAACTGTGTCCAACGTCGAGACGCTGGCTGGCGGCACCGGCGCCGACACCGTCACGCTGGGTGGCGCGCTCGTATCGACGCAGGCTATCGATCTCGGCTCCGGAGCGGACACGCTGCTGCTCGGCGCCTTCGCCAACGTCGGCTCCGTATCGAACGTCGAGACGGTCATCGGTAACACGGGCGTTGACACGATCACGCTCGCATCGCAGGCATCGAACGCCTCGATCGACCTGGATAGCGGCGCCGACAAGCTGACATTCGGTAACTTCGTGAACCGCGCGACGGTCATGGATGTCGAGACCATCGTCGGCGGCTCGGACGCGGACACGATCACTCTCGGTGGGGCGGCCTCGAACGCCTCGATCGACCTCGGCGCGGGCAACGACCGCCTCAATCTCGCCAACGCGTCCAACACCGTGACGGTTTCCAACGTCGAGAGCGTCATCGGTTCTGGCTCCGTCGACTCCGTCACCCTCGGCAGTGCCCTCAGCGGGTCCGTCGTCATCGACCTCGCTGCCGGCAACGACAAGCTCACGCTCGGGGACTTCGCCAACACGGGCTCGGTCTCCAACGTCGAAACCATCATCGGCGGCACGGACGCGGACACGATCACGCTCGCAACGGCGGCCTCCAAGACGTTCGTCGACCTCGGCGTCGGCAGCGACAAGCTGACCCTCGGCAATTTCGCCAACACCATAACTGTGTCCAACGTCGAGACGCTCGTCGGCGGTACTGGCGCCGACACCGTCACGCTGGGTGGTGCGCTCGTATCGACGCAGGCCATCGATCTCGGCTCTGGAGCGGACACGTTGCTGCTCGGCGCCTTCGCCAACGTCGGCTCCGTCTCGAACGTCGAAACCGTCATCGGTAACACGGGTGCTGACACGATCACGCTCGGTTCGCAGGCGTCGAACGCCTCGATCGATCTGGATAGCGGCTCCGACAAGCTGACGTTCGGCAACTTCGTGAACCGCGCGACGGTTGTGGAAGTCGAGACTGTCATCGGCGGCTCGGACGCGGACACGATCACCCTCGGTGGGGCGGTTTCGAACGTTTCGATCGACCTCGGCGCGGGCAACGACCGCCTCAATCTCGCCAGCGCGACCAATACCGTGACGGTTTCCAACGTCGAGAGCCTTATCGGTGCGGGTTCTACCGACACCGTCACCCTCGGCAGCGCCCTCAGCGGGTCCGTCATCATCGATCTCGCCGCCGGCAACGACACGCTCACGCTCGGCAACTTCGCCAACACCGGATCGGTTTCCAACGTCGAAACCATCATCGGCGGCACGGACGCGGACACGATCACGCTCGCCACGGCGGCCTCCAAGACGTTCGTCGATCTTGGTGTCGGCAGCGACAAGCTGATCCTCGGTAGCTTCGTGAATACGGCGACCGTATCGAATGTCGAATCGCTGCTCGGTGGCGCACTGGCCGACACGATCAATTTGGGCACCGCGCTCTCGGCATCGCAGACCATCGATCTCGGCGCAGGCAGTGACCGCCTGAACCTTGGCGCATTCACCAACACCGGCTCCGTCTCGAACGTCGAGACCCTGATCGGCAACACGGGCGCCGATACGGTCACCATCGCGTCTCAGATCTCGAACGGCTCGGTCGATCTCGATGCAGGTAACGACAAGCTGATTCTCGGCGACTTCACGAATTCCGTGTCTGTGACCGACATCGAAACCATCATCGGCGGCTCGGCATCCGATACCGTCGTCCTGAGCGCTGCGGTCGTCAACGGCTCTATCGATCTCGGCGCTGGAGACGACAAGCTCATCTTCTCGAACTTCGCCAACACGGCGACCATCGCGAACATCGAAAGTGTGACGTTCGGCACCAGCATCGATACGATCACGGTCGCGAGCCAGCTCGTGAACGGATCTCTCAACCTCGGGGCCGGCAACGATACGCTGACCCTCGGCAACTTTGCGAACTCGGCGACGATTGCCGCTGCTGAAACGATCATCGGCGGTTCCGACGCAGACACGATCACGTTGGGCGCGGCCGCCTCGAAGGCCTCTGTTGACCTCGGATCCGGCGCCGATACGCTGACCCTCGGTCACTTTGCAAACACCGTCACGGTTTCCGATATCGAGTCCGTGATCGGCGGCTCCGGCGCGGATACCGTAACGCTCGGGTCCTCGGCTTCGAACGCGTCGTTCGATTTGGGCGCGGGCGCGGACACATTGACGCTCAAGGGCGTTGCCAACGTTGTCACGGTTGCGAACGTCGAAACGCTCCTCGGCGGCAGCGCCGCGGATGCCGTCACCCTCGGCAGCGCACTCACGACCTCGAGCAACATCGACCTGGCGGGCGGCAGCGACACGCTGACCCTCGGAGACTTCAACAACAGCGGCGGCGTATCGAACGTCGAAACGCTGATCGGCGGTTCGGATTCCGACAACGTCACCCTGAAGACGATCGCCACCGGCTCGGTCAATCTCGCGGCCGGAGACGACAAGCTCACGCTCGGAAACTTCCTCAACGTTGTCACGGTTGCAAATGTCGAAACGCTGACCGGCGGAACGAATGCCGACACCGTGACGATTAGCGCCCTGACCGGCGTAACCAACTCGATCGACCTCGGCGCGGGCAACGACAAGCTGATCTTCGCCGACATCGTCAGCGAAGCGACCATCGCGAATGTCGAGACGATCACCGGCGGCTCGGCCGCTGACACGCTCACGATCGCGTCGGCGCTTTCGAACGCCTCGATCGATCTGGGCTCGGGTTCCGACGTGCTCACGCTCGGAGGTTTCACCAACTCCGCCACTGTGGCCGGTGTGGAATCTCTGAATGGCGGCAGCGGCGCGGATACGATCACGCTTCGCGATGCGCTGAGCGCATCGTCGAGCATCGACCTCGGCGCAGGACTCGACAAGCTCGTCCTGGCGAATCTCGCAAACACCGGCACCGTCTCGAATATCGAAACGCTGATCGGCGGCACATCGGATGACGACATCACCTACGCGTCGCAGATTGTCGGCGGATCGATCGACTTGGCGACCGGCAACGACAAGCTGACGCTTGGCGATTTCGACAGCACGCTCACGATTGCAAACGTGGAAACCGTTACGGGCGGGGCGATGAGCGACCGCGTTACGGTCGCGACCGCCCTGGCCAACGGCAGCATCGACCTGGCGGCCGGCAACGACATCCTCGTTCTGAACGGCCTTTCGAACGTCGCCACGATCGCCAACGTCGAAACGTTGACGGCCGCGGCAGGCGACGACACGATCACCATCGTCGGCGGCATCACCGACGCCTCGATCGATCTCGGCGCCGGCAAGGATCTTCTCACCCTCAGCGATGCGGGCGACAGCGCCAGCATCGCCAATGTTGAAACGCTCGTAGGCGGCAGCGCGGGCGACAGCGTGACGCTCTCGACCGCGGTTTCACAGGTCAGCATCGACCTCAAGGCTGGAACGGACTCCCTGACACTCGGCAACTTCGCCAACGTCGCGACCGTCTCGAATACCGAAAGCATCCTCGGCGGCTCGGGCGCGGATTCCATCACGCTGGGCACCGCGCTGTCGAACTCCGTCACGATTGATCTCGGCGCGGGCTCGAACACCCTGACGCTTGGCGCATTCACCAACACCGGCACCTTGACCAACGTCGATACGCTCCTCGGCGGCACCGGCGCCGATACCATCACCTTCGCGGACAGCCTTGCCGCGGGCTCGGTCGATCTCGGCGCTGGCGCCGACAAGCTGACGCTCGGCGATGCCGCCAACTCGGCGACCATTGCCAACGTCGAGACCATCATCGGCGGCCAGGACAATGATACGCTGACGGTCGCCACGCAGCTCGCCAGCGCGTCCATCGATCTCGGCGCAGGCAACGACAAGCTGACTCTGGGCGATTTCACCAACGTCGCAACGGTCACCAACATCGAGACCCTGATCGGCGGCACGGGCGCCGACACCATCACGGTCGCCGCGGCGCTCGAAGCGACGAACAGCATCGATCTCGGTGTCGGCAGCGACAAGCTGACGCTCGGCAACTTCGCCAATAGCGGCTCGATCGCCAACGTCGAAACCCTTGTCGGCGGCTCCAGCACCGACGACATCACGATCGCAAGCCAGCTCTCGGGCGCTTCGATCAACCTCGGCGCGGACATCGACAGCCTGAAGCTCGGCAACTTCATCAACACCGCGACCATTTCGAACGTCGAATCGGTCACCGGCGGCTCGCTCGCCGACACCATCACGGTCGCGACCGCTCTGTCCGAAGCGTCGATCGATCTCGGCTCGGGCGCGGACACGCTCATCCTGGGTGATTTCACCAACGATGCCACGCTGCAGAGCATCGAAACCGTCATCGGCGGCACGGGCGCCGACACCATCACGATCGCAGGGCAGCTCCTGAACGCCTCCATCGACCTCGGCGCCGGCGCGGACGTGCTGACGCTGTCGGATGCCGGCAACACGGTCACGCTGGCTCGTGTCGAGTCCGTAATCGGTGGCACCGGCAACGATACCGTCGTGCTCACCAACGCCTGGTCGGCCGGATCGATGGATCTCGGCGACGGCGCTGACAAGCTGACGCTCGGCGATTTCACCAACAGCATCTCGGTCGCGCATATCGAAACGCTGATCGGCGGCACGGACGCGGATTCCGTCACGCTGATGGAAGTCCTGACGGCAGGCCACCAGATCGATCTCGCCGCCGGCAACGACAAGGTCATGCTCGGCGACTTCTCGAACGTCGGCTCGCTCTCCAACGTCGAAACCGTCATCGGCGGCTCCGATTCCGACACGATCGCACTGGCTACGGCGGCTTCGAACGTCTCCGTCGACCTGGGCGCCGGCGCCGACACCCTGTCGCTCGGCAACTTCACGAACGTCGTCAGCGCATCGAACGTCGAGACGCTGCTGGGCGGTTCGGGTTCGGATTCCGTCATCCTCACGACGGTCGCCTCTGAGGCCTCGATCGACCTCGGCAGCGGCGCGGACAAGCTCACCCTAGGCAACTTCGCCAACGTCGTCACGGTCTCGAACATCGAGACTGTCATCGGCGGCACGGGTGCCGACACCGTAACCATCGGCGAAGTGTTCAGCGGCGCCCTCGTGGACCTCGGCGCAGGCGCCGACAAGTTGACGCTGTCGGATCTGATCAACAACGGTTCGATTGCCAACGTCGAAACGCTCATCGGCGGCGCGGACGCGGATACGATCGTCTACACGACGCAGATCTCGAATGGCTCGGCCGATCTCGGAGCCGGCAACGACAAGATCACGCTCGGTGACTTCACCAACTCGCTCACGGTTGCGGGCTTCGAAACGCTGCTTGGCGGCGCGGGCCACGACACCATCACGCTGGCCGGCGAGCTCGTCGGCGGCGAGGTAATCGACCTCGGGTCGGGCAATGACAAGATCACGTTCGCCAACTTCGCCAACTACGCGACTGTTGCGAACACGGAAACCATCGTAGGCGGCTCGGACGCGGATTCGATCACCGTCTCGAGTATCTTGTCCAAGGGCTCGGTCGATCTCGGCTCGGGTGCCGACACGCTCACGCTCGGTGACTTCACCAACTCGGCCACGATCCAGAACGTCGAGACGATCTACGGCGGCTCCAGCTCCGACACCCTGACGGTCGTAGCGATCGTCTCGGAAGGCTCGTTCGATCTCGGCGCCGGTGTCGACAAGCTGACTCTCGGTGATTTCGCCAACGTCGCAACCCTCGCCGGCATCGAATCGATCATCAGCGGCAGCGCCGCCGATACGATCACGCTCGCCAGCGCCATCGGCGCGACGGACACCATCAACCTTGGCGGCGGCGACGATAAGCTCGTGCTGTCGGATTTCGCCAACGCAGGCACCGTCACCAACGTCGAGACGATTGTCGGCGGCCTCGATATGGACGAAATCACGCTCGGCTCGCAGGCCTCGAACGCCTCCTTCAACCTGGGCGACGGCCTCGACAAGCTGACCCTGGGCAACTTCGCCAACACCGCGACCCTTGCCAACGTTGAAAGCGTCCTGGGCGGCACCGGAACCGATACGCTGAACCTGGTGACGGCGCTTGCCGCCGGGTCCAGCATCGATCTGCGCGGCGGAGCCGACAAGCTCGTCCTCGGAGACTTCCTCAACGACGGCACGCTCTCCAACATCGAAACGATCGTCGGCGGCAGCGGCGCTGATACGCTCACGATTGCGTCCAACCTCACGACCTCGGTTTCGATCGATCTCGGCGCAGGTAACGATACGTTGACGCTCGCGAACGGCTCCAACACCGGGTCGCTCTCGAACGTCGAGACGATCATCGGCGGCTCGGCCACCGATTCGATCACCGTAAGCACGGCGCTTTCAGGCGGCTCGGTCGATCTCGGCGCGGGCAACGATAAGCTGACGCTCGGCGATTTCGCCAACGTCGCCACCCTTGCGAACGTCGAATCGGTCGTCGGCGGCAGCGCCGCGGACACGATCACGCTCAGCGCGGCCCTCGTCCTCAAGAGCAACATCAATCTCGGCGCAGGCAACGACAAGCTGACGCTCGGAGACTTCGTCAACGTCGGCTCGGTCGAGGGCATTGAAACGCTCGTCGGCGGCGCCGACGCGGACACCATCACATTCGCCGGTGTGGCCTCGAACGCATCGGTCGACCTGGCGGCCGGCGAAGACACGATCACCTTCGGCAACTTCGTCAACACCGCAAGCGTGGCGAACGTCGAAACCCTGATCGGCGGCACCGACAATGACACGCTGACGCTCACGACCCGCCTCGACGGCAACGCGAGCATCGATCTCAAGGCTGGCGACGACAAGCTCGTGCTTGGCAACTTCGCCAACACCGCCACCATCTCGAACGTCGAAAGCATCGTCGGCGGCTCGGCGAGCGACAACATCACGCTCGGTGCGGCCCTGACCAGCAGCGCCATTATCGACCTCGGCGCGGGCCTCGACACCCTCACGCTTGCGAACATCGCCAACTCGGGCTCCATCGCCAACGTCGAAAGCATCCTCGGCGGCAACGGCACCGACAGCATTACGATCTCGACCCAGCTGTCGAACGGCAATGTCGACCTCGGATCGGGCAACGACACCCTGACGCTCGCCAACTTCAACAACAGCGGCACGGTCTCCAACGTCGAGACGCTCACGGGCGCCGGCGGCGACGACACCATCACCATCGGCGCAACGCTCTCGAAGGCGTCGGTCGATCTCGGTGCCGGCAACGACAAGCTGACGCTCGGCGACTTTACGCACGTAGCTTCGATCGCAAACGTCGAGACCCTCATCGGCGGCGGCCTCGGCGACACCGTCACGCTCACCACGGTCGCATCGAACAGCTCGATCGACCTGGGCGGCGATGTCGACAAGCTGATCCTCGGCAACTTCGCCAACCAGGCGACGGTCTCGCGCGTCGAAACGCTGATCGGCGGCTCGGATGCGGATACCATCACCATCGGCGCGGCGCTCGATAACACCAGCAGCATCGATCTCGGCGCCGGCGCGGACAAGCTCGTCCTCGGCAACTTCGCCAACGTCGGAACGATCGCCAACACCGAAACGGTGCTGGGCGGCACGTCGTCCGACAACATCACGCTCGCCACGGTCCTGACGACCGCGAACAGCATCGATCTCGGCGCCGGAAGCGACAGCCTCACGTTGGCCAACGGCGCCAACGAAGGCTCGATCGCGAACGTTGAAACCCTGATCGGCGGCTCGAACATCGACGCCATCACCTTTACGGCGCAGGTCTCGAAGGGCCAGATCGATCTCGGCAACAGCTCCGACACCGTCACCTTCGGCAACTTCGTCAACACCGCGACGCTTCAGAACGTCGAAACCATCATTGGCGGCAGTGACGCGGATACCATCACTCTTGCCACCGCGGCCTCGAACGTCTCCGTCGATCTCGGAGCCGGTGCCGACAAGCTCACGCTTGCAGACCTCTCGAACAAGGTCACTGTCGGCAACATCGAGACCCTGATCGGCGGCGTCGACGCGGATACCGTCACGCTCTCCGCCATCCTTTCGAACGGCTCGATCGACCTCGGTGCTAGCAACGACATCGTCACCCTCGGGGACTTTGCCAACGTCGGCACGATCGCCCGCGTCGAAAGCCTCATCGGCGGCAGCGCCGCGGACACGATCACGGTCGGTGCACAGGCGAATTCCATCTACATCGATCTGGGTGTAGGCGCCGATAAGGTCACTCTGGGCGACTTCGTCAACACGGCCACGCTGGCCAACGTCGAGTCGGTCACGGGCGGCTCGGCCGCGGACACCGTCACTCTGGCAACCGCGCTTTCGGGCTCCGGCAGCATCGATCTCGGCGCCGGCAACGACAAGCTTGTTCTCGCGGATCTCGCGAACTCGGGCTCCGTCGCGAACGTCGAGACGGTCACCGGCGGGTCCAGCACCGACGCCATTACCTTCACGACCGCTGTTTCCAAGGGCTTCGTCGATCTCGGCGCCGGCGCAGACAGCATCACGCTAGGCAACTTCGCCAACACCATCTCCGTCGCCAACGTGGAATCGATCCTCGGCGGCAGCGCTGTCGATACCGTCACGGTCACGACCGCACTGTCCAACACCACGATCGACCTCGGCGCCGACAATGACAAGCTGATCCTCGGCAACTTCGCCAACACCGCCACCATCTCGAACGTCGAGAGCATTCTGGGCGGTTCCGCCGCGGACGCGCTCACGCTCGCCACCGCGCTCACGGCGACCGACGAGATCAACCTCGGCGCCGGCAACGATACGCTGACGCTTGCCAACGTCGCCAACACCGGCACGGTTTCGAATGTCGAAACCATCCGCGGCGGCACGAACGTCGACACCATCACCCTTGGCTCCGGCATCACCAACGGCTCCATCGATCTCGGCGGCGGCAACGACAAGCTGACGCTCGGCGGCTTCACGAACTCGGCGACCGTTTCGAACGTCGAAACGATCATCGGCGGCTCGGCCGGCGATACCGTGACGCTGGCGACCGCGCTCGGCGGCTCGAGCAGCGTCGACCTCGGCGCAGGGTCCGACAAGCTGACCCTCGGCGATTTCGCCAACACGGGCTCGGTCTCGAATGTCGAAAGCGTGATCGGCGGCTCGGATGCCGACACCATCACCTTCGCGACCGTTCTGTCCAAGGGCAACGTCGACCTCGGCATCGGCGCGGACAAGGTCACGCTCGGCGACTTCGACAACTCCGGAACGTTCTCCAACGTTGAGACCATCATCGGCGGCTCGGATTCGGACACCATCACGATCGCATCGCAGCTCAGCAACGCCAGCATCAACCTGGGAGCAGGCAGCGATAAGCTGACGCTCGGCAACTTCGCGACCGTCGCCACGGTTGCGGGTGCGGAGACCATCATCGGCGGCGCGGACAGCGATACCATCACGCTGAGCACCGGCATGAGCGGCACCGATTCGATCAACCTCGGTGCGGGCGACGACACCCTCATCCTGGCGAACGCCGCCAATACCGGCACCGTTTCGAGCGTCGAGACCATCGTCGGCGGCTCGGCCGCGGACACGATCACCATCGGAACCATCCTGTCGAAGGCCCTGATCGGCCTCGGCGCCGGCAACGACACGCTGATCCTGGGCGACTTCGCCAACGTCGCGACGGTCACGGATGTCGAGACCATCGTCGGCGGCACGGGTGCGGACACCCTGACGCTCGGAACAGCCCTCAGCGCAAGCCACAACATCGATCTCGGCTCGGGTTCGGACAAGCTGACCCTCGGCGACTTCGCCAACACCGGCTCGGTTTCGAACGTCGAAACGCTGGTCGGCGGATCGGGCGCGGACATCATCACGATCGCGACCCAGCTGTCGAATGCCTCGATCAACCTCGGTGACGGGGTCGATAAGGTCACGCTCGGCGATTTCGCGAACTCGGCCAATATCTCGAACGTCGAGAGCATTGTCGGTGGCTCGGCGGCCGATACGATCACCATCTCGACGCAGCTTTCGGATGGCGTCATCGACCTCGGCGCCGGCTCCGACAGCCTGACGCTCGGCAACTTCAACAGCACCGGCACGGTCTCGAACGTCGAGACGCTGATCGGCGGCAATTCGTCCGACAGCATCACGCTCGGCACCGCCCTCGCGGCGACCGACAGCATCAACCTCGGCGGCGGCAGCGACGTCCTCACGCTCGCGAACGTGGCCAACACCGGTACCCTGTCCAACATCGAGACGGTCGTCGGCGGCTCGGCTGCTGATATCATCACGATTGCAACGCAGGCGACCAAGTCACTCTTCAACCTCGGCGCGGGTTCGGATTCGCTCACCCTGGGCAACTTCGTCAACTCGGCCACGGTGTCCGGCGCTGAAACTCTGGTCGGCGGATCGCTGGCCGACACCGTCACGCTGGGAACGGCCCTGAGCGGAACGAACAGCATCGACCTCGGCTCCGGTGCCGACAGCCTGGCGCTGGCGGATGTCGCCAACACGGGCTCGGTGTCGAACGTCGAGACTCTCATCGGCGGTATGGATTCCGACACGATCACCTTCGCCACTCAGGTGTCGAACGGCTCGATCGACCTCGGCGCCGGCTCCGACAGCCTGACGCTCGGTAACTTTGCCAACACGGTGACGGTCGCGAACGCCGAAAGCATCCTCGGCGGATCCGCAGCCGACACGATCACGCTCAAGGCGGTCGCGTCGAACGCGGTCATCGATCTCGGCTCGGGTGCCGACACGCTCACGCTCGGCAACTTCGTCAACGTGGCGACGCTCGCCGGTGTCGAGACGGTCAACGGCGGCACGGGCATCGATACCATTGCCTTCAGCGCGCAGGTTTCGAACGGCTCGATCGACCTCGGCGCGGCCGTAGACTCGCTCACCTTCGGCAACTTCGCCAACACGGCGACGGTGGCCAACACCGAAACGGTCATCGGCGGCTCTGCGGCTGATACGATCACCATCACCACGCTTCTGTCCAAGGGCCTGGTCGATCTCGGCGACGGCGCCGACAAGCTGGTCCTCGGCAATTTCGCGAACAACGCAACGATCTCGAATGTCGAGACACTGACTGGCGGCTCCGACGCCGATACGATCACCCTCGGCGCGGCCATTGTGTCCAGCGGCAGCATCGATCTCGGCGCCGGCGCAGACAAGTTGACCCTGGCCGATGTCTCGAACACGGGCTCGATCGCGAACGTCGAGACGCTGATCGGCGGCGCGGATGCCGACACGATCACCCTCACGACTCAGGCTGCCAACGCCTCGATCGACCTGGGCGGCGGCTTCGATACGATCACGCTCTCGACCGCGGCCAACGTGGCCACCGTCTCGAACGTCGAAAGCATCGTCGGCGGCTCTGGAGCCGACACGATCACCCTCGGCGCGATGGCGACCGAAACCACGATCAACCTCGGCCTCGGCAACGATATCCTGACCCTCGGCAACTTCGCCAACTCGGTCACGGTGTCGGGAGTTGAAACCCTCACGGGCGGCTCGGCGGCGGATCAGGTCACGCTCGGCTCGGCGCTCGCTTCGACGCACACCGTCGACCTCGGCCTCGGCAACGACATCCTGACCCTCGGCGACTTCGCCAACACGGGTACGGTGCAGAACGTCGAAACCCTGGTGGGCGGCTCGGCCGCGGACACGATCACCACGGTCTTCACGTCTCTGAAGGCCTCGATCGATCTCGGCGCCGGAGCCGACAAGCTCACGCTCGGCACGGCCGATGCCGTGACCGTCGGCAACGTCGAAACCCTGATCGGTGGTGCAACGGCCGATACCGTAACGTTCGTCTCCGCCATCAACGGCACCGACAGCATCGACCTGGCCGGCGGCAACGACAAGATCACGCTGGCGGATGTCGCCAACACCGGAACCATCTCCAACGTCGAGACCATCGTCGGCGGCGCGGACACCGACACGATTACGCTCGCAACGCAGGCCCTGAACGCCTCGGTCGACCTCGGCGCCGGCTTCGACACGCTGACGCTCGGCAACTTCGCCAACACGGCGACGGTGGCCAACGTCGAATCGCTCACCGGCGGCTCGGCCGCGGACACCATCACGCTCTCGGCCGCCGCAAGCGATGCCGCGATCAACCTGGGTCTGGGCAACGACGTGCTGACGCTCGGCAACTTCGTCAACGTCGCAACGGTCTCCGGCGTCGAAACGCTGGTGGGCGGCTCGCTTGCCGACACCATCACGCTCGGCAGCCAGTTCGTCTCGAGCAACAACATCGATCTGGGCTCTGGCGCAGACAAGTTGATCCTGGGCGACTTCGTCAACGGCGGCACGATCTCGAACGTCGAGACCATCGTCGGCGGCGCCCTGGCTGACACGATCGTGATCACCGGCCAGATTTCGGACGCTTCGATCGACCTCGGCGACGGTGTCGACAAGCTGACGCTGGGCAACTTCGTCAACACCGGCACGATCGGGCACGTCGAGACGCTGGTTGGCGGCACGGCCAACGACACGATCACGCTGTCCTCCGGCATCAGCGCCACGGACAGCATCGATCTCGGTCTCGGCAACGACAAACTCATCCTGAGCAACTCGGCCAACACCGGCTCGGTCTCGAACGTCGAAACGCTGATTGGCGGCCTGGATGCCGACACGATCACCTTCGCCGCTCAGGCAGCTAATGCCTCGATCGATCTCGGCGGTGGCCTGGATACGCTCACCTTCGGCAACTTCGCCAACACGGCGACGGTGTCGAACGCGGAAACCATCGTCGGCGGCTCGCTGGCCGACACCATCACGCTCGCGGTGCAGGCCGTCGACGCCTCCATCGACCTCGGCTCGGGCAGCGACGTGCTCACCCTCGGCAACTTCGCCAACACGGCGACGGTGTCGGGCGTCGAAACGCTGAACAGCGGTTCGGGTTCGGATACCATCACGCTGGCAAGCCAGTTCACATCGCACCTTATCGATCTCGGCGCGGGCAGCGACGTCCTTCACCTTGGCGGCTTCGTCAACTCCGGCTCGGTCACCAACGTCGAGACCATCATCGGTGGCGCGCTGGCGGATACGATCAGCATCACCAACCAGTTCTCGAAGGCCTCCGCGGATCTCGGTGACGGCGCCGACAAGCTCACGCTCGGCAACTTCATCAACTCGGCCACGGTGGGCAACGTCGAAACGCTGGTCGGCGGCTCCGATAACGACACGATCACCTTCGCCACCGGTCTCGGCGCGACGGACTCGGTCGACCTCGGCGCCGGCAACGACAAGCTGACGCTCGGCAACTTCGGCAACTACGGTTCGATCGCCAACGTCGAGACCCTGGTCAGCGGCAGCGATTCGGACAGCCTGACGATCACCACCCAGGCCGCGAACACGTCGATCGACCTCGGCGCCGGCTCCGACACCATCGTCTTCGGCAACTTCGCCAACACGGCGACGCTGACCGGCGTGGAATCGGTCGTCGGTGGCTCGGCGGCGGACACGATCACCTTCTCCACGGCGGTGAGCAACGTCACGGTTGACCTCGGGGTCGGCAGCGACAAGCTGACGTTCGCCAACTTCACGAACACGGCGACCTTGCACAACATCGAGACCGTCATCGGCGGCACCGGTATCGACACGCTGACCTTCGGCAGCCAGGTATCGAATGCCTCCATCGATCTCGGCACCGGCAACGACACGCTGACCTTCGGCGACTTCGTCAACACGGCCACGCTGTCGAATGTCGAAACGGTCAATGCCGGCGCACTCGCCGACACGATCAGCATCGCCGCGCAGATCACGAAGGGTATCATCAACCTGGGTGACGGCGCAGACAAGCTGACCCTCGGCGACTTCATCAACACGGTCTCTGTGGCCAATGTCGAAACGCTGATTGGCGGCTCTGCAAACGACACCATCACGTTCACGTCGGTAATCGAGAACGCGAACATCGATCTCGGCGCCGGCAACGATAAGCTGACGTTCGGCGCCTTCGCCAACGTCGCGACGGTTACCAACGTCGAGACCATCGTCGGCGGCTCGAACATCGACACGATCACGCTCGGCAACGCTCTCACCACAGGCATGTCGATCGATCTTGGCGGCAACTCCGACTCGCTCATCCTCGGCAACTTCACCAACACCGGCTCTGTCTCGAACGTGGAAAGCATGCTCGGCAACGCCGGCAGCGACACGATCACGTACTCGACGCAGGCGGTTAACGTCACCGTCGATCTCGCCGGCGGCTCGGACTCGCTTAAGTTCGGCAACTTCGTCAACACCGCGTCCGTCAGCAACGTGGAAACCATCGTCGGCGGCACCGGCGTGGATACCATCACCCTGCAGTCGCAGATCGTGAACGGCTCGATCGATCTCGGAGCATCGTCGGATAGGCTCACGCTGGGCAACTTCACCAACAGCGTGTCGGTCTCGAACGTCGAATCCGTGATCGGCGGACTGGGCAACGACACCATCGTCATCTCGGGTGGCACCAGCCAGATCCGCGGCGGCGGCGGCATCGATCAAGTGACCGGCGGCACCGGCGTGGATACCTTCGTCTTCGATCAGAATTCGAGCGGCAACCACATGGTGATCCACAACATGGGCACGGGCGCCGACAAGATCGGGCTCGACACCAACACGAGCTCGACGCTGAACGGCAACACCTACATCATCTCGGGTGCGCTCTCGAACAACGTCAACATCCGCGCCGTAGCCGACGAGAACACTCGCGAGGCAACTGTCCTGAGCACCGGCGGCAGCGGCGGCTTCACCTACCAGCAGGATACGGGCGAGCTCTACTACAGTGCCGACGGCGACTTCACGTCAGGCGGTACGCTGATCGGCGTCATCACCACCGACGGTTCGACTGCCTGGACGTACGACTTCACGAGGTTCCAGGCGGTCTAAGGATACAATCGGCCGGCCGCCCTTCTGGGGTCGCCCGGAGCCGCGCCTGACTTTGGCAATGCCAGAGCGTCGCGAGCAGATACAAGTCGAGCGGCCGCATCTCCGGGTGCGGCCGCTTCGCGTTTGCGTCACGCGAGCGCGTTCAGGTTGAGACAAGCCAAATCGCATGGAGATGGAATGACCCATCTTCCTATCGAAAAGGCGGCTCGTCTTTATGCTGAAAATTGATGAGGCCCGGGGCGTCGTGATCGCCGAAGGCCCCGAGGGCGACTCCGTCCATCCGCTCGACAGCGCGGAAGCCTTCCGGCTCATTTCGAGAGCCTGGGTCCGCTGCGGCTGGGACACGAAATACGTCTATTCCTTCAGTTGGATGGGCCGTCCGGTCATCCAGCTCCCCGAGGACATGCTGCGCATACAAGAGGTGATCTACCGGGTGAAGCCGGACGTGATCATCGAGACCGGCGTGGCGCACGGCGGCTCTCTTATTTTCTATGCCAGCCTGTTCAAGGCGATGGGACGCGGCCGTGTCATCGGTATCGACATCGAGATCCGCCCGCACAATCGCGCGGCCATCGAGGCCCACGAAATGTATCCCCTGATCACGCTGGTCGAGGGCAGCTCGGTCGCGCCCGATATTGTCGAGGCCGTGCGTGCGCTTGTCGCTCCGGGCGAGACGGTCCTCGTGCTGCTCGACAGCAACCACACCAAGGCGCACGTCCTCGCCGAGCTCGAAGCGTACGGACCCATGGTCACGCCGGGCTCTTACATCGTCGCGACCGACGGCATCATGAAGGAAGTCGTCGGCGCACCGAGAACCGCGCCGGACTGGAGCTGGAACAATCCTCTCGATGCCGCCGCCGAATTCGCCGCCGCCCATCCCGAGTTCATCCTCGAAGAGCCGCCCTTCCCCTTCAACGAAGGTGTCGTGACCGAGCGCGTCACGTATTGGCCGCAAGGGTTCCTGAGACGCGCTGGGGAGACGGGCTGATATGCAGCGCCAGCCAATCGCAAGTGCGCCCGCGAGCGATGGCGAAGCCGTATTGCAGCGGGCCATGGCCGCGCTGGACCGTGGCGATATCGCGACCGCCGCGGCCGAGGCGCAGCTCGCGACCGATCTCGATCAATCGTCGGCGCTTGCGTGGGAGCTTCTGAGCCTCGCCCTGCACAGGGGCGGAGCGCTCGAACAGGCTATTTCCGCGGGCCGCCGCGCCATCGATCTCGAGCCCTCTGCGGTGAGCTATCACGCCAACCTCGGCGTGGTGCTGCGCGCGGCGGGACGAACCGCCGAAGCCGAGGCGTCCTATCGGGCCGCTATCGCGATCGACCCGCGGTTCGCGCCGGCCCACAACAATCTCGGCAACATCGCTCGCGATCAGGGCCGAAACGCGGAAGCCGAAGCGAGCTACCGCACGGCGGTCGAGGCCGACCCGGCCTACGCGGATGCCTGGCACGGCCTCGGCATCGCGCTCCAGCGCCGGGAGAAGCTTGGCGAAGCGGTCATCGCGCTCGAACGCGCCGCGACCCTGCGTCCCAAGCGGGCCGACATCCTGTCCGATCTCGCCGCCGTGCTCATGGGCCAGCAGAAGTTTCCGGAGGCGTCGGCGCTTCTGATGAAGGCCATCGCGATCGATCCGGAGTCCGCGATCGCCCACGGCAACCTCGGCGCGCTGAAACTCCGCCTCGGTCACATGGTCGCCGCCCAGCAGGCCACGGCGCGCGCCATGGCGCTGGCGCCGCACGAGCAGCGCTGGGTGAGCAATCTCGGCGTCATCGCCAAGGACCTGTCCCGCTACACCGACGCTGAGACCTTGTTCCGTCGTGCATTGGCGATGAAGCCGGATTATGCTCTGGCGCACGCGAACCTTCTGTTCTGCCTGAACTACCACCCGGACCGCAGCGCCGAGGAGATCTTCGCCGAGTACCAGCGCTTCGATGCGGCGCATGCCAAGCCGCACATGCCGGC
>NZ_JBHYDS010000009.1:0-212577 GCF_051860585.1 Hyphomicrobium sp.
CCCCACGGCCTCGGGAAAAAAGGCAGTGCCGAGCTGTGTGACGTCAGTGGCGGTGCTGGAGCCTCCACCGCCGAAGACGCCGGCGTAGACACCGCGGGCCGGCGTCGCTTGTTCAGCGACGGCCGGGGCCGCTACAAAACTCGCGATGATCGCTAGCGTCAGTTTAAATCGCATAATCGTCCCCCCTCTGATGACAGGTCGAATCGAACCTGCCGTGCATCAAAGTATTGCAGCGTGGGCACAAGTACACGGAGCGTTGCCATGCAGATCTGCGTTTATTCTTGAGACAGCCCGCTCTCGTTGATCTCCGCCAGCTCCGCGAGCTTCAGCGGTTCCGCGCCCTTGAGCACGATGGCGTCGCCGCCGGTGCGCCCGACGATGCGGGCAGGCAGCACCGCCCGCGCCCGCCTACTCGTCGTGCAGCTTTTGGTTCCACTTCTTGACGTGCGGAATGCGCGGCACGATCACCGCATACACCGAGCCGATGATGGCAATCGCATACCAGCCGATGCCAATGGCCATGCCGACTGCGGCCGCAAACCAGATGGCCGCCGCCGTGGTGAGGTTTCTGACGGAGTCGTTTTCACTCTTGATGATCATGCCGGCGCCAAGGAAGCCAACGCCCGAGACCACTTGCGCCGCAATGCGCGCGGGACTGTTCGGGTCGGCCACGGTGGAAATGAACGTGAACAGGCATGCGCCGGCCATCACGAAGCAGTGCGTGCTGATGCCGGCGGGCTTGTTGCGCAGCTCACGCTCCACACCGATGAGGGTGCCGAGCAGCAGACATAAGCCCAGCTTCACCGCGAACGCGGCTTCGTACCCGGTCAGCCACTCGGACATGTCGTCTCCTGATCAATCGTTGCTCTTGCGCCGCTGCGGTCCGCCAAGCGCCAAGCATGATGGGGACAGAGCGCGAAGCGCGGCGTCGGCCGCACTCTTCCAACGGTGTCACACGCTTGTCACGTTGGCAGAATGCTTAGGGATATTGGGTCGCTGCGCGCGAGCAAACCTCGCTTCCACAGCTAACTGCACGCGCCCTTGCATCCTGTCATCCTAGGCCGTGTGCCTAGGGTCCAGTCCAAAATTTGGGAATGCCGCGGACGGCGAGGTTGAACCGCTCAACAGCGGTCTGTGCCAGCTTCACGATCATCGAGTGCCCAATGCGAAGCATGGATGCGCCGTGCACCCGAGGATGACAGCCGGCGGAGCGAAGCCGCGCTAGCGCGCAGCTCAACCGAAGCCGCTCGCCCTAAATCTCACCCGCCATATAGTTCGGCAGCCAGCTCTCGTTGATCTCGGCCAGCTCTGACAGCTTCAGCGGTTCCTCGCCCTTGAGCACGATGGCGTCTCCGCCCGTGCGCCCGACGATGCGGGCAGGCAACGCCAGGAGCCGCGCCCGCTCGACCACCTCTTCCGCCCGCGCCGGATCGACGGCGAGCACATACCGCCCCTGATCCTCGCCGAACCACACCGAATGCGGCGGCAGCTTGCCTTCGTAGGCGAACAGCTCGACGCCGAGACCGCTGCCCTTCTCGCCCGAGGCGAGCGCCATCTCGGCGATCGCCACGAGAAGTCCGCCGTCCGAGATGTCGTGCACGGCCGACACCTTGTCCTCGCGGATGAGCGCGCGCACGAGGCGGCCCGCCTTGATCTCGTCAGCGAGATCGACCGGCGGCGGCGCGCCTTCGAGCTTGTCGCAGATGATCTGCTGATAGAGCGACTGGCCGAGCCAGCCCTGCTCTCGGCCGACGACGATCAGCAGATCGCCTTCGCGCTTGAGCATGATGTCCGCCACATGCGCGATGTCCGGGACGAGCCCGACGCCGCCGATGGCGGGCGTGGGCGGAATGCCGACGCCGTTGGTCTCGTTGTAGAGCGAGACGTTGCCGGACACGACCGGGTAGTCGAGCACGCGGCACGCTTCCGCCATGCCGCGCACGGAAGCCACGAACTGCCCCATGATCTCGGGGCGCTCGGGATTGCCGAAGTTCATGTTGTCCGTAATGGCAATCGGATCCGCGCCGACGGCGCAGAGATTGCGCCACGTCTCGACGACGGCCTGCTTGGTGCCCATCTCCGGATCGGCCGCGACATAGCGCGGGGTCACGTCGCAGGTGGCCGCGAGACCCTTCTGCGTGCCGTGCACGCGCACGACGGCGGCGTCGCCACCCGGACGTCCAATCGTGTCGCCCATCACCATGTGGTCGTACTGCTCCCACACCCAGCGGCGCGAGCAGAGCGCGGGCGAGCCGAACATGGTCTTGAGCGCATCGAGGTTTCCGTTCGGCGCCTTGACCCACTGCGGCAGCACCGGCTGCGGCGGCACGGGCGCGAACCACGGGCGCTCGTACATCGGCGCCGAGTTTGCGAGCACCGGCACCGGCAGATCCGCTTCGACCTGGCCCTTGTGCATCACGATCATGCGGCCCGTGTCGGTCGTGATGCCGACGACGGCGAAATCGAGCCCCCATTTGCGGAAGATCGCCTCGGCCTCGCCCTCGCGGCCGGGCTTCAGGATCATGAGCATGCGCTCCTGGCTTTCCGAGAGCATCATCTCGTAGGCCGTCATGCCCGCTTCGCGCTGGGGCACGTGATCGAGATCGAGCGTGATGCCGACGCCGCCCTTGTCCGCCATTTCGGAGGTGGACGAGGTGAGCCCCGCCGCGCCCATGTCCTGGATGGCGATGATCGCGTCCGTCGCCATCATCTCGAGGCAGGCTTCGATCAAGAGCTTTTCGGTGAAGGGATCGCCGACCTGCACGGTCGGGCGCTTCTCTTCGGATTTGTCGTCGAACTCGGCCGACGCCATCGTTGCGCCGTGGATGCCGTCGCGCCCGGTCTTCGAGCCGACGTACACGACCGGCAGGCCGACGCCCTTGGCGGCGGAGTAGAAGATCTTGTCCGTCTTCGCGAGGCCGACGCACATGGCGTTGACGAGAATGTTGCCGTTGTAGCCCGCGTCGAAGTTCACTTCGCCGCCGACCGTCGGCACGCCGACGCAATTGCCGTAGCCGCCGATGCCCGACACGACGCCGGAAACCAGATGCCGCGTCTTGGGGTGGGCGGGATCGCCGAAGCGCAAGGCATTGAGATTGGCGACGGGACGCGCGCCCATCGTGAACACGTCGCGCATGATGCCGCCGACGCCCGTGGCCGCGCCTTGATAGGGCTCGATGTAGGACGGGTGGTTGTGGCTCTCCATCTTGAAGATGGCCGCGTCGCCGTCTCCAAGGTCCACGACGCCCGCGTTCTCGCCCGGCCCCTGGATGACCCGCGCGCCTGTGGTCGGCAGCGTCTTCAGCCACACGCGCGAGGATTTGTAGGAGCAGTGCTCGCTCCACATCACCGAGAAGATGCCGAGCTCCGTGATCCGGGGTTCCCGGCCCAGGATCTTGAGAAGCCTCTGGTATTCGTCGGGCTTCAGTCCGTGGGCGGCAACGGTCTCGGGCGTGATGGTGGAAGTCGGCGGAGTTTGGACGTCGTCCTGCATCAGGAAGGGGTTCCGGGTCTCGCGATGGATGTCTGAAGCGCAGCTTATAGCGAGTGAAAACACGCTTGTCGCTCGCTCGGGCCGTCTTGTCCCGTGACGCGGGATCGCGTCTGGCCCGCGGCGATCCGTTGGCCGGGTTCCGCCGTCATCGGTAGACTCAACTGTGGCGGGTTCAACCGGTGCGACATCACAACTATTGCGACAGTATCGCGCTGCGCAAAGCACCATGCTGCTATGCAGCAATTAGAATTCTCTCTGCCGAGTCATGCTGTTACATACTGCTCAAGCCGGAACGCGGAGCCACGAGAGCCCCGCCGCGGCGAGCATCTCATCATCTAATGGAGTTTGAGCCATGTTGAAGGCGACGAAAGCCGTTGCTGCAGCAGCGGGTGTGATGGGCGTACTTGCCGCGGGCGTCGCGTCCGCTGAACCTCTGTTCCATGCCCAACCGGGCGCGGCAATTGAAGTGATGACGCCGGGTCGCGGCGTGAGCCTCGATATCGGTGGCAAGCATGCCATTGGCTACTTCGTAGCGGCCAATAAGGCGTGCCAGCTTACGGTCGTGATTGCCGATGCGTTCAGCGGTGAAGCGAGTCTCGATAGCCCGGGCACCCGCTTCGTCCTTCCGGTCAGTGCCGGCAAGACCTTCAAGGTCGACGCCAGCGCCGGCCAGTCCGCTGAATTCTTCTGCGGCCTCGGCGCTGCACGGATGATTGCACGCGTCTATGATCGTGCGCCCTACAAGTCGTAGGAAGCATTCGTAAAGTAACAGTGCTTAATTCGAGGGCAGGTCAAGGATCTGCCCTCGTTTGATTCAGCCCTTGAAAGTCATAAGAAATATCCGGTCGTCATGCCGGGCCTGCATTGCAGGCGAGCAAGTGCCGCACTTCCTCGCACGCTCGGATCAGGGTACAAGCTCAGGCAACGAAACACTTCCAGAGAGAAATCCAATGAAAGCCGTATTGCTCGCTCTTCTCCAGTCTTGGTCGCCCGCCGCGGGCGCCGGCTCGAAGAAGCGTTGAGTTCGGCCCCCGGCGATAAGCCGGGTCTCGAATTCGCCCTGGCTCCGCCAGGGGACAAAAAGGGACGAACCGAAAGGTTCGTCCCTTTTGCTTTGTAACGCTTGGGAGTTTGCTGCCCGCTGCCTACAAACTCAGCTCATCGCGGCGACGGCGCTCACGACCGCGCTTTCGAACACGCGCCGCCCGTCCGTGCCGCCCAGCTTCTTTTCATAGAGACGCTCCGGATGCGGCATCATTCCGAGGATGCGCCCCGTCGGATCGGTGATCCCGGCGATGTTGCGTTGCGCGCCGTTCGGGCACGTCTCAGGCGAGACGGTGCCTGCGGCATCGGCGTAGCGGAAGACGACCTGGCCTTCGCCCTCCAGCCGGTCGAGCGTTTCGGCGTCGGCGAAGTAGTTGCCCTCCGCATGCGCGATCGGAACGCGGATGATCTCGCCCGGCCGGTAGCAGCCCGTGAAGAACGTCTTGTCCGTCTCGACCTTGAGATGCACGTCGCGGCAGATGAAGTGCAGGGATTTGTTGCGCAGCAGCACGCCCGGCAGCAGCCCGGATTCGCAGAGGATCTGAAAGCCGTTGCAGATGCCGAGCACCGGCGTGCCGGCGCGCGCCTTGGCGATCACGTCGCGCATGATCGGCGAATGGGCCGCCATCGCCCCGCAGCGGAGGTAGTCACCGTAGGAAAATCCGCCCGGCAGCACGATCAGATCCGAGGACGGCACGGTCGCATCGCCGTGCCAGACCATCTTGGCCGGAAACCCGGTGATGGCTTCAAGCGCGGTTTTGACGTCCCGGTCGCAGTTCGAGCCTGGAAAAACGATCACGGATGCGCGGAGCATGGCCTCTCCCGGTATGAGCTTGGCCCCCAGTATCGCGTGAGTTTGCCGCTGTCCATCACCCATTCCGCCGCTGCAGCAAGGGGTGTGGACCGGGACCGTGAAGTGGATAAGTGCGGATCGAAATCCGCGCCCTTCCCAAGGGTCCGAAACGTGAACCTCTACTGCGGCGTCCCGAGCGGCGACTGGTCCTGCTTTTTCTGCTCGACCGCGTCCCGCGAAGCATTGGTGAGCGCCGTGTCACCCGCCTTCATGTCGGCCATCGCGGCTTCGAACTGCGCCGGATCGCCGTATCCGCATCCCTTGCTTTGCGACGTCCACACGCCCGTCACCTGTTTGCGCTGCGTGCGCATCATGACGGCGGGATGCGCGGGAGTGCCGGGCGCGGTGAACGCCACCTCGATGATCCATGTTTCGGGCACGGAGACGCTCACGACGTCGAAATCGCCGCGCTTGCCCGCATTCGCGCCGGGAAGGGCATGCATCGATGCGTGCAGCCCCGCATAGCCGAGGGCGCAATCGAGCGTCGGCGCAGGCGGTGCCTCCGCCCAAGCAGTCGTGGAGAGAGCGGTCGCGGAGAGGAGCGCCACGGCTCCGGTCAGCAACAGCCCAACACGCGCGGTCCGCACCATCAGGGCGCCAGCTCGAAGCTGTAGTTCTCGATGACCGTGTTGGCGAGCAGATCGCGGCACATGCGCTCGACTTCGGCGCGGGCCTTGTCTTCGCTCATGCCGGCGACGTCGACCTCGATGTACTTGCCTTGGCGGACGTCGTTGACGCCTTCGAATCCGAGCGCGCCGAGCGCGTTCTGGATCGCCTTGCCTTGCGGGTCGAGGACGCCGGACTTCAGCGTGATCTTGATACGGGCTTTCATTGCAGTCCTTAGGCAGTGAGGCAGTGGGCAGTTAGGCAGTAGAAACGGCAGCGGCGCCCTAAGCGCACCGACTGCCGACTGCCTCACTCCCGACTGCCAACTTTAGTTGGGTTTTCCGGTCGGGTTCGACGCGACGAGCACCGGACCGACGCCCTTCGGCGGACGGTTCTCCGTCAGCACGCCGAGCCGGCGCGCGACTTCCTGGTAGGCCTCGAGCACGCCGCCGAGATCGCGGCGGAAGCGATCCTTGTCCAGCTTGTCGCCCGACGTGATGTCCCACAGGCGGCAGCAGTCGGGGCTGATCTCGTCGGCAAGCACGATGCGCATCTGCTCGTTGTCCCACAGGCGGCCGAACTCGATCTTGAAGTCGACGAGACGGATGCCGATGCCGAGGAAGAGGCCGACGAGGAAATCGTTCACGCGCAGCGCGAGCTGCATGACTTCATCGATCTCCTGCGGCGTCGCCCAGCCGAACGCCGTGATATGCTCTTCGGAGACCATAGGGTCGTTGAGGTTGTCGGCCTTGAAGTAGAACTCGATGATCGAGCGCGGCAGCTGCATGCCTTCTTCGAGGCCGAGCCGCGTCGACAGCGAGCCCGCCGCAACGTTGCGCACCACCACTTCGAGCGGAATGATCTCGACTTCGCGGATCAGCTGCTCGCGCATGTTGAGACGCTTGATGAAGTGCGTCGGTACGCCGATTTCGCCAAGGCGCTGGAACACGTATTCCGAAATACGATTGTTGAGCACGCCCTTGCCTTCGATGAGCGCGTGCTTCTTCGCGTTGAATGCGGTCGCGTCGTCCTTGAAGTGCTGGATGAGAGTTCCCGGCTCCGGTCCTTCGTAAAGAACCTTCGCTTTGCCCTCGTAGATTCGGCGCCGCTTGTTCATCGATCCTGGTCCTTTGACGATCACGCTCTTGCCCGACTTTGCAACAGAAAAGGACGGCCTGTCCCACGGAGCCGACCCATTGATCTTACGACGAGATTTCGGAAGTTCTCGACTTGGGCTTGGGCCGGTCTAACGCACAAAAATTCATGCCCGGACACTAGCCGAAGCAGGGGGGAGAAACAATCTAAACGAGGGGGCAAATAGCCTCTGGGGCACAGCTTGGACAAGCCGTTGATTTGTTTGCCCCGCCGGGGTACGGGTCGCGAACACAGGTGCGCGAACTGATACCCATACAACACGTATTTGCCCTGAACAAAGCCGGAACATCCCGGCCTGAAAACACCCTGTTTGGAGACGGTCATGACCACGTTCGACAATCGCGAGAAGGGCTTCGAGAACAAATTTGCCCACGATCAGGATCTGAAGTTCAAAGCCGAAAGCCGGCGCAACAAGTTGCTGGCCGAGTGGGCCGGCGCCAAGCTCGGCATCACGGGCCCTGCGCTCGAGGATTACATCAAGGCGGTTCGCAAGGCCGACCTCGCCGAAAAGGGCGATGACGACGTGCTGCGCAAGGTGAAGCAGGATTTCGCCGACAAGGGTGTGACGGTCACCGACACCGAGATCCGCCAGGCGATGAACCAGTTCCTCGCCAAGGCTGTCACGGACATCGAAGCAGGCATTTAAGCGACACGATTGGCCAGCGGGCTCAGGCCCGCTGGCGTCTCGACATCGCGAGCGGTCCCGCTACGCTTCGAGCGTCCTCAGGAAGGCTCCGAACCGCAGCACGCCGTCGGGCCACGGCCCGAAACCGGACGCGCTGTTGATGTGCCCGGCGTCTCCCGCATCCACCAATGTCGCGCCCCAATCGCCGGCCAGTGCGGTCGCGCGATCCATGCGGCAATAGGGATCCGTCGACGACGCCACCAGCACGGACGGAAACGGCAACGGATCGCGCGGCAGAGGCGCGAACCCGCTTGTAACGGCGTCGAAGGTCAGCCCTTTGGTCTCCGGCCACTCGCTCGCGTGATCGATGTCCGCCGGAGCGACGAGAAACGCACCCGACAAAAAGCCTTTTGGAATCCGCTTCGCCAGATGCGCCACTGCGGCGACGCCCAGGCTGTGTGCGACGACGACCACGGGCCGCGAACTCTGCACGGCGCTCTCGATGATACGGCCCACCCACGCCTCGGCATCCGGCGCGAGCCAGTTGTCCTGCTCGACGCGCCGCGCCGTTTTGAGCGTGCGCTCCCACCGCGTCTGCCAATGGTCGGCGCCGGAGTCCGACCAGCCGGGAACGATCAGGATATCGACGTCGGACGTGCGCATGGAACCTCTCGGGCGACAGAACAACCGTTCGCGCGGATCGTGATCGCGCTCAGGACTGGGGATTTGGCGTTGACGCGGTCCCGGACGTGGGGAGCGATGCCAGTTCGAATTCGGGGCGTGCCATGCCGTCCAGAACGATAAGCCCAGCTGCCGCAAGCAGCAGAACCTTCGTCGGAGGAAGGATAAGCGACGCGTCCGATATATGTGAAAGCACCGTCCCAAATGCAACGATCCCGATCAAGGCCGCGACGAGCGGCACTGCCGCAGCTAGGGAGACGAGCGGCACGGCCGCGCCGGGCGTATGCCCAACAGGCACAGCGCCCGAGGCGGCTCCGCTCTCCAGTAGCGGGCTTCTCCGGCGAAGGCCTGCGACCAGCGCCATTCCCCCAAGGCCCAGCAGCAGGAACACATCGTGCGCGGCCACCTGCTCGAACGGCGGCGCCTGCTCGGGCGCCACGAGCACGAGCGCGACCCAAGCGGCGGTCACGACCCAGCCCGCGAGCGCGAAACCGAGAATGCTGACCCACGCCGGTTCCGTCGGCTCGGTGAACGGCGGCTTGGCCTTGAGCAGCGCGGCCAGTCCGGCGATCGAGACGACAAGGAGGAGCGCGCTGAGCGCAATCGTCGTCGGCCCCGACGCGCCGAATTCGCCCGCCCGGTCGATGACGCGCTGAGAGGCGGTGGCGATGGACGGCGCGACCAGCAGGATCCAGAACCCGTGGCCGATGCCATGCTGCGACATGACCGCTGCGAGCCAGACCAGCACCGCCGTCGCGGCCGTGAGCGACACCACGACGCCCGCGCGAAAGCCGAACCCCGGATCGGGAACGAGCCCGACAACATCTTCCAGCGCCACCGCCAATCCGCCCGCCTGAAGCGCGGCCAGTACCAGCGCCGCGGCGACCGTCGCCTGTTCGACGCGCCGGCCGTTGTGCGGCACGGCGGCCCACGCCGAGAAGCGGGGCCAGAACGTCTTGGTCATTTCGACGAGGACCAGCGCCGACAGCAGCGGGGTCATGCCGAGCGTCATGATCGAAACCAGCCCGATGTACGCCCCTGAGCCGCGGGAGGGGGCTTGCAGCAGCAGAAGCCCAACGTCGAGACCGGGAAGCGGCACGTGGCTGCCCGCGCGATAGAGCGCCAGCACCGCGAGCGTGACGGCAATGCGGCGGACAAGCTCGGGCTGGGTCCAGCGGGCGGCGGGCAAGGTGAGCATGCGCACGATCCTAGCGCACGCCGCGCCGAAAGTAACAGCCCCCGGAAGCTATCCGCCGTTGACACTCCATCACGCCAATGTCATCCCGGCGTCATGGTGGAGCCATGCTCCGCATGGACGGCGGGGACCCACGCCAGTCTCCAAATTTTCGACGACGCCGCTGCACCGTCAGGTCATTTTTCGACCGACGCATTCGCTGAAGTTTGCGTTGGTACCGGCCTTCGCCGGCATGACGGAAGGAATGAAGAAATATAGCGTCCGAGGCGATGGCGGGGGTGCAGAGTTGATCTGATTTTGCGTCGCCACGATACCCGCATCATCCGGCGCGTCATCGCGCAATCATGTTTCGGAAAATGGTAGACGGCTCACACCCAGGAACGTCATCCCGGCGCAGGCCGGGACCCACGCCAGTCTCCAAATCTTCAAAGACGATTGATCACTCACCGCTGCACCGTCGGGTCATCTTCCGACCGACGGGTTCGCTGAAGCTTGCGAAGGTGCCGGCCGTCCATGCGAAGCATAACGCCGCATGACGGAGGGCGGAACTGTCTGGTCTTCAGAGCATCAAGGATCCGGACGCCCCCCACCAACGTCAACTAGGCCGCGCCGAACACGCGCGTGAAGATCGTGTCGACGTGCTTCAGGTGATACCCGAGGTCGAACATCTCCTCGAGCGCCGCCCCCGGCACTTTGGCGATGACGTCCTTGTCGGCTTTGAGCTCGGTCAGGAAGTCGGCGCCGGTTTCCCAGGTCTTCATGGCGTTGCGTTGGACCACGGCGTAGGCCTCCTCGCGCGAGGCGCCGGCTTGCGTCAGCGCCAGCAGCACGCGCTGGGAATTGTGCAGCCCGCCGAGCTTGTCGAGGTTCTTCTTCATGGCCTCGGGGTAGATGACCAGCTTCTCGATCACGCCGGCGAGCCGCGCCAGCGCGAAGTCGAGCGTCACCGTCGCGTCCGGCCCGATCATGCGCTCGACGGACGAGTGCGAGATATCCCGCTCGTGCCAGAGCGCCACGTTCTCCATCGCCGGGAGCGCGTACGAGCGCACCATCCGCGCCAGCCCGACGAGGTTCTCCGTCAGAACCGGGTTGCGCTTGTGCGGCATGGCCGACGAGCCCTTCTGCCCGGCGGAGAAGAACTCCTCGGCTTCCAGCACCTCGGTGCGTTGCAGATGGCGGATCTCGGTCGCGAGCCGCTCAATCGACGACGCCACGACGCCGAGCGTCGCAAAATACATCGCATGCCGGTCGCGCGGGATGACCTGCGTCGAGACCGGCTCCGCTTCGAGGCCGAGCTTCTCGGCGACATAGACTTCGACGCGCGGATCGATGTTGGCGAAGGTGCCGACGGCGCCCGAGATGGCGCACGTCGCAACCTCGCGCCGGGCCGCGACGAGCCGTTCGCGCGAGCGCTGGAATTCGGCGTGAGCGAACGCCAGCTTGACGCCAAACGTCGTCGGCTCGGCGTGAATGCCGTGGCTGCGGCCGATGGTGACGGAATTCTTATGCTCGAATGCCCGCGTCTTGAGGGCGGCGAGCAGGCGATCGACGCCCGCGATCAGGATGTCTGCCGCGCGCACGAGCTGTACGTTGAAGCAGGTGTCCAGCACGTCCGACGAGGTCATGCCCTGGTGCACGAATCGCGCCTCCGGTCCGACATGCTCGGCCAGATGCGTGAGGAACGCGATCACGTCGTGCTTCGTCACCGCCTCGATCTCGTCGATGCGCTGCGTGTCGAACACGGCTTTCGAGCCCTTGTCCCAGATGACCTGCGCCGCCTCGGCCGGAATCACGCCGAACTGGGCCATCGCGGATGCCGCGTGGGCCTCGATTTCGAACCAGATCCGGAAGCGCGTCTCGGGGGTCCAAATCGCGGTCATCTCGGGGCGTGAATAGCGGGGAATCATTCGGGTCTCGCGGACAGTGGCGGGGAAGAACTGGAGATGGGGGCGTAGCAGAGGCCGCCTTCGGCAGCAAATCGGAGGGCCCGGAGGCAGGAAGCGAACGCAGGCCTGTGGATGACGGTTGCGACATTATGTCATGCGTTCCACGGAGCGGCGCTTGCAAACCACCAAAATACGGGCGCTTTCGCTGCATAATAATAAGGCAGCTCAAATTTCGCACTGCGAAAATCCTTTGGTGGTTTTTGTGCTCGAAAATGGAAAAAGAAAGAGGTCCAGTCCGTTGCATTTTGCTGCAGGGCCAAAGTGCAATTTTGCAACGCAATACTCGGCAACAATAAGTGAGCCGAAAACGCCAAGATCGGGCCACAGTTCGATGAGAGACCATGCCCCGCGCCGAGGGACCAAGTAACGCAAACATCAACACTGTTGCGAAAATGTAAGGGCAAGGTCTTCCGAGACTTGATACTTTTCACGACGGCGAATGAGTTTCGGCAGATGTGCGTGCGCCGAAGCGCTTTGCGGCTGGTGAGTGCGAAAGTCGAGAAACGGCACCTGCCCGCGAAGACGAGACGAAGCTAGGGGTAATTGATGACCGAGCAAATGCAGTCTGAGATTGCTGAACTCAATCTCAAATTGGAAGAAATTGACGATCCACGCCGCTCCTACGCGATGGTTTCGGAGCGGATCCGGGCCTACCGCGCTCACGGCTACCAGGTGCCGGAGGCCCTCGCGCTGATCGAGCGCCGGCTGGCGTCCGAGTGCATGAGGGAATCGCAAGGCCGCTAGAGTGCTTCCGGAAAAGTGGGAACCGGTCATGGCGAAGCCATGCCTTCGGTAGAGCCCGATAAGAAGCACGATAAAAGCAGTCAGGGCCGCCGGTCGACGAGCCAAGCGCCTGCGCGCGCCGACGACGTCACAAACGCGTCGGCCGCCAGGTCGCCGGCCGGATCGAAGCGCAGCCGTCCGAGCGACGGCGTATCGATGTCCAGCATCGGATCCCGGACCTTCTTCGCGATCGCCTCGCCATTCGTCGAGCCGGTCGCAGTCACGGCCTGGAGCCAGATCTCGAACGCCCCGCGTGCCCGCGCGCCGGACACGTCCGCGCCGTGCTGCACGGGCAGGGGCTCGGCGGGTAAAAGAACTTGGACGTCGATCTTCGATTTTGCGGCGACGAGGGCGAACTCCTCGGTCGCGAGCGCGTCCGAGCCAAGCACCGGGAGCGACAGACCGGCCGCCGCGAGCCCGGCGAGCATCACCGCCGCCTCGTCCGGATAGCCGGCGAAAAACAGCGCATCCGCGTGCATCTCGCCGACCCGGGCGATGGTTTCGGCATAGCTCTGCTTGCCGGCCACGATGGGAAACACCGTCGCCAGCTCCACCGGCGCATCCTTGAGAACCGCAGCCGTGCGATCCGCGATGACGCGTGCGTACGCCGTCCGGTCCTGCACGATGGCGACGCGCCGTCCCGGAGCGTGCGCCACGAGCCAGCGCGCAGCCGCATCGCCCTGCCGGTCGTCGCGCCCGGCAAGCCGCAGGATGGGCGCGGTCGCATTGGTTTGCGTGACGTCGGGATGGCGCGGGCCGACCGCGATGAACAGCACCCGCGCAGCCGCGTAGACAGACGCCGCCGCCGTCGCTGCGCTGGAGCAGGGGTGGCCGATGACGAGCAGCGGGGCTCGCGCGACGAGTGCGCGGGCCGCGCCCTCCGCACTTGCGCGCGCGCAACCGTCGTCCTCGACATCGAGCACGAGCGGTTCGCCGAGCACGCCGCCAGCCGCATTCACCTCGCGGACGGCAGCGGCCAGCGCCTCCTGCATGGCGAGGCCCTGGGCGGCCAAACGCCCGCTCAAGGGGACCGCGAGCCCGATGTGGATCTCCGCGCCCGCGTGCCCGGGCAGAAGAAGCCCGAGCAGCGCCGCGCATAAGATCACGCAGAGCCGCCGCCGGGGCATCGACGCGGGCTCAGTTCTGCACGTAGCCGATGGTGCCGTCGGGCTGCTTCTGCCACGTGTACATGACGTAATCGATGCGGGTGACGTCGCCCTTGGCGTCGAACGCCAGATCGCCGATCACCGTCTTGTACGTTTTGCCGGTGTGCAATTCCGCGGCGATCTTCGCCGGATCGACGGAGTTGATGGCCTTGGCCGCTTCCGCGATCACCTGCACCGACGCATAGGCATAGAGGGTGTAGGCTTCCGGCTTGAAGTTGCGCGCCTTGAACTTTTCGAGCACGGCCGCCGCCTCCGGCCGCTTCTGCGGATCGGGGCCGAACGTCATCAGCGTCCCTTCGGTGCCGGGACCGCCGAGGGCTGCGAATTCGTCGGTCGCGATGCCGTCGCCGCCCATCATGACAGCCGTCACGCCCGCCGCCCGCATCTGGCGCAGGATGCTGCCGCCTTCCGTGTGCACGCCGCCCCAGTAGACGAGGTCCGCGCCGGACGCCTTGATCTTGGACACCAGCGCGCTGAAATCGCGCTCGCCCGCATTGATGCCTTCGTACAGCACTTCCTGCACGCCGAGCCCGTTCATCGTCTTCTTGGTCTCGTCGGCCAGGCCCTTGCCGTAGGTCGTCTTGTCGTGCGCGATGGCGACCTTCTTGTCCTTGAAATGCTGCGCGATGTACTCGCCCGCCACCTTGCCTTGCTGATCGTCGCGCCCGCAGGTGCGGAACACGTTACTGAGGCCCCGGTCCGTGATCTTGGGGTTGGTCGAGCCGGGCGTAATCATCAGGACGCCGTTCTCGGCGTAGACGTCGGAGGCCGGCTCGGTGACGCCCGAATTGAAGTGCCCGATGACGAAGCTGACGCCCTCGCCGACGAACGTGTTGGCGACCGAGCGGCCCTGCTTCGGATCGCCGGCGTCGTCACCGAAGACGAGTTCGAGCTTCTGCCCGTTCAACCCGCCGGCCGCGTTGATATCCAGCACGGCCTGGTCGACGCCGTTTTTGAGCTGCGCGCCGAACACGGCGTCCTTGCCGGTCAGAGGACCCGCGACGCCGATCTTGAGCGATTTCTCGCCGCCGCACGCGGAAAGGGAAAGGGCTGCCGCTAGCGCGATCGCAAGCTTCACGAGACGCATCGAGTTCCTCCTGATTGTGAAATGAGCGCGTTCGCGCGCGTGTCGAATGTCAGACCGCGTTTGTCTCTCGAAACGGCGGCGAAGTCACGCCGGGCGTGAGGCTCCTTAGGGGCGATCGCGCCAGCTCAGCGGACCGGAACGTTCGAAAATCCATCCGTACTGCTCGGTCATGTGCCGCGCGCGCCGGATGCGATAGGCCACGAGCCCGATGACGGCGAGGAGCGCGAAGTCGATGAGAAAGCTCAGCGGCGACAGCAGCGTGGCGCCGAACAGCGCATAATGCAGAAACCGCACGGCGGCCGCGATGATCGCCGTATAGACGAGCACCGGCCAGACCGGAGTCCATCCCTCGGCCACGGCCTGTCCGGTCCGCCAGGCCGCGCCGCCGCCGATGGCGAGCGTGAGCAGCAGGAACGGGGTGAGGCCGCCGCCCGGCGGGAGCGCGTAGCCGAGCGAGGTGAGGAACCCTTCGATCATCAATGCCTCCCGCCTTCGAGGTAGGCCTGGCGGATCTCGGGCCGGGCCAGCAACTCCCGCCCGGCGCCAGCCATCGTGATGGCGCCGTTGATCATCACATAGGCCCGATGCGCGAGGCGCAGCGCGTGGAAGGCGTTCTGCTCGACGAGGAAGATGGTCATGCCCTGTGCGTTGAGTTCGGCCAGCGTCGCGAAAATCTGTTTGACGATCAGCGGCGCGAGACCCAGCGACGGCTCGTCGAGCATCAGCAACTTGGGCCGGGCCATGAGCGCTCGCGCGATGGCGAGCATCTGCTGCTCGCCGCCCGAGAGCGTGCCCCCGCGCTGCAGAAGGCGCTCCTTGAGACGCGGAAAGAGAGTTGTGACGCGTTCGAGGTCCGCCTCGAAATTCTCTCCCCCGTCGACGGCCGCGCCCATCTGCAGGTTTTCGAACACCGTCATGCGCTGGAAGATGCGCCGGCCTTCGGGAGCCTGCGAGATGCGCAGACGCGCGATCTCGTGCGTGGCGAGGTGCGTAATCGGCCGGCCCTCGAAGAGAATCTGACCCTCTTTCGCGCGCGGATTGCCGAACACCGTCATCATCAGCGTCGACTTGCCGGCGCCGTTGGCGCCGATCAGCGTCACGATCTCGCCGCGGTGCACATCGAGCGATACGCCCTTGAGCGCCTGGATGTTGCCGTAGAAGGCCGAGACATTGGAAACCGTCAACAAGGGTGCGCTCATGGTCCGCTCCCTCGTGTCACCGCCACCAAGTCCTGGTCCTCGACGCCGAGGTAGGCGGCGATCACCTTTGGATCGTTCTTGACGCTGTCTGCCGTGCCGTCGGCGATCTTGGTGCCGTACTCGATCACGACGACATGATCGGAAATGTCCATCACCACCGACATGTCGTGCTCGATGAGCAGGATCGAAACGCCGGTTTGCGCCCGGATGCCGCGCAGGAGCTTCGTCAGCTCGGCGCTTTCGCGATTGTTGAGGCCCGCCGCCGGCTCGTCGAGGCAAAGCAGCACGGGGTTCGTACACATGGCGCGCGCGATTTCGAGCCGCCGCTGTGCGCCATAGGGCAGTTCTCCGGCAAGGTGATCGGCGCGGTCCACGAGCCCGACGACCTCGAGCCACGCCCGCGCCAGCTTCAGCGCCTTGTGTTCTGCCGCGCGATAGGTCGCCAAGCCGAGCAGCCCGCCGAGGCTCCAGCCGGACGCGCGCATCAGCGTCTTGTGCTGCGCGACGATCAGGTTTTCGAGCACCGTCATGCCCGGGAACAGGCGGATATTCTGGAACGTGCGCGCCACGCGCGCCTGCGACGCGATCTCGTGATCGGGCATCCGCTCAAGCAGGAACAGCTCCGGATTTTTCCCGTGCGTGCGGCGACGGTCGGAGCGGGTCAGCACGTCCACCGCATCCGGAGTGGCGGCCGAGCCGTGCGCCAGCGCCATCCGTCCGCTGGTCGGTTTGTAAAAACCGGTGATACAGTTGAAGACCGTCGTCTTGCCCGCGCCGTTCGGACCGATCAGCGCCGTGATGTCGCCGCGCCCGACCTGGAACGACAGGTCCTTGACGGCGACCAGGCCGCCGAAGCGCATGGAAAGGTGATCGACGACGAGAAGAGGTTCGGATTGCCAGCGCATTGCCTCACTCCGCCGGCTGGAGTCGGTGCGCGGGGCTACCGCGCGTCGGTCGCGGCTCGAGCCGCACGCTCGGCTCGCGCGTCGCAATAAGCCCCTTCGGCCGCAACACCATCAGCACGACCATCGCAAGCCCGAACAGCAGCATGCGGTACTGCGCAGGATCGAACCCGCTTCCAAATACGGCCTGCAATGCGCCGAGTTCGCGCAGAAGCTCCGTGCCGCCGATCATGGCCGCCGCTGCGATCACGACGCCAACCATGCTGCCGAGCCCGCCGAGCACGACGATGGCGACGATCATTGCGCTCTCGAGGAACTCGAACGACTTGGGGCTCACGAAGCTGTAATGGGCGGCGAAGAAGGCGCCCGCCAGTCCCCCAAAGAATGCGCCGGCCGCGAACGCCGTGAGTTTGGTCGTCACCGTGTTGATGCCGAGCGAACGGCACGCGATCTCATCTTCGCGCAAGGCTTCCCAGGCGCGCCCCACCGGCAGTGTTCTGAGGCGGAGCGTCACGAAATAGGCGGCCAGCGCCAGCGCGAGTACGAGGTAGTACATGAATGCGAGCCGGTAGATCGGCACATAGGGGATCGAGAGCGCCGACCAGATCGAGTCGGGACCCGGGCCGATCGAATAGCCGAACAACGTCGGCTTCGGAATGTCGGAGAAGCCCGCATAGCCGCCGGTGACAGGCACCCAGTTGACGATGACGAGGCGCACGATCTCCGCGAACGCGAGGGTGACGATGGCGATGTAGTCGCCCTTGAGGCGCAGCACCGGCAGGCTGATCAGGACGCCCCAGAGCGCCGCGATGATGCCCGCGAGCGGCAGTGCGATCCAGAATGACAGGCCGAAGGTCGTTGTAAGGAGCGCCGTGCTGTACGCGCCGACCGCGTAGAAGGCCACGAAACCGAGATCGAGAAGGCCGGCAAGACCGAGGATGATGTTGAGACCGAGCCCGAGCAGAACATAGATCAGGATCTGGATTCCGTAGGTGTCGACGACCTTCAAAACGCCCGGACCGCCGGCGGAGGCCATGGCGGCGGCGAGAAATGGAAACGCAAGGAGCAGCGCCAGCCCGACGCGCGGCAGATAACGCAGGTAGGGATGCGGCGGCACTTCGCTGCGGGGCTTCGCGACGCTGCGGACAAAGCCTGCCGGATAGAGGAGGGCGATGACGAAGCGGACGGCGAAGGCGACGCCGGCCAGTGTCAACGCCAGTCCCCAGCGTTGGTCCAGCACGAGCTGGTTCGACAAGTTGGTGTCGGTGCGAAGTGCAACGATCGGGAAGGCCAGACCGAAGGTCACCAGGGCCGCGATGAACGCCGATTTCAACGCGTCGCCTAGGTGTCCCATCGTTTAGACCTTCTCGACGTCCGGGCGGCCCAACAGCCCGGAGGGCATGAAGATCAGCACGATGGCGAGGATCGAGAAGGCCGCGACGTCCTTGTAGTCGATCGTGAAATAGGCCGACCAGAAGGTCTCGATCAGGCCGATCAGGAGCCCGCCGAGCACGGCGCCCGGCAGCGAGCCGATGCCGCCGAGCACGGCGGCCGTGAACGCCTTCACGCCGGGCACGAACCCGTCCGAAAAACTGACGACGCCGTAATAGGTCATCCAAAGCAGCCCCGCGACCGACGCCAGCGCCGCGCCCATGATGAATGTGATCGAGATCGTGCGGTCCACGTCGACGCCGAGCAGCGAGGCCATCTTGCGGTCCTGTTCGCAGGCGCGTTGCGCGCGCCCGAGCGAGGTGCGCTGGACGACATACCAAAGCACGCCGAGCAGCAGGGCCGTCACCAACATGATCACGAGCTGCTTCTCGGCCAGCGTCACCGAGCCTTGGCCGATCGGGATCACGATGACATTCGAGAGGATGGGCTCCAGCGACTTGTTGCGTGGGCCCTGCACGAGTTGCACGAAGTTCGACAGGAAGATCGACATGCCGATGGCGGAGATCATCGGCGCGAGGCGGAACGAGCCCCTCAACGGCCGATAGGCCAGCTTTTCGATCACCCAGCCCCAGAGGCTGGTCAGCGCCATGCCAAGCACGAGCACGATCAGCAGCGCTATCCCGAGCGAGCTGATGCCGAGCAGTTGCGTAAGGGCAAGGAAGAGGATGAGCGCGATGAAGGCGGCCAGCATGAACACGTCGCCATGGGCGAAATTCACCATGCCGATGATGCCGTAGACCATCGTGTAGCCGATGGCGATGAGACCGTAGATGGAACCGAGCGTGAGCCCGTTGATCAGCTGCTGGATGAAATAGTCCATTGTCGCGGCCGTTCCCCCGAATAGGCACTCACCTTAGCTGTTTAGGCTGGGTGCGGCGCGGATGGGAAACGATTTTTCGGCCGCAATGACCAGGAAGTGGCGACACGGGCGCACGTGCTGTGGATTTGTGCAGAGCGGACGTATTTATAGCGACGCCGGGGCGTCGGCTGCGTCTACCTAAGCGTCTGCAACGGCGCGCGATTCGCCGGAATTGTCGGCCGGATCCGGGATCACGGCCTCAAATCATGTTGTGCGAGCCGTCGCACCAGGGCTCGTCGTCTGTGGCTTTGCAGCCGCAGAGATTGAAGGTGCCGGTCGATGGCGCCACGAATTCCAGCGGCTCGAGGTCGGTCACGCTGTGCGAGCCGTCGCAGAACGGCTGCGCCTGCGAACGTCCGCAGCGGCAATACCAGTACGTCTGCCCTTCGACGAGTTCGACCTGAAAGGGGCCTGCCTGCGCGACGACGGGATCATCAGACATGATTCAATTCCTAGAGATGCCTAGCCATCGGCGTATCGGCTTCCTCGCCGACCGGCAAGACCCCCGACGCCGGAATATAAGCCGCTCTGATAGGTCGGATTTTTTGGTCGTGACGGCGTCGCCTTCAGACGACCTCGATCGGATAGCGTTCGATCGTCTCGCCACCCTCATCGTCGAGCCATGTCACCCGCAACTCGCCGGGCCCCGGCACCTTGAGATAGAACGAGATGTAGGGGTTGGCGGAAATGCTGGGACCAAACTCCGCCGTGAACACCGGCTTCCCATCGTATTCGGCTTTGAACGTATGGATGATGTTGCGCGGGATCGGCTGCCCGTCGGCGGTCTTGCGGTTGCCCGTTTCCATGACATGCGTGATGAGCGCCTTGATCTCGATCACGTCGCCGGTGGCAGTCTGCTCGGGCAGCTTGAGGCGGGGTTTGGAAGCGGCCATGATCCTACTCCGTCCCGCATCCGCCGATGCCGACATCGACCATCTGCCGCCCGATCAGGAGCGAGTTGCTGGACGTCAGCGCCACGGCGACGACCTCTTGCGTCTTGGCGAGGCGCATGCGTCCGGACACGATCGCCTTGCCGGAGAGCGGCGTGAAATGGAAGACCGCGACGGTCGCCTGCGGGTTCTGCGTCGAGAGCAGGGTGACGCGCTGGATGTTGTCCTCCGCGCTCATCGGGCTTTCGATGCTGATTTTGTAGGGAACGATGTTGCCGTTCTCGGCATAGTCCGGCAGCTCCAGCGTGACGCGCCCTTCGATCGGCGTGCCGTTTCCAACCACCTTTGCGAAGGCGTCTCCGAACTGGTCCGTCGGAACGAGGGGAGGCGGGTCCGCGGCGGCTGCGGTGGCAGACTTGTCGGTCTCGGCGAAGACCGCGTCAGGAAGCGTTGCCGCCGCCGCGAGCGCTCCCGCGCCCGCCAGAACGGCACGGCGATTCACGGGGCATCCCTGTGCCGCCGGGCGCTCGTGTGCCGCCGGGCAATCGTGTGCCGAAACCGATTTTCTCACGTCCGTGCTCGCATCATTTTCCAAAGCGCGCTGCCGAAGGCGGGGAACGCGCGCCCTCGCTTACACATAAGCTTGGCTTACACATAAGAATGCGCGCGCATCGTGACCATAGCTGCTTCTCGTCATACTTAGGGACTGGTAGCATGCGAACAAACGAAGGTGCAAAAAATGGCCCTCGACCACGTCGGAACTGACACAGGACCGCGCAGAAAACGCGCGGGGATAGTGGCAGCGTATGCGTTTGTGCTGGCCTCCGCCGTGCTCATGTTTGGCGGGCTCGTCGCGGGTGCCCTGACATCGCTCCCGTCCCGCGCCGCCTCTCCCATCCGCCTCGTGATGGTGGAAGAGCCAGGCTGCCGCTTCTGCCAGAAGTGGCATGCCGAGATCGGACGCGGATATCGCAATACGGATGAAGGCCGCTTCGCGCCGTTGCAGCGCGTCCGCCGCGGCGCGCCGGAGCTCACCGGCCTCGCGCCCGTCATCTACACCCCGACCTTCATCCTAATGCGATCCGGCGAGGAACTCGGCCGCGTCACCGGGTATCCCGGCGCGGATTACTTTTATGAAGAGCTGCGGCCGTTGCTGTCCGCGGCCGGATACTTTCCAGGTTTCGGGGCCAAGGAGGCCAGTACGCGATGACCCAGATCGACGGCCACATCGACCGGCGCCAGTTCGCGCTCGCGCTTGCCGCCGTGCCGCTGTCGCTCAGCGCCGCCGCGCGCGCGGCGCGCGCCGCCGCCAAAGCCCGCGTCGTCATCGTCGGCGGCGGCCCCGCGGGCGCAACCGTTGCGGTCACTCTCAAGCGCGCCTCACCCGACCTCGACGTGACGCTCATCGAGCCGCAGACCCAGTACACGTCCTGCTTCTACTCCAACCATTTCATCGGCGGCTTCATGCCGATCACGCGCATTACGAACACCTATGACGGCCTGACCGCGCTCGGCATCAACGTCGTGCACGCGCACGCCACGGGCTTCGATGCCGCGAAACGCGAGGTCGCGATCGAGAAGGGCGCGAACCTCCGCTACGACAGGCTCGTCGTCGCGCCCGGCATCGGGTTCAAGTACGGCGCCATCGAAGGCTACAGCGAGGCGGCGAGCTATTTCATGCCGCACGCCTGGTCGGGCGGACGCCAATCGAAGCTGCTGCGCGAGCGCCTGGACGACATGGAAGACGGCGGACTGGTCGTCATCGCCGCCCCGCGCAATCCCTATCGGTGCCCGCCGGGGCCGTATGAACGCGCCTGCCTGATCGCCAACTACCTCCAGCGCGAGAAGCCGAAGAGCAAGCTTGTCATCCTCGATCCCAAGATGGCGTTTTCCAAGCAGGCCGTCTTCGAGGAAGCCTTCGCCAAATACTACAAGGACATTATCGAACTGCGGCTCACCAACGACATCGACGACATGAGCGTCGCGCGCGTCGATCCCAAGACGGGCGAGGTGGTGACGAAATCGGGCGAGACGTTCAAGGCCGCGGTCGCCAACATCATTCCGGATCAGACCGCCGGTGCCATCGCTCTGTCATCCGGCCTAGCCGAGGGCGATTGGTGTCCCATCGTGCCGGAAACGTTTCGGTCGGCAAAAATGGACAACGTCTATGTCGTCGGTGACGCGACCATCGCCAACGACATGCCGAAATCGGCCTTTTCCGCCAGCAACCAGGCCCGCGCCGTCGCCGGCCAGATCCTCGCCGACCTGACCGGCGCCGAACGCCCGCCGGCGGCCTACCGCAACACCTGCTGGTCCATGCTGACGCCGGGCGACAGCGTGAAGATCGGCGCCGACTACGCGCCGGGCGACGCCAAGGGCAAGCACATCCTGGTCGCCAAGGATCCCTTCATTTCGAAACCTGGAGAGACGGCGGAGCTGCGCAAGGAGAACTACGAGGAAAGCCTCGCCTGGTACGAGACGCTGACGGCTGACATGTTCGCCAAGACGGCCTCCGCCACCGGCAAGCATCCCCATGCAGGACGCGGTTAACGGCGGACGCTGACCCGCAAGAATTCAATTGGCGACGGACGATACAACGTTAACGCCCAGTAAAGACAAAGATTTCTCTGAATTCATTGTCGCGGAGAGGAACGCTTTATACTCTTCGCTTACCATATCGGCTCGAAGCGCGTTTTTGCGTGTGAAGCAGAAGCGTCGTATCGAAGGCGGGGTAGCCTCAGCAACTCTGAGCGGCCTACGCCTAGGCGATGTTGAACGTGCTGTGACACGTGCTGGACACGAGCGGGATGCGCCCCCTGGCGCCGGCCGCTCCCCGAGCACGACGGATCAGCGCGACAGACCAAAGAGCGGAGCCCCCGATGGCGTTGATCCTGCTTCTGATCACTTTGATCGCGGTCGCGCTTGCGCTCGGCATCTGGCGGGCGTCTCCCTGGCAATGGGCGGCCGGCCTCGGCCTCGTCGCGCTGGCTTGGCAGTGCGGTGCATTCCATGGCGGCCTGCACGCGCCGCATTTCGGCTTTCTCGGCTTGCTCACTTGGCTCGGCCTGGCCGGGCTCGCCGCACTCTCGGTCGCCGAGGTTCGCCGCAAGGTTCTGGTCCAGCCGGCCTTCAAGCTCGTCCGCAACATCCTGCCGAAGGTTTCCGACACGGAGCAGCAGGCGCTCGACGCTGGCACGGTTGGCTTCGACGCCGAGATCTTTTCCGGCACGCCCGACTGGCTGAAGCTGCGCGCCATTCCGCCGATCGTGCTGACGCCCGAAGAGCGCGCCTTCCTCGATGGCCCGACCGAGCAGCTCTGCGCCATGGTCGACCACTGGCAGATCCGCCACGCGGAGCGCCGCATGCCGACCGAGATCTGGGATTTCGTGAAAGCGCACGGCTTCCTGGGCATGCTGATTTCGAAAGAACATGGCGGCCTCGGATTCTCCGCCCAGGCCCAGTCCCTGATCCTCGGCAAGATCGCCTCCCGCTCGCCGGACGTCGTCACCATCGTCATGGTCCCGAACTCGCTCGGCCCGGGTGAACTGATCGAGAAGTACGGCACCGACGAGCAGAAGCACCATTTCCTGCCGCGCTTGGCACAGGGCCTCGAAGTGCCCTGCTTCTCGCTCACCGGCCCGACCTCCGGGTCAGATGCGGCGACCATGCGCGACATCGGTTACGTGACGAAAGGCGAGCACGAAGGCCGCGAAGTCGTCGGCATCCGCCTGTCGTGGGACAAGCGCTACATCACGCTCGGACCGGAGGCGACGCTGGTCGGCCTCGCGTTCCGCCTCTTCGATCCCGACAAGGTCCTGGGCGACACCGAGGATATCGGCATCACCGTCGCGCTCATTCCGGCGACGCATCCCGGCGTGAACATCGGCCGTCGCCACCTTCCCTCGGGCGCGGCTTTCCCGAACGGCCCCAACTGGGGCACGGACGTCTTCATTCCCATGGAATGGGTCATCGGCGGCCAAGCGATGGTCGGCAACGGCTGGCGCATGCTGATGGAATGCCTGTCGGCGGGACGAGCGATCTCTCTGCCGTCCTCGGCAACGGCCGGCGCCAAGGCCATGCTGCGCGTCACGACCGCCTATGCCCGCATCCGCCGCCAGTTCGGCCTCCCCATCGCGCGAATGGAAGGCGTCGACGAGCCGCTCGCCCGTCTCGTCGAGACGGCCTATGTCAACGAAGCCGCCCGCGCCGTCACGGCCGCCATGGTATCGCGCGGAGAACGCCCCTCCGTCATTTCGGCGCTGATGAAATACCAGACCACCGAGAAACTGCGCCGGGCCGTCAATGACGCGTTCGACATCCACGGCGGGCGCGCCATCTGCGATGGCCCCTCGAACTACCTGCAATCCGCCTATCAGCTCGTCCCCGTCGGCATCACCGTCGAAGGCGCCAACATCCTCACCCGCACGCTGATCACCTTTGCGCAAGGCGCGCTGCGCTCGCATCCCTACCTGTACAAGGAGGTGCAGGCCGTCCAGGACACCGACACCAAGCGCGGCCTCGCCGCCTTCGAAGACGCGCTGCTCGGCCATATCTCGTTCTCGATTTCGAACATTGCCGGCGCGTTCTTCCACAACATCACGCTCGGTCTGTTCGGCGAGGTGCCGGATCGCGCTGACGGTCTGGAGACCATTTACCGCCAGCTCTCGCGCGCCTCGCGCAACTTTGCCCTCGTTGCCGATCTCACGGTCGCGACTCTTGGCGGCGGCCTCAAGGTCAAGCAGAAGATCACCGGCCGTCTCGCCGACGCGCTCTCCGAGATCTACCTCCTGTGCTGCGTCCTGAAGCGCTTCGAGGACGACGGGCGCCCCGAGCCCGATCGCGCCATTGTCGCCTTCGCTGCCGCCAACGGCCTGCATCGCTTCGAGGAAGCCCTCCGCGGCACGGTCGAGAACTTCCCCAATCCGGTCGTGCGTGTCCTGCTGCGCGTGCTCGTGTTCCCGTTCGGCCGCCACTACTATCCGGCCCCCGACGCGCTGGGCTCGCGGATCGTGCGTCTCGTCACGGAGCCGGGGCCCGTCCGCGACCGCCTCACGCGCGACATCTACATTTCGGACGACCCGGACGACGCGACCGGTCTGCTCGAGGTCACGCTGAAAAAGGTCGTCGCCGCCGAGGAAGCCGAAAAGAAACTCGAACGCGCCATCCGTTCCGGCACCGTGCGGCGTTATCACGGCATCGACTGGATTGCGGCCGCGGCCGACGCGGGCTCGATCACCGAAAGCGAAGCGCTGATGCTGCGCGAGGTCGAGACGTTGACGGCCCGCGTCATTGCGGTCGATCATTTCGCGCCTGAGGAATTGGAGCCGAACTACCGCAAGGTGTCCGCTTCGAGTCTCGGGCACAACTCGCGCGGCCTTCCGGCCGATGCGGAAAAACAGATGTAATGGGAGTTCGACCGATGTCCGACGGCGGCGAGAGAACGGAAGACGCATCCGCGAGCACGCTCGCGTTTCGCGACTGGCACTTCTCGGTCGATCAGGAAGGGATCGGCTGGGCGATCTTTGATCGCGAGGGCGCAAGCGCCAACGCGCTCGGCTCGCGGCCCCTGCAGGAACTGTCGGCCATCGTCGATTGGGCCGAAGAGGGCGCGCGCCGCCGCACGATGTGCGGCCTCGTCATCCTCTCCGGCAAGGACAAGGGCTTCATCGTCGGCGCCGACATCAACGAGTTCGACGGCTTCGAGACGGAAGCCCAGGTGCTCGACCGCCTCGGCATGGTGCTCGCGCTGTTCGACCGCATCGAACGGCTGCAGATCCCGGTCGTGGCCGGCATCCACGGCGTCTGCGTCGGCGGCGGCCTGGAACTCGTGCTCGCATGCCATTACCGCATCGCTACCCGCGATCCGTCGACGAAGGTCGGTTTCCCCGAGGTCAAGCTCGGCATCTTCCCCGGCTGGCACGGCACCGCGCGCTCGATCCGCCAAGCCGGACCCGTGGCCGCGATGCAGGCGATGCTGACGGGCTCGATGATCGGTGCGTCGCGCGCACGCGCCATGGGTCTGATCGACGAACTGGTCGCGAGCCGCAGCGCGCTCCGCTGGGCCGCACGCCGCGCCGTGCAGAAGAAGCGCAAGGCCAAGCCCGCAGGTTTCGCGCAATCGCTGCTGACGCGCTGGCCTGCCCGCGCCCTGCTCGCCAAGAAGATGCGCGACGAGACCAAGAAAAAGGCCCGCGAGGCGCATTACCCCGCGCCCTTCCGCCTGATCGATCTGTTCGAGCTGCACGGCGGCGATCTCGATGCGATGAAGGCTGCGGAAACGCGCTACTTCGCGCCGCTCCTGATTTCCGATCAGTCCCGCAACCTGCGCCGCGTCTTCAAGCTCTCTGAACTGCTCAAGGGCCAGGCTCCGAAAGACCAGGCCTGGAAGCCGCTGCGCGTCCATGTCATCGGCGCAGGCACGATGGGCGCCGACATCGCCGGCTGGTGTGTCGCCTCGGGCATGGAGGCAACGCTTCAGGATCTCTCGCCGGAGGTGATCGAAAAGGGCATCAAGGCGCAGGGCCGGCTGTTCTCGCGCAAGTTCAAGACCAAGGCGGAGAAGGCGGCCGCGAAAGCGCGCCTGATCGCCGATCCCAGCGGCGCCGGTGCATCGCGCGCCGACATCATCATCGAGGCCATCGTCGAACGTCTCGACGTCAAGCAGAAGCTGTTTGCGGCGCTGGAAGGCATCATCAAGCCCGGCGCCGTGCTGGCCACCAACACGTCCTCGCTCGAAATTGAAGCCATCGCCGCGCCGCTGAAAGATCCAGGCCGCCTGATCGGCATCCACTTCTTCAATCCGGTGGCCCAGATGCCGCTTGTCGAGGTCGTGCGCGGTGCGCAAAGCCGCGAGGAAGAGGTGAAGAAGGGCGCAACCTTCGTCACCGCCATCGGCAAGTTCCCGCTCGTCACCAAGAGCGTCCCCGGCTTCCTCGTCAACCGCGTGCTCGCGCCCTACATGATGGAAGCGATGGCCCGGCTTGAGAAGGGCGAGGAAAAAGAAAAGATCGACGAGGCCGCGCGCGCGTTCGGCATGCCGATGGGCCCCATCGAGCTGTCGGATAACGTCGGTCTCGATGTCTGCGCGCACGTCGGGCGCATCCTCGGGCTCTCGCCCGAAGGCTCGATGCTGCAGCGTCTGGTGGATTCCAAGAAGCTCGGCAAGAAAACGGGCGAGGGCTTTTACGTCTGGAAGGATGGCAAAGCCGAGAGGAGCGAAAAGACGTATCCCGCGGACGAGCTTGAGCGGCTCGGACGCGAACTGATCGAGCCGCTGATCAGGGAATCGCAGCGCGCGCTCGACGACGGCGTGGTGGAAAGCGCGGATCTGGTCGATGCTGGCGTCATTTTCGGCACCGGCTTCGCGCCCTTCCGCGGCGGTCCGTTGCACTTCAAGGCGAACGAGCAGAACCAGGGCGCGGCAACGCGCGAAGCTGCGGAATAACGGTCGCGCTCAGCGTACAGCGGGCGGACAGAGGAGAGCGAAGCATGGCTGGAACTTTGCGGCGAATCGGCATCGTAGGCGGCGTGCGCACGCCGTTCTGCCGCTCGAATACCCTCTACGCCGATTTGTCCAATCTCGATCTGATGACGGCGGCGCTGAACGGCCTCGTCGACAAATACCGGCTCAAGGGCGTGCACATCGACGAGGTCGTCGGCGGCGCGGTCGTCACGCACTCGAAGGATTTCAATCTGGCGCGCGAGGCGGTGCTTGGCACCAAGCTTGCGCCGTCGACGCCGGGCATCACGCTCCAGCAGGCCTGCGGCACCAGCCTTCAGGCCGCGGCCATGATCGGCGCGAAGATCGCCTCGGGTGAAATCGAGTGCGGCATCGCTGTCGGCTCCGACACCACATCCGATGCGCCCATCGTGTTCTCGAAGAAGTTTTCGGCCCGCATGATTCAGGTCGGCCAGCAGAAGACGCTGATGGACCGCATCCGTGTCTTCAAGGGCTTCAGCCCGAGCGAACTCGCGCCCCAGCCGCCGAACGTCGCCGAGCCGCGCACCGGCCTCACCATGGGCCAGCACTGCGAGCTGATGGCGCGCGAATGGAAAATTGGCCGCCAGGAGCAGGACCGCTTCGCGTTTGAAAGCCACCGCAAGGGCGCCGACGCCTATCGCTCGGGCTACATGGACGATCTGATCGTCCCGACAGCCGGCGTGTTCCGCGATAACAACCTTCGCGAGGACATGAGCCTCGACAAGCTCGCGACGCTGAAGACCGCCTTCGACAAATCCGACAAGGGCACGCTGACGGCCGCGAACTCCACGCCCATGACGGACGGCGCCGCCTGCGTGCTGCTGTGTAGTGAAGAGTGGGCGGCCAAGCACGGCCTCGCCCTGCAGTCGTACCTCACCTATTCGCAAAGCTCGGCCAACAACTTCACCGAGGGCGAGGGATTGCTGATGGCGCCGACCATTGCCGTCTCGCGTATGCTGGAGCGCGCCCATCTTTCGCTGCAGGATTTCGACTACTACGAGATCCACGAGGCGTTCGCCGCCCAGGTGCTCGCCACCCTCAAGGCGTGGGAAGATCCGATCTACTGCAAGACGCACTTCGGCAAGGATATGCCGCTCGGCTCGATCGATCGGACCAAGCTCAACGTGAAAGGCTCGTCGCTGGCGTTCGGGCATCCCTTCGCGGCGACCGGCGCGCGCGTGCTGGCCAACCTGTCGAAGCTGCTGTCCGAGCACGGCGGTCGTGGTCTGATCTCCGTCTGCACGGCAGGCGGCATGGGTGTGGCCGCGATCCTCGAAAGCGCCAACCGCGCTGAAGCTCGCGTCGCAGCCTGATCCAAAGGGCTTGCCCGGCTTAACGGCGTGCCGTGAGGCGCGCCGCCCTGCGTCACCGAGGCAATCTCGGTGAGCGCCGGATCTATCCCGCGTGCTCCGTTGTTGCATCTGATCGCCCGGGCCGATGCCCGCGGCGGTCATCGGTGCACACAGGGGATGATCATGACTCGAGACAAGATCTTGTCGCGCCGCGCAGCTTTGACCGGGCTCGCGGGCGGCGCGGCCGCGTTGGCCAGCGCACGCACGGCCACGGCCGTCGAAACACCCGCCAGCCCTCAACTCGCGAACGTCTGCCGCATGACGCCGCGCATGGTCGAAGGCCCCTTCTATTTCGATCCCGACCTCGTCCGCGAAGACATCACCGAAGGCCGGCCGGGCGTGTCGCTCAAGCTCCATATCCAGGTGACGGACGGTGCCACGTGTCAGCCGATCCCGGCCGCACGCGTCGATGTTTGGCACTGCGACGCGACAGGGCAGTACTCCGGCTACGACGGGCAGGGCGACGACCCGGGGATTTCGACCAAAGGCGAGAAATTCCTGCGCGGCACGCAGTTGACGAGCGGCACGGGCGAAGTCTCGTTCAAGACCATCTTCCCCGGCTGGTATCGCGGTCGCACCACGCATATCCATTTCAAGGTTCTGCTCGACGAGAAGTCGATGCTGACCGGGCAGATGTATTTTCCCGATGCACTGGCGGAGTACATCTTCGCCAACATCGCGCCCTATAACGCCCGCTCGGCGAAGCGCGACACGCTCAACAGCACGGACTTTATCGCGCGCGCGGACGAGGACCACATCTCCTTCGTGAGCCTGCGCGAGGAGGCGGACACGTACGTCGCGACGCTGGTGATCGGTGTGGACCGCGCTGCCGGACCCGAGCGTGCGGGATTCGGCCGTCCGCCCGGCCCGCCACCCGGCGGGCCCCGTGGTCCGCGCGGCCCCGAAGGTGGCCCGGCAGAGCCCCGCGGTACGGGCTCTATCGTTCCCGGCGGCAATAGCTGATTTGACAACAACCGACCCCGGTCAGAACGCGAGCTTTGCCCGCTGTTGGCCGTCAGTGTCGAAGTTCTCCGGAGCGAGCCACGCCTCATAACCCGCTTTGAGGCGCGGCCACTCCTGGTCGAGCATCGCAAACCAGGCCGTGTCGCGATTGCGCCCCTTGGTGACCATGTGCTGGCGAAACACGCCTTCGAATGTGAAACCGAACCGGAGCGCGGCGCGCTTCGAGCGCTCGTTGCGGTCGTCGCACTTCCATTCGAAGCGGCGATAGCCGAGATCCTCGAACACGTAACGGGCGAAAAGAAATAGCGCCTCTGTCGCGACGCGTGTGCGCGCGATTCCCGGCCCCCAAAGGATGTTGCCGATCTCGATGACGCCGTGCTTTGGCTCGATGCGCATGAGCGTTTGGCGGCCTTCCGTCCGCCCGGTTCCGGCATCGATCACCGCGAAAAACAGAGGGTCGTCCGATGCTGCGGCCTTTGCGAGCCACGCATCGAACGCGGCCCGGTCGCGGGGCGGTTCGTCGAACAGAAACCGAAACCGGTCCTCAGCCCCCGGCGCCTGCGACGACGCGAAGAGGTCGCCGCCGTGTCGCTCGGCATCGAGGGGTTCGAGGCGCGCGTATCGCCCGTCCATGGACATGCGCTCAGGACGCGGCGCGCCGGTCCAATCCGTGAGATCCGACATCGTGATCCTGATTCAATGCGCGGCGCACTAGCCCTTTCGCGGCTTCTGCGCTTCTTCGGCCTTGAGTTCCTTCTTCGACAGCTTGCCGATGATGGTCTTCGGCAACGCGTCGCGGAACTCGATGTCGACGGGCATTTCCAGCTTCGAGATCTTCGTCTCGAGGTGCGCCATCAGCACGGCGCGCGTCGCCTCCTGGCCGGCCTTGAGCTTCACGAACGCCTTCGGCGCCTCGCCGCGATACTTGTCGGCGATGCCGATGACGACCGCTTCCTCGACGGCCGCATGCTCGTAGAGCGCCTCCTCGATCCGCCGCGGATAGACGTTGTAGCCCGAGCAGATGATGAGGTCCTTGATCCGGTCGACGATGAAGAAAAAGCCGTTCTCGTCCATGATGCCGACGTCGCCGGTGCGCAGGCAGGGCCCGGCGAACTGCGCGGCCGTCTCGGCGGGCTTGTTCCAGTAGCCGCGCATCACCTGCGGGCCCTCGATGCAAAGCTCGCCGCGTTCGCCGCGGGGTACTTCGCGCGTCGGATCGGTGAGGTCGCGCAGGCTCAGGATCGTGCGCGGCAGCGGCAGCCCGATCGACCCGCGCGGCGCCGACCCATCGAGTGGATTGCAGGTCACGACAGGCGACGCTTCCGAAAGGCCGTAGCCCTCGACCACGCAGCAGCCCGTGGCGGCATCGAAGCCTTGCTTGATCTCGACCGGCAGTGCCGCCCCGCCCGACAGGACGAACTTGAGGCTCTTGAGATCGTAGCTCGCAATGCGCGGGTGGTTCAGGACCGCGTTGAACAGCGTCGGCACGCCGGCCAGCACCGTCAGCCTGTTCCTGTGGATCAGGTCGAGCGCATCGTTGAGCACGAAGCGCGGCATCAAGAACAGCTCGGCGGCGAACTTGACCCCGAGATTCATGATGACCGTCATGGCGAAGACGTGGAAGAACGGCAGGCACCCGAGAGACTTTTCCTTGCCGTAGACAAGCTCCGGCGCCCAGGCCGCGATCTGCTCCACATTGAGGTAGAGGTTCGCGTGCGACAGCATCGCCCCCTTGGGGGTGCCGGTGGTGCCGCCCGTATACTGAATAACGGCGATGTCCTCGGCATCGATTGCAACCGGCGCGAACGTGCTGGCGTCGGTCAACACCTCGTCCTCGAGCCGGAGGCGGTCGCGCACACGTGACGCGCCCGGCCGCGCCAACTCCTTCGACTTGAAGAGCTTGAACGGGATTGCCTTCGTCGCGGGCAGCAGCGACGTGAACGAGCAGATGACGGCGCCCTTGAGCGTGTTGCTCGCGATCAGGCTCTCGACTTTGTCGAACAGCAGCTTCAGATCCAGCGTGACCATCAGCTCGGTTTCGCTGTCCTTGGTCTGGAAGGTCAGCTCATCGAGCGTATAGAGAGGATTGAAATTGACGACCACGCCGCCCGCTTTGAGGATCGCGTAATAATAGACGATGAACGTCGGCGTATTCGGAAGAAAGAGCCCCACCTTGGTGCCCTTCACGACGCCGATTTGCTGCAAGCCGGCGGCCGCGCGGTTCACCGATTCTCCGACGTCGGCGTAAGTCAGCGTCCGGCCGAGGAATGTCGTGCACGGATTGTTCGGGCTGACCGCCGCGGCCTCGTCGATGAGCGCATAGAGCGGTTTGGCGTCGGTTTCCAAATCCCAAGCAACCCCAGCGGGATAGCTCTTGATCCACGCATAATCGGCAAGGGGGGTGTCTTGAGCCGTCCCGTCAGCCATCCTCGTGCTCCCCGCGTTTTTTGCGAGCGGACATGAGCGGCTCGGCCGCGTCTGCGTGTCGCGCAGCGTGGCCGAGGCTTCACTATCCACCCGGCAAGCATTAGTTGTAGTTTGTCCGTGACGCAGAACGCCGCATCGGCCATTGAACACACTTTTTTGGCTTTCGCCTAGTCCGCGCCCTAAAGCCGGGGACAGGTGAGGGCTGTGTCGTGTGGAACTTCGCAGCGTTTGAAGATCTGAGATGAGAGTGGATTGGCCGGACGGCCGCGGTGCAATATAGCCCGTCGGCTGGACTTCAGGCCGGTTTAAGGATATGTGACGCCCAAGCTTGTGACAATTGCAGCCCTGCTCTACTTAAGTGCTTCAAGACTTAAGTGAAAGACAAACGGGGTCCCTGCAAGTCAAGTTTGGCAGGGTGTGGAGAGCGAGATGGACGAAGTCGCAACCAAAATCATTGAAATCCTCAAGAAGCATATGAAAGAGCCGAGGGACGACATCTCGCTCACGACCGCTTTGACGGATCTCAAGATCGAGTCGTTAGACCTTGCGATGATTGTGTTCGACATTGAAGATACCTTTGGTATCGAGATCCCCTACAACGCCAACGAAGACGTCGGCGACTTCAAGACCGTCGGTTCGGTTGTCGACAAGGTTAAGGGCCTGATGGCCGCGGGCCCGGCTGCTGCGAAGGCGTGATGGCCTGATCGAAGGTCCTTGAAAATTCGCACACACGGGCTGCCGGCGCAGGTGGCCCGTGTTTGAACGTGGCTGGGCTCGCCCAGATCTTAGGATTGATGATCCATGGCAAAAGGCAACGGCACACGTCGTGTGGTCGTGACAGGCGTCGGCGTGGTTACGCCGATCGGTCTCAATACGAGTGAATTCTGGGAGAGCGTGCAGGCTGGCAAGTCCGGCGTGAGCGAGCTCGGCGGATTTCCCCTCGAGGACCTCAAGATTCTGATCGCGGCCCAGATCAAGGATTTCGATCCCAAGGTTCGCCTCAAAAACTTCAAGCGCGACAAGATCATCGTGCATGCCGACCGCTATTCATGGTTTGCCGCCGCGGCGGCCGAAGAAGCGGTCCGCCAGTCGGGCATCGAGTTCCCGGTTGAGAACCCCTACCGCGCGGCCTGCATCATCGGCTCCGGCGCCGGCGGCCTGACGACCTTCGAGACCGCCTACCGCGATCTCTTCATTCTCAACAAGCGCGCCACCAATCCGTTGACGCTCCTTCGCATCATCGGCTCGTCGGCCTCCGCGCACGTCGGCATCGAGTTCGGCATCAAGGGCCCGACATTCGCGACGTGCTCGGCCTGCTCGACCGCGACGCACGCCATCGGCCTCGCCCGCGACTACATCAAGAACGATCTCGTCGACGTCGCCATCTGCGGCGCATCGGAATCGGTTATCAACTACGGCACCATGAAAGCCTGGCAGGCGCTGCACGTGCTATCCGCGCAGGGCTGCTTCCCGTTCGCCAAGAAGCGCAACGGCACCGTGCTCGGCGAAGGCGCCGGTATCCTCATCCTCGAGGAATACGAGCATGCCAAGCGCCGCGGCGCGACCATCCTGGCGGAGCTCGCCGGTTACGGCATGGCGTCCGACAGCCAGGACATGGTCAAGCCGACGGTTGAAGGCCCGAGCTACGCCATGCAGATGGCGCTCGACGACGCCGGGATCGAGGCATCCGAAATCGATTACCTGAACGCGCACGGCACGGCCACGAAGGATAACGACATCAACGAGACGAGGGCCATCAAGCAGGTCTTCAAGAATGCGGCGTCCAAGCTCGCGATCTCGTCGACCAAGTCGATGACCGGCCATCCGCTCGGCGCGGGCGGCGGCATCGAGGCCGTCGCGTGCATCAAGGCCATGCAGGAAAACTGGGTTCCGCCGACCATCGGCCTCGACGAAGTCGATCCCGAGTGCGACCTCGACTACGTCCCGAACGTCGGGCGGAGCATGAAGGTCAACTATACGATGTCGAACTCGTTCGCCTTCGGCGGCTTGAACGCCGTGGTCATTTTTGGCCCGCCGCCCGCCTGAGACTGATCTAATGCCCGGGAACGTAGCCGGATGACGGCGAGGACGACACAAGCCTCTGCTCCGGCTGCGCGTCGCGTGCGTATCAGCGCGGGGCGCGTGGTCATTCGGGCCGAACTCTTAGCGACCGCGACGGCCGATCGAATCTGGGCCGCGCTTCCGATCCGCTCCACGGCAGAGACGTGGGGACAGGCGCTCCAGTTCGAGACGCCGGTCGAAAGCGGACGCGACCGCACGGCGCGCGCTCTGGCTGAAATCGGTGATCTTCATTTCTGGACCGAGAACGATCGCGTGCTGATTCCGTTCGGCCGCACGCCCATCTCTCGCGCCGGCGAAATCCGCCTCCCGAGTCCCTGCAACGTGTGGGCGAAGGCGATCGATGACGTGACCCTCTTGAAGGACGTCGCGCCAGGTGAGAAGGTAGAGTTGACGGCCACGACATAATCGATCCCGCGGAACAGGCGCTGCATACAGGCGTGCTGAGCGGGAACCCGTTTGGAACCGGATTGGCTACGGCCCGGTTGACGTTTAGACGGGTTCAATAATAAGCCGTTACGGCGAGGGCTTGGGAGGCTTTGATGCGGCACATACTCATCAAGGCAGGGAACGTGACGATCCGGGCTCGGCTGTTGTCGACGCCGACTGCGGATCGCATCTGGGATTCGCTGCCGATGCACGGCGCTGTCCAGACTTGGGGCCGCGAAGTCTATTTTCGGACATCCATCTCGCCAGATATCGAGCCGGATGCACGCACGGTCGTCAGCAAGGGTGAAATCGCGTTCTGGCCGGACGGCGACGCCATCACCATCGGCTTTGGCGCGACCCCAATTTCGAAGCGCGGCGAAATCCGCTTCACGAGCAAATGTAACGTTTGGGCCATTGCCCTCGATGACGTGGACCAGCTCAAGGGCGTCTACGCGGGCGAAGAAATCACCGTCATGGAAGCCGAACTGGCCGAGCCTGGATGGCAGGGCAATTCGCCTGCGCCCCCGCTGCATCGGGCGCGGCGTCACAACCGGCTGCACGCCGGCGCGTGTCCCATCGACGACGCCAACGGCTGAGACCGTTCGTCATCGGCCTTAACGCCTGAATCGACAGACAGAAAAAGCCGGTGCGTGGAGAGGCGCACCGGCTTTCGGATTCCCGATCGGTCGGGCCGTGAAACTGTTCGGACGGCTGCGGGGCGCCGGCAGGCGGCGGTCTCGGATGGGCGGCGGGCGGATACTCCTTTGCTAACAGACTGATGTAACGTTCAAAAGTGAGCCGGAGCGTGGAGAGCCGCCCAGGCTAGTCGGTGGCAAGAAAACCGTCTTACTTGGCGGCGACCTTCTTCTGGACGGTCGACTTGGAGACTTCACCGGCAGCTACGAGAGCGCCGATGCAGCCCTGCGAGAGGTTGCGGCCGACCGAGCGCATGCACTTGCGGACGCCGGGAGAGTCGGGCGAATGCATGCTGCAATGGGCGTGGTAGTCGGCTGCGCAGGCAAGCTTGACGCCGAGGCTGACGGCGCCGGCCTGGCTCGAAACGAGGAGCGCGCCGAGGGTGATGGTCGCTGCGAGGATGTTCTGGATCTTGGTCATTTGGCTCTCTCCATTTCGCCAGTGTGTGTCCGATGACCAGAGAATGCCTCCAGCCGGCTGCCGCCGCTGTTCCTCGGGGAACGCGGGCGTGACATCGCGAAGAAATCTCGCAAAAAAGTTCGAGGGAGCGGGACAGCCGGCGGCGGCGCAGGCCGGGTCCAGAGCGGGAGTGTGTTCCTAAGAGACTGATACAACTTGCAGAATGACCCGGAGCGTGGAGAGCCGCCCCGGCCGATTGGCGGTAGAGAAAAGTCTTACTTGGCAGCGACCTTGCGCTGGATGGTCGACTTGGAGACTTCACCGGCGGCCACGAGAGCGCCGATGCAGCCCTGCGAGAGGTTGCGGCCGACCGAGCGCATGCACTTGCGGACGCCGGGCGAGTCGGGGGTGAACTGGCTGCAGTGAGCGTAATAGTCGGACGAGCAAGCGAGCTTGACGCTGAGGCTGACCGCGCCAGCCTGGCTGGACATGACGAGAACGCTGAGGGTGACTGCGCTGGCGAGGATGGTGCGGATCTTGGTCATCTGGCTCTCTCCACTTTCGCTGGCACGTCTTCGACATGACGTGAAGCGCGCCGCTCGGGCGCCGGGGTTGTTGCGAGGACTTTCGCTCTCAACGTGCCCGAACGCTGTTCCACCCGGAACCGGCTCACAAAAAACGAAAAAAAGGGGAAGCCCGGCACGCGACGCCACGCGCGTCCGGGTTGGCAAGCCGCATAAAATCGAGGCTTTGAAAGTCTAGACCGCCACCTTCGCCGGAGCGATCAGGCTCGGAAGCAGCGTCTTGAGCTCTTCGAGTTCGGCGTCGTCGATCTTGAAGAACATGTTGCGCGAGAGGCGGCGCTTCAGTTCGTCATCGAGGGCGCGGCCAAGCAGAACCACTGGAACATCGCCAGGCGGATAAAACTGGGGCGGTCCGAGGGCCTTGAACGCCATAACGTGCTGATAGAACGACTGCCACTTGGTCTGCGTGGCGACAAGCAGGTGGCGCGCATCCATGGCGATGCAGGCCGTCACGCCGGCGCGGATCGCGGCCGCGTAAAGGCGCGCGCGATAGCGGGTGTTCTTGATATCCGGATCGATCGAGAGCCGCGACAGTTCGACGACGAGACCCTGGGCGGCGTCCTTGACGCCCTGAACCTCAGGATAGACGTTCTCGCACGGAAGTGCGGCCGACCGCGTGCCGGGCGCATAGAAACTCAGGCGAAGCGTTGCGATGCACGCGCCGCGCCGGAAAAGCCCAGCGACGACCGTCGTCGGCAGCTCATCGTAGACATCCGAGTAAATTCCGAAAGGTGACGCTTCGATCAAGCTGGCGTTGACGTAACCGCGATGGCGAAGAGCGAAGGCTTCGCGGCGATTGTCCAACGCGGAATACCACTGGGTGGTGACCACACCATCCGCTTGGGCCGCCTCCATCGGAGCGGTGTCACGCAGAGCTTGAGTTTTCAATGGAAAAATCTCGAGGTTGGAAGCGCAGTCGGAAGTCCAGTCGGGCTCTTAACACACCACGAGATAATTGAGTTCCCTAAACACTCAAACCCCTGAAGTTGAGACCGAATGTCACGCTTTTGACGAACAACGATTTTTTAAGTTTGATTGGCACTGGGGGCGGGAAAATCTGCCAGAGAGAACATGAAGTTTTGATCGGCAAATCAGTGCGGTGCACACGGTTCCGTTGAGTTGAGCAGCAACGCGCAGGCATCTTATGGTTGGCGGCCAAAACCGACTCCGGAATCAACACATCCGCAGGATAACTATCATTGTTCAGAGTTTTCCGGGTCTTACCAAAACGTAATCGTCCGGGTGCCGCATATATTTACTCGGCGTTAGCCAGAATCGCGCACTCTGTCATGCAATCTCAGGGTGCAACGACAGTCGACGTATCAATATCTCCCTCGTCTCCCCCTCCTCCCTCGCATCCCACCTCGGAAACTTTCCAACAGGAAGGCGCGATCATGTTCAGCCAGAAGACGAACGAGCTGCAGTCGAAGCTCGACGCTCTCGACAAGTCGCAGGCCGTGATTGAGTTCAATCTCGACGGAACGATTGTGACCGCCAATTCGAATTTCCTTGGAGCGGTCGGCTACAGCCTGGGTGAAGTTCAAGGCAAGCATCACAGCATGTTCGTTCCGGCGGACCAGCGCTCCCATCCCGACTACGCGAAGTTCTGGGCAAACCTGAACCGCGGCGAATTCCAGTCCGGCGAATTCATGCGCGTCGGCAAGGGCGGCAAGGAGATCTGGATCCAGGCGACCTACAACCCGCTGATCGACTCCAGTGGCAAGCCCTACAAGATCGTCAAATTTTGCTCGGACATCACGGCGCGCAAGCAGCAGGCGGCCGATTCCGAAGGGCAGGTCGCAGCCATCAACAAGTCCAATGCCGTGATCCATTTCAATCCCGACGGCACCATCCTGCACGCCAACGCGAATTTTCTGGGTGCCGTGGGCTACGCGCTCGAAGACATCGTGGGGCGCCACCACCGCATTTTTGTCTCCGAGGGCGAACGGGGAACGGCCGCTTATTCAGCCTTCTGGGACGCGCTCAAGCGCGGCGAATTCCAATCGGGTGAGTACAGACGCGTCGCTCGCAACGGTAAGGAGCTGTGGCTGCAGGCAACCTACAACCCGATCTTCGACGCGTCGGGCCGCCCGTTCAAGGTCGTGAAGTTCTGCACCGACATCACCGCACAGGTAAATCTGAAGACGAACCTCAAGCGGACCATCGACGTCGATCTCGGGAAAGTCACGCAGGCGATCGCTGACACCACGCAGCAAGTTTCAGGCGCGTTCACGGCGTCATCGGCGACGTCGAGCAACGTCCAGGCGGTCGCATCCGCGGCCGAGGAGCTGGTATCGTCCGTGCGCGAGATTGGGCGCCGCGTCGATCAGGCCTCGCACATCACCAGTCAGGCCGTATCGCTCGGCAAAAAGACGAACGAGATCGTGAGCGGTCTGGCGGTATCGGCCGATCGCATCGGGCAGGTCGTGAGCTTGATCAACACGATCGCCTCGCAAACTAACCTCCTCGCCCTCAATGCCACCATCGAAGCGGCGCGCGCGGGCGAAGCCGGCAAAGGATTTGCCGTCGTCGCGTCCGAAGTGAAGACGCTCGCCAGCCAGACCGCCAAAGCGACGGCCGAGATCGCGTCTCAGATCGGAACCGTCCAGGCCGGCACCGCCGACGCGGTGTCCGCGATCCAGGAAATCACGACCGTCATCAATTCGATCAACGACATCGCGACCGGCATCGCCGCCGCCATCGAGGAACAGGGCGCTGTCACGCAGGAAATATCGTCCAACATGCTGACGGCGTCCCACGGCGTGCAGGCGATCACCGACAACATGAGCAGGATCGCGGGCGCCACCGAAGCGGCCAGCATTGCCGCCCGCACCGTGGTCGAGGCATCGAAGGCGCTCGTCGCCTAGCGAGCGCGAACGGTGTCGGCGCGAACGGAGCTAGCCCTCAACGTCCGTCTCGAACCGCACCACCGAACCCGGTAATGGCGTCGAGCAGGATGTTGCGCAGCGCGTCCTCGGGATAGCCATGCAGCGTGTGGCCGTAGGCCAGGCGCAACCAGTGGCGCAAGTCCCGCAATTTGCAGATCATGGATGGGCTTGAGATCGCGTGCTCGAGCGCATCGCATTCCGCGAGCGCCACCTTGAGCGCATGCGGGTTTTGCCCGAGCGGCGTGGCGGCGACGCGATCGAATAGCGCCTCGCACCGCAGTGTCGTGTCGTCAGCCAGATGCGTATCGAGCATGCCTGCCTCCGCGCAATGATGACGATACGAGAGTATCTGCAATTAGATGCGCGCCAACGCGCCGCCGCCCGGAGATCCACACCAAATATGCGGCAGAGGTGCATTTTTCCGATGCTGTTGCTCGCGAGGCGCGTCGCCAACTCTCGAACGGCTTGGAGGCGCCGTCGAACTTAGTAGCCAGGCCCATGCCACGGGATGCAAAGTGCGGCGAGGCAACAAGGGCGCGAGGGATGGCGGGACTCTACGACGACGCGTTTGTGGAACAGCTCCGGCAAGGCCTCGGAGAGATCACGCACGAGTGGGGGCTTGCCCCGCACTGCAGCGTCACGACGTTGAACCTGTCCGAAAATGCCACCTTCAAGGCGGTCGATCCGGACACCGGGCATCCGGTCATCCTGCGCGTGCATCGGCCGGGCTATCACGACCGCGATGAAATCGCATCCGAGCTCGCCTGGATCGACGCGCTCCGGCGCGACGGCGTCGTTGCAACGCCGATGCCCTTGCCGTGCAAGAACGGGAACGGCATCGCCACCATGAGAGCCGCGGGTGCCGAACGCCACGTCGTCGCGTTCGAATTCATGAGCGGATCGGAGCCGACACCGCAGGCCGGCGGCATCGTCTCCGCATTTCAGGAGCTCGGTGCGATCAGCGCGCGCCTGCACGGCCATGCGCGCCGCTGGCAGCGCCCGGCCGCTTTCCGCCGGAAAGTCTGGACCTACGAAACGATGCTCGGATCTCGCCCGCTCTGGGGCGATTGGCGCGACGCCCTCGGCCTGACCGCCGAAGGCCGGGCCGTTCTCGATCGGACATGCCGCGTGCTGAGCGAGAGACTTGCCCACTACGGCGAGGGTCCTGAGCGCTTCGGCCTGGTTCATGCAGATCTGCGACTCGCCAATCTGCTCGTCGATCAAGACCGCCTGGGCGTCATCGATTTCGATGACTGCGGGTTCAGCTGGTTCATCTATGATTTCGCGGCGGCCGTGAGCTTCTTCGAGGATGACCCTGTCGTCCCCGCGCTGCAGGACGCCTGGGTCGAAGGCTATCGCACGGTGTCGCCGCTTGCGGACGAGGATGTCGCGTTTCTGCCGACGTTCATCATGCTGCGACGCATCCTGCTCACCGCGTGGATCGCGAGCCATGCCGAGACACCGACCGCGCAGGCGCTCGGCGCGCCGTTCACCGACGTCACGGTCCAGCTCGCGGACGCCTATCTCGCACGGACCGAGTGCAGTCTGGCCGGCCAGCATGAGTGACGAAAAACACACCGGAGCCGCTGCGGCGCGTCAGATCCTGGAGATGAACGCGTTCGACGCCCGCGCGCGAACCTCGAACGTAAATCCGCTTCTCGAGCGGCGTCTCGCGAATGCCGGCGCCGCGAGCGTGCTGTTCTATCGCGAGCCCATCGAGATCGTCTCCGCCCGCGGCTCCTGGCTGACGGCGGCGGATGGGCAGCGTTATTTGGACTTCTACAACAACGTCCAGTCTGTCGGGCACGCCCACCCGCGCGTTGTCGCGGCCGTGAGCGATCAGATCGCGCGCCTCAACATCAACACGCGTTATCTAAACCGCGTCGTCGACGACTACCTGGAGGCGTTGAAGGCGAAATTTCCGCCCGCGCTTTCGAACGTCGTGCTCACCTGCAGCGGCAGTGAGGCGAACGACCTTGCGGTGAGGATTGCCGAAGCGGCATCCGGCGGCGCGGGCATCATCGTTACGGAAAATGCCTACCACGGCAACACAGCGATCATCTCCGCCATTTCCCCCTCGGCCATGAAACGGCGCGACCTCGCAAACCATGTGGTTGCCGTCCCGGCGCCCGCTGCGGCAGAACCCGGCGGATCGATCTCGGACGCGTTCGCCGCCTCCATGACGCAGGCCATCGAGGAACTCGAGCGGCGAGGGCACACCCTCGCGGCCTTCGTCTGCGATTCCATTTTTTCAAGCGATGGCATCTACGCCGGCCCGCCGGGGTTTCTGCAAAGAGCCATCGCGCAAGTGCACGCAGCGGGCGGTCTCTACATCGCTGATGAAGTGCAGCCGGGGTTTGCCCGCACGGGCGATGCGTTCTGGGGCTTCGCCCGCCACGGCGTCACGCCCGACATCGTGACGATGGGCAAGCCCATGGGCAACGGCTTCCCCATGGCGGGGCTCGCCACGCGGCCGGACCTGCTCGAACGGTTCTGCGAGGACACGGGTTATTTCAACACTTTCGGCGGCAACCCTGTCGCGGCCGCCGCAGGGCAGGCCGTCCTGGACGTCATCGAAACCGAGCAGCTTCAGGAGAATGCGCGCAAGCAGGGCGCTCACATCCGGGATCGCATCCGCGATCTTGCGGCGCAGGACGAGCGCATCGTTGCCGTGCGCGGCGCGGGGCTCTTCATCGGCATCGAGCTGTGCCGCGCGGACCTGGCGTCGAACGTCATCAACGGCCTCAAGACCAGAGGCGTCTTGATCGGAGCGGCGGGACGCATGGGCAACACGCTGAAGGTCCGCCCGCCGCTGACGTCGACGGCCGACGAAGCCGATCTTTTCGCCGACCGCGTGTCGGAAACGTTACGGGCCAGCGCATGACACGCGCCGGCCCGCAATTTTCGAGCAGGCAAGCCGCTCGCCACGTCTCTCAGGTCTAGTTCCCGCGCGACAACAGCGGCGTGATCCGGCGAACAGCGACACGGCGGTTCTGTCGCTCGGCGCTTGGCGTATCGATCTTGAGATACTGCTCGCCGTAGCCCTGTGTGGTGATGTTCTCAGGCGGAATGCCGAACTCCTCGGTGAGAATGATCGCCACGCTTTCCGCGCGCCGGTCCGACAGGCTGAGATTGTCCTCATCGGAGCCGACGGCGTCCGTATGCCCTTCGATCAGGAACATCTCGTTGGCGTTCCGTTGGATCACGCGTTGGATAGCGCTCGCGACGCGCTCCAGCGCCGAATACTGGTCGGATGCGACTTCCCAGGCGCCGAACTCGAAATTGATGACGTCAAGATCGATGCGCCGCATGCGGTCACGCAACGTCGGCGAGCGCCGGACTTCCTCGAGCGAGTACGCACGGTCGAGCGCTTCGATCGGCGGCGCCGACAGGGCGTCGTAGACGTCGGCATCGCTCGCTTCCTCGTAGTCGACGATGTAATGGTCCCGCGGGATTACGATCCGCGGCGGCGGCAGGTCGACGATGGCATCCACGAACGACGGATCGCGGTGCTTCCGGTAGTAATCGCGGTTGTCGAACAGGATGACATCGCGGCCGTCGCGATCGCGGCGGTAACGGCGGAGCGGGCGTCCGCGCTCGTCGGACTCGGTGAAGATCTCGATCCCGCCAGGGCGGATATTGATCGAGATGTCGAGGCCGTTGCGCTTTTCGTGGCGCGTGTCGCCTCCGAGACGCCGGAAGCGTTCCGTTTCGTCAGAGCGAATGATGGTCTTGTTGCCCTCCTTGACGATGACGCGCTTGTCGGGCTCTTCGATGATCACGCGTTTGCCGTCGTCCTCGGTGCGTTCCTTGCGCTCTTGCTTGATCTCTTTGAGGTCCTTCGCCTCCGGCGGAGCAACGTCGCCCGACGGCCGGTTTTCTCCAGGCCTTGCGCCTTTCGATGGTCCATCACTCTTGCCGGGCATCTTTCCGTCGGGGCCTTTACGTCCCTCACGCGGCTCTTTGGGAGCGGCACTAGGTTCCTTCGGTGCAGGGACAGGCTCAGCCTTCCCCGGAGGCTCCTTGAGGTCGGGCGCTCCATCAGGAGCAGGAGCCGGTTCGGCGTTCTTAGGGGGAATGCGATCCGCCTTGGGGGTTGGGAGATCCTTGGGCGCCGCCTTCGGCTCGGCCTTTGGCACGTCCTTCGGCTCAGCCTTCGGAACGGCTTTGGGTTCAATGTTGGGAACGTCCTTCGGCTCGGCCTTAGGTTCGGCCTTAGGTTCTGGGGCCTTCTTCTCAAGCGCCGGCGGTTCGTCCGCAGGTGGAGCTTTCTTGGCCGGTTCGGGCGCTTCTACAGGCGGCGGCCCTTCGTTGTCGCCATTCGGCGCGGGTTCTTTTTCACGAGCAGGCACTTCGTCTTTGCGCTCGGCAGGTGCGCCATCGTCGCGCGGCGCGCGTTGCCGCGGTCCGGCATCGCCGTCCGGCCTCTCGCGCTGACCGCGCGGACGCTCTCCACCCTCGCCAGCATTCTTTCGAGCGGGACGTTGACCTGCATCCTTGCCGCCTTGATCGCCTGCGCTATCGGGTGCCGCTTCATCAGGCGCGCCAGTGTCCTTCTCGCGAGGGCCGGCATCGTCCGGGCCGGCTTGTGCCATCCGCTGCGGGGCCGCGCGCTCCAAAGCGTGTACAGACGTCGCGCTCAGCATGGCGGCGGCGAGCGTCAGTATAGGCAACGTGGAAAATTGTTTCACGATCGGTCTCCGGATAACGCGTCAGGGAATGATGGCCCGTTCAACTCAACGCGCGACGACCCGATTGGCTCCGGACGAAATGCGCTGGCCCCAGGTGCATCAAAACGCCCGCGGGAGGAACCGCGGGCGTTTGCCAATACCCGGGAACCCGCAGACGCTGATCACAGCAGCCTGCACAGCGCGGCCAGGCTGACAACGTCGCGTAAACACGCGAACCGATCAGCTTGGAGGCGTGGAAGTCAGTCGTTTCTGAGCTGACGTAGTAAGTCGCGTCGGACTGAGCGGAAAAGGTTCCGCGCGACGAGCTAGGAAAACGATGAGCTAAGAAGAGCAGCCGGTCGTGCTGTCAGCAGACATCAATCAACCCGCTTCGTTGGAGGCATCGCTGTCATACGAGTGCGGAAGCGGGGGCTGCTCGACCATGGCGCGTTCGATCAGGCGAACCAGATCGTCCACCATCCAAGCGAACAGCTCTTCGCCTTCGGCCCCGGTCGCGAGACTGGGCGCGCCGGTCACGCCGTTGAGGCTCGTCCGGTTGACCGGATGCGAGAACACGAGCCCGCCGGTGCGATCGGGATCGTCCGATGACGCGACGAGATCCTCGCGCACGATTTCGGGAGCCACCGCCATCATGAGCGCCGTTTCGGCGCGGTTCGCATGCCAGTCATCGCCATCCGTGAAATGCGCAGCGCGTACGCGGTCGCTGATGTGGGCGGAATTGACGATCGCGACCATCAGGTCGTCATGCTCGGCGCGCAGCATTTCGAGTGCGCATCGGAGCGGCGCGGCATTCGTGACGTGGCTGTTGACGATCAAGAGGCGCCGCACGCCGCTCGCATAGGCCCAGTCGCCGATGTCCTTGATGAGGGTAATGAGCGTGATCGGCTGCAACGCGATGGTGCCCGGCCATCTCCGGCTATGGCCGAGCGAGCAGCCGTAGGGGATCGTCGGCAGCATGAGCGCGCCCGTCCGCTCGGACGCCCGCCGGCACAGCGGATCGGCCAGCGCCGTATCCATGCCGGTCGCGAGATGGGGCCCGTGCTGCTCGGTCGCGCCGATGGGAAGCAGCGCCGTGTACTTCGCGGCCTCGAGATCGGCGGGAATTTCAGTCCAAGTGCGCTCGGCCCAGATCATGGGAAACTTGTCCTCTCATGGTACGTGACGACCGGCGAAGTCCTGCCGGTCGGATCGCAAGCGCGCAGGAGCCAAATGAAAGGCTCCTGCGCACTCCGGCGGCACAAAAAAATGGAAACGCAGAAAACTGGGGAGCCAACCGCGTCTCCATGCCCGCCTTAGTAGAACTTGAGGTAGCGCTGCACTTCCCACTCGGACACATGGTTCTTGTACGAGTGCCACTCGTCGCGCTTGAACTCGAGCCACGACTTGAACATTGCGTCGCCGAACACTTGCTTGCAGAGCGGGTTCGCTTCGAAAGCGTCGAGCGCTTCTTCAAGGGTTCCGGGAAGCTGAGACACGCCGAGCGCGGCCAGCTCCTCGGGTGTCTTGAGATACATGTTGTCCTTGTGCGGCTCGCCCGGATCGAGGCGGTCGCGCACGCCTTCGAGGCCCGCCGCGATCGTCAATGCGGCGCCGAGATAGGGATTGCACGCGCTGTCGGCGACGCGCAACTCCACACGCCCGCCGCTCTTGGGCACGCGCACCGTGTTGGTTCTGTTGTTGTTGCCGTAGCAGAGGAACACGGGCGCCCAGGTGAAACCGGACATGCTGCCCTTGAGCACGAGCCGCTTGTAGCTGTTCACCGTCGGCGCAACCACCGCGCTGATGGCGGGAAGGTGCTTCAGGATGCCGGCGATGAAGTGGTAGCCCAACTCGCCGAGCTTGCAGCCGCGCGGATCGTCCTTGGACACGAACAGGTTCTTGCCCGATGCCTTGTCCGTCAGAGACATGTTGAAATGAGCGCCGCTGCCGGCGCGATCCGCATAGGGCTTCGGCATGAACGTCGCGAAACCGCCGTGCTTCCTGGCGATCTCATGCGCCATGAAGCGGAAGAAGGCGAACCGGTCCGCCATCGTCAGTGCGTCGGCATGGCGGAAATCGATCTCGAACTGGCCGATGCCGTCTTCGTGGTCCAGCGAATAGACATCCCACCCCATGTCGTTCATGGCGTTGACGAGTTCGAACAGCCAGCCCCGGTTGTCCAGGAAGCGGGACACGTCGTACGCCGGCTTGGCGAGGTGATGCCGGTCCGAAAGCGGCTTGAAACCGACCTTCTCGTCGTCCTTGAGAACGAAGAACTCTGCTTCGATGCCGAGGTTGACGCCGTATCCCATCTCGTCGGCGATCGCCAACTGCCGCTGCAGAATATTGCGGCTGCAGGGCTCGAACGGCTTGCCGCCGCACCAGAGATCGCTCGCGAACCAGGCCACATCGTTGGCCCAGGGCAGCACGGTTGCGCTCCGGATGTCGGGATGCGACGACACTTCCTCGTCGCTGACGTCCTGCGGTACGCCGTCCAATGCGGCGCCCGTGCACAGCTCCGATCCGTCGATCATGTCCTGCAGGTGAGCGAGCGGCACGACCTTGGTTTTCAGCACGCCGTGCATGTCGACGTAGCTCGGCAGCATGAACTTGACGCCGGCTTCTTCCAGTTTCTTTTGCAAGGTTGCGATGGAGCTGTCTGTCACTGTTGTCATAACGTCCTCGTTGAAGTGATTTTGGATGCAGGTCCCCCAGGGGAGAGACGCAGGTGCGCCTCTCCCTCGAAGGAAGTGATGATCGGCTTCAGTATTGTGAGAGCGAGTAGCCGAGTGCGATGACGCCGGCCCCGACGGCGAGCGTCAGATAGGGCAGGATGCCGGCGCGGGTCTTGACCTCGCTTTGATCCACTCCGGCGAAGTCTTCGAACGTCTGCGCCGGGAATTTCCCGCCGTCGGTTATGTAGTGCCGGTAAGCAAACACCGGGATGATCATCACGGCGACCGCGAAGCCGGCTGCGAGCGTTCCCGGACCCCAGATGTTGGCGCCCATGCCGAGCAGCAGCAGGTTCACGAAACCGAGTACCGCACCGGTTGCGAGAATGATGGTCGGAGCCCGGTAGGGACGTGGCATCTCGGGACGATCGATACGATGCAGCCAGCCGGATTGCAGGTTCAGGAAGTTGAAGATCATGTAGTTCACGTTGGCGATCGCCAGCAGGAACACATAGTCCGACATCATGAGCAGCAGCATGTTGAAGCCGAGGTCGGTCCACATGGCCGCCACGGGTGCGCCATGGCTGTTGACGCGTCCGAGGTAGCGCGGAAGCCAGCCGTCGATCGATCCCTGATAAAGTGTCCGGGCCGAGCCTGCCATCGACATGCTGACCGTCAGCAACAGCGCCAGGATAAGCATCACGATAAGGATTTTTGTGATGATCGGGCCCGCGCCGATGATGCCGGCCATGGCATCGGCGACGCCCATGCCGCTGTAGATGCCGGGATCGAGCATTCCCTCGAGACCCAACGCGCCTTGGAAGGCAAACGGCACGAGCGAGAACACGACAAGGCAGAGAATCCCGGCGGCAATCAGCGAACGCGGCGTGTCGCGGCCGGGATTTTTGAACTCACGCGTGTAGCAGACCGCGGTTTCGAAGGCGTAGGTCGACCAGCCGGCAATGAAGAGACCGCCGGCGAATACCGTCCAGCCTGCCATGTTCCAGGCACCCGCGATGGGGTTTCCGGCAGCGTCTCGTGCCAGCGGAACGAACGGCTCGAAGCTCGCCGTCGAGATGCTTCCGGTGAGGATCGGCGTGAGACCGACGATGATCAACGGCGCCAGCGCGGTGATGGCGAGAATTTTCTGGAGGTTCGCAGCCTTGAGGACACCGCGATGTTGGACCGAGAAGACGATGAGAACGAGGATCCAGCCGAGAACGAAGACAGAGTTGATGCGAAGCGTGAGGCCGGATTTCAGGAAGTCCAGCGAGAGCAGGGTGATCTGCCATGTCTGAACTGGGTGGTCCGGCGGAAAGAAGAGATTGAGGATGTAGCCTGCGCCCAGCCCCGTGCCGATGGCGAGCACCGGCGTCCATGAGAACCAATTCGACCACACGGAGATGGGGCCGAGCATCTTGCCGTATCGCACCCAGGCAAGCGCGCCGTAGACGGACGCACCACCCGATTTGTGCGGGTACATCGAAGAGATCTCGGCATAGGTGAAGGCTTGCAGGAAGCCGAAGATGATCGAGATCGTCCAGACAAGCGGAGAAATATTGCCGACCGTGGCCGCGATCGCGCCGACGGAAAACAGCACCAGGGCCGGCGTACCGGCAGCAAACCAAAACGCGTGTGTCCAATCTAGCGTGCGAACCAACGAGTGCGATTTCTCGCCCTCGGCAGTGTATGCGGGTACTTGCGGTAACGTCGTGTCCGTCATCGTTCCTCCCCCGGCGGGCGACTCCTTATGGTGCTCTTCCCGCCATCTCGTTTCATCCCAAAGTGCGACAAACTTGCCAGCTATTGATTGAACAGTCAATCAAGTTTGGAATCCCGTCCGATGGCGCGCGCGAGCGCGGTGGTCTCTGACGCACGTGAGAGCGAGGAGGGGAACGAAAACGGGTCGCGCGAAACAGCCGTTCCGGTCCGGCTATCGGACATGAGAGCGGCGCGGCTGGCCTACCCGGGACGCGCCTCGAATTGCCACTACGCCTTCTTCGGATCGTAGCCGACGTACGCCCAGAACGCGGTACGAAACGCGGCGATTGCCGCCGGAACGTTGAGCTGCGGCTGAATGATGGAACGGACCATCACCCCGTCCAGATGCATGGAGGCGAAGAGTGCAGCCGTTTGCGGCACCACGCCGTTGAACAACCCCGCGCGCTGTCCGCGCCGGATGGCCTTCGAGAGAACCTCGATCTCGACGTCGTAAAATTTGCTGACCACATCGTCCAGCACGCGCGTCTGCGAATTGGAGCTCGAATAGTCGATCAGGATCTTGACGAGCCGACGAATGTCCGCCGTCAATTCCACGTGCATCTGGAACCAGTCGTTGATCAGATCGACGGGCTCGGAATGCTTGCTGGCGATCTCGGCGTAGTTGCGCATGGCGGCGCCAACGGCTTCTTCGAGAGAGGCGCGGAACAGCGCCTCCTTGTCGGCGAAATAGTAGTAAAGGAGCGACGTATTCACATTGGCAAGTTGCGCGATGTCCTTGATGGTGATCGCCGAATAGTCGCGCTCGGAAAACAGCTTCAAGGCCGCTGCCAGGATTTCCTGCCGTCTCGCTGGGCTGTCTTTATGGCCGGAGGTTTTCGTTTTGCCTCCTCTCGGCGCCGTCTTGGTCGTCATTCCTGTCCCCGGTCCCGAAAATCATCGACGTGGCACTGATCGTGCCCGTCCTTTGACTCGGTTTGTGCCGCAACTGCCGGCAAAAGGAAAGCGGGCGCCGGTCGCGCCGCCGGTGATCGCGGGCCCGACAGGCCGCGACGGTTTCCGATGCCCGCGGGCCGCGTTCACCCGGGTCGGGAGAAAAGAGCCGCAAGAGAACCGGCGACCGGTTGAATATGTGACCGGTCGGCCGCGCACCTGATGCGGCCGCCGCTCTAGCGGGCCACTACGCCTGACCGGCCGGCGGCGCTCGCGCGACGCTCCGCGCAACACAAAATTAACCAGCCTGACCAGAAGATGAAGACGACGCCGCTGCCGAGGACCGCCTCTTCAATGACGCTCAGACGCCGCGATGTAACACCAGTCAAAAAAACACCGGTGAGTAGCAAGAGAAGCGTGACCCTGGTTTCCAAGTCGATCGACAGTCTCGAGTGGTCCGAGGCCGTGTCTCTGGCCGATCTCCATCCGACGCAAGTGGCCGTCGGCATGCGCGCCGTCGAAGCCAAACGCCGGAAGATCGAGCGGCGCGCAGACACCAGGAGAAAGCTGCGGCGATATTTGGAACAGCGCCCCGTTCCGGCCGTGCTCGGGCCCGGCGAAGAATTTTACATCATCGACCATCATCACCTGAGCCTCGCGCTCTGGCAGAGCGAAGTCGACGAGGTGTTCGTCCGCGTCATCGGCGATTTGTCGGACATCCCGAAGCGTCGATTCATGCGATCCATGGAAATGCTCGGCTGGTTGCATCCCTATGACGAAGCCGGCCGCAGGATCTGCCCAACGCGGCTTCCCACGACAATCGACAAGCTTCGTTCGGACTGCTACCGCGATCTCGCCTGGCAGGTGCGCGAAGCCGGCGGCTTCCAGAAAACGCAGATCCCTTTTTGCGAATTCGCGTGGGCCAACTTTTTCCGCAGCAACATTCCATTGGCCATGGTGCGCCGGGATTTCGATTTTGCTTACGAACGGGCGATGCGCCTCGCGCGCACGCCTGACGCGAAAGGCCTTCCTGGCCACATCGGCGCGGCATTCTGACAGGACCGGCGTGGCAGGCGTCGCGGACTGGCGCACAAAAAAAAGCCCCTACCGGTAGGGCAGGGGCTAAGTCTTGCGGAAACGAGAGCCGCCTAGACAGTGGGGCTCGAGGCGGCTCACCTGTTCAACTGCCAGATCGATGTAACAGTTCGTCCGGCGACGCGCCGTCCAATTGCCGCAGGCAGCCGGCGGTCGTTCATTACAGAATTGCGACAATCTTGCGCGCTCATGTCTTGCGCGCTCACGTTGAACGACCGCCTTATGTACGGCGCTCTGCCGGGCCGATGCGCCTCGTGCAACCGCGCCCGGAGAATGGGGCGAGGCAATTCGCTACAGCTCGCATTTCTGCAGTGTGCTCACCATAAGCTCGGTGGTAACGTTCGGCATCTCGCGTGTTGGGTGGTGTCATGGCGTCTGAAAGCAAACTCGACGAAGCACGAGCATCTGCTCAAGGGATTCTTGAGCTTGACGACAAGGATGTCGCGAACCTCTTTTTCCAGCAGACGATGCACCGCAATCTTTCGCGCACCGTGAGACGGCTGGACCGGCTCATCGAGAGTGGCGGAACCGATCGGGCACTGGGAGAGCGGGCATTGCGACGACTAGGGTTTGAACCCGACGCCTAGCGACCCAGGCAATCCAGAAACGTTCTGCGATGGACACGCGGTCGGAACGAACTTAGGCCTCGTCCGCCTAGCGCAGCTTGAAGCGAACAGTCGTGCTGCGGCTACCGCCTGCGGGTGAAGGCTTGAAACGCCATTGCCGCACGGCCGCCACTGTAGCCGCGTTGAAAATTCCCGGCGGACTGGCTGAGACGACGCTCGCGCTCGTCACCGAACCCGATGGGGATACCGAGTAGCGAACCACGACGTAGCCCTCGGTTTTGCTCGCGCGGGCGCCCGCCGGATATGCGGGCTTGGCACGATAGACCGGATTGGGGTCAAACCTCCCCTTGGCCGACGCTGCGGCTTGGCGCTGCTGTTTGCTGTCCGACTTTTGCGCTGCCTTCGGCTCCTTCGCCTTCTCGGCCTTTTCCTTGGGCTTCTTGTCGGGCTCCGTTTTCTTCGGCTCGGGCCGCTCTACCGGTTTTTCCTCGGGAGGCGTCTCGGCCTTGACCTCCTTAGGCAGCGCGACCTCCGGCTCGGGCGCGAGCGGCGCTTCCGCGACCGGCGGTGCCTCCTCCGGCTTCACCTCTGGAACAGGCTCCTGCGGAGCCGGCGCTTCGGCAACCTTTTCCGGCGGCGTATCCTCGACCGGCTCCGGTTCGCTGGCGGCTTGCTCCGGCGGTGTCGGCTCGGGGCTTTCGGTCGGAGAGGGTGGCGGCGCCGATTTCTCGAACAGCGGCTCGTCCGCGACATCCTGCTGGTCGGACGGAGCCCCAGCCATCGACTCGAGTTCCATCATGATGGCACCCGGCGGCTCGTCCCGTGGCAGATCGCTGGGCCAGAGCATGAAGGCGAGCACGCCGGCCGTCACATGCAGTGCGGCCATCATCCCAGCCGACCCGCTCCAGCGCGTGAGTTTCCGGGCGGGTGTTTCGAGATAGGCGCGCGCGAGCGTCATCGGGCCGCTTCGCCCCCGACAGGAGGCGTTGCCGGCGGCGTCTGTTCCAAGCCGACCAGCGCCACTTTGAGATAGCCTGCGGCCCGCAGGAGGTTCATCACGCGCATCAGCTCGCCGTATGGCACCGTCTTGTCCGCGCGCAGGAAGATGCGCTGGTTGCGATCGCCCTTCGTCGCGCCGTCGAGCATCGGCGCCAGGGCAGCGCTTGGAACATCGTCATTGCCGAGCGCGAGGCTCAGGTCCTGTTTGACCGTGAGATAGAGCGGCTTGTCGGGGCGGGGTTGCGGCTTGGCCTGCGCCACCGGAAGGTCGACCGCCACGTCCACCGTCGACAGCGGCGCCGCCACCATGAAGATGATCAGAAGCACGAGCATCACGTCGATGAACGGCGTGACGTTGATTTCGTGGTTCTCGGCGAGATCGTCGCCACCGTTGTCGAGACCGCCCGCCATGACTTGCGCTACTCCGCTGCCTGGGCCGCAGGGGCCTTGGTGCCGCGATCGAGATCGCGCGAGACGAGCCGCAGAACCTCGGCCGACACCTCCACGATCCCGGCCCGGTAGGCGGAGATCTGCCGCGCGAACTGATTGTAGATGATGACCGCCGGTATGGCCGCGACGAGGCCGATGGCGGTGGCGAGCAGCGCTTCGGCGATGCCCGGTGCGACAATGGCGAGATTTGTCGTCTGCGCTTCCGAGATGCCGATGAAGCTGTTCATGATGCCCCAGACGGTGCCGAAGAGGCCCACGAAAGGAGCCGTCGAGCCGATGGTAGCGAGCACGCCGGTCCCGGCGTTCATGTCGCGTCCGGCCGCCGCCGTGAGCCCGTCGAGCCGCGAGGCGACGCGCTCCTTGATGCCGGCCTTGTCGGCGACATCGGAGGAGAGGCGCAGTTCGAGCGCCGCCATGTCGATCAGCCCGGCGACGACGCCGCTCCTCCCGTGGAGCGCTAAAGTGGCTTCGGCGAGCGACGCTGCAGCGGCGATGGATTGTGATGCCCGCCGCAAGGCCCGCTTGGCGAAGGCAAGCTCGAGCGACTTGGCGAGCCAGATCGTCCACGTCACGACGGAGGCAAACGCCAGGCCGATCATCACCGCCTTCACGACGATGTCCGCCGACATGAACATGTTCCACGGCGAAAGATCGCGTGGAAGATGCGCGGCGGCAGGTCCGGCGACGGGCGGGCCAGCCTCTTCTGCGTGGCCGTCCTGTTGCAGCGGAGCCGGATCTTGCGGCGTAGCGGCATCGGGCGGAGCGGGGGAGGGCGCCGCTGCTGTCGGGGCGGCTGGCGCCTCAGGCGCAGCCGGAATAGACGCAGGCGCATCGATCGTCTCGGCCGCCGGTGCCGCGGGCGTGTCCTGAGCGGAGGACGATGCGGCAACGAAGAGCGAGATCGCGGCCACAGCCAAGATGGCGAACGGCAGTCTGTGCACCGGTGATGTCCCTTGATCGGTCATGTCGTGCAAAATCTCTCTTGAGAAAAGGTCTGACCACCGGCCAGGGCCGGTGGTCAGTTCGTCGTTGCCACGAGATCGGGCCTTGGGCGCCGGCCTCGCCTTAGAAGGCCTGGCGAACCGTCATCATGAACAGACGTCCGCTCTTCTCACGCTCGATCTCGCGCTCTTCCTGGTCGCCGTTGAGATCGCCGTCGTAGATCGCCTTGTCCTCCAGCTTCTCGGAGTCGAGCAGGTTTGTGCCGGTAAAGCGCAGCACCGTCGATTTGGAGAGACGCGTCTCCCAGAAGGCCTCCAGGTTGCCCTGGTAGCTCAGCTTGGTCTTCTCGTCGTACTCGAAGGAGAGAGACGACCCGCGCTTCTGGTAGCTGGCGCCGAACGACGAGTCCCAGATCGGGATGTTGTGGATGAAGCCGATGTTGTAGATGTAGCTCGGCTGGTCGTTGAAGCTGCGTTCCCGCTGCGTCACCGGATCGATGACTTCGGACCGCAGCCAGGTGTAGTTGGCGAAGATGCTGGTGTCGGGCAAGCCAACCGCCGTCAGAGGCATGTCGACGTCGACCTCGATGCCGTAGGCACGGGCGTCGCCGATGTTCCGATATGTCAGGACATCGCAATCCTCCTGCCCATCGTCGCACGTGAGCGGCAGCGTTTCGCCGGTGCCGACGATGTCGATCTTGTCCTTGATCTGGCGGTTGAAGAAGTTGAAGCCGAGGATTCCGCGATCGCCGATTTTCTGGTCGAAGCCGGCGTCGATGCCCCAAGCCGTTTCCTGGTCGAGGTTCGGGTTGCCGAGCGTCGCCTTCTCGTCGACCGGTTCGTCGATCTGGTAAGCGGCGGTCAGCATATCGAAGCTCGGCCGGCGCACGGTGCGTGCAACCGAGAAGCGCAGCATGGTGGCGTCCGTCAGCGCGTATCGCAGATGCGCCGAAGGATTGAGCTCGTCAGCCGTGGTTTCGCCGTCGTAGGCCGTTCCGCCCGCAAGACCGGAGATCTCGCGCCGCGTATGCTCGAAGCGCAGGCCCGTCTCGACGGTGAGCTGCGATGTCAGGTTCCAGGTGGCCTTGATAAAAGGATCAAGGCGCTGCTCGTCGATGCCGAACACACCGCCGATACCGGTGTCGATAAGATCGTCATCGAGAATGGTCTGGTCGTAGTCGCGCGTCTTGATGCGGCCGTCGATGCCGACCTTGACCGACAGCAGCGCGTTCAAGTTCGCCGTGTAGGCCATGGTCGCGAACCAGTCTTCGTCGGTGGCGGCGACCCGCTCGACTTCGTCGAGCTCGACATCGGCGAGGGTCTCGCCTTTGTTGTCCACCGCATTGAGATCGTCGACGAACCTGTTGTATCCGATGATGAACAGAGCTTCGTCCTTGCCGACGGGGAGCTTGTACTCGCCCGCGATGCTCATGTTCTGCTGCTCGATCTCCTCACGCTGGGTGTCGAAATAGGGTTCGGCATCCTCGAAGTCGAAGCCGGGCGTGAATTCGGTCTCGAGCCGGTCGGTAAACACGTAGAAGCCGTAGAGGCGCGCCGTGCCTTCGCCGATCTTGGACGCAACTTCGCCGTTGAAGGCGTAGTCCGTGCCGTCGCGCGTGTCCTCCTGGATGGACGAGTCCAGGATATCGCCGGTCGTGAAATCGTAGACGTCGCTGGTTTTGCGCTTCGGGTTGCGGCGCTGCTGAACGTCTACCGAGAAGAGGTAGGACGTGTCGCCGACGGTGGTGCCGTAGCCGACGGAGCCGGCGCCGCGTAGTTCGTCGTCCTCGACGCCGAAGCCGCTGCCGCGCACCCAGCCGCCCTGGATCTGGCCCGCGCGCTTCAAGTTGGCGTTGATCGTGCCGCCGATTCCTTCCGACGACATATCGGCCGATGGGCTGCGGATCATTTCAATGCTGTCGATCAGCTCGGCCGGAATGCGGTCGACGAAGAACACGCGATCGTTGCCGGCGCCCGTCATGTTCTGGCCGTTGACCTGCACCTGGGCGTAGACCGACGGCAGGCCGCGAAGCTGGACCTGATCGTATTCGAGCACGTCGCTCGAGAAGCTGACGCCAGGCACGCGCTTCAGCGCGTCACCGGCGGAGATGGGCTCGAAACGCTGGAAGTATTCGAGATCGTAGGAGAGCGTGGGCGCGACGGTGTCGGTCCGGTTGCGGGTGACGACCGTTCCATAAACGATGAGTTCGTCGGACGACTGCACGCCCGCTGCATCCTGTGCGTAAGCCGAGCAGCTGGCAGCCACCGAGCAAAACGCCGTCGTCAGCAGCAAGGCGCCCTTGCTGCACGCAATACTAGTCCGCATCGTGATATAACTCCCCCTCGAGACGGAAACGTCCGCCTCGCATTCCCCAACTGTGTCGAACCCCACCTCCGGAGCGCGAAGCGGATCGATCAATCGATCGGCGCTGCATGCTCGTTCGGATATCGATCTCGCTTAGCCGCGATACGTGACAACGAATTAACAGTGGCGTGACACCGGATGGATGCGAACGGACTGTTGCGTCGCGGGCTCCCTAGGTAGCCGTGAGCGTCCGGAGCAATCGATCAGCGCCGCCGATGTCATCGTGCTGTTAAGCGGCGAAACGAGTTTCGGGGCGCTTCGCAGTTATCGGCATTGCGCCGGAGAACTGCCCATCATGGCGCGCGTCGATCGGAGCGGCGGCCGCCGACAGCTCATTCGATCCAAGGACCTATCCAACATGATCCGTGTTTTCTGCATCTTCCTCGCGTGTGCCGCCGTCGCCGTTCAACACCAAGCGGCGCTTGCGCAGGATGTTCCCCTGTTTGACGTGCCGGCTTCGGTCGAAACCGTAGCGGTGCAGGATAAAGGCGACGCGGCCGACGATGCGGAGATCTGGCGCAATGCGGCCGATCCGGCCCGCAGCCTGATTTTCGCGACCGACAAGAAGCAGGGACTGTTCGTGCTGGATCTCGAAGGGCAGATGAAGGAGTTCTTCCCGGTCGGCCGCATGAACAACGTCGATCTGCGCGAGGGATGGACGGCGGCCGGCAAGACGCGCGTGCTGGTCGCCGCGAGCGACCGGACGCAGCTCGGCATCACGTTCTTCATGCTCGATCCCGAAACGTTGGCCGTCTCCCACCTCAAGCAATCGTTCGTGCCGGCGGACGTGGGCGATCCTTATGGCATGTGCCTCTATCGGAGCCGGACGACGTCGAAGCTCTATGCCTTCGTAACCGGCAAGACCGGAGATGTCCGGCAATTCGAGCTCAAGCCGCGCGAGACGGGGGAGGTCGAAGCGGCGCTCGTGCGTAGCTTTGCCGTGGGTTCGATCGCCGAGGGCTGCGTCGCCGACGACAGATCTGGCAGGCTCTACATCGCCGAGGAGATGAAGGGCATCTGGCGCTACGGCGCGGAGCCCGAGACCGGAGACGCGCGCACGATGATCGCACCCGTCGACGGCACGCAGCTCGTCGCGGACATCGAGGGGCTGACACTTGCTCCTTCGGATGAGGCCGGCGGCTATCTCATCGCGTCCATCCAGGGCAACAACACCTTTGCACTGTTCTCGCTTCCGGATGAGAAGCTCGTCGCGCGTTTCAGCATCGCGGAGAACGCAGCCCTCGGCATCGATGCCGTCACCGGAACGGACGGCGTGGCCGTTGCGATCGGCGATTTCGGGCCGGCGTTCCCAAAAGGCATCCTGGTCGCTCAGGACGATGCGAACGCGGGCGGGACGGCCCAGAACTTCAAGATCGTCTCCTGGGGGGCGGTGCTCGACAAACTTCCGAGCCAATGACGCTGTTCGACGTCCCAACCGCTAAGAGCGAAGTGTGTCTGAAGCGGGCAGCCGGATAGACCTTGTCCGTCGTGTCCGAAAGTCACTCTCGTCGGAATGAGCAGCGGCTTGAGCGCTGCCGAGCGAGAAAGACGCGCGTGAAACGACACTCACCGAGGCGTGCTGCCCCGGGTGCTGTCCCGGCAGTATCGCGTGAGCCGAACGGAGAGCTCAAGTGATTGAATGTGTTGGTGGGCCCGCCAGGACTCGAACCTGGAACCAGGCGGTTATGAGCCGCCAGCTCTAACCGTTGAGCTACGGGCCCCCAGGGGAGGCGAGGCGACCTCTATAAACAGGTTCGACGGCTGGTGCCAGAGCATCCGGCAACGTGTGCCGGAGCATCGGCAAGGCGAAGAACAAGCACAAGGGCAAGCGCGGCGACGGCGGCACGGGCGGCGGCGGTTCCGGCAAGACGCCCATCGCTGGCGCTGTCAGCCGCAAGGGCAACGTCGTGGCGCGCGTCATCGAGCGCGTAAACGAGCGCAGCTTGAACCGCTTCATTGAGGACCGCGTATCGGAGAAGGTCAGCCTTCTCGTGACGGACCAGTACGTCGGCTACACCAGCGTCGGTAAGAAGTTCCCGCACGGCGTCATCAACCAAGCCAAGGGCCAGTACGTTGTCGGCGCAATCCACACCAACACAATTGAAGGCTTCTGGTCGATCTTCAAGCGCGGCGTGGTCGGCACCTACCACAAGGTCAGCAAGAAATACCTGCCGCTCTATATCGCCGAGTTCGAGTTCCGGTATAACAACCGTCAGAATCCCGACATTTTTGGGCAAGCCGTAGCGCGTTGCTGAGGCGCAAGAAGAGCCGCAAAAAGCGGAAGCGCTCTCAGTAAAGGGGTGAGGAAATGATCTGGGCGTTAGGTCGCAAGTACGCTGGTGCTCTCGTGCTCTCGTTCGCTTACTTAGGGTTATGCCTGCTGCTCGTATGGGCAGTTCCCTCACCATCGCCAACTCCAGGTGTCCGAGATCTGGGTAGCCCACAGCAGTCCCACACTTCCAATCAAACCAAGCAGGCCCACACAAACGACGCTGCACAAAAGGAAACGATACCGAGAGCCGCTAGCCAAAGCGGCAACGGCAGCAACGCCGCACAAAAACCCGGTCAAACCAACGGAGATGACAACGAGGAAACGGCGTTCAAGCGCCGCTCTGAATTGATGACGGCCATCGTCGCCCTCGCTACCGTCATACAAGCCCTGGGGTTGATGGTAACCATCGGCGTCATGATCTTTGTCTCTACCCGACAGTTGCGCGCCTACATTGGAGTGATCGATGGGAAGATCACTCTTCAAAACCTTGTGGAGGGAGGCCGAGGCTTCCATGTCCTCGTCGTTTTTAAGAACGCTGGCGTGACGCCAGCGCGCAATTTCTCCACGTGGTTTCCGATGCCAGTCATCCGAGACGTGTCTGAAACGCCGTTTGGCGAAACCGTTCCAATTAATGAGCGTGGCGGAACATCTGTTGTACTGCCAAACGCAACGCCGGGGATGGAGTACACGATTGCGGCCACAGAAGCCGAGATCGCCGACATCCGAAACGGTACTAAGCACATTTTTGTCTGGGGCGGCGCAGATTTCAAAGATGTCTTTGGACGTCCGCATGCGGTTGTTTTCAGAAAGGTGAATACTTCCGCAAATTTTATGCAGGAAGCTGGACATACTCTGACACTCAGAGCCCATAAGGCCGGTGACGACGAAAGTTGATATTATCAGGCCGCCCTGTCTCCACCATTTGGAGCACCGGTTGCTGCGTCTGTCACGTAGTGCATAATCGTCCAAATGAGGACGTCCAGCGTCCAGCCGAAGTCCGTCGGCGCACGAGGCGTGACTGCCGCCCCGCACAGCCTTCTTTCCACCGCGAACATATCCTAATCCGGCCCCTCCAAACTGGAGGACAGAATGCGACCGTTGATTGCCACGAGGCCCGCCGCCGTTTTCGCCGCAGCCGCCTTGCTTTTCACTCTGACGTCTCCCCTTCGCGCCGAGGACAAGTCCATGGACCGCCTGATCACCGTCTCCGCGACGGGCTACGCCTACGCCGAGCCGGATCGCGCGCGCGTCTCGTCGGGCGTCGCCTCCGAAGCGGAAACGGCGCGGGCAGCGCTGACGGCCAACACCGAAAAGATGAAGCAGGTCGTCGCTGCGCTCAAGGAAGCCGGCATCGATGCCAAGGACATCCAGACGAGCAACTTCAGCGTCGAGCCGCGCTACACCAACACGCGGGACGGTACGGCCTCCAAGATCGACGGCTATCGTGTCTCGAACCAGGTGACGGTCCTCGCGCGCGACGTGTCGGCGATCGGAACGTTGCTCGACAAGCTGGCCTCCGTTGGCGCGAACCAGATTTACGGCCTGACGTTCGAAGTCAGTAAGGCCGAGACGCTGAAGGACGACGCACGCAAGGAGGCCGTAGCCAATGCGCGCCGCCGCGCCGAGCTGCTCGCCGCCGCCGCGGGCGCCCAAGTCGGCGAGGTGGTCACCATCGCCGAGGACGTGCAATTCTCAGGACCGCGCCCGATGGCGATGTCACGCGCGACCGGGAACGCGGATTCGGTGCCTGTTGAAGCCGGCACGGAGACGCTGGAAGCCCGCGTCACCGTCACCTGGAAACTGAAGTAGGAACGGCCAGCTTCCGCGGCATTGGCCGCGGAAGCACCACCTGAGCCGGGCTCAGGCCGGGCTCAGAAGAGCGTCACCAACTCGACGGTCTTCTTGAGCGGCTCGGCGCCGGGCTGGGACGGCCAATCGCCGAAATTCCGCATCTCGCCGCTGGTGCGAAGCTGGCGCAACGCAGCGAGATTGACCGCCGCGAACACCCATTCGGCCTCGTTCAACGTCCCTTCGGCGAGCACGCCCGTGTCGCTCACGCCATGCTCGGGCGGCACGTAGATGCCAGCAGCACCTACGTTGAAATCGACCGCCGGAGACCACGGCGCATCGCCGACCGTCGGGCTCTGCACGGTGACGATGGTGTTCTCGAGTGCGCGGGCCTGCGAGCCGGTGCGAACGCGGTGGTAGCCGGAAATTCGCTCCGTGCACGACGGGACGAGAATGACATCGGCTCCCGCCTCCACGGCCGCGCGCGCCAGCAGCGGAAACTCGCTGTCGTAGCAGATCAGCACGGCGATCTTGCCGAGCGCCGTCTCGAACACGCGCAATGGCGCGCCGGCCGTCACGCCCCAGCCGTGCTCGAACGGCGTCATGATCAACTTGTCCTGCACGCCGACCGCGCCCGACGGCGTGACGAGCTGCGCCGAATTGACGAAGCGACCGTCGGCGGTTTTCGCAGGGCCCGAGCCGACGAGAATGTGCACGCCATGCTTCGCCGCCAGCGTTGCGTGAAACGCCACGCGTTCCGAGGCAATATGCGCGACACGCTCAAGCGTCGTCGTCAGGTCGTTGTAGACCTCTGGCCCGAAACAGGCGGCCTGCTCGATTGCGGCGTATTCAGGAAAGACGAGAAGTTCCGCGCCGGTCGCCGCACCCGCGGCCACCCAGGTCGCGATCTTGTCTTCCCATTCCGAAATCGAACCCGGCTGGCCGATCGGATACTGGGCAGACGCGACCTTGAGAATTTGCGGCGCCGTCATCAGAGAGCTTTCATCCAGAATTGCATCGTGTGCGTGGTCTCGTCGTCGTGGTCGACGTCTTTCCAGTCATAGGTTGCCGTCAGCCCCGGCACGGGAGCGTAGCCACGCTTGGTCCAGAAACCATCCAACGGCACGTAGCCGGCCGGCTTCAGCGCATGGTCGTCAGGACGCACGACGCGGCAGAAGGTCGAGTGCGTGAAACCGCCGAGCGCGTGCGCCTGGCCTTCGCGCAGCTCGAAGAACTTGTGGCCGAGCCCGTGTCCGCGATGACTTTTGAGCAGCACGCTCTCGCCGCAATAGAAGATCTTCGAAAGATCGTAGCCCGCGTTGCGGAAGGGTTCGCCGAACTCGTCCGCATGCTCGATCATCGGCGCACCGGTCGACGCGCCGACGACGAGATCGCCGTCGCGCGCGATCACGCAGACGGCGCCCTTCGCGGCGGCGAATTTCGCCAGATACTCTTCCTCATACGCAAGCGTGCCGTCGTAAAGATAAGGCCAGTCGCGGAACACGGTGATCCTGAGCCGTGCAAGGTCCGGCAGCACGGCCTCGATGCGCTGCCCGGTGAGCGCCTGAACCGAGAGGCTCATTCCATCATCCCTTTCTCAGCACATTTGCCCAAAAGGGGCCGGGAGCACTTGGCGAAGCCAAGCTTCGCTTGGACGGCTGCCCATTCGCGAAGCGAATGGAACAGCAGCCGTGAGCGGATTAAGCGACCTGCGCGATCCAGTCCGTGAGATTGTAGTACGTCGTCACGCGCGCGATCTTGCCGTCGCGAATGGCGAAGAACGTGCCGGCCGGCAGGACATACTTCTGGCCGTTGGCGGCGGGCAGGTCGCTGTCGCTGTTGACGTAGGTGCCGTTGACGTTGAACTCGGCGGCGGCGCGCGTGCCGTCCTTCGAGACCAGCACGGTGATCTCGGTCAGGTTTTCCTTGTAGTGGTGCGTCATGCGCGCGTTGAAGGCGCGGAACTTGTCCTTGCCGACGCGGCGCTCGCCCTGGTTCACGTCGTGGATCACGTCGTCGGTGAGATGGGCGATCATGCCCTCGCTGTCGCCGGCGTTGAACGCCTCGTAATAGGTGCGGATCAGCTTGGCGGTTTCGATGCGGGTCTGGCTTTCGGCGTCGCTCATGTTTTTAGCTCCGGTCAGGGGATTGGCCGCCTCATTAGCAAATTGTCGGTGCGGCCTCAAAGGGAACGCGGACCGCCGCCACGCGACAAAGAGCATCGCCAGCCACGGTCCGCGATCCACCCGCGAGGGTGAAAATCGTTAATGCGAAACAAGATGGAGCCTAATCGCGCGAGATGCGAGCGTCCGCTAGCCTCTCAATCGCATGTCAGGCGCTCGCTCTAGCGCTTCTTGGCGGCTTTCTTGGCCGGCACCTTTCTGACGACGCGCTTCACGGTTTTCTTGGCGGCGGCCTTCTTCGCCGGGGCCTTCTTGGCGCCGGATTTTTTCGCCGCGGCAGACTTCGCCGCGAGCGTTTTCGCGGCCGCGCCGCTCTTCTTCTTGCGCACGCCCTTGAAGGGCTTCTTGTCGTCCTTCACGTCGAGAAACTTGCCGCTCTTCTCGTCGCGTTTCGTCCACGTGCCGGTGATCGCGTTCTTGATCTGCGAGCGCGACTTCACCGCTCCGACGCGGCGATTGTCGCCGGCTTCCTTGTTTTTCGCCATGCTGTCCTCCCAGTGGATTCGATCCGCAGTGTCGGTCACGCGCCGATCACATGCAACACGATCTTGCGCGTGTGCGGCGCTTGACGGTGTTCGAACAAGTATAAACCCTGCCACGTGCCGAGCGCGAGTTCGCCGTGCGTAATCGGTATGACAATCGACGTTTGCGTGAGCGCGCTCTTCACATGCGCAGGCATGTCGTCGGGGCCTTCCATCGTGTGCACGAACAGCGGATCGCCGTCCGGCACGAGCCTGTGGAAGAACGCCACGAGATCGCGCTGGACGTCGGGATCGGCATTCTCCTGGATGACGAGAGAGGCGGACGTATGCCGGCAATAGGCCGTTAACTGTCCGGTTTCCATCGCCGCCGACGCGGCGAATGCGCGTGCGTCCCGGCTGAATTCGTAGAGCCCCGCGCCTGTTGTCTTAAGCGTGATTTCGCGCTGCGCTTGGCGCATCGAAGTGACCTCGTGAAATTACCGTCGGATGTGCGTATATCAGTGACATGAGCAGAGCCTTCGTCAAAGAGCCCGACGGACTGGAAGCCTTCGATGAGCTTCCCGAACGCCTCGTGTCGTCCCACCCCAACCTCGTCACCGAGGCGGGACTCGCGGCGATCGAGAACGAGGTGGCGCGCCTGTCGCGGGCCTACGCCGAAGCACAAACGTCCGGCGACCGCGCCGCGCTCAACGTCGCCGCGCGCGATCTCCGATACTGGAACGCGCGCCGCTCTACCGCGGAACTCGTTCCCGCCGCCGGCACTGCGACGGAAGTGCGGTTCGGGTCGCGCGTGACGATCGCGCGGGATGACGGACGCAAGCAGACGTATCGCATCGTCGGTGAGGATGAGGCCGACCCGGCGGCTGGCACGCTCTCATACGTCTCGCCCCTGGCCCGCGCGCTGATGGGCAAATCGCCCGGCGACGTATTCGTCATGGGGCCGGGCGAGATCGAGATTATCGAATTGGCGTAACAGGTTATCCGTGCACTGCGTAGCGCGCGCAGAATCATAATTACCGTAACAATAATCGCGAGTTGTGCTGTTCCCTGGGAAACAGCTTTAATGCTCGCTGGCGTTTTATCACGCCACGAGCCCGGCGCCCGCCGGGCTGAGGAGCTGAGGTTTAGGAGATTTCCCAATGAGCAGCATGTTCCGCGTCGGCCTTGCCGCGCTCGCACTCTCCGTCCTGTCCCTTGCCGCCGTTCCGTCCGCGATGGCGGCCGGCAAACCCGACGACAAGAGCGCTGATGCCGAGGTCAAAGGCGTCGGTCCCGAAGCCACGAAGGCCGCCAAGCACGCGGCGATCGGCAAATGGAAACGCGAAGTGGCCAAGGACGGAAACACGCCCGATTGGCGCACTGCGACGGAGAAGAAGGTCAAGTGCAAGAGCAGCCGCACCGAGACCGAATGCGAGGTCGAGGCTCGCCCGGCGCACTAGGTCACCGCAGGTCCGAAAACTGTGGCCGGGTCGTCTCACAGCGATCCGGCCGCTGTCGTTTTTGCCCCCGAAACCCTTGCGAATATGCGCAGGGCAGCCTTAGACTCGCCCCGTTGCAAAGCGCGCCATGCGAAAGGCGGGGGCTGAGATGCGGATCTGGAAGCCAGTATTGAAACCTCGGCGCTTGGGTCGCGGCGCATTTGGCGCGGCGCTAGGCACGCTCGCCCTCTGCACGCTCACCGTGTGCGCGCTTGCGGCAGCAGCCACCTTCGCGCGCGCCGGCAACGAAAACCCGGCGCTGATCGAGGTCAAGCTAGGCCTCAACACGATGAACAAGACCGACCGCGCAACCCTGTGGCGTCGGGTGGACGAATACGCCACCGTCGATGCACTCCAGGAGTTCTGCGGCCGCAAGCTCAACCTGCAGCGGCGCACGTGGGCGGCGGTCAGCCCCTGCGTGGAAGTCTCGTCGTTGCGCAAGGTCGCCGCAGTCTTCCGCACCAAGAAGTCCGAATACATCAAGGGCTGGGAAACGGCGCACGGCGATCCCGAAAAGAAAAAAGCCCTCTGCGATACGTGGCGCCCGAAGCTGCTCGAGTACCAGAAGGTGCTCGACGCACATATTTCGGAAGCGGCAACGATGTGCAGTGCGTGCCTCTTCTGCTGATCGGCGGACGGCTGAGCGTGGTCCGCTTTCCGCGCCACAAATACTCCGCGACCGCTTGCTAGGGTTTCGCGAACTGAGTCGGAACCGGCGAACCCCGCATCGAGCGCAGGGGCGCCGGGCCTCACAAGCACAGGATGACGTGACGATGACCGCCCCCAAGCCGACGCCCGCGATCTTCCGGGCGCTCGCCCTCAATCTGATGCTGGCCCTGGCGCTGCTCGCTGGCGGAGCGCGGGACGCGAGCTCGGCATCGGCTCGCCAGATCGACGCCGACGTGGACGACGCGCTGCACCACTTCTACCGCTCGGTCGGCGGGGCGAAGGAACTCATGCGCGACGCGGCGGGCGTGCTCGTCTTCCCGTCGGTGATCAAGGCTGGGTTCGGCGTCGGCGGCGAGTATGGCGAAGGCGCACTGCGCCGTCAGGGCTATACGGAAGGCTACTACAACACCGTCTCCGCCTCATTCGGTTTCCAGCTTGGCGCGCAGGCGCGCACGGTCATCATCGTTTTCATGAGCGACGAGGCGCTCGGCAGCTTCCGCCGCAAGAATGGTTGGAAGGTCGGCGTAGACGGATCCGTGGCGCTGATCACGGTGGGCGTCGGCGGCTCGATCGACAGCAACCAGATCAAGAAGCCCGTGATCGGGTTCATCCTCGATCAGAAGGGCCTGATGTACAACCTCACCCTCGAAGGCTCCAAGATCACGCGCATCGACCGCTGATCCCTGTCGCCTCGGACACAGAAGCCGCCTAAGCCGCGCGCTCGTGTGTGATCGCGACGGCCGTGGCCGCCGCCGCCTCGCTTGCGCGCAGGAACGGGCTCAAGGTCTCCGGTGCGTCGCCATCCTGCGCCGGATCGAAGAGACGCGAGCAGCCGCGTCCGTCGCGCTTGGCCCGGTAGAGCGCGATGTCGGCCTTCGCCAGCCACACATCGACGGAAAGCGGCGACGGCGCCTCGAACACGGCCGCGCCGATGCTGACGCTCACGTCGAGAACCTTGCTGCCGTAGAGTACCGGCATCATGAGCGTGCGTTCCACCAGATGAACGACGGCTGCCGCGTCTTCCGTGCAGGCCAGAGGGCGCGTGACGGCCGCGAACTCGTCGCCGCCGAGGCGGGAAAAGATGGTGAGCCTGCCGTCGAGCGCGCGCAGCCGGTCGGCGATGGCCCGCAGGACAGCGTCGCCCGCGGCGTGGCCGAGCGTGTCGTTGATGGCCTTGAAGTGGTCGCAGTCGATCAACAAGACCGCATAGGTGTCCTGCTTCTGCTCGCGCGACGTCAGCAGGTTCGAGAACACGCTCATGAACCAGCCGCGATTGGCGAGGCCCGTCGCCGCGTCGTGCCGTGAGGCATAGAGTGCGGTCTGCTCGCTCTCGGCAAGGCGGCGCGTAAGGCGGCGCACGGTCAAGGCGGCGAACAGCGTCATGGCCACGATCAGCCCGAGCGACACGGCGATGGCGGGAAGTGCGGCCAGCAGAATGGCATGCCCCGGGGATGCGAAGTCCCAGCTCAAGTGCGCGATGACGTTGCCGCGCGCATCGAGAACCGGATGGGTGTTCTCGCCGGCCTCGTCCAGATGTTTAGGCGAGACCACATTCAATTCATCGATGTGAGACAGCGATTCGAGCTTATCCAGCACGGCGGGCGTCATGACCTGGACGCCGATCAGCAGCGTCGGTTCGCTCGGCGTCTCGATCGCTTCGTCGTCCGGCGTGAATGGTGACACGGTGATCAACGCCGCCTGGCCATCGAGCTTGACGAAGTCGTTGACGTACAGCCCGTCGGTCATCGCGCCGTCTTGACGCTTATCGAAATCACCCGAGACGCGTGCGTCCTTGTAGAGCTTCCGCGCCCGGTCCATCGGTACGGCCGCCGCCGCGAGCAAGCCTGCGACCTTGTCGGGCGGTGGCGCTGCGTTGAACTCGCTTGAAAAGGTCGCCCGGCCGGAAGGATCGACGATGACGATCTGCTGCGGGCCGCTGGGCGACAGGGCTTCGCTGCCGAAGTTCTTGCGGATCCATTCGGTCCGCTTGTTCAGCACGACGTTGTGGAAGGCCGCATCCCAATTCGTCTGCGAAACCATCTCGGACGCATGCAGCTCACCGAGCAGCTTGATGCCGCGCTCGACCGCGGCCTGTTCGCGCTTCAGCGCGTTCTCGTTGATTTCGTTGACGACCAGAATGGCGTCCTTGCCGAGCAGGACGACGGCCACGAGCGCCGGCAGGCCCATGGCAAGACCGATCCAACGCGCGAGCTTAACGCCGCTCGACTCCTGCACGTTACGCATGGCCAGACATCCCCCAAGATGTTTTCCCTGACCTCATATAGTGCGCCGCAATGCTTGCAGTCGCTGCAACGCGAGCCATCAAATGCGAGCGAGTCCGGTAAGGATTTGTTGAGCATGTGCGCGCGGAGCCGGGCGTGGCGGCCGCGTCACCCTTCTTTTCCACTCTCGACGTGGAAGGCGTGCAGCACGCGATGGAAGATCGGCGCCAGCACGAAGCCCGTGGCGATAACGATGATGAGGCCGGAGAGGATGGCGTAAAAGCCCGCGAACCACTTTCCGGCCGTCGTATGCAACTCGGAGACGGGTCCCATGCCGGAAAGGATCATCGCCGCGTTCACAAACGAATCCGCAAGCCCCATGCTTTCCGTCACAGCGTAGCCAACCATGCCGATCAGCAGCCCGGCAAGCGTCAGCGCGAGCCACAGCCCCACCGCCTTCGCCATGCGGAGCGCGAACGTGGCGCGCGGAGCGACCTTCTGGGCGCGGCGCTCGAAGCCTTTCGACAGCATGCGAACCTCGACGATGAGAGGGGCGTGATCGCGTCCAAGCCTATCAGACCCGCCCCCCGTTCGCCGACCCATAACTCCGCAATGGTGACTAGGCGGGGCTCAGACCTCGGCGGGTCGAAGTTCAATCCCCATGCGCCAGGAGCGCCGCGCGCCGGGATCGAGCCGTACGATGCCCGGCTTGTCCCAGATCTCGCCGTCGAAGCCCGCCGGATCGGCATAGCCTTGCCAGGGCTCGATGCAGACGAACGGCGCGCTTGGAAGCGACCAGATGCCGAGGTGCGGGCTGTCCGGATAGTCGATGCGCAGCCGCGGGCCTGTGCTGGCGCCGTAGGTCGCCCCGCGTCCGGCGAGCGCGGTGAAGACCAGCGCGCCTCCGGTGAAGAGACGGTCGTCGAGCCGCAGTGTCCGGCCGTCGACAGGGGAGGGCTGCGCGGCGGGATCGAGCAGGCCGTGTGCGTCGGGCCGGAAGATGCGCGCCGTCTCCGCGGCATCGAAATGGATCGCGTGGTCGCCGCGCGCACTTCCATAGGGTAGAGGCCAGAGGAATGCCGGGTGGTAGCCGAAGCTCGCGGGCAGGGGACCATCGCCGGCGTTCGCAAGGTCCGCCGTCACGTCGAGCCGCGCGCCGGTGATGGCGAAGGTCAGGTCGAGCATGAATTCGAACGGATAGACGGCGCGCGTCGCGTCGTCGCTTGCGAGCCTCAACGTCACGCGGCTGTCGTGCGTTTCAAGCACCGAAAAGCGGCGCCGCCTTGCGAAGCCATGCCGAGGGAGGGTGAAGCTCTTGCCGCCGGCGCGGAACCGGTCGCCGGCCAGCGCGCCGACAATGGGAAACAGGATCGGCGCCCGGCCCGTCCAGAACGCGGCATCCCCGTTCCAAAGCAGATCGCAGCCCTCGCCATCCCGCAACGCCCACAACTCCGCCCCGAGCGTGTTGACCTCGGCGGAAAGGCCGCCGACGCCACCTGAGATGCGGATGATGTCGTCAGTCACGGCCGATCCTCGCCTGTAGAACGCTGCGTGCCGTCAGAGTCCGTGTCGACGTCGAACTCGGGCGCTCAATCCGCAACAGCAATGACCCCGTCGGCATGCGCTGCTTCGAATGCTCCGACAGTCCCGTTTCCAACTGCAAACGCCGCGAACGAGGCCACGACAGCGTCTAGGGCGTCGGGCGATTGGATCATCTTGTCTGCGTAGGGAATAGAGATTTCGATTTTGTTGCGGATCTGCTCTACGAGAGCCGCGCGTTCGGCGACGGCCGCTTTCGCCCCGTATCGCGTGTGCGCCATACCCCAATGCCTGAGTTGCGCAGCAGGAAAGGCTTCGACCAACACGCCTCGCGTCGCCGCATTCCATGGCCAGCACGGGCGGCCAGTGAGACCGATCATGCGGAGGCACGCCGCTGCGAAGGGCGCGCCCCCGCGAGGTCCGTTCCACATTGTGGAGCGCGTGTTGACGCCGCGCGACGCCCAGTAGGCTTCCGTCGCGCGTAACGGCTTGGGCTTGGCACGGTCTTTAGGCGCGTATCGCTCACCGAGTGCTAGGATCTCAGCGCCACGTGGAAACGGCCGGTCGTCTCCGTTGCTAATAAGGGCGACCTCACGGAGCAGCGCCGCGAACCCGCCCGGAGGCAGATGCTTCACGGGCAGGCAGAACGGCGCATCGATGGCCGCCGCGTCGAAATCGGCAGCTTCAAGCAGGCGCGCCAACCGGTGGTACGGGAGGCCTTCGCCTTCAAGCTCGTGAACCGGTCTGAGTTCCAAAAGCGAGCGGCCGTCCGTCACCGCAACCCAAACCGTTGGGCGGCTCACGCGTGAACGCCAAGGGGCTGCACCGCCCGAGAAATCAATGCCGACGAATCGTCCCATGACAGATTATTAGTGCGGCGCAAGGCTGGAGCAAACAGGCCGCGATGATGACTACGCTTGTCGCCAAGCGCCACCCGCTACGGGTCCTGCCGCGCGCCGATCTTCAACACGACCGCTTGGCCGTCGTGATCGCCAGTGGTGATGTCGGGGTTATCCGAGATCGCGTTGTCGAGCGGCGTCATGCCGATGTTTTGGAACCCGCTGTGCGCGACCAGCTCGGTCGCAAAGTTGTCGCGCGCTTGCTTGAACGACGCGTAGCGATGCGGCGGATCGTGCAGGAAGTTCACGCTTTCCCGGCTGAACGCGCCGATGAAAATGAAACCGCCATCGAACGCATGCGGGCCGAAGATGCGCCCGTGGTTGTTGGTCTCCTCGAAAATCCGATTGGAGAACGCGTCGTCACGCCCTTGAGGAAGTTGGCTGTAGAGTGATCCGCCGACATAGCCGCGATAGCCGGTCGAGTGGCCGAAGCGAACGGGATAGCCCGCCTTCTTGGCAGCCGCGATCAGGTTCGTGCGCGCCTGATCCGGGCTCGACGAGGACGCGTCGATGAGGATGACGTTGATCGGCTCATGCAGCCTCTTGCCGCCGACGCGTTCCCCGAGCCAGTGCGCCACCGAGCCGTCCTTGGCGATCATCCACTTGCCCATTGACGGCAGATCCGGTGGCGTCGCGATATCGGCAGGCGGGAGGGTGAGCGGGGCATCCATGGCAGCCAACTCCTGCGCCTGCGCCTGCGCAACGCATACTCCAACAGCCATGAAGCAACAGGCCACGAGAGAGATGAGAGATCGGATCGTCATTTGGGCGCTACCACGGCCATGATCGCTTCTAGCATAGCGGGGAGCGGGCCGATTGATCGGCAATTTTGCGATGCCACGAAAATCGACCCACTCCGTCATCCCGGCGAAGGCCGGGATCCAGCCACGGTTCCGATCAAAACGACGGATCGGAACGCAACCGGCGTTTTCGAAACTAGGCGGTTGTTCGAGCATGGCGGTCGGTCGTGAAACTTCCCTGCGTCTACATCTTGGCGAGCAAACAGTTCGGCACGATCTACGTCGGCGTGACGAGCAACCTGCACCGCCGCATGGCCGAGCATTCACAGGGACTTCTTGAAGGCTTCACGAAGAAGTACAGCGTAAAGTGTCTGGTCTACTTTGAGCTGCATCAGACTTTGCCGGACCCCATTCACAGGGAGAAACAACTCAAGGCGTGGCGGCGTCGATGGAAAGTGCGCCTTGTCGAACAATCAAATCCCGAATGGCACAATCTATTCGATGAGACGACTGGCGAGATCCGCTGTGGACCTGCCGATGTGCATTGGCTGTCGCGGGCCGATTGATGGGTGGCTGGACCCTGACCTTCGTCAGGGTGACGTTCTTATCGCAATTTGCGCGCGTAATTCTCCCGCACGTGCTGATTGATGTAAGTAGTCAACCCTTGTCCCGCTTCCGCGAGGCGTTTCATCGCCTCGATGTGCTCGCGGCCCGGACGGCGATAATCATATTCGTAACCGTGGCCGTCCTTGAACCAGACACGAATGGAAGTGGGGCCGACCGCGAAATAGCGAACGCCAGCGTTGCGCCCGAAATTGCCGTAGGCCTTGCGGTCCATTTTTCCCGCTCCCGGCATTCTCAAACAAAAAAGCCCCCGATCTCTCGGGGGCTTTTGTTTGATCAGTTGTCCAGGAAGCTCCGCAGCTTCCTTGACCGGCTCGGATGCTTGAGCTTCCGCAGCGCTTTCGCTTCGATCTGGCGAATACGTTCGCGCGTCACCGAGAACTGCTGGCCGACTTCTTCCAGCGTGTGGTCGGTGTTCATCCCGATGCCGAAGCGCATGCGCAGCACGCGTTCCTCGCGCGGCGTGAGCGAAGCCAGCACCCGCGTCGTCGTCTCGCGCAGGTTGGCGGCGATGGCCGCCTGATCCGGCAGCACCGCGTTGCGGTCTTCGATGAAGTCGCCGAGATGCGAATCTTCCTCGTCGCCGATCGGCGTTTCGAGCGAGATCGGCTCCTTGGCGATCTTGAGAACCTTGCGCACCTTCTCGAGCGGCATGGCGAGCTTTTCGGCCAGCTCTTCCGGCGTCGGCTCGCGGCCGATCTCGTGCAGCATCTGGCGGCTCGTGCGGACGATCTTGTTGATCGTCTCGATCATGTGCACGGGGATACGAATGGTGCGCGCCTGATCCGCGATCGAGCGCGTGATGGCCTGACGGATCCACCACGTGGCGTAAGTCGAGAACTTGTAGCCGCGGCGGTACTCGAACTTGTCGACCGCCTTCATCAGGCCGATGTTGCCTTCCTGGATGAGATCGAGGAACTGCAGGCCGCGGTTCGTGTACTTCTTGGCGATCGAGATGACGAGGCGGAGGTTGGCTTCCACCATCTCCTTCTTCGCCTGGCGGGCTTCGCGCTCGCCCTTCTGCACGGCCTTGACGATCCGGCGGTACTCGGTGATTTCGAGGCCCGTTTCCGTCGCCAGCTCGTGGATGTCCTTGCGGATCTGCGCAATCGCAGGCCGCTCGTTCTTGATGAGGTTGCCCCACTTCTTGCCGTTGTCGGCCATGCGGTCGAGCCAGGTCTGATCCAGCTCGTTGCCGAAGTATTCGTCGATGAAGGTCTGGCGCGGCACGCCATAGCTGTCGGCGAGGCGCATCAGGCGGCCTTCGAGGCCGACGAGGCGGCGGTTGATCGAATAGAGCTGCTCGACGAGGCTTTCGATACGGGCATTGTTGAGCGAGAGGCTCTTCACGTCCGTGATGATTTCCTCGCGCAGCTTGTCGTAAGCCTTCTGCTGCTGGCGCGAGCCGGATTCACCGGCCACCTGCTGCTCGAGCTTCTTGTCCTGCTGCTTGCGGAGCTTCTTGTACGTGCCGGCGATGTTGTCGAAGGTCTCGAGAACCTTCGGCTTGAGTTCGGCTTCCATGGCTGCAAGCGAGAGCGCGTTCTCGAACTCGTCGTCGTCGTCGCCGTCCTGGCCGGGCGTTGCGCCTTCGGCGGCAGGCTCTTCTACTGCAGCCTCTCCGGCGAGCGCCGGAGGAGCCTTGGCCTCGGGGCCTTCATAGGTTGCTTCGAGATCGATGATGTCGCGAAGCAGAATCTTGCCTTCGTTGAGTTCGTCGCGCCAGATGATGATGGCCTGGAAGGTGAGGGGGCTTTCGCAGAGCCCGGCGATCATCGCCTCGCGGCCCGCCTCGATGCGCTTGGCGATGGCGATTTCGCCCTCGCGGCTCAGCAGCTCGACGGAGCCCATTTCGCGCAAGTACATGCGGACGGGATCGTCGGTCCGCTCCGTCGGCTCCGCACGCGTCTCCGAGCGCGCGGGCAGGCCTGCGGATACAACCGAGCGGCCGCCCTCTTCTTCGTCGGCTTCGGGTGCCGCCGTATCGGCGCCCTCTTCGCCTTCCTCGGTCTCGACGACGTTGATGCCCATGTCGGAGAGCATCGCCATCGTGTCTTCGATCTGGTCCGGCGAGACCTCTTCCGACGGCAGCACGGAATTCAGTTCGTCGAGCGTGACGTAGCCGCGCGCCTTAGCCGTCTTGAGCAGGCGTTTGACGGCCTGATCGGAGAGGTCGAGTAGCGGGCTATCGCGCTCCGAAGGTTCGGCCGTCGCGGTATCCTGCTCTTCGTTCTTTGCAGCGTTTGCCATGTGTTCTTAACCGTCGCCCTAAACTGAGGCCGTCGCCTAAATTGAGGTAGGGGTGCAGCCGTTACACCCTGTTTGTCTCGTCCTCCGCGGCCCGCCGGCCATGGAGATGATGGATCTCTGGGCGTGAGCCCGTTGGCAGTGTGTGCTTCAGCCCGTTCGCAGTCTGGAAGTCCGCTCAAACGACGGCAGCACGCTTGTTCCGTTCAGGAAAATGCCCGTGCCCCGATCGGCCGATATGGTCGCAATTCCGGACGTGGCGCCCCCCTATCAAGACGTGCGGCCGGCGTCGGCCGCGGCATCGAAGACATCGGCAACGCTGAGCGCTTCGAGCTGCCGCTTGAGATCGCAGATGCGGGCGAATGACACCTCACTGCGATCGTCATGCCAAGCGCGCTCGGCCGCCTCCAGCGATTGCTGTAGTCCAACATGCCGTTCGTGCATCGCGAGGGCGTGGCGCCAACCATCTTCCACCTCGGAGCGCCCGGCCTGGGGCTCAGCAAACCGATCGCATTTATGCGAAACGGAGCGTTCGACGAGGCTCAGAACCTTGCCGACGCTGGATTTGTTCAAGTGGGTTCGAAGCGACTCCGTGTCAAGTGAATTATCGAGAGCGTGGGCCGAAAGAATGGCGTCCCGTAGCCCGGAAAGCGCACTCGACGTGAAGGGCAGATCCGCCAGCACCTCGGCCTGTTCCTCGATAAGCCACGGATGGTTAAGGACTGCCTTAATCAGAACGGCCTCGCGATGCGCCGTTTGCGGCCCATCGTTCGAGACCAGGGCACTTTTCCTGAGGCTGGAGCTAGGATTAACCCGCTCGGTGCTCTGCCCGAGGCTCGGCGGGAAGACGCGCCCGCCCGCGCCACGCCGCAGAGCGCCCGAGGTGCCGCCGCGCGCATTCGGCACACCCGACCTTGGCCAGGAGCCAGTCCGGTTGCCGCCGCCGCCACTCCGCTGACCCCCGCCGTCGCGCTGGCCGCCGCGCCACTGGGCTTCCTGCGGTTCGCCCCACGCCGCCCGCAGGCGCTGGCCCAGCGCTTGCCGGTAGTGCGCGCGGACGCTTTCGTCCTCGATATGCCCGATCAGGGCCTTCAGCGTCTTTTCGAGCCCGGCCCGCCGCTCGGGCGTCGACCAGTCTCGGCCCGCCCATTCGCGCTCGAACAGCACGTCGACCAAGGGACGGGCACGGCCGAGGCAACCGTCCAGGGCCGCCGGGCCCTGCTGGCGCACGAGATCGTCCGGGTCGAGGCCGTCCGGCAGGAACGCGAACATCACGCTCGCGCCGGGCTTGAGGTGGGGGAGGGCCGTGTCGACCGCCCGGAACGCGGCCCGCTTGCCCGCGCCGTCGCCGTCGAAACAGAGGATCGGCTCGGCCGACATGCGCCAGAGCAGCTTGAGCTGGTCTTCCGTCAGCGCGGTGCCGAGCGGCGCAACCGCTTCGTCGAAGCCCGCTTCCGCGAGCGAAATCACGTCCATGTAGCCCTCGACCGCAATGACGCGGTCCTTGTCATGGGCGGCGGCGCGCGCGCGATGCGCATTGAACAGCAGATTACCCTTATGAAACAGCGGTGTTTCGGGCGAGTTCAGGTACTTGGCGTTTTGCTCGGGATCGAGGGCGCGCCCGCCGAACGCCACGATGCGGCCCTTGGCGTCGCCGATCGGAAACATCACCCGGTGCCGGAACCGGTCGTAGGCGACGGGGATGTCGTCGCCTGCGATCAGCATCCCCGACAGCGTCATCTCCTCGAGCGTGTAGCCCGCCTTCGCCAGATGCTCCTTGAGCGCCGACCGCGAATTGGGCGCGTATCCGATGCGGAACGTGGCGAGCGTCTCCCGCTTGAGACCGCGCTTCTCGATGTAGCGCCGCGCCTCCGTGCCGGAAGCGCCGGCCAGCGCCGCCTCGAAGAACTTGGACGCCTCTTCCATGAGTGCCAGCAGGCGCGTGCGCTCGTCGGCCCGTTCTTTGTCCTCGAACTCGGCCTTGGGCAGCGCCACGCCGGCTTCCTCGGCCAGCCGCTCGACCGCTTCTGGAAAGCTCAGGCCTTCCGTGGTCATGACGAACTTGAAGATGTCGCCGTGCTCGCCCGAGGCGAAGCAATGGTAGAAGCCCTTCTGGTCGTTGACGAAGAAGGACGGCGTCTTCTCGATCTTGAAGGGCGAGAGCCCGGCGTACTCGCGTCCCTTTCGCTTGAGCGCAACCTTCCGGCCCACCACTTGGCTCACGGGGAGCCTGGCGCGGATTTCGTCCAGCAGATGGGGCGAAAATCGCATGGAAGATCAGAGATCCAAGCCGAATCGTTCACAAAAAGCGTCTGCCAGACTTACGCGATTCGCTTGAGCCCTCGTTGCCCGCTCCACCCCCGCAAACCCGTTGTGAGCACAATCCACAGGGGCTCGGTCGTTGTGCCTCCTCTCGATCGCGCATTCGGGGATGCTTGCGTAGGCCCCGATCTTCATCGGGGTGACGGAGAGTTTGGCGGGCCGGTCGCCCCAATATATTCGTCATGCCGGCGCAGACGGGCAGGTGGGACTTCTCACGGGCTGCGGCATCCGCTTTTGCTCCGTCATCCCGGCGAAGGCCGGGACCCACGCCAGTATCAACAGTCGCGACGGTGGACCGAGACGCGACGACGCTCGCGGCTAGGTCGGATCATCGACTTCCAGCAGATCAATTGATGAAGCTTGCGTGGGTCCCGACCTACGTCGGGATGACGGTGGGAGCCCTATGCAACCGACTGCCTTATGGCCGACGAGCAGCTGTGTGTCTGTAACCGCTGCCGGTTGCCCGCTGCCTATTTCAACAGCTCCTTCAGCACTCCGCTGGCCTTGCCGAAGTCCATCTGGCCCGCGAACCGCTCTTTCATGGCGCCCATGACACGGCCCATGTCCTTCGGGCCGGCCGCGCCAAGCTCGGCGACGAGCGCCGTCACGGCTGCCTTGGTGGCAGCCTCATCCATCTGCTTGGGCAGATAGGCCTCGAGAATCGCGATTTCCGACTTCTCCTGGTCGGCCAGATCGGTGCGCCCCGCCTTCTCGTAGGTCGCAATGCTCTCGCGGCGCTGCTTCACCATTTTCTGCAGGATCACGACGATCTCCGCGTCGCCCACATCGGTCGGCGCTTGGCCGCCGATGCCGAGTTCGCGGTCTTTGATCGCCGCCGTGATCAGGCGCAGCGTGGTGAGGCGCGCCTTCTCGCCCGCCTTCATGGCGTCTTTGACGTCTTGATTGATGCGTGCGCGCATGGAAACCCTCTCAATCGGCAGCTGTTGGGCCGCTATATAGGCCACGCGATCAGAAATCGCGAGCGATGCGGCAAGGGAGGGACCTATGACGCGTGAAACCCGGCCGGGCAGAACGGACCGCGCCGCACGGATCATCCAAGCCCCGCCCGACGTGATCTACCGGGCCCTCGTCGACCCGGAAGCCATCGTGACGTGGCGTCCGCCGAAGGGCATGACGGGCCGGATGGAGGCGTTCGAAGCCCGCGAAGGCGGGCGTTTTCGCATGGCTCTCCTCTACGATGAACCCGGGCATGGCAAAACCGCGGAGAACATGGATGTCGTCGAGGGCCGGTTCCTGGAGCTGGTGCCGGACCAGCGCGTCGTCGAGGTCGTGACGTTCTGCTCCGACGATCCGGCCTACGCTGGTGAGATGACGATCACGACGACGCTGTCCCCGGCCATCGGCGGGACCGAAGTCGCGATCCGTTGCGAGAACGTTCCGGCCGGCATTTCCGCCGAGGATCACCAAGCGGGGCTGGCGTCGACGCTCGGTAATCTCGCGGATTTCACCGAACGCTGACGACGGCGTAAGTCGCGGCCGCGCAACCGTCCAAGGTGCGGCTGCGCAGCGCAGATTTGTGACGACGCGGGCGCGCCCCATTCCTTGACCGCACGGCCCCCCTCGCATAGGGTCCGCCGCAATCCATGGACCCCGGCCCGAGCGGACCTCGCACTTGCTTAAGCGCGCGCGAGATGGCACCGCCGAGCCCAAAACGAGCAGGCCGCCAATGTCGTTTGAACCCGCCCCCTGGACCGACATCAAGAAGACGGCGCGCCTCGTGCTGGACGACGGGACCGTGATCTCGGGCGTCGGCCTCGGCGCGACAGGATCCGCCCCGGGCGAGGTCTGCTTCAACACCGCCATGACGGGCTACCAGGAGATCCTGACCGACCCGTCCTACGCCGGCCAGATCATCACCTTCACGTTTCCCCACATCGGCAACATCGGCGCCAACGCCGAGGACACCGAAACGTCGAACCTCGCGTCCCGTTCCGGCGTCCGCGGCTGCGTGCTCCGCGCCGAAATCACCGGCCCGTCGAACTATCGTGCCGCCCAGAATTTCGACGCCTGGCTGAAGGCGCGCGGCATCATCGCGATCAGCGGAATCGACACGCGCGCCCTGACGGCCCGCATTCGCGACAAGGGCATGCCGAACGCCGTCATCGCGCACGAGCCGTCGGGCGAGTTCGACATCGAGAAGCTGCGCGCCGAGGCGAAGGCCTGGCCCGGCCTGTTGGGCCTCGATCTCGTGCCGGACGTGACCAGCGGCCAGAGCTACACCTGGGACGAGACGCGCTGGGTCTGGAATGAAGGCTACGGCCGCAACGAGTCCCCCGAATTCCACGTCGTCGCCATCGACTACGGTTTGAAGCGCAACATTCTGCGCTGCCTGGCCTCCGCCGGCTGCAAGGTCACGGTCGTTCCCGCCACGGCGAAGGCCGAGGACATCCTGGAGCGCAAGCCGGACGGCGTCTTCCTGTCGAATGGCCCGGGTGACCCGGCCGCGACCGGCGAATACGCTGTCCCAGAGATCCGCAAGCTGGTCGACTCCGGTCTGCCGATGTTCGGCATCTGCCTCGGTCATCAGATGCTCGGCCTCGCGCTAGGCGCGAAGACCCGCAAGATGCACCAGGGTCATCATGGCGCCAATCATCCGGTCAAGGACTTCACCACCAACAAGGTGGAAATTACGTCGATGAATCACGGATTTACCGTGGATCGCGAGACGCTCCCCAAGGGTGTCGTGGAAACCCACGTTTCTCTGTTCGACAACACCAACTGCGGGCTCGAACTCGAGGGCCGTCCGGTGTTCTCCGTCCAGTATCACCCGGAGGCGTCACCCGGTCCTCAGGACAGCCACTATCTGTTCACGCGCTTCGTCAACAAGATGCGGGAACGGCAGGGCGGCGCGCTCAAGACGGAGCGCTAAGCCACGCGGCTCAGGTGTTTTTCATGACGGCGAATTAATCCCGCCGGTGATCGACTTTTTCCCGGGGGCCCGTATAGGATGCGCGCCGGTCCGAGGACCAAGTCGAAGCACGAACGAAGAGAAGCCGAAATGCGCACCCGTTTGTTGATCCTCCCGCTCGCCCTTCTGGCGGCACCCGTTGGCGCAGCGCAAGCGTGCGAAGGCAAAGCGGAAATCGAAGCCGCCTTTACCGCCCAGCACCAGAATCCCTGGCGCACGGAAAGCGCATCCAAGAGCGACACCGGTATCGAGCAGTCGCAGACGTTCGATTTTCAGCCGCCGGATCGCATCTATCGCAAAGTGACGTCCGGAACGGAAACCGTAGAGACGGTCGGTGTCGGCAAGCAGGCCTGGACCAACGCGACCGGCGTTTGGGAAGAAATGAAAGCTGAGCTCGCCAATCTAGTGGCAGCACACATGAAAACCAACTTTGCGCCACCCAGGGTTTCGGTCGTTTTCAAGTGCCTCGGATCGGTCGACTACAGCGGCAAGAAGCTGCTCGGCTACCAGACTGAGCCCGAAACGGTCGAAGGCAAAGTCGTAGCAAGGACGATTTATGTCGATCCGGACACAAAGCTTCCGGCCTTCAACGTCGTCGGCACCGTGGACGGCAGCGAAGAGATTATGAAGGAAGCCTACAGCTATCCGACAGACGTCAAGATCGAGAAACCGCTTTAAAGCGGTCCGATGCTCCGAAAGCCTGAAGGGCACGGCGCGCGCGAATGCGACACTGGGAAGAAATGCAGCCCGCGGCCCACTGGGTGCGCGATGTGAGGAGAAGACGGAAGATGGGTTTGAAGCGCGCTACCACCAGCGTTGCGGCGATCGCAGGCGCGATCAGCCTGCTCGCAGCCGCGCCGGCCTTTGCGGACTGTTCGACCGAGGTTGCCTTGGGCGTCAATTCGCAAGGCAAGCAGAAGTTTCTCCGCAAGGAGACGAACATGGTCACCGAGGCAGGCCCCGCCAAGATGGTGGTCGAATATGCGACCCCTGACCGGATGCGCCAGATCCTCACGCCGCTGACCGAAGGCAAGCCCGTCGAAAGCATCGTCGTGGGCGATAAGGCCTGGACCAACAACGGTGAGGGCTGGAAGGCATCGCCCTCGCATGAAGCCGATCAGCTCGTCCAGTTCATGATCAAGTCGATCGCGCAGGTCTATCAGGAGGTCGGCAAGTTCGAATGCACCGGCCTCGAAACCATCGAAGGCAAGGAGCTGCGCGGCTATCGCGGCCTCGACGAGCCGCCGCCGTCGGCTCCCGGCGCGCCGCCGGCAGAAAAGATGAAGAACGAAGCCGTGCGCATGGTCTATCTCGACCCTGTCACGGGCCTGCCGGCACGCAGCATTCTCGCCCGTCCCGGCTACCTGGATAAGCCGATCTTCAAGGAAGTTTACACCTATCCCGACAGCATCGTCATCGAACCGCCGAAAGACGTTGTCAAATAGACGTTGGACGCGGCAGACGACCGGATCGGCGAGCGAGGGTGCCCCAAGGCGCCCTCGCTTGCTGTCGGGTCCTTCGCAGATGTCGCAGGTCCACCGGATGAACCGTCACGTCTCGCCTATAGCCAAACCCAACACCGTCGAATAGAACCGGCCTCGCCATGCCAAAACGCACAGATATCGACTCCATCCTCATCATCGGCGCCGGCCCGATCATCATCGGCCAGGCGTGCGAGTTCGATTATTCGGGCACTCAGGCCTGCAAGGCACTGAAGGCCGAGGGATACCGGATCATCCTGGTCAATTCGAATCCGGCCACGATCATGACGGATCCCGAACTGGCCGATGCGACATACATCGAGCCGATCACGCCCGAGATCGTCGCCAAGATCATCGTCGAGGAACGCCGCCAGCGTCCGAACGAGAAGCTGGTGCTGCTGCCGACCATGGGCGGCCAGACTGCGCTCAACACGGCGCTCGCGCTCGACAAGCAGGGCATTCTCGCAAAGCTCGGCGTTGAGCTGATCGGCGCGCGCGCCGAAGCGATCGACATGGCCGAGGACCGCAAGCTTTTCCGCGACGCGATGGACCGCATCGGCCTTGAAAGCCCGCGCGCCGTCATCGCTTCGTCGCCGGAGATCAAGGACGCCGAAGGAAACATCGTCGGCTACGACAAGGCGGCCGGCTTCGTCGAGGCGATGCGCGGACTAGATGTGATCGGTCTGCCATCCATCATCCGCCCCGCCTTCACGATGGGCGGCACCGGCGGCGGCGTCGCCTACAACCGCGAAGAATTCGAGACCATCGCGCGCTCCGGCATCGACGCCTCGCCCGTCGGCCAGATCCTGATCGACGAGAGTCTGATCGGCTGGAAGGAGTATGAGATGGAGGTCGTCCGCGACAAGGCGGACAACTGCATCATCGTCTGCTCGATCGAGAACATCGATCCGATGGGCGTCCATACCGGCGACTCGATCACGGTCGCCCCGGCGTTGACCCTGACGGATAAAGAATACCAGATCATGCGCGACGCCTCGCTGGCGGTGCTGCGTGAGATCGGGGTTGAAACCGGTGGCTCGAACGTACAGTTCGCCGTCAATCCGGCAGACGGACGCCTCGTCGTCATCGAGATGAACCCGCGCGTGTCGCGCTCGTCCGCGCTTGCGTCGAAGGCCACCGGCTTCCCGATTGCGAAGGTCGCGGCCCGCCTCGCCGTCGGCTACACGCTGGACGAACTCGACAACGACATCACCGGCGGCGCCACCCCGGCCTCGTTCGAGCCGTCGATCGACTACGTCGTCACGAAGATTCCGCGCTTTGCGTTCGAGAAATTCCAGGGCGCCGACACGACGCTTACGACCGCGATGCGCTCGGTCGGTGAGGCGATGGCTATCGGCCGTACGTTCGCCGAAAGCCTGCAGAAGGCGCTGCGCTCCATGGAGACGGGCCTTACCGGGCTCGACGATATCGAACTCGAAGGCCTCGGCGCCGGCGACGACAAGAACGTCATTCGCGCCGCCCTCGGCCACCCGACGCCGGATCGCCTGCTCAAGGTCGCCCAGGCGCTTCGCCTCGGCCTCGACGCCGAGCAGGTGCACGCCGCGTGCAAGATCGATCCGTGGTTCATCGCCCGCATCGAGGAAATCCTGGACGTCGAAGCGCGCGTGAAGGCGCATGGGCTTCCGAAGTCCGCCGAACATATCCGTTTCCTCAAGTCGATGGGCTTCTCGGACGCCCGCCTGGCCAAGCTCGCCGGCAAGACCGAAGCCGACGTGCGTGAAGCGCGCCTCGCCGCCGGCGTGCGCCCAGCCTTCAAGCGCATCGACACGTGCGCAGCCGAATTCGCGTCTCCCACCGCCTACATGTACTCGACCTATGAGCGCGGCCTCGTGCTGGACGAAAACGGCGAGGGCGATGCAGCCCCGGCCTGTGAATCGCAGCCGACGGCGCGCGAGAAGATCATCATTCTCGGCGGCGGTCCGAACCGCATCGGCCAGGGCATCGAGTTCGACTATTGCTGCTGCCACGCCTGCTTCGCGCTGACGGCGGCAGGATTCGAGACCATCATGGTCAACTGCAACCCGGAAACCGTCTCGACCGACTACGACACGTCCGATCGCCTCTACTTCGAGCCGCTAACCGCCGAAGACGTGCTCGAGATCATCCGCACCGAGCAGTCGAACGGCACGGTCAAGGGCGTCATCGTTCAGTTCGGCGGCCAGACGCCGCTCAAGCTCGCGAGCGCACTCGAGGAAGCGGGCGTGCCCATTCTCGGCACCTCGCCCGACGCCATCGATCTCGCCGAGGACCGCGACCGCTTCAAGGCGCTGATCGAAAAGCTCGGACTCAAGCAGCCCGAGAGCGGCATCGCACGTGCGCCCGAAGAGGCCGCCGGCATCGCCGAGCAGATCACCTTCCCCGTTGTCATCCGGCCCTCCTACGTGCTGGGCGGACGCGCGATGGAAATCGTGCACGACCGGTCCGAGGTCGACCGCTACATCAAGCGCCTGTCGGCCACGCTCGACCGGCCGAGCGAACTTGTCGTTTCCGCCAAGCGCCCGCTGCTCATCGACCGGTATCTCGCCGACGCCATCGAAGTCGACGTCGACTGCCTGTCGGACGGCAAGGACACGTTCGTCGCCGGCATCATGGAGCACATCGAGGAAGCCGGCATCCACTCGGGCGACTCGGCCTGCTCGCTGCCGCCGCACTCGCTCTCGCCCGCCATCATCGCGGAGCTTGAGCGCCAGGCGCGCGAGCTTGCCCTTGCTCTCGGCGTCGTCGGCCTCATGAACGTGCAGTTCGCCATCAAGGGCGAGACCGTTTACGTCCTCGAAGTCAATCCGCGAGCGTCCCGCACGGTGCCGTTCGTCGCCAAGGTCATCGGCACGCCGATCGCCGCCATCGCCGCCGAGATCATGGCCGGCCGCCCGCTCGCGAGCTTCGGACTGAAGCCGGTCAAGGTCGATCACGTGGCGGTCAAGGAAGCCGTCTTCCCGTTTGCGCGTTTCCCCGGCGTCGATCCGATCCTCGGACCCGAGATGCGCTCCACGGGCGAGGTCATGGGTATCGACCGCGATTTCTCGATCGCGTTCGCCAAAAGCCAGCTCGGCGCCGGCCAGAAGCTGCCCAAGTCCGGCACGGTGTTCGTGTCGGTTCGCGACAGCGACAAGGACCGGATCGTGGCCCCGTTGCGCGAACTTGTGGACCTCGGTTTCAAGATCATCGCCACGCGCGGCACCCGCCGTCACCTCGAAGCGCACGGTGTTCCGTGCGTCCAGATCAACAAGGTGCTCGAGGGCCGTCCGCACATTGTGGACGCGATGAAAAACGGCGACGTGGACCTGGTTTTCAATACAACTGAAGGCGCCAAGGCCGTCTCGGACAGCAAGGACATCCGGCGCACGGCCTTGCTTCACCACATTCCCTATTATACAACTTTAGCCGGTGCGGTCGCAGTCACCCGCGCGATCAAGGCTCTCAAGGCCGATTCTCTCAACGTGGCCCCGCTGCAGGTCTACCTCGGTCGCGCCATTTGAGACTTTACGCCTCGTCAGGCGTTATGCGACGGCCGTGTCCTTAAGCGTACAGGAATGTTGCTAGTTTTGGTGCCGGCCGCGCAGGCCGGGCCGGATGGGAGATTTTAAGCGAAATGTCTATGGAACGCGTCCCGATGACGGTCGAAGGGTTCAAGCACCTCGAGGAGGAGCTTCATCGCCTCAAGGCCGTAGAACGTCCGCGGATCATCCTGGCGATTTCCGAAGCTCGTGCGCACGGCGACCTTTCCGAGAACGCGGAATATCACGCCGCCAAGGAACAGCAGGGCATGAACGAAGCCCGCGTGTCGGAGCTCGAGGACAAGATTGGCCGCGCCGAGGTCGTCGACACGTCGAAGCTGTCCGGTTCCTCCATCAAGTTCGGCGCCACGGTCACGCTTGTGGACGAGGACACCGAAGAGAAGGTCAAATACAAGATCGTGGGCGACCTCGAAGCCAACGTCCGCGATGGCAAGATTTCGATCTCTAGCCCGATTGCACGTGCGCTGATCGGCAAGTCCAAGGGCGACTCCGCCGAAGTGACGACGCCGAAGGGCCCGCGCTCCTATGAAGTTTTGAAAGTCGAGTGGAAGTGAGCGGGAGCCGGCCGGGTTCATCAGTCGATCATGACTGAAGCCGGCCGCGTCCTCACGCCCGCGTGCGGGTGACAGCCTTTGAGCGAAACTGACAGCGGACCTTCGGCGCAGCCGCCATCGGCGTTCGCCTATCGGTCCTTCCGCCTCTACTGGATGGCGCGGTTTCTGAACGGCTTCGCGACCCAGATCATCTCGGTCGCCGTCGGCTGGCAGATCTACGACGAAACGCGCGACCCCTTCCTGCTCGGCCTGGTCGGCCTCGTCCAGTTTGCCCCCGCCATCGTCTTCGTCCTCGTTACCGGATCCGTCGCGGACCGTTACAACCGGCGCGTCGTGATGAGCCTCTGCATAGGCCTCGAAGCGCTTTGCGTCGCGGCGCTCGCGGGGTTCTGGATCGTCCACGCGTCCAATCCCGCGCAGCACGGGCACATCTGGCCCATCTTCATCATCCTGACGCTGTTCGGCGTCGCGCGCGCGTTTCTGACGCCGTCCGTGCAATCGCTCGCCGCCAACCTCGTGCCCCGCGAATCCTTCGCCAACGCCGTGGCCTGGAACTCGTCTGCGATGCAGGCCTCCTTCACCATCGGGCCGGCCATAGGCGGACTTCTCTACGGCCTCTCGTCGCTCGTGCCCTATGCGGTGTCGTTCGTATTGTTTGGGCTCGCGGCCCTGATGACCATCCTCATTCCGAAGCCGCCGCAGAAGACCACGTCCGAACCGCGCTCGATCGAAACCATGCTGGCGGGCTTCCGCTACATCCGCAACAACCCGGTCATCCTCGGCGCTATCTCGCTCGACATGTTTGCCGTGCTGCTCGGCGGCGCGACCGCGCTGCTGCCCGTGTTCGCGCGCGACGTGCTCGACGTCGGCCCGTGGGGGCTCGGCTTCCTGAGGTCCGCCGCGGGCGTCGGCGCTCTCGTGATGGTCGTCTGGCTGGTCCGCAATCCCATTCGCGACCACGCCGGCAAGGTGATGTTCGCAACCGTCGCCGTCTACGGCCTCTCGATCATCGTCTTCGGGCTGTCCACCACGCTATGGCTGTCGCTGCCTGCGCTGTTCGTCATGGGCGCGGCCGACATGGTCAGCGTCAACGTGCGTTCGACTTTGATCCAGCTGGCAACGCCGGACGAATTGCGCGGCCGCGTCACCGCGGTCAACAGCGTCTTCATCGGCGCGTCGAACGAGGTGGGCGAATTCCGTGCCGGCACCATGGCCGCATTCATCGGAGCCGTCCCCGCCGTCGTCATCGGCGGCGTCGGGACACTCGCCATCACCGGCTTGTGGACGCGGCTGTTCCCGTCGCTTTACGCGAAGCGCCGCCTGACTTGATGTCTAGTCCCCGTCCGGCGCGGACATCGGCACGCCCGGCGCGAGCTTGGCGCGGCGGATGGCGAGATTGGTCTTCACGCTCGCGACATTCGGCGCCGCCGTCAGCTCCTTGAGCACGAAGTCCTGGAATGCGGTGAGATCGGGCGCGACGCACTTCAGGATATAATCGCTTTCGCCGGACAGCATGTAAGCGTCCCGCACCATCGGCCAGCCGAGCACGCGGTTCTCGAAGCTGCGCAGGTCCTGTTCGGCCTGGTTGTGAAGGCCCACCAGTGCGAACGCCGTCAGCTCGAAGCCCAGCGCCTTCTCGTCGATGAGCGCGGTGTAGCCCTGGATCACGCCGGCATCCTCCAGCGCCCGCACGCGGCGCAGGCAGGGCGGGGCAGAGAGCCCGACGCGCTTGGCCAGGGCCACGTTCGTGAGCGCGCCGTCGCTCATGAGTTCGCGCACGATGCGGCGGTCGACGGCGTCCAGGCGAAGTGGCATGGCAGCTCTCTCGGGAAAACGGTCGAAGCTCGGACCTAGGATAGTCGCGCAACAAATGTAAAGGAATGCTCCGCTGGACGATCCGCCGCGCGACCGGGCCAGGCCCAATCCGGCAGTAGACAGCACGGCGCCGGCCAGGGAAGATCACGCGATGCAGAACGACACGCCGCCGATCGACCCAGCGCGCTCGCGCCCGCCCACGCTGGCCGGCGCCCGCGCCTGGATCATCAGCGACGGCAAGGCCGGCCACGAGGCCCTGACCCGTGGCGTTGCCGAGGCGCTTGGCGTCGCCGTCGAATGGAAGCGCGTCGCCCCGTCCGGCATCTGGAAAGCCATGGCGCCCTGGGGGCCGGTGGCTCCGGGAGAGCGCTTCGGCCAGCCCGACACCGCCTTCGCTCCGCCCTGGCCGGACATCGCCTTGGCGGCGGGCCGGACGACGATGCCCTATCTCCGTGCGCTGAGGAAGCACGCCGGGCTCAAGACCTACACCGTGGTGATGATGGACCCGAAGACGGCCCCGGCGAGCGCGGACCTCTTCTGGGTGCCGCAGCACGACAAACGGCGCGGGCCGAACGTGATGACGACCCTGACCGCGCCGCATCCGCTGTCGCCGGCCCGCTTGGCCGAAGTGCGCAGCCAGGGCGACAACGCCATCGCGCGCCTCAAGACGCCTCGTGTCGCGGTGCTCGTAGGGGGACCGAACGAGCGCTATCGCTATCCTGCCGAGACGGTCGCACGCCTCGCGGAAACAGTGCGCTCGCTTGCCGCCCTCGGCGCCGGGTTGATGATCACTGTTTCGCGTCGCACGCCGCCGGAGCTCGTCGCAGCCCTCGACGCCGCAGTTGAGGGCGCGGACGCGCTGTTCTGGAAAGGCGAGGGGGCCAATCCCTACGCGGCGTTCCTAGCTCACGCCGACGCCTTCCTCGTCACCGCCGACAGCGTCAACATGGTGGGAGAAGCGGCGGCCACCGGGCGTCCGATCTACGTCTTCGAGCCGGAAGGCGGCGCGCCGAAGTTCACGGCGCTGCACGACGCGCTGCGCGCCCAAGGGGTGACGCGCAACGCCCCGGCGCGTTTCGACACGCTGGAGCAATGGGACTACCCGCCACTCTACGCCGCCACCGCCATCGCCCGTGAGATCGAGACCCGCTGGCAGCGCCGCAAGGCCATGCTGCCGGGCTTGACCTAGAGTGCTTCCGGAAAAGTGGGAACCGGTTTTCCGATAAGAAGCACGATAGAACAAAGGGCTAGAGTCTTTCGGCGATTCAACCAAAACCTGAAAGACTCTAGCCCTCAGCAATCAAGAGCGACGAGAGCCTTCGAACCCATGACGGCACCGATCACAGCCGGCGGCACGCTCCCTTCGGAGGGTGCGCTTTCATTTCCCTCGCGCGTTTGGCGCTGGATCGAGATGGCGATCCTGTTCGCGGGCGGCCCGATCGGCATGTACTGGCTCGTGCACGGCGAGAAGATGCCGATCTTCGCCGCCACCTTCGGCCAGAAGATCCCGATCTTCGTCGCCCTGCTGCCTGTGCTCACGATCGCCGTTCTCATGCTCCTCGCGGATCCCACGTTCCAGCTCCGCCGCGAGCTTTCGCGACGCGTCTCCTGGCGCAACGCGCTTTCGATCCTGACCGTCTTCGCGATTGGCGGCGGCTATGCAACCTATTGGGTGCTGACGCACCATCCCGACTGGTTCCTGGAATTTCCGACCAACCGGCCGGAAACGTACCGCCGCATCATGCTGGCCTATCCGCTGTTTTCGGTCGCCGCGCAGGAGCTGCTCTATCGCACGTTCTATTTCCACCGCTACGGACCGCTGTTCGGCAGCCAAAGGTGGCTCGCAGTGATCGTCAACGGCGTCGCGTTCGGCTTTGCCCATATCGTCATGGGTTCGCAGTTCGCGATTATCGCCACGATGCTCGGCGGATTAATTCTCGCCGCCCGCTACGCCCAGACCCGCAGCTTCTGGGCCGTCTTCATCGAGCACACGATCTGGGGCTGGCTCATCTTCACCGTCGGCCTCGGCCGCTACTTCTTCACGGGCGTCTCGAACGTGTAGGCAACGGGCAGCAGGCAGCCGGCAGCATCAAAAAGTCATACCCGTTGCCGGCTGCCTGCTGCCGATTTCACCTTCTCTTGTCCTGCATGATCTCGAGCTGCAACTGCTGGATTTCGGCCAGCCGCTGCCACTGCTTGCTGATGAGGTGATCGAGCTTTTCGTGCAGATGCCGGATCTCAAGCTCCGCTTTGAGGTTCACCTGATAGTCGTTGAGTGAGCGCAGCCGGTCCTTCGCCTCCTGTCGCTTCTGGCTCATCATGATGACGGGGGCCTGGAGCGCGGCGATGCACGACAGGATGAGGTTGAGCAGGATGAACGGGTAGGGATCGAACGTGTCGGACCCGCGCGCGAGATTGAACGCGATCCACACGCCGAGCAGCACCAGGAAGCTGATGATGAACATCCAGCTGCCGCCGAAACTCGCCAGGTGATCGGAGACGATTTCGCCGAAGGTGCGCTTCTCGTCGAAGTCCTCTTCCACGTTTTCCGCGAGCGTCTCGTTGGTGGCGAGACTTTCGGCGACCCTCCGTTCGATCTCGCTGATGTCGCCAGTTTCCGCCGAAAGCAGTTCCTCGACATAGAGCGTCCGATAGCGTGCGAGCTCCGCCCGTGAGACCAGCGCGTCGGGCGGCAAGTCCGGGAAGTCGCGGTGGATGAGTTCGGCCAGGCTCGGCCGGATCGTCTCCAGGTTCACGAGTTGCCGGCGGGGCCACTCGCGCCCGGTGATCGCGCAGGGCGCCTTGGAAGATTGAGTGCCGTGGTTTTGCATGGGGCTGGCCTCTGCCGGGAGCGTTTTCCCCTTGAAAATGGCAAGGGGTGAGCGGAAGGGCAACCGGTCCGCACCCTACAGATCCGTATTCCAGCGATTGAGATTGGCGGCCCGATCCGCTAAAACCCGCCCAACTCCCGAAACCTTCAAAAAGGAAGAGGCGCCCGAATGGCTGCGGCCCACCAGTACGTCTACCACATGCACAAGCTCTCCAAGGCCTACCCAGGCGGCAAGCAGGTCCTAAAGGACATCTCGCTGTCGTTCCTGCCCGGCGCCAAGATCGGCGTCGTGGGCCTCAACGGCGCGGGCAAGTCGACCCTTCTCAAGATCATGGCCGGCACCGTCGACGACTTCCTGGGCGAGGCGAAGCCCGCCGACGGCGTCAAAGTCGGCTATCTGGCTCAGGAGCCCGAACTAGATCCCTCGAAGGACGTGCTCGGCAACGCCATGGAGGGCGTGGCGGAGAAGAAGGCGATCCTCGACCGCTACAACGAGATCGCCGCCAATTATTCCGACGAGACCGCCGACGAGATGACGGCGCTCCAGGACCAGATCGACGCGCTGGACCTGTGGGATCTCGACACCCAGGTCGAGCAGGCGCTCGACGCGCTCCGTTGTCCGCCCGGAGACAGCCCGGTGACCAATCTCTCGGGCGGCGAAAAGCGCCGCGTGGCGCTGACCCGCCTGCTGCTGTCGAAGCCCGACATCCTGCTGCTCGACGAGCCGACCAACCATCTCGACGCCGAAAGCGTCGCCTGGCTCGAGCACTTTCTGAAGGAGTACACAGGCTGCGTCATTCTCGTGACGCATGACCGCTACTTCCTCGACAACCTCACCGACTGGACGCTGGAGCTGGATCGCGGACAGGGCGTTCCCTACAAGGGCAACTATTCGAGCTGGCTCGAGCAGAAAGCCAAGCGCGCCGAGAGCGAGAAGGCCACCGAGGAAGGCCGCCAGAAGCAGATGGCCCGCGAGTTGGAATGGATCCGCTCGTCGCCCAAGGCGCGGCAGGCGAAATCCAAGGCGCGTATCTCGGCGTTCGACAAGCTCGTGGAGGAATCGGGCCGCGAAGACTTGGGCAAGGCCTCGTTCTCGATCGCGCCCGGCCCGCGTCTCGGCGACATGGTTGTCGAGGTCGACGGACTGTCGAAGGCGTTCGGCGACCGCCTGCTGATCGATAACCTGACCTTCAAGCTGCCCCCGGGCGGCATCGTCGGCGTCATCGGCCCGAACGGCGCCGGCAAGACGACGCTCTTCAAGATGATAACGGGCAAGGAGCAGCCGGACGGCGGCTCGATCAAGCTCGGCCCGACGGTCAAGCTCGCCTACGTCGACCAGAGCCGCGACCATCTCGACGACAAGAAGACCGTGTGGGAGGAAATCTCGGGCGGCCTCGACATCATGAAATTCGGCGACAAGAAGGAAATGTCGAGCCGCGCCTATTGCGGCTGGTTCAACTTCAAGGGACCGGACCAGCAGAAGAAGGTCGGGCTGCTCTCGGGCGGCGAGCGCAACCGCGTGCATCTCGCCAAGATGCTGAAGGAGGGCGGCAATCTGTTGCTGCTCGACGAACCGACCAACGACCTCGACACGGAAACACTCGGCGCGCTCGAAGCGGCCCTTGAGGATTTCCCGGGCTGCGCCGTGGTCATCTCACATGACCGCTTCTTCCTGGATCGTCTCGCGACCCACATCCTGGCTTTCGAAGGCGACAGCCACGTCGAATGGTTCGAGGGCAACTTCGAGGCCTACGAAGAAGACAAAAAGCGCCGCCTCGGCGAAGCCTCCGTCGAGCCGCACCGCATCAAGTTCAAGCGGTTCGAGAGGTAGGGCGAAATTGACAAATTTGGATTGCTCGCAGCGGGTTAAATCCTGCTGCGAGCCTCGCTTTACGCATTTGTAAGCGCGATGTAAGCGCGCCCCGCCAATCTCCGGGACTATAACTGGCAGTGCACTGCCAAGCCCCAAGGAGATTACGATGAAAAAGTTATTTGCAACGCTTGCCCTGCTGGGCGCACTGAGCATCTCGGCTCACGCCGACGACAGCTGTCAGGCTCAAGCGGCCGCAAAAAAACTTCACGGAGCGGCCGAAACGAGCTTCATCAAGAAATGCTCGTCCGGCTCGAAGGCCAAGTGCGAAACGGATGCCAAGGCCAAGAACCTGCACGGCGCTGCGGAAACGAGTTTCGTGACGAAGTGCATGAAGGGCGCGTGAGCGCCGAACGGCCCCTTGGCTAACGGACGTATGTTCGTATAAAAAGCTCCAGCTTTGCGCCGCGCAACGGTCGCGAAGAATGGGCTCGCCCAATGCCGCTCACGCTCTACGCCCACCCGTTCTCGTCCTACTGCCAGAAGGCCCTGATCGCGCTCTATGAGAACGCGACGCCGTTCACCTATCGCGTGCTCGGCGAAGACCCTGAGGCCGGCGCGGACTGGGCGAGCCTGTGGCCGATGAAGCGGATGCCGGTCCTCGCCGATGGTGACCGCACGGTCTTGGAATCGAGCACGATCATCGAATACCTCGACCAACGGCATCCGGGGGCCGTGCGCCTCGTTCCCGAAGAGGCCGGCGCCGCGCTCGACGCGCGCATGTGGGACCGCATCTTCGACAACTACATTATGACGCCGATGCAGAAAATCGTGCTCGACCACCTTCGCCCGGACGGCAAGCGCGATCCCCATGGCGTGCTTCATGCACGCGAGATGCTCGACACCGCCTATAGGTGGATCGACGGCGCGTTTGCGGGCAAGCAATGGGCCGCGGGCGATGCGTTCGGTCTTGCCGATTGCGCTGCCGCGCCGTCCCTCTTCTATGCCGACTGGGTGCAAGAGATCGATCCCGAGTTTGCCAATCTCCGGGCCTACCGCGCGCGCTTGCTGGCGAGGCCTTCGGTTGCGCGCTGCATCGACGAAGCCCGCCCCTATCGGAAATATTTCCCGCCCGGCGCGCCCGACCGGGATTGACCTGATCACGCCGCCTGAGGCGTGCGGCCCGGCTGAGGGCCGATCGATTTTTTTTGCAGCGCACGTAAGCAGACCGCCAGGAATGCGGGCAGCGACCCCGGCTAAGTCTCTCGGTCCCCAGAAATATTCACGCTAAGCGACGCGTTCGATTGACCGCGGCCGCGACGCGTTTTTGAATGTTTTGCGACAGTCGATTGGGAGACCGCCCATGATGAGCATGATGTCCACAGGTCACTTGAACGTCTGCGCTCTGGCCGCTCTCTGCATCGCGGCGCTTGGAGCGGCGCCTGCCCTCGCGCTTCAGAGGGGCGCGAGCGACATGTTGCGGAATACGGGCGAGGTCCACGATCTGCCCGCGATCGATGGCAAAAGCGAGCTCGTCTATCTCGACTTCAACGCGCCGTTGGAGCGTATCGTCCCTGCGCTCCTGCGCACCTCGTCCTACCAGTGGCCCTACAACGCATTCGAAATGCTGGTCAAAAAGCATGGGCGCAGCAAGGTTCGGGAGGCCATCGCAACGCACTTGCGGGCCCTCAACGACACGGCGCTGCTGTTGACCCACAAAGGCGCGGCGATGGGCTGGAACAATCCGCTGTCCGAGCTGAAGCTGCCCGGCGATACGTGGCTCAGAAAATGATCTGCACCCGCTCGACCTGAGGCCGGCTAATTCGAATAGGCCCGGTCGAGGTTGCGCGCCTTGTCGAGGTTCACGGCCTGATCCCGGCCCACCAGGGCTTCGATATGGGCCGAGCTGAGATCCGCCCCGTTGAAATCGGCCTTCGCGACGTTCGCGCCATGGAAATCCGCCCCCGAGAGCGCCGCGCCCGCAAGCACGCTGCCGGACAGGTTGGCCTCCTTGAGGGATGCGAATTCCAAGACGACGCCGATCAGCCCTGCGTTCGTGAGCGACGCGCCGTCGAGCTTGGCCGAGCGCAGGATGAAAGGATGGCGGCGGCTGTCGCGTGCGGGCTTGCCGTCGGTCATGTTGATGCCGTCGAGGTGCGCACCCACCAGGCTCGCCTGGGACAGGTCGCACGCCACGCGCGCCTTCGAGAGGTTGGCGCCGTCGAGCTTCGCGCGCAGGAATTGGGAGGAGACAAGGCTCGCGCCCTCGAGATTGGCGCTCGTGAGGTTTGCGTCCACGCCCCAGGCCTGATTGAGCATCGCGCCGGAGAGATTCGCACCCGTGAGGTTCGTGCCGTTGAGGCGCGCCGCCTGAAGGTTGGCGCCGTGCAGATCGAGACCGGAGAGGTCGAGCCGGTTGAGCTGCTTGCCGCTGAAATCCACGGCCCCCGCAGAACCCGCCGCCGCGATGGCCGCCTCGACGTCAGCGCGCGAGACATCGGCCTTCGTGAAGGCGTCCGAGTTGAGGTCAATGTACTGCCACAGATCCTGCGCCGGCGATGGCGGGATGGGCATCGCGAAAAGCAAGCCAACGGCTGTAGAAATCGCGAACGCAAAGCGCATCGTCACCACCCTGGAATATTTTCCGGACCTTACCGCGCCGCCGCGCCTAGTGCGAGCGGCGGATGTGGCCTAACTGCAAGCGACCCTAGTCTTCGGGATACACGCCGCGCAGCACCTCGTCGAAATGCGCCTTGACGCTGTCGTTGCAGGCGCAGGCGCGCTCCACCAGCATTTTTTTATCACGCACGACAAGCGACCCGCGCCGCGTTTCCAGAATGCCGTCCGCCTTGAATGTCTGGATTACGCGGCTGGTGTAGCTCCGGCCGACGCCAAGCATCGACGCCAGTTCTTCATGCGTCAGCGGCACGACTTCGCTGTCCGTGCGCTCCATCGCCGACACGATCCACTTCGCCGTGCGCTGTTCGATGGAGTGGATTGCGTTGCACGCCGTCGACTGGAAGATCTGCGCCAGCAGGCAATCGGCATAGCGAGCGAAAAGCGAGCGCAGGCTCGGCGAGCGCGCTTTGGCCGCTTCGAGCTGGCTCACCGGCATGGAGCTGAACCGGCCGCCGAATTTCACGACGACGCGGCAATAGGCGGGCAGATTTCCCAAACTGACGATACCACCGACGGCGCCTTCGCGGCCGATCAGGATCGTCTCGACATCGCGTCCGTCCGCGTTCGCGACGAGGTAGGAAATGAGGCTAGGGCCGCAGGGGAAGTAAACCGTGGCGACGTTGTCTCCAGGCTTGTAAAGCTCCTGCCCGCCCTCGCAATCGATGACGCTCAGATGCGGCTTGATCAACGCGAAATCGTCACGGCGCAAAGCCCGCAATAGGTTGCTTTCGCAAATTTCGTCGTCGCCCGGCCGCGAGCTACTTTCAAGAACCATTCAAACACCTGTGAACCCCTATCCTGTCCCTTGTGTGCACAAGTGCACAGACACCGCAAGGGTTAACTGCTTGAGTGATTGCGGTCGAAGTGAGGTTGAAAGTTCATTTCGATCTGCTCGTGAGAGCACTCCTAAACACGTTCTGCACTTGGTTTCCGTGACGCATCCCAGGCGGCCAGAAATCGAGATCGATCACTGGCGCCCTGACTTTGAGCAGGAGTTTGCAGGTGGATCACGCAGATCGTTCCTTCCGCATCGACCTCCAGACCAGTGAGCCAGTTATGGGCACGTCCGATAGTGAGCCTGAGCTGACGCCGCGCCCGCCGAAAGACGTTCTCATCGTCGAAGACAACTTCCTGATAGCCTTGGACACGCAGGAGATGCTGACAGAGCTTGGCGTCACCAGCGTCCGCACCGCAGGCACGGTCGAGGAAGCCCTCGAAATGATCGCCGCACAGGTTCCGGATTTTTGCCTTCTGGACGTCAATCTGGGCCAAGAAAAGAGCTTCGACGTGGCCGAGCGGCTGTTTGCCCTCGGCGTGCGGTTCGCCTTTGCGACCGGCTACGGCGAGCGGGACGCATTCCCGGTCCATTTCGCCGACGCCGCCATCGTCAGCAAGCCCTACACGATCGACAGGCTCCGTCAGGCCATCGCCTTCACCGAGTAGCTCCGCACACCGCTACCGCCAGTGCGGTCACGCGAAAAGACGTGCGGCCGCGCGAAACAACGCATGTTGCCGCGCTTTGCGTCCGACTAAGATAGGCGCCCGGTCGAAGAAGCCTGGAGCGCCGCCACGCATGGATCTCGTACGCCTCTACACGCGTGCTCTCTCACAGCTCTCGTCCGAAAAGGCCTTGGCCGTCACGCTCGCGCTGGCGTCGGTCGCGATCGGCTTTGTGCAGCTTGCCGAGCCGATCCTGCTCGGCCGCGTGGTCGACGCGCTCTCGCGGGGCGAGGCGGCGTTTCCCACAATCGGACTTTGGGCCGCGCTCGGTCTGTTCGGCATCTTGGCGAGCGTCGTCGTCGCGGTGTTCGCCGACCGCCTGGCCCATCGCCGCCATCTGGCCGCCATGGCCGACGCCTTCGAGCGCGCCATCACCCTGCCGCAGGGCTATCACGCCAGCCGGGGCTCGGGTGCCGTCGTCCGCTCACTTCTCCAAGGCACGGATTCCCTGTTCTGGTTGTGGCTCGGGGCCATGCGCGAGCAGGTGACGGCTGTTGCGGGCGTGGTGATGCTGGTGCCCGCGGCGATCCACATGGATCCGCGCATGGCCGCCATCCTCGGCGTGCTTGCCGTCGCCTACATCGCCATGAACGCGCTCGTCATGCGCAAGACAAAGGCCGGGCAGGCGAACGTCGAGCGCTACAATTCCGCCGTTTACGGGCGCGTGGGCGACGTGATCGGCAACGTCACGGTCGTCCAGAGCTTCGCGCGGCTGCGCGCCGAGACCGACGCCATGCGCGCCGTCATGAGCGACCTTCTTGCCGCGCAATACCCCGTGCTGACCTGGTGGGGAATCCTGACGGTCCTGCAACGCGCCGCCGCGACCATCACCATGGTTGCCGTGTTCGCAACCGGTGCGGTGCTCGCTGGCCGTGGCGAACTGTCGGTCGGCGAGATCGTCTCGTTCGTGGGCTTCGCCAGCCTCCTGATCGCCAAGCTCGATCAGATATCCGGCTTCGTCACGGCCATGCACCGGCGCGCGCCGATCATGCGGGCCTATTTTGCGCTGCTCGACGAGCGCGATGAAATTTCCGAGCGCCCCGGCGCCCAGCCGCTGCCGCCGGTCAAAGGGGATGTGCGCTACGAGGGCGTGAGCTTCCGCTTTCCCGACACGGAGCAAGGCGTTTTCGATCTCACTCTGAACGCGAAGCCCGGACAGACCGTCGCGCTCGTCGGCCCGACCGGTTCGGGGAAATCCACCACCGCCTCGCTGCTCATGCGCTTGCGCAATCCCGAGGCCGGCCGCGTGCTGATTGATGGCCACGACATTACCGGCGTGACGCTCGCATCGGTGCGCCAGCAGATCGCCGTTGTCTTCCAGGATGCGGGCCTCTTCAACCGCTCGATTGGCGACAACATCGCCGTTGGCCGGCCGGGCGCCACGATGGCCGAGGTCGAGCACGCCGCGCGCATGGCCGAAGCGCACGACTTCATCGCCCGCAAGCCGGAAGGCTACGGCTTCGTCATCGGCGAGCGGGGCGTGGCCTTGTCCGGCGGCGAACGCCAGCGCATCGCCATCGCGCGCGCCATCCTGAAGGACGCGCCCATCCTCGTGCTCGACGAAGCGACCAGCGCCCTCGATGCCGAGACGGAGGCCCGCATCAAGCGCGCGCTCGACCGCCTGCGCGCGGGCCGCACCACGTTCATCATCGCGCACCGCCTGTCGACTGTCGCCAATGCCGACGAAATCCTCGTCCTCGACCAGGGGCGCATCGTCGAGCGGGGCAGGTTCGCGGAGCTTGCGGCGGGGAAGGGCTTGTTCGCGCGCATGGTGTCGGAAGGCGGCTTCACGATCCCGAAAGCGGTCGACGGCGAGCCGCAGAAGGACATGGCGATCTCCGCCGGCTAGAGTGCTTCCGGAAAAGTGGGAACCGGTCATGGCGGAGCCATGCCAGCGACAGTGTCCGGTAAGAAGCGCGACAAAACAAAAACCTAGAGCCGTTCCGCGGTTCCGCTTAGAGCGGAACGGCTCTAGGCCGCAACCGGCTTGCGCAGCCGCGGCCACAACAGGTTGAGCGCGAGACCGCACATGACGAAGGCTGCCGCCCAGAGCTTCCAGTCATCCAGCGGCTCGCCGAGCCAAACGGCCGACGCCCCCATCCCGAAGATTGGCACCAGCAGCGACATCGGCGCGATCGTGGCGACGGGATAACGCGACAGCAGCGCGCTCCATACCGCATACCCGAACAGGGTATTAGCAAAGGACTGCCAGGCAACTGAGGCCCACGTGGCGACAGTCGAGTTGGTGAGTCCCGTCTGAATGGCCGGCCAGCCTTCGAACGCGAACGACAGCGCAAACAGCGGCAATGGCGCGAAAAGACTTCCCCACACGACGTAAGCCAACATGTCGACGTTGGGAGTCGAACGAACGATAATATTGCTCAGCGCCCAGCTGGCTGCTGCCGCAAGCACGAGCGCAAGGCCTAGGAGTGTTGTTGTCGCGTCGGTATGCTGCAAAATGATGAGCAAGCCAGAGAACGCAATCGCTAGCGCGACGACCTGATAGGCGCCGAGTCGTTCCCGACTAATCATGGCGGCCAGCAGAACGGTGAAGAACACCTGCGTCTGCACGACAAGTGACGCCAGTCCCGGAGTGATCATCCCGTGCATGGCGGTGTAGAGCAGGCCGAACTGCCCTGCGCCGACGAAAACACCGTAGGCCGCGAGGTTCAGCCACGGCACCGCCGGCCGCTTCAGGAACAGCACGGCGGGCAAGAGTGCGAAGGTAAAGCGGAGCGCTGCAAACAGGAGAGGCGGAAGATGCTCGAGTCCGACGTAGATGACGACGAAGTTCGAGCCCCAGACAGCCGTCACCGCAAGCGCCAGCAGCGCGTCGCGCAACGAGAGACTGTCGGGCGCGGCGCGCACTGGTATCGGGAGCCTAAGGTAGGGCCGGCGGACGAAATCGGCCGCGGCGGTTGGTGGTGATTAGCCCGCGACGGCGGGGGCGGGCGTGGGCGTGTTGGAACGGCTGACGCCGAACCCGTGCATGCGGAGCTTCCACTGGAGCGCGACGATGAAGCCCTTCACTGGCTGCAAGAGAACGAGCGTGAGAATAACCGTGAGCGGCAGCCAAAGCGACCAGTGCACCCAGACCGGCGGCGCGTATGTGAACTCCGCCCAGAGCACGAGGCCGACGACGATGTGGCCGACGATGGACATGACGATGTAAGCCGGCATGTCGTCGGCGCGGTGATGATGCAACTCCTCGCCGCACGACGGGCAGGACTCGACGACCTTGAGGAACTTGCCGAACAGACGGCCTTCGCCGCATTCGGGGCACTTGCAGCGCGCCCCGCGCAAGAGCGCCAACTTCATGGATGGCTCGGCAGCGGTCATCTGAGGTCTCCTCGGGTCGCCTTATTGATTTCCTGGACGATACCCACGATTGTATGGATCCACAACGCGCGAAATGACCCAATTGTATGGATTGGACACCGACAATCTCCGACCGTCAGGGGCCGATCTACCAGCGCATCGTCAACGCGCTGGCGGACGACATCGCGGCCGGTCGCGTCCACAGCGGGCAACCCCTTCCGACCCACAGGGCCTTGGCGACGGCGCTGGGTGTCGACGTCACGACCGTCACGCGTGCCTACACCGAAGCCGGGCGCCAGGGGCTGACCGAAGCGCGCGTCGGACGCGGAACGTACGTCAAGGGAGCGGCCCCACAGTCCACACGCCCGCTCGCGTCCCCCGGCATCGATCTCTCGATGAACCTCCCCCCGCAACCCGCCCATGCGCGTTTCGATTCACGCCTCGCGCACAGCCTCGGTGAAATCCGCGCCGGTCCTGGCTTTGCCGCCTACTTCGCCTACCAACAGCCGGCGGGAACGCTGAACGAACGCCAGATCGCGGCCGCCTGGATGGACGCGGTCTTGCCGGGCGTAACGGCGGATCGCGTGCTCCTCGCGCCGGGAACGCAAGCGGCTTTGTACGCCCTCCTGGCCGCGCACACGCAGCCAGGGGACACGGTTCTCACGGAATGCCTGACCTATCCCGGCATCAAGGCGGTGGCGACGGCCGTGGGCGTCACGCTCGCAGGTGTCGCGATGGACGGCGACGGAATGATCCCCGCGGCGCTGGACCGGGCGGCGCGCGCTCACGCCGCGAAGCTCGTCTATTTGATGCCGACGATCCACAATCCAACGACGATCACCATGCCGGAGGAGCGCCGCCGCCGGATCGCGGACGTCATCCGCAAACGCGGCCTCGTCCTGATCGAGGACGACCCCTATTCGTTTCTTGCTCCCGGATCGCTTCCGCTGACCGCGCTCATCCCGGACCGGAGCTACCTCGCGGCCAGCCTCGCCAAATGCATCGCGCCCGGGTTTCGAGCGTCCATCCTGGTCACGCCCGACACGCAGGCTTCGGAGAAGGTGGCGAAGCGGTTGCGAGCCATGCTGCAAATGTCGGTGCCGTTGATGGCAGCCGTGCTGACGCGCTGGATGCGGGACGGCACGGCATCCGCCATCGTCGATGCCGTACGCGCGGAAGCCGTTGCCCGCCAAAGCCTCGCCCGCAAAATCCTAGGTCCAGACAGCTTTGCGGCGCACCCGCAAGGGCTCCACGCGTGGGTGCCTCTGCCGGACGGGTTGCCGGCCGGGCGCTTCGCTGCTGAACTGCATGGCCGCGGGTTGGCAGTCGTGACCGCCGATGCCTTCGCGGTCGACGCGGAACCGCCCGGCGCGATCCGTCTCGCGCTCGGCGCGGCGCAAAATCGCGCCCAGCTTGTCAAGGCCCTCGAAATCCTGTCCGGGGCCCTGACCAGCGGAGGCCTTAAGCGGCCCTAGACACGCTCCTCCTCGAGCACGGCGGACGCGTCTTTGGCGTTCTCATAGACCTGCGTCTTGAGCCCACGCCGGCGCAGCGCATCCTGAAGCTTCAGGCGCGTGAGTTCGCTCGTCGCGTAGCGCGCCGTGCGCTCGTAGTGATGCTTGACCATGTACGCGACCATGTCGGCGTACTCGTCATAGAGATCTTCCGCGATCCGGCAGCTGTCCTGATTGACGAGCGAGTTGACGCGCTTGCCCGCTTTCTCGCACGCGGCGACGAGCACCTTCTGCAGGTCGGCGACATCGGCCTTCTTGCGCACGCTCCAGGCTTGCAGGTCGACGGAGAGAATGTTGCGGGCCGGATCGTAGCTGACGCGCTCGGCGAGTTTGACGTTCAGGAGATCGGCGAGCAGGTCCATCGGCTCGTTGAGGAACAGCCGCGGGTTCATCGTGATCGGCTTGTGGATATGCGGCTTGAACGCCATGTGCGGAAGGATGTCCCGCTCGATGTCGATGCCGGGCGCCACCTCGATCAACTCGAGGCCGTGGTCCGTGAGCTGGAACACGCAGCGTTCCGTGACGTAGATGACCGGCTGAGACTTCTGCGCGGCGTACTGACCGGAGAACGTCACCTGCTCCACCTGCTTCACGAATTTTTTGGCGCGCCCTTCCTTGACGATGCGAATCTTGCCGTCCTCGATGGCGATTTCGAGCCCGCCTGCCGTGAACGTGCCCGCGAACACCACCGCGCGCGCGTTCTGCGAAATGTCGATGAAGCCGCCGCAGCCGTTCAGTTTGCCGCCGAACTTGCTCGTGTTGACGTTGCCGAGGCTGTCGCACTCCGCCATGCCGAGGCAGGTGAGATCGAGGCCGCCGCCGTGATAGAAATCGAACATCTGGTTCTGGTCGAGGATCGAATGCGCGTTCGCCGATGAGCCGAAGCTCGATCCGCCCGCGAGCACACCGCCGACCGCTCCGGCCTCCGTCGTCATGACGAGGTAGGGCGTGACTTTCTCTTCATTGGCGACATTGGCGACGCCGTCCGGTGCACCGACACCGAGGTTGATGACGCCGTTGGGCGGCAGTTCGAACGCGGCGCGCCGCGCGATGATCTTGCGCTCGTCGAGGTTCATGGTCGGCAGGCTGTCGACGGTCACGCGAACTTCACCGGCAAGGCCGGCATCGTAGAGCACGCCGTAGTTCATGCGGTGCATCTCGGGCGGATCGGCGATCACGACGCAATCGACGAGAATGCCGGGCACTTTGACGTCTTTCGGCTTGATCGAGCCCTCGGCGACGATGCGTTCGACCTGCGCAATGACGAGGCCGCCATTATTGTGTGCGGCCATGGCCTGCGCGAGCACATCCAGCGTCAGCGCCTCGCGCTCCATGCTGAGATTGCCGAGCGGGTCGGCGCTCGTGGCGCGGATGAGCGCGACGTTGAGCGGCGTCGCCTTGTAGAACAGCCACTCCTGGCCCTCGACCTCGACCAGCTTGACGAGGTCTTCCTTGGTCACGGTGTTGACCTTGCCGCCGCCGAGACGCGGATCGACGTACGTATGCAGGCCAACCTTTGAAAAGAGCCCCGGGCTGCTGGAAGCGCATGTCCGGTACAACTTGGAAATGACGCCCTGGGGAAGATTGTAGCCCTGGATCTTGTTCTCCTGGGCGGCCTGCGCGACCTTCGGCATGCGCCCGAAGTTGGCGGCGATGACGCGTTTGAGCAGGCCTTCGTGATGCAGGCGGCCGGTGCCGAGCCCTTTGCTGTCGCCAGCGCCCGCGCACATGATGAGCGTCAGGTCGCGCGGCGCGCTCGTCTCGACGAAGCGCTTCTCGAGGGCGGCGTGAAGCATCTCGGGAATGCAGCTCTGCACGAACCCTGTGGTCGCGATCACATCGTTGTCACGAATGCGCGCAATAGCTTCGTCAGCCGAAACGACTTTGTTAGTCCGCATATCTTGTTTCCCCCAGGGGCCTTCACTCTTTGATGCCAGGCCGCGGGGACGCCGCATGCCGGGTCGTCGGTGAAGTGCTCGAAGCTCGTTCAGGGTATAAAGACCCCCCCACCCCCGGGCAACGACCCGCTCGCGCAGCACATCGTCCTACTCGGGTGGGTAAGGCCAGCCTACCCACCCCCCCCGGGAGCGGGCACGGGCCGCCTGGGCCTGAGGGCGGCCGGCGCGAGCTTGGCCCCCCCTCTGAATTGACCACCCATTCTCTCTAAAGATGGTCGGCCCTAACGCTCATTTCATCAGGTGCTTGGCCACGGCGTCGTAGGCGGGCAGGGAGGTGGGATCGTTGGCGGCGTTCCCAGCCTGGGGATGCGACGAGAACCGGGCGATAACCATGCGGGCTTTCGGGTCGATATAAATCGCCTGGCCGTGCACGCCGCGCGCCATGAAGGCGCCGTGCTCGTTGTGGGACACCCACCACATGCCGCGGTAGCTCCATCCCTTGAGCAGGCCGTAGCCCGCCTTCTTGAACAGCTCCGTGTCGCCCCCGGCCCGAATGCGCGCGATCGCCGCTTGGGGCACCAGGCGGCGGCCGTTGATGACGCCGTCATCGAGCAGCAGCAGTCCGATCCGGGACAGGTCGCGCAGGCCGGCGTTGAGGCCACCTCCCGCGAAGGGCGTGCCGATGGAATCGACCGTGTAGTAGGCGTCCTGCTCGGCGCCCATCTTGCTCCAGATCCGCTCCGACAACAGGTCCGCGACGGATTTTCCGGTCACTCTCGCGATAACCCAGCCGAGCGCATCCGTGTTGATGGTCTTGTAGCCGAAGGCCGCGCCGTGCTCGCCGCTCTTCTGGACGGTTTCCAAATATTCGAAATAGCTGCGCGGGCCGGCATAGTCGGCCGGTTTGGGCAACGGATTGCCCGCGGCGCCGTAGACCCAGACGTCGGCCTTCGGATCCGCGTAGTCCTCGCTGTAACGCAGCCCGGTCGTCATATCGAGCACCTGCCGGACCGTCGCGTCGCCGAACGCGCTCTTGGCCAATTCGGGCACGATCGTACCGACCTTCGCGGTTTCGTCGATCGCACCGTCCGCGACGAGCATCTCTCCCAGCAGCCCGGTGAGCGATTTGGTGACCGACATCGCGCCATGTTGGCCGCCTTCGTCGAGGCACCCGGCATATCGCTCATAGACGATCACGCCGTCATGAAGGATGACGATGCCGTCGGTGTAGTTCGCGGCGAGTGAGGCACGCCATGTCATCTCGGTGCCGCCGCCGAGTGGAGTGAAGGTGACGTTGTCGATCGACGCGTCGATGTTGCGCTTGAACGGCAAGGGATCGCCCAGCCCGCGGCGCACTCCGATTGTCGGCATGAGCTGACGGAAATGGCAGACGGTCCAGCGCAATTTGGGGAAGCTGAAGTAATCGCTGTCGGTAAACCGGATGATCTTGTCGGCTGGCGGCGGGAAGCCGGTCATCCATCCAAGTGTGCGCGGATCGGAGGCTTCGGCCGACAACGCCGCGGCGTCCTCGGCCCCGGCGGTCGCAGGTCCCGCGAGTGCGCCGAAAGCGATGACAAACATTGGTGCCAGCGCACATGCGTGCGATCTTTTGGTGCCCAGGTCCGAAACCGCGGCACCCTCAGAAACTGACCACGACATTGACGAAACCTCCTGTCCACGTGGGCGGCGTCGCATCGCCGATCGAGGCGATGCCCGGCCCGGGGGATGAAAAGCTCAAGCCGCCGGTCAGGTAGGTATTGGGGTTCAGCTTGCGAATGTATTCGAGAAAAACGTCGTCTGCGAGATGCGGGCTTGTGACCCCGGTGATCAAGAAGGCGTTGTCGCCCACAACGACGAGACGGGTGGCCTGTCCGAATTGCAATGGGCTTAGCATTTCATTGGCGTTGATGGAGGAATAGCGCAGCGTCAGCGTATCGTCCGCCGTTGGCGTGACGCTCAGGCTCAATTGGTGCGCGTTGACGTTGGAGTTGATGAACACCATCGACGACTTCGATCCAGTCGACCAGGAGCTCGGCGTCCCCTCGAAATAGAGGGGGTCGAAACGCTCGAGCTCGGGTGTCGAAGGATCGTCGCCGGAAAATGTCTGGTACGAATAGGTTAGCGTCGGCTTCCAAGGGGTGTGCGCGAAGGTGTAGCCGATTTGGATGCGACCGCCCCAGGCCTGGAGATCGACGCTCGGGTTCCATTCATAAGCGAAATCGGCTCCGACGAATAAGGGCTCGAGAACGCCGTCCGCAAATGGATTGGTGCGCAAGTAGAGATTGATAAAACTCAGCCCGGCTCGGCCGTTCGCAATCAGGCTCGGCGGCCCTATCCCTCCCGGTGCGGCCTTCGGATAGGGAGCCGACGAATCCAGCACGTGCGCAACGGTCACCCCCGCGAACGCGCCTCGCGAGCCATCGTAGCGAACGTCGGCGCCGGCGATCTCCGTGAACGTATTGCTGCTCGGGACTTCATTGGGATCGATGTAAAATGCCGTAGCGGAAACGGCATTGGAGCGGGCACGTCCAAGAGCGGCGAACTCCCAGGCTTTGCGCGGACCGAGCTTGAGCGCGCCGCGCTCGAAACCGCTGGTTCCACCGTTGGCGAGCAGCATTCCGGTGCCGGCCTTGAATTCCCGCGGGCCGACGGAAAAATCCACGGAAGGCTCACCGGAATCGGCGGAGCGCAAACCGAGATAACCCTCTTCGAAAGTCGTCTGCGCGGTGTCGCCGGATTCAAAGGCATCAAATCCGCGGGTTCCGGATGTCACGGCGGAAAGCTTGCCATAAGCCATCAGGCCGTTGCCAAGCGGCGCGGAAAAGCTGATGCCGGGTTTGACGTAGCTCTCCAGCCAATTCTTGTTGGGCTCGAAAATCGCCGGCGGCGTTGTTACGCTGGCCAGATCCCAGAACAATTGCTGTTCGGCCACGGCATTCACGCCGGCTTCGATATGCGCTCGGACACTCAGCCCGCCAGTGCCGTAGAGACGCATCGGGTCTTGGGCATGTGCCGGGTAGGGAGCCAACACAAGGGTGACGAGCAAGGCGGCTTCTGCAACCGCCAGCCGGTGGCGACTTGTCGGTATCGGGGCAATCGCGTATCGCGAACCCGCGACCATTCGCTACCCTCCGGACCGCGTCCAACCATCAAGAAACCGTGTGAGATCGAGACACGCCAAGCATCGTCGCCTTCGTACCCCTGTACGAGAGCTTGATGGCTGCCGCCCGGATGTCAATCCGCGACGCCAGCTTCTTCGGTGGAATCGACGCAGAAGCGATGCCAAAAGACATTTTCGCTACAGCGCGGGGCCACACCATTGCCGGATTGGTGAGCCTTTTGGGCATCGGCAAATGGGGTGCCAATGGGGTTGAGTGGGAGGGACGAGAATGACCAAACTCAGAATCGGCGAAATCCAGCAGGACGCCACGGAGATCACCACGGACAATGCGAGGCACTTTCATGGTGGGCTGGGAGCGACGGTGCTCTCGGCGCTCGCAGTCCTGTTTTCGGCCTACAGCCTGTGGGATACGTCGCTCAAAAGCGCCGATCTGCGCGCCTACGTGCCGCGAGTTATTTACTACGCCGCTCCCTATCAGAACACGAACTTCGAGATGATCTCGATCCCGGTCACGATCGCGAACGATGGCGCCCAATCCGGTACCATCCTGCACATGGACCTCGCCGTCACCGACCCGCGAACCAAGCAGACGAAGCACTTCTATGCCGCCGAGTTCGGCGTCTGGTCCATGGAGCGCGCCCGCACGAAGAGTTTCACGGGCTTCGCCCCGATCGCGCTCGAAGGCCGTTCGAGCCGCACGGACTCGATTCTGTTCTACACCCGCGGCGAGGAAGAGAAGCCCGAACAGATTATCCGCGAGGTCGGACCCTACGAGTTCAAGCTCACCCTGACGCCCGCGGAGGGATCGAACGGTCTCGGCCTGAAGCAGGAGCCGAAACCCATCTCGGTCTCGTTCGAGCGCGTGCTGCCGTTCTACGATGCCCGGGCCTTCGAGAGCGGCACGATCTTCATGCATGCGAAGGACTGGCAGACGTCCAGCAACACGGCTTCGGATTAGGCCAACTCCACTCCGGATTAGGAGACGGACCGCATTGACTTAGAGCCGCGCCGGGCCATAGTTCGCCCCATCGGCCGCCCGGCGCGAGGATTCCTCAGTTCATGCACCGCAAGTTGACGATCGCCGCCGCATTCGCTGGCTTTCTGCTGGCGCTTGTCCCGGCTGCGCGCGCACAGCAGTCCGGTGGCTTCACGACGACCGCGCCGAACGCCATCCTGATGGATTACGCGTCGGGCTCGATCATCTTCCAGAAAGCGGCCGACCAGTTGATCCCGCCAGCGAGCATGAGCAAGCTCATGACGCTCGCGGTGCTGTTCAAGGCCTTGAAGGACGGCAAGTACAAGCCCGAGGACGAATTCAAAACGAGCGAGAACGCCTGGCGCACGGGCGGCGCCCCGTCCGGCACTTCGGCGATGTTCATTCCGATCAACACCTCGACGCCGATCAGCGAGTTGATCCAGGGCATCATCGTCCAGTCCGGCAACGACGCGTGCATCACGGTCGCGGAAAACATGGCCGGCTCGGTGGACAAGTTTGCGACGATGATGGAGGCGGAGGCCCGGCGCATCGGTCTCAAGAAGTCGACGTTTCGCAATCCGACAGGCCTGCATCATCCCGAACACCTGATGACGGCGCGCGAACTGACCCTGCTCGCGCGGTATCTCATCAAGGAGTACCCGGAGTACTACAAGATCTTCGGCCAGCGCGAATTCCAGTACCGCAAGCACAAGTTCTACAACCGCAACCCGCTGCTGCGAGAGGAAAACCTCGGCGTCGACGGCATGAAGACCGGCCACACGAAAGAGGCCGGCTACGGCATCGTGGTGTCCTCGATGAACGACGGCCGCCGCCTGATTGGCGTCATGGCCGGATTGCCGAACGAAAAAGAGCGCAAGTCGGAAACCCAGCGCATGCTGGAGTGGGGCGCCAAGAGCGTATCGCGCGCCAAGCTGTTCAATGCCGGTGAGGCCATCGGTTATGCGCGGGTCTGGGGCGGCAGCGATTTCTATGTCCCGCTGGGCGGCGAGGGCGATCTCGAAGTGATCCTGCCCAAATACCCGGTGAACCAAAAGATCCGCGGCGAGATCGTCTACGAGGGCCCGTTGAAGCCGCCCGTCCGCAAGGGCGATCAGGTGGCCATGTTCCGGGTCACGAGCACGGCGCCCGGCAGCAGCGAACCGATCGCCGTCAGCGAGACGCCTCTCTATGCCGAGCAGGACGTCGACGAGGCGAGCTTCGTCTGGCGCGGCGTCGATTCTCTCTTGCACCTCGCTTTGCGTGTTGTCCCGTCCCTGCGGCGCACGGCGTCACCCTGAGGGCAGACGCCCTGTAGATCGCGATGTGGTACAGCCCAAAACCCGCCGAAACATGCGGACGGCCACGCGTGCGTCTGGCGCAAAGGCCACGGCGGGCGCGATGCGTCCGCACGCACCTTCCATCCGGCCGGATCTGCCACTAGTGTCCGCCCCCAGAAAGGCCGAAAATGACACGTGGAAAATTCATCACATTCGAAGGCGGCGAGGGGGCGGGCAAGACCACCCAGGTCGCCCGTTTGGCCGAGCGCCTGCGCGCCGGCGGCATCGAAACCGTCATCACGCGCGAACCGGGCGGCACGCCGCTCGGCGAAAGCATTCGCGAGGTCGTGCTGGGCGCGTCTCCCGAACCGGTGACGGAGCTTTTGCTGTTTGCCGCCGCCCGCGCCGAGCACGTGGCCAAGGTGATCCGCCCCGCCTTGAAACACGGGACATGGGTCCTCTGTGATCGCTTCATCGACTCGACGCGCGTCTACCAGGGCCTCCTCGGCGGCGTGCCCGGCGACCTCATCGGCGCGATCGAAATGCACTCCGTCGCGCCGACGTTCCCCGACCTGACCTTCGTGCTCGACGTCCCGGCCGAGGAAGGCTTGAAGCGCACCGAAGCCCGAGGCGCGCTGACGCGTTTCGATGCCGAGCACGCGAGCTACCACATCAAGCTGCGCGACGCGTTCCGCCAAGCCGCCGAAGCCGAGCCCGAGCGCTGCGTGCTCATGGACGGCGGCCGCACGGCTGACGAGATCGCGGCCGACATCTGGCGCACGCTCTCCACGCGCTTCGTCGCCGGGGCGCGGACCTGATGGCTCGCGCGCCCGCTCTCCACGAGATCGAGGAATTTCCCGAGGCCGACCGTCTCGACGGCTTCGCGCACCCGCGCGCCACGCCGCGCCTTTATGGCCACGAACCCGCCGAGCGAACGCTGCAGTCTGCATTCGAGTCCGGCCGCATGCATCACGGCTGGCTGATCGCAGGCCCGGAGGGTATCGGCAAGGCGACGCTCGCGTATCGCTTCGCGCGCCATGCCCTGGCCGAGCCGGGCGAACGCCAATCGGATTCGCTCGATGTCGGCATGGAGACGCGCGCCGCACGCCAGATCCTTGCCCTGTCGCATCCGGGCCTGCTCGTCATTCGGCGCGCCTACGACATCAAGGCCAAACGCTTTCCCGCGTCCATCCCGGTCGACGAGGTTCGCCGTCTCAAGACCTTCCTCGGCCGGACCGGCGAGGACGGCGCCTGGCGCGTCGTCATCGTCGACCGCGCCGACGAGCTCAACGTGTCGGCCGCCAACGCCCTGCTGAAATCGCTCGAAGAGCCGCCGCCCCGCACGATATTTCTGCTGATCTCCTCGGCGCCCGGCCGGCTGCTCGTCACGCTGCGGTCGCGCGTGCGCATGTTGGACCTCGCGGCGCTCGAGGAAGAGCCGCTGCGGCGCGCCGTAAGCCAAGCCTTCGCGGCGAGCAATGAGGAGGTGGCGAGCGCCGCCCCGCAACCTTCCGAATGGGAGCGCTTGGCGGCCCTCTCGGGCGGCAGTGTGCGCCGCGTCCTCTCGCTGCATGCCGCCAAGGGGCTGGCGCTGCACGAGCGGATCATCAAGATCCTGGACGGTCTGCCGCAGATCGACTGGGGCGCCGTGCATACCCTCGGCGACGAACTGTCGGGCCAGGCGGCCGAGCAGCGTTATCAGCTGTTTTTCGAGCTGCTGATGGATGCCATCGCCCGGCTTGTCAGCGTCGAGGCGCGTGGGCAGGGCACCCAGGCGGAGATTGTCCGGGCCAGCCGGCTCATCGGCCCGCAGCGGCTTGCCACCTGGGCCGGCTTGTGGGAAAGAGTGGCCGCGGAGAAGGCCGATGCCGAGGCACTGAACCTCGACCGGAAGGCTCTGATCCTGAATGTCTTTTCGAAGCTCGACGCCGCCTCACGAGGTTGAGGCCGCGCCCGGCGGCCAGATCGCTAGACGAGATTGTCTGGCGAGAGCGCGATCCCAACGAGGTCCCTACGAGGCAGCATGAGCGGTCGAGAGAAATTCTACATCACCACCGCGATCTCTTATCCGAATGGCGCGCCGCACATCGGCCACGCCTACGAGGCGATCGCCACCGACGCCATCGCCCGCTTCGAACGCCTCGACGGCCGCGACGTCTTCTTCCTGACCGGCACGGACGAGCACGGCCTCAAGATGAAGCAGACGGCCGCCAAGGAAGGCCTGACGCCCCGCGCGCTCGCCGACCGCAATGCGGCGCGCTTCATCGAGATGGCGGAGCTGCTCGGTCTTTCGCACGACGACTTCATCCGAACGACGGAAGAGCGCCACTACGAGGCGTGCGCGGAAATCTGGCGGCGCATGGACGCCGCCGGCGACATCTTCTCGAAGAAGTACGGCGGCTGGTACTCGGTCCGCGACGAGACCTACTACAAGGAAGCCGAGACGGAAGTGCGCGAGGATGGCGCGCGCTACGCCACGCCGACCGGCACGCCCGTCGAATGGACGGAAGAGGAAACTTTCTTCTTCCGCCTGTCGGCCTATGAGGAGCGCTTGCTCGCCCACTATGAGGCCAACCCGGATTTCATCCTGCCGCCCGAGCGCCGCAACGAGGTCGTCAGCTTCGTCAAGGGCGGGCTCGAGGATCTCTCGATCTCGCGCTCGACGCTCGACTGGGGCATTCCGGTTCCCGGCGCCCCCAGTCACGTCATGTACGTGTGGGTGGACGCCCTCACCAACTACATCACCGCCACTGGCCTCCTGAACACACCGAAGGGTGCACGCGCAGATTTTTGGCCCGCCGACGTGCACGTCATCGGCAAGGACATCGTGCGCTTTCATGCCGTCTACTGGCCCGCCTTCCTGATGTCGGCAGGCATCGAATTACCGAAGCGGATTTTCTCGCACGGGTTCGTGCTGAGCAAAGGCGAGAAGATGTCCAAGTCGGTCGGCAATGTCGTCGATCCGTTCGACCTTGTGCGCGCTTACGGCCGCGATCAGGTGCGCTACTTCTTCCTGCGCGAAGTCATGTTCGGCCATGACGGCAACTATTCGCAGGAGGCGATCGCCAACCGCATCAACGCCGATCTCGCCAACAACCTCGGCAATCTCGCGCAGCGCTCGCTGTCGATGATCTTCAAGAACTGCGACGGCAAGATCCCGGAGCCCGGTGAGTATACCGCCGAGGACACCGCCATCTTGAGCGCAACCGACGCGCTCTATGCCGAAGTCCGCGCCGCCATGGATAAGCAGGCCGTCACCCGCTACCTCGACGCCGTCTGGAGCGTGATCGCGGACGCCAACCGCTATTTCGCCTCAGAAGAGCCGTGGGCGAAGAAGAAGACCGATCCGAAGCGCATGGAGACTGTTCTTTATGTGACGGCGGAAATCGTGCGCCAGTTCGCCATCCTGGCCCAGCCGGTAATGCCGGAACTGACCGCAAAGCTGCTCGACCTTATCTTGCCCGGCACGGGCGCCGATGAGCGCGCCTTCACGAAGCTTGGGCAAGCGGGACGTCTCGTACCGGGCACGCCGATCCCCGAGCCGCAAGGCGTTTTTCCGCGCTATGTCGATCCGGAGGAAGCGGCTAAGGCGTCCGCAGTGCCGCTCTCCAAGCCCAAAAAGGGTGGCAAACAAGGCGCGACTTAGCCATGCGCTCTTTTCCCTCTCCCCCTGGGGAGAGGGTTAGGGTGAGGGGGCTTGGACGAGACAGAAGATAGCGGTGGTCGCGTTCACAGCGCCCCCACACCCGGTAGCGATCTAGCGATCTCTACCGGCCTCTCCCCAAGGGGAGAGGCGAAGTACGGCGGAGCCAAGGATGCTTGTTGATCATCACTGCCACCTCGACTTCCCGGAGTTTGCACCCGATCTTGACGGCGTGGTCGCGCGTGCGAAAGCGGCGGGCGTGGGCACGATGGTGACGATCTCCACGCGCATCCGGAAGTTCGATCGGATCCGCGCCATCGCCGAGCGCTACGACGACGTGTGGTGTTCGGTCGGCACGCATCCGCACAATGCCGACGAGGAGCGCGGCATCCCCGCCAGCGAGATCGTCCGCCTCTCGCACCATCCCAAGGTCGTGGCCATCGGCGAAGCGGGCCTCGACTACTACTATAAGAAAGCGAGCCCCGAGGCGCAGGCTGAAGGCTTCCGCGCGCACATCGCCGCCGCGCGCGAAACCGGATTGCCGCTCGAAATCCACACGCGCGACGCGGACGCCGATACGCTCGCCCTCATCGAGGACGAACACAAAACCAACGGGCCGTTCCCCGGCGTGCTCCACTGCTACACTGGCGGCCCCGAGCTGGCGCGCCGCGCCGTCGAGCTCGGCCTCTACGTCTCGTTCACCGGCGTCATCAGCTTTAAGAAAACGGAAGCCCTGCAGGAGATCGCGCGCAATGTACCGGCCGATCGCGTGCTCGTCGAAACCGACGCGCCGTTCCTGGCCCCGGTTCCCTTTCGCGGCAAGACCAACGAACCGGCCTATGTCGTGCATACGGCGGCCGCGCTGGCGCATATTCGCGGCGTCTCGGCCGCGGAGATCGCGCAAACGACCACCGACAACTTTTTCAGGCTCTACACGAAGGCGCGGCGTCCGGCTTTGACGGAGCCCGCCCGCTCATGAGCATGCGCTTCACCATCCTCGGCTGCGGCTCATCGGGCGGCGTGCCGCGCATCGGCGCCATGTGGGGCAAGTGCGACCCGTCGAACCCCAAGAATCGCCGCCGCCGTTGCGCGCTGCTGGTGGAGCGCCGCGGCCCGGGTGGCGTGACGAGCGTGCTGATCGATACCCCGCCGGACCTGCGCGAACAGTTGCTGAGCGTGCGCGCCGAAGCGCTCGACGCCGTGCTGTTCACGCACGACCACGCCGACCACACGCACGGCATCGACGATCTGCGCATGGTCGCGTACGCCATGAAAAAGCGCGTGCCGTGCTATTTCGACGGGCCCACGCAGGAAAGCCTCATCACGCGCTTCGCGTATTGCTTCGTGCAGCCGGAGGGATCGACCTATCCGCCGATCCTCGTGCCGCGCCTCCTGACGCATGGTGAGACCGTCCGCGTGGACGGGCCGGGCGGTCCGATCGACGCGCTCCCCATCCGCCAGTTCCACGGCGACATCGAAACGATGGCGTTCCGCTTCGGCAACGTCGCCTATTCGCCGGACGTCTCCGCGCTGCCGCTGGATTCGCTGCCGCTGCTGGAAAATCTCGATCTCTGGATCGTCGACGCGCTACGCCATGAACCGCATCCGAGCCACTTTTCGCTCAAGGAAGCGCTCGCCCATATCGAACGCCTCAAGGCCAAGCGCGCCGTGCTGACCCACATGACGGGTGAACTCGACTACGACACGCTGAAGCGCAACCTTCCGGCGCACATCGAGCCCGCCTACGACAACATGGTCATCGAACTTTGACGGCCTAAGCCGGTTGTCTGTTGACGATCTGCCGAGCGACGGATCTCTTAACGCTCCAACGTCTGGTGGAAGACAGCTACCGCGTGAGCGCGATGAAACACCCGTGCGTTTACATTCTTGCAAGCAGGCCGCTCGGGACGATCTATGTTGGGGTCACAAGCAGCCTCCACAAGCGCATGGCCGAACACACGCAAGGCTTGATCGATGGCTTCACAAAAACATATGGCGTCAAGAGGCTCGTCTATTACGAAATGCACCCGATAATGACCGATGCAATCCGTCGAGAGAAGCAGCTGAGGGTCTGGCGTCGCAAATGGAAGATCAGGCTTATTGAGCAGTCGAACCCGGAGTGGCTCAATCTGTTCGACGAAACCAGTGGCGAAATACATTACGCACCGGCTGACGCTGTACGGCTATTGCGAGAAACGTCTTAAGACTGAAATGGAACTGGACCCTGACCTACGTCAGGGTGACGAAGCGGATGGGCGATCGTAGCGTTCCTGCTCAACGTCATCCTGGCGAAGGCGCTCAACGTCATCCTGGCGAAGGCCAGGATCCAGCCACGCCGAAACTAAGCATCGGTGCCGGCGGCGACCGGCTTGGCGGCCGATCCCGTCGCCGCGCGATAGCGCACCACCGCGCCGTTCTCGGTGGCGGACGCCAGCAGCAGGGGAAGCGCGAACGCGGCGACCGCGTCGGGCTCGGCGAGGTGCGCCTTATCTTCGCCCGGAAACGCCTTGGCACGCAGGCCGGTCCGCATCGGGCCCGGGTCCAGTAGCGAGACGCGCACGGGCGTGTTGACCACTTCCTGCGCATACGTCTTGCCGAGCGCTTCGAGCGCCGCCTTCGATGCCGCGAACGGTCCCCAATAGGCGGTCTCGGCTTGGGCCGCATCCGAGGTGACGAACAGCGCGCGCCCCGCATCTGACAGCTTGAGCAGCGGATCGAGCGTGCGGATCAACCGCCAGTTCGCATGTACGTTGATGTCGAACACGCTTTGCCAGGCGTCGGCGCTGATGTGCGGCAGGGGCGAGAGCGGGCCGAGAATGCCGGCCGCCGCGACCAGGATGTCGAGCTTGCGCCAGCGCTGAAAGAGAAGCGGGCCGAGTTGGTCCACGCGATCGCCCGCGCGAAGATCGAGGCGGAGGATGGTGGCCTTTCCACCCGCCGCGCGGATTTCGTCGTCCACGTCTTCGAGCGACCCGCCGGTGCGCGCCGTAATGATGACGTGTGCGCCTTCGCGCGCGAGCGCGACCGCCATCGAACGTCCCAGGCCCCGGGACGCGCCAGTGACGAGCGCAATGCGATCCTGAAAACGGGCGCGGGGTGCCATTGGAGCCTTTGGGACTGGTGAGTGAAGCCGGCTGGGAGGACTGTAAGCGCGGAAGGGCATCGGAGAGAAGCCCGGCTTTGCCTCTTAGTTTCCAATACGCCATCGGGAGCGGCGCATCGACGCCCGACCCGCGCGCGGGCGTGCGGCCAAAGACCGCCAGCGCTCGGGCCGTCGCCGGGCGTCGGCGAGATCCGATACACACGTCCGAAGGGAAACAGGGGCATTTGCGATTAGGGCGTGATGGCACTTTCCCCCTCCCCGTCATGGCGAAGCCATGCTCCGCGTCATGGCGTAGCCATGCTTCGCATGGGCGACGCGGGGAGGGGCAAGGGGTGGGGGGATGAGCTTGGAGCAATCGACTATCGGGGCTTGAAGACCTTCACCCCACCCCGCGCATCAAGCCTTCAGCATGATGCGCGACCCTCCCCGTCAAGGGGAGGGCGAACAGGCAAGCTCGTCCGATCGAAAATCCGATCGGGAAACGTCAGCCCACTTCCGCCAGCAGAGACAACTGACGCGTGCTGGCCTGGCCGTTCTGGTCGGTGAGTTCGGTCGGGTATTCACCGGTAAAGCAGTGATCGGTGAACTGCGGCGCGCGCCCATCGCGGCCCTCGTAGCCGACCGCGCGATAGATGCCGTCAACCGACAGGAACGCGAGGCTGTCCGCGCCCATGAACGCGCGCATGCCTTCGAGATCGTAGTTTGCGGCCAGCAGCGCCGTCTTGCTCGGCGTATCGATGCCGTAGAAGTCGGAATGCGTGATGGGCGGCGAGGAGATGCGCATATGCACTTCGCGTGCGCCCGCGTCGTACATCAGCTGTACGATCTTCTTAGACGTGGTGCCGCGCACGACGCTGTCGTCGATCAGCACGATCCGCTTGCCGCGGATGACACCGGCGTTGGCCGAGTGCTTGAGCTTGACGCCGAGCTGCCGGATGCGCTGCGAGGGCTCGATGAACGTGCGTCCGACGTAGTGATTGCGAATGATGCCGAGTTCGAACGGCAGCCCCGATTCACGGGCGAACCCGATGGCAGCCGGCACGCCCGAGTCCGGGATCGGCACGATCACGTCGGCATCGGCCGGTGCTTCGCGCGCGAGCTGCACGCCCATCTGCTGGCGTACGTCGTAGACCGAGCGCCCGCCGATGATGCTGTCGGGGCGCGAGAAGTAGATGTACTCGAAGATGCAAGGACGCGCCGGGCGGCGCGGATAGGGGCGATGGCTTTCGAGCCCGGCTTCCGTGATCACCACGACTTCGCCGTTCTCGACCTCGCGCAGGAATTCCGCGCCGACGATATCGAGCGCGCACGTCTCGGAAGCGAGCACGTAGGCGTCGCCCAGCCGGCCGATGACGAGCGGACGGATCCCGATCGGATCGCGCGCGCCGATCATCATGTCGTTGGTCAGCGCCACGAGCGACCAGGCGCCTTCGATCTGGCGCGTTGCCTCGACGAAGCGCTCGACCATGCGGCGCTTCTTTGAGCGGGAGAGAAGATGGAGGATGACCTCGGTGTCCGAGGTGGACGGAAAGATCGCGCCGGACTTGATCAGCTCTTCGCGCAGCGTGAGCGCGTTGGTGAGATTGCCGTTGTGCGCAACCGCGAAGCCGCCGGTGTCGATATCGGCGTACAGCGGCTGGACGTTTTTCAGCGCCGGTTCGCCGGTGGTGGAGTAGCGGTTGTGACCAACGGCCATCGAGCCTTTCAGCCGGTGAATGATGGCCGCATCGTTGAAGTTGTCTCCGACCAGACCGAGGTGCCGTTCGGAATGGAACTGCTGGCCGTCGTAGGAGACGATGCCCGCCGCTTCCTGGCCGCGATGCTGCAGGGCGTGCAGCCCGAGCGCTGTGATGGCTGCCGCGTCAGGGTGCCCGAAAACACCGAAGACCCCGCATTCCTCGCGCAGCCTGTCGTCGCCCATCTTAGACAGGCCGAAATCCGGAAAAGGGTCGTGCTCGTCTCCGAGCGACCGGTCGTGCGTCATGGCTGCCTCCCGCTAAAGCATCCGCCGCAACTGGACTACGCAAGTGTCACGCAACGGGTGCTTGCCGCACGCCACAAAGGGACCGAAGTTGCCCTGCCGTTGCATGCGCGGAATATATGATAATCGCCGGACCGTTAAAGAGGTTTGTTGCAACTGTCGCGTATCTGTCGCGGGCTATTGCGCCGGCGGCTCAGTCGGCTCCTGCGGCGGCTCTTCCTTCGGCTGCGAAAGCGACGTCGGCATATAGGTTTCCAGCGTCCCGCGGATCACATTGCCCGTCGAGCGGATATACGGCGTCGACAGACCATCGCGCACCCAAGGCAGGTGATTCTGCTCATCCGGTACGAAAGACGCATAGAACATATAGGGAATGACGACGAGCAGGAAGCCGCGCGCAAGCCCGAAGACGAAGCCCAGGATGCGGTCGATCATGCCGACGCTGCTGTCGAGAATCGCGTCCGAGATTCGCGACGTGATCAGGTGCACGATGATGAGCACGATCAGGAAGATCACGGCGCCGATGGCGATCTGGGCCACGGCCACCTGAGTGCCCATCTGGGCGGCCATGTCTTCGGCCACCTTCTTGTAATTCAATACGAAATACAGCGTCGCGCCAGCGGCCGCGATCCATGACAGGATCGACATCAGCTCGCGCGTCAGCCCACGGTACATCGCGAGCAGCGCAGAGATGAAGCAGATCGCCAGCACGGCGGCGTCGAGATACGTGAGCGGCCCGATCATGGCCCTAAGCTCCTCGGATAGGTCAGCGACAGCGGAAAGGTTGAGAGTCCCCGTCGTTTCAGTCGCATGGGCCGAGCGCCTCCGCAAGCTCCTTGAGATGGCTGATCCGGCGCAGCTCGAGCCGGTTGGTCTCGCTTACGGCTTCGCCGCCCGCCGGCATGACGGCCTCGCCGAACCCGAGTTTCGCCGCTTCCTTGAGGCGCAGCCCGGTGTGCGGCGCTGCGCGCACCGCGCCCGACAGCGAGATCTCGCCAAAGTAGATCTGCTTCGGGTCCAGCGTCCGGTTGCCGAGCGAGGCCAGCAGCGCCGCCGCCGCCGCGAGATCGGCCGCCGGCTCGACGATGCGCAGCCCGCCCGCGACATTGAGGTAAACGTCATGGTGCGAGAACGAGACCCCGCATCGCGCTTCGAGCACCGCGATCAGCATGGCGAGCCGGCTCTGCTCCCAGCCGACCACGGCGCGCCGCGGCATCCCGAGACCTGACGGCGCGACCAGCGCCTGGATCTCGACCAGGATTGGCCGCGTCCCTTCCATGCCGGCGAACACCGCCGTGCCGGGCGCGTGCGCATCACGTTCGCCGAGGAACAGCTCCGACGGGTTCGCCACCTCGCGCAGGCCCGAGCCCACCATCTCGAACACGCCGATTTCATCTGTCGCGCCGAACCGGTTCTTGGTCGCGCGCAGGATGCGATAGCTGTGGCCCCGGTCACCCTCGAACGAAAGCACGGTGTCGACGACATGCTCGATGGCTTTCGGGCCTGCGATCTGGCCGTCCTTCGTCACATGGCCGACGAGCAGCAGCGCGCATCCGGCCGTCTTCGCATAACGAACGAGCGATTGCGTCGCGGCCCGGACCTGGCTCACGGACCCGGGCGCGGCCTCGAGCGCGTCGGACCACAGGGTCTGGATCGAATCGACGACGACGAGATCGGCGCGCTTCTCGGAGGCGAGGGTCGCGAGAATGTTGGTGAGGCTCGTTTCCGCGGCCAGCGCCACCGGCGCGTCGGCAAGACCAAGCCGCGCCGCGCGCAGCCGCACCTGGGCGGATGCTTCCTCGCCCGAAAAATAGATTGCCCGACGCCCGCTTCGACCCAGCGCTGCCGCGAGTTGAAGCAGAAGCGTCGATTTGCCGATGCCCGGCTCGCCCGCGATCAGCAGCACGGACCCCGGCACGATGCCGCCGCCCGTGACGCGATCGAGCTCCGGCATGCCGGTGAGAAAGCGTGGTGCTTCCTCGGGTGCACCAGCCAGCGTTTCGAGGCGCAGCGCTTTGCCTTTGGTTGCGCCAACGATCCCCGATCCCGGCGGCGCTGCCGCCGAGCCTGCTTCTTCGGCGATGGTGTTCCATTCGCCGCACGAGGCGCACTTGCCCGCCCAGCGCGAGGCGACCGCCCCGCAGCTCTGACAGACGAAACTCGATTTTGCGGCCTTGGCCATCTAAGCCCCTCCGACGTAGCGGCGCGCAAAACGCGCGCCCAACCGCGTCAGCACCTCGTAGCCGATGGTGCCGGCCGCGCGTCCCATCGCTTCGATAGTAAGGCCCGGCCCGATGAGCATCGCGAGATCACCGCGGCGCACGTCGCCCGAAACATCGGTGACGTCGACCGTAATCAGATCCATCGAAACCCGCCCGACGATCGGCGCGCGCTGGCCGGCGACCATGACGACGCCACCGGCTTTCTTTGATGACGCGCTCAAGCCCCGCGCGATCCCGTCCGCGTATCCCGCCGCGACGATGGCCACCCGCGTTTTCCGCGCGGCGACCCAAGTGCCGGAGTAGCCGACGCTCTCTCCGGCTTTGACGGTGCGAACCTGAAGAATGCGCGCGGCGACCGTCACGACCGGATTGACGGGCGTCGCGCCGCCGCGAAACGCCTGGCCGCCGTAGAGCGCATAGCCCGGCCGCACGAGATCGAAATGGAACGGCGCTCCCAGCATCAGCCCATCCGAAGCCGCGAGGCTCGCGGGCGCCGCGGGGAGGGACGCGCGGCGCCGGTTGAAGGCGGCACGCTGGCGCGCATTGAGGGGATGATCGGGATCGTCGGCGCACGCGAGATGGCTCATGACGAGGCGAACGTCGAGCGCGCCGATGCGCTCAGGCGCGTTGGCCAGAAGCTTCACGTCGCTGCCGCTCAATCCCAGTCGATTGAGACCGGAATCGACATGCAGAGCAGTCGGCAAACGCCGCCCGGCCTCACGCGACAGCGCACCCCATTCCTCGATCTCGTCGAGACCGGACAGAACAGGCGCAATGTCGGCTGCAATCAAAAGCCGAGCCGATCCCGGCAGCAAACCATCGAGCGCGAACAGCCGCGCGTCCGGCACCCACACCCGCGCCGCGCAGGCTTCTTCTGCCGTCGCGACGAAGAACGTGCGGCACCCGGCCTTTGCCAGCGCTGGGATGACCTCCGCGGCGCCGAGCCCATAGGCGTCCGCCTTGACCACCGCGCCGCATTCGGCCGGCGCCACGAGCGCGGCAAGCGCGCGCCAGTTGGCGGCGATGGCATCGAGATCGACGGTGATGACACCCGTCGCCTCCGACGGCAGCGCAAACCCGCTCATGGTTTGGCCGCGCTTCTCCCTCTCCCTATTGCCCTTGCAATGGGGAGAGGGTCGGGGTGAGGGGCAGGGAAGCCACCGCGCAAGCGGCCGCCTCTCACCTCATGCAGGAGGCATGGCTCTGTCATGACCCTCTCTCCGTAAGGACGGGGAGAGGGGAATTCGGCGCGACTGCTCACTCGCACCGCTCGGGAAGCTGGAACTCGCGGATGATGCTGTTCAAGCGGCCTGCCTCCGCTCGGCGTCATCCCGGCGCAGGCCGGGACCCACGCCAATCTCAAAGCGCACGACGGCAGCGGATTGCGCAACAGGGCCGATGAGAGCAAAAAATGCACGTCAAACCGCTGCGCCCGCGTGGACCTCACTCGAACCGCTCGGGAAGCTGGAACTCGCGCGCGAGATTGCCGAAGCGCGTGTACTGGCTTTCGAACGCGAGCTGCACCGCGCCCACGGGGCCGTGACGCTGCTTGCCGATGATCACCTCGGCCTTGCCGCTGACAGCCATCATCTGCGTCTGCCAATCGTTGAACTCCGCCGTCCCCTCGCGCGGCTTCTGCCGCTCGACGTAGTATTCCTCGCGAAACACGAACATGACAACGTCCGCGTCCTGCTCGATGGAGCCCGATTCACGCAGGTCAGAGAGCTGAGGCCGCTTGTCCTCGCGCTGTTCCACCTGACGCGAGAGCTGCGAGAGCGCCACGATCGGCACCGCGAGCTCCTTGGCCAACGCCTTGAGGCCGGTGGTGATTTCGGTGATTTCCTGGACGCGGTTGTCACCCTTCTTGGACGATCCGCTGAGCAACTGAAGATAGTCCACGATCAGCAGGTCGAGACCCTTCTGACGCTTCAGCTTGCGCGCACGGGCCGCAAGCTGCGCGATGGAGATGCCGCCCGTCTGGTCGATGTAAAGCGGCGCGCGGCTCATTTCCTGCGATACGGCGACGAGCTTGCGGAACTCGTCCTCGGTGATCATGCCGCGCCGGATCTTCTCGGACGGGACTTCCGCCTGCTCCGACAGAATACGTGTCGCGAGCTGTTCGGCCGACATTTCGAGCGAGAAGAAGCCGACCCGCCCGCCGTCGACGGTTTTCTCGGTCCCGTCCGTCTGCGTCTCGGAGCGGTACGCCTTGGCGACGTTGTAGGCGATGTTGGTGACGAGCGCCGTTTTGCCCATCGACGGGCGTCCGGCGAGAATGATCAAGTCCGAGGACTGCAGTCCGCCCATCTTGTTGTCGAGGTCCGACAGCCCGGTCGCGAGGCCCGACAGATGTCCGTCCCGCTCGTAGGCGGCGTTGGCCATGTCGATGGCGTGCGTCAGCGCCGTGCCGAAAGCCATGAAGCCCTGGCCGTACTTGCCGCGCTCGGCAAGATCGTAAAGCCGGGTTTCCGCTTCCTGGATCTGGCTGTCCGGCGGAAAGTCGATCGGCGCGTCGTAGGCGGAATTGACGATATCCTCGCCAAGCACGATCAGCGAGCGGCGCACGGCGAGATCGTAGACCGTCCGGCCGTAATCGTGCGCGTTGATGATCGACGTGGCGTTCGCGGCGAGCCGCCCGAGATACTGCGGAACGGTCAGATGCTCGTCGATCGGATCGGCCGAATCGAAGAACGTCTTGAGCGTGATCGGGGTCGCCTGCTTGCCGGCCTGGATCATCTTTCCGGCCGTCTCGAAGATCTGCCCGTGCAGCGGATCGAAGAAATGCACCGGCTCCAGGAACGACGAGACCCGGTCCATGGCCTCGTTGTTGATGAGGATCGCACCGAGGAGCGCCTGCTCGGCCTCGATGTTGTGCGGAACTTCGCGGAACTGCTGCGGGTCGGCCGCGCTCGCGGCGTCGCGCAGTTGGTCGGTTTGGAGAAGTGCGGTGTTTGCCATGCGCGGAACCTAAACCAGCGCCCCGAGTCGCCCTAGGCCATCCCCAGTCTCTCCCCGTTACCCACACGCCAAAAACTTACGCCTTGTCTGAGGCGAATCGGCGTCTAGAAAATGCGTGGGCTGCACAACTCGAGCGCGGTGGCGGGCCGGACAAAAAAGTGGCCGGAAGCATGCGCTCCCAGCCACCAATGACTGTCAAATCGACCGCCGTGAAACGTCGGCTTAGGACGCCTCGGTCTCGTCGTCCTCGGCCGGAGCTGCGCCCTCTTCGAAGGCGTCATCCGGCTTGAACGTCTCGATCTCGGGAGCTTCGTCCTTGACCATCGTCACGTCCTCGCCGCGCGCCTGCTTCTCGGCTTCCTCGTCCGAGCGGGCGACGTTGAGAGAAACGCGGACGACGACTTCCGGATGCAGCGCGACCGTGATGTCGTGCAGGCCGAGCGTCTTGATCGGGCGATCGAGCACCACCTGGCGGCGATCGACCGTGAAGCCGCCGGCCGTGATGGCGTCCGCGATGTCACGCGTCGAAACCGAGCCGTAGAGCTGGCCCGTATCGCCGGCCGAGCGAATGGCGATGAACACCTTGCCTTCGAGCTTGGTGGAGATGCCCTCGGCTTCCTTCTTGTGCTCGAGGTTGTTCGCTTCGAGCTGGCTGCGCTGGCTCTCGAACACGGCGAGGTTGTCCTTGGTGGCGCGCAGGGCCTTCTTCAGCGGCAGAAGGAAATTGCGGGCATAGCCGTCCTTGACGTTGACGACGTCGCCCATCTGGCCGAGGCGGCCGATGCGTTCGAGTAGAATGACCTGCATGAAAAGAGCTCCTTTGAGATGATCAAGAGTTGGGGTGAAGCGGAGGGGCGGGCGGCGCCGACGAGCGGGCCCGCAAGTGAAGGACGGTTTCGGCGAGACCGAGAATGGCCACCACGATCCAGATCCAGACGTTGACGACGATCAGCGAGCCGTAGAGCGCCCAGAGCGCGAACGGACGCCACGGCTGCGCGCGCGTCGTGTAGTGAATGATGGCGAGGCCAAGCAGCAGGTAGGCGAGGAACAGACCGCCCGCCATGGCCGAGGCGACGAGGCCCGGATAGCCAGGAAGCATCAGTCCGAGCAGCAGCACGCCGAACGCCAGCGGCGTGCCGGCGGGATAGGTGATGGCTGAGAGATCAGGCCACGGCCGTACGAGCTGGCCCGATGCCAAGGTCACGCGGCCGGCGAGCCACAGGTTGAACAGCAGGCTCGACATCCACGAGAGCGCGGACGCTCCGGGCAGAATGGACAGCGCGACATCCGCCAGCGCGGAGATCTCGGCTTCGCTGAGCTGCACCGGCGGCTGGCTCTCCGGCAGTCCCGCGGGCAGCGCCTGCTTGATGACGTCGCCGAGCGCGCGGCGCAATTGATCGAGATCTTGGCCAAGCAGCGCCAGCGTGCCGATCGCCATGATCCCCGCCAGCACGGCAGCCCAGATCACAACCCGGCCGGGCGGATACCAGTCGAGGGCAGGGGCGTCGTCGTCGGTGTCGGCAAGGTGGCCAGCGTCGTCGGCGGGCCGGCTGAGCATGGCGAGATAGGTGAGGACGGCCATTGGCGCGGCCTGCGTCAGCGCGAAAGCCGCGGCGACGGCAGGCGTCGAGAACACGAATACGAGCGCCGTTCCAACGGCGCCCGCGAGCACAGCCGTGCGCCAGCCCCAGCCGAGACCGGCCAGCGCGATGGCGAGCGGCGTAATGAAAAGAAGGAGAAACCGGACGAACAGCGGACCGGCGGTCGCGGAGGCGAAAACCACCGCCGCGACCAACCCAAGCCCGAGTCCAATGAGAGACGTAGATCTCATTCGTAGCTGTCCCGCATCTTATGCGGTTAGGGAGAGGACGCTCGCGCGTCGCTCACCCAACCTGATTTTGCGCTTCCGCGCTTACTTCAGAACGTACGGCAGCAGGCCGAGGAAGCGGGCGCGCTTGATGGCGCGAGCCAGCTCGCGCTGCTTCTTTGCCGAAACGGCCGTGATGCGCGACGGCACGATCTTGCCGCGCTCGGAGATGTAACGGCCGAGGGTCCGGACGTCCTTGTAGTCGATCTTCGGCGCCTGATCTCCCGAGAACGGGCAGGTCTTGCGACGGCGATGGAACGGCCGGCGCGCGGCGATTTCTGTAATCTCAGCCATGATCAGCCCTCCGAACCGGTGCCGCCAGTCCCACCCGAGGTCGGGCCGGCCGGCTTGTTGTCTCTAAATGCGGGGCGCGGACCGCGCGGACCGGCATCGCCACCTTCACGCGGCGGACGCGGACCACGGTCGCCCTCGCGCGGAGGACGCGAATCGCCTTCGCGCGGAGGACGGGGACGGAACGTCGAGGCGCCCTCGGCACCGCCAGCGCCGCCTGCGCCACCACCACCGCCGAAGCCGCCACGGTCGCCGCCACGGAAACCGCCGCGATCGCCGCCACGGAAGCCGCCGCGATCACCGCCGCGGAAACCGCCACGGTCGCCGCCACGCTCTTCGCGATCCTGCTTGCGCATCATGATCGACGGCTCGGTCTCGAGCTCGTCGAGGCGCAGCGTGATGAAGCGGATGATGTCGGTCGAAAGACCCATGCGGCGCTCCATCTCGTTCACGGCCGCGGACGGCGCGTCGATGTTGAGGAGCGAGTAGTGCGCCTTGCGGCTTTTCTTGATCTTGAAGGCGAGGCCCTTGAGGCCCCAGTACTCGGTCTTGGTGACCTTGCCGCCGCCTTCGACGATGATGTCGGAAAATTCTTTGGTCAGCGTCTCGACCTGCTGTTGCGAGACGTCCTGGCGCGCCAGGAAGACATGCTCGTATAGAGGCATGTTTGGGCCTTTCCTTTCGATGTTGCCGCCACGCCTGAGCGTGCGGGTCACGATGTCCGTTCGGCGCAAAGCCCCTTTTGAGCCCGATAGGCCCAAAGGCACTCAAAGAGCGGAGACACCGGGGGACAGGTCAGGGCTTTCGCCAACAAGCCTTGCCGCCGAGCTGAAATAGCTCCGCGGCCCCGTTCAGCCTCCAACCGAAGCGCGTGACGGCGCGACTTATACGTCAATTCGCCTGTGGAGCAAGGGGGGAAGCTAGGTCATGGCCCTTTCGGCCGCAGCTTTGCAATCCGCCCCGTCGCAGTCGATCCATCGCCCGCTCGGCAACCGGACCTCCCACACCGCCTCGCGCTTCACCGGACCGGGCGCGGGAGACTTGTACAACTCCTGCCGGGACGAGCGATAAAACTGTCGCGTTTCCAGTATCTTGCCGTCGTCGGTCTGAACCGTACCGGTGGCGATCACTTCCCGTGGCAGCAGGTCCCACTGCCACGCCAAGAGATAGAGGCCGATCGCGCCCACGACGACTGCGGCGATCAAGATCACGCGCTTGCCTTTCATCGCTTCCGGCCAGCCGGATTAGTGCCTGAGCGCCAGGGCAGTATGAAGCAGCAGGCCCGCCCCCCAGCCCAGAAAAACCCAATGCGCCCAATAGGGCTCGGCCGTGTACCAGTCGATGAACACGAGCCCGATCATGACCGCAGCGAAGATCTTTGCGTGCAGCAGAACCCCGCCTTCGCGCAGCGCATCGACCCGCAAATCCTTGCTTGAGAACTGCTTGAACGAAAATGCCATGACTGGTTCCTGACCGCTGTGCGCTTTCGGCGCCATTCGAAATTGTGCGTCAACGCGCAATGCTACGTTGTCCCCATTCGCCCCCGCTGTCACCCCGGGCCTTGACAAGGCGACCCCGGACATGTCGAAAGCCCCGGAGTAAGACGCCTGTCTGCGCCCCGGCACAAGGGCACCGCGATGGGCTCTCCCGCCGACCGTCTCAGACATCGACAAAGGAGCGAGCGTGGCACGCGCATTCGTTTTTCCCGGACAAGGCAGCCAGGATGTGGGCATGGGCCGCGAGCTGGCGGAGAATTTCCCAGCCGCCCGCGAGGTGTTCGACGAGGTGGACGATGCGCTCGGCCAGAAGCTGTCGGCCGTCATGTGGGACGGCCCCAAGGACACGCTGACCCTCACCGAAAACGCGCAACCGGCCCTCATGGCGGTGTCGATGGCGGTGATGCGGGTCCTGGAGCGGGAACGCGGCATCAAGCTCGTGGATACTGCCAAATTCGTCGCCGGCCATTCGCTCGGTGAATACTCGGCGCTGGCCGCCGCCGGCGCCTTCTCGCTGGCCGATACGGCACGGCTTCTGAAGCTGCGCGGCAAGGCCATGCAGGCCGCCGTACCGGTCGGGCAGGGCGCCATGGTCGCGCTGCTCGGCGTCGGCATAGATGTGGCCCGCGTCGTCGCGGCCGAAGCGGCCCAGGGCGACGTCTGTCAGGTCGCCAACGACAACGAGCCGACGCAGGTCGTGCTCTCGGGCTCCAAGGCTGCAATCGACCGCGTCGCCGAGATCGGCAAACCGCACGGTGTCCGCCGCGCCGTGTTGCTGCCGGTATCTGCACCCTTCCACTGCGCCCTCATGCAGCCCGCCGCCGAGGCGATGGCCGCCGCGCTGGCCGACGTTTCCATCAAGACGCCCGTTGTCCCGGTGGTCGCCAACGTCATCGCCAGCGCCGTGAGCGATCCCGACGAAATCCGCAAGCTTCTCGTGCAGCAGGTCACGGGCACGGTGCGCTGGCGCGAATGCGTCGGCTACCTCGCCGCCAACGGCGTCACGGACGTGTTCGAAATCGGCTCCGGCAAAGTGCTGGCCGGTCTCGCCAAGCGCATTGAAAAGTCTCTCGAGGCGATGAGCCTCGGCACCCCCGCAGACATTGACGCCGCGATCGAGAAATTGGCCTGAGGGCCGGTCTCGTCTTCGAAAAGGATTGAAACCATGTTCGATTTGACTGGCAAGAAGGCCCTCGTGACCGGCGCCACCGGCGGCATCGGCGAAGGCATCGCCCGCGCGTTCCACAAGGCCGGCGCCGAGGTCGCAATCTCGGGCCGCCAAGTCGCGAAGCTCGAAGCCCTTGCCGCCGCACTCGGCGACCGCGTGCACGTCGTGCCGTGCGATCTCGCCGACAAGGCGCAGGTCACGAAGCTCATCGATGAAGCCGTCGCCAAGCTCGGCCGCGTCGACATCATCGTCAACAACGCCGGCCTCACCAAGGACAACCTGTTCATGGTGATGAAGGACGAGCAGTGGGACGACGTCATCGCCGTCAACCTCACGTCGACCTTCATGCTGATGCGCGCCGCCACCCGCCACATGCTGCGCTCGAAGACGGGCTACGGCCGCGTCATCAACATCTCGTCGGTGTCGGGCATTATCGGCAATCCCGGGCAGGGCAACTATGCCGCCTCGAAGGCCGGCATGATCGGCATGACGAAATCGCTCGCCCGCGAGGTCGCCAACCGCGGCATCACCGCCAACTGCATTGCCCCGGGCTTCATCGCCACCGCCATGACGGACGTGCTCAACGACAAGCAGAAGGCCGAGATCTCGCAGCACATTCCGGCCCAGCGCTTCGGCTCGCCGGATGACATCGCCGCCGCGGCCATTTACCTTGCCAGCAACGAAGCCGGTTACGTGACCGGCCAGACGCTGCACGTGAATGGCGGCATGGCCATGGTTTGATTGAGAAAAACGCTTAAGTTTCCGCACGTCCGCGACAAACGCGAAGTGCGGTGTCAAAGTGTCACTCTCCAACCGGAGCGAGTGCCGTGCCACCACACGGGCAGCGGTGCTGGCCAGGCATCCGGAGATATGTTAACGAGCCTCGTTTTTTTGCTGCGCGTGCGATGGAAAAGCCCTAACGATCGACGCTTGCGCGCTGTCGTGCGGGTGTCCCTGATGGAATCCGCGGCATTCGGCATGAGGCAGAACGAAACTGCGAGCGTACGATCGGAAAGTCGGAATAGGGCTTTCTGATGAACGCCATCGAAGTTACCAAACGAACTTGAGTGCCCCGGCAAACGACGGGACCCGAGAAAACGATAGCAACGAAACTAGCAGGGACACGAGGGAAGACGATGAGCGATGTCGCAGAGCGCGTGAAGAAGATCGTTGTTGAGCATCTTGGCGTAGAGGCCGACAAGGTCACGGAAAACGCCAGCTTCATCGACGATCTCGGCGCCGACAGCCTTGATACGGTCGAACTGGTTATGGCCTTCGAGGAAGAGTTTGGCTGTGAAATCCCCGACGACGCCGCAGAGCACATTCTGACCGTTGGCGACGCGGTCAAGTTCCTCGAGAAGAACGCCACGGCGGCTTAAGTTTCGCGACGGCTCGCACGTCGGCGGGCATGCTCCAGGTTCGGGGCCGCCCAGAGGGCATGCGGGCCTCGATCGTGGCAGTCCGGTCGTCTCGCGGGATGCCCTCGCGGAACACCACGCCACCGGCCAATACGCGGGACCGCTCCGCGATTGCGGAGCCGACGGCAAACGACCGCCGGCGAAACCGAGACGGCATAACATCGGAGAGGCGTGACCGGACGAGTCCGACGCGCCTCCCGAATACCAGCAGCGGACGAGGCTCTCCGGGCTCAGACAAAAGCCGACTGGGCATGGACGGGCAGCGCTCTCACTCACCGGGGGAACGAACTTGAACGGCATGCGGCGCGTCGTCATTACGGGACTTGGCCTTGTCACACCTGTCGGATGCGGTGTGGAAGCGGCCTGGAGCAATTTGCTGGCCGGCAAGAGCGGCGCACGGCGCATCGAGGAATTCGACGCTTCCGACCTCTCCTGCCAGATCGCGAATTTTGTGCCGCGCGGCCCAACCTCCGAGGGCAAGTTCAGTCCCGACGACTGGATGGAGCACAAAGAGCAGCGCAAGGTCGACGACTTCATCATCTATGCCGTGGCAGCTGCCGATCAGGCGCTCGCGGACTCAGGCTGGAAAGCCGATACCCCCGAAAAGCAAGAAGCGACCGGCGTCCTCATCGGCTCCGGCATCGGCGGCCTGTCCGGCATCGCCGACACGTCGATCCTGCTCAAGGAAAAGGGCGCCCGCCGCGTCTCGCCATTCTTCATTCCAGGCCGTCTCATCAACCTCGCCGGCGGCTACGTTTCGATCAAGCATCAGCTCAAGGGCCCGAACCATGCGGTCGTGACCGCATGTGCCACCGGCACGCACGCCATCGGTGACGCGGCCCGTCTCGTCGCGCTGGGTGACGCCGAAGTCATGGTCGCGGGCGGCACGGAAAGCCCCATCTGCCGCATCGGCATGGCCGGCTTCGTCGCATGCCGCGCCCTCTCGACCGGGTTCAACGATCGCCCGCATGAAGCCTCGCGCCCCTACGACAAGGATCGCGACGGGTTCGTGATGGGCGAAGGCGCCGGCGTCGTCGTGCTCGAAACGCTCGAGCACGCCCAGGCACGTGGCGCCAAGATCTATGCCGAGGTCATCGGCTACGGCATGTCGGGCGACGCCTACCACATCACGGCGCCCTCCGAGACCGGCGACGGCGCGTTCCGCTGCATGCGCGCCGCCCTGAAGAGCGCCGGCCTCGCTCCGAGCGACATCGACTACATCAACGCGCACGGCACCTCGACGCCCATGGGCGACGAGATCGAGCTCGGCGCGGTCGAACGCCTGTTCGGCAACACCCAGGCCAAGGCCTCCATGTCGTCGACAAAGTCGTCGATCGGCCATCTGCTGGGCGCAGCCGGCGCGGTCGAGGCGATCTTCTCGGTCCTGGCCATCCGCGACCAGATCGCCCCGGCCACCTTGAACCTCACCAATCCCTCCGTCGAGACGGCCATGGACTTGGTCCCCCAGACGCCACGGAAGCGCGAGATCACGACCGTTCTCTCGAATTCGTTCGGCTTTGGCGGCACCAACGCCTCGCTCATCATGCGCAAGGTAGCCTGACGCCCCGCGCCGGAGGGATCGACGCCGATTGACCGGGTTTTGCCACAATCCCAAGGTCACGTCGGCCCGTAAGTCATGTGGCGCTTGAGACGCGGCACGCAGAGTATGGACACCGCCCGCTCCCGGCAACGAGGGCGGGACGGCACACGGGGCACTTTCGCGCACGACCGACGCCTGACACCAAACGGGGCGACGCGAAATGGGAGCTGATCGATGAGTAATCTCCGCCGCGATGTGTCGCCGACGTTGTCGCGACGCGACGGCATGCGCCCGCGCAGTCCCGCCGAGGCTCTGGAACCGGGACGCGCCCCGCCGCGTCCGCACGGGATGCGCCAGCGCAAAGAATCTCGCGTCGTCGCTGGCTTCGCGCGCGTCGTCAGCGGCGTGATGACCCTCGCACTCGTGATCATGCTGGCGGGCGGGGCTCTCACCCTCTTCACGGGCCATCTTTACACCCGCGCCGGTCCCCTGACGGCGACCCAGACCATCGTCATTCCGAAAGGCACGAGCACCAACACCATCGCCGACGATCTCGAGCGCGAAGGCGTCGTCTCGAGCCGGTGGGCGTTCATGGTCAACTATCTCGTGCAGAGCCGGATGCACCCCGGCGAGGTCGTGCTGAAGAGCGGCGAATATCTCTTCAAGCCTGGTGTCAGCATCCGCGACGTGATCGCGATCCTCTCCGACGGCAAATCCGTCCTCTACAAGGTGACGATTCCAGAGGGCCTCACGAGCCAGCAGATCGTCGAGCGCCTGAAGGCCGAGGAAAACCTCACCGGCGACGTGGCGCAGATCCCGACCGAGGGCTCGCTGATGCCCGAGACCTACAGCATCGAGAAGGGCATGTCGCGCCAGGAGCTGCTGGAGCGGATGCAGGCGAAGCAGAAGCAGGTGCTGGACGCCGCTTGGGAACGCCGCCGCGAGGGCCTTCCGCTGCAGGCGCCGGAGCAGGCGGTGGTGCTGGCGTCGATCATCGAAAAGGAAACCGGCCGCGCCGACGAACGCGAACGCATCGCCGGCGTCTTCTCCAATCGCCTGACGAAGGGCATGCCGCTGCAGTCCGACCCGACGATCCTCTACGGCATCTACGGCGGCGGCGTGCAGTGGGGCAAACCCATCCTCCAGTCGGAGAAGGACGCCAAGAACGCCCACAACACCTACCAGATCAAAGGTCTGCCGCCGACGCCGATCTGCAACCCAGGACGCCCCGCCCTCGAAGCAGCCCTCAATCCCTCGCAGCACGGCGACGTCTTCTTCGTCGCCGACGGCACGGGCGGCCACATCTTCTCGGCGACCCTCAAGGACCACAACGCGGCCGTCGCCAACTGGCGCAAGGTCGAGAAGGACATGCGCGCGCGCCAGTCCGCAGCGACGCCGGGAGCAGCCGAGCCGGCCGCAGACGGCGACGCCGCACCGGCAGGCGCAGCTGCGACGGCGGGCAATCCCGTGACGGAAATTCCGAATCCGCCGGCCGAGGACGCCCCGGCCCAGGCGAGCGCACCGGCCCCGGCCGGCACAACGATCCTTTCCGAGATCCCGCTTCCGATCCGGAAACCCAAAAAGTAGCCGCCCGCCCTTGCAGAGCGCTGCCCGCGCCCGTACTGGTGACGCGCGTGCCCGCGCACGCGTCCTGTTTCTCAATTCCTCCGGACTGAAATCGCCATGAGCCTGCAAAGCATGACCGGGTTCGCCCGCCGCGACGGCGCGCGCGAGGGAACCACCTGGCATTGGGAGCTGCGCAGCGTGAACAATCGCGGCCTGGATGTGCGCCTGCGCATGCCGCCCGGCTATGAGGCGCTCGAGGCCAAGGTTCGCGAAAAGCTGTCGAAGACGATATCGCGCGGCAGCGTCAACGCCAACCTCAGCCTCACGCGCCGCGCCCAGACCGCGGACATCAGCGTCAATCAGGCCGCACTCGATCACGTGCTGGCGATTGCGACCCGTCTCGCCAAGGAGATCGGTGCCGAAACGCCGCGTGCCGAGGCGCTGCTGGGCCTCAAGGGTGTGCTCGACATCGCCGACGACACCGCCGACCCCGATGCACTGGCCGAAGAGCAAGCCGCCGTCCTTGAAAGTCTCGATTCCGCCCTCGCCGATCTCGTCGCCGCGCGCCGCGACGAAGGCCGCCGCCTCACCGAGGTCCTTAACCGCCAGATCGACGAAATCGCGCGCCTCTCGCATAGCGTCGAAATCGCGCCCGCGCGGTCCGTCGAAACCATTCGTGCCCGTCTTGCCGAACAGGTCGCGCGCCTGATGGAGACCGGCCAGTCGTTCGATCCGGCACGCCTGCATCAGGAAGCAGTCTTGCTCGCCACGCGCGCCGACGTCGAAGAAGAGCTGAAGCGCCTCAACGCCCACGTCGAGGCAGCGCGTGCGCTCGTGCGTGATGGAGGCGCGGTCGGCCGCAAGCTCGATTTCCTGGCGCAGGAATTCAACCGCGAAGCCAACACGCTGACGTCGAAGGCCGCCGACCAGGACATTGCGCGCATGGGCCTGGCCCTCAAGGTGGTGATCGACCAGCTGCGCGAGCAGGTCCAGAACATCGAGTAGGACTGGACCGGGGGCGGGCGAGCCCGTATCAACGGCGAGAAATCCAACGACAACGACGCGCGCGCGGAGCCGCTTATGACGACCGAAAATCCGAGCATCGAACGGCGCGGGCTGCTGCTCGTGCTGTCGTCGCCGTCGGGCGCCGGAAAGACCTCGCTCGCCCGCGCGCTGCTGGAAAGCGATCGCGACATCGCCCTCTCGATTTCCGTCACCACGCGCACGCCGCGACCGGGCGAGGTGGATGGGCGCGATTACTGGTTTGTGGACGAGGCACGCTTCAAGGCCCTGCGCGACGCCGATCAGCTTCTCGAATGGGCGACCGTGTTCGGCAACTTCTACGGCACCCCGCGCGCACCGATCGAGAAGGCCGTTGCCGAAGGGCGCGACGTGCTGTTCGACATCGATTGGCAAGGCACGCAGCAACTCTCCGAACGCATGGCTGGCGACCTCGTGCGCGTCTTCGTGCTGCCGCCGTCTGGCGGTGCGCTCGAGGCGCGTCTCCAGCAACGCGCGCAGGACCCGCAGGACGTCGTCGCCAAGCGCATGGCCAAGGCAGCGTCGGAAATCAGCCATTGGGCCGAATACGACTACGTCATCGTCAACGGCGACCTGACGACGAGCATCGCGGGGCTCAAGGGCATCCTTGCGGCCGAGCGCCTCCGCCGCGATCGCATGACGGGGCTGTCGTCCTTCGTGCGCGGCCTCCAGTCCGCCCTCGAATAGAACCCAGAGTGTAGCGTTGTGCGGATCGAACTCGAAACGTCGGACCAGGCAGCCGGAATACGGTCATTGCTCGTCGAGGCTTTTCCAACGCCGGTCGAAGCCGACTTGGTCGAGCGGTTGCGGGACGGCGGGCACACCGAAATCGGGCTCATGGCCATCGAGGGAAACCGGGTCGTCGGCTACATTTTGCTGTCCCGAATGAGCGCGCCAATGAAGGCGCTGGGCCTCGGGCCGGTGGCGGTGTCAGCCGGCAAGCGGCGGCTGGGCATCGGCCGATCGCTGATCGAAGCCGGCTTGGAACGGGCGCGACGAGCGGGCTGGGAGGCCGTCTTTGTTCTCGGTGAGCCGGATTACTACGCGCGCTTCGGGTTCGCGGTAGACGAGGCGGCCGGTTACGAGACGCCCTATGCGGGTGCGTATTTCATGATCGCTTCGCTGACCGGGAACGCTCTGCCGCGGCGCGGGCGCGTCGACTACGCGCCGCCCTTCGCCGGCCTGTCCTAGCGTTCGCGTTCGCTGAACCTGCTAGGGCAGATCGCGCGCGTAGCTGATGATGGAGAGAAACCGGATCGGAAGCTTCAAGAGCTCTTCCGGACCGTGCGGCGCATCCGCGTCGAAGAACAGGCTCTCACCCGGCTCCATCGTTCGGATTGAGCGTCTCGGAACCTCCCGAGCGAGGGCCGTGAGTCGCCCTAGAACTGCACAAGCATTAATCAATATGATCAAGTATTGATCAATATGGCGGCCAAATGCACGGCAACCTTGACAACCCGCGTCACACCGTCGCAGATTTCCCCTCAAAAAAAACAATTGACTGACAGTCAACAAAAAAGGGGAGCGCTATGGGAGATCAATTAACCACAACATCAACGGTGTTCATCGAATTCTATTACTGGGTCACCGTCGTCGTCATGTTTCTCATCCACGTTGGCTTCTGTGTTTATGAGACCGGCGTAAGTCGACGGCGCAATCATATGCACACTCTCATGAAGAACACGATGGCTATTCCAATAGTCACTATTACGTTCTACTTCTTCGGGTGGTGGATTTACTTTGCGTTCCCCAGCGGATTTTACTGGTTCAACTTTGTAGCTGATGCGCTTCCGTACGATCCTAACCTGGTCGCCGCTCCCTGGAGCCCGCTGATGGCGACACATCTGTCAGGTGTCAATGCAACCGACGCCGCGGCGGGCATTACGGCGGACGGCGTCAACGGAGCGGCGACGTGGCACCGCTTGAATGGCGTGTTCTGGGCCGCGTTCCTGTTGTTTTCGATCACGACGGCTTCGATTATCTCCGGCGCGGTCATTGAGCGCATTCGTTCCGGCGCGTTCTGGATCTTCGCCGTCTTCGTCGGCTCCGTCACATGGATCACCGACGCCGCCTGGGGCTGGAGCGCAACCGGCTGGATGGTCAAATATCTCGGCTATCACGACGCGTACGCATCCGGCGTCGTGCATGCCATCGCCGGCGGATCGGCCCTGGCCATTCTGTTCGTGCTCGGCCCCCGGATCGGGAAATTCCGCGCCGACGGCACGGCGCGCGAAATCCCGCCTCAGAATCCCTGGCTGGTCACCATCGGCCTGTTCCTCATCTACACGGGGTTCTGGGGCTTCTACGCCGCGTGCAACATCCCGATGATCGCGCCGGCCACCATCGCCGGTCAGATCACGGGAGAAACGTGGACGGCGACAAACATCTATCTCGCTCCCACGACGTTGAGCGCCATTACATTCAACTTCCTCATGGCGCTCTCGGGCGGCATGATGGCCGGCTACATGATCTCCAAGGGAGATGCGTTCTGGACTTATTCACTCGGACTGGCGGGCATCATTGCGGCTTCGGCCGGCAACGATCTCTACCATCCGATCCAGGCCATGTTCATTGGCGCGATCGTGCCCTGCATCGCCTACAAAATGCATTATTGGGTCGAGCGCGTGTTCAAGATCGACGACGCGGTCGGCGCAGTCGCGGTTCACGGGTACACGGGCTTTCTTGGAGTGGTCGTTGCGGGTTTCGTGCTCTGGGGCGCGCCAAGTTCGCCCTACGAAGGCTTTGCGACCATCTCTCCGCTCGGCAATTTCCTGGGCGCCTTGATCATGTTCTTCGGTCTGGGCTTCTTCCCCTGCCTAATCCTGGCGTGGATCCTCAAGGCCATGGGAATCCTCCGTGTCCCTCTGCGGGCAGAAATCGCCGGCCTCGATTTTGAGGGGCACAACGCCTACGAGGCCGCGATGGCGGAAGTAAAAGCAGCCGAGCAATCCGCACTAGCCACTTCGAACGGCCGCTAATCAAAGGAGATGACGATGTCGACAATTGGATATTCGAATTGGGCCGTCGATCTCAAGGACGTCGGCGCGATCTACCCCTTCCAGGGATTTGAAGTGCCGATGGTGCTGGCTGGCATCGCGTTCTGGGTGATCTGGCATATTTGGCAGATCCGCTTCGAAAGCGCGGACCTGAACGCGACGCGGGTTGACGCCGACGCCCGTAAGGCAAGCGACGCGATCGAACGCTACTGACGAAGCTAATCGCAGCCCGGCCGTCTCCGCCAACGACCGGGCTGCACCTTCTTATGCTGCTGCCGATTGCACCGGCAGGCATTGTGCTTTTTCGTCGGGACACCGCCGCACCTCGGCTATGCGGTTGTGTATTTCATGATCGCATCGCAGACCGGGAACGCACTGCCGCGTCGCGGGCGCGTCGACGACGCGCCGCCCTTTGCCAGCCTGTCATAGTGTTCGCTGAACCCTGCTAGGGCAGATCGCGCGCGTAGCTGATGACGGAGAGAAACCGGATCGGAAGCTTCAAGAGCTCTTCCGGGCCGTGCGGCGCATCCGCGTCGAAGAACAGACTGTCACCCGGCTTCATCGTGTAAAGCTTGTCGGCGTGGCGGTAGACGACCTCGCCTTCGAGCACATAGATGAGTTCGAGCCCGCCGTGCTGGAACAGCGGGAACACATCGGATTCTTCGGTCAATGTAATGAGGTAGGGCTCGACGACGACCCCGCCTGAGACGCCGCCGGTATGGCCGAGAAGTTGATACTGATGCCCGGCGCGCGTGCCGCGGCGTTCGATGAGCAAGCCCTGTCCCGCCGACACGAACACCGCATCGCGCCGCTCCTCGAAGCGGCGGAAGAGGGCCGTGACCGGCACACCGAGAGCTTTCGACAACCGCTGCAGGGTCGTGAGCGAAGCGCTCGTGACGCCGTTCTCGATCTTCGACAGCATCCCGAGCGATAACCCGGCCGCCTTCGCCAGATCCGAGGCCGTGATGCCGAGCTTGTTGCGGAAGGCGCGCACCTCCCGTCCGATCGCGACCTCGAGCATGCTGTCGCGCGAGCCCTGCAGGGCGTGGGGATCCTGATCCTTGGTCTCCGGGCGTTCGGCGACATGGGTGAGACCCGTCGCGGCTTGCGCCTTGGACGGCTTGGTATCGACCAGGGCATCCTCAACGATCGAAATCGCTGCGAGTGCTTTTTTGCCGGTTCCGCTCGGTCGTTGGTTCATTTCGTGTCAATTCCGCTTTTCGCGTGGTGCGTAATCGGGAGAAATTCGAGCGACCTACGGCGAAATGATTGGAGAAATGAACTAAATCGCCGTTTTCGTATCGAACCACGTCCCCGCGCATGTTGGCAACCGACGCCTGAAGAAATGCACGCCTAAAGGTCGGATGGTCGAGCGGGCGACGCAGCCCCACCTCGCTGGTCTCCCCTCCGCAGCAATCCCGCCGGCACGGCAGCCGCCGGTAAGGGCCACCTGCCCCAACGCGCAAGATAGTTTCCACACGTTCAAGATCAAATCAAATCCGCTGAAAGCCCCGAAAATAGGCAATCGGGTCGCGGATCTGCATGAAAGTCGTTCAATCACCCTTGACAAGGTGCGTCTAGCTGCCGCACATATTTTCCGCACATCAAAAACAATTGCCTCACAGGCAACTTCCGAGTGGGGCGACAACTGGGGAAGCGCATGCAACAAAACGTGTCAGATCCACGCATACACAAGATGTTCTCAGGCGACCGCATATGGGCTTTTGGCGCCGTCGCAGTGCTCTGGGCCGTCTATGGCTTCGTCTTTTATGAAATCTCCAAGAACGCCAGCGCCGAAGGCGTAATGCTTGCTCTCGGCATCTCCGGAGCCCTCGTTCTGCTCTTTTGCACCGCCTCGATCGTCGCAATGATCAGTCATTACGCGGAAGATAAAGAGCACATCTACGGCCTCGACATTCATTATCTCGACGAAATGAAAAAGGCTCGGGGGTAAGCGATGGCAAAAGCACCATATCAACCGCCGGTCCAATCGAAATTCGGCCAGGTTTTCGACTCGCTTTTCTTGCTCGCGCTCGTCATGGCGGCCCTCTTTGTGCCGCTGTACTTAGGGCTAGCAGGCGGCGGTAAAACCACTCTAGAGCTGACGGACAAGTCCTGGGCGGGCATGCAGCAGAACGCCACCATGCAGGCGCAGTGGGAAAAGCTCGGCTACATCGACGGCGCCGAGGCGAAGGACGGCAAGACACCCGCCGCCGACCTGATCGCCACCCGCTTCGACTACAGCTTCGAGCCGATCGAGCTGGGTCTGACCGCACTCATCGTCATCGCCTACTTCTTCATCGTCTTTCACTGGTCGAAGAAGGAATACCGCGACGTGATCGATGAACGCTTCAACAACAGAAAATAGTGGGGAGGGGACCTCGTGAACAATTTCGTACTGCTCGAATACGCCGCCTGGGCACTCTCTGCGCTCCTGGGGCTCTGGATGCTCATTGATCTTATCTACACCGATCGGACGTACTCGGAAGAAATTCTGACGTCGTCGCAGGAAGGCGAGATCGAAGATGCGCTGGTCATCGACCCGACTCATCAGGGAGGTCGCCAGTGACTCAGACAACCGCAATCCACGGCGAGAGAATCTCGCTGCTTCGCGTTCTCGGCCCCGGTCATGTGTGGGCCCTCGGCGTCGGCATCGTTCTCGTCGGCGAGTACATGGGTTGGAACTTCGCGGTCGGCAAAGGTGGCGCGATCGCGGCACTCTTGGCGTGCTGGTTCGCAGGCCTCCTCTACACCTGCGTTGCCATGATCGACTCGGAGGTGACCTCGACCGTCGCCGCCGCCGGTGGTCAGTACGCCCAGGCCAAGCACATCATCGGGCCGCTCATGGCCTTCAACGTCGGCTTGTTCCTGGTCTTCGCCTACACGATGCTCGAAGCGGCCAACGCGATCACGCTCGGCTACCTCGTGCAAACCGTGGGGTCGATGTCCGGGTTCGAGAACACGCATGATAAGCCGTTCATCGTGCTGACCATCATGTTCCTGGCCTGGCTGAACTACCGCGGCGTCTACGCGACGCTGACGTTCAACCTTGTCATCACCGCCATCGCCTTCATCGCCATCTGGGTGCTGTTCTTCGCAGTCCAGCCCTGGTCCAGCGTCTACATGAAGCATGACCAGCTGCTCACCGGCTTGCCTTACGGCTGGCTCGGCGTGTTGGCCGCCATGCACTTCGGCATGTGGTACTACCTCGGCATCGAAGGCACGACGCAGGCCGCCGAGGAAGTGCGCTCGCCTGCACGCGCTTTGCCGCTCGGAACCATGACCGGCATCATGACGCTGCTCATTGCCGCGACCATGACCTGGTACATCTGCGCCGGTCTCATGCCGTGGGAATATCTCGGCCAGGCCGTGACGCCGCTGTTCGATGCGGCGCGCCTCACGGACTCGACAGTGCTGATGGTGCTTCTGTTCATCGGCACCATCTTCTCCACGCTGGCCTCCGCCAACGGCTGCATCAACGACGCGTCTCGTGCCTGGTTCTCGATGGGCCGCGACCGTTATCTGCCGCAGGCATTCGGCGCGGTTCATCCGAAGTACCGCACGCCCTACCGGTCGATCGTGTTTCTCGTTCCGGTGGCTCTCGTGTTCGCGATCTTCGCGCCGCTCGACCAGGTCATCACGTTCTCGATCCTGTCCGGCCTGCTCGAGTATACGTTCATGGCCTTCAACGTCATGATGTTCCGCCAGAAGTGGCCGCTCGGCACGATCAAGCGGGGCTACGTCCACCCGTTCCATCCGCTGCCGGCCATCGTACTGTTGGTCCTGTGCTCCGTGACCTACTTCGCGGTGTTCCTGGGCTACGGCACGCAGCTGATCGCGATGATGGTCTTCTACATCGTGGCATCGCTCTGGTTTGCGTTCCACCGCTACAAGTTCGTGCGGCGCGGCGCGCAGTTCACGATGCCGTGGCCGAAGCCGGTCGGGTACTAAAACTCACGCGATAGAAGAAGCGCGGCTTGGAAGCCTCCAGGCCGCGCTTTTCACACCCGAGATCGACCGCTGCGTTTCCGGAGGCAGGTAGCCCGTGTCAATTGATCCAGCCTTCATATTCGTTGCCATCATCGCCGGGCCGCTGGCCTGGCTCGCAATCCGCGACCACCGAAAGCTGCGCGCGAGCCGCATGGGCCTGCTCGACGACTGCAAGCGGCTGTTCAATCGCCCCGTGCTCACCCATGGCGGCGACAGTTTCCCGAGCCTCAGCGGCGATGTCGGACATCACCGCGTAGACGTACGCCTCATCAGCGACACCATGACGATCCGCCGCTTGCCTCAGCTCTGGCTGCAGGTGACCGCGCTCGAACGCCTGCCTGACGTCACCGGCGTGGCCGTTCTCGTCCGCCCGTCGGGCTATGAATTCTACAGCCTCACCACAGGCTTCAACCACGTCATGGATACCCCGCCGTCGTTTCCGCGCGAGGTCCTCGTGCGCGGCGAGAACCCGCGCGCCGAGCGGACCTTGGAGATGCTCACGGAGCCCATGGCGGCAATTCTGTCCGATCCCACCGTCAAGGAGATCGCGGTGACGCGGCAGGGATTGCGCGTCATCCGCCAGGCAGGCGAGGGGCGTAAGGGCGAATATTTGCTCCTTCGCCAGGCCGTTTTCGATGAGGCCGCCGTCACGGCAACCGCGCTCGAAGCCGCTCTCGCCGAAATCGACACGCTCCGGCGAGCCGCCACCACCAAGAAACAGGAACGCACCTACGCATGACGTCCCCACGCGAGCCTTGGAATCCGTATGCCGTTCTCGCCTTCGCGCTTGCCGCGCCCGGCGCAGGTCATGTCGCCGTCGGTCAGCCTCAGCGCGGCTTCGGCTTCGCGTTCTTCTCGCTGCTGCTCGCGCTCGTCTCCTGGCACACCACGACGCCGGATCACTCCTTTATCGGCCGCTCCGCGGCGGGCCTCTTCGTGTGGGCGATCTCGATTCCGGACGCCTATCGCCTGGCCCGGCTTCAGTACGAGCAGTGGCGGAAAAGCACCCGCTGAAATATCCTCGTAGGAAAATTTCATTCATAGCAGTTGAATGCGACAAAGTTTCCTGCTAAGAAAGATTTAAGAACAGAAACGCGGAGGTAGTTCGATCCGATGTGCGGAATTGTAGGCTTATTCATCAAAGACAAGGCTTTAGAGCCACGGCTCGGCGAGTTGACCGCCACGATGCTGGCAACGATGTGCGAACGCGGTCCAGACTCGGCCGGGTTTGCCATCTACGGCGATGCGAAATCGGGCAAGGCGAAGATTACGCTTCAGTCGCCGCAGGCCGACAAGGACTTCGCCGGGCTGGCCAAGGCCGTCGGTGACAAGATCGGCAGCGCCGTTTCACTGGACATCAAGTCCAGCCACGCCGTTCTCACCTGCGCCGCAGGCAGCGTGGACGCCGCTCGCGCGGCGGTTCGCGAGATCGCTCCTGGCGTTCGCATCATGGGCCGCGGCGACGTCATCGAGATCTATAAGGAGGTCGGCTATCCGACCGAAGTGGCGAGCCGCTTCGATCTCAAGAGCATGACCGGCACCCACGCCATTGGCCACACGCGCATGGCGACCGAAAGCGCCGTGACGACCCTCGGCGCCCATCCGTTCTCGACAGGACCGGACCAGTGCCTGGTCCACAACGGATCGCTCTCGAACCACAACAACCTTCGCCGCGAACTGATCCGCGACGGCATGATCTTCGAGACCGCCAACGACAGCGAAGTGGCGGCGGCCTACCTGACCTGGCGCATGAACCAGGGTCTTAATCTTGGCCAGGCACTCGAACGCAGCCTGGAAGATCTCGACGGCTTCTTCACCTTCGTGGTGGGCACCAAGAACGGCTTCGGCGTTGTCCGCGATCCGATCGCCTGCAAGCCCGCCGTGCTTGCTGAAACCGACCAATACGTAGCTTTCGGATCCGAATACCGCGCCCTCGCTGGCCTGCCCGGCATCGAGAACGCCAGGATCTGGGAGCCTGAGCCCGCCACTGTCTACTTCTGGGAGCGCTAAGAAAATGAGGTCGATCGATTTGGCGAAGACGCCGCTTCGGGAGTTGAACCAGAGCTTGCATGCCCTGAAGGACGGCACCAACGAAACCGAATGGGAGGTGCTCAATCCGCGCGGCCAGCACGCCGTGGCGGCGGGCGTCGATGCCCCGGTGAATGTCAACATCCGCGGCTCGGTGGGCTACTACTGCGCCGGCATGAACAAGCACGCGACGGTTGTCGTGCACGGCTCCGCCGGCCCCGGCACCGCCGAGAACATGATGTCCGGACAGGTCATCGTCAAAGGTGACGCCAGCCAGTATGCCGGCGCCACCGGACGCGGCGGTCTGCTCGTCATCGAGGGCAACGCATCGTCGCGTTGCGGTATCTCGATGAAGGGCATCGACATCATCGTGCGCGGCAACATCGGCCACATGTCGGCCTTCATGGCTCAGACCGGCAACCTCGTCGTCCTCGGCGACGCCGGCGACGCACTCGGAGACAGCATCTACGAAGCGAAGCTGTTCGTACGCGGTTCCGTCAAGAGCCTCGGCGCCGACTGCATCGAGAAAGAGATGCGCCCCGAACACCATGAAGCGCTTTCGGCCCTCTTGAAGAAAGCCGGCGTCAACGGAGTGAAAACGTCCGAGTTCAAGCGTTACGGCTCGGCACGCACGCTCTACACGTTCAACATCGACAACGCGGACGCCTACTGATGACCTATCATAATCCGCCGACCACGCCCCGCAAATCGCACACCTTCGACGACTATACGCTGTCGGAGATCCGCCGCGCCGCCCAGACCGGTATCTACGATATCCGTGGCGGTGGCGCGAAACGGAAGTTGCCGCATTTCGACGATCTGCTGTTCCTCGGCGCGTCGATGTCTCGCTACCCGCTCGAGGGCTACCGCGAGCGTTGCTCGACGGCCGTGACCCTCGGCACGCGGTACGCCAAGAAGCCGATCGAGCTCAAGACGCCGATCACCGTTGCCGGCATGAGTTTCGGTGCGCTGTCGGGCCAGGCCAAGGAGGCGCTCGGACGCGGCGCCACCATCGCTGGAACTTCGACCACCACCGGCGACGGCGGTATGACGAATGAAGAGCGCGGTCATTCGAAGACGCTCGTCTATCAGTATCTCCCGTCGCGCTACGGCATGAATCCGGATGACCTCCGGCGCGCCGATGCCATCGAACTCGTTGTCGGCCAGGGCGCCAAGCCCGGCGGCGGCGGCATGTTGCTCGGTCAGAAGATTTCGGATCGCGTCGCCGAAATGCGCACGCTGCCGAAGGGCATCGACCAGCGCTCGTCGTGCCGCCATCCCGACTGGACCGGTCCCGACGATCTCGAGATCAAGATCCTCGAGATCCGCGAGATCACCGACTGGCAAAAGCCGATCTACATCAAGGTCGGCGGCGCTCGGCCGTACTATGACGTCGCTCTCGCCGTGAAGGCTGGCGCCGACGTGGTCGTCGTCGACGGCATGCAGGGCGGCACCGCCGCCACGCAAGAAGTGTTCATTGAGCATGTCGGCCAGCCGACGCTCGCATGCATCCGTCCCGCCGTGCAGGCGCTTCAGGACCTCGGCATGCACCGCAAGGTGCAGCTGATCGTCTCCGGCGGCATCCGCAATGGCGCGGACGTCGCCAAGGCCCTGGCACTCGGTGCGGACGCAGTCGCTGTCGGCACCGCCTGTCTGGTGGCGTTGGGCGATAACGATCCGGCTCTCGAGGACGAGTACCGGAAGCTCGGAACGACGGCGGGTGCCTACGACGATTGGCACGAGGGTCGCGACCCTGCCGGCATCACGACGCAGGATCCGGAGCTGTCGAAGCGGCTCGATCCGATCCGCGCCGGACGCCGCCTCGCCAACTATCTGAAGGTGATGACCCTCGAGCTGCAGACCATCGCACGCGCCGCGGGCCACAACCACGTCCACAACCTCGAGCCGGAGGATCTGTGCGCTCTCACCCTGGAAGCCGCCGCCATGGCGCGCGTTCCGCTGGCGGGCACGAGCTGGATCCCGGGACAAGGAAATTTCTAGGTAAGTAGTCACGCTTCGGATCCTGTGATCCGAAGCGTTTCATTGTGCAAAATTACAAAAAAACAAGACCAAGCATCTAGGGGACTGAAACACCAGTCTTGCGTCAACCCAAGTGGGAAAGCATTCAATGTCACACGATCTCGCTAAGCTCGCGAAAGAGCGCGGCATCCGCTATTTCATGATCTCGTTCACCGATCTGTTCGGCTACCAGCGCGCAAAGCTGGTGCCGGCGGCGGCGATCGCAGACATCCAAAAGGACGGCGCAGGTTTCGCCGGCTTTGCAACCTGGCTCGATATGACGCCAGCGCATCCGGACATGCTGGGCATGGCCGATCCGGCCGGAATGATCCAGCTGCCCTGGAAGCCGGAAGTGGCCTGGGTTCCGGCCGACTGCGCGATGGAAAACAAACCCGTTTCCCAGTCGCCGCGCGTCGTCCTGAAGAACCTGGTCAGCAAGGCCGCGTCGATGGGCCTGCGCGTCAAGACGGGCGTGGAATGCGAATTCTTCCTCGTCAATCCCGATGGCACCGCGATCTCGGACGCCGCGGATTACGCGTCGAAGCCCTGCTACGATCAGCAGGCCCTGATGCGCCGTTATGATGTCATCGCCGAGATCTGCGACTATATGCTCGAGCTCGGATGGGAGCCCTACCAGAACGACCACGAGGACGCGAACGGCCAGTTCGAAATGAACTGGATCTTCGACGACGTGCTGCTGACCGCGGACCGTCACTCGTTCTTCAAGTTCATGGCCAAGTCCGTTGCCGAAAAGCACGGCATGCGCGCGACCTTCATGCCGAAGCCCTTCATGGCGCTCACCGGCAACGGCTGCCATGCGCACATCTCGGTCTGGGATGCGGCGACCGGTAAGACCAATATGTTCGCCGACAAGACCGATGAGATGGGCCTGTCGAAACAGGGCTACAACTTCCTCGGCGGCATCATGAAGCACGCCGAGTCGCTCGCAGCGATCACCAACCCGACGGTCAACTCCTACAAGCGCATCAACGCGCCGCGTACCATCTCGGGCGCGACCTGGAGCCCGAACTCCGTCACCTGGACCGGCAACAACCGGACCCACATGGTCCGTGTCCCGGGTCCGGGTCGCTTCGAGCTGCGCCTGCCGGACGGCGCCGCAAATCCTTACCTGCTGCAGGCCGTCATCCTCGCAGCCGGTCTCGACGGCATCGAAAACAATTGCCACCCAGGCAAGCGTTACGACATCGACATGTACCAGGATGGGCACACCATCACGGACGCGCCGAAGCTGCCGCTCAACTTGCTCGACGCGATCCGCAACTTCGACAAGGACGAGAGCCTCAAGCAGGCCCTCGGTACCGAGTTCTCGAGCGCCTACATCAAGCTCAAGAACAAAGAGTGGAACCAGTTCGCCACCCACTTCACGCAGTGGGAACGCGACAACACGCTCGATATCTGACACTCGGCAGCGGGTAACGGCAGGCAACGGCGGCAGAAGACCTCTGCTGACCGTTGCCTGTTGGCCGTTGCCTGTCCTATAGCCATGCCCTGGCGCGCGGAGTGGGCGCGCCGAAAGGGGGCGCATGGACGCGCGAAGGCGGCTTGGAATTCTGGCCGGAGGCGGCACGCTTCCGCGCGAGATCGCCGATAGTGCCGTAAGGCGCGGCATGCCCGTGACCATCGTGGCCATCGACAGCGAAGCCGACGGCGATTTCGGCGCCCATGCGGTGACGCGTGTGTATTGGGGCCAACTGGGCGGCATGATCCGCGCGTTCAAGGCGGCCCGGGTGACGGATTTGGTCATCGTCGGCCGCGTACAACGCCCCGAGATCGGCATCATGCGGCCGGACTGGGGCTTCTTCCGCCATCTCCCGCGCATCCTGCGCATCGTCGCCTCCGGCGGCGACGACGGCGTGCTGCGTCACGTCGTGCGATTCTTCGAAGGGCAGGGGATCCGGGTCATCGGCCCGGACATGGCCGCCCCGGAACTCGTCATCGGCGAGGGCACCATGGGAGCCGCGCGCGCCGCCCCCGGCGACCAGACGGATATACAACAGGGAATGGCTCTGATCCGCGCGCTCGGCGCTTACGACATCGGCCAGAGCGTGGTCGTCGCCGAGGGACGCATCGAGGCGATCGAGGGTGTGGAGGGGACGGACCGCATGCTCGCGCGCGCCGCCGCTCGCCGCGCCGATCCGAACCACGACATCGCCCTCAAGGGCGGCGTGCTCGTCAAGCGCTCGAAACCCGGCCAGGACCTGCGCGTCGACATGCCGGCGATCGGCCCTGCGACGATCAAAGGTGCCCAGGAGGCAGGCCTCACCGGTATCGCCGTCGAGGCCAACACCGTCGTCGCGGCGGAACGCGTCCGCACCGTCCGCGAGGCGGACGCCGCACACATCTTCGTCCAAGGCGTCAAGGAGGAGAACCTTGGCCCCGCAGGACGGCGTTTCAATCCACGCCTCGTCGCCATGCGCTTCCGCCGCGCGAGCCGCGTCACGCCCGCCGAGCACGCGACGCTCGACGCGATCAAGGGCCTCACGGTCGTCGATGCGCTGGCAGCCTTCTCCGTCGGCCGCGCCGCGGTCGTCGTGCGCAATCATGTGCTGGCCGTCGAAACGGGCGAGGGGGCGGAAGCCACGATCTTACGCGCGTCGGGGCTACGCCAATGGGCCAGCATCACACGCCGCAGGCGAGGCGTCGCCAGCCTCCGCGATATGCAGGATCTCACCCAGAGCTTCGTCACGGCCGTGGCGGATGCAGGCTATGCCGGCATCGCCATCGGCGGCGCACTCTATGTCGCTGACGCAATCCGGGAAGCCGCCATCGCCGACGCCGAAGAGCGCGGTCTGTTCGTCCTCGTGCGCGAGTCTGGCGATCGGAACGGCCCATGACCCGCCAAGCGCCTCATGACAGCGGCGATGTCCGCATTGTCCTCATTGCCGGCGAGCATTCGGGCGACGCGCTCGGCGCCCACCTCATCGCGGCACTCCGGAGCCGGCTCGGCAACCGCCTCAAGCTTGCGGGCGTGGGTGGAGCCGACATGCAACGCGAAGGCTTTGTGTCGGATTTTCCGCTGGCGGATGTCGCAGTGATGGGCCCGCTCTCGATCCTGCGCCACTTGCCGCGCATCGTGAGCCGCGTTTACGCCACCGTCGATCGCGCCATTGCTTTCGATCCCCACGCCGTCGTCATCATCGACAGCCCGGAATTTACCCATCCAATCGCCAAACGCATCCGCAAGCGCCGCCCGGACATCCCGATCATCGATTACGTGAGCCCGAGCGTGTGGGCATGGCGGCCCGGCCGCGCGGCGAAGATGAAGCCGTATGTCGACCACATCCTGGGCCTTCTGCCGTTCGAGCCTGCCGCCCACGAACGTCTCGGCGGACCGCCGTGCACGTACGTCGGCCACTCGCTGATCGAACGGCAATCCTGGCTCGATGCCCTCGATCCCGAGCCTTTACGCGCCCGTCTCGGCCTCGACCCGGCGCGCCCCGTCATCGTCGCGCTGCCGGGCAGCCGCACGTCCGAGGTCGGCCGCCTGATGGAGCCGTTCGGCGATACGCTGCGTATCTTGATCGAGCGCGGCGTGACGCCGGAAGTGCTTCTTCCGTGCGTTCCGCATCGTCGCGCCCTGATCAAACAGCTGAGCCGCACCTGGCCACTTCCTCCGCACATCATCGAAACCGACGACGACAAATTCCGCGCCTTCAAGCTGGCCCGCGCCGCGCTCGCCGCGTCCGGCACCGTTACGCTGGAACTCGCCCTCGCCGGTACGCCGATGGTGGTGGCCTATCGCGTCGATCCCGTCGCCGCGCCATTTCTGCGCCGCATGATCAAAGCGCCGACGACCGTCCTCGCCAACCTCGTGCTGGGCGAGAATGCGTTTCCGGAATTCCATCAGGAAAAGAGTTCGCCGGAAAACCTCGCGGCCGCGCTGTTGCCGTTGCTGAAGGCGTCGCCTGAGCGGGACGCGCAGCTCGCTGCCCTCGCACGTATTCCCGGCCTGATGCACATCGAGGGCGGCCATCCGAGCGAAGCCGCTGCCGAAATCGTGCTCGACTATGCGCTGAAACAAAAACGCGAGGCGTAACGTCGCCTCGCGCTCTGGATTTCGACATTCGATCTCGCGACGTGCGGATCAGCCGCCGGCCTTCGGGAAATCGCGGCGCGGCGGGCCGATGTAGAGCTGGCGCGGACGGCCGATGCGCTGCTCGGGATCCTCGATCATTTCCTTCCACTGCGCAATCCAGCCGACGGTGCGCGCAACCGCGAACAGCACGGTGAACATCGACACCGGGAAGCCCATCGCGCGCAGCGTGATGCCCGAATAGAAATCGATGTTGGGATAGAGCTTTTTCTCGACGAAATACTCGTCCTGCAGCGCGATGCGCTCGAGCTCCATGGCGACCGCCAGCAGCGGATCGTTGCGCTTGTCGAGTTCGTCGAGAACCTGATGGGCCGTCTTCTGCATCACCTTCGCGCGCGGGTCGTAGTTCTTGTACACGCGATGGCCGAACCCCATCAGACGGAACCCGGACGACTTGTCCTTCGCCTTCTTGATAAACTCGGGGATGCGATCGACGGTGCCGATCTCTTCGAGCATGTTGAGGGCCGCTTCGTTTGCGCCGCCGTGCGCCGGACCCCAAAGGCAGGCGATGCCGGCCGCGATGCACGCGAACGGATTGGCGCCCGACGAGCCCGCGAGGCGCACGGTCGACGTCGACGCGTTCTGCTCATGGTCGGCGTGCAGAATGAAGATGCGGTCGAGCGCGCGCGCCACCACGGGATTGACGATGTACGGCTCGCACGGCACCGAGAAGCACATCTGCAGGAAGTTCGACGTGTAGTCGAGATCGTTGCGCGGATAGATGAACGGCTGGCCGATGGAATATTTGTAGGCCATCGCCGCGATGGTCGGCATCTTCGCGATCATGCGATGACTTGCCGTTTCGCGCTGCCGCAGGTCGTTGATGTCGGTGCTGTCGTGATAGAACGACGACAGCGCGCCGACCACGCCGACCATGACCGACATCGGATGCGCGTCACGACGGAAGCCGGTGAAGAACTTCGTCATCTGCTCGTGCACCATCGTATGGCGCGTGATGGTGAGGCGGAAGTGCCTGAACTCCTCGTTCGTCGGCAGCTCGCCGTGCAGCAGCAGGTAGCAGGTGGCGAGGAAGTTCGAATTTTCGGCCAGTTCGTCGATGGAATAGCCGCGATAGAGCAACTCGCCCTTGTCGCCGTCAATGTAGGTGATGCGCGACGAGCAGTTGGCCGTCGACGTGAAGCCCGGATCGTAGGTGAAGCAGCCGGTGTCGCGATAGACCTTCGCGATGTCGATCACGTCGGGACCGATCGTGCCGCTGCGCAGATCCAGCGAAACGTCCTTGCCGTTAAGCCTGAGTTCGGCCTGGCGGGCTGCCTCCCCGGTGGGGGTTGAGCTATGGTGAATGCTCATGCCGCTTCTCTCCTGTTTGCGCCTGGGTCTCCGACCCGGATGGCACTTTGCCTCCGGCCCTGATCGCGCCTTGCCTACGGCCACTGCATGCAGCGGCGAATGCTGCACTGCAGTATAAACAAATCGGATCGCAACGAAACGAAGAACTACACCGTGAAACTACGCAGCCAAATCAAGCGCCGAGATCGCGCAGCCGACCTAGTGTTTCCTCACGTCCCAGCACGGCCATCACGTCGAATACCGGCGGCGAAACGGTCCGCCCCGTGAGAGCCGAGCGAAGCGGCTGTGCCACCTTGCCGAGCTTGGTGCCCGTTTCCTCGGCATAGGTGCGCACGAGCGCTTCGAGGGCGGCGGCAGACCAGTCCGGCGTGTCGTGCAAGCGTGTCGTCAGCGCCGCCAGAATCGCTTGCCCGTCAGCATCCATCAGCTTCCGGGCTTTGTCATCAAGGGTGAGCGGACGGCTGGCGACAATGAAGAGCGCTTGGCCGATCAGTTCGGCGACCGTTTTGGCCCGCTCCTTGAGCGCCGGCAGCGCCATGCCGAGCGCGTCCCAGCCCTTGGCCTCGAACAACGCGGCAAGCGCTAATCCGGTTGCAATCCCCGGCGCCTGGGCCGCCACCTCATGTGCCAGCGCCACATCGGACCGCGGCGGAGCCTTGGGATCGACGGGCAGCGCCTTGAGCGTCTCGAAGTCGAGATGCGGCAGCACGGCCTTGATCGCGTCCAGCAGCGCGCCATCCGGCGCCTCGCGCAGATAATGCCCGTTCAAATCATCGAGCTTCTTGAAGTCGAAGCGCGACGCGCTCTTGTTGATGTTGTCGATGTCGAACCAGGCGATCAGGTTCTCGGGCGAAATGATCTCGTCGTCACCATGGCTCCAGCCCAGCCGCACCAGATAATTGCGAAGCGCGACGGGCAGATACCCCATCGCGCGGTAATCCTCGACGCCCTGCGCGCCGTGGCGCTTCGAAAGCTTGGCCCCGTCCGCGCCGTGGATCAGTGGCACGTGGGCCCACTCCGGCACGTCCCAGCCCATGCCGAGATAGATCTGCGCCTGCCGCGCCGCATTGGTCAGGTGATCGACGCCGCGGATGACGTGCGTCACGCCCATGTCGTGGTCGTCCACGACGACGGCCAGATTGTAGGTCGGGTTGCCGTCGCTGCGCAGGATGATGAGGTCGTCGAGTTCCTTGTTCTGGAACACGACGCGGCCCTGCACATGATCCTGCACGACGGTCTCGCCTTCGCGCGGCGCCTTGAGGCGGACCGTATAAGGCGCACCGGCCGGCGCCTCCGAGGCCGCCCGGTCGCGCCATGGCGAGCGGATCGTCAGCGGACGCTTTTCGGCCTCCGCCTGCTTGCGCATCGCATCGATCTCTTCGACGGTCATGTAGCAGCGGTACGCCCCGCCGCGTTCGAGCAGCGCCAGCGCCACCTCGCGATGCCGGTCGGCGCGCGAGAACTGCGACACCGGCTCGCCGTCCCAATCGAGGCCCAGCCAACGCAGCCCGTCCAGGATCGCGGCCACCGCCTCAGGATTGTTGCGCTCCCGGTCCGTGTCCTCGATGCGCAACAGGAACGTCCCGCCCTTGGCCTTCGCATATAGCCAGTTGAACAGGGCCGTGCGCGCGCCACCAATGTGCAGGTAGCCGGTCGGAGAGGGGGCAAAGCGGACGACGGGACCGCCGGCGTGCGTGGTCGTGGAATCGGTCATGGAGTGATCGGCTCGGGTTTCAGAGGGATGGCCCGCCATGTAGCATGGCCGCGCAAGGGGAGACCAGCTTCATTGGCTGGGGCGGGCGGGGACTGAGGTCCGCGGCCAGCCGCCCCGAAAGGCCAGCGGCTCCACGCAATGGCCGTCGGCTCGGAGAGGCCAGGAGCCCGGAGAGGGAGGCGCGTGGACAGCGGGCGCTTAGAGGAACCGGGCGTAGACGGGCCGGGATCGGGATTGCCCCCATCCTCCGGACCTGCGGCCGCCGCGCGCCGCTTCGCAGCCGGATTTCCCGGGTCCGCCCTCGTGATGGAGCAACTCGAGCGCGAGCGGGCCCGTTGGTTTGTCTGGCTGCCTGTTGCGTTCGGCTCGGGCATCGCGATCTATTTTGCCCTTCCGTCCGAACCGGACCTCTGGAGCACGCTGGCCCTGCCGGCGATCGCCCTCGGCCTGCTGCTCGCCTCCCGCAGCGCAAGCCTCGCCTACGTTGCGGGCCTGATGCTGTTCGTCATGTCGCTCGGCTTTGCCGCCGCCAAGGTGCGCACCGAAACGGTGCGTGCGCCCGTGCTCCAGCAGGAACTGCGCTATGCCGATGTGGAAGGCGTGGTCGAGCTGATCGAGCCGCGCCCGACGCGCGGCGAACGGCTCACGCTCCGCGTCACCACAATCAAGGGTCTCGCGGCCGACCAGCAACCCGCGCGCATCCGCGTCCGCGCCATGCGCAAGACGGAGCGGCTGCGGCCGGGCGATACCATCCGCCTGCGCGCGACCCTGCGCCCGCCCGCGCTACCCGCGATTCCCGGCGGCTACGATTTTTCGCGATGGGCCTGGTTCCAGGGATTGGGCGCCACTGGGTTTTCGCTCGCGCCGGCCACGATCGTCTCGCAGCCACCCGGCGGCGGCGCCCACAGCCTGGCCCGAGAGGCGCGAGAACATCTCGAACGCATCCGCCACGCTATCGGTGAACGCATCCGCGCGACGGTGCCGGGCGAGTCCGGCGCCATTGCCGTCTCGCTCATCACCGGCGAGCGCGGCGGCATCACGGAGCAGACCAACGACGCCTATCGCGACTCGGGCCTCGTCCACATTCTCTCGATCTCCGGCCTGCACATGGTCATCATGGCCGGGTTCGTGTTCGCCTTCGCGCGCATCGCGCTCGCCGCGTTCCCGTCCATCGCGCTGCGCTACGCCACGAAAAAATGGGCGGCGGCCGCAGCGTTGCTCGGCGCGATCAGCTATCTTTTGATCTCCGGCGCGGCCATCGCCACAGTCCGCGCGACGCTGATGATCGCCATCATGTTCGTCGCCGTCATGCTCGACCGTCAGGCGCTCGCCATGCGCAACGTCGCGATCGCGGCTCTTCTCGTCCTGATCGTCCTTCCCGAGAGCCTGCTCGACGCAGGCTTCCAGATGTCGTTCGCCGCTGTCGTATCCTTGATCGGCGCCTACGAAGCGGTCCGCGAGCGCACCGGCCAGCAGAGCCGCGGCGGCTGGCTGCGCCCCGTCGCGTTTTTCCTCGGCGGCATCGTGCTGTCGACCGTCATCGCCAGCATCTCGGTCGCGCCGTTCGGCGTCTATCATTTCCACCGCAGCCAGCAGTACGCGCTGATCGCAAACATGATTGCCGTCCCGATCTGCAACCTGGTCATCATGCCGTCGGCGCTACTCACGCTGATCGCGCTGCCCGTCGGCCTCGAAGCGCTCCCGCTCGCCGTCATGGCGAAAGGCATCGATGTCATGACCGCGACCGCCTATTGGGTCGCGAGCCTGCCCGGCGCGATCCTCCACATCGGCGCGATCCCCGAAATGAGCTTCGCCCTGTTGGTGTTCGGCGGCCTGTGGTTGATGCTGTGGCAGACGCGCTGGCGCGCGCTGGGCCTGGCTGCCATCGGCGCGGGCATCCTGACGTCGGGCGGCGCGGAGCATCCCGACATCCTCGCCGGGCGCGGCGGCGCGCTGGTTGCGGTCCGCGGAACCGATGGCCGCTATGCGGTGATCGGCAGCCGCGCCGGCAGCTACGAGCTCACCCGCTGGCTGGAACGCGACGGAGACAACCGCCCCGCGCGCGACGCGTTACGCGCCAAAGGCGCGCGATGCGATGGCGTCGGATGCATCATCGAAAAAGATGGACTGCGCATCGCCGTGGCGCAGCACGCGTCGGCGACGGACGAGGATTGCCGCAACGCCGACATCCTGATCGGTGGCCCGCGCCGCCCGAGGGGCTGCACGCGCCCGCTCGCCGTGCTCGACCGCTGGTCGTTGCGGGACGACGGCACCCACGCCATTTTTCTCGCGAAGGATCCGGACGCGTCTCGGGCCCGCATCGTGCGCGTCGAAAGCGTCACCCAGCGGCGCGGCGCACGGCCCTGGACCGAACGTCCACAACGGCGGATGGAGCGAAAGGCCAACCACGAGCGCCCATCGGCGGGGGAGAGGGACAATAGCACGGTTCCCGAAGCCGGGAATTCAAACTCCGCCCCGCATATCCCCGATGACGACGATCAATAGCGCCGGATGAGTCCGACGAGACGGCCCTGGATGTCGACCTGATCCGGCCCGAAGATGCGCGTCTTGAATTCCGGGTTGGCCGCTTCGAGCGCGAGCGTTGAGCCCTTCTTGCGCAGCCGCTTCAGCGTCGCCTCTTCCTGCTCGATAAGCGCCACAACGATGTCGCCGTTCTCGGCCGTGTCGCACCGGCGGATGATCACCGTATCGCCGTCGTGAATGCCGGCCTCGATCATCGAGTCGCCCTTCACCTCGAGCGCAAAATGCTCGCCGTTGGTCAAGAGATCGGGCGGGCAGGCGATATCGTGGCTGTGGTTCTGGATTGCGGAGATCGGCACGCCAGCCGCGATCCGCCCCATGACCGGGACCGATACGGTGCGGCTGTCGAGCATGTGCGAGGGCGGCGTCGAGATGTTGCGCGATTTCGTGCCTTCGATGACGCTGGGCTGGAACCCGATGCGCCGCTGCGGCTCGGCGGACGCCGCCGCAGCCGACGAAGCCGCCACGACCGACAACGTCGAGGTCTCGGGCAGCTTCAGCACCTCGATGGCGCGCGCCCGGTGCGGCAGGCGGCGAATGAACCCGCGCTCGACGAGCGCCGTGATCAAGCGGTGAATGCCGGATTTGGATTTGAGATCGAGCGCGTCCTTCATCTCGTCGAAGGAGGGCGGCACGCCGTCGGCCTGCATGCGCTCGTGGATAAAGAGCAGGAGCTCTTTCTGTTTCGAAGTCAGCATTGTGCCTCCCGTGCAAGGCCCGGACGCATAGGATTGCGTCACTCCAAGGCCGAGAGCAGTTTCAATTTCCACGCACGCCACGAACGACCGCAAGGCAATCGGCTCCGCGACACGTGATGCTGCATCGCAAGACTCACCTAAACAAAGCGTGAATGTACGCTAATCGTTCTTGCAAGGTTCCGTCAAGGCCTTGTTGTGCGCAGATGAATATCCGTGTGCGGATGTGAATTTTAGAGCCGTTCCACACGCGCCGCCTCACCAACCCCCGCAGCCTCTGCCCCCGGCTCGCGCCAGATCAGGCAATCGGCGTCCACCAGCGCGGAGAGCAACGAACTGTCCTGCGACGGCATCGGCGTGACGGTCGGCGCGCCGGTCGCGTCACGGCCGAGCTTGGCGCGCATGAGATGCAGGCGCGGGCCGTTGGCTTCGAGAGCCTGCGTAAGAATGGCCGTCTCGCGCGCTTCGGTATCGGCCGCGATCCCGACCAGCGCATGGATCAGCGGCACGAGAAACACGCGCGCCGTGATCAGCGCCGAAACCGGATTGCCCGGCAAGCCCAGCACGCGCGTCGGACCGAGCCGCCCGAACATCAGCGGTTTGCCCGGCCGGATCGCGACCTTCCAGAACGCGAGGTCGATGCCCTCAGCCTTGAGCGCGGGCCCGACGAGATCGTGATCGCCGACCGACGCCCCGCCGATGGTGACGAGAATGTCCGCGCCGCGCGCTTCGGTAATGCGAGCACGAAGATCGTCCATGCGATCCGCGACGATCCCGAGCTGCAAGGCAACGCCACCCGCTCGCACAACCAGCGCCGCAATCCCCGCCGGGTTGGACGACACGATCTGATCCGCACCCGGCCGCACTCCGGGCTGAACAAGCTCGTCGCCGGTCGCGAGAATGGCGACCACCGGACGGCGCGCGACCGGAACCTCGCCATATCCCATCGCAGCCGCCAGCGTAACGCCGTGCGGATCGAGCCGATGCCCGCGCTTGAGAAGGAGAGCGCCCTCCGAAAAATCGTTTCCGGCGGGGCGAATGTTACCTCCCGCAGCCGTCGCGTCGGTGGCAACGATGACGTCGCCGCTGCGTTCCACGTCTTCCTGGATCACGACCGTGCCGCAGTCCGCCGGCACCGGAGCGCCCGTGAAAATGCGCACCGCTTCGTCCGGAGCGACGCGACCGGCAAAGCTGCGTCCGGCTGCGGATTCTCCGATGACCGTCCAGCGCGCGCCGACCGGCGCCGCGTACGCGCCGTGCACCGCATAGCCATCCATGGCCGAGGCCGCGAACGGCGGTTGCGTGAACTTCGCCGCGAGGTCGCGCGTCAGCACGCGCCCGTCGGCCTCGAATACGGAGACCGTCTCCTCGACGGGAGCGCCAATACCGGACAGAATCTGTTCGAGCGCGGACGCGACGGGGAGCAGCGCCACAGGCTCAACTCCTGGATTTTGCAGGCGCAGCGTTGTCGCTCGCCCGGTAGTCGCCAGAGCGCCCGCCCGTTTTGCTGACGAGCCGCACGCCGCCGATTTCCATGCCGCGGTCGGCCGCCTTCAGCATGTCGTAGATCGTGAGCGCGGCGACGGAGACCGCCGTCAGCGCTTCCATCTCGACGCCCGTCGGCCCCGTGACGCTGACCTCGGCGCGGATATGCAACCCGGCAGGCGCGTCGCTCGGCGCGAACTCGACCGACGCCTTGGTGAGGGCGAGGGGATGGCAGAGCGGAATGAGCTCGCTGGTCTTCTTGGCCGCCATGATGCCGGCGATCCGCGCCGCGGCCAGCACGTCGCCCTTCTTGGCCTCGCCCGAGACAACGAGACCGAGCGTCTCCGCCGTCATGGAAATGAAGCCTTCGGCGACGGCGGTGCGCGTCGTGGAGGCTTTCTCGCCGACGTCCACCATGCGCGCCCGGCCCTTGTCGTCCAGATGCGTGAGCTTGCCGGTCATGCGGCCTCCGGTGTGAGCAGCGTGCGCGTCGCGGCCGTGACGTCGGCCTGCCGCATGAGGCTTTCGCCGACCAGGAACGTACCGACGCCCGCGCGGTTCATGCGCGCGATGTCGGCCGGCGTGAAGATGCCGCTCTCGCTGATGACAATACGATCAGGAGGCACGCGCGGCGCCAACTCTTCGGTGGTCGCGAGCGTGGTCTCGAACGTCTTGAGATTGCGATTGTTGATGCCGATGAGACGGCAATCTAGACGCAGCGCGCGATCCATCTCGGCAGCGTCGTGTACTTCGACGATGGACTCCATCCCCCAGTCGCGGGCGGCGGACGCGAGATCGGCGGCCAGCGCATCGTCCACTTCTGCCAGGATAATGAGGATGCAGTCAGCCCCCCAGGCGCGCGCTTCGGCCACCTGATAGGTGTCGATCATGAAATCCTTGCGCAGCACAGGCAGCGAGCAGGCGGCGCGCGCGCGGGTGAGATAGTCGGGCGCGCCTTGGAACGACGGGCCGTCGGTCAGGATCGAGAGGCAGGCCGCCCCACCGGCTTCATAAGCCTGGGCGAGGGCTGGGGGATCGAAATCGGCGCGGATCAGGCCCTTCGACGGCGAGGCCTTCTTGATCTCGGCAATCAGCGCCGTCTGCCCGGCCGCGTGCTTGGCGTCGAGAGCGCCCGCGAACGAGCGCACGCGCGGCGCACTGCGCGCATATTCCGCCAGCACCTGCAGCGGCAGCAGCTCGCGCGCGCGGGCGACCTCTTCCCGTTTGTAGGCGGTGATTTTCTCGAGAATATCGGCCATCGGCGGAGCCAACCTGAGTAAAGGGCGAAGGCTACCTTCGTAAAACGTGCGTGCTACCGGCCCGCCGCCTCGGGGTCAAGCGTGCTCATTCCCCGCCGGCAGGCTGGTCGTCGCGGGGCCCGAGGTTCGCCGTCTCCTTCTGCAGAAGGTCGCGGCCGAGGTCGAGGCATTCGGTCGCGATGGCATGAGGGATCATATCGGTGCCGATGTTGTGACCCCCGGTCGAGAGCGCCCATTTCATGTCGATGCAATTCTTGATAATCGCGGCTACATGGCGCGCCGCCACGGCTCCGTCGAAGCGCGTCTGCTCGGAGAGCACGGCGCGAAAATCGGTATAGGCCGCTTGCAACTTGGCATAGGCGTCAATGTGCTTCTGCCGGTACACGCAGACATCTTTCACGGCCTGGTCCATCTCGGCCTTTTCCCACTCCACCATGTCGACGACGAACGCCCGGCAGGATTTCTCCGAGGCATCGACCTTGCCCTCGTCCTCGTAGCCGATGACGAGTGAAGGAGGCATGGGAGCGTGGTCCTGCGCCGCGGCCAGCGCCGAGAGGAGAGAAAGAGAGAGAAGGGCAACAACGGAGCGGAGCATGCGAGTCCTCGGGACAAAGGGGGCACTCGGACGATCCTAGCACACAACAGGCCCGGTCGATCCCGCACCCCGCGAGGACGTGGTTAGTGCATTTTCCGATCTGGCGGAATCACAACGCGATACCCCTCCCCGTCATGGCGAAGCCATGCTCCGCATGGACCCGGGGAGGGGTAAGGGGTGGGGGAGAACCAAGAGACTTACGTCGGTTTTCTGGCCTCACCCCGCCCGGCGCCGTCACGCCGGCGCCACCCTCCCCGTCAAGGGGAGGGTGGAGAACGTGCACGCCTGTGTGAACCGAAAATGCTCTAGTGCGTCGGCAGAAAAAGTTAAGCGGCCGACTGACTGATGGCGACGAGACGGTCAAGCGCGGCGGCCGCGCGGCCGGACCGGATGGCCTCCTCCGCCAAGCTCACGCCCTCCGGCAGCGAGCCGGCCTTGCCGCCAACGATGAGCGCGGCAGCGGTGTTGAGCAGCACGATATCGCGGTACGGCCCCGGTGCACCCGCGAGCAGGTCCCGCAGCGCCTGCGCATTGTGCGCACCGTCCCCGCCCTTGAGGTCGGCCAGCGACACCCGCGCGAGCCCCGCGTCCTCGGGCGTCACCTCGAACGTCGTGATCTTGCCGCCCTCGAGCGCCGCCACCGTCGTCTCGCCCGTTGTCGAGAGCTCGTCGAGCCCGTCGTGGCCGTGCACGACCCAGGCCCGCTCGGAACCGAGCGCGCGCAGCGCTTCCGCCATCGGCATCACCCAGGCGTGGTCGAACACGCCAAGCACATGATGGCGCACGCCCGCCGGATTGCAGATCGGCCCGAGCAGATTGAAGAGCGTGCGGATACCGAGCTCGGCGCGCGGGGCCGCCCAAGCCTTCATCGCGGGATGGTGAGCGGGCGCCCAAAGGAAGCCGACGCCCGCGTCCTCGATCGCGCGCCGGATCAGGGCCGGGCCGCAATCGAGCTTGACGCCCAGCGCCGACAGCACGTCCGAAGCGCCCGACAGCGACGACACCGAGCGATTACCGTGCTTGGCGACCTTGAGCCCTGCGCCCGCCGCGACGATGGCCGACGCCGTCGAGACGTTGAACGTCCCATGGCCGTCGCCGCCCGTGCCGACGATATCGACAGCGCCTGGCGCGACCTTCACGGCCGACATCCGGCCCCGCAGCGCGCGCGCCGCACCCGTGATCTCGTCCAGAGTTTCGCCGCGAACGCGGAGCCCCATCAGAAACGCGGCCATCTGCGGCGGCGTCGCCTCCGTCGTCATGAGATCGACGGCGGCGGCCATGGCGTCGGCCGAAAACGTCTCGCCTGACGCGACCGTCTGAATGAGGGCCTTGACGCCCGCCGCACTGGTCATGCTTTCCCCCAAGGCCGTCGTGGATCAGGCCGCGTTGCGCGGGCGCGGCGCGATGCGGCGCGGATTGAGCCCGGCAAGCTCGAGGAAATTGGCGAGCAGCGCGTGGCCCTGCTGCGACGCGATGCTTTCCGGATGGAACTGCACGCCATGCACGGGGTGTGTCTTGTGCTGGAGGCCCATGATGATGCCGTCGCTGGTCTCGGCGGTCACTTCGAGGCAGTCGGGCAGGCTTTTGCGTTCCACGATGAGCGAGTGATAGCGCGTCACTTCGATCTCTTTCGGCAGGCCTTTGAAAAGTCCCTTGTCGGTGTGCGTGATGGTCGAGAGCTTGCCGTGCATCGGCGCATCGGCGCGAATGACCTTGCCGCCGTAGGCCTGCCCGATGGACTGGTGGCCGAGGCAGACGCCGAGCAGCGGAATCTTCGCCCCGGCCTTCGCGATCAGGTCGAGGCAGACGCCTGCCTCGTTGGGCGTGCACGGACCCGGCGATAGCACGATCGCCTTGGGCTTCATCTTGAGAACCTCGTCCGCCGTCACCTTGTCGTTGCGGATGACCTCGGATGTCGTCCCAAGCTCGCCCAGGAAATGCACGAGATTGTAGGTGAAGCTGTCGTAGTTATCGATCAGGACGAGCATCGGAGAGCGGGCCTCGCGGGCTTGCTGAGCGCCGGCCGGTCCGGCGTCGCAATGCGCTGATGTGGGTGTAGAAACCTGAGCCGCAAGCGTCAAGCGGCGTCCGGGTGGCCTTCTCCTCGGCCGCGAGCCCGAAAACCCGCGTCTCGGGGCCGCAAACCCTAGTCTAGGGCAACTGCGTCCGGCCTCTCGCCCCGGCCGCGCATTTTCCCTATATAGGGGCCCCATGACCCAGACAAACATGACCCAGCCCGACCCGATGAAGCCCAACGCCAGCGTCGCCATCGGCGCGCTGTCCGTCTCGAATACGTCCCCGATCGTCGTCTTCGCGGGGCCGTGCCAGATGGAGAGCCGCGCCCACGCCCTCGAAACCGCCGGTGCGCTGAAGGACATCGCCCAGCGCCTGGGCCTCGGGCTCATCTACAAGTCGTCGTTCGACAAGGCGAACCGGACGTCGCTCTCCGGCAAGCGGGGCATCGGCCTCGACGCGGCCATCGCCGTATTCGCCGAGATCCGCGAGACGCTCGGCCTCCCCGTCGTCACCGACGTGCACGAGAACGACCAATGCGCCGCCGTGGCGCCCGTGGTCGACGTGCTGCAGATCCCCGCCTTCCTCTGCCGCCAGACGGATCTGCTCGTCGCCGCCGCCAAGACGGGCCGCGTCGTGAAGATCAAGAAGGGACAGTTTCTCGCGCCCTGGGACATGAAGAACGTCGTCGCCAAGGTGGTGGGCTCGGGCAACCCCAACGTGCTGCTGACGGAGCGCGGCTCATCCTTCGGCTACAACACGCTCGTCGTCGACATGCGGGCGCTGCCGCAGATGGCCGAGACGGGCGCGCCGGTGATCTTCGACGCCACCCACGCCGTGCAGCAGCCGGGTGGGCTCGGCGGCAGCTCGGGCGGAGACCGCCGCTACGTACCGGTGCTCGCGCGCGCGGCTGTGGCGGTCGGCGTCGCCGGCCTCTTCATCGAAACGCATGAAGCGCCCGACACCGCGCCGTCCGACGGACCGAACATGCTGCCGTTGCGCGATTTCGAACCGCTGATGCGCGAGCTCATGGCGCTCGACGCTCTGGTGAAGCGGCGCGATCCCGCGACCGCGTAGAGCCACTGCGCAATCGCGCCCCCGCAATCGAGCGAACCACAACGCTGGCGCCCAAGCGCCGGCGCGGCCGAGGTTTATCTCGTTTTCGAGCAAAGCTTTTGGCTCACTTTGGCCTTCATATTAAATTCTGATTGCCGTTCGATGTGTCTGCGCGTTGTGCAACACAGGGCTCCGGTGCAGATGGCAGCCGTGCACGCATGAGCCCTCACGGATTTCGGGTCGCGTCGTTTGTTTTTGTCGGAGCCCGTTATGCCAACAGATCTTGAATGCGGCGACACGCCCGCGTTGCTCGCCAATCTCGAAGAACACACGGTCGAGCACGTGCAGGCGGGAGTACGTCTCCACGAGCGTCGCCCGCACGAACGGCGACCACACGAGCATTGGGTTTCAACGCGCATGAGCGCGGAGCCCGCGCCCGATGCGCCGGAGTTCCCTCCTGAGATCGAGGGAGAGACTTCGCCCGCCCGCACCGCACTCTCTGCGCAAGCGCGCGCGTCGATGGGGACGCATTGGCTGTCGGAGAACATGAGCGCTGACCCGGCGCCCGGACCGTGGACGCTGCCAGCAGAACCGCCGGCTCCCGAAGTCAATCCTCTCGCCAGGATCGAGAGCATTGAAGACAAACTGAGCGCCGCCGAAGCCGCGCCCGCGATTCCGCGCAACACGGCCGCCTCGCACGTGCTCTATGAACCGCCGCCGTTCCTGGGCGACGCTCACGAGACGATAGAGACCCCAAACTTGCCCGTGTTGGTGCCGACGCGCGCGCCGGAGCAGCAACCGGTCTCTCCGCCGAAGCTGGGTTGGAGCATGGCCGCAGCCGCGGCAGGGCTGGCACTTTTCGCAGGCGGCATCGCCCACACGCGGCTTACTGCTATCGAGAACGCAGCATGTGACGGCGCGCCGTGCGGGACCACGGCACCGATGATGTTCGGCCAGATCGCGCGCGCGTCCCTGGCGTCGAGTACGTCCCAAACGACGAGCGCCGCGCCGGGCTTGACCATTGCCAGCGCGCCGTCATCTGTCGGCACGCCGCCTGAGCCCGCATTTGATCCCCTGGAAACGATCACCGTCCGCGACCTGCCTCCGGACGTCAAACTTACGGCCGGAGAAAAAATCTCGGACACCGATTGGACGATCGCGCCGAGCGAACTCGCCAATGTCGGGTTCGTCGTTCCGCACGATCACACGGAACCCGTCCGCGCCGAAGTCGAGTTCAAATCTCGCGAAGGCGTTGTCATGGCGCGCTTCGGCCTCGGAATCGTCAATGAACCGCCGCCCGTCGAAGCACCCGTCTTGAACGAGACGGCAGTCCCAAACGAGAGCTTGAAGGAGAGGGCAGTCTCGAAGGAAAGCACCGAGACGGCAGTCTCAAAGGAAAGCACCGGGACGGCAGTCTCAAAGGAAAGCACCGGGACGGCAGTCTCAAAGGAAATCGTTGCGACGTGCCTAGGCCAGCCCTGCGGCAGTCTCGAGCCCGCCATGTATGCGATCATCGCGAACCACGCCCTGCAACCTGAGGACCGCTTGCATCCGGGCATCGTTCTCGTGGCTGACGGCGACGCGGCCGCGCAAGCGCCCGAGCCCGCCGTCGAGCAGCCGGAGAGCGTCACGGTGAGCGGCCTCCCACCGGACGTCGAGCTTTCGGCCGGAGAACGGATCTCGGAGACCGGCTGGAAGATCGCCGCTGATGAACTCGCCGACGTCGGGGTCGTCATCCCGCACGATCAGATTGAGCCGGTCCGCGCCGAGATCGAGTTCAAGTCCGACGAGGGCATTGTCATGGCGCGCCTCGGTCTCGATATCGTTCACGCTCAGCCGCCGCCCGTAGCCGAGGTCGCCACCGAACCCGCCAAACCGTTCGAAGCGAACGACGCGAACGATGAGCAAACGGGCGCGCAGCAGCCGCTCGCAATCCGGCCCACGCCGCGTGCGAAAAAAGGCAGGGCGGCGGCCGTGAGACAGCAGCCCGCAGCAGCCGCGGGTTCGCGCAAGGCCGCGGCCCCCGCGATCCAGCCGCGCGGCCTGTTCCAGTTCGAACCGCCGCAGAATTCGGCGAAGCCGAAACCAGCGCCAATTCCAAAAGCGGAAGTGAAAAAGCCCGAGAAGAAGGCTCAGGCGCCCGTTGCCGAGAAACAGGCATCGGCAGCGCCCGTGGGAACCGAGCAAGCCCCCGGCTTCCGGATTCAGTCGACACTCGACCGCCCAAACTGATCGCCGCGCCCCAACTGATCGCTGCGCGAGGCGAGCATAATGCTTAGATGCCGATCAATGGCTGAAGCAGACGCGCAACGCTGCCCGTGAAGCGCAGCTTGCCGTCCTTGGCAGACAGGCAGATGCAACCTTCCTTCGGGCAGGCGATCGGAGTGTGCTCGACGTCGGAGTCGAGATCGGCGACGTCGCCCACGCCGAATGTGCCGAGCTTGTCCGTGTAGCTGCCGCGCAGGATGATCGTGAGCTCCTGGCCGGCGTGGCCGTGTTCGGGCATTTTCTTGCCGGGCGCGACCTTGATCAGCATCAATTCGCCGTCCGCATGGACCGAAAGCGGCACGGAATGGGTCCAGATGCCGGGGGCCTTCCAACTCCACGCCAGATCGTCCAACCGCGCGCCCAGGACCGCGACGAGGGGGCCCGGTATGTCGCCACGAGGTCCGTCGCCACCGGTCCGAGCCGCACGCGGCTCCTCGATCACGCCAGTTTCCGCTTCGCCCGCGCGCATGGCAACGACGGGCGCGCTTGAAACCACGTCGGCGGGCGGCAAGGCATCGAACAGCGCAACACCGATCTGCTCCATACGCCCGACTTCCGCACGGCACTCCGCACAGACGGAGAGATGCGAGGCGATCACGGCCGCAAACGCCTCCGGCTGGCTGCCGGCAGCGCAGCCCATCAGCGAAGCAAAATCCGGATGGTGGCGGATCGTCATCTATCTCAAGTCCTCAAGCGCATCGCGAATTTTGTGATAGGCAAGGCGCATCCGCGATTTGACGGTGCCAAGCGGCAAACCGAGACGGGCGGCGATCTCGCTGTGCGATAAGCCCTGAATAAACGCCAACGTGACCACTTCTGTCTGTTCGGGCGGCAACTCCGCCATAACGGACCGCACACGTTCCCCACGCTCGCGCTCCGACAACTCCTCATCGGGCCCGGGCTCGGGCGACGGCTGCTCGGCGTTGTTCTCCGGCAGCGGCTGCCAAGCCACCTCTCTACGCAGCCTGTCGATCCTTAGATTACGCGCGATCGTAAATATCCACGTTGTCGCGCTGCCTTTCTCGTCCGAATAGAGCGCCGCCTTTCGCCACACGGTCAGCAAAGTTTCCTGCGACAGCTCCTCCGCAGTCGCGGAGTCGGCCCCTTGGCGCAGCATGTAGGATTTGATGCGGGGGGCGTAGACCTTGAACAGCGCCCGGAATGCGTCGACGTCGCCGTTTGCAGCCACCCGTTGCAGAAGATCAGCCATTGTCCTCGGAGCATGTACGGCGAGGACCCGCAGAACGCGGCCCTCCTGGAGACCCTGAAGCATAGCGCAACCTCGCCGCCGCGCCAGTAACGTGCTCCCGGATGCTCGCCGTTCACGTGGCGCTCGCAGCCGCGCATGTCGCCCATACGGCCGGGCCGGGCGCCCGGATCTGCGTCACATCGCGGCCAGCACGACAATCTTGGTGGACGCGCGGCCCCCCGACCTGGGAAAGTGACATCCAACCCCAAACCCGGTGCCCGATGCCGAATGTAACGTTGACCGAAGTCGCCCTGCTGCTGGCCGCGATGGCCATCGCGCCGCCGTTGGCGCGTCGCTTCGGCATTGGCACGGTGCTCGGCTACCTGCTGGCCGGCATCGCGCTCGGACCGCACGGCATTCGCCACGTCTTCTCGAGCTACGAAGCGCACGAAATCCTCGAGTTCTCGGAATTCGGCATCGTTCTCTTGCTGTTTCTGATCGGCCTCGAGCTCCGCCCCCGGCGGCTGTGGGCCATGCGCCAGGGCATCTTCCGGCTGGGTGGCGCGCAGGTGGCGCTGACGGCCCTTCCGCTCGCTCTTGCTGCGGCGCTGTTTGTCGAGCAATGGCAGGCAGCCCTCTTCATCGGCCTGGCGCTCGCGCTCTCCTCGACTGCGTTCGCTCTTCAGGTGTTGGAAGAGCAGGGGGATCTCGCCGCACGGCACGGGCGGCTCGCCTTCGCGGTTCTGTTGTTCCAGGACCTCGCCGCAATTCCGCTGATCGCCCTGGTGCCGCTGTTCGCCTCCGCGACCGGCGCCGTGACCGAACCGATGGACCTGGCCGCTGCGATATGGGGTCTTGGCACCATCGTCGTCGTCGTGCTGTTCGGCTATTTCGGGCTCGATACCTTCATGCGCCTCGTCGCGCGCACGAACGTCAAGGAGGCGATGACGGCCGCGGCGCTGCTCACCGTGGTCACCGTTTCGCTGCTGATGCAGAAGGCCGGCTTGTCCGCCTCGCTGGGTGCGTTCATCGCTGGCGCGCTGCTTGCGGAAAGCTCTTATCGCCACCAGCTCGAAGCCGACATCCAGCCCTTCCAGGGACTGTTGCTGGGCCTGTTCTTCACGGCCATCGGCATGTCGCTCAACGTCGCGCTCGTGCTCGAAAGGCCGTTCCTCGTCTTCGGCCTCGCCATGGCTCTGGTCGCGGTCAAGGCCGTCATACTTTACGCACTGGGCCGCCGTGCAGGCCTGGCCGAGCGCCCAGCGCGCCGCCTCGGTCTCTCTCTCAGCCAGGGCGGCGAATTCGGCTTCGTCTTGTTTACGGCCGGTCTGAGCGCGGGCGTCATCGACGATCCAACCAGCGACCTCCTCATCGCCGTCGTCACGATCTCGATGGCGGCGACGCCTGTCCTCCTCGCGATCGAGCGCCGCCTTGCCGCGCGCGCGGCAGGTGACCCATTACTCGCCTTCGACCAGCTCCCGAACCGCGACGAGCATGTCGTCATCGCCGGTTTCGGCCGCTTCGGTCAGATCGTGGCCCGCGTGCTGCGCGGCAAGAAGATCCCCTTTATCGCGCTCGACATCTCGGCCGAGCAGGTCGAGCTGGTGAAAAACTTCGGCGCCCAGGCGTTCTATGGCGACGCAAGCCGTGCCGAGATCCTCGAGGCCGCGCAAATTGCAAACGCCCGCGCGTTCGTTCTCGCCATCGACGACATCGACGCCTCGATGCGCGCCGCCGAGTTCGTCAAGCGCCGCTATCCGGATATGCCGATCTACGCCCGGGCGCGAAACCGCAATCATGCCCTGCGGCTTCTGGACCTCGGCATCACCACGGTCCAACGCGAGACGTTCCTGTCCGCACTGGAAACCACGCGTCAGGTGCTCGTCGGCCTCGGATACACGGAGCGCGAAAGCGAGCGCGTGACCAAGACGTTCCGCGCGCACGACGAGCGGCGCCTGATCGAGGACTACGCCCACTACAGCGACATGGAAAAACTGCAGGCCAAGGCCCGCAGCGACGTTGCGACGCTGGAGCGCCTGTTCGAGGAGGATGCGGCCGACAACCTGGGCAATGACGCTCCGGCGAGGCCCGCAAAACCCGTGAAAGCACCGCCCCCGGCCCAGAAGGAGCCGGAGAAAGGTCCGACCAGCAACGAAGTGGCCTGACGGCTCTGGTCGCGATGGGAGGGCAAAGACGGGAGGGGCGAAGACGGGAGAGGGCAGGGCCGCGGGGGACAGCGCGGTAGACGCCACCGGCTCGCCCGGCTAAATGTGCCCCCAGCAAATGGGCGAAAGCCTTTATTTCTGCCAGGGGACAAGCGAAACATGGGCGAGGCGCAAGACACAACAATGACAAACGGCGCCACAACCAGAGATATGGCCAACGCAATCCGCGCCCTCGCCATGGACGCGGTGCAGAAGGCCAATTCCGGACATCCCGGCATGCCGATGGGCATGGCGGACGTTGCGACCGTCCTTTTCACCGAGGCACTGCGTTTCGATCCAAGCGACCCCACTTGGCCCGACCGCGACCGGTTCGTGCTGTCGGCCGGCCATGGCTCGATGCTGCTTTATTCGCTGCTCTATCTGACCGGCTACCCGGAGATGGAGATCGGCCAGCTTTCGAACTTCCGCCAGCTCGGCTCCAAGACAGCCGGTCATCCCGAGTACGGCTATGCGCCGGGCATCGAGACCACCACCGGTCCCCTCGGCCAGGGCCTCGGCAACGCGGTCGGCATGGCGCTGGCGGAACGGCTGCTCAACGCACGCCTCGGCGACGGCCTCGTCGGCCACTACACCTACTGCCTCGCTGGCGACGGCTGCCTGATGGAAGGCATCAGCCACGAAGCGATCTCGCTCGCCGGCCACCTCAAGCTGGGCAAGCTCATCGTCATGTGGGACGACAACTCGATCTCCATCGACGGCCCGACGTCGCTGTCCGTCTCGGACGATCAGGTCAAGCGCTTCGAAGCCTCCGGCTGGAACACGATCCGCGTTGACGGCCACGATCCGAAGGCGATTTCCGCCGCTCTCGCCAAGGCCCGCTCCGACAGCTCGAAGCCCTGGCTCATCGCCTGCAAGACGGTGATCGGCTACGGTGCCCCCACCAAGGCGGGCAAGTCGTCGACCCATGGCGAACCGCTCGGCGTCGAAGAGATCAAGGGCGCGCGCGAGAAGCTTAGCTGGAGCGCCGCGCCGTTCGAGATTCCGGAGCCTGTCCTCAACGCCTGGCGCGCGCTGGGCACAAAGGGCGCGGCCGAGAACGCAGCTTGGAAGGCACGGCTCGCCAAGGCGCCAGCCGCAGCAAAGGCCGCGTTCGAAAGCCCGGCCGCCGCGTCGCGCGCGAAAGACCTCGCCGCCGCCATCACCGCTGCCAAGGCGCAGTTCGCAGCCGACGCGTCGAAAAAGGCGACGCGCGTCTGGTCGCAGCTTACGCTTGAGCATCTTGTCCCGGCTATTCCGGAACTGCTCGGCGGCTCGGCCGATCTCACGCCCTCGAACGGCACCCGCACCAAACACCACACGGCCGTCGAGCCCGGCAACTTCGCGGGCGACTACATCCACTATGGCGTGCGCGAGCACGGCATGGCCGCCGCCATGAACGGCATCGCGCTGCACGGCGGGTTCATCCCGTACGGCGCGACGTTCCTCGTCTTCACGGATTACTGCCGCCCGTCGATCCGCCTCTCGGCGCTGATGCACCAACGCGTCATCTACGTCATGACGCACGACAGCATCGGTCTCGGCGAGGATGGCCCGACGCATCAGCCTATCGAGCATCTGGCCGCACTCCGCGCCATTCCGAACCTGCTCGTGCTGCGTCCTGCCGATGCGCTCGAAACGGCGGAGGCCTGGGAAATCGCGCTGTCCCATCCGACACGCCCGACCGTCATGGCGCTCTCGCGCCAGGCGGTGCCGACCATCGTTCGCACCGGCGTCATCGAAGAGAACGCGTCCGCCAAGGGCGGCTACATCGCGAGCGGCGGCAGCGCCAAGCGCGACGTCACGCTCATCGCCACGGGCTCCGAAGTGGGCCTCGTCGCGGAAGCAGCCGCGGCGCTCGCGAAAGAGGGCATCAACGCCGCCGTCGTCTCGATGCCGTCGTTTGAACTGTTCCGCGCCCAGCCCGAAGCCTACCGCAACGAAGTGCTCGGCACGGCCCCGCGCATCGCCGTCGAAGCGGCCGTCGCCCAAGGCTGGCACGAATGGCTCCGTCCCGGCGATCGCTTCATCGGGCTCTCGGATTTCGGCGTGTCCGCGCCGGGCCCGAAGGTGTTCGAGCATTTCGGCCTGACCGCCGCGAAGATCGCCGACGCCGCCCGCGCTATCACGAAGAATGGCTAACTTGATACGCATCTGGATCCCGGCCACCCTTGCGGAGCAAGGCTTCGCCATGACGCCGGGATGACGTTGAGGGTATGCTAGCGGATTGCCCCAAATTCTCCGTCACCCCGACGAAGGTCGGGGTCCAGACACATCAAAATAGAAGTCACGCGCACAAACTCGCTCGGAACCCATGAATCTCGATAAGCTCAAGACGACGGACGGCCTCGACCTTGCCGGCAAGCGCGTGCTCGTGCGCGCCGATCTCAACGTGCCGGCCAAGAACGGCGTCGTCACAGACGCGACGCGCCTCGAACGCGTCGTCCCAGGCCTGAAGGCGCTCGCGGCCCGTGGCGCGCGTGTGATCGTGCTGTCGCACTTCGGCCGCCCGAAGGATGGACCCGATCGCGAGAACTCGCTCGCCCCCGTCGCGGAAGCGCTCGGCAAGCTCGTCGGCGCGCCCGTAACGCTCGCCCCGGACTGCGCCGGCGAGGCCGCGGCAAAAGCCGTCGCGGCGCTCCCGAACGGCGCCATCCTCGTGCTCGAGAACACGCGCTTCCACAAGGGCGAAGAAAAGAACGATCCCGAGTTCGCCAAGGCGCTCGCGGCGCTCGGCGACATCTTCGTCAACGATGCTTTCTCGGCCGCGCATCGCGCGCACGCCTCGACCGAAGGCATCACGCATCTGCTGCCGTCCTACGCCGGGCCGCTGATGATGGAAGAGATCAACGCGCTCCGCACCGCGCTCGAACAGCCGAAGCGCCCGGTCGCCGCTGTCGTCGGCGGCGCCAAGGTCTCGACCAAGATCCCGGTGCTCACCAATCTTTCGGCCAAGGTCGACAGGTTGATCATCGGCGGCGGCATGGCCAACACGTTCCTGCTCGCAGGCGGCGTTGAGATCGGCAAATCTCTGGCCGAGCCGGATCTCGTTGAAACCGCGCGCGAGATCATGCACGCCGCCAAGGCCCGGCACTGCGAGATCGTGCTGCCGCAGGATATCGTCATTGCATCGCGCTTCGAAGCCGGCGCACCGTCGCGCACCGTGCCGACCATCGAGTGTCCAAAGGACGAAATGATCCTCGACGTCGGCGCCAAGACGGTCGCGCATTACGTCGATGTGCTCTCGCGTTGCGAGACGCTGCTCTGGAACGGCCCGCTCGGCGCCTTCGAGATTTCCCCCTTCGGTGAAGGCACGTTCGCGCTCGCGCGCGCTGCCGCCGAGCGCACCAAGGCCGGCACGCTCGCGTCGGTGGCGGGCGGTGGCGATACCGTCGCCGCCCTCAACTCGGCCGGCGTCACGGACGATTTCACCTATGTGTCGAGCGCCGGCGGTGCGTTTCTCGAATGGCTCGAAGGGCGCGAGCTTCCCGGCGTCGCGGCCCTGACGCGATGATGGCGATGATTCACTTAGCCTCACCCCCTCACCCGACGCGTTCCGCGCCGGCCTCTCCCCGAGGGGAGAGGCAAGACTGGAGTGCCCTCTTCACCTCTCCCCCTGGGGAGAGGTGGGTAACCGTCCTAATATCTCGTCCCGGTGGTGGGGGGCGGGTCGTTGAAGGCCCCCCCCCCCGGGGGCGAGCCCAACGCGGGGGGCCCCCACCACCCCCCCCCGGGGGGTTTTGGGCCGACATATAACTACGTGGGGTGGGGGGGGGGGGGGCCGCGGATCTTGGAAGGCCACACCTGATGTTCGCAGAAGCTCATCTTTATCTCGGCGTCGCGCTGGCTGGTCTGGTGAGCTTTCTCTCGCCCTGCGTTCTGCCCCTCGTGCCGCCCTACCTCGGCTACCTCGGCGGCACGACCTTCGAGCAGCTCTCCGACGAAAAGGGCCTCGAACGCAACGTCTGGCGGCGCGTCGTTTTCGCGTCGATCTGCTTCGTGCTCGGCTTCTCGACCGTCTTCATCGCGCTCGGAGCCAGCGCCTCTCTGATCGGCCAGTTCATCCAGACTTGGCGCGCCGAGCTCTCGATTGCGGCCGGCATCGTGATCATTCTGTTCGGCCTGCACTTCCTGGGCGTGCTGCGCATCCCGTTCCTGCTCGTCGAAAAGCGCTATCAAACGGACCAGCAAGGCGCGAGCCTCGCCGGCGCCTACATCATGGGCCTCGCCTTCGCGTTCGGCTGGACGCCGTGCATCGGCCCCATCCTCTCGACCGTGCTCGCACTCGCCGCCAACGAAGCGAGCCTCGGCGCGGGCGTACGTCTGCTCGCGGTCTACTCTCTCGGCCTCGGCATTCCATTCGTATTGGCCGCCATCGCCATCCGCCCGTTCCTGTCCTTCATGCAGCGCTTCCGCCGCCACCTCGGCCTCATGGAAAAAATCATGGGCGCGCTCCTGGTCCTTACGGGCATCGCCTTCCTGAATGTGTTCGACTGGTTCTCGATCCAGGCGATCGGCCAATGGCTGATCGAGACCTTCCCCGGTCTCGCCCGCATCGAGGAGATGATGACGCCCGCCACCCTGCAACAGGACCTGCGCAACTTCACCCCTGGACCCTGAATTGTGGCGCATACACCCATAGCCCTGACGATCGCCGGCTCCGACAGCTCGGGCGGCGCTGGCATTCAAGCGGACCTCAAAACGTTCACGGCTCTCGGCGTCTACGGCGCCTCCGTCATCACCGCGATCACGGCGCAGAATACGCAGGGCGTGCAGGACGTATTCACTCTGCCCGCCAGCATCATTTCGGCGCAGATGACATCCATCGCGGACGACCTCGCCGTCCACGCCATCAAGACCGGCATGCTGGCCGACCGCGCGACCGTGGAAACCGTCGTGCGCGGTCTCGCGCGCTTCAACGGCGTGCCGCTCGTCGTCGATCCCGTCATGGTGGCAACCAGCGGCGACGTGCTGCTCGAACCCGATGCCATCGACGCCGTACGCACGCAGCTCTTTCCGCTCGCCGACGTGGTGACGCCCAACCTGCGTGAGGCTGCGCGCCTGCTCGATGCTCCGGTCGCGACGTCGCTCGACGAAATCGAGGAGCAGGCCCGCCGGCTTCTCGCGCTCGGACCGAAAACCGTTTTGATCAAGGGCGGCCACTGCCAGGGCGACGACGCCACTGATATCCTTGCATTTCAATCGGGTTCGTTGCGCTTCTCCGCCCCGCGCATCGACACGCGCAACACGCATGGCACCGGCTGCACGCTCGCCGCCGCCATCGTCGCCCGGCTCGCCGTGGGCGACAGCGTGCCGACGGCCGTGAGCGCCGCGAAGGCGTTCGTGTGGGCCGCAATCGACGCCGGACGCACGTTAAAGATCGGAAAAGGCGACGGTCCCGTCGATCATCTGCATACGACGCGCCGCCATTAACTGTTGCCCGCCTGCATCGCGGGGTGATCAATGCTACCCGGTGCTCTTGAAAGCCGATCGGGCTTCTGCAACTCTCCCGCTCGTGCAGCAGCCGGACGTCGGGGGGCGGATCGCGCAGCGCACACACTGCACTCTTTGGGGGGAGCAGGACGGCGATCAGGGACGCCGCGATGCTCGGCAAAAAACCGGTCCGGATTCATCCGGGCCGGTTTTTTTCTTATTGCCCCTCACGTCTTGGGCGGGCCTCTGCTAAAGCCCGCTCGCCGGGAGATCGGCCGGGGCAGAGGGTCGAACCAAGATGTGCAGCGAGGGGCATGAGGGACCGGAGCGGGACGCAACCGCCGTTTCTCCGCGCGCGTCCTACAGCCTGCGCCTCGCCGTCTTCTACGGCGCGCTGTTCCTCATCTACGGCATCCACCTTCCGTATTTTCCCGTCTGGCTCGACTGGCGGGGGCTGACGCCTGAACAGATCGCCCTCATTACGGCCGCGCCATTCTTCCTCCGCCTGTTCGTCACGCCGGCGGTCGCGATCCTCGCTGACAGCACCGCGCGCCATCGCTCGCTCGTGATCGGGCTCACGGGTCTGACGCTGATGCTCGCTATTGTTCTGAGCCAGATGGAAAGCTTCCTTTTCATCCTGCTCGTCTCGCTCGCCTTCGCGATCTCGCTGTCGACCGTGGTGCCGCTCACCGAGACCATCGCCATCGCCGGCGTCCGCGCTCACGGGCTGGATTACGGGCGTATGCGCCTCTGGGGTTCGCTCACGTTCGTCGGTGTCGGATTTGCCGGCGGCTGGTTGATCGACCACGTCGGCCCGAATGCCGTCATCGGCTGCATCGTCGCCGGCACAGCCGCCACCGCGGCCTCGGCTTGGCTCCTTCCAGATCCGGTCTTGGGCGCACAGCAGGCGGCACCTGCCTCCACCGGATCGCGCCCGTCCGGTTCCGGGCGGATGCAAGAAGCGGCGAAGCTCGTTCGATCGCCGGTGTTCCTGGCTTTCCTGTTGGCGGCCGGTGCCGCTCAAGGCGCGCACGGCATGTTCTACACGTTCGGTGCGCTGAGCTGGAAGGCGCAGGGCATCTCCACGTCGGCTGTGGGTGTGCTGTGGGCCATCGCCATCGCAGGCGAGGTCGCGCTGTTCGCCTACTCGAGCCAGGTCGTGCTCCGATGGGGCCCCGTCACCCTGATCGTCGCCGCAACCGCAGCCGCGATGCTCCGCTGGGCCCTCATGAGCCTGTCGCCGCCGCTCCCGGTTCTCGTCGCGCTGCAGACCTTGCACACGCTGACCTACGGCGCGTCCCACCTCGGCGCGATGCATTTCATCTCGCGCGCCGTCCCCGAGAGCGCTCAGGGAACGGCCCAGGCGCTCTATGCAACTGTCGCGTCGGGCGTGCTGATGGGAGTCGCCACGCTCACATCGGGCTGGCTCTACGCCCGCATCGGCGCCCACGCCTACTGGGCCATGGTGGCGCTGGCCGGCTTCGGTCTCGCGGGTGCATTGTACGTCCGAGCCCGCTGGGCCGGTGGCTTGCTGTGGGGTGAGACGAGCCCTGCGGCCGCGCAGGCGTAGGCGAGACTCTTGTCTGCAAACCGGCGAGGGGAGGGAGGCGAGAGGAAGGGCGTCAGCCCCAGAGGCGCGACGGCGGCGGTAGCATGAGTCCGTCCGCAAATTGCACAGGAGGATCGCGGTCGGTCGCCAGCAGCAGCGGACCATCGAGATCCACCCAGTCCGCGCCCGCCGCCAGCGCAAACGCAGGCGCCACAGCCAGCGACGTCGCCACCATCGAACCGATCATAACGCGGAAGCCCGCAGCCTTCGCAGCGGCCGCCATCGCCAGCGCTTCGGTGAGCCCGCCGGCCTTGTCGAGCTTGATGTTCACCGCTTCGTAGCGCCCGATCAGGCTGCGCACGTCGGCGGCCGTGTGCGCGCTCTCGTCGGCGCAAACCGGCACCGAGCACATCAGCCCTTCGAGAATGTCGTCGGCGTCGACCGGCAACGGCTGCTCGACCAGTTCGAAACCGCTTTCGGCCGCCGCCGCGAGAAACGGCCCCACCATGTCGTCCGTCCAGGCCTCGTTGGCATCGGCGACGAGGCGCGCATCGGGCCGTGCTTGGCGCACAGCCGCCATGCGCTCGATATCGCCAGCGCCACCGAGCTTGAGCTTCAGGAGCCGATGCCCCGCGGCCTCACGCGCCGCGATGGCCATGGCCCCCGGCGATCCGAGACTGAGGGTGAAACACGTTTCGACGCCCAGCATAGGATCGAACCCGAGCCGCTCCGCCACGCTGACGCCGCTGCTCTTGGCTTCGTAATCCCACAGCGCGCAGTCGAGTGCGTTCCGCGCCGCCCCCGGCTTCAACGCGGCTGCCAATGCAACTCGGGACCCGAGAATATCCGGACGCGCCGACACCGCCTCGATCTCGGCCGCCACGCTCTCGGGCGTCTCGCCGTAGCGGGCGTAAGGCGTGCATTCACCGCGGCCGCTCACCTGTCCGTCCGTGACGGACACGGCGACGACGACGGCGTCGGTTTTGGCGCCCCGCGAGATGACGAACGGCACCTTGAGCGCAAAGCGCTCGACGGACACGGACAGCGTGAGATGGGTCATCGCGAGCTTAGCTGATGCGCCCGCTCATATGAGCGAGGAACAGGTAGACGCGCCCCATGTCGGACAGCAGATGCGCGTTGACCGCGCGGCCCGACGGATCGCGCTGCTCGGCGTCGCGGCGGATGTTCTCGAAATCCATCAGGTAGTGATTGATGGTCTGCTGCAGGTCACCGTCGGTGCGATAGCGCACGCTGAGATCGTCGAAGATCGCCTGGCCTTCGAGGGAGTAGATGCTGCGCACCATCACGCCGCGCTGGCCCGTCGCGATCCGCTGCCAGAGCGCCGCCGTCGTCGCCGGATCGAGCGCGCGGGCGATGACCTCGATCTGATTGTGGAACGGCATCGGTTGCGGAGCGGCAGGAGCCTGTACGCCGCCATGCTGGCCTTCGTCGTCCAATGAGGCGCGCTTGAGAAGATCGCCGAGCGACCAGGCGTCCCGCGTTTCCTGGGGACCGGGCGAGGGCGCCGACGGGCGGGGCAGAGCGGCTTGATAGGGCGGCACCGGCGAGCGGCCGCCGTTGCCCCATGCAGATTGCGCGGCAGCCGGCGCCGGCCTGTAGCTGTCCTGCGTACGCGCTTCGGACACGTAAGAGCCGGTCAGCGAGGACGGACCTGCTCCGGAAGGAATGGGCTGCGGCAACGATACGTCGCGCGCGGAGAGCGAGCGCGTCGTGAGGTTGGACAGATGCTCGATGGCCCGGAGCTGGTCTTGCAGGGCGCGGCGCATCTGGTCCGCGCTTTCCCGCGACGCGGCCGGCAGCCGGTCCATCTGCTCCTTGAGCCGGACCTGCTCGGCCGCGATGTCGGCGGCGGCCCGGCGCGCACGCTGGCGAACCTCGTCCGAAGTCTGGTCGATGCGCGTCGTGAGCGACGACAACTGCTCGCTGACCACGCTCGAGATCGACGAAAAGCGGTTCTTCATTTCGTCGAGGGCGCGGTCACCTTCGACGCCGGCCTCGAGCCGGAACCGTTCGAGATCGGCCAGCGCCGAATGCTTGGCGGCCTCGGTGCTCGCTCTCAACTGCTCGGTGGTCGCGCGGGCGCGCTGTTCGGCGCTGGTCAGAGAGCCTTCCATCGAGGTCGAGAAGCCTTCGACGAAACGGCCGAATTCGTCGGCCTTGCCGGAGAGCTTGTCCATCGTCGAAGACAGCTCGGCATGTCGGCCCTGGAGCGTCGTCTCGATCTTGAAATTGGCGTTCTCGAGCGAGTTGGCGGCCCGCATGATGGCCTGGCCCTGGCCCTCGAAGCGGTTGGTGACGGCGTTGACCTGCCCGAGCAGGTTTTCCGACACGCGCTTCAACATCTCCGATTGCCCGGCGAGGCCTTCGATGGCCTTCATCGACTGGCGCGTGATGTTCTCGCTCGTCCGGCGTACGGAGTTGATGCCGTGCATCAGGCTCTCGTCGAGATTGACGGCCTGACGCGAGATCGTCTCGCTGAACGTGCGCGCGTGGTTGTCGAGCGCGCTCGTCAGCGCGCGCGCCTTCTCGGCCACCGCGGAATCGATCGTCATCGTCGAGCGCACGATGGACTCGTCGAACGATTTGAGCCGCTGCCCGAACGCCATGTCGAGCGCCTTGGTCCGCTCCACGAGCTGGATGTCGAGCGCCTGCGCCCGATTGGTGAGCGAGGTATCGAGCGCGCGCGCGTATTCCTCGAACACGAGCTGCAGCTTCTCGGTGCGGTTGGAGAGCGACGTATCGAGCGTTTCGACGTAGCCCGAGATGGCCGTCTGTAACTGCTCGGTGCGCGCGCCCAGCGCCATCGCGAGGCCGGACGTGTAGCCTTCCAGCATGTTCTGCAACTCTTCGGTCTTGCCGCCGAGCGCCGTTTCGAGCCGCGTCGTGCTCTGGCCGACGGCGGATTCGAGCGCCGTCAGGTTGTCGCCCGCGCCCTTAATGATCTGCGCCAGCGTCATCTGCTGCGACGAAAGCCGGTCGATCAGCGCTGGGATGTCCGTACCCAGCGTCTTCAGCGTGTCGGTAACGCGCTCGCTGGTGTCGACCAGCGCATGGCGCTCGCCGGACAGCTCCTGAATGAGCCCGCGGATCTTGCGTTCGTTCTCCTCGTAGGAGCGTTCAAGCGCCGTCACCTCGTTGTGCACGAGCGCTTCCAGTTCGCCGGCCCGGCCGAGCGCGCGCGAAATGGCGTCGTTCATGAACGCAACCTGCCGCCGCACGGCTTGGCCGAGCGAGGCGACCGACTGTTCCGCCATGCGGTCCGGCTCGGCGAGGCGGATCGCGACCTCGGTCATGGTCGAGGATCGCAGCTTTAGTTCGTCCGAGCGCCACGCCAGCAGCGCCAGCGCCCACAGCACCGCAATCGGGACGATGATCGCCGTCGCCACCAGGAACGTGCTTGGCTTTTCGATCAGCGACATCAGCGAAGCGCCGTTGTCGAGTTCGGCTCGCACGATCAAGTAGGAGAAGCCGAGACAGATCACGGACCAGACGGCGGTCGCGATGCCGGCATACTTGAACGGCGCCGATGAGGGCTTCTGCTCCAGCGCGTAGATCAGGCCGCCGATCGACGGCGCATCGTCGTTGGCGGCGATCTTGCCGCGCGGTGGACCCGCCGGGCGTCGCCGCGCCAGCCGGCGCATGCCCGGCTCCACAGGCTGGGCATCGGCAGTGCGCGGGTTGACCGGCAAGGCCAAGGCCTGCGCGGCCATGTTCGGGAGCGGCGGCGGCAGCCGGTGATTGACGGTCGCCAGCGGCGATCCGAGGTTGGGAGCAGACGGCTCTGACGCGACGAGCGACAGCGAGTCGGATAGGGAGCGCACGCCCTCGGGGGTGGAGGAGGGGGCCATGGCGCCCGCATCGCGAGGCACGGCGGATGCAGGCGGGGGAGGTGGTCCTGTCGGCGCAGCCGGGCTCTCGGAGCCACCGGACAACGGGGCCGTCAACTCGGGCGGCGCTTTTTGCGACGCCGCCGCGCCTGATTTCTGTTCCTGACCCATCCACCCGTCCGAACCGGCCGCACGCCGGTGCCCCGCACCATGTTATCGCAACCGGAGGGTTCTGCTCAAACGGGATTTCGCCCGCCGGCCGTCCCGTCAACGCTCTTTTTTAGGCCGGCCGATCCGCGCCACATGACGCCCGATAGGCCGTTTTTAGGGCCAAATGAAGTTCCCGTTCCGGCGCTCCCCGGGCAGCATGGTTAATTGGTTCTTGCATTACCAGCACTAAGTAGAGATAATGGATTTACAAACATTTAGTCTATTGAGTTCAGAGTTTAGTACAGATTTGCGCCCTAAGGCACGAGCCTTGAGGGGTAAACACAACTCGACCACCAATTCCAGGACCGAGGCCATGGGCTCCGAGCGAAATCCGGCTTTCCAATATTCCCAAAGTGGCATTTCGCCGGAGGCGCAGGCCGTCCTCGCCGATGCGCTGCCGCCGATCGACCGCTTGCACCTCAGCCGCTACACGCTTGGCAGCCTGACCCTGGAGCGGGAAATCCTCGGGCTCTTTCTGGCTCAATTGCCGCTCAGCATCGAACAGCTCCGTTTCGCGGCCACCGACCGGGAATGGCAGATTGCCGCACATACGATCAAGGGTTCGGCCAAAGCCGTGGGCGCCCGCCATGTCGCCCGCATCGCCATCGACGCCGAACGGACCTCCGGCGTCATGGACGAGGAGGAGAGGGTGCGCATCCTTGCGGCCCTTGAAGACGCCTGCGAAGCGATCGAGACCTATGCCGAAGAGGCGTTTGCTCCCCAAGAGCCCATCCACGCCTGAGCACCGCTCCCCAACCTCGCCAAAGCCCGGCCCGCATCCGAATTCCCCTAACATGCGGAGCACGGAGCCATTTTCACGGGTCGCAATCCGAGGCGACGCGGCGCGAGCACCCTTGAATTCAAACCATGACGCCATTAATCCTGCCGCCACCGCTCCCGGGACGGGACGGATCACGCACGCTGGAGTAAGCCGCCGATGGTCAAACTAACGTTCATTCAGCCGGATGGCGCCAGCCAGACGGTGGAGGTCGAGCCCGGCCTCACCGTCATGGAAGCGGCCAAGCTGAACGACATCGCCGGTATCGAGGCCGAATGCGGCGGCGCCTGCGCCTGTGCGACGTGCCACGTCTATATCGATGCGGACTGGGTCGACAAAACCGGCAAGCCCGCCGACATCGAAGAGGATATGCTCGACTTCGCGTTCGACGTCCGCAAGGAGAGCCGCCTGAGCTGCCAGATCAAGGTGACGCCCGACCTGGACGGCCTCACCATGCGCGTCCCCGCCAAGCAGTTCTGACGCTGCGGCTGGAGCATTTTCCGACGAAGTCGATACCGGTTCGTCGTCAGAAAATGCGATAGTGAATTTAGGAGAAGAAGAATGGCCCTGGACGAGGTCCCTGAGGCGACGCAAGCGGGCGCAGCCGTATTCGACGCCATCGTCATCGGCGCCGGTCCTGTCGGCCTTTTCGCCGTGTTCGAACTCGGCCTGGTCGACATCAAGACGTGCGTCATCGACATCCTCGGCAAGCCCGGCGGCCAGTGCTCGGAGCTCTATCCGGAAAAGCCGATCTACGACATCCCCGCGCTCCCGTCCGTCACCGGCCAGGAACTGACCGACCGTCTGATGGAGCAGATCAAGCCCTTCGGCGCGGAGTTCGTCTTCGGCGAACGGGTCGACGAATTGCAGCGCGGCGAGGACGGACGCTTCTTCCTCAAGACCGACGCCGGCCGCGAGATCGTGGCCAAGGTCGTCGTCATTGCCGCCGGCGGCGGTTCGTTCACGCCGAAGCGCCCGCCACTCGAAGGCATCGAGGGCTACGAGGGCAAATCGATCTTCTATGCAGTACGCCGCATGGACGACCTCAAGGGCCGCGACGTCCTGATCATCGGTGGCGGCGACAGCGCCCTCGACTGGACGCTGAGCCTTGCTCATGTCGCCAAGTCTCTGACGCTGCTCCATCGCCGCGACGAATTCCGCGGCGCGCCGCACTCGGTCGACAAGATGCGCTCCCTCGTCGCCGAAGGCAAAGTACGCCTCGTCATCGGCCAGGTGACGAAACTGCACGGCGACGGCACGACCCTCGCAGGCGTCACGGCCAAGACGGCATCCGGTGAAGAGCATCTCACGGTCGATGCCGTGCTGCCGTTCTTCGGCCTTACCATGAAGCTCGGGCCGGTCGCGTCCTGGGGGCTGAACCTCAACGAAAACCTCATCCTCGTCGATACCGAGAAGTTCGAGACGAGCGAGAAGGGCATTTTTGCGATCGGTGACATCAACACCTATCCCGGCAAGCTGAAGCTCATCCTGTCGGGCTTCCACGAGGCCGCCCTGATGGCGCAGCAGGCGCACAAGTATGTGCATCCCGACAAGAAGTTGATGTTCCAGTACACGACCTCGTCGTCGAGCCTGCAGAAGAAGCTCGGCGTGAAGTAACCTCTCCCTTTCCCGTCACATGCGCTGGGGGGGGGAGGGTTGGGGTGAGCGGCAGACGCTGGCGCTCCTGCGCGCGCCGGGTGTTCTCTCGCTGCGACGCTGCGGGTCAGTCGCAGCCGATAGCGATGGCACAACGATGCCTTCCCCTTGACGTCATGCAGGCGAAGGACGGGGCGACGGTGCGGGTCAATCGCACGCGATGGCGAGGACGCAACGTTGCCTCCTACTCGACGTCATGCCGGCGTCATGGCGGAGCCATGCTTCGCATGGAAGGCCGGTACCCACGCAAGTCTCCGCGAATGCGACGGTCGATGAGCAGTTGGCTCCGACCACAGTTGGAGGCGCGCGCCGATATTGTCTTCCGTCGTCAAGCGAAGATTCTCGTTTAGTTGTCATCCTCGGCTTTATGCCGAGGATCCATGGATCTAAACGGGAAGGCTGTGAAGGTGCTGGTGCACTCGGCTATGCGGCCGGTGACTGCCCTGTGGAGGAATGGGTCCTCGGGACAAGCCCGAGGATGACGGCTGGTGGACGGCGCGACGGTGCCCGTCAATCGCACGCGATGGCGAGGACGCAACGTTGCCTCCCACTCGACGTCATGCCGGCGTCATGCCGGCGTCATGGCGGAGCCATGCTTCGCATGGAAGGCCGGTACCCACGCAAGTCTCCGCGAATACGACCGTCGATGAGCGTGGGTCAGTCGCACGCGACAGCAGCAGATGTCGGCGCGATGTTGCCGACCCCTTGTGGCCTAACGCCCCGCGATGGAGCGTTCGTAGACGAGCGCGAGCTTGGCGAAGTCGCGAACGGGAATTTGCTCGGCGCGCTGCGTCGGCGAAATGCCGGCCGCATCGAGCAGCTCTTCCGGATTGGGAACGAGCGTCTTCAGCGATGCCCTCAGCATCTTGCGCCGCTGTCCGAACGCTGCCGCTGTGACGCGCCCGAGCGCCGTGACCGTACACGCCGGCTGCGGCGCGCTGCGCGGCGTGAACACCACGACGGCCGAGGACACCTTGGGCGGCGGCGTGAAAGCTTCCGGCTTGAGATTGAGCGCGATATGCGCGTCCGCCCGCCACTGCGAGATCACCGACAGGCGGCCATAGGTCTTGCTGCCCGGAGCCGCCACGATGCGCTCCGCGACCTCCTTCTGGAACATCAGCACCATCCGGTCCCACCAGGGCGGCCAGGGTTCCGCTTCGAGCCAGCCGATCAGCAGCACCGTCGCCGCGCCATAGGGCAGGTTGGCGGCGATGATGGCCTTGCGCGCGCCGCCGAGGAGCGCGCCCCAATCGGCTTCGACCGCATCGCCCTCGTGGACGGCGAGACGACCCGGATAGCGCGCGCTGATTTCAGCCAGCGCCGGCAGGCAGCGCGAATCCCGCTCGACCGCGATGACCCGCTCCGCGCCTTCGAGCAGCAACCCGCGCGTCAGCCCGCCAGGGCCCGGTCCGACCTCGACCACCGTGCGCCCGTCGATTGGGCCGCCCGCGCGTGCGATGCGCCGCGTGAGGTTGAGGTCGAGAATGAAGTTCTGGCCGAGGCTCTTCTTCGCTGCAAGATCGTAACGGCGAATGACCTCCCGCAGGGGATCGAGTCCGTCGGGGCTCGAGCCGCCGCGCAAGGACGCTCCGATCGGCTCAAGATCGTTGTCGTCCACGTCGTTGTCGTCCACGTCGCTCATGATGCCCCCGCAGCCACCGCGCGATCGCGCTTTTGCGCAATCGCATCGGCAAGTCTGAGCGCTTCGATCAGGCTCGTCGCCTGCGCCTTGCCGGTGCCCGCGAGCGAAAATGCCGTGCCGTGATCGGGCGACGTGCGCACGAACGGCAAGCCGATCGTGACGTTGACGCCGCGATCGAACGCGAGCGTCTTGATCGGGATCAGCGCCTGGTCGTGGTACATCGCCAGCACCGCGTCATAAGTCGTCCGCGCGGCCGCATGGAACAGCGTGTCGGCCGGGTAGGGGCCCGTGACGTCGAGCCCATCGCGCACGAGTGCGGCAATCGCAGGCGCAATGATGGCCTGGTCCTCGGCGCCGAGCCTGCCGTCCTCGCCCGCATGCGGGTTGAGGCCCGTCACCGCGATCCGCGGCCGCGCAATGCCGAAATCGGACGTGAGCGACGCGTCCAGGATCTTCGCCGTCGCGATGATGGCCTCTGATGTGATCGCTCCCGCCACGCGCGCCAAGGGAATGTGCACCGTCAGCGGAACCACGCGCAGCTCATCGGACGCCAGCAGCATCACCGGGTTCGGGCTAGCGACGCCGAAATGCGCTGCTGCCAGCGCGCCGAGGTATTCCGTATGGCCGGGATGCGTGAATCCGTCCGCCATCAGCACGGACTTCGCGATCGGATTTGTGACGACGGCGCGCGCGCGCCCGTCGCGTACGGCCAGTACCGCGCTGTCGATCGCCGCCACGACCGCACGCGCATTGCGCGCGTCCGGCGCGCCCGCCTTGACCGGCGCATCGCAGCCGACGTCGCAGACAGGAAACCGCGTTGCGAAAACGTCGGCCGCCTCGCGCGGGTCGGAGATCGCCGTCGTCGGCACATCGAGACCGAGCGCCTGCGCCCGCGCCGCGAGCGCTTCGCCGTCGCCGAAGAACACGAACGGCGCAAGTCCCCGCCGGTCACGCGCCAGCCAGGCGGAGAGAGAGATGTCGAGGCCGATCCCGGCCGGATCGCCCATCGTCAGCGCCAGCGGCAAAGCCTGTCGTGATGGAGAGGCCGGCCGAGCCACGGCCGATGCGGCCGGACCCGCGCCGGAAACCGAGCCGGCCATCAACGGATCTCGATGGCCGCGTCCTGCCGCAGATCCTTGAGATGCTTCTGGGCCAGGACGTCGAATTCCTTCTGGCGCAGCTCGTTCCCCGCGGCTTCGCGCCGCGACATGTCCTGGCCGCCCGCGGATTTACGCCCGCACAGCGCCCAGAGCTCGATGCCGCCCGCACTCACGCTTGCCGGCAGCAGACTGCCCTCGGTCGCGTTCAGAAGCAGGCTTCGGGTCGGCTCGGGAATGGTGGTCGGCTTGCGGAGGCCAAGGTCTTCGTGACGTGCACCTGCGGCCGACGCGATTTCAGCCATGGAGCCGCAACCCTGGAACCGCTGCGCCAACGCATCCGCTTCGGCGATGCGTTGCGCGATGACGGACTGGTCGACGGCCGATGGCAGCGGCAGCGTGATCCGCTGGACCTGCAACTCGACATTGTCGTCGGCAACGACCGTCGTCGCCACGAAATCGTCAACGTCCCGCTCGGTGATCGCAATCAGATGCCCGAAGCGCTTGCGCACCACCTCGCGCCAGGACATCTCCGCCCGGAAGCGCGCCTTCATCGTGTTGATGTCGACGCCCATGCCCTGCATGTGCTTGCCGAACTGCTCGAGGTTCATCTTGTTGCGCTCGGCAATGCCCGTGATGATCTTGTCGACGTCGGCATCCTCGGTCACCGCGTTCTGCTTGCGGGCCTCTTGCAGCTTGATCTTCTCCTCGATCAATTCCTGCTCGGCCTTGGCCTTGGAGCCCGACACCGCACCGGCGCGCGCTTCCTTCTTGAGCTGCGCGACCATGTTGCCCTGCAGCTCCTTGATGTACTTCGTCTGCAACGCGCGCGCTTCTTCCTGCGTCTGCACTTTGTTCTTCTCGAGCAGCTGCTTGAAGCGTTCGTTGGTCTTGGGATCCTGCACGATGGATTTCCAGCGCGCCTCGGCCTTCGCCTTGAAATCCGCGCCGCCGCCGCCGCTCTGGAGCGCGATGAACGAAGCCCGCTGCTCGATCTCATAAGCCGTGATCGGCTCGTCGTTGACGAGAATGGCGATACCCTGAGCGCCCTTGCGGCGCGTGATCTTGCCGCCCTCGGCGGGATTGACCAGCTCGACATTGCCCGTGCCGGGATTTTCGGCCGCGGGTGCGGGGTTGGCCGCCGCCTGCTGGCGCTTCGGCTCCTTCGCCGCGCAAGGGGTCACGACCGCAACGCCGGCACACAGCGCGAGGGCCGCGGTCGTCCGTATCAGATCATGAAAGTTAACAGGCATGGGCCCAGTCTCTAATGTAAGTCCACGGTCATCACCCGGTCACGCGACGCATTCTCTCGAAGCGGCTCTCGACGGCGAGCGTTGGCCGGATATCGCGGATTCGCCAGCGCCGAGCCAACTGACAATAGCGCCAGCCGAAGCAATCGCAAACTGCGGTGGTGTTATCCACATGAACCGTGGCGGCGCAATGGCGTACCCGGCTTCATCTTAAATCAAGTTGGGCTGCCGAGCAGTTAGCCGAACGCGAGACGCGGCGATCCTATTGCCGGACCGGAGCCGACCCGTCTTCGCCGCCCAGGAAGTCGACGACGTTGGTCTGGTAGTTGAAGCCGCCCAGATTCTTCAGCTCGAAGCGCAGCATGACCGTGCGGTCCGGCTCGATGAAGCGATCTGGATCGCTGATGTAGGTCTCGCTGTAGGTGGCGCTCAGCATGAAGCATTCGTCGAGATAAGCGAGCCGGATCGAATCCGTCAGCACGTTGGCCGCGTCGAGATCGTAGCGGATCGAGCCTGACACGGTCCACCGGTCGGTGAGGCGCAAGGCGGCGAAGCCCAGGATGTCTTGTTGCGCATCGTAGCGCAGCGTATCGGTGTTGAAGACATCACCGTACGTGTAGGTCGCGGACGCCATCAGCGGGCCGTAGTTGAAGCTCGCAGTCAAATCCTCGCGGCGCAGCGTCATGTCGTCTTCGTCGAAGCGCGATTGGGCGATGACGCGGAATACGTCGGTCGGCGCGAGGTAAATGCCCAGCACATAGTCGGACTTGTCTGTTTCCAAGCCGCTGCGGGGATTGAACTCGTCGGAATTCTCGTTGTAGGCGTTGTCGCCGCTGAGATGGAAGCTCTGGCCGGCCAGGACGCGAGCGTAGCCCACCGGGCCCTGGAACGTGTACTGCACGCCGACGTTGGCGCGCACGCCGGTTTCCAATCGGTCGTAGCCCGAGAACTTGCTCGTTTCGAACAGATTGGTGTCGTCGAAGATCAAGCTCTTTGCGTCTTCGTCCGGCAGGTCGTCCTGACGAACGCTTGAGTTGTGGGCGACGAGCTGGCCGATCGGCTCGATGACGTGAGACGTCGATCCGGCGTTGGCAATCCACGGATAGGACACCGTCGCGCCGCCTGTCGCCAAGCCGCGCGTGAAGGTCTCATCAATATTGCCAAACAGCGAATCTTCGTAGTTGATCTGGTAGATGTCGCCGCGCAATTCGCCGAATGGCGTGTAGGTAATGCCGATCGCGTCCGTGAAACGGCGACGCCACTTCACTTCAGTGATGACGCGGTTCATGTCCTGAGAAACCAGATCGGCGCCGGGCGTCAGCCGAAAATCAGAGCGCGACAAGCTCAGCGCATTCGAGCGCCAGGTGAGTTCGCCGCCGGCAATCGGATCCTTGAAGACATAGTTGTGGTCGATCACCGGATGCACGAGCGACTCTGACTCGGCCGTATCGTTCACGAGCAGCCCACCGAACTGATAAGCCTTCGCGCTAAAATAGCTTCTGTCGCCAATGCCGACCAGCCAGAGGTCGTTGACGCGGTCGGTGAGCAGCACGCTGTCGAGCTTGTAGAAGCGGCGGAAGGAATCGTCGCTCTCGACCGTCACGTCCCAGCCGTAGCTCCACCAGCTCGAGAGCGAGAACCGGCCGCGCGTCTCGACGCTGCCGCGCCAGCCGTCGAGGTTGCGGCGCGAATCCGGATCGACGCCAGCACTAATCGGAAGATCGGTGAAGTCCTGGTCGATGCCGGCCAGATTGATGTAGTACTCGCCGTTCGCGAGCTTCTGGCGCCAGTCGCCCTGCCACAGCACGCCCTGCTCGGTCATGTAGCGCGGACGGAACGTGAAGTCGTAGTTGGGCGATAGCGCATAGTAGTAGGGAAGCTCGACGAAGATGCCGAGATCGTCCGAGTTGCCGTAAGTCGGCGCCAGGAAACCGCTCTTGCGCTTCACCGAAGGGTCGGCGTGCTCGAAGTACGGCATGTAGAAGACTGTCATGCCATACAACTTGAACTCGGCGTCCTGATACGAAATCGTCGCCGCCGCTTGGTCGTGGATGATGCGCTTGGCGCCGATGCACCACAGCGGCGGAACATTGCCGTCGCTCTTGCAGGCCGTGAACGTGGCTTCCGAGAATTCCGTGACATTGCCTTCTCGCCGCTCGCCGCGCTCTGCGGTGATGCGTGAGTCATCGCGTGTCACCACCGACAGCGACTGCACGAAGCCGTCGCGGAAGTCGTCCGTCAGCGTGTAGCGGTCGGCGCGGATGACGTTGCCGTTGGCTTCCTTGAGCTCGACGTTGCCCGAAGCCGTAAGCGTGTTCGCGCTCTGATCGTAGATGACCTCGTCAGCCGTCAACACGTTCTTGTTGTAGTAGATTTCGACGTTTCCGCGGGCGATCACGCGGTTGCCCTTGGTGTCGTAGACCAGCTCGTCGCCCTGCAGGTAGAGCGGCAGCGACTTGTCGAGCTGTTGCGGCTTGCCGAACATTCCGCCCTGCGGCTTGGGGAATGCCGAGCCTTCTTTGGCGCTCACGCCGTCGCGCTCGCGAGTGCTTTGGTAAGCACCGGATTTTTGCGCCGCAACAGAGGTGGTCAGGGCGGGGAGGACGAAGAGTGCCGTGGCTGCAATCGCAAGGGCCGCGAACATGCGCGAACGCCCGCGTTCCACCACCGATCGGCAGGAACCCGCTGGGCAGAACTCAGTGCATGTCGGCAGCAATTTGCGCGCAACACGCATCACTTAGCCGTCCTCCTGGTGCAAGAGCACCGTGACTGAAACCAGGATTGCAAGAAGGACCGGAACCCACACAGCCGCCCACACCGGGGCAAGTCCAGCAGTTCCGATTTGCCTTGAAATCTCCGCGAAAAGGAAGAACCCAAAGCCCCCCACCATTCCAGTTACGACCATAGTCTGGATCCCCCCGGAGCGGAATGACCGCAACGACACAGTGGCCGCCAAAAAGACCATGGCGACGCACAGCAGCGGCCGGCTCAGGAGGAGTTCATATTGGATTCGCAAGCGCGAAGCCGAAAGTCCTGCCCGTTCCGTCACGTAGATGAGGTCGGGCAGCTCCCAGAACGACACCGAAATGACGCTACCGAGGGCATCGACCACACGCTCCGGCGTGAGGTAGGTGGACAGCAAATAGGAATTGAATTTTTCCGGCTCCCGGCCCATGCGCGACACCAGCGCGGGACGGAGCAGCCAGAACCCGTCGTAGAGCCGCGCTTCCGCCGCGTCGACGCGCTCCGAGAACCGGCCGTTCTTGTCGTAAACGAAGGCGGTGACCGTGCCGAGCACGGCGCCCTTTTCCTTGGCCGAAGAGGCCGTCAGCACGGACTGCCCGTCGGTCCCGTCCTGGCGCAGCCACGTGCCGGCAGCGCCTTTTCCCAAGGGACTGGATTCGCGACCGAAAGCCTTCGAATACACCTTTTCGGAGCGGTCCCTCGCGTTTGCGGCGAGCGGGTTAAAGGCCGTGGAACTCAGGAGGCCGAGCAGCAGACCGACGCACGCGCCGGGCCGCAGGATCTGCCAGACCGACATGCCGCCCGCGCGCATCACGGCGAGCTCGCTTTTGCGGGACAGCATGAGCAGCGCACTGATGGAGCCGACGAGAACGGCAAACGGCAGCAGGATTTCGGTGTAGGCCGGTAGCCGGAGCAGCGTGATCCACGCCAGCTTATAGCCGGGAACACTGCCGTACTTGCCCGCCTGGCGCAGCAGCTCCACGAAATCGATCATGAAAATCAAGACCGTGCACAGCCCGAACACGCCGAAGATGGCGAGCAGGAAGCGCGTCCCGATGTAGACGGAGGCTGTCGAAACCAAGGGCATGATGCGCTACCCCCCGGCCCGGCCGACGGCCGCCGGTTGACCGCGCGAGAAACGTTGTTTGAGACCGGCGACGAATGCCGCCAAGGCATCCGCGATGCGCTCCAGCCGCGGGTTGGTTCTCCGGGCACGCGCGCCTCGTACGATCAGAAACAGAGAAATCCCGATCGCCGTCAAGGGGATGATATAGAGCACGGGAACCGCCCCGGCGTGCAGCGTCACGATGTTGTTGACCGCGAGCCCCGTCAACCGGATCCCGACACCCGCCAGGAAGCACAGTCCCATCCGCATATTCCGGTTCTGCCGGGTGCTCTGCGCTTGCCCAATCACAGCGATCGCCATCAGGACGAAGGCGAGGGGATAGAGCGCTCCGGAAAAGCGCTCATGCAACTCGGACCGGAAGCGCCCAAGCTCAGTCTTGTAGGAGGCTTCCTTGGGATTCGGATAGACAAGCTCCGTGAAGTAGCGTTCGCGCGCCTTGAGATCCGGCGGCCCCGACGCACGCTCCTCGAGCCGGTCGAGATCGACGGCGTACTTGTCGAAGGCGATGATCTGCGTGGGAACGGTGATCCCGCCCGCGCGGCGCAGGATGTGCCCGTCCATCATGAACAGGTAGGCGCCGCTGTCGTCCTTAACCAACACGCCTTTGTCGGCGAGGTAGGACTGAGCCTGCTTCTGATCGCGCAGGTCGTGCATCACGAGGCCATACAACGTGCCGTCGGATCCGCGCTCGCGGATATGGAACGTCAGCCCCGCTTCCGGCGACGTAAATCGGCCCGGCTGGATCACCTGGGTGAGAAGGTCCGTGCGCACCTCGACGACGATGTCCCGCAGCAGCCTGAGGCTCCACGGCATCGCGTAGTGATTGACGAACGAAATGAAGACCACGACGATCATACCGAGCGCAACCAATGGCTTGGTGATCGTCCACGCGGTCGCCCCCGAGGCGGTCAGCACAATGATTTCGCTATCGCTGTTGAGGCGATTGAGCGTGTGTATGGCCGTGATTAGCAGCGCGAACGGCGTGATGACGGCGACGAAGCTCGGCAGGCCGAGGGTCGTCATTTTGATCAGGGTCAACGCGCCCTGGCCCTGGCTGGTGACGACGTTAAGTTCGCGCAGCGCGAGCGAAATCCAGACAATGCCCGTCAGCGACAGGAGCACCAGCAGCAGCGCGCCGCTCGTTTGCCGGAAGACATAGCGCGAGAAGATCGTCATGCAGCGCCCGCCAGAGAGCCCGTGAGACAGCCCGGGGCCGGAAAACCCGTGGGCTGGTGTTGAGGATCGAGCGAGCCGAAGCGATCACGAGACCGCCCGGCGCGCAATTCGGCAGCCGCTACGGGAGGGCCCATAGGCACTGAAGCGCGGCGCCGAAACGGCGTGCACGCGCGAAGCTGAAACCCTGGTTTGCCTGCCGGCACGGTCCCCGATCCCCCGACCTCGGTTCGATGCCCCATGTCACGTAGTGACGGTCGCGCAACGATGGTCACGCCACAATGGCGGAATTCCGGCCCGTCTCCAAGCTTTTGCGTGCAACGCAGCATACGGCCGAACCCGGGAGCCGGCGACGGCGCGGCGGCCCAATCCGGCCGTTTACCCAAATCGTTATAATTGCCGTCCCGCCGGGTTTTGGACGGTGCCCGCCTTGCACTTCCCCGGCAAGCGTCTAATTTCCACAGCGAAGATCGAAAAACCACACCTGCCAGTGCCGCTGTCCAGCGCTCGGGCCTTGGCCTGCGAGACGCCGCCGTCCCACGGGGCCGTTCTCACCAAACCTTCCGTCCTGCCGTTCCTTGAGGAGCACCCTTCCCACATGACTACGCCGCTCGACATCACGTTCGTCCGTCTGGACGCCGCGCCGGCCGCAACCTGCGCCGCATTTGCCGCCAGCGACCTGACGCTTTCGCCCGCCGTGCAAGCCTTGAACACCAAGAGCAACGGGTTCGTCCTCAAGGCTGCGGAAGCCGCCGAGTTCAAGGCCAAGGCGAAATCGTCCATCGAAATCCTGGTGCCGCAGAAGCTGGACATCCAGCGGCTGATCCTGATCGGCGTGGGCAAGGCGGGCGAGCATAACGAAAGCGATTGGGCCAGCCTCGGCGGCTATACCTTCGGCCAGATCACCGCGCGCAAGGCGCGCGAGGCGAGCCTGATCGCGGAAGTGACCGGCGCCGACCAGAAGCCTGAGATCGTCGCCGCAAACCTCGCCTACGGGGCCATGCTGCGCAACTACTCGTTCAAGAAGTATCTCACCAAGAAGAACGGCGACGACACTGCCAACGGAGCCGACGCCGGCGCCGAACGCGGCATCAAGCTCACCATCCATTGCGCCGATCCCGACAAGGCGCGCGCCGCCTTCGAGACCAAGCGCGCGATCGCAACGGGCATCTGCTTCGCCCGCGACCTCGTCAACGAGCCCGCCAACATCTTGGGACCGGTCGAGTTCGCAGACCGCGTCAAGGAGCTGGAGAGCATCGGCCTCGAAGTCGAGATCCTCGATGTCGAAGCGCTGACCGCCCTGAACATGAACACGCTGTTGTCGGTGGCCCAGGGCAGCGTCCGCCCGGCCCGCGTCGCCATCATGCAGTGGAACGGCGCCAAGTCGAAGCGCGCCAAACCGCTCGCATTCGTCGGCAAGGGCGTGGTGTTCGACACCGGCGGCATCTCGATCAAGCCTGCTGCCGGCATGGAAGACATGAAGGGCGACATGGGCGGCGCCGCCGCCGTCACCGGCCTCATGGTCGCGTTGGCCGAGCGCAAAGCGCCCGTCAACGCCGTCGGCATTCTCGGCATCGTCGAGAACATGCCCTCGGGCTCCGCCATCCGTCCGGGCGACATCGTCGTCTCCATGTCCGGCCAGACCGTCGAGAACTTGAACACCGACGCTGAAGGCCGCCTCGTGCTGGCCGACGTGCTCTGGTACGCTCAGGAGCGCTTCAAGCCCCGCCTCATCATCGATCTCGCGACGCTCACAGGCGCCATCATGATCGCCCTCGGCAAGGACTTCGCCGGCCTGTTCGCCAACGACGACAAGCTGGCCGACCAGCTCATCGCCGCATCCAAGACGAGCGGCGAGAAGGTGTGGCGCATGCCGCTCGACAAGGCCTACGACAAGCTCATGGACAGCAAGAACGCCGACGTGAAGAACATGGGCGGACGCTGGGGCGGGGCCTGCACGGCGGCAGCCTTCCTCAATCGCTTCATCAAGAAGGACGTGCCGTGGGCGCATCTCGATATCGCGGGCACGGCGATGGACGCGCCCAAGAACGAGATCAGCACGAGCTGGGCGTCAGGCTGGGGCGTGCAGCTGCTCGACCGGTTTATTGCCGACAACTACGAGAAGGCCGAGAAGTAGGCCGGAGCGGCGGACGGCTTGACGGCCGTCCGCTGTAATTCATATCGGTCGAGCCGACGGCCAGGGCCATAACGCACTGACACACCACACTCCCTCATCATTATTTTCCATAATATATATTATGCGAACGACGGATTAGGTGTTCCGCGCGCTGGATATTGAGATCGGCCGCCTGTTTCCGGCAGCCGCCGCCGCGCTCTGGCTCCGATCCGATGATCGATCCAACGTCGGCGTTACGGCAGCCGCTCCTCGGCCCCACGGACGAACGCAGCGATCGACGCCGCATAGACGGACGCGACGAAGCCCGTCAGCACGTTGACGCTCACCACGACGCCCGCGATCCGAGCCCACGCCTCCGGCAGCACCGTCTGGAGCACCGTGACGATGAAATCGTCGAACGCCTGCTTGATCTGAAAGAAGAGCTCGCTCACCTGGCTGATCGACGGCCGCTGCGGCAATTCCCACACGAGCTTCCACCCGATGTCCCCGACGCTCGCCGGCGTCAGGATCTGGAGCGCCGCCAGCACAGCGAGCCCCGCCGAGAACGCGAGCCCGAGCGGCGCCGCCAATCGGAAGTATCCCCACCGCCACGGCTCGGCATGGAGCGACACCGACAGCGCCCGCAGCATCGTCGAGCCGGCATACGTCGTGAGACCGAACACGACCGCGACCCACAGCAATCGATCGCTGTCCGTCCCGGCAAACGTGAACAGCGCCGCCAGCCCTGCGAGCACGCCCTTCATCATCGCTTCGACAGAACCGACCAGCGCCACCAGCACCCGCCGCGGCGAGCGCGCGCCCTCGAAATAAAACGGCAGCTCGAATGAGAGCCGCGCCATTTCCAATCTCAAGCCCAACAGGAAGCTCAGCCCGGCCGTCACCGCGGCGAACAGGAAAGGATGCCAGTAGCCGAGCATGGCGACGGCAACCACCGCCGCAATCTCGGCGGCCATGATGAAACCGTTGAGCAGGATGCGAAGCACTATCATGCGGCAGGCGTCTCACGCTGTGTCGCGCCGCCCGGCCGATTGCGAAATCCGCACGCCTGCAAACGCCCTCAAGACTTAGAGGGGTTCCGGCAAACTGGAAACATCAATCCAGAAGCGAGATGGCCGTTTCCGGCTTGCATGTCGGCTCACCCGCGCGGGCCAGCGTGGCGTTGAACGGGAACGAGCGGCGGAACATGCGGAACTCGCCACCCGTATCGCCCGCGATCTGCAGATCCCGGTCCGGACTGCCCTCGCGCCCTCCCGGCACGACGTAAACCTCGACGACGTAAGGCTCCGTACCCTTGGCCATCTCGAGCGTCCCGCGATACACGGGCACGGTGCTGCCTGCGGCCGACGTGCCGCCGTCCAGCTTGAGCGCGGTCGCTCCGCAGCGCTTGTCACCGTCGAGCACCTCGACGCCACACCAGCCGGTCGTGCACTTCATGACGTCGAGGGTCAGCAGGCAGCGCGTGCCGCTGCAATCGGATTCGCGGCGCGACAACTCATAGCTGCGGCCCTGCCAGCGGCCGGAGAGATCCGCGCCTCCAGAAGTCTCTTCCGCCGGCACCGGAGCGTCACCCGCCAGCGCCGATCCACCTGTCGCCAGCACCGCCCCCGCCGCAGCCAGAACACAAAGTGCGGCGAAGCTCGAAACGATCCGGTTACACCGTGTTCCCAAAACCATGGCGCGAACTCCAGCCTCCAGAAAATGATCACGGAACCGATCAAATCATCCGGCCCAGGCGAAACTGTGTCGCGCTTTCTGCTCGGTGCCGCCATTTGCGGCCTGATCACCCTAGCTATCCCAACCGGCATTGTCGCGCTGGTTCAGGGCGCGGGCCTCATGCCCCTTCCCTTCAATCTCCAGATCGTCGTCGAACGCCTGCCCGGCATTTTCCAGTTCCACATGCTCGCATCCGGCGCGGCCCTGTTGTTGATCCCGCTCGCAATCGCCACCCGCCGCAACCGTGCGTGGCATCGCCCCATCGGACGCCTTGCCGCCGTGTTCGTCATCGCGGGAGCGCTGACAGCATTTCCCGTCGCCTATGAAAGCACGTCCGGCGTCGTCGCCCGCTTTGGCTTCGCGGCCCAGGGTACGGTCTGGCTCGGCCTCGTCCTAGCCGGTGTCCGCGCCATCCGCCGCAAAGACCGCGCACGCCATGCCGCGCTCATGCTGGCGATGGCCGCCGTCGCCTCCGGCGCCATCTGGGTGCGGCTCACCACGGCCGTCGCCACGTCGTACGATCTCCCGTTCGCTCCCGTGTACGCGTGCGCCACGTGGCTCGGCTGGCTGCTGCCGCTGACGATCGTTCTGGCTGTCGTGTGGCCGCGCCGGCCGCGTCCTGCGCGCGCCGCTGCTCTCGCCACCTGACGCACGCTTCGCTAGGGTCGTCGCGCGCAGAGCGCGCCAACGATCAAGGCAACGCCGGACCTTCCATGCCCCCCAAGAATGACATGACCCCTTCCAACGACATCATCCGCCTCCTCGACATCATGGCGGCACTGCGCACGCCCGAGACCGGCTGCCCGTGGGACATCGAGCAGACGTTCGCAACGATCGCGCCTTACACCATTGAGGAAGCCTACGAGGTAGCCGACGCCATCCAGCGCGGCGATCTCCCGGATCTCAAGGACGAACTCGGCGATCTCCTGTTGCAGGTCGTCTATCACGCGCGCATGGCCGAGGAGCAGGATGCGTTCGCGTTCGGCGATGTCGTCCACGCCATCACGAGCAAGATGATACGCCGCCACCCGCACGTGTTCGGCACGCCCGAGGAGCGCGCCGCAGGCGCCGCGCCTGGCTTCTGGGCACGCATCAAGGCCGAGGAGAAAGCGGCGAAGGATGCCGAACGCGCTACCACTTCTCCGTCCCCCTCGTGGGGGAGGTCGGGAGGCGAGGCCACTCCCACTTCTCCTCCCCCCTCGTGGGGGAGGCCGGGAGGGGGGGACGCCGCAGCTTCAGCCGTTGGGATTCCCCCCACCCCTAACCCCTCCCCAAGTCGTGACGAAGCCGCGCCTTCGGCAAGAGGGGGAGGGGGACCAACGCCTCGAGCGCATGCTAACCCAGGACTCCTCGCCGACATCCCGGTTGCCCTTCCCGCCCTCACGCGCGCCGTCAAGTTGCAGGACAAAGCCGCAAGGGTAGGCTTCGATTGGTCCTCCCTCGCTCCCGTCTTCGACAAGATGCGTGAGGAACTCTCCGAGCTGGAAGACGTCGCCCGCCCCGCCGATCCGCGCGGCGCAGCGCCAGATCGCTCAGCCGAGCGCATCGCCAAGATCGAGGAAGAGTTCGGCGACCTCCTCTTCGTGATGGCCAACGTCGCCCGCCATCTGAAACTCGATCCCGAAGCGGCCCTCCGCGCCGCCAATCAGAAATTCATGCGCCGTTTCGCCCACATCGAGCGCCGTCTCGCCGAGGATGGCCGCTCACCGGCAGACTCCGATCTGGCCGAGATGGATGCGCTTTGGGATGAGGCGAAGGCGATCGAACGCGCCCCCGGCTGACGGGCCGAACGAACTCAGCCGCGCCCCTCGCGAATGAAATCCGCCACGTGCTCGCGGCGCACGCCGAGCCCGAGCACGCGCGCGGGGATACGTTGCAGCACGGGAAAGCGCTGCATCAGGCGCAGCGCCAGCGGCGGCTTCGGCTGCTCACGCAGCGAGAGCGTCGGACCGATGATGTTGTTCTGTGCCGCGACCTGGATTGCCTGCGTGACCCGCGTCGGGAACATGCGGCGCTTCTGCACTTGGCGCAGATCCTCAAGCCCGACCGTCCCGGCCTTCAGGGGCTTGGCGAGAATGTTTGCTGCCGCCACGGCGTCCTGCACGGCGAGGTTCACGCCCACGCCTCCAATCGGGCTCATGGCGTGCGCGGCGTCGCCTATGCACAGGAAGCCCTTTTGGTACCATTGCAACAGCCGGTCGACGCGCACCGTCAGCAGCTTCACGTCGTCCCATGAAGCGATCGTGTCCATACGCAAGCGCTCGAACGACGAGGCCAGCGCGATCCTGTTGCGAAAGGCCTCGATTCCCTCAGCCTTGACGTCTGCCAGTGACCCTTTCGGGATGACGTAGGCGCATTGCCAGTAATCACCGCGAAACAGCATGACGAGCAGATAGCCCGCCCCGAAAAGCGCCTTCGTATCACCGACGTCCGCTGCAAGCGCGGGGAGCCTGAACCACAAGACATCCATGGGCGCGCCAATATCCTCGATCGCGAGCCCGGCGCGTTCACGGAGCTTTGAGCCGCGTCCGTCAGCCGCCACCACGACATCGGCCATGATGTCGCGGTCGCCCTCAGGCGTCTTGACCCGCACGCCCACCACCGTATCGCCGCGCTCGATAAGATCGGTCGCCTCGGCGTTCATCAGCAGCGTGAAAGTCGGGAGCTTCGCAGCCTCGGCCGCAATGAAGTTCAGGAAGTCCCACTGTGGCATCAGGGCGATGTACTTTTCGCGCACGGGAAGATGCGAGAAATCCACGATGGTGACCGGCGTCTCACCAACCTTGCCGCCGACGCGCTCAACCTTCTGATGCGGCAGCTTGAGGAACCGGTCGATCAGACCCAGCTCGAACATGATTTCGAGTGTCGAGGGATGCACCGTGTCGCCGCGAAAGTCGCGCAGAAAATCCGCGTGCTTCTCAAGCACGGTGACGCGCACACCGGCGCGCGCCAGCAGATAGCCGAGCATCAACCCGGCCGGGCCTCCGCCTGCGACACAACACTGGGGCTGAGAACCGTCTGCCATTGGAACCTCCGAACCGGGACCAAGGCCGCATTCTTACTACGGATACGGAAGACCCGCACGCTGGAGTTCCTGCATCAGCCGCATCTTCTTCTCGGACGCGATGCGCACACGCACCGCGATACCGCCTGCGTCGTCCGAACTTTGATCGATCACATCAGCGTTCTGGTGCAGCCAGGCGAGAAGGCGCCCCTCATGCGCCGGCAGCGTCAGCACCACTATCTCGTCCGCCGCGCCGAGACGGCGGTCGATCCGGTCGAGCAGCGCCGCGACACCCTCCCCCGTCACCGCCGACATCAGCACCGGCTCCGGCTTGCGGAAGCGCGCCGCGCCTTCGGCTTCCGCGCGCACGTCCGGTGCCAGCAGGTCGACCTTGTTCCACACTTCGAGGATGTGGCCGTCCGCGGCGACCGTATCGACGCCGAGGTCGCGCAGGACCCCTTCGACGTCTTTCGCCTGCGCTTCCGTTTCCGCATGCGCAATGTCGCGCACGTGCAGCACGAAGTCGGCTTCGATCACCTCTTCAAGCGTTGCTCGAAAGGCCGCCACGAGTTGTGTCGGCAGATCGGAAATGAAGCCGACGGTGTCCGACAGAATGATGCGCCGGCCGGACGGAAGCCGCACTTCCCGCATCGTCGGATCGAGCGTCGCGAACACCTGGTCCATCGCCAGCACGCCCGCTCCCGCGACACGATTGAACAGTGTCGATTTCCCGGCGTTCGTATAGCCGACGATGGCGACGACCGGATACGGCACCTTGCGCCGTCCCTTGCGGTGCAGATCGCGGGTCCGCACCACGCCTTCCAGCTCGCGCTTGATCGCGATGATCCGTTCGTCGAGCATGCGCCGGTCGAGTTCGATCTGCGCTTCACCGGGACCACCGAGGAAGCCGCGTCCGCCGCGCTGCCGTTCGAGATGGGTCCAGGCGCGAACCAGCCGGCCCTTCTGATAGCTGAGATGCGCGAGCTCCACCTGCAGGCGGCCCTCCCGCGTCTGCGCGCGCCGTCCGAAAATTTCGAGAATGAGCCCGGTGCGATCGAGCACCTTGGCCTTCCACGCGAGTTCAAGATTGCGCTGCTGTCCGGGCGTAATGGCATGATCGACGATCACGAGCCCCACCTCGAGCTCCTCGATGAGAGCCCTAAGCTCCTCGACCTTCCCCGAACCGAACAGCGTTGCCGGATTAGGCTGCGGTACGGGAACGAGAAGCGCTGTGCGCACATCGAGGTCGATAGCCTCGGCGAGGCCTTTCGCCTCGGCCAGCCGATCTTCCGGAGAATGCATCGACGGCTTGCGATCAATACGCCCCGGCAACCCGGTTCTGGTTCGCGAGACGACCGGGACAAGCACCAGCACGCGCATCGGCTGCTCCTCGCGGACGTGACCGCGAAGCTTTGCAGATTTTGCGCCCGTTGGTTCGGGACTGCTCTCGGCCGGATCTAGATCCGGCTTGTCGTTGTGGGCGATGGAACGCGTTACCCTTGCTGGCCGTCTTGCTCGGCTTCCATGAGATGGACCGGAGCACCCGGCATGATGGTCGAGATCGCGTGCTTATAGACCAGCTGCGAGTGACCGTCCCGGCGTAACAGGACACAGAAATTGTCGAACCAGGTGACGATGCCCTGCAGCTTCACACCATTGACGAGAAAAATCGTGAGTGGAGTTTTGCTCTTGCGGACGTGATTGAGAAACGTGTCCTGAAGGTTTTGAGCGCGTTCTGCGGCCATTTTCTATTGCCTCTTTTTATTTAGCCACGCCTTGGAGCTGGATCGCGGGAGCGATCGAAGCGCCCCAAACGCACCGCAAGCTCGCCGAAAGCTCGCCGAAAGCTCGCAGTCACAAGCAGCTAACATATCCTGAGCGCGAGACAATAGGCATGACGATGACGGACCACAACACGTAGAATTGATAGAACTCTCGGTCAGGAAGAAAGTTTGGCAGCTTGATGAAACTTTGAGCGCAGACGGAGGGTCAACTGACCCGGATGCCCATTTCCGACAGGCGCTCCATCGATGGCGACGACGGGCATCACAGTGCCAGAAGCTGAGGTAATGAAGGCCTCGCGCGCATGTCGCGCTTCATCGACGTGAAAGGGCCGTTCGGAATACGGGACATTTTCCCGAATAAGCAAATCAAGAAGCGTTCTGCGTGTAACGCCGGGCAGGATTGCATTTCCGGTGGGCCTCGTAACCAGTGTACCCGTTTTGTCGACGATCCACGCGTTGCTGGAAGCGCCCTCCGTCACGAATCCCTCGGCATCGACGAGCCAGGCTTCATAAGACCCGTCGCGCGCAGCTTCGTTTTTTGCCAGCACCGCCGGGAGCAGCATCACAGTCTTGATGTCACACCGCCCCCACCGGATGTCCGGCATCGTCGAGACGGAAATCCCCGCATTGGCGCGTGCTTCGCGCTTATCCCCGTCGAGCCCGCGCGCCAGGCACACCAGCGTCGGCTTGAGGCCGCCGGCCGGAATGGAAAAATCGCGCGGCGCCGATCCCCTCGAGACCTGCAGATAGAGAAGCCCCGTCGCAACCCGATTGCGGCGAACGATCTGCCGCATGATCTGCCCGAGAGCGGCCCGCGACATCGGCATCGGGATAGCCAGCTCGCCGAGCGAGCGTTCGAGCCGTTCCATGTGGCGCGCTTCGTCGACGAGGCGCCCGCCGTATATCTCGCACACCTCGTAGATGGAATCGGCGAACTGGAATCCGCGATCCTCCACATGCACGCCGGCTTCTCCGTACGGCAGGTACCGGCCGTTCACGTAGACGATGCGCGTCATCGATCAGCCGACTTTCATCTCGTTGCCGCGCTGATCGGAAGAAACGCCGAGTGCGCGCAGCTTGCGATGCAGCGCCGACCGCTCCATGCCGACGAACTCCGCCGTGCGCGAAATGTTGCCGCCGAACCGGTTGATCTGGGCCAGCAGGTATTCGCGCTCGAAAATCTCGCGCGCTTCGCGAAGCGGCAGGCTCATCAGGTGTTCAGCGCCGCCGTTGACCGGCAGCGGCACGTTGGAGCCGATTTCTTCCGGCAGCATGTCGGCCGTGATGATCGTCGAAGGATCGCCGCCCGCAAGGATCATCAGGCGCTCGATGTTGTTGCGCAACTCGCGCACGTTGCCCGGCCAGTCGTGCGCCTGCAGCACGGCGATGGCATCCTCTCCGATCCGCCGCGGCGACAGACCCGATGCCGACGAGAGCTGCGTCACGAAATATTGGATCAGCTCTGGAATATCTTCGCGCCGCTCGGCGAGGCCCGGCACGCGCAGCGGTACGACGTTGAGACGGTGATAGAGATCTTCGCGGAACCGCCCCTCGCTCATGTCGCGTTCGATATCGCGGCTGGTCGACGACACGATGCGCACATCGACCGAGACCTTTTGCGCGCCGCCGAGGCGCTGAAACTTCTGCTCCACGAGCACACGCAGCACCTTGCCCTGCGTTTCGAGCGGCATGTCGGCGACTTCATCGATGTAGAGCGTGCCGCCATGCGCCTCTTCGAGAGCGCCGACCTTGCGCGGCCCTCCCGAACGGTCCTCCGTTCCGAACAGCTCTTCTTCCACGCGGTCCGGCGCCATCGAGGCCGCGTTGAGTACGATGAACGGCCCGTCCGCCCGGTGCGACTTCTGGTGCAGGAGACGCGCGGCGAGTTCCTTGCCGGCACCCGACGAGCCACGGATCAGGATGCGGCTGTTGGTCGGCGCCAGCCGGTCGATCGCGCTCTTCAGCTGATTGATCGCCGCCGACTTGCCGATCATCTCAGCCGAGACCGTCGAGCGTTCCTTGAGTTCGCGAACCTCGCGCTTGAGCTGCGAGGCCTCGAGCGCGCGCAGCGTCACGAGCACCAGCCGGTCGGCCTTGAACGGCTTCTCGATGTAGTCGTAGGCGCCGCGCTTGATCGCCGTCACCGCCGTCTCGACGTTGCCGTGACCCGAGATGATCACCACCGGCAGATCCGGATACGTCCGCTTGATGACCGACAGCACCTCGAGACCGTCGAGGCGGCTTCCCTGCAGCCAGATGTCCAGAATGACGAGATGCGGCCTGCGCTCCTCGATGATCCGCAGCGCCTCGTCACTGTCGCGCGCCACGCGCGTCCGGTGCCCTTCATCCTCGAGGATCCCCGCGACGAGTTCGCGGATGTCCGCCTCATCGTCGACAATCAGAATATCCGCAGCCATTGGTTTACTCCTCGAAGTCTTGTCGTGGTTCGTTCTGAAATCTCATTCGGCCGCGCGGATCGGGCTATTGCCCCCCGCCACAACCTTGTCGGTCGTCAACATGGAGCGCGGGAAAGACAGCGTCACACGCGCCCCCGAAACCCGCTCCGCCGTCACTTCCGCGTCGTCGAGCAGCAACTGTCCGCCGTGCTGCTCGGTGATTTTCTGGACGATGGCAAGGCCGAGTCCCGTCCCCTTGTGGCCTTTGGTCGTCACGTAAGGCTCCAGCAGCCGCGAGCGGTTCTGCTTCGGCAGCCCCGGGCCGTTGTCGGACACCGAGATCTTCACCGTTTCGCCTATGCTGAGTTGCACGTCGACCCGCGCCGTGCGGGCTTTGTCGCCTTCCGCCGCGCCCTCGACGGCTTCCGTCGCGTTCTTGACGAGATTGGTCACGGCCTGCGTCAACAGCCTGCGGTCGAAGGATCCGAGCACCGGCGTCTCCGGCAGCGAAAGCCCGTACACGACGCCGCCATGGCTCTCGCGGAACAGGATCACGGAATCGGTCACCGCATCTCTGAGGTCGCCGTGCTCCATGACGGGCTTCGGGATCCGCGCGAAGGATGCGAACTCGTCCACCATGGTCTTGATGTCGCCGGCCTGCCGCTCGATGGTGGCGGTGAGCTTGTCGAACGTCTCGCGGTCTTCGACGATCACCTTGCCGTACTTGCGCCGGATGCGCTCGGCCGAAAGGATGATCGGCGTCAGGGGGTTCTTGATCTCGTGCGCGATGCGGCGCGCGACATCGGCCCAGGCCGACGTACGTTGCGCCGAGACGAGCTCCGTAATGTCGTCGAACGTCACCACTGAGCCGACGTCTCCGGGACCGGCCTTCTCGCGCGTGACGCGCACGGCGAACGTCCGTTCCTCATCGCCGATGGTGACTGAAATCTCCTGCGCGCCGCGCTGCTTCATGCCCGGCTCGTCGCGCCTTTCGAGCGCCTGGGCCAGCATCGGCATGGTGTCGATCAGCCGCTTGCCGACGACCTCCGCTTCGGGGATGGCGAGCAACTGCTCCGCCGCGCGCGACACCAGCGTGATCCGGTCCTGGCTGTCGAGGCCGATGACGCCGGCGGAAACGCCCGACAGCACGGCCTCCATGAACCGGCGCCGGTCGAGCAACTGCTCGTTCGCCGTCATGAGCGCGTCGCGCTGGTGCTTCAATTCCCGCGTCATCGTGTTGAAAGTCGTCGAGAGACGGCGAAGATCGCCCTCGCCGCGCCGCTCCGGCAGCTCCACCGCAAGATTGCCGCGCGAAACCTGTTGGGCCGCTTCGATGAGGCGTCGGATCGGGGCGACGAACCGGCTGGCGAACCACAAGCCCACCCAGATCGCGGCGAGCAACGCCGTCATCGAGATCATCGTATAGATGAGGCCGTGCGCGAGCTTGAGCCCGCCCCGCGCGCGCCGCAAAAGGTTGTACTCGTCGACGCTCTGCTCGGTCTGCTGCAGGTGCCGCATCACCTTCGCGCTGAGCACGCGCGAGACGTAAAGATAGCGGTCGGGATACCGGTTCAGCTTGGCGATTGCCGAAACCTGGGACGTGTCGTTTGGCGTGAACAGGGCCACTTGCCCTGACTCTGCCTGCTTGACGTAGTAGAGCGGTACGGAGGTGAACGGCAGCTTCTTGTCTTCGAGCGCGGAGATCACGCGTTTGGCTTGTCCATCGAGAACGTAGGCGACCGGCAAATCGCGCAGCCCCGCCTGGGCGATGACCTGCTGCGTGAAGAGCGGTGAATCGATCGCGACATGGTCGGCTGCCGCATCGATGTCGCGCACCATGTTGGCGATATCCGTACGCAAGAGCAGCCCATGCTCTTCCACGTAGGCCTGCGCCACCTCGACCGAGTTGTTGATGATCGCGCGCGTGCGGGTCGAAAACCAGCTGTCGAGCGAGCGGGAAAACGTCGTCGTCGCCGCCACCGCGAGAAGCATCGCCGGCACCGCCGCCGTGATCGAGAACAGCAGCACGATCCGCACGTGCAGGCGCGCGCCGGGAAGTTTCGCGCGCCAGGCGCGCCACATCCCGTAGAATTGCCACGCAATCACCGTGATCATCGCGACGATCAGCACGACATTGACGAACAGAGCGCCGAGCACGACGTCATCGCGCGGCGCAATCGGCGTCAACCCAGTGAGAATAAGGTAGGTCGCGAACGCCGAGACGACCGACAACAAGACGACGACGAGGCCGATCCAGAAGGCGCGATCCGTCAAATCGAGCAACGGCGCGGCGGCGCCCTCGGTCGGCGGAATCTTGGATAGGGTGCCGTTTCCGACCATGAGGCCTTCAGTGCTCCGGTGTGTATGCGTCCCCACAGGTGTTACAATCCGACAACGCACCGAACGTGTCGGTCTTTGCGAGTTGCCATTTCTGCAACTGGGGCTGGCGTGCAGCGGGCACAACTGACACCGTAACTGTGACATTCCTGCGACGCAACACGTCAACACGCAGATTTAGTGCAACGCGTCGCACCGCCCAGCGCGCAGAGACCAGTCCGCAACGAGCTGCCGGGAGTTGTAGAGCCCAGCAGCCGGCCGGCCTCGCCGGCGTCTCAGCTCATGGGCGTCCGGAACACCCGGATATCGAGCGCCTTGATGCGGCTGCGCAGCGTATTGCGGTTCAGCCCGAGCAGTTCCGCCGCGCGGATCTGATTGCCTCGCGTGGCCGCCAGCGCGGCCGACAGCAACGGGTGCTCCACCTGCCGAATGACCCGGTCGTAGAGCCCCGGCGGCGGCAGCTCCTTGCCGAACCCGGCGAAATACTGCGCCAGGTGCCGCTCGATCAGCTCCGAGATGTCCTTCGGCTCCGTCTCCGACTGGGTGCCCCGCTTCGGCAGCACCTCGATCAGCTCCTGCTCGATGATCTGCTGCGTCAGCGTATCCTGCGTGTAGAGCGCGCCCACGCGGCGCACGAAGTTCTCGAGTTCGCGCACGTTCCCGGGCCACGGATGGGTTTTGAGCCGGTCGATCGCCGCGGTCTCGATCGATTTCTGGCCAAGTCCCTCCCGCGCGGCCTGGCGCAGGAAGTGGCGCACGAGGTCGCCGATGTCTTCCGTCCGCTCGCGCAGCGGCGGCAGCCGCAGCGGCACGACGTTGAGGCGGTAGTAAAGGTCCTCGCGGAAGAGCCCCTGGAGAATCTGGTTGCGCAGGTCGCGATGCGTCGCGGCGATGATGCGGACGTTGGTCTTGATCGGCGTGCGCCCGCCGACCGTCGTGTATTCGCCCTGCTGCAGCACGCGCAGCAGCCGCGTCTGCGCTTCGAGCGGCATGTCGCCGATCTCGTCGAGAAACAGCGTGCCGCCTTCCGCCTGCTCGAAACGCCCCGGCGTGCGCGTCTGCGCGCCCGTGAACGCGCCCTTCTCGTGGCCGAACAGTTCGCTCTCGATCAGTTCGCGCGGAATGGCCGCCATGTTGATGGCGACGAACGGGCCCTGCCGGCGCTTGCCGAAGTCATGAAGAACACGCGCGACCAGCTCCTTGCCGGTGCCGCTCTCGCCCTGGATCATGACTGTGAGATCGGTCTGCGTCAGGCGCGCGAGCGCGCGATAGATATCCTGCATCGCGGTGGAACGGCCGATCAGCGGCAGCTCCTCGCTTTCCATGTCGGACGGCGAGACCGGACGGGGACGACGCCCCTGCCCGGCGAGCGCGCGGCTCACCACCGCGACGACCTCGGAGAGATCGAACGGCTTGGGCAGGTATTCGTAAGCGCCCTTCTCGGCCGCAGTGAGCGCCGTCATCAACGTGTTCTGCGCGCTCATGACGATGATCGGCAGATCCGGCCGCACCTTCTTGATGCGCGGAATGAGATCGAATGCGTTCTCGTCCGGCATCACGACGTCGGTGATCACCACGTCGCCCTCGCCCTGGCTCACCCAGCGCCAGAGCGTCGCCGCGTTTCCGGTCGCGCGCGGGGCATACCCTGCCCGCGCCAGCGCCTGGTTCAACACCGTTCGAATGGCCGAATCGTCGTCCGCGATTAGGATGGTGCCGCGCGCCATGTGTCAGCCTTTCGTGTCTTTGACAGCGACGGGCTTGGTATAGACCCCGTCTTTGCGAATCCGGTCTTGCATCGGCAGAAGCACGCGAAACACAGTGCGCTTGGCCTCGCTCTCGCACTCGATGATGCCGCCGTGATCACCGATGATCTTGGCGACGAGCGCCAGGCCGAGGCCCGTTCCGTTGTGCTTGGTCGTCACGAACGGATCGAAGAGATGCGGCTTCAGGTGGTCGGGCACGCCCGAGCCGTTGTCCTCGATCTGGATCATGAGCGGCAGGTTGATGCGCTGATCCGATCCGGGCACCGACAGCCGCACGCCCGGCCTGAACGAGGTCTGCATGATGATCCGCCCCTGGCGGTCATCGGTATCGACAATCGCCTCCGCAGCGTTCTTGATCAGGTTCAGGAACGCCTGCACCAGCTTGTCGCGATTGCCGGGAATGGGCGGCAGCGAGGGATCGTAGTCCTCGATGATGCGCACGCCGCGCGCGAATCCCGACTCCGAGAGCCGGCGCACGTGGTTCAGCACGTCGTGAATGTTGACCGCTTCCTTGGTCAGCGGCCGCTCGTCGCCGAACACTTCCATCCGGTTGACGAGATTGCGGATCCGCTCCGTCTCCGAGCAAATGAGCCGCGAAAGCACCCGATCCTCGTCCGAAAGATTCTGCTCGAGGAGCTGGGCCGCGCCCTTGATGCCGGACAGCGGGTTCTTGATCTCGTGCGCCAGCACCGCCGCCATGCCCGACACCGACCGGGCCGCCGCGCGATGCGTCAGCTGGCGTTCGATCATCTGCGCCATCGTGCGCTGCTGCAGCATCACGACGATCTGCGACGGGCTGTCCATCATCGGCCCGGCGTACACATCGACGAGCTTCGGCGTGGCGAACTTCGGGCTCGCCATCTCGATCCCGTATTCGTTCACGGTGGAGCCGTGCTCGCGCACCTGATCGACAAGCGTCAGCAGCGGACAACCGAACGCGACCACATCGTCGAGACGCTGGCGCGTCAACATTGCGTTGCTGGTCGAGAGAAACCCCTCGGCCGCCGCGTTGCCGTAGAGGATTTGATTGTTGTCGCTGACGACGAGGATCGGGTGCGGCAGAGCCCCGAGCAGCACATCGTGTTCGACGACCGGGGTGCGTAGTGGAATGGCCAGTTCTGCCGATCGCTTACTCACGCTGCGTCCTCCACTAGGGTCTCGTCCCGTGCATCGCTGTAAAAGGCCGCGAGAAGCGCCAGCACCCGCGCGGGGTCGGTTTCCGTGCAAAGGCGTTGCCGCCAGGCCTTCAGCACGTCGGCCCGATGTCCGCTCGAAGCGAGATACCAGCCGATGTGCTTGCGCGCGTTGCGAAGGCCGAGGAAGTCTCCGTAATAGGCGAGCATCGCCTCCACATGGGCCGAGGCAATGCGGCACTGCTCGTCGAGCGGCGGCGCGCCATCTGCGTCCGGAGTGCCGATCTGCGACGCCGCATCGGCGGCCCATGCGCTGTCGGCGGCCCGTACGCTATCGGCAGAGAGCGCGCGCGCAATCTGTCCAGGCAGCCACGGTGCGCCATAGGCGCCCCGGCCAATCATGACCCCGTCCGCGCCCGACTGCGCCAGCGCCGCGCGCGCGGCGCCAATGCTCGTGATGTCGCCATTGACGATCACCGGAATGCCGACGGCGTCCTTGACGGCCCGCACGTGCGTCCAGTCGGCGGTCCCCTTGAAGAACTGCTGGCGCGTGCGCCCATGCACCGTGACGAGCTGCACGCCCGCCGCTTCGGCTCGCCGCGCCAGCTCCGGCGCGTTGCGGGTTCTGTCGTCCCAGCCGAGCCGCATCTTGAGCGTCACCGGCACGGTCACGGCGCCCACGACCGCCTCGATCAGGGACAGCGCATGATCGAGATCGCGCATCAGCGCCGACCCGGACGCCTTGCCCGTCACCTCGCGGGCGGGACAGCCCATGTTGATATCGATGACTTCGGCGCCCTTTGCTTCGGCGATGCGCGCGCCCTCGCCCATCCACTCCGCTTGCGATCCGACCAGTTGCACCACGAACGGCGCAAGCCCTTCGCCGTCGGCGCGCCGCACGACATCGGCGCGGTTGCGCACCAACTCGGCGCTGGCGACCATTTCTGAAACCACGAGGCCCGCCCCATGCGCGTGCGCCAGCTGCCGGAACGGCAGATCGCTCACCCCCGTCATCGGTGCCAGGAACACGTTATTCGCGGCAATCTGCGATCCAATCGCAAGTTGAGGCAACGGCCTGACCCCCTGTTTGCCTATAATATAGGCACTCTCTATTATGCCTCGCTTTTAGGCACAATAAGCTGCCTGATCTTATGACGCAAGCGCGAAGACGACGGAGGCGATTGCCCAATTGCCGCGCCGCGGGCTAACTGCGCCGGCAGTTTCCAGGACATCGAGGCCGAATAGGGTCGTGACAGCAGCCGTACTCATCGTTGCCGCGGGCCGCGGCGCCCGCGCCGGCCGCGACGGGCAAGCACCGAAACAGTTCGCGTTGCTCGCGGGCCGCACCGTGCTCGCCCGCGCCATAGCGCCGTTCGATGCCTGTCCGGCGATCACCTCGATTACGGTCGTCATCCACCCGGACGACCACGAGTTGTATGCAGCCTCCAATTTAGGCCATTTCACGAAGCTGACGCCCCCCGTGACCGGCGGCGCCACCCGCCAGGACTCCGTCCGCCTCGGCCTTGAGGCGCTGGACGCCGCCGCGCCGGACGTCGTTCTCATTCACGACGCCGCCCGTCCCTTCGTAACCCAGGACATCATTGCGCGCGTCCTCGCCGCCCTCGCGGACAATGACGGCGCCCTCGCCGCCGTCCCCCTGGCCGATACCCTCAAACGGGAGCGCGACGCCGCCCTCGTCGACACCACGATTCCGCGCGGCGGACTTTGGAAAGCGCAGACGCCGCAAGGCTTCCGCTTTTCCGCCATTCAGGCCGCCCACCAGACCGCCGCCAACGCCGGCACGCCCGTTTTCACCGATGACGCATCCATCGCCGAGTGGGCCGGCCTGTCCGTTGCGCTGGTGCACGGCGCCGAGCGCAACTTCAAACTCACCACATCGGAGGACATGGCCATGGCGGAGGCGCTTCTCGGCGCGGGGCCTCTCGGCTGGGAGCCGCGCACGGGCACGGGCTTCGACGTGCACGCGTTCACCGCCGGCGATCACGTCTGGCTGGGCGGCATCCGCATCCCGCACGATCAGGGCCTCGATGCCCACTCCGATGGCGACGCCCCGCTCCACGCCCTCACCGATGCTCTTCTCGGCGCCCTCGGCGACGGCGACATCGGCCAGCACTTCCCGCCGTCCGATCCGGCCTGGAAAGGCGCGCGCTCCCGCATCTTCGTCGAGGATGCGGCCCGGCGAGTCGCCGCTCGCGGCGGCCGGATTGCCAACGTCGACGTGACCATCCTGTGCGAAGCCCCGCGTATCGGCCCCCACCGCGACGCCATCCGCGCCGAGATTGCGGACATGCTGGGGCTTGACATCGGACGCGTTGCGGTAAAAGCCACGACCACCGAGCGTCTCGGCTTTACGGGCCGGAAAGAGGGCATCGCGGCGCTCGCAACGGCCACACTGCTGCTGCCGTTTTGACGGTTGCCTACTTTTCCTCAGCCTCTCGTTCGCCCTGCGTTGACCCCCCTCCCAGAATCGCGGCATCACCAGGGCTAGGCGGTTGTATCGCCACAAGCTATTCCCTGGGGGCCAAGTCTATGAACCTGATGACCCACACGCTGGAGCGTCCCGTATCGGAGCCCGCGAGCGGCACGAACATCACCGACATCGCGGAAACCACGTCGGCGACCTGCCTCGCCACGCGCGTCCGCCAGCTCTCGCGCATCATCACGCGTCTTTACGATGACGCCATGCGCCCGCTCGGCATCACGGCCAGCCAGTATACCCTGCTCGCGCAGCTCGCCTCGCGCGACGGCATCACGGCCGTCGAGATCGGCCACGAGCTCGACATCGAGAAGTCGACCCTCTCGCGCAACCTGAAGCGCCTTCTCGCCCTCGGCATGATCATCATGGATCCGCCCGCCGGCCGCCGCGGCCGCGGTCTTCACCTGACGACGAAGGGTTCCACCGTGCTCAAGGAGGCCTATCCGGTCTGGCAGGCAGCCCAGGCGCGCTCCGTCGCCGCCATGGGCGTTGACACCCGCGCCAAGCTAGACGACCTGCTGCGCGTCGCGGAAAAACTCATCGCCGACTGATACGGGCTGGCCGGCCATTGCGCCGCTGCTCGCTGTCGCTAAGTTCAACGGAGCGCACCCGAACGGTGACGCTCCGTTTTCTTTTTGCCGCCCGCCATCGACAGGAGGCCGCGCCATGTTTGCGACCGAACGGATCGCGCAAGCCGAGCAACTGCTCGCAGCCCTGCGCGCCCGCGGCCTGAGGCTGGCGACGGCGGAAAGCTGCACCGGCGGATTGATCGCCGCCCTTTTCACCGAGATCCCGGGTGCGTCGGACGTCTTCGAGCGCGGCTTCGTCACCTATTCGAACGCCGCCAAGATCGGCGACCTCGGCGTGGACTACGATCTCCTCGCCCGCCATGGCGCCGTGAGCGCGGAAGTGGCAGCGGCGATGGCGGCCGGAGCGCTCCGCGCCTCGGCCGCCGATGTCACCGTCTCCGTCACCGGTGTGGCCGGCCCCGGCGGCGGCTCGCCCGAAAAGCCGGTCGGCCTGGTTCACATCGCGCTCGCCACCCGCACGCGTGATGCACCCGTCGTGCGCACCTTCCGCTTCGGCGGCATCGGCCGCACCCAGATCCGGGAAGCGACCGTCGCCGAAGCGCTGCGCCTGATCGAGGACGTGCTGGAGTCTCGATAAAGGCCTCCGGATCCAAAACCTTCCGCTGCGCGTATAAAACTGTCCGAAGGCCGTTTCCTGGCGTTTGGGCCGCCGCCCGCCTAGTGTCAGGCGAGGCGCGTCGGGCGAGGCTGATTGCGCGGCAAATCGAGAGGTGATCCTTGGCACGTCGTATCAGCCGGTTCTTGATCGTGCCTTTCGCCATGGCGATGGCCGGCGCCGCTGCGGCCGCCGATCTCACCGCCCGCCAGGTCACCGAAGAACTCTACAAGGCCACCGATACAGCCCCGCTCGATTTCACGCGCCGCGACCTCACCGGGCTCGATCTGGCCGGCCTCAAGTTCAAAAAAGCGAAGCTGACCGAAGCGAACCTGTTCGGGGCTGATCTCAGCGGCGCCGACCTCTCCCACGTCGATCTGCACGCCGCGCGCCTCGACCGCGTCAACATCATCGGCACCCGCTTCGATCACGCCGACCTGAGCGAGGCCAGCATCCTGCGGCCCACGAGCGCCACATCTTTTGAGGGCAATCGGGCCGAAGCCGCGAGCTTCGCGGGCGCCAACCTCACGAAGGCGCGGATGTTCGGCGTCTTCACCGGCGGCAGCTTCGCCAAGGCGCGCATGGTGGGCGCCACTCTGGCCCCCTTCAGCGACACCGGCTTCATCGAAGTGTTGTGGCGATCCCGCCTCGACTCCGCCGACCTGAGCGGCGCCGATCTGTCGGGCGCAGATCTCTCGCACGTGTCGTTCCGCTTCGCGAACCTGCAGGGCGCGAAGCTCACGGGTGCACTGCTCGTCAATGCCGACCTCTCGCACGCCGACCTGACCGGCGCCGACCTGACCGGGGCGGACCTGAGCCGCGCGGATCTCGACCGCGCCATCCTGACGGGCGCCAAAGGCCTCGACAGCGTCGGCGGTCTTTCAACCACGGTAAACCGCGACAAGGCCATCAACTGAAGCCGCGACTCGAAGGCTTGAGCAGCCAACGCGGCTCAGGCCGTCGCGCGCGGACCGTAAAGGCTTCGCGCACGCCCCTCGAACGCCTCCGTGTAGCTGCGCACGGCCTTGTCGAACGCGCCCCCCACGATCATCTGCAGCATCGTCGAGCGGAACGCGTAGTCGATGAAGAACTGCACATCGCAGCCCCCAACGGCCGGCACGAAACGCCATTCGTTTTCGAGATGCGTGAAGGGCCCGTCGAGATGGCGCGCCCGGATCAATGCAGCGTCAGGATCGAGCAGCACCTGCGTCGTGAACTGCTCCGTGATTGCGCCATAGCCCACCGACATCGTCGCCGTGAGTTCGGCACCGCCGTCGCTCGTGGCTTCGCGCTTCGTCACGGTCAGCGCTTCGCAGAGCGGCAGGAATTGCGGATAGCTCTCGACATCGGCGACGACTGCGAACATCTGCTGCGGCGTGAAGGGCACGCGCCTGACGGTACGGAAGCTCGGCAAGGCTGAGGGTCCTATGGAGAGACGGAGAGCGACGCGGCGCGCGCGGCCTTGAGGCGGCGGAAGTCGTCACCGGCATGAAACGAAGACCGCGTCATCGGGCTGGCGGCCACCACCTGAAAGCCCTTCGCGAGCGCCACCCGCTTGAGATCGTCGAACTCGTCCGGCGGCATGAACCGCTTCACCTCGGCGTGCTTGGCCGACGGCGCGAGATACTGCCCGATCGTCAGAAAGTCCACGTTGGCCGACAGCAGATCGTCCATGACCTGGAGGATCTCGTCGCGCGCCTCCCCGAGGCCGACCATCAGGCCCGACTTCGTGAAAACCGCCGGATCGATCTCCTTCGCGCACTGCAGCACGCGCAGCGAATGGAAATAGCGCGCCCCGGGCCGGATGCGCACGTAGAGCGCCGGCACGGTTTCGAGGTTGTGGTTGAGCACGTCCGGCCGCGCCGCGATCACCTGCTCAAGGGCGCCGTCCTTGCGCAGGAAATCCGGGATCAGCACCTCTATGCTCGTCGCCGGAGACGACGCGCGAATGCCCTCGATCACCGCCGCGAAATGGGCAGCCCCGCCGTCGTCGAGATCGTCCCGGTCGACGGACGTGATGACGACGTGTTCGAGACCGAGCGCCGCCACGGCATCCGCCACCCGCTGCGGTTCGCTCTCATCGAGCGGCCTGGGACGCCCTGTCGCCACGTTGCAGAAAGCGCAGGCGCGCGTGCACACGTCGCCCATGATCATCATGGTCGCGTGGCGCTTCTCCCAGCACGTGCCGATGTTGGGGCAGCCCGCCTCCTCGCAGACGGTGGCCAGGCCATGCGCGCGCACGATGGCGCGCGTCGCGAGATAACCCTCCGACCCAGGCGCCCGCACGCGTATCCACGCCGGCTTGGCCGGCATCGGCTGATCGGGCCGGTGCGCTTTCTCGGGATGACGCGCACGCGGGGCGCCGTCAGCGCGCGTATCGAGGATGGTGACCATCAACCTTCTCTGGCCGCGGACTCATGTGATCCACCGACCATAGCTCAGGCCCAAGCTTGGACCAAACGCCCGCTCCGCCCTGGAGCGGCGCTCAGCGGCCACCCAAGAAGCGCGCAATGAGAACGACGAGCATGGCGCCGATCGTCGAAACGACGATCTGGTTGCCGTAGGGAACGTAGGCGTCGAAGTTGTACGGCAGGTTGAGCAGTCCGGCCGCCACGAGATAGCCGCCCACGACCGCGCCGATCAGGCCGACGAACAAATTGCGGATCAGTCCGCCGCCGCCGAGCAGCAGCCCCGCCAGCCAGCCCGCGATCAGGCCGTTGACGATCATGACGATCCAGACCTGATTGTCGGTCGCGAATTGCCAGTAATCCATGTCGTCCTCCCCCGTGTGATCCTCAGCGCCCACCCGTCGCCCCCTTGGACGCGAGAGTTGTGTCAGCGCGGCAAAGACTAGCGCGGCTCCCGCCCCCGCGCCATGCCCAACGGCTCCCGGCGCGAGCGCAGGAGCATGCAAGGGAGAGCCTCAGGACGCAGCGGTTGCCTCAGACGTGGCAGCGCGCACCCAGGTAGTCGTTCAGGAGACGATTGTAGAGATCCGCATCCGCCTTCTGCTGGCCGGAAAGCTTCTTGCCGGACGCTTCCGCCTGCACGGACGACGGCACGCCCCTGGCGTCGAGCTTGTTCAGCTGCGACTTGATCGAGCCACAGGTTTCGCCGTTAGCCAGTTGCTTGCTCGTCGGACCGTTCGAGCCACCCGATGCGCAACCGCCGATCGACACGGCCGCACCCAAGGCGCAAAGCATGGAAAGACGCAGCGCGCCGCGCAACCCCGCAGTCATGAATCTCTTGCCCTCTCGAAGCATTAACCGTTGCGTCACGTTAGGTGGTTCAACGGGGCAGTTGAACCCCTGGGCCTTCATCTCAGGCCATTCGCGCCAAAGTGTGGCCCCGAAGCCGCAGTTTGGCTGTGGTCGGGACTTTGGTCAACGTCTCGAAACTGAAAATCCGAACGGGACCAGACTCTGGCCCCGCTCGGATTGGGGAATCGCGGCGGCAGAAAACCGTCGGCGTTAGCGCTGCTGCACGACGATCGGCGGCGCGACCGACGCCTGCGGGGTGGTCGCAGCCACGACATGCGCGCTGTTCGCGGTTGGGGTTGCGGCCGTCACGGTGCCGGTCGCGATCGGCGCTGCGGCGGCCTGGACCGGCCGCGGCCCGAAGGTCGAGCAGCGGGCCTGGAACTCGGCATTGGCCTTATCCAGTTCGGCGGCCTGCGCGAGCGACGCGCGCTTCACCGCAACCGTCGCGGACTTGCCGACCGAGGCCTTTTCGATGCGTTCCGACACGCCTTCCTTGCGGAGCACGTCGATGCGCTGCGCGAGCGAATAGCACTGCGGATCGATCTTGTTCGCGACCGGGGTCGGCGTTGCCGCGCCACCGTCGGTCGAGGCCATGCCGATGGATTGAGTGGTGAGCGAATTTCCGAACAGAGCGGTGTCTGATGAACATCCGGCGAGCATCGTGACGCCGATAGCGGCACATATGACCGTTGCTGACAATTTCTGCATTGTGTCCCCCGTAACGCCTTCGAACGAGCGTTGCCTGTACGTAGTTTGGTCTACGGTCGACTCCGAGCTTGTCACAAGAAGCCCGGCCCAAAATGACCGTGTATGGACCAAATTGACAGACCCGAATCTGTGGAAACTCTTGCCCCGTGGCGGGCCAGACACATCAAGCGGACGCCTGACCGGTCGCGCGGAGCGCAAAATCGCCCATACGGCCGCGACTCACCCCTGACAGAGAGCGGTCGCTCGAAATTGCCCAAGAAAAACAGTTAGCGCCTTACGGACCGCCGCGCACCGCGGCGCGCACGGCACGGGTCAGCGCATCGGCGTCCGGCAGGGCGACACCCTGCAGCTCCTGCGCATAGGGCAGCGGGACCTGCATCCCGCTGAGCTGAACCGGCGGCCCCTTGAGCGCGCCGAAGCAACGGGACACGATTGCGGCCGTCAGTTCGGCCCCGATCCCCCAGCCTTCTTCGATGGTGACGAGACGGCCCGTCTTCGACACGGAACCGGCAACACGGTCGATATCGAGCGGACGCACGCTCATGAGATCGATCACCTCGGCGTCGATCCCCTCATCGCTCAGGCGATGCGCGGCCTCGATCGCGGCCAGCACCGCATGCCCCGAGGCGGCAATGGTCACGTCGGACCCGGCGCGCGCGATCCGCGCCTTGCCGAGCGCGAACGCGTGCACTTCGCTTGGCGCCGCCACGTAAAGCTCGCGGCTCGCGTAAAGCAAATCATGCTCCAGCACCGCAACCGGACCGGAGCTTCGGATCGCGGCCGAAAGCAGGCCACGGGCCGCCGAAGCCGTCGCCGGCTGCACGACCGTGAGCCCCGGAATTTGCGCGAGCGTCGCCGCCACGCACCGCGCATCCTGCCCCGTGGCACCCGGTGTAAATCCGTTCGGGCCTCGAAACACGATCGAGACGGGAAGCGTCCCGCCCGAAAGATAGAACGCCTCGGTCGCCTCTGCGAGATAGGGCAGCATCACGTCAAGCGCGCGCCCCCACGACGCAACCTCGACGACGGGCTTCAAACCCGCCATCGCCGCGCCGACGGCGAGACCGAACAGCGCCTCGTCGAGCGCCGGAACCGTGACGACGCGCGAGGGACCGAATTCGTCCTCGAGCCCCTGCGCAACCTTGAGCGCGCCGCGGTTCTGCGCCACGTCGACACCGATCAGCAGCACGCGGTCATCGGCCCGCATGTCTTCGGCGAGCGCGTCGCGCAACGCCTCGCGATAGGTCTGGTCGGCGCCAGCGCCATGCCCCGCGCCGCGTGTGCGTGCCCTGGGCGCCGGAATGGGCGCCGCAGCAGCCAGCGTATCGGCACGCGGGCCGGGAAGCGGATCGAGCGCCGCGAACGCGAGCGGCAGCGCATCGCGCCTCCGCGCATCGGCCAGCACAACGGCGATCGGTGTGTTGACCTTCACGCCCTCCGTCCCGGCAGGCACGAGAATGCGCTCGACCCGGCCTCCGTCTTCGGCCTCGATTTCAAGCGTCGCCGTCGAGGTTGCGATCTCGACCAGCACGTCGCCCGCGGCCACGGCCTGCCCCTCGGCCACGTGCCAGCGCGAAATCTTGCCATGCACCATCGAGGGCGTCACAGGCGGCATGAGAATTTCCCGGCGCATCTGCCCGCTCAAGCCTCCAGCGCCGAATAGAGTTCTGCAGGCTCCGGCGGCGGTTCGGAGCGCGCTGCGAGCGCCGCGCTGCTGATCGTGTCACGAACTCCCTTTTCGAGCGCCCTGAGATCACGCTCCGAAAGGACGGACGACGAGAGAATACGCGCCCGCGCCTTGGCGACCGGATCGGCTTCGGCGATGCGACGCTCGGCGGTGCCGGGCTGCGCCGCCGCGCCATGGCCGCGATAACGGAACGTCAGCATCTCCAGCAGCGTCGGCCCGTCGCCGGCCCGCGCCCGCGCGATTGCGCGCCGCCCGGCCGCCCGGACACGCCGCACATCGATGCCATCGACCTGCTCACCGGGAATGGCGAACGGCTTGCCGCTCTCGGCAATCGCCGACGGCAATGCGC
>NZ_JBHYDS010000010.1:0-141300 GCF_051860585.1 Hyphomicrobium sp.
AAATCCCCCCTCGGGGGCATCGCAATTCCCTGTCACATTTGGCACAGCTCTGTCACAGTGACAGCGCACTTGAACGGCTTCACGATGTCACGAAAGTGCGTCGCTCCATTGAACAACGTCACACATGTGCTAGGATGCAAGCACTGTAACGGTTTGGTTTCTCAGGATATTCGGAAGCTATCTGACAACAGCGTGAGCCTCCGGAATGCGCCGCACCCGTAGCTCAGCTGGATAGAGCGTTGCCCTCCGAAGGCAGAGGTCGTGAGTTCGAATCTCGCCGGGTGCGCCATTTTCTCTCATATTTCCGGGCACTTAGCAAGATCGTTTTTTGTTCTCGCCGCGCCCGAATCCGTCGCGGAAGCACCACGGAAGCAGCGTGAGACGTAGTCTGGCGTGCTGCGGCGTAGCGCGCGTGAGACGTGCGAGCGAAACGCGCAAGCTCAGACATTCGCTTCTGTGCGATGCTTGTCTGCTGCCGGCATTCCTTCGCGCGATGGCATACCGTTCGAGCAAGAGTTACGCGCGTGATGGTTTTTGCGGTGAGAATGGGGATCTCGGTTGCGCGTGATCGATCGAACTGGGATAATGTCTGGTCTACGTCGATTGACCGACGCGAGGTCGCCGCGTTAGTAGCGCACTTGATGCACCCGTAGCTCAGCTGGATAGAGCGCCACCCTCCGAAGGTGGAGGCCGCACGTTCGAATCGTGCCGGGTGCGCCAATTCCGTACAAAACTGGGCACTCCTGCCGGAGTTGCCCCTTCCGCCATGACAAGGCGTTCGAGAACGTCCTTGCGGCCATGGATTTTTATCTCGGTCCTGTCGACTTCCACCGCATCGATGATCGAGCGGATATAGGCGCGGCGAAACTCCGGAGCGCCATCAACGATGTTCTGGCGCATCAGGCTTGTGAAGCGCGCGACTTTTTCCGCCGTCACGCGTACCTGGGGGCTCAGTTCGGCGAGAGCTCTTTCGAGTGACACCCGCGCAATGTCGCGGGCGGTCTTCGCCGCGGCGATTCGCTCCTTCAGGGTGTCGTCGCTGGGATCGAGGATTCCCTTTTCGATGGCGTCATAGAGCCGGACAAGGCCGCGCTCGGCCTCCGATACGCGGTCGCGCAGGGCGGCCACACGCTGTGTATGATCCGTTGTGCGGGCATTCTGCCGTTCCATCAAACCCGCGAGTAAGCGGCTGACCCGTTCCGGGGTCAAGAGCTTCTCAGCAAGCGCCGTTGTCACAGCATCGTCGAGACGATCCATCGGCACCGACAGTCCCTCGCACGCACTCTTTCCCTGCTGCGCGCTGGTAGAGCAGGTGTAGTAGCGATAGCGCCCCGACTTGCCGGTGCGGATCGTCATGCCGCCGCCGCACCGTGCGCATTTGGCGACACCCGCCAGCTGTGTTGGTCCGTTGACAATGCGCGGCGGCGCGACTTTCGGATTGCGTTCGCGCAGCGCCTTGCGCACCGCGTCGAAGACGGGAGCTTCGATGATCGCGGGAACCGGCACAATGACGTGCTCTGTTTCCGCACGGCGCTCCCGCGTGCGGGAGTTGGTGCAGTTATAGTGATGCTCGCCTTTGTAAGTAGGGCTCGTGATCAGCCTGTGAACCTGCCCGACGCCCCAGCGCGCTCCCCCGCGCGTGCGGTGGCCGTTTGCATTCAGATGGGCGGTGATCGCCTTGATGCCCATGGGGCCGGAGACGCCGTCGCCATTCCGGAAGAGCCGGAACATGAGCCGCACGATCTCGGCTTCGACAGGATCGACGGCCAGGTGCTTTTTGAGCTTCGCGCCGCGTTGCTCGACAACGAAAGTCCGGTATCCGTAGGGCGCGTGTGAGCCGTTCCAGAATCCTTGCCGGGCGTTTTCCAGCATTGTGCGGGCAACGTGCTTCGCATTCTCGCGCGATTGATGCTGGTCGAAGGCGCCGACGATCTGGCGCAGAAGGACACCTTCAGGCCCCTTGTCGAAGCGCTGCGTGATGCTGGCGAGCTGAACGCCATGGCGCTCAAGCTCTTCGGCAGCATTCTCCAGGATAACAAGATGGCGCGCGAGGCGGCTGATCGAATGCACCAGCACGACATCAAAGGGCCGTGCATCGGAGGCCGCCATCGTCAGCATTCTTTGAAATTCAGGGCGGGAATCGTTTGTGCCGCTGAGGCCGGCATCAACGAATTCCGACACGACGCGCCAGCCCTGCGCGGCGCAGAAATCGTGCGCCTGCCGGCGCTGATCGGGGATGGAGAGGTCGCTGCGCGCCTGCTGGCCGGTTGACACGCGCATATAGAGAGCGACGCGCAGCGCGCCGTCCTCTGCGGCTTTATATTCTGATGGTCTGCGGCGCGTTTTCATGGTGCATCCCCCGCACTGTGGACTGCCGGATATTGTGCAGTTCTTTGCGGCACTTCCGAGTCCGCGCGGTCGTTCGCGGCCAGAAATTCGTTGAGCTGCTCCAGCAGGAAAGACTCGATCGCGTCCAGTTCTTCAGCCGTCACGGGAAAGCTTTCGTCAACAGTGGCGAGGACCGGCAGCGCGTCCATCCCGCGCGTGCGGCGGGGAGCCGCCGCGCGGGATGAGTCGCGATCATGGCCGGCCTTGCGCCCGCGCATCGGTCAGTCCTCTCCTTCATGGGGGTTGGGGTGGACCGCCCTCACACGAGGGCGGTCTGGTCTTCGTCACACTCGTCGGGAGAGCGCATTCCCCCGCCGGGATCGCAGCTGGGCGGATCGTCGGACGCATCGCTCAGGCAGCGCCTGTCGATGAAGTCCTGGAACAGGTCGACGATCGCCTGTTCGCTCACGACCTGATTGCCGCTGCGGGCGGAGAGATAGGCGACCGCCCAGTTGCGGAACGGGGCGGGCATACGAACGAGTACAATCGCCTCGTATCCGCGCGGGGTCGACACGCCGGCTTCAGCCATCGGAAACACCTCCTTTCCGCAGCAAGCGATGCTGCTGCGAAGGAAGGTAGGTCCCCGTGGAGGGCGTCCCCCACGGGGTTTCCGCGTGGAAAGTGCGTCAGCGCGGGTGGCAGCCGGGCGTGCGCAGGCGGATCATGCGGTCGACGGCGGCCAGGCTCTGCAGCGTATCGCGGCAGGCGGACGAACCGGGGATCGTCGTGGCGAGCAGCCGCTGCAGCGTGCCGCGCAGCGCGTAGAGTTCAGTCAGGTTTCGCACCTGGAGGTCTTGCAGGGTGTAGATGCCGGACATCGTATTTTTCCTTTCCGTTTCCGGCCCCGCCGATCGGGGCCTTGAGGCCCGGACACACACAATCGGCGAAGGCCCGATCGCGGGATGGAGAGGAAAGGAGGAAAAGAGACCGCAGCAGACCCGCAAAGACTCCGGAGCGAAACTTGAGAACGAAGACGCGCGGCAAGCACAACGCAGTTAACCGACGATTAATATCGCGCAACGTATAATTGTAGATATATTTGGCTTTGTTGTTTTTGAGATATTGATTGTCGATATTGATACGCATCCAGGGCGACATGACGCTCGCTGAAATGCGCCAGGCATTGTTCGAAGCCGTCTGTGAGCTCGAAGACGAATTTGCTGTGCACCACACGCACAACGTCACCCTGTTCATCAACCCCACGAATGAAGTCGGAGAAACGGTCGTCGTACGCAACCGCCTGGGCGCGGTTGTGACGCGTGTGACCAAGCGCGGCCGGTATCGCTGCGCCGCTGACGAGTACAACATTTGAAAGGAGTGTGATTCATTTGAACATTCCTCCACCGCCCCGTTATCTCGGTCTGGACCAGGCCCGTGAGGTCCTTGCCGAAATGGGCGTCGAGCTGTCATCGCGGCAGATCAAGCGTGCAGCCGACCCCGATGCCGAAGGGCGCCGCAAGCTGCCTTTCTTCGTCGATCCGATCGAAGGCCGGCTCAAGATCGAGAAAGGCGCTTTGACCGCGATCTACCAGCAGCTTCAGGATGACGCGAAGAAGAATACGAAGAAAAAGGATTGACTACAGCGTTCTTATTTTGTTCTATTTGTGCGTATACTTGTACATTAGTGTTTTATGGCAGACATCAGAAAGCGCGCGGGTGGCAAGGGCACTACATATCAGGTCCGCTACCCGCGCAAGACATCCCCCGGCTACAGCTATGCCACCTTCGACACGTTGAAGGAGGCGCGGGCATTTACCGAAACGCTGGGCTCACTCAAGGATGTGCCGGGCGGCCAGGTCACGAAAGTACCGGATGCCATCGACCGCTGGCTTGAGGTTTGTGAGCGTATCGGCCGGGACGGTCGTGAGACGGTCGAGATCGAGACCCTCAAAGAGTACAAGCGGCGCGCGCGCGTCATGAAAGAGTTCGGATGGGCCAAGCCCCTTCATGAGCTTCAGGCCGCCGACATCGTCGGGTTCCGCAACTGGCTGCTTGAGCACAAGACACGCGATCTCGCGCGGCGCACACTCTCCTCTTTCCATTCGGTGCTGATCGAGATGCACCGTGAAGGCCTGATCGACCACGACCCCGCGATGGGCATTACCGTCCGTGCCGGCGGCCGTTATGAGGACGACGACTCCGAGATTGAAATCCCCACCGACGCCGAAATCCGTTCTCTCTTCGCAGCGGCAGACCGTATGGCGTCAAAGAACGAGTACATGGCGAAGTGCTGGGCGCGCTACCGGCCGATGATCTATCTCGCCGGCTTTACGGGAATGCGCCCGTCCGAGCTTCGCGGCCTTTCGTGGGAGCAGGTTGGCGATGACCACATCAACATCCGGCAGCGCGCAGACCGCACCGGCAATATCGGCCCGGTGAAATCACGCGCCGGTCGCCGCACACTGTTCCTGCCGGCGCTGGTCAGCGCCATGATCGAGGAATGGCGGCCCCATTGTCCCGCCTCGGATCATGATCTCGTATTCCCCACCGCCGCGGGTAAACCGCAGGCGCTCGTGAATTTCCGCGCCGGGGCGTGGGACCCGCTGATGAAGGAAGCCGGGCTCGCTGACGCTGTCGGGCGGAAGGGCCGCACCGTTCATGTCCCGCGCTATACGCCCTACGCCCTACGCCACTACTTCGCTTCCAAGCTCATCGAGAGTGGCAAGGACCTCAAGTTCATCCAGAAGGCGATGGGGCATTCGAAAATTGAAATCACATTCAATGTGTATGGGCATTTGATCCGCGGCCGTGAGGAGCAGCACCGGGAGACCGCCGAGGAGATTATGGCTACCGTGCTGGGCGCGGAGCAGACACCCGGAAAAGCCCTCCGCCGGTGGTGGGATGAGGTCACAAGCGGCGGTTAATCAGCGATTAACGAGTATTAACAAGCGAGGAAATTCGAGCGTTTTCTTAGAAGTGAAAGTTGGGATTTTCCCAAGAAAGAGCCGCAGAAAAATGAGCCAAAAATCGCGGCGTTAACTATTGGAATCCCTCCGGTGAACACTTGGGAGACGTACAGCACCAGACCGCTCCCTCCTACTTTTTGCGCGATTTCGTGCAGCAAGTTTCGAGGTGTACGTTAGTCAAAGCATTGAAACTACAGACTTCCCTATTACCCATCAAAATATTGCGCCAATTTTATGTGGCTAGTTTGTGGTGTACGCCAGTCAAACCATTGAAAAATAGCAGGTTTTTCTAGCCTTCCAAGCTGGCTATGAGGGTTCGATTCCCTTCACCCGCTCCAGCTTATTTTTCAAGTACTTAGCATCAGAAATCACCCCGAAAATCTGCCACATGGGCCGCTTCGGGCGATCCTCTGTAACCCGCAGAAATCCTCGCTTCTCCGCGTGAGGCCGTTTCGGTCTGTGGCGCGTTTGTGGCAAGACCACACTGCGCTTACGGGTTTGCGCGTTGCCGAGCGGCGTCCACTGCTTTCCCGAGACGCTTCATCTCCTCGATCTGCGAAACCGGCAAATCCCCGCTAATCACCCGCAGCGCCGTAACGATCGTCTCTTCCAGATCGTGCGTGAACGAGGTCCGACCCACTACGTTGGCCATAATCCACCACGCCAATTCGGTATCGAGGCTGATTTCTAACGTGTGCTGGTCGCGCAGGTAGCCCTTCTCGCTGGCGGGCCAAACGGCCCTCGCGCGCGGTGACAGGTCATTCCATGCGAGGAACTGTTCGCTTTCGTCCTGCTTCATCATTCTCCGATCCCTTCCTGCTCCCGCGCCGGTGTCCTCAAGAATGGACGCGATCTTTGGCCGGGCGTGCCGTCCCGTCAAACCCCGCCCGCACCACTCCCGCCGGCAGGCGGCGGGACCGTGTTAGGGCCTGACTGTCCTGCTTCTCCGCCCGTCCTGTTCCGCCGCGTCTTGAGGAAACCCGACGCAAAAGGAGCAGATCATGTCTGAGAAAGAAACCACGCGGCAGGACGTCTATACCCGCATCACCGCCCAGATCATCGAAAGCCTGGAACGCGGCGTGAAGCCGTGGACGCAGCCCTGGAATGCGGCTCACGCCGCCGGTCACGTCTCGCGGCCCCTTCGCCATACGGGCGAGCCCTACAGCGGTATCAACGTGTTGACGCTCTGGGCGACCGCGATGGAAGCCCATCGATCCGCGCCGATCTGGATGACATTCCGGCAGGCTCTCAGCCTTGGCGGTCATGTCCGCAAGGGCGAGAAGGGAGCCCCGGTCGTCTATGCGAACACGATGCAGCGCACCGAGGTCGACGAGGCCACCGGCGATGAGGCCGAACGCAGCATTCCGTACCTGAAGGCCTACACCGTCTTTAACGTCGAGCAGATCGAGGGATTGCCCGCTCACTTCTACGCCCGGGCCGAACCGCACCGGAATCCCGACGAACGTATCTCCGACGCCGAAGTATTCTTCGCCGCAACCCGGGCCGATATCCGGCATGGCGGCGACTGCGCCTATTACAGTTCGACCCTCGACTACATCCAGATGCCGGCCTTTGAGGCCTTCCGCGACGCGCAGGCCTACTACGCCACGCTGGCTCATGAGGCGACGCACTGGACTAAGCATCAGAACCGGCTTGATCGCGATTTCGGGCGCAAGCGCTTCGGCGATGACGGATATGCCCGCGAAGAACTGGTCGCCGAACTGGGAGCGGCCTTCCTGTGCGCGGATCTCGGCCTGCGGCTCGAAGATCGCGAGGATCATGCGGCGTATCTGGGTCATTGGCTGTCCGTCCTGAAAGAAGATAAGCGGGCCATCTTCACGGCTGCCGCTCACGCGCAGCGTGCCGCCGAGTACCTGTCGTCTTTCGGGAAACGCCTTGAGGCCGCCGCGTGAACGGCGGCCTCTGACGATGCGTTCAGGCCAGCTCCTCAATGTCGCCGGTTTGCGTAGCCCATTCGTCCTGTGGACTCATCGACAGACCCTTGCCCTTCTGGCGCTGGGTCTCCATGAGACGGTCGCAGAGCGTCAGGCGTGCCTGAAGCGCATTGGCCTCGCGCTGGCCCATCATCGCGACGATATCGTTGCGCTGGCCCAGATAGTCGTAGGTCACGATGAAGGCACGAGTGTAGTAGCGCGCCGGGCTGCCCGACGGGCGGCCGGAGGATTGACGCGCCGCGTCCAGCTCGTCCTGCTCATCCGCAGCCTTGTCGTGCACAACGACGGAAAAAGAGTGCGCCAGCAGACGGTCGAAAACGGCACAGTCCTTCCCGACCCCGATTGCGAACGTGTCCTCCGTGACTTCCAGATAGACCTTGCTGCGCATCAGGTAGCGGGCCAACGCCTTGTGCATCGGGATCAACAAGAGCGGAAGCAGAAGCCATACGGCATAGGCCAAGAAGTGTGACGGGGCCGGCTGTGTCTGCCAGGTGACGTACCAGTAGAACGGTACGGACAATATCGCCGCCAGGTCCGCCAGCTGCGCACTCTCCGGGGTGAGCACGTTTGCGGTGATGGCGAAGGCGCGCCTGCCTCTGGCGTCGCGCCCCTCGATCGTGCGGGGTTCGCCCTCGAAGGGCGATTTGATTGCAGGTTCCATAGTCTTCTCCTTCCCGCGGGACGGATTTTCTTCCACCCCGCTGAGTGGCAAGGTAATGAGACTTTGGAGACCTGATCCTCGCGCAATCCTCGTGGAGCGCCTGCATGAAGGAATACACGGCCTGGCATATCGCGCGCCTGCGGGACAGGCTGGCACGCTATCGGGCCGTTGAGACTATCAATGGCCGTGCCCGCCCATGGGTGACGGTCGCGAGCGATATCTTCGTCACGGAAGGACTTCCCGAATCCTACTTTGACTCAGAAGGATCGGATGAGGTTCTGGCCGAGGCCTTGCGGCGGTTTGTCGACGGGCAGCAGGTCCCCAAGACCGAGCGCCTTGATGCCATCAGCCTGTTCCTGCGCAGCAAAGGTTATTTCCACGATGAAGACATCCAGGAGACCGCCGGCGACTACGCCGCCGCGCTCGCCTTAAGCTCGTTCTTCCAGAGTGCCTCAATATCTCCGCAGGAGATCACAGGCGTCTTCACCACGTCTCGCAAAGAAGGGCGCGCGGGCTCCCGCGTGTTCACCCTTGAAATCGCGCCGACCGACCGCGCCGGACTCCAGCGCCTGCTTGAGACGATCGAGTACAATCCCGACTTCGTTATGAATGAAAGAATCTATATGCCGGGCCGCCTGCGCACGCACGCCGGTTACAGGAAGGAGCAGCTGGAGGGATGGCTGGTCCGCGGCGACAAGAGCGGCCTTGCGCTGGTTCAGGATCGGCTGCACGGCAGCCGGCAGGTGTTCGTCGTGCCCTACGGTGCGATGACCGAAAATCCCGATGAGAGCTTTCTCGTTGTCATGAAGCTGGCTGGTTTCGCGCCGTCAGAGCCGATACAGGGCATCGGACGCGAGCGCGCAACCATGCTCATCGCCCAGGTCGGTGAATGGGCGTACGCGAATACTTGGAATTACCGGCTGCGCCCGCCGGATGCGGAAAGGGGTAGGTAATGGCCCTTCCACCGCGCCCGGACGGTTCTCAGGTGCCGGATGAAAATCCCGCCGCGTCGGATGATCCGGCAGTCCTTCGGAACGAGCGTCTCATTCGGGCAGCGCGAGCGGGCAATGAGGAAGATGTGAGGCTCTGTCTGCGCGGCGGAGCTGATATCAACTTCGCCGAGCCGTCGACTGGCCTGACGGCTCTTCACTATGCCGCTGCTTACGACACAGTGGGGATGCTGCGCTTGATCGCCCGCGATCCCACTTGCGATTTCACAGTGGAAGATCGCAAGGGACGCACCGCGGCGACGCTGGCCTATGAAGTGGCGGAGAACAGCATCACCGGGCGATTCCTGCTGACCAAGGAAATGCGCCAGCGCAGGGACCGCGCGGCGCAGGATCAATCCTCGGCATAGAGTCCGCGAAAGGCCCAATGCACCGGGCTCGCCTTGTCGAAATACTCAAAGCGCTGAAGGATCATCGGATGCAGTCCCGCAAGAATCACCAGCTGGCGTTTGAGGCGGTCATCGCGCGCAAACTGCCGGCTCACTTCTTCCGGTGTCAGAAGGTCGTGAAGTTCCGCTGACTCTGATTGTCCCGACAGGCCGTCGGCGCGTTGCGCCCGGCCCACCTCGCCTTCGCGCGTGGCCATGACCATCGTTTTGCCGAGACGGCGCGACACGTACTCCATCGTCATCAGGTCGTTGTTGCCGAAGAATTGCAGGACGCCGGCATTGCCGGCGAACGTCTCCCACCGTTCCTTGTACAGGGCCTTGCCCTGTCCCCAGTCCTGCAGGAACACCCAGAGCTTCACGCCGAAGGAGGCGATTTGCCCGGCGGCATCTTCAAGCTGCCGCATATGGCCGAGCACGGGAAACTCGTCGAGGCACACTAGGACAGGCACTTTGGGCGCAGTGCGTTCGCGTTCCATCGCATCGAGAAGCAGGTTGACGAAGACGCGCAGCCAGCGGCTGCAAAGGCCCATGCGGTTTGCGGGAAGGCACAGATAGACCGTCATGCCTTCCTTCGCGCGCTTGAGATCGGCCAGATCGAAATCATGCCCGGCCAGCACGCGGCGCATGGCGCCGTAGTCCAGAAACTTCGTATGGCGGCGGACGGTGGATAAAACGCTGGCGCGTTCGTTGGACGGCTTTTCGAAGAAGTCGCGGGCGGCGCCCTCGATCGCGTTCGCAACGTCCGCCGTTGCGGGGGAGCGTTCAAGCCGCGCGGCATTGCGCAGCATCCCGAGTTCGTGCCGGTAGGGCGCGTCCGGATCATCAGCTTTCGCCAGGATCAGCGCATCACGGATGACGGTGCGCACGGCGATCAGGTTGCGCTGACCCTCGAACGCGGGATCAGTCGCAACGTGAAGGATGATCCCCTCCAGGAAGTTTCGGGCGCTTTCATCCCAGTGGGGGTCTTTCCCGGCGGCGATAACCAGAGCGTCGGCGATCAGCCCGGCATCTTCGATCAATGTTCTGCTGCCCGGGCGCAGGAGTGACAAGGGATTGAAGCTCTTGCGCAACGGCGCGATCCGGTCGGGCACGATCTCGAACGGATCGAGGATATGAACGCGCTGCCCGAGCGCGACGCGCCGCTGCGCGGTCACGATCGCGAGTTCGGCCTTCGGGTCGAGCGCGAGTACGCTGCCGGGATAATGGAGGAGGTTGCCCTTCAACATCACGGACTTTCCCGACCGCGATCCGCCGAACATCATCATGTGGCGATTGTCGGCGATACCGATAAGGCGGTTGCCGAGAGCTCCGATCATGATCTTCGCGCCGGGGTTTGAAGGATCGTAGGCGAGGCGCGCGCTTTTCAGGATCGCCTCGATCGACTGCCACCGCGCCTGCGGCGGGGACTGCTGCCGCAGGAAGCGCGAAGTGTCGCCGCGGGCGATGTCGCGGGTGAAGTCGGTGATGAAATTGTCGGTGGTCACGAGCGCCTCCTGAATCTGCTTTCAGTTAGCGCTTCCGGCCGTCCATTTTCCGCGCGCAAACCGCGCTGTGCAATCAAGGCATGGCTAGTAACTCGGGATACTTACTTATCGAAAATCTCGAGTAATATCAGTATGTATCAGGCAATTATAATATACTTAACAATTTTTACAGTGATGATACTGTATAATTCAGTATAGGAGAAATCTGTGCGGAAAATATATTTCATAATCGTTGTAGCTATCATTTCAGCCGCAGCCATAGTGACGGGCGGCGCGCACGCGCAGCTTGTCGGCACCGATACCACGCCCGGTTCGTCCTGCGCCGGATTCCCGGACGGCGCTACGCGCGTCACGGCTGATGCGGACCTTGACGGGCAGGAAATCACGCTCGTCTGCGACGGCACCACATGGAACGCCTCCGGTGGCGCAATCGAGCAAGCAGGCGGGATGTCCGCGCCGACGTGGGGGCCGACCTGTACCCAACGTACGGCAACGGGGGCCACAACGACAGTGACCATAGCCTGCAACGCCGGTGAGGTAATGACCGGCGGCGGCTGCTCTCACAGCAGCACTACCCCGGTCTTTCGAGACAGCGGGCCGAGCGCAGCGGCCACTTGGCGTTGTGAGTGGAGTACCGCGACAGCCACCGGCACTGCCTTTGCCATCTGCTGCGCATTCTGAGGTGCAGCATGAGGCGGCTCCTGGCGCTCATCCTTGTGCTTCTGCTGGTCCCCTTCGCGACGGCGTGGGCTAACTGCACGAATCCGGCCAAGTCGGCCGGAGCGGTCGTCTTCAATACGGATCACAATACCCTCGAATACTGCAACGGCAGTAGTTGGGTGACGATGGGTAAAGCGCCGTCAGCAATGGGCTGGACGGCCCGCACGGCGGCGCAGGCAAACCCGTGGATGGGCGTCACGTACGGCAACGGTCTGTTCGTGGCGGTGGCGGCTAGCGGCACGAACCGCGTGATGACTTCGCCCGATGGCATCACGTGGACGGCGCGGACGGCCGCGCAAGCGATCTCCTGGATGTCTGTCACCTACGGCAACGGCCTGTTCGTGGCGGTATCCCGCGATGGCACGAACCGCGTGATGACCTCGCCGGACGGCATCACATGGACGGCGCGGACGGCGCCGGCAAGTAGCTGGTATGCCGTGACATATGGCAACGGGTTGTTTGCCGCGGTGGGAACAGGCGCGGCGATGACCTCGCCGGACGGTATCACATGGACGGCGCGAACGCCGTCGGAGTCAGTTGGATGGCAGGCCATAACGTATGGCAACGGCGCGTTCGTCGCAGTGTCGGAGAGCGGCACGAACAAGGTGATGAGATCGACGGACGGCATTACCTGGACAGGGTATCCGGCAGCAGCAGCAACGCAGTACCGCGCCGTAGCCTATGGCAATGGCGTGTTTGTCGCCGGGGGTGACCTCGGCGCGCTGATGACTTCGCCGGACGGCATGACCTGGACGGCACGCACAGGACCGGCGCCCGCCGACAGCCAGTGGGCGGGCCTCACCTACGGCAACGGACTTTTTGTCGTCGTGGCCCTTAACGGCACGCACCGCGTAGCGACTTCGCCGAATGGCATCACCTGGACAGAGGGCGTGGTGGCGCCCGCCAACAGCCAATGGGAAGACATAGCCTTTGGCAACGGTCGGTTTGTCGCTGTTGCCTTCAGTAGCCCCGGAGACAGGGTGATGACAGCGGAGGCCGGCTGCGCCAACCCGACCGGCACCCCCGGCAAGATCGTCTACGACACCGACAACCACACCATGCGCTACTGCAACGGTGCGAATTGGGTGGCGATGGGGCCTGAGCCGGCGCCTCCTGAATGCTTCGATACCTGGACACCGCGGGAAACTGCCCGCAACTGGTGGCAAGGGGGGATCGTCATATCCGACGACGGCACGAAGGTGGCAGCCGGACATACGACCGGGCAGATCTACACCTCGACAGACGGCGGCGTGAACTGGACCGCGCGTGCCAGCAATCAAAACTGGAACGATATGGCATCGTCCGCCGACGGCACTAAGCTGGTGGCCGCAGCTACGGGCTCGGCGATTTATACATCGACCGACAGCGGCGTGAACTGGACGCAGCGCCTGACCCTCTCAAATTTGACAACTGTTGCTTCATCTGCGGACGGCACCAAGCTCGTCGCCGGAAGATATACTGGCCAGCTTTACACCTCTACTGACAGTGGCGTGAATTGGACGGCGCGGAATAGCAATCGGAACTGGACCGGCATAGCCTCATCGGCGGACGGCACAAAGCTCGTTGCCACTGTAAACGGTGGTCAGATTTATACCTCAACCGACAGTGGCGTGAACTGGACAGCCCGTGAGAGCAACCGGGTCTGGAGCGACGTTGCCTCATCGGCGGACGGCACCAAGCTGGTGGCAACTGTGGACAATGGTCAGATTTATACCTCGACCGACAGCGGCGTAACGTGGACGCCGCGCGAGACAACCCGCAGGTGGCTGCGGGTCTCTTCCTCCGCCGACGGCACTAAGCTGATAACGGGCGTCGGTCCGCTGGACGGCTTTATTTACACCTCTGATGACAGCGGCGTGACGTGGACGCAGCGGGGATGGAGTGCAAACTGGCAGGAATTTGCCCTCACTTCCGATGGCACCAAAGCTTTTACCGCAATCTATGGCGGCCAGCTCTATAGCTCGGAATGCTCCGGGCCCAGCACTTCCTGCACTGCTCCTGTTCGCGATGAGGGGACGCTGCTCTACAATACCAACTGCAGCGTCATGGAGTACTGTAACGGGGTCGATTGGGTTAGCATTGGACCGCCACAGGGGACCGTCGAGAGCTTCACGTCGCCCCCCAACCTGGCGCAAGCCCGGGGAATATACGCATCCGCACCGCTTGCTGACGGACGCGCTCTGATTTGCGGCGGGTACACCGGCAGCGGGTTTAGCAACCGATGCGACATCTACGACCCTGTAGCAAATAGCTTCACGCAGGTAGCCAACCTGCCGCAAAGCAAGCAGAGCGCCACCGGCACTCTGCTTGCCGACGGGCGGGTGCTGATGTGTGGAGGTTCTGGCCCCACGAACCGCTGCGATATTTACGATCCTGTAGCGAACAGCTTCACGCAGGTTGCCAACTTGCCGCAATCCAAGCCCGACGCTGGCAGCGCTTTGCTTGCCGACGGTCGCGTGCTGATCTGTGGGGGTACAGTTAGCGGAAGCGGTACAAACCGCTGCGACATCTACGACCCTGTAGCCAACAGCTTCACGCAGGTGGCCAACCTCCCGCAGAGCAAATCTGCTTTCACGCCGGTAACGCTTGATGACGGTCGTGTATTGATCTGTGGCGGCTCTGTTAGCGGAACCCTTACGAACCGCTGCGATATTTACAACCCTGTGGGAAACAGCTTTACGCAGGTTGCCAACCTGCCACAAAGCAAGAGCTATTTCGGAGCCAGACTGCTTGCCAGCGGACGGGTGCACATATGCGGGGGCTCGTTAGGCTCCACCACAGTGACTGACCGCTGTGACATCTATGATTCCGGAACCAATGCGTTCACGCAGGTTGCGGATTTGCCGGAAACGCGAGGCATGAATGGGATGATAACAATCGCGGGCGATGACGCGCTATTGTGCGGCGGCTGGACGGGCGGCAGCTACTCAAACACCTGTGATCGCTACTCGCCGCAGACCTGCCCTCCGTAACCGGATAGAAGCGAAGACGGCCCGGCCTTCATCCAGTCCGACGGCCGCGGAAGGCCGTGACAGCATACGATTTAGCGCCGCGGCGGTTCAGCCTCACGTGATCATACGCGACCGTTGTCCAGAAACGGGCGAGCGCGACGGGACTTTCTCGCACATCGCGAAGCGTCGCCAGTAATCCGGCGGCCCATAACACGTATCCTCCTCCAGGACCGGTCACAGGCGGTGTCAGCGACGCGGCGCGGCTTTGCGGGTTCTTGCCGTCATCGTCTGTTGCTAACGTGCGTGTGCCTGTCCCTTCTTCTGTGTGGGACCATCACTCGACTTTCACGCCAACCTGACCGTGCGCGCCGCCGATGCAACAGGCTGCCCGCTCCATTCGCTGCGCTCCCGTGTTGCCTGTTCCCCTTCGGTGCATCGCCGTCTTCTCCGCACGGCTTCCAGGGAGGCGTGTCGAGTGAAACCCAAACAGAAAGGAACAGACCATGACACGCAATAGCAAGTACGCCGCCAAGAAGCAGACCCGCGAAGCCACGCCGCCGAGCCTTATCGCCTGGCACGTGACCGAAGCCCGCAAGGAGGGCGAGAAGGGCTTCTGGACCCGGATCGGCGCCGCTTGGGAGCACGAGGACGGAAACGGCCTCACCCTCCAGCTCGATCTGGTACCGGTCGGCGGCGGGCGCATCGTCCTCCGCGCGCCGAAGGCTGAAGCCGAAACCGCGCAGCAGGAAGCCGCCTGACGCGGCAGCCTCCGGGAAGAGGCACTGAGCCTCTTCCCGGTTGGCTTCGCTGAAGGCCCTTCAGGAGGACCATCATGAACAGCTTCTCGCACACCTTCACCCTGTCATGGGACGGTATCGAAATCCTCGCCCGGCACAGCGCCAGCGACGACGGCGCCGCCGACCTGCACGGCGAGCCGCTCGACCGCATCGAGATCGAGGCCATCGGACCCGCGGGCGCGTGGCTGCCCGCCGGCTTTGCCGGCGGCGCAGTGCACCGCGTCAGCCGCGCCCGCATCGCGCGGTTCGGCGATGCCGGCGGCTACATCGCCGCCTGGCTCGACGCGCTCGCCTGCCGCTGAACGTAGCGGCGGCCAAACAAAAGGCGCGGACCGTGCGGTCCGCGCCTTTCGCATTTTGCGATTCGCGTTTTGCGAATAGGGATAGGTCAGGTGGGCGCCATCGCCGTCATGTGCTCGCCGCAGACAAGGCGGGCCTCATGCTTCGCCCAGGCCTTGAGGTCGCATTGCGGGCAGGCATAGCGCACGCGCTTGCCGCTCTTGGGGGCCGGCGCGGCTTCGCCCTTGCCTTCCTCCGCCGCGGCGGGCAGCTCCTTCCAGACGAGGGCAAAGTCCTTGGCGAGAAGACGGTTCAGGGCCGTCTCGAAAGGCCCGCCCGGGACGATGAAGTGACCGACGCTTTCGCCGGTCTCCTTGCCGCCTTCGGCGCCGTCGATCGTCGGCTGCAGCCCGATGGCCTTCATTTTCGCCGCCCATTCGCGGTTATGATAGCGGCCCCGCCCGGGCGTTCCGCAATGATGCTGCCACAGATGCACCATGTCATGGACGAGCGTTGCCAGAATTTCATTCACGGACCGCTCGTGGAACGAAGCCGGGTTCAGCGCGATCTCGTCGGCCTTGCGGCCGTCATCGCGCGCGAACCGGGCTCCTGCGAAATAGCCGAATGTTTTCTTGCGGCGCTGCAGCGTAATGAGCGCGTTCGGCAGGGTGCCTTCGAACAGCGTTTTGTTGAAATGATCGTAGGCCTGCTGGAGCCGTTCGTAGGTATCGCGCGTGGGCCGGACGGATGCGGGTTGGGGATCGAGAGGAGCGTTCATCGGACCATCCTTTCGGCGGTCCCGCGTCTTGATTTGCGATGCACATTACAATGCCGCGCATCACGGGACTGCTTTCAGCGCCCGTAATGTCGTCTCTCCCGTGGCGTGGTTTCCTCGTGCAATCCGCGCGGCTGGACGGACAGTGATCTGTCATGCACACTGCAATAGTCTAGGCAGTGTTCCTCATCCGCAATTTTACCTGCCTCCACCGTCTCTGCTACAATGATAAAAAGCGGCAGGCCGAAATAAAGGCTTGTACAAGGTGTGCGCGGTAGTACCGCGCTCACCTTGCTGGGGGGACTCTCCAGTCCCCCGCAGGCCCCCCGAGGGCATCCCTATGGCGCCCATCCGTCTTTGGACGGCTGTTGCTTCAAGGGATGCATTCAGCCGGGCCGCTGTTGCTTGCGGGCATCGAGCCCGCACCGGCTGAGGCAACGCATCGCCGTTGCATCACGACCGGGGAGACTGCCGCTCTCCCCTGGTCCCCATCGCGCAAAGGGCTACCGCGCCCCTTGCAACCACGGCCAGGACTTCCGCGTCCTGGACCACGGCCGGTGTTCCGGCACCGGCTTCGGCCAAAGGAGAGATGGCGGCTCTCCCTTTGGAAACCCATCGCCCTGACTGCGCCCTCGCGGGCTTCGTCAGGCTGACCGGGGATGGCGGTTCCCCGAACCCTCGCCTGGCGGGGACCGCGATGGCCGCCGGCACGCCATCCGATCACGACCTTTGTGCGCGCGGGGAAAGCGCGCGGTCGATGATGGCGGCGCGCCGGTACTTGATGAGGCATGACGGAGAAGACGAAACGCGAAGCCCCTGTTTCCTACCGGCCGCCGGAACATCTCCGGGAGGAGTTCCGCGCGCGTGTGGAAAAGTCGGGGCTCTCCGTCAGCGGCTTCATCACCGCGTCCATCTTCGGCAGTGCGGTCCCGCGCCAGTCCCGCCGGCCTCCCCTCGAGAAGCAGGAGCTGGCGCGCATCCTCGCTGAATGCATCCGGTTGCGCGGCGCGCTTGAGGCTTTGCCTCCCGAGGCGCGTGATCCCGCCCTGCTGGAGGAGGCCGTCCGCACCCTGCAGGAGATCCGCAACGCCGTCATGCTGGCGAAGGGCCGGTCGCCATGATCCCCAAGGCGAGCCAGCGCGGCGGCGGACAGGACCTCGCCACCCATCTGCTGAACGCTCACGACAATGAGTATGTCGAGGTGGCGGAGGTGAGCGGGGCGGTCGCCCCCGACCTGCATGGCGCCTTCGCCGAATGGGAGGCCATCGCGACCGGCCTGACCAAATGCCGCAATCACCTTTACAGCCTGTCGGTGAATCCGGACCTCGGTCAGGGGACGCTGAGCCGCGCGCAGTATCTCGACTACATCGAGCGGGCCGAGAAAAAGCTGGGCCTTGAGGGCCAGCCGCGCGCGGTCATCTTCCACATCAAGGAGGGGCGCGAGCACTGCCATGTCGTCTGGTCGCGGATCGACTTCTTCACGGAGAAGGCCATCCATATGGCGTTCGACCGTGAGAAGCTGATGATGGTGACGCGGGAGTTTGCCCGCGACCACGGTCTCACGCTGCCGGGCGGTTACGACCGGCGCAGCGAAGACCGCCCCCGTCCGCTGTCGCTCTATGAAACCCAGCAGGAGCGTTCGACCGGCCTCTCCAAGGAAGAGCGCATGGTCATGGTCACGCACGCCTGGCAGCAGAGCGATACGCCGCGCGCCTTTGTGCGGGCGCTTGAAGAGCTGGGTTATGTCCTCGCGACCGGCAAGCGTCCTTATGTTCTGGTCGACCGGTACGGCACGATGAACGCCCTGCCCAAGCTGATCGATGATCGCAGCGTGCGGACGAAGGACATACGCGCCTTCCTCGCGAAGGAGTTCCCGCCGGAGCAGCTGCCGACAGTCGAGGAGGCGCGGGCGCTGGTCGCGCAGCATCGCAAGGTGCAGGAGCAGTTCGCCAAAGCGCAAGACGATGGGAAGCGGCGCGAACAGCTGAAGGCCACGCAGGAGCGGCGCCGTGCCGCGACGCTGGCTGAACAAGCGACCTTGCGTGAGCGGCAGGGTCATGAAGTGACGGCGCTGGCCCGGGAGCAGCGCGCGGCGCGGGGTGCTGCGCGGCAGACGTTCGTCGCTTCGTTGCGGCGGGAGCGGGAGGCCCGGGCCGCCGCGCGTCCGCGCGGTCTTGCCGCCTTCCTGGGCCGGGTTACGGGCGTGACCGCGATCATCGACGCGTTGCACAGGCGGCGCGACCTTCAACGTTATCGGGATTTCCGGGATGGGATGGCGACGCTTGTTACGGCCCAGCGTGCGGATGCGCTTGTTTTGCAGCGCCGGCATGAATTGCAGGCGGCTGAAGTAACGCGCCAGCTGGCGAACCTTGCCAAGGTCGATGCACGGGAGATGCGTGCGCTGGAAGAACGCCGTGTGCGTGAACACCGCACCGCGCAGCGTGCCGGTCACGATCATATGCCGGCCCTGTCCCTGGAGCTGAAACCGCGCGGGCGCGGTGCGTCGGTGCGCAAGGCGAAAAACCGGTATCAGGATTCGTTGCGCACGCCGGAGGAGCGCTTGCCGCGTGAAGAGACGCCCCGTGAACCGATTGACCTGCGCCGTGCCCATGAAGAGGCCTTGGCCGCCGACACGCCGATCCGCAGGCCGGTCGATCTCAAGGCCGTGTTCACGCAGGCCGCGGAAGGGGACAGCGATGAGGGTGGAGATAGCGGTGAGGCTACGGGCGGCGTTTCTGAAAAGCCTGTCTCGCGCGCCACACGCCCGTCCGACCGCGAGCGTCGCGGGCGGGGGCGTGACGAGGATTTCGAGCGGGAGCGGTAGACCGGTCGCAGCCTCTGCACCGGGCGGCAAGGTGCTGCTAACGTTGCGATCTTGGCAACGGGAGTACTTCACCCATGGAACCACCGGACGAAACTGACATCGTCGAAGCCTTCAGGGAAAAGATCAGACGCGCCTACGAGCCGGAGCGTGTCAAAGCCTTGGAGGCGCGGCGGCAGGACTGGGAGGAGATGCGCAACAAGAAATCGCTCGAAGAGCGTTTCGGCATGGGGACGTTCGGCTGCCACGAAGCGGTCCATGTCACCATGCTGGTCGTGGACCTTATCGAGGAACAACTCGTCGAGCACAGCGCTGTCCTGCTCGATCCCTTCTGGTACGGTCAGGTACGGGATGCACAACAGACGCTGTTCAATGCCTATAACCAGATCGCCGGTCTGCGTCTCGGTACGACACAGGGGGCGGACGAGGTGCTATCCGCGCCTGTTCCGCCACCACCGTCCCGACCGGGAGGGGGTCATATCCGGTTGCTGCCCCCGCTTGAGGAACAGGACGGGAAGAATGGTCCCTCTGGTTCAGAATCCGATGGGCGCGACTGAAGAACGCCCGGGGATGCGTGATAGTCCGGGCGCGTCCCGCCTGTGCGGCGGGTCAGGCTCCAGGCTGGCGCCCCGAGCCTCTGCTGCGCCGGCGGCTGCGCAGGGTCTCGGCCCATGCGGGTGGCGATCCTTCGCGCAAAATTAAGGAAAGGCTCGGGGAGCCCACCACCAAAGCAGGCCTGCCTGCTGCGCTGTTTCCGCCGCCGCCCCTCCACTGGTGAGGGCGACGGACGGCTCCAGACGAAGCAGGCTGACCGGCCAGTTTACGGAAAATGATGCAAGGTAAAGCTGTTGCCACTTGTGGCTGAAATAGCCATTATGGACCCCTGTCCGGCGGGGTTTTGCGCACATGAAGATCATGGCCGCCAAAGAGGCCAAAAACGCCTTCGGGATGCTGATCGACACGGCACGCGCTGAGCCGGTAGCCATCGAAAAGCACGGCAGGAAGGTCGTCGTCGTGTTGGCGATCGAAGAGTATGAGCGCTTGTTGGCCGTCGATACGAAAACAGCCGGCATGGCGACAAGGTCCAGGGGGAAGGACAAACCGAGATGAGAGGCGGAGGGGAGCAGCAACAGGAATCGCGGCATATCGCCGGGTGCGGGTGCCGTTGATGACAGCCGCAGCCGCGCCCTTCTTTGAAAACCCGATTCTCAATTCGCCCTATGAAGAGCCGACGCGCCATCATGCGCTCGACGACGAAGGGCAGCCCTTGAATGAACCGCCGCGTTCAGGACGGAGGCGATCTGAATTCATTACGCCTGTCCCGAAGCCGCGAAAGAAGAAGCAGCGCGCCGACAAGGCGCAGGGGCGCCTCGGCCTGGAGAATGACGACATCTCCACCGAAGAGCAGCAATACAACCCCACGCCGATCATCAACGAGATCAGGAGTCACCTGGCGATATGGCGATCGCTGCCGCAGCCCATCTGGGGCGTGACGCCGGCGACTGCGCGCCTGCTGAATTACTGGCGGAGCCACGAATTTCAAGGCGTGAAGCCATTCTTCTGTCAGCTTGAAGCGGTTGAGACGATCATCTGGCTAACCGAAGTCGCGCGCTCGAAAAAGCAATATGCGCCCATCTGGGAGCATATCCTCGGTGCCAATGAGCAGGCGAATCCCGAGCTGCTGCGCCTTGCCATGAAGATGGCGACGGGCGCCGGCAAGACGACCGTCATGGCGATGCTGATCGCGTGGCAAACGGTGAACGCGGTGCGGTCCCCGTCGAGCAATGCTTACTCCCGCGGATTCCTCATTATCGCGCCCGGCATCACGATCAAGGATCGCCTGCGCATTCTTCTGCCGAGTGACCTTGAAAATTACTACCGGACCCGTGAGCTGGTTCCGGGCGATATGCTGGATGACATCGCCAAGGCGAAGATCGTCATCACCAACTATCACGCCCTGCAGCTGCGCGAGGTTCTGGAGGTCAATAAAGTCGGCCGGTCCCTGCTTCAGGGACGCCACGAACCGATCGCCACCAAGGAAACCGAAGGGCAGATGGTCCGGCGCGTCGCCGAGGAGTTGATGGGCCTCAAGAACATCGTCGTCATCAACGATGAAGCGCACCATTGCTATCGCGAGAAGCCCGATAACGCAGACATCGAAGACCTGAAAGGCGAGGAGAAGAAGGAAGCCCAGAGCGAGAACGAGGCCGCGCGCCTGTGGATCAGTGGCATCGAAATCTTCAAGCACAAGCTCGGCGTCCGCGCTGTCTACGACCTCTCTGCCACACCGTTTTTTCTTCGCGGCTCCGGCTATGCCGAGGGAACTCTCTTTCCCTGGACCGTCAGCGATTTCTCGCTGATGGATGCCATCGAGTGCGGCATCGTCAAGCTTCCGCGCGTACCCGTGGCCGACAATATCCCTGAAGCCGAGGTCCCGATATTCAGGGAGCTCTGGGAGCATATTCGCGACGAGATGCCCAAGAAGGGCCGCGGCAAGGGCCAGGGCGAGCTCGACCCGCAGTCGCTGCCCGCCAAGCTCCAGACGGCCCTTGTCGCACTTTACAACCACTACGAAGAGACGTTCGAGCGCTGGCGGCAATCCGGCATCGACACGCCGCCCGTGTTCATTGTCGTGTGCAACAACACCTCGGCATCCAAGCTCGTCTATGAATGGCTATCAGGCTGGCAGCGACCCGTGGCCGAGGACTCCGAAGAACTCCGCACGGTGCACCATGGCAACCTGCGCCTGTTCACCAATTTCGATGAGCATGGCAATCGCCTTGCGCGGCCCAACACGCTGCTGATCGACAGCAAGCAGCTGGAGTCGGGCGAAGCGCTCGACGATGATTTTCGCCGCGCTGCCGCCCTTGAGATCGAGCAGTACAAGCGCGAGATCGCGCAGCGCTCCGGCGCGGGCGCCGTCGGCGAGTTATCCGACTCGGATTTGCTGCGCGAAGTTATGAACACGGTGGGCAAGAAGGGCCGGCTTGGCGAGCAGGTACGCTGTGTCGTCTCGGTCGCCATGCTGACGGAAGGATGGGACACAAACACGGTGACCCATATTCTTGGCGTCCGCGCCTTCGGCACCCAGCTTCTTTGCGAGCAGGTCGTGGGCCGCGGTCTGCGCCGCTACTCGTACGACCTCAACGAGAACAACCTGTTCAATGTCGAATATGCCGACATCATGGGCATACCGTTCGACTTTACGGCGAAGCCCCAGGTCGCCGCGGTCAAGCCGCCCAAGAAACTCACCCGAGTCGCCGCCGTGCGCGACCGTGCCGCGCTGGAAATCATATTCCCGCGCGTCGTCGGATATCGCATCGACTTGCCAGAGGAAAAGCTCGAAGCGAAGTTTACGCCCAATTCAAAGCTCGTCCTGACTCCCGATATGGTGGGGCCGGGCCAGACCCTGCTGGAAGGAATCGTCGGAGAGGGCGTCATGCTGAGCGCCGCCGAGATGAAGGACAAGCGCCCCAGCACCGTCTCCTACGAGCTTGCCAAGTATATGCTGTACTCATATTTCCGGGACGGGGACGGCGAGCCGAAGCTGCATCTCTTCTATCAGATCCAGCGCATCGTCCGGCGCTGGATCGATGAAGGCTATCTCGAATGCAAGGGCGATACCGGCCCGTGGATGCTTCAGATATTGAGCATCGCGAGCCAGGCCGCCGAGCGCATCTACAACGCCATCGCCGCAGCGATCGGCGACGATGAGCGCATCCGGGCCGTTCTCGATCCCTACAATCCGCGGGGCTCGACGCGCCATGTCGGCTTCCTGACCAGCAAGGACCTCTACGAAACTTCGCCTGACAAATCCCACATCAACTACGTCGTCAGCGACAGCGGCTGGGAGGCTGAATTCGCCCGCGCCGCGGAGGCCCATCCGCGCGTCGTATCCTACGTCAAAAATCAGGGCCTCGGCTTCGAAGTGCCCTACAAAGACGGCCCGGTGGCGCGGCTCTACATTCCGGACTTTATCGTGCTGATCGACGATGGTCGCGGGCCTGACGATCTGCTGCACCTCGTCGTCGAGGTTAAAGGATATCGGCGCGAGAACGTAAAACTGAAGTCGGACGCGATGCTCCACAAATGGGTGCGCGGCGTGAACAATCTCAGGACCTTCGGGCGATGGGCGTTCGAGGAATTCACGGACGTATTCGAAATGCAAAAAGAGTTTGGCGCGCTGATCGACCGGGCGGTCGAGAACAGCCGCGCCGGGCAATACCAGGAAGCGAGCGGGGCATGAGCAAGGGGAAGAAGAAGCAGACAGGAGCGCCGAAGCAGGTTGAAGCGCTGCGCCACGGACAGGCTAAGCGTAAGAACATCCCGACCGCCGAACTTCAGTCAGCAGCGCAGCGTGCCGAGGAGATCGCGCCGTTCGCGCCCGTAACATATCCGCGCCGTCATCCGCTCTCGCAAGGAGAGATGCGTCCGCGCGACAAGGACCTCGATCCGCAGATTGTATGGAAGGGTACGCGCGTCCGGCTGTCTCAGGAGCAAATCAGGAAGGCAGCGGAAACAGGCTATATCGATATCTCGGATGCGCAGCTCGTCTGGCGCGGCAAGGACCAGCAGGATTGGTCCGACCTCATCGTGCAGGCGCCGCCGCTATACATTCAGGAGAAGATACACCCGAAGGCGATCATCGACGATCTTACGCGGCAGACAAAAGCCAAGAGAGAAGCCGAAAGCGATATCGCCGATCTGTTCCACGACTTCAACGGGATCGATCCGGAGGCAAAGACCGAATTTTACGCACACGATCAAAACTGGTCGAACCGCTTCATCCTCGGGGACAGTCTGCAGGTGATGGCGAGCCTCGCCGAGCGCGAGGGTCTGCGTGGACAGGTGCAGTGCATCTACTTCGACCCGCCCTACGGCATCAAATTTAACTCCAACTGGCAGGTGTCCACGCGGTCGTCCTCTGTCAAAGACGGAAAGATGGAGCAAATCACGCGGGAACCTGAGCAGGTGAAAGCGTTTAGGGACACCTGGAAAGACGGCATTCATTCATATCTGACGTATCTTCGCGACAGGCTAACGGCCATGCGCGATTTGATGTCGGCGTCAGGCAGCATTTTCGTCCAGATTGGCCCAGAGAACACGCACCGACTTCGCGTTCTTCTTGATGAGATATTCGGCGAGGCCAATTTCGTCGCCGCCATAGTGGTGAGGAAGACCACGGGAAAGGGCTCGTCGGTAATCGATGCCACTTATGATTCTGTACTTTGGTATGCCAAGGATATCGAAATCGCAAAAATAAGAGAGCTGTACTTCGCGAGGGAGGCTGAGAAGGATAGCAATTTCCGCTATGACTTCGACGAAGCAGGCAATTTTGTAAGCGCCGTCGGTGACGTTTATCGCCTCGCTAGAATGAATCCGATTACTTCGCAGTCAGGCGGAGACACAACGACTTTCGAGTACGAATTCAACGGCAAAAAATTCAAACCCGGAAGCGGTGGCTGGAAAACCAATCTACGCGGGATGGATCGCGTGCGAAAGGCAAGCCGCGTAACCTACTCCGGCAAAACCATGGGCTTCGTTCGTCCATTCCAGGATTTTCCCTACCAGTCGTACAACGACATTTGGGATGATACCCGGCAGTCAGGCTTCGGGGACAAGAAAATATACGTGGTGCAAACGGCCACGTCGGTAGTAATGCGCTGCCTGCTGATGGCTTCCGATCCAGGGGACCTTGTCCTCGATCCTACTTGCGGTTCGGGCACCACCGCAGTTGCGGCAGAGCAGTTGGGACGACGGTGGATAACAATCGATACTTCGCGTGTTGCTCTGGCTCTTGCGCGGGCGCGCGTGATTGGAGCTAGATTCCCGTACTATTTTCTTGCGGACAGCAGAGAAGGCCGCAAGCGTGAAGCGGAGTGGGCTGGTCGACCACCCGTGGAGGGCGGCGTGCTGGGCGATATTCGCCAAGGCTTTGTCTACGAGCGGGCACCACACATTACGCTTAAGTCAATAGCCAACAATTCCGAGATTGACGTCATCTGGGCTGAATTCCAGGACAAGCTGGAACCGCTGCGGAAAGAGCTCAACGAAGCAGCCGGTAAGAAGTGGGAGGAGTGGGAAATCCCTCGCGAGGCGGCGGCGGGTTGGTCCGATAACGTGAAGGGACTGCATAGAGCGTGGTGGGAGCTACGCATCGCCCGGCAGAAAAAGATCGACGAGTCGATCGCGAAGAAGGCGGACGTTGAGCTCCTCTATGATCGCCCATTGGAAGACAAGTCGCGCGTGCGAGTCGCGGGGCCGTTCACGGTTGAGAGCCTTTCCCCCCACCGTGTAATGCCCTCAAGCGAGATTGAGCCTGCAGAGGACCTGGAAGCTACTTCGGGCAAGCGTAAGTACAAACTCCCGAAAGGCACCGACGAGCTCAACGACTTCACGACGATGATTCTTGAGCATCTGCGCACGTCGGGCGTGCAGCAGGCCAAGAAGGATGACCGGATCACGTTCACTGCTATCAGCGGTTGGCCGGGCAAATGGATTGCTGCGGACGGGCGGTTCATGGAGGGGGAATCTGAGAGGCGGGCCGCAATCTTCATTGGGCCGGAATTTGGCACGGTCAGCCGGGCCGATTTGACCGCAGCGGCGCGCGAAGCGCTTGATGCCGGATACGATGCTCTTATCGCCTGCGGCTTTAACTTCGAGGCGCATACGTCGGAGCTCAACAAGCTTGGACCTTTGCCGATTTTGAAGGCCAAGATGAATCCCGAACTGCATATGTCGGACGAGCTCAAGAATACCGGCGCCGGCAATCTTTTCGTCGTCTTCGGAGAACCCGATATCGAATGGAAATTCGGAGACGATGGCGACATCGTTGTCGAGGTCCTTGGCGTCGATGTGTTCGATCCGAAGACCGGCGACGTGCGGGCGAGTGGCAAGGACGATATCGCCGCGTGGTTCATCGATACCGATTATGACGAGACCAGCTTCTTCGTCCGCCACGCGTATTTCATGGGCGCAAACGATCCATACAAATCACTCAAGACGGCGTTGAAAGCGGAGATCGACGAGGAGGCCTGGGCGACTTTGTATCGCGACACGTCTCGCCCGTTCCCCCGGCCCTCGACAGGACGTTTTGCCGTGAAGGTCATCAACCACTTCGGCGACGAGGTGATGAAGGTATTCGCGGTATGATGTCGACGGACGAACAGCTGATTGACGAGTATCTCCGAGCCCGGCGGAAGCAGGGCCAGTCCGCGCCAGCGGGGCGCTACTGGGACGAGCTCTATCGCATCATCACTGCCGACACCCCAAAAGAAGAGCGTCCGGCCCTGCCCCTCATTCTTGGAGGCAGCGTCGCTTCCAACGAAGACAAGCAGAGTCGGTTGCGCGAACATCTCCTCTGGGCAAGCGCAAGAGGCCGCCTGCGTGGGGCGCGGGACTATTTGGACAAGGTTCCGCCCGATGGCTGGAATACGGGCGATGAGGCGGACTGGTCCAAGTCCTTCTCGTGGGGCGACGACTAATGCGCTTTTGCATCGCCGACAGCTTCCCGAAGGCTCTTGCCCGGCTGCCCGCTCAGGAGCAGAAGGTGGTCAAGACAACGGTCTTTGACCTGCAGATGGACCCGGCGCATCCGGGGTTACAGTTCCACCGCATCGATAAGTCGAAGGACGAAAACTTCTGGTCGGTGCGCGTGAGCCGCGATATCCGGCTCATTGTTCACAAGACAGAAGACAGCTTCCTGATCTGCTACGTCGATCATCACGACGCAGCCTACGATTGGGCCGAGCGCAGGCGGATCGAAGCCCATCCGCGCACCGGCGCGGCGCAGATCGTCGAAGTCCGCGAGCGCGTGCAGGAAATCCTGGTCCACAGGCTGGTGGAAGGAGAGGCCGCTCCTGCCCGGCCGGCACTCCCGGCGCTCTTTGAGCGCTATACGGATGACGAGCTCCTTGTTTATGGCGTCCCTGCCGACTGGCTTGCCGATGTGCGCAAAGCGACAGAGGACACGATCTTCGATCTCGTCGCTCACCTCCCCTCGGAAGCGGCAGAGGCACTGCTTGATCTTGCCGTTGGCGAAAAGCCGGAAATCCCAACTCTCGTTTCGCCCGAACAGGTCAGCCCGTTCGAGCATCCGGACGCGCAGCGCCGATTCCGCATCATGGAGGATGCCGAGGTACTGAAGCTCGCGCTTGAATTCCCATGGGACCAATGGACCGTCTTCCTACACCCCTCGCAGCGGCAGGTGGTGGAGCAGCAGTTTTCAGGGCCTGCCCGCGTCTCAGGTTCAGCAGGCACCGGCAAGACAGTGGTCGCGATCCATCGGGCCGCGAACATTTTGAAGCGCGACCCGCGGGCGCGCTTGCTGCTCACCACATTCTCACTGCCTCTTGCCAATTCCCTGGAAGGCAAGCTGCGCATCCTGACCGGTGCCGAGAACGGCGTGGTCCCGCGTGTCAGCGTGCTGCCATTCCGCGGCGTTGCGAGCGATTTATTCACGCTGGCCTTCGGCCACCATCCGCGCGCAGCTTCTGAGGAACAGGTCCGCGCAGCGCTTACCGCGGCTGCAAAACAGGTGGGCGTCACAACATTCACCGAGCGCTTCCTTGCGTCGGAATGGCTCAATGTGGTGGACGCCTGGCAGGTGCCTGACCTCGCCGGCTACCAGTCCGTGCCGCGCCTTGGGCGAAAGAACAGGCTCGGCGCAAAACAGCGCGAAACATTGTGGCCTGTCTTTGAAAAAGCCCGCGCGCTTCTTTCCGCGCAGGGCGTCCTAACGTGGCCCATCATTTTCGGTGAGGTGACGCGGCACTTCGTGGCGCGCGCCGAAAAGCCATTCACGCACGCTGTCGTCGACGAAGCACAGGACCTTGGCGTTCCCGAACTGAGGATGCTTGCTGCGATCGTGCCTGAAGGGCCGGATACGCTGTTCTTCGCGGGCGACCTCGGCCAGCGCATTTTCCAGGAGCCGTTTTCATGGAAGGCCCTGGGCGTCGATATCCGCGGACGCTCGCGGACACTAAAGGTCAACTACCGTACCTCACATCAAATCCGGCAGGCCGCTGACAGGCTGCTTCCTAAAGTCGTACAGGATGTCGACGGCGTTGAGCAGGATCGCCGGGGGACGGTGTCTGTTTTCAATGGCCCAGAACCCGACATCAGGACATATCCAGATTCCGACGCAGAAATCGCAGGCGTTGCCGGCTGGATAACGGAAGTTATCGCCAGTGGTGTTGGCGCCGCGGAGATCGGGGTCTTCGTAAGATCGAACCGGGAGCTGGGCCGGGCGCGCGCCGCTGTGAAGGCGGCGGGTCATACCCAGCTTGAGCTTTCCGAGCGGCTGGAAGAGCCGCAAGGCCGCATTGCCATCGGGACAATGCACCTTGCAAAGGGGCTAGAGTACAAGGCTATCGCGGTAATGGCCTGCGACGACGACATTCTGCCGCTTCAGGAGAGAGTCGAGACCGTCGCGGATGAAGCGGAGCTCGACGAGGTGTTCGAGACCGAGCGCCATCTCTTCTATGTCGCTTGCACGCGCGCACGCGATCAGCTGCTTGTTTCCGGCGTCAGCCCTGCTTCGGAGTTCTTCTCCGACTTTCGCGGGCAGCCACGCCGCGACGGTTGACGCCCATGGCGACCAAAGAGGACATTCTTGAGCAGATCGTTGAGGAGTACCTGGTGCACAAGGGGTACTTCGTCCAGCACAATATCAAATTCCTGCCCCGCAAAGATCATCCTGACTTCGTCCTCAATCAGGATTCCAACCACAGCGATATCGACGTCATTGGGTTTCATCCGCGCCTTGAGGGCGATGAAAAAGTCATCGTTGTAAGCTGCAAGAGCTGGCAGAGCGGCTTCAACCCGCGGTCAGAAATCAGCGCCATCGAGAGCGGCAAGATCAGACGCGGCCGCCAAGCCTGGCAGGCCTTTCGCGAATTGACTGTTCCTAAATGGTCGGAAGGCTTCAGGCGCGCCGTCTATGAGGCAACCGCTTCAGAACGCTTCACTTATCTCACCGCCGTAGCACGACTATCCGGGGACAGGTCAGCATGGGAGACGTATGAGCCTTTCCAAACCGCGCTAGGCGGCAATCCGCTCCGGATCATCACCTTCCGCGAGATGGTTCAGGAAATACAGGCCAAGCTGACAACAACGCTTGCTTCTACTGAAGTCGGCCGAATGCTGCAGATGTTCCTCGCCGCGGACATGAAGGTCAAGGACGACTGACATTGTCGCTCGCCATCGTCAGGCCGGGCCGGCCTGGGACAGCTTTGCAAGGCCGTCGTAATGTAGGGGCGCGACAGCTTTGATCATCTCAAGGAGATAGCTGACGCTCTTCTGTGTTTCGGCGACGAGAGCCGGATCGAATCCTTTGCCGGTCGCGTGGGAAAGGTCGTTAGCGAATTTATAGACGACTGTCTTCTTCTGCGGATCGAAATCCACCGCCTCCATCTTGTCATACAGCGAAGCGTTGGAAGGCAGATGAAACTCGAGGAAAGTCTCGAGCACTTTCCGGGCGACATTGGGAATATGATAGGAGGACTGGATCGTACCGTCCGACCGGAATTCGTGGAGCACCTTGAATAGAAAATGATACTCGGTCGGATGCTCCATGAGGAGCTTGTCGAGCGGTGCGAGCCGGGCGTGCCGCCGATCCTCCGCCTCGGTGCAGACGAGCATATAGAAAGCACGCCTGTCCTTGCGCATATTCTTCAGCCAGTTCAGCAGCAACTGAAGAAAGTCGAAATTGTGCGTGAGGAGGAAGACCTGCTTTGCATCCTTGACCGCATTTTTCAGGAATCCGAAGGCCTGATACATGGACGCAGAATCAAGGCTCGATATTGGATCGTCTATAACGACGACGCCTTCGGCGAGATCAAAACTCTGGTCCCTCAGCTGCACGAGAAAATGCAGGAAGGCGATTGCGGTCTTCTCCCCCTCTGACAAGCGGCTCGCCGGCTTGCCGTGGCGGTGTACGCGATAGCCGTCCTTGTCAGATTCAAACTGCAGATCGGTGCGACCGAGGAAGGAACGCAGACTCGCCGTCAGGGCTGCGCCGCCAGCGTGGGCGCTTGAAATCTGCGCCTGCTTCTCTTCTATCGACGAGGTAAGAGCTTTCACACTGCGTGGATCAGTCTGGTCGGCCGAGCCATCCGTCAGCCCCGTTGCGAGCGCACGCTGCTCCGCGATCGCGGCATCAAACTCGCGGACCTGGTCCGCGACGGTGGAAAGATAGTGCTTCTCCAGAGCGGTTCGCGCAGCCGCCTTGGCTTCGTCGAAACCTGCGCACTTCGCGTTATGCCGCGCAATTATGTCGCCGATCGCTTCTGCCGCTGCCGTCATCGGCACGATGTCAAGGGTGACCGGATCGCTGTAGGACCGCGCACGCTCACGTAGTTTGCGATCGAAGGCAGCGCGCACGTCTGCAAGCTGCCCGGATAGTGCCGCGCGCGCCTGTGAGAAGTCTGTGACCGCGGCGTCATAGCCATCCCGCAATTCGGCGTAGAGCAGCGCCCGCGCTGGAAGCGTCCACCCCGCGAGGGTGTCGGTAATGCTTGTGACCCGCCCGGTAGCGGCTTCAATTTCCTCTTTGAGGCGCTGATCCTCCGCACCAAAATGCTCGGCGAGCGCAGCCAGACGCGCCGGGGGAAGAGTCTGATCGCAAAATGCGCAGCGGTCGGTGCCGTGCGCTTCATGCAGATGTAAACCCTCCTCGGCCCAGGCAGCGAGCGCGGGCGTTTCGGCAAGCCGCGCGATAGCGCCTTGCTGCGCCGTGCGGACGGTGAGGACGCCGAGCTGGCGCGGTAGTGCGCCCGCCATGGTAAGGATGTCGTCCGTGTCGGCGCCGGTTCTTAACTGCGGCGCCGTGAAGGGAGGCAGCGCCTCCATCTGTTCCTGCCGAACAGTCGCGCGGTGCGTATCGAGCGCATCCTGCGTCAGCGCCGCCGGGTTGGGGTCCTGCGCGAGCGCCCGTTCAGCGTCCGGCTTGCGATACTGGCGCAGCGTACTGCCACTTGTCGCCTCGCCAATGGTCTTGGCGATTGCAGAGAAGAGCTTTCCCTTGTCGTTCTCCAGTTTCTCCACTGACGCGTTTGCTGCATCGATCCTCTTTGTACGGTCCCGATGAAGGGCTTTCTCGCGGCTGACTTCATCGACGAGGGCGCGATTTTCTTTGCCGACGATAAGAATCGGTCGCAGTGGCCCGTCGAATTGCCCGATATTGGCTTCGATGTAATCGGCATTGAAGACGCGGACAGCGCGCGAGAAGTTTTGGGCGGGTGTGACCTGCCCCGTGGCTGTAGCAATGGTGAAGTTCAAGTCCGGGTGGTCGTCGTGCCGGCCCGTCTCAAGCACCGCAAAGAGCCGCGACAAAGTCGTCTTGCCTGACCCGTTCTCGCCGTAGATGACATTGTACTGTCCAAAGGACGCAAGGTCCGCCGCCGCCGTGTAGCTGGCAAAGACGCCGAGGCCCTCAATCTTCCGGATCGCGGTCAGCATCAAGACGTCGCCTTGCCTATTAGCGCGCTGATAGGCGGCAGAAGGTACGGCTGACCGTAATCTACGGGCACGCGCACCGTTGTCTCGCCGTACTCACCGGGCGGTCCCAGAACGACAGAGATGCGGCTCTCAGAGGTGGACGCTTCATCCTTGGGAGGCAGTGATGACCGCTCCGGAAGTCTCCGGAAATAACGAGCCTCGTAGACCCATACGTCGTTGCCTTTGAGGAGGACGAGCAGCTGGCGCAGGCGGCGGCGCAGCGCCAGCTCTTCCGCGAGAGGGATTTCATCGAGAATGTTCCGCTCGGACCAGGTCAGGCCCCGCAGCAGCGAAAGCAGCTCTTCGGCGTAGGCGCCGGTCTCCTCAGTAAGCGTCACGTCAATGACACCGGCGAGATCGTGACTGCTCCGTGCCGCCTCGTAGAGGCTATGTTCGTCAGCTGTTGCCTGCGCTATCTCAAAATCGAAACGCGGGATGAGCTGCTCTTTGTCCCAGCCGATATTCGCCAGGATGCTTTCGGCCGGCGGCGGCATCGAAGAGGGAAGCACCGCAATATGCTCACGCCGCGCTCCGAGCGCGCGCGCCAGGCGGTCCAGGGTTGCGAGGGGCACAGGCAGGTTTTCATTTTCGATCTTGCGCAGGGTGCGCATACTCACCCCGACCTCGTTCGCGAGCTCCTTCTGGGTGGAAAGCCTATCGAGCTGCGTGCGCAAGCTCTTTATGGCCGCGCCGCGTGTTTCAACCTTTCTCATCTTTGTATCCTCCTGGCGCCGGGCCATGTTGCTTGAGAGGACTATAGCAAAGGTGCTGCGCGGCTGGGAGGACGCTGACCGGCATATGAGCGGCAAGCTGCCGGCACATACTTATGGAAACAAGTATCGGACCGCGGTGCCTCTCTCGCTATGCTGGGACGGCCTTGCGAGTGTCGCGCACCGTTTGCTTCAGGGATGCCAGTTGATCTGCCAAGACCGGCTGCGCCTGATGAATGAGCGCGTTGCGGGCAACGTATAGATCATCAAGCAGTTTCACTGCAGCCTTCGGATGAGGGTGCCCGGCGGCCGTCAGGCTATCCCCGGCTATAGGCGAGTTGCCGGTTGATGCCCGTGATGTTCCGGCGCATCCGGAGCAGGTCGGTGCTGACCCCGAAATGACGGGCCAGGGCGGTGTCTCCCTGGCCCGCCTTGATAGCCTTGAGCAACGCCTCGCGCGGCAGCAGCAGCGCGCCCGCGAGGCAGTTGGCCTCCTCCTCGTGAACAGCGTTGTACTCGTTCATCATCATGTGCCCGTCGGGCGTGTGGAAGACGTGCGCGGGTTCGTGTTCGAGAATGATGTGAGAAAGCTCATGCGCCAGTGAGTTGTTCCGGCGCCCAAGCTCAGGCGCACTGTTCAGGATGACGGCCGTTACGCCGTCAGACTGAATCGTGACGGCGTCCCAGCTGTCCGGATCGCTCATCGTCAAATGAGTGAGTACGTCCTTCTTCATGCCGGGGATGTCGCCCGGTGCCCACACTACGATGTTCAGATGCCGGGCCAGGACAAGAGGATCGAGCGGCGCCGCGCGGTCAAGCCCGAGATCGCGGCGGTAACTCGCCGCGGCGTTCTCGCACCAGGTCTTGAATCCGCGACGCAGCTGGGACACGGCTATTGCTCATTCTGCCGCAGGTCCGCCATGGCCGCCTGCGCGATCAGGATCATCTGCGCGAGGTTCTGCGCCGTCTTCGCGCTGACCGTCGGCTTCTTCCTGAAGTGCACGAGAGCTTTGGAGGTCGGCGCGCTGCCGACACCCACAACATCTTCGACGTTGATGCCCAGCCACCGGCATATCCTTCTGTAATTGGCCAGGTCCGGCATAAAGCCACGCTCGACGCGCGAGAGCGTCGCGTGGCTGATTCCTATTTCCTTAGCTGCTGCGCGAATGCCCTGCTCACCGCGCTTTTCTTTCACGCGCAGGCCGAGATTCTCCAGCGTTACCATGTCATTGGCTCCCTCCATGGATTACAAGTAAGACAACGGTTGACATTTAATCCAATCGATTCCATGCTGTCTTACATATGATCCACGGTCGCACAGTGCGAATCGGCGGTCAACAGATTCGATAGGAGCATTGCCTATGTCTATTCTGGAAAATGAAACCGGCGCCGCCGATGCCGCCCGCGGCCAGAAGTGGCCGGTCGAGATCGCCGGCCCCGACCTCGTCTTCACGCGCCATGTTCTTCGCGACCCGATGCCCACGGGCCGGCAGATCATCGCCGCCGCCGGGCATCGCGACCCGGCCGGCTACATCGTTCTGCAGTGGCTGCCGGACGGCGCTCTCGAGGAGCTCCGCCTTGAGGAGCTCACCGACATCGTCGCTCGCGGCGTGGAGAAGTTCATCGTCGTGGAGAGCGACCGCAGCTTCCGCCTCGACGTCGAAGGCCTGCGTCTCGAATGGCCGTGCGCGCTGATTTCAGGCGCGACGGTGAAGGCGCTCGCGGGCCGGCCCGCGGAGGACCTCGTCGTCGTTCTGGAGCGGCCGGGACACCCCGATCGTGAACTCGATGACGACGACATTGCCGACCTCGCCGGTATGGGCGTCGAAATCTTCAAGCTGCGCCCGCGGCCTCTGGAGGTCGAGATTTTCGTCAACGAGAAGCCGGTGACCATTCGCCGGGGCGTCCGCACCGGCCTTGAGATCAAGCAGGAGGCGATCGACGATGGCGTTGCCATCCAGCTCGACTTCGTCCTCAGCCTTGAGACCGGTCCCGGCCAGACCCGCATTATTGGCGATCGCGACCGCGTCCGGGTGAAGCCCGGGCAGCGCTACGTCGCCATCGCCGACGACGACAACAGCTAGGCGTCTGTCATGAGTCCCGCGGTCGAAAAGGCGATTGAAGCGATCCGCGGCCAGTTCGGCCGGGACAACGTGCTAGTCGCCGCCGACCGCGAGGGCGGCGCCTATGTCATCGTGGAAGGCGTCCCGCTCGGGGCGCCTTTTGCGCAGGACGACAGCTGGCTCGGGTTTCATATTCCGTCCACCTGTCCTTATGCCGATGTCTATCCGCACTTCGTCCGCTCCGATCTTTCCCGCCGTGATGGCGGCGCACTCGGCGAAGGCATTTCAGGCAACCACAACTTTCCCAGCCCGGACGCGCTGAAGACGCCCGGGGCCATGCCGGCGCGCGCCGCCGTGCAGATTTCCCGGCGCTCCAACCGCAAAGATACGGCTGGGATCGAGACGCCGCTGCATAAACTCCTGAAGGTGATCCAGTGGCTGAAGTCGCGATGACTGAAAACTGGTCGCTGACCATCCCCGAGCCGCTGTTCGAGACCCTGCAGCGCCACCTGTTCCCCGGAGACGGCGACGAGCACGGGGCGGTTATGGTGGCTGGCCTGCAAATGTGCGCCGGCGGGAAAGTCCGGTTACTCGCCCGTGACGTTTTCCTGGCCGAGGATGGCGTGGACTACGTGCCGGGCAAGCGCGGCTACCGTATGCTCAAGGCGCAGTTCATCCAGCGCCATATCCTCAGCTGCCGGGATGAGCGCCTTGTCTATCTCGCGATTCACAATCACGGGGGCGCGGGAAGTGTCAGCTTTTCTTCTGACGACATCGCCAGCCACGAGCGCGGCTATCCTGCTTTGCTCGACATAAGCCGTGGCAACGCTGTCGGTGCTCTCGTGTTCGCGCAAGGCGCGGTGGCCGGTGATATCTGGCTTCCCGGCGGTCGCCGGGTTTCGCTCGATCGGGCCGAGATCATCGGGCGGCGGCGCACGATTATCCGGCCGGCGCCGATTGCGCGCCCGGGTAATGCCGATCCGCGGTACGACCGCCAGACCCGGCTGTTCGGCGATGCCGGCCAGGCGATCCTCGCCGGCGCGAAGGTGGCCATCATCGGCCTTGGCGGCGTCGGATCGCTTGTGGCCGAGTATTTGGCGCGCCTGGGTGTTGGCGCCTTCGTGCTGATCGACCCCGACCGGCTCGACCCGAGCAATATCCCGCGTGTCGCCGGCGCACGCCGGAGCGATGTGTGGTGGACGCTCAGCGGACCGTATGCGCCCTCATGGCTGCGCCGGATGGCGCTGGCGCATTCGACGCGCAAGGTCAAAATCGCGCGGCGCGTCATCAGGCAGGCCAATCCCGGCGCGCGCATCGAGGCGATAGCGCAGAATATCCTCGATCCCGTCGCCGCGAAGGCGATTATGGAGTGCGATTACATCTTCCTGGCCGCCGACGAGATGCGTGCCCGGCTGCTTGTCAACGCGATCGTCCATCAGTACCTGATCCCCGGCGTGCAGATCGGCAGCAAGATCTCGGTAGATGCCGGCGGCACGCTGACCGACATCTTCAGTGTCGTCCGTCCGCTGCGACCGGGCATGAATTGCCTGTGGTGCAACCAGCTTATCAATCCCGGCAAGCTCGCCGACGAGGCGAAGACGGGGCGCGAACGTAAGGGACAGCGTTATGTTGATGATGACGAGGTCGTTGCGCCCAGTGTGATCACGCTGAATGCTGTAGGAGCGGCGCACGCCTGCGATGACTTCCTTTTTTTCATGACGGGCCTCAGCAACCCGGACTTGTCCCTGGATTTCGCGCGCTATGACAGCCGCGCGCGGCTTATGTCCTTGTCCTCCCCTCGCGCTGATCCGGATTGCCCTGAATGCGGCTGCGCTCAGAATGCCCGGCTAGGGCACGGCAGCACAGGCCCCGATTTGCCGCTCTTCGCCGGTTGAGAGGGCGCCTCCCTGGCGGGACCGGGCTTTACGGCTGCCGCCGCGGAGCCAGCGTCTCCGCCCTTACGGGTGACGATCCCTGGCGCAAAGGCAAGACAGGGACCGGGGGCGCCGCCCCCGCCCTGGGCACGCGTTCTTCCGGCCGGTCAGGGCCGCGTCCGGCTGCAGGGCGGCACGCCCCGCCCGGTCCGCAGCCCGTCCCGCCGCTAACGCGTACCGACCCGGCCCCCGTTCTCGGCGAAGGCCAGCGGTGCAGGTCTGCACCGGCTTTTGATCATCAGCGCGATCATGATGATGACGATCTGCAAGACGGGTCTGGCTTCGTTGATGGCGGTGATGATGATCATCATCATCATGCTCATCATCGGCGGCACGGTTTAGGTTTTTCTGTTTTTCCGCAGTGTCCCTTGGCAATTCAGCTGCTTTTCAAACCGGGTTCAGGAGAAGTGGGTGAGAAAATTGTTATTGAATATCCGCACCTTATGCGGATTTTAATGAATGATTTGCTCTTAGATGTAAAATCATGTTGAATATTCCGCGCTAGAAGCGGATAATGAGACATGGTTCACGATCAACGATCCGCCCTGTCCACCTATATGTCCGGCCTGCTGTCGGGCGGACGCGTGGTCTTCACCGGGAGTGAGGCAACGCAGTCTCTCGCTGTCGGGAGGGGCGCCTTCCTTGACGCCGCCGAGCGCCTGCAGAAGCGAAAGTCTCTCCTCAACCCCCGGCAGGATTTTTATGTGGTCGTGCCCCCGCAGTTTGCCTCGTGGGGCGCGCCGCCGCCGCCGTGGTACATCGATGCACTCATGCGCCATATCGGCGAGGCTTACTATGTCGGCCTGCTCAAAGCCGCCGAGCTCCACGGCGCGACGCATCAGGCGGTGATGGAGTTCCAGGTCATCACGGCGCGGCGTTTGGCCAAAATCCATGCCGGGCGAAACCTAATCGCCTTCTACTACCGCAAGGACATGGAGAGCGTCGCCGCCGGCGTCGAGGACCGCAAGACGGACACAGGGATCATGCGCGTCTCCGGCGCGGCGCTGACGGCCCTTGATCTGCTGCGTTATCCGCAGGCAGCGGGCGGTCTTGATAATGTCGCCACCGTCCTCACAGACCTTGCCGAGAAAATCGACGGCGCGCAGCTCGCCACGCTGTCGGCCGCCACCGAACGCCCGGTCATCCAGAGGCTCGGGCACCTGCTGGACCGCCTGGGCCATGGCGCGCGCGCGGAGGCGATGCACGCCGCCGTCGCCGCGCGCGGCCCATTCAGATGGACCGAGCTTGATCCGGCGGCGGCGCGCGATCCGGACTTCGCGCTACCGGTGCAGGAAAGGGACGAACGCTGGCATATCCTGGTCAGGCGCGCGCCGGAGATTGATGAATGATCCCGGCTCAGAACATTATCGCCTGGGGCACCGTCGCACCATGGGCCGATCAGCGTCAGATCGAACAGGATCTGATCATCAGCCGGGCGCTCGTGGATATATTCGGCGATCCGGCCCTGCGCGACGCGCTGCGCTTTCGCGGCGGGACGGCGCTGAACAAGCTGCATTTCGCGGCGCCGCTGCGCTATTCCGAGGACATCGATCTCGTGCGCACCTCTGCAGGGCCGATCGGGCCGGTGCTCGACCGGCTGCGCGCTGTGCTTGAACCCTGGCTCGGGCGAGCGCAGTTCGATCAAAGCCCGGTCGCGCCCAAGCTTCGTTTCCGTGCCGAGGCCGAAGACGGAAGCGGCGTGCCGATCCGCCTGAAGGTTGAGATCAACACACGCGAGATCGAAGCTTTCGACGCCGTCGCCGAAATGCCCTTCAGCGTCACCAACCCCTGGTTCACGGGGACCACCACCATCCCGACATTCTCGCCTGAGGAAATGCTGGCGACGAAACTGCGGGCGCTCCTGCAGCGGGACAAGGGCCGTGACCTCTTCGACCTTTCCCACGCGCTCGCCGCGTTCGGCGGGCTCGATGAGGGACGCGTCGTCGCCTATTTCGGGCGCTACCTGGCTCTCGCGGAGCAGGCGATTTCCCGCGCGCAGGCGCAGGAGCGGATGTTCGCGAAGCTCGCCAATCCGCGCTTTCTGCTGGATATGCGGCCGTTGCTGCCCGCAGAGCAGGCGCAGGCCCTCGATGAGGCCGCTGTCGCCGCCGCGTTTACCGCCGTTTATGCCCGCTTCATAGACCGGCTGCCGGGCGATCCCTGGGCAAGGGCTGATGAGATGAAGACGCGGTTCGGAATTGTCACGGAGACGTAGTGATGGGCTTTGCGAACGAGGCGCGCGGATTGAGGATTCCGGGTACCGGATTCTCCTATCTCAGCGAGGGAGCCTACGGCATCATATTCGTGGACAGGCCGGCGGGCCGCATCACGAAAATCTACAAAAGGCGTCCGGAAAAAGATCATGCGCGCGCAGTCTTCAAAGCCGAAGCTGATGCGTATGGTCTCGCAGCTTTGTCACCGGCGGTGGCGGCCCTCGTGCCCAGCAATTTCCGGCCCTGCCGTGTGCAGCAGATCATCGACAAGGAGGGGAAGGACGTAACAGGAGAGTTCTTCCCTGATCTCGCTTTCGAGACAGACTTCGTGGAGGGGCGTTTTTTCAAGATCGGGGAGATCAATAACCGCGATGAGGCGCAGCGGGTGTGCCGGTTGTTTCACGGTGCGGGCATCCATTACACGATCGATATGTCAGTGACGATTGGCCCCGATGGCAATGTTCTGAAAGCCATTGATTTCGCCACTGAGGAACATGAGCTGATGCATCCCGGGTGGTAAGCGGTTCGGATCATGAAACGCAGCCCGAAGCACGCACGCCGCCCGCAACTGCCCGCCATAGTGCCCGGCGACTGGCGCGGCGAAATCGCCGGCAGCTGTTCCGTGAATTTCGGGCAGGCCGTGCAAGACGGACCACCCCGGCAGTCGGTCGAGTTCACCTACATCATCCTGCCCGTCTTGCTGACCATGCCTGAAGGCCGCTTCACCTGGCCCGGCGTGGTCATGATCATGGCGCCGACGCCGCTGAAGACGGACTGCGAAGATGCCGGCAGCCTGTTCAAAGCACCGAACCTTCCCTCACTCAGCCTGGCGCTCGACGTCACGCGCGCTCAGTTCTCCGACCTGTTGCGTATGCTAGAGGCCAAACGCCTGCGGGATTTTCACTTCACGCTGGAAGCCGGAGAGGAAGACGCCTGGACCGTGCGCAGCTGGGGTATCGGCGCAAGCTTCGGCTGATCGACGCCGCGTGGCACTCAGGGCATACACGCCCCTTTTGTCAGTCCTTGTTCGTTGACGCCCTGCGGAAAGGTGCGGTCATGCCGGGCGGCGCTTTGCCGTCAATGGTCCGCCCGCACCACCCGCCGTGCCGGCGGCCGTGTTGACCATGACGGCGGCAGCTTATGCCGCCCGGCCTTTCGTCCGCGTCCTTCGGGACGATCAACAACGAACGAAAGGAAAGACAATGGGACTGGATATGTACGCCTCGACGCTGGAACGCGCGCCGGAAAGACCGGTGGATTTTACCGCCGATGGTGCTCACGAGCTTCACTACTGGCGCAAGCATCCGAACCTGCATGGCTGGATGGAGGCTCTCTATCGCGCCAAGGGCGGAACCGACCTCGACTTCAACTGCGTCAACCTGCAGCTGACCGGCGATGATATCGACGCGCTGGAGGCCGACATCAAGGCGGGGAATCTGCCGCCGACGAGCGGCTTCTTCTTCGGCGCATCCGACGGCACCGAACATGACGACGATCTGCGCTTCGTCGCCAAGGCACGGGAAGCCCTCGCGGCCGGACTCGCGGTATTCTATTCGTCGTGGTGGTGACGAACGTGCTGCGGCGGTCTAATGGGGCCGCCGCAGCTTCCTCATAAAATCATAACGCCATTTCAATAACATAGTGGTGCCCATCTTTATCTCGTCCGGCGCGCCACCTACGCTAGGCTGCGACCGCTAACCCTACGATGCGATGCCATACGCATGTGCATCCGATCGTCCTCCCACGAGGTGCCGCCCCAGCGTTGATGAAATTGATAACTACATTTCCGCTGGGGCGCTATGATATTCGAGCCGCGCACTCGCGGCAGCGTCCGCCGGCATCCGAAACTCCGCAAAGCCACTACGACCGATCGCAGATGGTGGGCTGAGAACGACGAAACCGAGATCTACAAGCGCGAGGAGGACGGTGTCGTCCTCATAGACCAGCATAAGTGCCGCGGCTGACGCATGTGCGTGTCCGCCTGCCCCTACAAGAGGATCTACTTCAACTGGTCTTCCGGAAAATACGAGAGGTGCACGCGCTGCATCCGCACGTTGAGGCGGGTATCGGTCGCGACGAACTACTGGACGCTCAGGCCGCACTTAATGGCAAAGAGAAACTTCTCGATCAATGACGACGGCCGTTGCCAAACGGCATCTGCCAAGGTTCGAAGCGGGTTCTTATTGCGGCGGCGCGGGTTGCGGTGAGCCACCGAAGCCGAACCAGCCGGTGGCATAGCCGATCACGATCAACACCACGGCTAAGGCGATCAAACCTAACCAGAGGTTCCTGCCCGAGAAATTCATCGTTGGCTCCTCCCCCGCCTGTCGCGAGATTAGGGGTAGGTACTGATCTACGCTTCAGCGCAGTGCACCACCCCAAATGTACAGTAGCCCAAGTGCGGACTCTTGAGAAGACGATCAACGAATCCATGACATCGCGTTACGGGTGCGACTGGCCATCAAAGTGAAGCACGCCTCAATGTTCAAGCTCTCGAACGATCGTGTCTCGCAGCCGGGCAGCAGCGGGGTTCAGGTCAGGTGCCTCGATCAGCGCCATCTCCGTGTCCTTCAGGTCGGGAAGTCCAAGAGCTTCATCGTTGAGAATGGCGAGATCCGTTGGCACCATCTCCTTTGGCAACACGGTGATGCCGAGGCCCGCACGAACGGCTGCGTGCGTGCCGGCCAAGGAGCCGCACGTATAGGCGACACGCCAAAGGCGCCCCATCGTGTCGAGCGTATCGGTTGCCCGCTTGCGGTAGACGCACGGCCGCGGCGAGACGATGAGCGGAAGCGGGCCCTCTGTCTCTGCGATCTGCCGGTCGGCGGCGACCCAGACCAGCGGTTCCCGCCACACGCGGATGCCGCCCATCGCGCCTGAGGGCTCCCGTTTGACCAGCGCGATCTCGAGACCGCCAGCCCGGAAGCGCTCGAATACCTCGAGCGTCAACTCGCAGGTCACTTCCAGGGCAACCCGGGGATGGGCGCGCGCGAACTTGGCCAGCACGCTCGGCAGGTGGCTGGTCGCGAAGTCCTCTGGCGCTCCGAGGCGAACGACGCCGGAAAGTTCGCGCTCGGTAAAGCGCCCGACCAACTCGTCGTTGAGGCGCAACAGGCGCCGGGCGTGGTCCAGCAGCAACTCTCCCTCGCTTGTCAGCGACAGGTGTCGGGGAGTCCGTTCGAGCAGCTTCGCCCCGAGGCTGTCCTCCAAACGCTTCATTTGCAGCGAGATGGCCGACTGGCCGCGCCGCAGCCGCTCGGCGGCCCGCGAGAACCCTCCGCATTCCACAACGGTCACGAAAGCGCGCAAGAGGTCGGGATGGATATTCATGCACGCATCCATGATGTCATTGACGATCGCAATCTTAGCGTCGAGAACAATCAATTTCAACAATTCATCCTTGGTCTCTATCCTGCCTTCGTTCAGAGACGCACTAGGAGGGATCGATGATGAGCACTCGGCTCATGTTGGAAGGCCTTACCGACTTGGAGAACCCGTCCGGGAGGCATGGCGCCGTTCCGGTCACAGTCGCCTTCGGTGACGGCATCGGGCCGGAGATCATGAAAGCCAGCCTCAAGGTCCTGATTCGGGCCGGCGCGAACATCGCCATCGAACCGATCGATATCGGAGAGCGCCTCTATCTTTCAGGCAACACCTCCGGGATCGGACCGGAAGCCTGGGATAGCCTGCGGCGCACCAGGGTCTTCTACAAGGCGCCGATCACGACGCCGCAGGGCGGCGGCTACAAGAGCCTCAACGTGACGGTGCGCAAGACCCTCGGCCTGTTCGCCAACGTCCGGCCCTGCGTCGCCTATCAACCCTTTATCGCGACGAAGCATCCCGGCATGGATGTGGTCATCATTCGCGAGAATGAGGAGGATCTATATGCGGGCATCGAGCATCGGCAGACCGACGAGGTCTACCAGTGCCTGAAGCTGATCTCGCGGCCGGGTTGCGAGAAGATCGTCCGGTACGCTTTCGAGTACGCGCGCGCGCACGGCCGCCGGAAGGTCACCTGCTTCACGAAAGACAACATCATGAAGATGACCGACGGCCTGTTCCACACGGTCTTCGACGAAATCGCCGCTGACTATCCCGGTATCGAGAACGAGCACTGGATCGTCGACATCGGCGCAGCGAAACTGGCGGATACGCCGCAGGCCTTCGACGTGATCGTTATGCCCAATCTCTATGGCGATGTTCTGAGCGATGTAGCCGCCCAGATCGCAGGCTCCGTCGGCCTCGCGCCGTCGGCCAACATCGGCGAGCAATGCGCCATGTTTGAAGCGATCCACGGCAGCGCACCGCGGCGAGCCGGCCAGGATGTGGCCAACCCCTCCGGCCTTCTCTTAGCCGGTGTCATGATGCTGGCGCATATCGGCCAAACCGAGGTGGCCAGACGCGTGCACAATGCCTGGCTCAAGACGATCGAAGACGGCATTCATACCTATGATGTTTTCAAGGAAGGCGTATCCAAGCAGAAGGTCGGCACAGCAGCCTTTGCCGAGGCCGTGATCGAGCGGCTTGACCATACGCCGAAGACGTTGCGCAGTGTCGCGCCTGGCGCTGCGTCAAAGCCTTTCGCCGTGCCGCAGGCCCGGCCAAAGAAGCCGGCTAAGAAGGAATTGGTCGGGATAGACGTCTTCGTCCATGCAACCAAGCCCGTGGACGAACTCGCCCGCGATATGCAGGCGGCGACCAACGAATTGTTCGCGCTCACCATGATTACCAATCGGGGCGTCAAGGTCTGGCCGGATGGTCTGCCCGAGACCTTCTGCACCGACCACTGGCGCTGTCGCTATCTCGCGCGGCCGAGCAAGCAATTCAACAAAGCGATGATCGTGGAACTGCTCAAGAATCTCACCTATACGGGTGTCGACTTCATCAAGACTGAGCATCTTTACAATTTTGATGGGGAGCCAGGTTTCTCACTTGGTCAAGGTCAATGAAGAATTCGCGCTAGGCTCAGGACCTGTTAATTCGTTAATTGGCGGGCGAGTGTGATTCAGAGTGGTTGCAGTTGATGTCGTCCTTGCGCGCTTGCTCGCGCTCCATCCCAAGCGGATCGATCTCTCGCTCGACCGCATGTGGTGCCTTCTTGGCCGGCTTGGCCATCCTGAGCGCCGCCTGCCGCCGGTGATTCATGTTGCCGGCACCAACGGCAAGGGTTCGACCGTTGCATTTCTGCGTGCGATCTTGGAAGCGGCTGGGTTCGGCGTACATGTTTACACCTCGCCGCATCTGGTTCGCTTCAACGAGCGCGTCCGTCTTGCACGGCTGGGTGGCAGCGTGCTGGTTGAGGATGACGAACTGGCGGATGCCCTTGCGACCTGCGAACGCTTGAATGCCGGCGATCCGATCACCTTCTTTGAGATCACCACGGCGGCGGCTTTTCTGCTCTTTGCACGCAATCCCGCCGATGTGCTTCTGCTTGAAGTAGGCCTGGGTGGACGGCTCGACGCGACGAACGTGGTCGACTGCGCGCTCGCGACCGTAATCACTTCTGTCTCGCATGACCATCACGAATTTCTGGGCGATACGATCGAGCTGATCGCGGCGGAGAAATCGGGCATTCTCAAACGCGGTGTGCCGGCGATAATCGCACCGCAGTCGCAGCAGGCGCTCACGGTGATCGAACGACACGCCGAGCGTCTCCGCACGCCGCTGCGGATTGGTGGCAAGCACTGGAGAGCGACGCCTGATCGCGACCGCATGGTCTTTCGGGACGGCAACGGAATCATGGAGCTGCCTGCGCCGCGTCTGGTTGGCCGTCATCAGCTCGATAACGCAGGCACGGCGATAGCAACGCTACGCTGCATTCATGCGCTCAGGATTCCGGACACAGCCATTGAGCAGGGGCTCACCAGCGTCGAATGGCCAGCTCGCATGCAGCGCCTCGCCCGTGGCCGGCTCGTAGAACTCGCGCCGGAAGGCGCTGAACTATGGCTGGATGGCGGCCACAACCCTGACGGCGGCCTTGCGGTGGCGAACGCTCTGGCCGATCTTGATAGGCGCGTCTCGCGGCCGCTCATACTCGTCGTCGGCATGCTCGCGAACAAGGACTGCCAAGGCTTTCTCATGAACTTCGCCGGCCTTACCCGTACCGTCATCGCAGTGACAGTCCGGCAGGACACGGCTTTGCCAAGCGAGGAGATCGCGCATATAGCTCGCGGCATCGGCATTTCGGCGGAGACCCGCGACAGCATCGCGGAAGCGATTGCCGCCATCACCGCGCTTGGCCTCGATCCGGCACCGCGAATCCTCATCACCGGTTCGCTCTATCTTGCCGGAGAGGTGCTTGCCGCGAACGGCCTACCATCCACTTGAGTGGTCAGACGTGGCGCATTTGGAAGGGATGCCCTGCCACTGCTTGCTTAGAAATGCTCGTCGCGAATAACCTCGACGTCGGAAACCACCACGATCCCGGCGTAGTTTTCGAGGAGCGGCTGCGATTGTTCGACGATCAGGTTCGCGATCTCTTCGGCAACGATGACGATGATGAGCATGTTGCGGAACACGTCCGAGAGATGTCCTTCATCTCGGACGCCGCGGTTGCCGCGGCCGGAGACGTCGGGCACGATGGTGTAGCCCTTGGCGCCGACCGCCTCGATCATCTCGATGATCGCGCGGGCGCGCGCGGCCTCCACGACAATATCGATCCTCTTCTTCCGGTAGAGCTGCACCATAGGGATGTTCCTCTTGCTTCACATGCCTGCAATCCATTGTGCGGCCGCGTGGTAGAGTGGGATTCCGACGATCAGGTTGAACGGGAACGTTACGGCCAAGGACAGGGGGACATAGATCGCCGGATTGGCCTGCGGCAATGAGAGGCGCATCGCCGCGGGAACCACGATATAGGAAGCGCTGGCCGCGAGCACGGCGACAAGCGTCATGCCGCCGAGAGAGAGGCCGATGGCATGGGATGCGAACAGCCCGATTAAGGCTCCGATGAGAGGCATATAAAGGCCGAACGCCACCACCGGCCAGCCCACCGCTCTGAAGTCGTGCAGTCGGCGTCCGACAAGCAAGCCCATGTCGAGAAGGAAGACGGCAAGCACGGCCTTGAACGGATCGACGATGGCCGGCGCCATAACGGTCATGCCATTGTCACCAGTGATCCAGCCGATCGCCAGACTGCCGCCGAGCAACACGACGCCGCCGCTCAGGAACACCTCGCGGGCGACTTCTCTCGAAAAGAAAGGCGCGCTCGACGTGGTCGGCGCGGCGGCGCTAGAGCGACGAGCAAGTAGAAGGCCGGTCACGATGGCCGGCGTCTCCATGAGGGCGAGCATTGCCACCACGTAGCCCTCGTAAGGTATGGCACGGTATCCCAGAAAGCCGGTCGCCGCGACGAAGGTCACAATGCTGACGGAACCGTAGTGCGCCGCGACGGCGGCCGCGTTCGGAATATCGAGCCGTGTAGCGGTGCGGAGCAAGGCATAAGCAAGAACAGGCAGGCTGAAACTGAGCACGAGCGCCAGGGCCATCGCGACCGCGACTGTGCCGGCCACGCCGTTGGTAGCGAGCTCAACGCCGCCCTTGAAGCCGATCGCCAGCATCAGGTAGAGCGACAGGCCCTTGCTGATTGGCTCGGGGATGGCGAGATCGGATTTGAGCCAGCCGGCGGCGACACCTAAGGCGAAGAACAGCACCATCGGTGACAGGAGGTTGCCGATGGCAAGCTGGAGCAACGTATCCACAAGGACGCTTCCTATTGTATGCTGGTCAAGATGTGAGAAAGGAATTCAAAGTGCTCGGTCGCGTTCGGCAGGTCCAGTGAGCGCCTCCCACGCTCCAGTCGCTGTGTTCCACGTCAAGGGTTGACCGATCAGGCCCGGGAACAACTCTCGCAGCCGCTCGGTATGAAGCAAAGCAGAACGGCAGTTGTCGTCCGCATCGAAGACAGGAATAAACTGCAGAGTCCTGGGCTGTTGGTGTGGCGCCTGCTCCTCGATCAGGGCTGACACCAGTGTTTTGCGTGTCGTAACGAGGTCGGATGATTTCCTTGCATGATCAGCATCAACCCAGCACAGGCACCATATTCCACTCACGCCGACGCTTTCGCGAATCTGGAATTGGCACGCGCGAGAAGCCAAGCCCACGCCGCATATTTCAGGCAGCGCGTCCACCATCACGGGGTCTATCCATACTCCGACCAACCGCCGGTCCTGTTGCGCATGCACTGTCGGGAGCCGCGCGCGCTGAAATGCCAGAAACTCTCCCGCCTCCCGGCAAGCGCGGGGAACGTCATCACTGGACCGGACCAGGAGCAAGAAGCAGTTGGCGAAGTCTGACACCGGCAGCACTCCTTGATTGCCCCTCTGGCGTCGGGCGGTTCGTATGCGTCTGGCGGTATGACCCGGTCAGGTCGCGCCATCGCCTTCCGGACACGGGTGACCAGGACATGATTAACCGTTATTGCCCCTACATACGAACTTCATAACACGATATAAAAGACACGAAATCAGTTTCGCACTTTCCTTATAGGGGCTCTCGCGGATGCAGGCAATGGCAAACTCCAAATCTGATACCTCCTCTGCCAGCTGGACCTTTCTGACCAACCACGCCCATGTGCTGCTCTGCCTGGTCGAGAAGCCGGCAGCGAGAATGCGCGAGGTTGCAGTCCGGGTCGGCATCACGGAGCGCGCCGTGCAGCGCATCGTCGCCGAATTGGAGGAGGCAGGGTATCTCAGCCGCATGCGTGAAGGTCGCGCCAATCGCTACCTCGTCCATGACAACTTGTTCCTCCGGCATCCGGTCGAAAGCCATTGCACCATCGCCGGACTGATCGGGATGGTGACCGGAAGACGAGCGCACGCCCAACCCTCTCGCAAAGGCGCTCGCCGGGCTTGACCGCATCTATCTTTGTCTTCGTCGTGGGCGATTGCGGCGAGCGATCCGCTTGAGACGAGACAGGGGCTAGCGCTTGTCGTCGACGAACAGTTCCGTCTTCGCTGCTTCGCTGATCGCCACGACGGCCGGATGGGTCAGTTTGCGTTCGATGGAGATGGCGTAATATTTTGCTGCGACGCTGTCGGCGCGGCCGATGATTTCAGCTTCATATTGGCTGCGAATCTCGTCGGCCAGTACTGTCGGTGCAGGGAAAATACCAGCACCCGCCTTGCCGAAGGCCTTCATCAGCGCGGTGTCGTCGAACTCGCCGACAATGCGCGGTTCGATCTGATGTTCACTGAACCACCGCGTAAGCGCCCCCCGCATGGTTGCGCCATCGCTCGGGATGAGCATGGGGGCGCCGTGGAGGGATCGTGGAAAATCCTTCCGATAGCGTGCGACTAGTGGGCGCACGGCATAGAAGGCGATCGGTGTGCGCCCGAGAGCGTGGCTGTAGCCTTTCACCCCCAGTTCGGAGGGCAGCGGCCGGTCGGCGATCACGAGATCCATCTTGTGGATGGCGAGTTCCGCGAACAGCCGATCCAGCTTGTCTTCCCGGCAGATCAACCGCACACGCCCGGCACTAGTCAGTGCCGGAGCGAGCAGGTGATAGGCCATCGACTTCGGCACGACGTCCGCCACCCCTACCCGTAAGAGCATGTCGCTGCGGCCGGGGCGGTTGCGCACCGTCTCCTCCAGCTCTCTTCCGATCTGGAAGATCTCGTCGGCGTAGGAAAGGGTCAACTGCCCCGCCGCAGTCAATTCCAACCGCCGCCCGGCGCGGCGGAACAGCTCGGTTCCGAGCGCTTCCTCCAGCGTGCCGATCTGGGCGCTGATGGTCTGCGGCGCCAGACGCAGCTGCTCGGCGGCGCGCGCAATGCTGCCGGCCTTCGCGACCTTCCAGAAATAGTGCAGCTGCTTGTAATTCAACACGGCCGGCCAATCCAATCAGCAGTTTTTTTCGACTGAAACACACCGGATTATCTGCTTTTTTTGATGATCGATCAAGCCTAGATACTGCGCGAACTCGGCTGGTGGATGGAGGAATGATGAGAATCGCGATTCAAGTGCGTAACGCGGACCTCACAGAGGAGCTGCGTGAGCATGTGGAATATCGGCTGGCATTCGCACTGTCGCAATTTCCAGAGCACATTCGCGGCGTTGCCGTAGTCTTGTCCGATATCAACGGACCGAAGGGCGGCATAGACAAGCGCTGCAGTCTGCGCGTTCGGCTGAACGGGCGGTCAGATATCGTCATCGAGGAGACAGAGGCGGACTTTCATGTCGCGGTGAATCGCGCCGCGGATCGGGCCAAGCGGACTCTGGGGCGCCGCCTGCGGCGCGTGCGCGACACCTTCAGTGAACGGGCTTCGTGAGGCGGTGATGCGCAGCCCCCTCCATAAGCATCGGTTTTCGGCGCTGGCCGTCTCGGCTTTGAGCAAGGTGCGGGCGCGCACCTGGCTGATCCTGGTTGCCGCCGTTGTCGGGATCCTCGGTCTGGTGACCTGGGCCGGGATCGCGTTGCTGTCCTGGTTGTGGGGGCAGTTTCCGACGGCAACCGAGGCAGGCAGGCGCCTTGCCAACGATGCGGCGACGCAGATCGAACAGGTGGTGCCAGGCCTGAAAGAACAGATCGGACAGTGGGTGCCGGATCTCGCGGAAAACCCGCCGGCGAGCGACGTCAGCGGCACCGATGCGGGGCCCGTGCCGCGCTTTCCCGGCCTGGTGCGCAGCTATTTCGCGCGCGGGGAGAAGACGGTCGAGGTCCGCTATGCCGGGCGCGCCGCTTTTGAGGCCGTGCGAGCGCACTACGTTCAAGGCTTCGCGGCCGCAGGATACGCCCATGAGGTGGTGAATGGATCGCCCGAGGCCGAACATCACCGCTTCAAGCGCGACCAAGAGTCAATCGATCTCTTGCTGTTCCGCCAGGTGGAGGAGCGTGTGGAGATTCGTTTGACGGTTCCGGCTCAGTAGGAATTTGGCGAGGAGTACCGCGAGGACCACATCTCAAACAACCAACCGGAGAAAGGCTATGAGTATGAGTGCTTTGATATACAAGCTGACGGTCGTCCACGGCCAGCTCGACGATGCGATTCGACACGAGCACAAGCGGCGTTTTCCCGACGGCATCAGACTGCTGCGGCTGAAAAAGCTCAGGCTCGCGGTGAAGGATCGCCTGCAGTTGCTCGTCCGCTTCGGTCGGCAGGAGAGGGTTTGAACCATGCGAACCGAGGAAACTGTGGCGGCGATGCCCTGTCCGACCTGCAAGACCGGGTTGGTGCTGTCCGACCGACAAGGCGTCGAGATCGACTATTGCCCGACCTGCCGCGGAGTGTGGCTTGACCGGGGCGAGCTCGACAAGATCATCGCTCGCAGCACCGAAGATGCGTCGCCTGCAGCCCGCACGACCGGGTCGCGCGAAATCCGTGAGCAACGCCACTACGACGATGACGATGATCATCGCAGCTACGGCCACAAGAAGCGCAAGAGATCCTTCTTGTCAGACTTTTTCGACTGAGGGGAAGCGCCGTGCGCGCCACGCGGATGGCCGGACGACGACGGCAGACGTGGAGCATCAGCGCTTCAGGCGCAGCGGCAAGAGGTCAATCGCTTCGCCGCTACGCCGAGTTGGGCGCGTGGGACTATGAAGATTCTGGTCGCAGACATTTCGTGAGGAGCGCCGGGTGAAACGCATTGCGCTTTTTCTGGCAACCAATTTGGCCGTGGTGCTGGTGCTGTCGATCACCCTGCGCTTGCTGGGGGTCGAACCCTACCTCAACGAACAGGGCCTCAATCTCAACGCTTTGCTCATCTTCGCGGCCGTCTTCGGCTTCGGCGGCGCCTTCATTTCCCTTGCCCTCTCGAAATGGACGGCCAAGCGTGCGGTCGGCGCCCAGGTCATCTCCCAACCGAAGACGCCGATGGAACAGTGGCTGGTGCAAACCGTCGCCCGCCAGGCCCAGGTCGCCGGCATCAAGATGCCCGAGGTTGCGGTCTACGACTCGCCGGAGGTGAACGCCTTTGCCACCGGCATGAGCAAGAATGCCTCCCTCATCGCCGTGTCGACTGGCCTCTTGCAGCAGATGAGCCGGGAAGAGGCCGAGGCGGTGCTCGGGCACGAGGTGTCGCACGCCGCCAATGGCGACATGGTGACGATGGCGCTCATCCAGGGCGTGGTCAACACCTTCGTCATGTTCCTGTCGCGGGTGATCGGCCATGTGGTTGACCGGGTGGTGTTCAGGACCGAGAGCGGTCACGGTCCTGCTTTCTTCGTCACGATGATTGTCGCCGAATTACTGCTTGGCGTCCTCGCATCGATCATCGTCTTGTGGTTCTCCCGCCAGCGGGAATTCCGCGCCGACCGGGGTGGCGCCGAGCTCGCCGGCCGGCGGCACATGATCGCCGCCCTGCGCCGTTTGGCGGCGCTGCAGCCGGCGTCTCTGCCGGACAAGATGGCCGCATTCGGCATTTCGGGGACGGCACGGGGCGGACTGATGCGCCTGTTCAGAACGCATCCGGCTTTGGAAGAGCGGATCGCAGCGTTGGAAAACGCGGATAAGGAATTTGCAAGGTGAAGATGAAAGCGGACGCAAGGTGAGCCGTGTGATGCGGTCAATGTGAAGCAGCAGATCAATTGAGGAGATAAGAAGAATGGCTTTCAAGGACGCCTTGCTCCAGTTGAGCAGCTATCCGGAGCCGACGTCGGCCGCGGCAATCGAGCAAGCTGTCGTCTTCGCCGGGGCGCTGGACGCGCGCATCTCAGCGCTCACTTTCAAAATAGAGATTCCGACCGCCCGTAACGTGCTTGCGAATACGCTGCTCGACATCCCGGGAATGGTTGCGGCCGAGCGGCAGAAAAGCGCGGCCAATGCCCAGGCTCTGATCAGCACGTTCAAAGGCATGGCGACGAAGCGCGGCGTTCCACACGAGCAGATCGTCGAGTCGTGCACGACCTCGCAGCTGGCGGCCATCGTGACCGAACATGCCAGGATGCACGATATCACGATGATCCCGATCGGCGAGCAGGCGACGCTTCAGCAATATGTCGCCGAGAGCGTGATATTCGGCTCTGGACGCCCCACGATTATCCTCCCCGAAGTACCAGAACGCAGTGGTTCCTTGTCTTTCGACGTCGTCGGAGTGGCTTGGGATTTCAGCCGGGCCGCGGCACGGGCGGTGGCCGATGCCCTCCCGATCCTGGAGCGTGCCAAGACGGTGCGGGTGGTGACGATCACACAGGAAAAGACGATTGATACGAACCACTCAAGCGCGGACCTGGCGAAGCATCTCGCCTTTCATGGCATCGAGGTTGTCCTGGAGGAGGAAGAGGCCGCCGGGCGGACGATCGGGCAAGCTCTCAAAGAATATACGACCGCGCATGCAATCGACCTGCTCGTGATGGGGGCCTACGGGCACTCCCGCCTGCGCGACTTCATCCTGGGTGGCGCGACGAAGACCATCATCGCCCACCCGCCATCGCCGGTGCTCCTGTCGCATTGAGGTGTCGCGTCGACTGCTGCGCGACGGCGGAGAGCCAGGACGACAACGCCAATGATCATCAACGGCTATGGGCTGGTGGTCTTTGCGGCCGGCACGGAGAGAGCCATGATCTTCAAACTCGCATCCATTCAGGGGTTTTGCGCGCCAGCGGTGCGTCAAAAGAACCCTGTATATTCTCGTTCGCATGCGACTGGCGGTCACCGTCAGCCCACAGCTGCCGGCACCGCCAAGGTGCTGGATCGGCAGCTTGCGCCCCGGCCGCATTCACACTGGCACGTCAATCCTGCCATGGGTCGCACTGAATGTCGCTGGTGCGTCGAGGACGACTTGCCGCGCGACACGGGTTGGCAGCAACTCGGCCTGATACACGCAGTTTACCAGATGAACCGCGCGGAAATCCTGAGAGCAACGGCCGAAACAACTCCTATGATATACGAAGGTATATCGACGCGATAGGCACCGGGCAGCAATGCGGCGTTGGATACGCTCGCCTCACTGATCTGGACCGACGCGCCGATCACGGTGCGGATCGGGCCCGAGAACGCCGATCTCGCCCTCCCGCCGATCGCCACGGTCGGCAAGGTGCTGGACGCGTCGGTCGATGGCGGCGTGCTGCGGATCGCGTTGGCTGACGATACCGCCGATCTGAAGCGACCGTTGCTGGTCGATCGGTTCGCGGGCACGGGCGGGATCGAAGGCCCGGCGGAATGGGACGGGATGTTGAAGCCGCGCGCCTGGGGACGGTGTTTCAACGTCGTCGGCCGACCGATCGACACCGCAAATAACATCTGGTGCTTCGCCGAGCCGGTCAACGCCCGGTACCTTCATTTCGACGTCACCCAACCCACCGGCCAGCCGATCAGCGCCGGGATCGTGATGGTTGGAAAGGCGTTTCGGCCCGCCCTCGGTCAGGAATGGGGCGCGGGGCGTCGCCCGATCGACACGGGCTCCGTGACGCCGTTGCTGTCGGGCGGCTTCTCGATCGTCGAGGGCGCGCGCAAACGGCACCTGAATTTCACGCTGGGCGACCTGAGCGAAGCGGAGGCCGACCAGCTCGAAGACCTCGCGCTCGATCGCGGCGACTCGGAGTGCAGCCGTCGACGCTCTACCGGCATATACCGGGCGGGCGCAGCTCGCTTATGCGCGACCCGATTGAGCGGTGATGCGCCTGCCGCTGCGCGGCACCGTGGCTCTACTCGCTTCGCTCCCCGAGCCCGCGAACGGTCTCGGCCTGCCGGTGACGATCCACATGGCGGGACCGAGAATCTCTGACGCGGATTTCGGCCGAATCCTGCCGGCGCGGACGCGCTGGCATGGGGAAAGGGAGCGCCGCCCCCTCTCCCCAGCAACGACAATCAGCCGGGCCGTGGCTCGCTTCGCTGCTGTAGCGTGACACGAATTGCTGGAGTCTTTGACAAGAGATTCTGGAGCACTCCGGTTTTGCATTGAGAGGCTTCTAAGCGGTCGCTTACGCGTCGCAAAGAGTCTTCTCAACCAGCCGGTCTAGACCCATTCCTCCATCCCGATCTCCCATCGGGTCTGTTTGCGATTGCGCCGTTCGAAGGCGCGCCAACGCTCGAACAGGCCGTAATGGATGCGCTGGCGCAGACCGGGGGTGCGATCGACATTTTCGACGATCAGCGCCTGGCGCGAGCTGCTGGGCGACCTCCTCGACAGTGATGGTCGGATCGGCGGGCCGTATCCGGAATGGAAAGCGCGCTTGCACGTCGAGCCCGAGCCACTCGGGTGGGCTTTTACGAGGCAGAAATGATCCAAGCGACGTAGGCCAGATAGATTCCGCAGAACGTAGCGCCTTCGGCACGGCTGATCTTCCGGCCCGTCCAAGCGAAAAGCATTAACAGCCCGGAGGCGACGAGCATCGCGGGCATGTCAAACTGGGCAATTCGCTCCGGCACTGGCGTAGGCGCGATCAAAGCAGTGAAGCCGCCGATGCCGAGTATGTTGTAGATGTTGGAGCCGAGCACATTGCCGAGCGCGACGTCAGACTGCCGGCGAACGGCCGCGACCAACGAGGTGACAAGCTCCGGCATCGAAGTCCCCACAGCGACGATCGTGAGTCCGATCAACGCCTCTGACAGCTCAAGGACGCGCGCGAGTTCGACCGCGCCGTCGACGAGCAGCCGCCCGCCGAAGATGATCGCCACCAGTCCCACGATCGCGATGGCCACAGGTTTGAGCCATGATGGTGCCCCGCGGTCGCGCGGCGCGGCCGGGCGGAGCGCCGAATCGACGCCTTCAATGGCTTCAGCTTTCTCGAACGCGGCAGTATGGTCGCCCGCAACGGCGGCCACCGTGCGCTCCTGCCGGTACGCGTAGGCCATGTAGACCACAAGACCGAGCACGAAGGCGCCGCCGACCCAACGCTCCAGCCCTACCGTCCAGCCAACCACCAGAAACATGAGCGCCGTCACAACCACGAACAGACCATCTCGTTTCAACGCGTTCGTCTGCACTGCCAACGGAAAGATCACAGCCGATAAGCCGAGGATCAGCAAAATGTTGGCGATATTCGATCCGACAATATTGCCGACCGCAATGCCGGACGATCCGATCAGAGCCGCCTGTACGCTGGTCACCAGCTCGGGCGTCGACGTGCCGAAGCCGACCAGTGTCAGCCCGATTAACAGGGGCGACACGCCCATCTGCTCCGCCAGCCTGACCGATCCGCGCACCAGCAGCTCCCCGCCCCCGATGAGCAGCGCCAGACCTCCGATGAGGAGCAGTGCGATGTCCACGCCGCTTTGTCTCCTAACGCTTCACGGTGTCACGGGTTTGTTGGGCAAAAGCGCCATTCGCTCCCGCTCATTCCACCGCTATGGGACGCCTCGCCTATCGGAGGAAGGGAGCTGTGCGCATGCAAGCGTGCTCGGGTCGTATCGGTCAGCCTCTCTTCTCCTGCGACAACATGCGCTAAGATCAGAGCATTTCCGAGAAGTTGCGCCCTGCCTAACGTCCGGTCCGAGCGGGAGGTCAGGTCGGAGGCTATTAGTCCGAGCTCGACATTGCTCTGTTCTTTCCCATTTATCTGCCGCGGGGACTCGAAGCGGTGCAGTTGTGCTCCTTCTCAGGAATGCATGGCCGCTTGTTTCGCCCGCCCGGACGTCGAGTTCTTGCGCGCGGCCTGTGCCGGTGGCCTGACACTAACAGGGCAGCACTGGAACGGACGACTGCACTGTAGTGCATCACCCCGCGCGAACGGCCTGCCACAATTCAGGCAGTCAAGAACTCGACCTCGCCAGTCTCCATCGCGTACATCGCTCCGACGATCTTGATTTCTCCAGCCTGTTCCATCTCGGCCAAGATGGCGCTTTCGGCGCGCACGCGCTCGACCCCCAGCCTGACGTTCTGCTCGGCGACCCAGCGGACATACTCGGTATTTGCGCTGGTTCGGGCGCCTTCGAAGCCGTCCGTTCTGAGCGTCGCCGGCCGGATCTTACCCAGTAGGGCGGTAATATGACCCATCTGGACGCCGTCGATAGCCCCCATGACCGCACCGCAAAGCTCGTGACCCATGACGACGACGAGCTTGGCGCCCGCGACCTTGCACGCGAACTCCATGCTGCCGAGGATGTCGACGTTGATGGTGTTGCCTGCCACTCGCGCCACGAACATGTCACCTATCCCCCGGTCGAACACATCCTCAACCGGGATCCTCGAATCGAGACAGGACAGCACCACCGCCTTCGGATACTGACCCGCGACTGCGCGGCGGATCTGTTCGTTGTGGTTGCGGAGCGTCACTTCGCCACTCACAAAGCGGTCGTTACCCTCCGTGAGCAGGGCGATTACCCTGTCCGGCGTCAGGCTCGCCTGCTCCTCCTTGGTGAGGACCTCCTCGACGAGGCCCTGCTTTTCTCCGTTGGCTATTTCGGACGCGGTATTCATTGCTTTCTCCTTTGATCAAGTCGCTCCAACGGGGGCGATGGCGTCTCCATCTTCGCGGGCCGGCGGCCCGCGGCGTTTCAGCCAATCGCTCACCGACTCCATGTCGGCGAACAGCATGTCCTCGCTGATCAGGTCAGGGACAATCTTCAGGTCCCGCAGCATGGCGAGGGGCTGTTCCTGAACGCCTGTGAGGGCCACCTGAGCGCCCTTCTGGCGCAGGTCGAAGGCGACCTGCTCCAGTGCGTAAAGCCCTGACTGGTCGACATAGGGAACCTCTTCCATGCGGATCACCAGCAGCGCGGCGTTCGCGTCGACCGTGCTCGCCATCTCCTGGAACCGCGATGCGGAGCCGAAGAAGAGCGGTCCGTACATGTGCTTGATGTAGATTTGCCCTGGATGGGCGTCGAGTGCCTTCTCTTCATCGGCCCAAGGCTGATCGGTGAGTTCGCCGACATGGGAGTTCGCCTCGGTCAGGTCGCTCATCTTCTTCATGAACAGAATGCTGGCCAGGACCACGCCGATCGCGACGGCATGGATGAGGTTTCCGAACACGGTCATACCCATGACGATGAGCAGCACGGCGGCGTCGGCACGGGGTATCCGGACGAGATGCCGGAAGCCCTTGTAGTCTATGATGGAGAGGCCGACCGGAATCAGGAGCCCGGCGAGAACGCTTAGGGGTATGTAGCCGGCGAACCGGCCGAGCCCGAGGAGCACGGCCAGCAGGAACAGGCCATGCACAACGCCGGACAGCCGCGTCGTTCCGCCAGCGTTGATGTTGACCACCGTTCCCTTCGTCGCGCCGGCGCCTGGGATGCCACCGAAGATCGCCGCGACGCTGTTCCCGATGCCTTGTCCGATCAGTTCGCGCCGGCTGTCATGCTTGGTCTTGGTGATGTTATCGGCGATCACCGAGGTCAGCAGGGAATCGATTGAACCGAGCAGTGCCAGGGTGACGCCGAACCCGATGATGAGCGGATAGTGCTCGGGCGACACCGAGAACATCTGGTCCAGCTGCAGCCCGGGAATAGCGCTGGGAATTGCACCCACATTGGGCACGTCTAGGTCCGCGAAAACAGCGACCAACGTGCCCACCAGGAGGGCCACGAGCACGTTTGGCACCGCTTTGGTCACACGCGGGAACAGATAGTACACCGCTACGGTGATCGCCCCCAGCATCACCGCGCTCCAGTTCACGGCGGCGATCGGTTCGGCGATGCGGGTGAAGACCTCCAGCGGCGATTTCGGCGACGCAGATCCGAGGAACGGCCAGATCTGAAGCACGATAATGATCAGTCCGACGCCGCTCATGAAGCCTGATACAACGGGATAGGGGAAGAACTTGACGTACTTACCGACGCCAACAAGTCCGAGCACGACTTGCAGGATGCCGCCGCAAAGGAAAGCCAGCAGAGCGATGCCCAGCCCCGCTTCCACGCTGCCGGTCGTCGCGATAGCCGTCGCCACCACGGAGGCTGAGACGACGGTCATCGGTCCGGTCGGACCCGATGCCTGCGTACGGGTGCCGCCAAGCGCCGCAGCAAGGATCCCAAGCGCGATGGCACCGTAGAGGCCTGCGGCTGCGCCGAGCCCCGATTGAACGCCGAACGCCAATGCCAATGGCAGCGCGATCACGCCCGCCACCAGCCCCCCCGACAGGTCGCCCTTCAAAAAGGCAAGCGAATAGCCCCCAGGCAGAGTGCGTCCGGGCATGTCGCGTGAGGCCATCACACACTTCCTCCTGAAGTTTGTCACCCGCGCTGCCGGTGCAGGCCGTCCATACCAGTTGATGGGCGTGCGGGATAGTCGGCACGGTGAGCGGCGCGGAGTTCTTCGTGACCAGCGCCATTTCGTCGGCATTCTTGGCTGCCCTGCTCACGGCAACCTTCCAGTGGACGTCAGAACCTACGCTATCGAAGTGGTCGGGCTGATCGTCGGCGGGCTTGCGGCGGCACCCCTGGCCGGCTTCGTTGCGCGGCTCGCGCCCGCCCGTTATCTAACTATTGCCGTTGGCCTGCTCGTACTCGGGTTGGCCGCGTGGCAGATCGTGCGAGCCGTCAAGCTGACGTAGCCTTCAATGAAGTCACGCCCGATATTCGGCCGCAAGCTTGCAGGGTCAGTACGGCTAGGCACTCGGTGTATTACAGGCTTGGCCGTTCGAACGGCAACAGTGCCTCTTTCCCCTCTCACTGCCACCGCACCTCCCCGGTAGCGAGGCCGTAAACAGCTCCGACCACCTTCAACTCTCCTCGGCTCTGCGGCCCTATTCTCAAACTCGGTGTAGGTCACAACTGCTGTGACGACGCGTCGAGGTTGTCCAATCGATCGATCATTTTCTTGCACCTGTCTCGGCCGTCTGGTCCTCCGCGACGCACTGAGCAACGGCAGCACGAAGTTCTGGGCTGCTCGGCCTCAGATCGGCGAGGTCGGACGCGCCTTTCCCCTCCAAGATGCGATCTGCCGCGCAGCCGCAAAGGCGCTCTGGATCGACCCCCGCCGCCAGCGCGATCTCAGACTGAGGAACCCAAGCCGTGCAGGCTTGCACAGCACTTTGCCGAACCCCACGCCGGATACTTTGGTCGACGACGCCGCCGCTGTCACAGGCCGCTAGTGAGAGAAGCGACATAGCGGCCAACATTCTGTTCATTGATTATTCTTCATCATCGTCTTGGCCGCGCTGCTCCGTGCGATCGTCATCGTCAGGCTCACGCTCAGGCGCGTTGCAGGCCGACAGAGCGAGCAGCGCGACGGTTGCGCATGTGAGCAGAAGCCTCATGCCGGTTTCCTTACCTTTTCGCCCGAAGCGGTCCGACATGGCGACTGTCGGGGGTTAACAGCCGCCAGTGGTCCGCGACCCTGATGGCAAAGTCAACATCAAGCAATCGATCAGCATGACAGGCCGCGGCGCAAGCTACCTTCGGCTGGCGTGGCTTTCCTCACGCGCCCTGGCATTGCCGACCTTGGCAGTTTACCCAGCCGCCACACCGTCCAGCGCGCTGAGGCGCGCTTGGGCAAGTCTGGGACCAAACTGATGCCTAGCGACAGTAGTCGACAGCACACGCCGCTGAGGCCGTCCGGCCGAGCCTAGCTCGTGACAGCCAAGACGGCTGACACGAGGTGAGTCATGAGCACTTATTGCGCGCGCTACCCCAGCCGCTCCACGGTCTGCTTGAGATTGCGCAGCTAGCGTAAGGCTTTTCGGCCCTTGAGCGTTCAGAAGGATGCCGTGAGAGCACTTGCGTCGAACACAGGGACACAGTCAATTGTCCCGCCGCGGGACAGCGCCAGTCGGCACGCGCCCCGCGCGGCGGAATGGCGCTGTTCCGAAGGCTTCCTTGAGTGTTCCGTTCTGATGGTCTGCGGGCGAGACGCAGCTGCTCGGCAGCGCGCTCGATGCTGGTTCGTGACCGTCCAGCGTAGTGTGGCTGCTTGTACTCCGATCCGCAGTTTTTCTCGATCAAAGCACTATTATTAATCTGCTTTTTTTGACGATCAATCAAGCCCACATTCCGCACATGCTCAAGAATCTGGGTGGATGGAGGATTGATGATCGTTGTTCAGACGCCTGACAGGGACCGACCGATGGTGCTTGCACGCCGACTGCATCACGGCGATCGGCAATACGATCGTCGTGAAACCGGCGGATCGGCTTCCCGACCGCGGCATCGTTGGCCAGACCGCGTCGGAGCCTTCAGCCATTGAAATCGAGCGCAGCGGCTTCGTTCCCCGACGTCACCAAGCAGCTCTGCGCTCGGCAAAGGTACAGGCAAACGGACGGGGAGGAACAGGCGCCGTGCGGACTGACGAACAACGACGGCACAAGAGGGCGATGCCGTCCCGAACCATCCGGACCAAGCTGGGATTTGAGAGAATGGCTTTCAACGACGCCCTGCTTCACGTGAGCAGCTATCCCGATCCGACCCCGGTTGCGGCCGTCGAGCAAGCGGTCGACTTCTCCGCGGCGTTAGGCGCGCGCATCTCGGCGCTGACTTTCAAGGTCGAGATCCCGCTAGCCAGCAACATAGTTGCGGACATGTTGCTCGACATCCCGGGCATGATTGCGGCGGCGCGGCGGAGGAGCGTGGCGCATGCCCAGAATCTGATCGGTGCGTTCGAAAGCATGGCGACGAAGCGTGGCCTCACACACCAGCAGATCATCGTGTCATGCACCACGGTGCAGCTCCCGGACATCGTGACTGAACGCGCCAGGATGCACGATGTCACGATGGTCCCGATCGGCAAGCACGCGGACCTACAGCAACAAATCGCCAAGTGCGTGATACTCGGCTCTGGGCGACCGACGATTGTCTTCCCGGAAACGCCCAAAAAGCAGCAGTTCTTTTCCCTCGATGTCGTTGGAGTGGCTTGGGACTTCAGCCGGCCCGCGGCACGAGCCGTGGCGGATGCCCTCCCGCTCCTTCAGCGCGCCAAGACCGTGCGGGTGGTGACGATCACACAGAAGAAGGCGCCCGATACGAGAAGCTCGGGAGGGGAACTCGCGGAGCATCTCGCCTGTCATGGGATCGAGGCTGTCTTGGAGGAGGAAGACGCCGCCGGCCGGACGATCGGCCAGGCTCTCGAAGAGTATGCAACCGCGCACGACCTCGACCTGCTCGTAATGGGTGCCTACGGGCACTCCCGCTTGCGCGACTTCATCCTGGGTGGCGCGACGAAGACCATCGTCGCGAACCCGCCGCTGCCAGTGTTCCTCTCACATTGAGATGGAGCACATACGGCAGTGCATCGGCGAGCGACAACCCGAACAAGAGCCATTGGCGCTATCGCAATTGGCCCGCTCGCTAACGTCTCAAACGCTCCCGAAGGCCCCGGGTCCCGCTGGCGTTCGAGCATGGCGCAATAGGGAGCCCGTAACGCATTCAACGGGTGCTCTCAAACACCCGAATAGTAAGGATTACGCATGGAACTGCTCGCCGATTTCCTGACCAGCGATTTCCTCGGCAAGTCTGTCTGGCTATGGCTCGCCTTCCTCTTCGTGGTCGGCGCGCTGCTCGCCTTCGACCTCGGCATTCTTCACAAGAAGGATAAAGAGCTCGGTGTCGCGGAAAGCCTGAAGCTATCGGTGTTCTACATCGCTGTCGCGCTCGTGTTCGGTGCTTGGCTGTGGTGGTCCATGGGCCCGACCTCGGGCATGGAGTACTTCACGGGCTACGCTCTGGAGAAGGCGCTTTCGATCGACAACGTCTTCGTCATCTCGCTGATTTTCAGTTATTTCGCCATTCCCGCCAAGTATCAGTACCGGGCCCTGCTGTGGGGGATCATCGCGGTGCTGGTCTTGCGCGGCATCATGATCGGGCTCGGCGCGGCGCTCGTGCAGCAGTACGAGTGGGTACTCTACATCTTCGCTGTCTTTCTGATCGCCACGGGGATCAAGATCCTCGTCGTCGGCGAGGGCGAAAAAGACGTGTCGAAGAACCCGATCGTGCGCTTTCTGTCCAAGCGTATGCGGGTGTCGGCAGAGTTGCACGGTTCGCATTTCTTCGTTCGCAAGCCAGACCCGAAGACAGGCAAGCTCGCGCGCTTTGCGACGCCCCTGTTTCTGGCGCTGGTCATGATCAACATCGCCGATCTGGTATTCGCGGTCGACTCGGTGCCGGCGATCTTCGCCATTACGACGGACACCTACATCGTGTACACGGCCAATATCATGGCGATCCTCGGGCTGCGCGCCCTCTATTTCGCTCTCGCCGCCATGGTGCATCGCTTCGAGTATCTGAAATACGCGCTCGCCATCGTGCTGGTCTTCATCGGGGCGAAGATCTTCTGGAACCAGATCGTCGGCAAACTCGACCCCGCGATCTCGCTCGGCGTGACCCTGTCCCTCATCGCGGGCGGTGTGCTCTTCTCGCTCTGGAAGACACGTGCGGCCGCGCGCGAGGAAACTCATGGTCGCGGCCAGACGGATTTGCCTCCGCTCCCCGTCGGAGAGCACCCCCATGCCCGCTCTGCCGGAGATGATCGATGAACGTTGATGTCCCTATTGCTGCCATGACACACGGCACCGCATCCTCCACCGGGACCGACTCGTGCATAGACACCGACACGCGTGACAACGTCCTTGCCCGCCGCAACGTGCTCGCGGGTTTGTGGGCCGGTCGACTGATGCAGCTCCGGGACGATGGAGTTCAAGGCTACGCGACAGCGGTTCACCACGCCGACTTTTGCGAGCCTGGGGACGAAGATGTCGTCGACAAGCTCTTTGGCGACCTTACCCGTTGCGGATTTGCCATCACGCGCGAGGAAGTACGCCGCAAGCTCTGTGAGTTCCATCGTCAGGCGATCGTGCAAACCCGCGAGACCGACTGAATGACCCGGAAGAGACGACTGGCGAAGGCAAATCGCTCGGCACGTATAGATGACGCGCCGTCGCGTGCGAACTGCACGTGCCGTAGCACTGAATCGCCGCTGCGCTGCTGCCGCGGCGCAGCGCTGTGAATGCATGTCTGCAAAAGGCACGAGCCGACCGGTCCATCACAGGAGAACACAATGATCGACGTGAACAAACTGCTGAACACCGTGCTGGCGGGTGACCCGGCATCACGGCAAGGCAACGCGGAAGTCGGACTACCGGTCGACCGCAGTAGACGCGCGGGCCTCGGCGATTACCTCTCCAGCAATGTGGGCGCACTCGGAACTGGCGCGCTCGCGGGTGGTTTGGCGGGCACGCTCCTGACCTCCAAGCACGCGCGGAAGCTCGGCGGCAGCGCTTTGCAGATCGGGGCTGTCGCCCTGCTCGGAGGGCTCGCCTATAAGGCCTACAGCAACTATCGCGACGGCAAGCCGCTCGTTCCGCAAACCATCCGCGATGCGCTTGGCGGCCTCTCGCCGCAGCAGGCCGGTGCGGCACAACCGGCTTCCGGCGGTCTGTTGTCGCCACCGAGTGCTCTGCCGGCAGACAGCAGCGCCACCCTCCTGTTGCGTGCGATGATCGCGTCGGCCATGGCCGATGGTCGCCTTGACGAGACCGAGCGTTCCCGTTTGATCGAGCGCGTCGAAGCGAGCGCTCTCCCGGGCGAGGAGCGGCATTTTCTCGAGTCTCTGATCGCCCATCCGGATACGCCGGAGCAACTCGCCGCCGCTGCGAATTCTCCTGAGGAGGCCGCGCAGGTGTACCTGGCAGCCTTCATCGCAATTGATGCCGATACTCCCGCCGAAGCGGCTTGGCTCGACGATTTGGCCAACAAGCTCGGCCTCGATCCGCTTTTGCGCAGGAACATCGAGGCCGCCGGCCGCGGTACCGCGTGATCTTGTAGGACGCGCGATCGGAGAGCCAATGACGCTGAATGCGATCCAACGTTCGAGCTTGAAACGTCCTGCTGCGGGCCGCACCCGTGAGGCAGACCGGAAGGTGTCTGCGAAGCGCCTCCTGTCCAGGATCGTTCGCATCCGAGCTGCCGTCATTCGGGAGAGCCAAGCCATTGTGGAGGACTGGACCCCCAACGTGGCTCGGCCGAGTTTTCTGCCTGGAGCCATCAATCTCGCGCAGTATCTAGCGTTTCGTCGCCATGATTTAAGCGGTCTACAACATCAGCTCTCGGCGCTTGGACTGACTTCGCTCGGGCGGAGTGAGGGCCGCGTTATGGCGACCCTTGACGCCGTCTGCGCGAGGCTGACCGAAATCGCCGGCGAGCCCGCCGTGTCCCATCCCGTCCCCTTAGCCTTCCGGAACGGAAAGCGGATTTTGAGGCGAGAGCAGGCCAGGATTTTCGGGAGCGATCCGCACGGGCCCGGCACGCGGATCATGGTCACGTTGCCGACCAGAGCCAGTGAAGATCGCGCCCTGGTGGCTGACATCATTCGGGCCGGCGCCGATTGCCTGCGCATCAACTGCGCGCATGGGGGACCGGAGACCTGGGCGACCATGATCGAGAACAGCCGCGCCGCGGCGGCTGAGCAAGGCAGGACCTGTCCAATCCTCATGGATATCGCCGGCCCGAAATGCCGGATCGCCGAAGTCTGCGCGCCGAAGAAGACGCGGCTCCACCGCGGCGACCTTCTCATGTTGGCTGGTCGCATGCCCGCTCAGCTAAAGGCTGGCGATATCGTCATCCGTGTGACGTTCCCTGCCGTACTTGATCAGCTTGAAGCCGGAGCACGGGTCTTCATCGACGATGGCCGCATTGGAGCGCGCGTCGAAAGGATTGAGCCTGACGGCGCGATGCTTCGCGTGAAGCAGGCGCGCAGCAAAGGGGAGAAGCTCAGACGCAAAAAGGGACTGAACTTCCCGGATACGGCGCTCGATCTTCCGCCCCTGACCGAGAAGGATCTGCAGGATCTCGATTTCGTCGCGGAGAATGCCGATCTCGTCGGGTTTTCCTTCGTTCAGCGTCCGTCAGACATCACCCTTATTCAGCAGGAACTGGCAGCACGACGCGGCGAACGCCCCGCGCAGCCGTTAGTGCTCAAGATCGAAACCGCGCTCGCCGTCAGGAACCTTCCCGAACTGATCGTGCATGGCGCCGGGCAACAACCGCTGGCGGTCATGATCGCGCGTGGCGATCTGGCGGTCGAACTTGGTTTCGAACACATCAGCGAAGTCCAAGAGAACATTCTCTGGCTATGCGAGGCAGCCCATGTGCCTGTCATCTGGGCGACCCAGGTGTTGGCTGGGTTGGTGGAAGAAGGATCGCCCAGCCGGGCGGAAGTAACCGATGCGGCCATGGCGCAGCGCGCCGAATGCGTGATGCTCAACAAAGGACCTTTCATCGTCGAGGCAGTACGTTTTCTCGACAATGTGCTCCGCCGCATGGATCGCCATCAGTCGAAGAAGTCGGCCCGCCTCATGCCGCTGGAGCTCTGGATAGAACCGCAAGATGCGCGTCAGGCGCGCGAAGCGGAGCGAAGGTGACCCCGGTGAACGAGATGACCCTCCTTCGGCCTGACGACTGGCACGTGCACCTTCGGGATGGGGCCATGCTGCAGATGGCGCTGCCATGGACGGCGAGCACCTTCGGCCGCGCCATTATCATGCCCAATCTCGATCCGCCGATCACGACGGCTGCCCAAGCTGCGGCGTATCGCGATCGGATCCGGCGCGTCTTGCCCGACGGCTCCAGGTTCGTGCCGCTGATGACCTGCTTCCTCACCGATGAGACCGATCCAGTGGAGGTAGCTCGAGGCTTCGCCGAGGGAGTTATCACCGCGGTCAAGATGTATCCGGCGCGCAGCACGACCAATTCCGCCGCCGGTGTCACGAATGTCCGCCGGGTCTATCCGGTGTTGGAGCGGATGCAGGCCATCGGCATGCCGCTTCTGGTCCATGGCGAGGTGGCCGACGGCGAGGTCGACGTCTTCGACAGGGAGAAGGCGTTCATAGACCGGGTGCTTGTCCGGCTGCGGTCCGATTTCCCGGCGCTGCGGATCGTCCTGGAGCACATCACGACCGCCGAAGCCGTGGACTATGTGCAGGACGCCGAGGGGCCCATCGGAGCCACCATTACTGTTCATCATTTGATGATCAATCGCAACGCGATGTTCGCGGGCGGTATCCGGCCGCATATGTTCTGTTTGCCCGTGGCCAAGCGGGAGGGCCATCGCCTCGCATTAAGGAACGCCGCGACCTCCGGCAACCCCCGCTTCTTCCTCGGCACGGATTCGGCGCCGCACCTGGTCCGGGACAAGGAATCGGCCTGCGGCTGCGCCGGCATCTTTACGGCGCCGGTTGCGCTCGAATTGTACGCCCAGGTCTTTGATGAGGAAGGGGCGCTCGATCGGCTCGAAGCCTTCGCGTCGCTCAACGGCGCACGTTTTTACGGCCTGCCGCCCAATACCGAGACCGTCACGCTCGTGCAGTCAGCTTGGAAGCCGCCCGAAACCCAGCCGGTTGGAAGGGAGCAGGTGCGGGTGTTCTGCCCGGAAGGCGTGGTCCGTTGGCGCATTGCGCCGACGGATTGAAAGCAACGGATCCCTATTCACAAACCGAGGCCGACCCATGACACATAGCTTCGACAAATCCAGGCTGCCGAGTCGCCACACGACCGTTGGTCCCGAGCGCGCGCCGCATCGTTCGTTCCTCTACGCCATGGGGCTGACCGAAAAGGAGATTGCCCAGCCCTTTGTCGGCGTCGCCACCTGCTGGAACGAGGCGGCGCCGTGCAACATCGCGCTCAGCCGCCAGGCGCAGGCGGCCAAGCTGGGCGTCAAGGCGGCCGGTGGCACGCCGCGCGAGTTCACCACCATCACCGTGACCGACGGTATCGCCATGGGTCACCAGGGCATGAAGTCGTCGCTGGTGAGCCGGGAAGTGATCGCCGATTCGATCGAGCTCACCATGCGCGGCCATTGCTACGACGCGCTGGTTGGCCTTGCCGGCTGTGACAAGTCGCTGCCCGGCATGATGATGGCGATGGTCCGCCTCAACGTCCCGAGCGTGTTCCTTTACGGCGGAACAATCCTGCCCGGGCGCTTCCGCGGCAAGGACGTCACCGTGCAGGACGTCTACGAAGCGGTGGGCGGCTATCAGGCTGGCCAGATTTCCGCCGACGAGCTGCACGCGCTCGAATGTGTCGCTTGCCCTTCCGCAGGCTCCTGCGGCGGCCAGTTCACTGCCAATACCATGGCCTGCGTCTCCGAGGCGCTTGGGCTCGCACTGCCCGGCTCGGCCGGTACCCCGGCGCCCTACGAGAGCCGCGACGCCTTCGCGGAAGCGTCCGGCAAGGCCGTGATGAACCTGCTGGCGCGCGATCTCAGGCCGCGCGACATCGTCACCCGCAAGGCACTGGAGAACGCCGCTACCGTGGTGGCGGCTTCTGGCGGCTCGACCAATGCGGCGCTGCACTTGCCGGCGATCGCGCACGAGGCGGGCATCGACTTCGACCTGCATGCGGTCGCCGAGATCTTCAAGCGCACGCCCTACATCGCCGATCTCAAACCCGGTGGGCGCTACCTTGCCAAGGATCTGTTCGAGATCGGCGGTGTGTCGGTGCTGCTGAAGGCGCTGCTCGACGGCGGCTATCTGCACGGCGACTGCATCACGGTGACAGGCAAGATGATCGCCGAAAACCTGGCCGATGTAGTCTTCCCGACCGACCAGGACATCGTTCGCCCGATCTCCGATCCGATCACCACCACCGGCGGCGTGGCCGGTCTGCGCGGCACGCTCGCCCCCGAGGGCGCGATCGTCAAGGTGGCTGGTATGACGAACCTCCAATTCCGCGGGCCGGCCCGGTGCTTCGACTCCGAGGAAGCGGCCTTCGACGCCGTCCAGAAGCGTAAATACCAGTCAGGGGAGGTCATCGTCATTCGCTATGAAGGGCCAAAAGGCGGGCCCGGCATGCGCGAGATGCTGGCGACCACGGCAGCCGTTTACGGCCAGGGCATGGGCGACAAGGTGGCGCTTGTCACCGACGGGCGCTTCTCCGGCGCCACGCGCGGCTTCTGCATTGGGCATGTCGATCCGGAAGCGGCCGTTGGCGGCCCGATCGCATTGCTGAAGGACGGTGACATCATCGCCATCGATGCCGAGGCGGGTACGCTTGACGTGGAGCTCTCGGCCGAAGAGCTGGAGGTTCGGCGCAAGGCGTGGCGACCGCATCGTCACGACTTCCAGTCAGGCGCGCTTTGGAAATTTGCGCAGACCGTGGGGCCCGCCTCGAAAGGCGCGGTCACCCACCCTGGGTCCGCCGCGGAGACGCACTGCTATGCCGACATTTGAAAGCCGGGCGAAGCTGAATGCCCCACGGCCATTCGCGGCTGCACGCACCGTGTCGTGGCGACCTGGCCGCGCGCCGCCTCTGCAAGTGACACTTGGAAGCTCAAGAAGCCGCCATCTTCTCGGCGGCCGCACAAGTCGAGAGACCATGCTGATATGACAGTCATCGAAGCTCCCAGCCGAGTTGATGAACGATTCTCGCACATACGCCGGCTCGAGGCCGAGTCGATCGCCATTATCCGAGAGGTTGCCGCCTGTTTTCAGCGGCCCGTGCTGCTCTACTCGATCGGCAAGGACAGCTCGGTCCTGCTGCATCTGGCGCAAAAGGCATTCGCACCGGCGCCGCTGCCGTTCCCGGTGCTGCATGTCGATACCGGATGGAAGTTCCGGGAAATGATCGCCCACCGCGACAGCATCGCCGCGCGCCTTGGGTTCGAACTCCTCGTTCACACGAACGAGGAAGCCGCGCGCGCTGGCATCACGCCGTTCACCGCATCTTCGGCGGTCTACAACCATGCGATGAAGACCGAGGGACTGAAGCAAGCAATGGCGCGCTGGGGTTTCGATGCTGCGATCGGCGGCGCACGCCGCGACGAGGAGAAGTCGCGCGCCAAGGAGCGCATCTTCTCACACCGCAACCCAGCGCAGCGCTGGGAGCCAAAGACGCAGCGGCCGGAGTTCTGGCATGCTTGGAACACGCGCCTCGCCCCCGGCGAGTCGATGCGTGTATTTCCGCTGTCAAATTGGACCGAGCGCGACGTCTGGGACTACATCTGGATCGAAGGCATCTCCCTCGTTCCTCTTTACTTCGCGAAACCTCGGCCCGTCGTCCGGCGCCAAGACACCTGGATCATGGTGGACGACGACCGCATGCCGCTCGAGGCGGGAGAGTCCCCCGAAAAGAGGTCGGTCCGGTTCCGCTCCATCGGCTGCTATCCCTATACCGGGGCGATCGATAGCACCGCCGCCACGCTTGCCGACATCCTGCTCGAGATGCGGTCGACGCGCATGAGCGAGCGCCAGGGACGCTTGATCGACCACGATCAGCCCGGATCGATGGAGCGCAAGAAACAGGAAGGATATTTCTGATGCGCGACACGCCCCATCAGATGCCGGAAGAGGAAAGCCCGGACGCCATAATCGCCCGCGTCATCGCCGCCGAGCAAGCCAAGTCGCAGCTTCGCCTGTTGACGTGCGGCAGCGTCGATGACGGCAAATCCACGCTGCTCGGGCGAATCCTCTACGACGCCGACTGCGTCTACGAGGATCAGCTTGCGCGCCTGTTCAATGACAGCAAAGGCCGTGTGCCGGAGGGCGATCTCGACTTCGCGCTGCTGCTCGACGGGCTCATGTCCGAGCGCGAGCAGGGCATCACGATCGACGTCGCCTGGCGTTTCTTTGAGACCGACAAGCGCAAGTTTGTCGTCGCCGACTGTCCGGGCCACGAGCAATACACGCGCAACATGGCCACCGGCGCATCGCAGGCGGATGCCGCCCTGCTGCTGGTGGACGCGCGCAAGGGCGTCCTCACCCAGACGCGACGTCATGCTCATATCCTCGCCTTGATGGGCATCCGCCACGTCGCCGTGGCGGTGAACAAGATGGACCTGGTTGGCTTCGACCGCACTGCGTTCGAGCGTCATGCGGCCGAGATTGCCGACCTTGCCGAAGCGCTCGGCTTCACCGACGCGGTTGCCGTCCCGGTCTCGGCGCTCAAGGGCGACAATGTGTTGGGCCGCTCGGCCGCGATGCCCTGGTTCGAGGGCCCTACGATCATCGGATGGCTCGAGTCGGTCGACGTCGACGATGCGCTGGAGATCGGACCATTTCGCATGCCGGTGCAGTGGGTCAGTCGCGCCGGCCAGGATTTTCGCGGCTACTGCGGACGGATCGTGGGCGGCCGGGTGCGACCGGGAGACGAGTTGACGGTGGCACGCTCCGGCGCGCCTACCGTGGTCACGCGCATCATCCCGGAATGTGATCTCGGTCAGGCCGTCGCGGGGCAGTCGGTCACGCTGGTGCTCGACCGCAACGTGGACGTAAGCCGCGGCGACGTGCTGGCCGCCGCCGATAGCCCGCCCGCTATCGCGGATCAGTTTCAGGCGCATCTGCTGTGGTTGGGCGAGGCGCCCATGATCCCCGGCCGCCAATACCTGATGCGGCTCGGCACCGACGAAGTGCCGGTGAGCATCACAGCACTGAAGCATCGGATCGACATCGACACGCGTGCGCATCTGGCTGCCCGTCAGCTCGCAATGAACGAACTCGCGGTCGTGAACCTCGCTGCCGATCGCCCAGTGGCCTTCGACCCTTATGCCGAGAACCGCGACATGGGCGGCTTCGTGCTGGTCGATCGCATCACCCATGCCACGGTGGGCGCCGGGATGATCGACTTCGCGCTGCGGCGCGCCGGCAATATCCCCTGGCAAGCCTTCGATACCGCTCCCGATGCGCGCGCCGCGGCGCAGGGGCAGCGCCCGGCGATCCTGTGGTTCACCGGACTGTCGGGGGCTGGCAAGTCGACGATTGCGAACATCGTCGACCGCAAGCTGATGGCCGCCGGCTTCCATCCATTTGTGCTGGACGGCGACAATGTCCGCCACGGGCTCAATCGCGATCTCGGCTTCACCGAGGCGGATCGGGTCGAGAACATCCGCCGCATGGCCGAGGTCGCAAAACTGATGGCCGATGCCGGGCTTGTCGTGCTGGTCTGCGTGATTTCACCCTATGCGCGCGACCGGGCGCTCGCGCGTGAGATCGCCGGCAGTCATCCATTCTATGAGATCTTTGTCGATGCGCCGCTGACGGTGGCGGAAGCGCGCGATCCCAAGGGGCTTTATGCGAAGGCCCGGGCTGGAAGAATCACGCATGTCCCCGGCATCGACGCGCCTTACGAGACGCCTGAGGCGCCGGAACTGCGCCTCGCTTCTCACGACGGGCCGGCCGAGGCGCTGGCGGATCGGGTTCTCCATCTTCTCAAGCTCGACCGTACTCTCAAGGTGACCGATGACTAGGGAGCTTTCGCCAAAATGTACAGCACAGCGGATAGCCATTTCCGAATCGACGCGGGGTCGCGCCTCCATGCCGATCTCTGATTCCCGCGACACCCCCGCCCACGCGCTTCCCGATCAGGTCGGCGGCGACCAATTCCATCTGGCCGGCGCACGGACGGTGATCGCCACGATGCACGGCAAGGAACGCGTGATCGCCCCTTTGCTTGCGGAGGCGCTCGGCCTCGATTGCGTTGTGCCACGGGCCTTCGATACCGACCGCTTCGGGACCTTCAGCCGCGAGATCGAGCGAACCGGTTCGCAACTCGACGCCGCCCGCGCCAAGATCGCCGCGGCGTTCGAACACGTACCGCATGCACGTGTGGCAGTCGCCAGCGAAGGCAGCTTCGGGCCACATCCCCAAATTCCCTTCGTCCCGATCGGCCGCGAGATTGTCGTAATGAAGGACCGCGTCAGCGGTCTTGAATTGATCGGTCATTATGCGGGTCTGTCGACGAATTTTGGCCATGCGGTCGTTACGGACCTGACCGGCGCCAGTGCGTTCGCCGAACGCGCGCGATTTCCCGGACATGGGGTGATCGTCATGGGCTGCGTCGATCAGCAGCCGGCGCCCAGGTGCGCGCTGATCAAGGGCATTGACGCTTGGGCCGAACTGCAAAGGGCGATTGAGGAGGTGATCACGATCTGCGGCGCCGCCTTCGTTGAGACCGATATGCGCGCCCATCGCAACCCCACCCGAATGCGCGCCATTAAACGCGCGACGCTGGACCTTGTCCGCCGGTTTCGGAGCCTGTGCCCGATCTGCGCTCGACCCGGATTTGCCATCACCAAGCGGCTATCCGGCCTGCCATGCTCATGGTGCGGAGGCCCAACGCTCGCGCTGAAAGCTGATGTCTATAGCTGTGAGGGGTGCGGTTACCGGGAAGAGCGCGCGGTGAAGGCGGCGACAGCGGACCCGGGGCAATGCGGGGAGTGCAACCCGTGACCAAGGGAACGAAGGGAGAGCAGAATGGCCGCTTCCCAATCGCCCGTTGAGCCTCTCCTAGAGGCCGAAAAGCAGATTGCGTGGGTGCTCGCCCATCCTGGCATGAGCGACTGGCTGAAGGACGCTCTTAGGACCGCAGTCGACCGCGATCCCGAGCACCTTCTGAATGACTTGGAGATACTATGTTTGCTTTTGAGAGCGAAGTCCCAAGCCGCCATAGATGAGCGGCTACGTTAGTCTCCAGGTCCGGTAGGTATCGGGGCGAATATTGAACAGCGTGAGGAGCGTCACAGATGATGAAATGCGCAGACGACGTCTACCGAGCGCTTCCGATGTATGCGGAACGCGGTGCGTTCTTCGACAGCGCTGTTTCCGCGCGGCGAAACGAGCGCTCTCGTGTCGATCGAGCTTAAACATCTGCGATACGCTGAGGCGGCGGAACGCTGTGGCAGTTTTCGCAAGGCGGCAGATCTGCTCGCCCTCAAGCAGTCTAATCTCAGCCGACGAATCCGACATCTGGAGGAGCAACTCGGCGTAGCGTTGTTCGAACGAACGAATGGCGGCGTCAGGCCGACGGCGGCAGGCCGGGACTTTGTGAGCGGCGTTCGCCGGGTTCTCAATGATTTGCAGATTGTCGTCGACGGAGCCAAGGCCGTCGGACGCGGCGAGGCCGGGTACTTGACGATCGGCTTCTACACGTCCCTCTCAGCCGGCAATCTCAGGGCAAGTCTTGTCGAGTACGGCCGTCGCTTTCCCCAGGTTGAGATCAAAACTATCGAAGGATCGCGAACGCGATTGTTCGACGGAATACAGAATAGCATGATCGACATCGCCATCGTCACCGGGGAGCCGGCTTCAGATTGCAATCGCTCGATGGTGCTCTGGAGCGAGCGCATCATCGTCGCTCTGCCCGAGGATCATCCGCTCGCAGCGAACGAAGTCATCTATTGGACAGACTTAAAACATGAGCGCTTCTTGCTGAGCGAGCGCGATCCGGGACCGGAGATCCAAGACATCCTCGTTGCCAAGCTCAGTTCCCCTGGCGATCTGCCCGACGTCGTCCGGCACGATGTGAGCCCGGAAAACATCAAGAGCCTGGTTGGGGCCAACCGAGGCGTCAGCCTTATGTGTGAGGCCTGCATGGGAGCCAGCTATACCGGCGTCGTCTACCGCGAGGCGCGCGACGGCAACGGCTCGACCCGGATCGGGTATCGCGCCTATTGGCGAGACGGCAACGAGAACCCAGCGCTCCGGAACTTCATTCGCCTCTTGGAGGAGCGCTACCCGCCGGTTGCGAACGGGAACGGGCCGCGTGGCGCATCTTCGCGAATCCCCGATCCGTCGCCATAAAACGCTCAATCATTGGTGCGATCAGCTTAGCGGGGTCGAGAGCTTGGCCGCTTTCGCGGCCAAGGATCTCGGCATTATCCGGACTCTCCAAGCGTGTCTCACGTCCGCGACGCTTGGACGGTAAGCGCAGCGATCATCGTCGCATTCAGTTCATGGTGCCAGAAGGTTGTCGTACGCCGCAGCGGGAGCCCGTCGCGGCTTGCGAACAACGACCGAGAAGGTTTCGATCCCGCAACTGTACCTCACGGACCTGTCCGCCCTTCATTCCTCCGGCGGGGCCGGCGGGATGACGCCGCATCTGTGCGTTGCTGCGGCCGCGGCGGCGCACAGATGCGGGCTCAGTGACGGCCGCTTGGTACCGCCGGAGGCAGCGGCCAACCCATCTGGATGTCCGAGAGATTGTGATACATCTGTTCCTTTTCATTACCTCAATGATACGGTCTTTTCATGGACGATGACCGATCACCAAACCAACCCTGGCTCCTTCTGATCCACCAGCTTCCCAGCAAGCCGGCCTATTTGCGCGTCAAGGTCTGGCGCCGGCTGCAGGCCATCGGCGCCGTCGCGGTGAAGAGCACCGTCTACGCACTTCCGGCAACTGCCGAGACGCGGGAGGATTTCGCGTGGCTCCTGAAGGAGATCGTCGAGGGCGGCGGCGAGGCGCTGGTCTGCGAGGCGCGCCTGATCGACGGTCTCTCGGACGACCAGGCGCGGGCGCTTTTCGACACGGCGCGTGATGCCGACTACGAGGCGATTGCGACCGAGGTCCGGGCGCTCGCGGAGACGTTCGATGCGGCGGCGGGCGGTGAGGAGAAGACGGACGCGCGCGCCCATGCCCGGCGCCTGCGCAAGCGGCTCGCCGATGTCATTGTGATTGACTTCTTCGGCGCCACCGGGCGGCTCGGTGCGGAAGGTGCCATTGCTGAACTCGAGAGCCGGCTCGTAGCGGACAACGACATGGACGCCGCAGAGCCCGAGGCTGCGCGGACAGACGACCTCAAAGGTCGTATCTGGGTCACGCGCAAAGGCGTCCACATCGACCGCATCGCCTGCAGCTGGCTGATCCGCCGCTTCATCGACCCCGATGCCGTCATCCGCTTCGTGCCGGGCAAGGGCTATGTCCCCAAGCCGGGCGAGCTGCGCTTCGACATGTTCGAGGGCGAGTTCACTCATGAGGGCGACCGCTGCAGCTTCGAGGTGCTGCTCGCCCGCACCGGTCTCGACGACCCGGCCCTTCGGGCGATCGCCGAGATTGTCCACGACATCGACCTCAAGGACGGCAAGTTCGCACGCGAGGAAGCGACCGGCATCGCCCATCTCATCGCCGGCATCGCGATCGCTCATGCGGACGACGAGGAGCGCATCGCTCAGGGAGCACCCGTCTTCGATAACCTTTACCAGTATTTCCGCAAGAAGCGCCGCTGACGCGCAGGGATGGATCGATGAACAAGATCGCAAGCAACGACACACAATCCATCGAGCGCAACACTGCGCCCGACCACGGCATCCCGTTCGGAGAGGCCGTGCGCGTCTGGGCGCGGGTGGCGGCGCTCTCCTTCGGCGGCCCGGCCGGGCAGATCGCGGTGATGCACCGGATCATCGTCGAGGAGAAGCGCTGGATCGGCGAGAACCGCTTCCTGCACGCGCTCAACTACTGCATGCTCCTGCCGGGACCGGAGGCGCAGCAGCTCGCCGTCTATATCGGCTGGCTCCTCCACAAGACCAAGGGCGGGCTCGTCGCCGGCACGCTGTTCGTGTTGCCGGGCGTCGTCGCCATCATGGGCCTGAGCTGGATCTACGCGCTCTTCGGCAATGTCGGCGCCGTCGAGGCGCTGTTCTTCGGGCTTAAGGCGGCGGTGCTCGCCATCGTGCTCGAGGCCGTCGTGCGCGTCGGCAAGCGCGCCCTCAAGAACAACGTCATGATGGCACTCGCCGCGGCTGCCTTCATAGCCATCTTCTTCTTCCACGTTCCGTTCCCGCTCATCATTCTGACAGCAGCCCTTATCGGCTTTGCTGGCGGGCGCGCTGGCCTTGCGCCCTTCCTCGCCGCCAACGGGCACGGCAAGGTGGGCGACAGGCAGGTCGCCGACGCGGAGAGCGTCCTCGGCGAGACGATCCCGGCCCACGCGCGGCCTTCGGTTGGCTGGGCGTTGAAGATCGCCGGCGTCTTCCTCGTCCTGTGGCTTACGCCGGTGGTTGCCCTTGTCGCCGCCTTTGGCACCGGCAATGTCTTTGCCGATATCGCTGTCTTCTTCTCCAAGATGGCGGTGGTGACCTTCGGCGGGGCCTATGCCGTTCTCGCCTATGTGGCGCAGCAGGCCGTGGAGACCTATCACTGGCTCCAACCCGGAGAGATGCTGGACGGGCTTGCCATGGCCGAGACCACGCCCGGGCCGCTGATCATGGTCACGCAATTCGTCGGCTTCATGGGAGCCTTCCGCGCGCCCGGGTCGCTCGATCCGTTGCTGGCGGCCACGCTCGGTGGCCTGCTCACCACTTGGGTGACCTTCACGCCCTGCTTCCTGTGGATCTTCCTCGGCGCGCCCTATGTCGAGGCGCTACGCAGCAACCGGGCGCTGTCGGCCGCGCTGGCGACGATCACCGCGGCCGTCGTCGGCGTCATCCTCAATCTCGCGGTGTGGTTCGGGCTGCACGTGCTCTTCGGCGAGCTGATCGAGGTGAGCAGCTTCGGCATGAGCGTCGATGTGCCGATCTTGAGCTCGGTCAACGTGGCCTCGCTCGTGCTCACCATGGGCGCGCTGATCGCCGTGTTCCGCTTCAAGGTCGGTATGCTGAAGGTGCTCGCCGCCTGTTCCCTGGCGGGGCTCGCCTATGGGCTCCTCTGACGCTCAAACGGACGTCCAGCCGCGCAAGTGGCTCCACCCGACGACCTGCCTCTTTGCAGCGCGGGCGCTGCGCGATTTCGGCGACGGCTTCGTGGCCGTCCTCCTGCCGGTCTATCTGCTTGCGCTCGGCTTCAGCCCGCTCGAGGTCGGCATCATCGCCACCGCATCGCTCCTCGGCTCGGCGCTGCTCACTATTGCAGCCGGCTTCCTTGGCCCGCGCTTCGATCATCGTCAGCTTCTACTGGCCGCTGCGAGCCTGATGATCGCTACCGGCGTCGCCTTCGCCGTGGTTCACGATTACGCGCTCCTTCTGATCGTCGCCTTCGCAGGCACGATCAACCCGTCGGCCGGCAGTGTGAGCGTGTTCGTGCCGATCGAGCACGCGGCGCTGACACGGGAAGTGAGTGACGCCAACCGGACGAGGATGTTCGCGCGCTACAGCCTTGTAGGAGCGCTCGCAAGCGCCGTTGGCGCGCTCGCTGCGGCCGCCCCCGATGTGATGACCACGGTCGGGCTCGGCCAACTCACGGCGATCAAGCTGATGTTCGTCCTCTATGCGGTTGTCGGGCTCCTGGGTGGCCTGTTCTATGCACGCATCCCCAAGCGCCCGCCCGCAAGCGAGCCGGCCGCCGCGCTTGGCCCCTCCCGCGCCATCGTCTTCAGGCTCGCGGCACTCTTCAGCCTCGACGCCTTCGCCGGCGGGTTCGTCGTGCAGTCGCTGCTGGCGCTGTGGCTGTTCGAGCGGTTTGATCTCTCCCTGTCAGCCGCGGGCGTGTTTTTCTTCTGGTCGAGCATACTGTCGGCTTTCTCATTTCCCGTCGCCGCCTGGCTGTCGCGGCACATCGGGCTCGTCAACACGATGGTGTTCACCCACATTCCCTCCAGCATCGCCCTGATGCTGGCGGCGCTCGCCCCCAACCTGGGCATTGCCCTTGCCCTGCTGCTGATCCGGGCAGCGCTTTCCCAGATGGACGTGCCGACGCGCTCGTCATACGTCATGGCCCTGGTAACGGAGGCCGAGCGCGCCGCCGCCGCGAGCTTCACCTCCGTTCCGCGCAGCCTCGCCGCATCCGCCAGCCCCGCACTGGCCGGCGCCTTGTTTGCCGCATCCTACAAGGCCTGGCCGCTCCTGATCTGCGGCGCGCTCAAGATCACCTACGACCTGCTGCTGCTTGCGCAGTTCCGCCACATCAAGCCGCCGGAAGAGCGTAAGTAGGTTGGCCGTTGAGCACTTCCGCGGCAATCGAAGTCTGCGGCGGAGTTCACGTCCCCAGCGACCTTGACTCTATCCTCCCCAGGAGGATAGGCCGGAGGCATGTCCACCCATTCCTCGCACCCCGCCATCGTCAAGCGCCTGAAGCGCGCCGAAGGCCATCTGCGCAGCGTCGTCGCGATGATCGAAGCCGGCCGGCCCTGCCTTGAACTCGCGCAGCAGCTGCACGCGGTCGAGAAGGCCATAGGCCAGGCCAAGAAGACGCTCATCCGCGACCATCTCGATCACTGCCTCGGCGACGCCGCACAGGCCTTGCCCGCCGGCCAGCAGCGCTCGATCGAGGAGTTCAAGGAGATCACCAAGTACCTTTAGGACAGCCAGTGCTCGGCATTCTCGCAAACCGCACCTACCGTCATCTCTTCGCCGCGCAGGTGATCGCGCTGATCGGCACCGGGCTGGCCACGGTCGCGCTCGGGCTTCTGGCGTTCGAGCTGGCCGGCGGCGAGGCCGGCGCGGTGCTGGGAACGGCGCTGGCGATCAAGATGATCGCCTATGTCGGCGTCGCACCCGTGGCGGCCGCCTTTGCCGAACGGCTGCCCCGGCGCGCGATCCTGGTCAGTCTCGACCTCGTGCGCGCGGCGGTGGCGGTGGCTCTCCCCTTCGTCACCGAGGTCTGGCAGGTCTATGTGCTGATCTTTCTGCTGCAGTCGGCATCGGCGGGCTTCACACCGACATTTCAGGCGACCATACCCGACGTCCTGCCGGACGAGAAGGACTACACGCGGGCGCTCTCCCTGTCGCGATTGGCCTATGATCTCGAAAGCCTTCTCAGCCCGATGCTCGCTGCGGCCCTTCTCACGGTGATGAGCTTCTATGCGCTCTTCGCCGGCACCGTGATCGGCTTCCTGGCCTCGGCCGCTCTGGTCGTCTCGGTTCTGCTCCCCAGCCCCAGGCCTTCCACGCCGCGCCCCATTTACGAGCGAACCACGCGTGGCTCCCGCATTTACCTCGCCACCCCGAGGCTGCGTGGGCTGCTGGCGGTCAACATGGCGGTCTCCGCCGCCGGTGCGATGGCGATCGTCAATACTGTGGTCATCGTGCAGGGAGAGTTCGGTTTGTCGCAGCGCGCGACCGCGCTGGCGCTGGCGGCGTTCGGCGGCGGGTCGATGGTCGCCGCACTCGCCCTGCCAAGGCTGCTCGAAGCCATATCCGACCGCGCGGCGATGCTGGCAGGCGTGATCCTTATGATCCTTGGTCTCGTGGCTGGGGCCACTGTCTCGGGCTACCAGCTCCTTCTGCTGCTCTGGTTCGTTCTCGGCCTCGGCTATTCGGCGGCCCAGACGCCCTCGGGCCGGCTGCTGCGGCGTTCCTCGCAACCCGAGGACCGGCCCGCCTTGTTCGCGGCGCAGTTTGCGTTGTCGCATGCCTGCTGGCTTGTAACCTATCCGCTGGCCGGATGGCTCGGCGCCTCCGTCGGGCCCAACGCGACATTCCTGATCCTGGCCGTGATTGCGGCCGCCGCTCTCGTGGCAGCGGCCCTTCTGTGGCCGGCTTCCGACCCGGAAGTCGTTGAGCACCGGCATCCCGGCCTTTCCGACGACGATCCGCATTGGGCGGAGGGAGCGCGGCACGGTGAGGGCCGCCATGCTCACGCCTTCGTCGTCGACAACCTGCATCCGCAATGGCCGCGCGAGCCGTGAGCGGCAAGGAGTGACGATTGGGTCTGTATGCTGCAATGGGTTATTGAGGTCCAACGCGAGATCTATCTGACGTTCGCCGACCGCATTGGCGCGTTTGCCGGCGGCGGCAGCTGGACCGCGCTCGCCGCCTTCCTGCCGATGGGCATCGTATTCGGCGCCGTCCACGCCATGACGCCGGGACACAGCAAGTCGGTGCTTGCCACCTATCTGGCGGGATCGTCCGTGGGAATGGCGCGCAGCCTGATGGCTTCGCTCGCGCTGTCTTTCACGCATGTGAGCATGGCCGTCTCCTGATCGCGCTGCTGTCACTTCCCCTGGTCTCAATCGCCTTCGGCGGCGTCGGCCGGGCACCATTGCTCGAGGATTTGAGCCGCGGCCTGCTCGGCGTTATCGGCTTGTGGATGCTGTGGCGGGCGTCGAGGCGTGCGAACCATGCCCATGGCGTTGGGGAAGGTGCCGCCGTCGGCTTCATGGCGGGACTGATCCCCTGTCCGCTGACGCTGTTCGTCATGACCTTCGCGATCACGCGGGGCGTGCCCGAGGCCGGCATCGCCTTGCCGTTGCCATGATGGCGGGCGTGGCGGCGACGCTATCCCTTGTCGCGGTGACCGCCGTGTTTTTCCGTCAACAGGTGACACGCCTGCCGGAGACGCGGCCAAGGCAGATTGCCGCATTCACGCGGACGATCGAGGCGGTTGCAGGTATCGTTCTCGTTGCGGTTGCCCTGCGTGAGATCCTGATGCGGTGACGGAGTTAGGTGCCCTAAACGAACGCCCGCTAGCGGTCATGGACGTGAGTTCGTGCGGCGGCGACCGAAATTCCGCCAGAGGGTCGGAACCAATATTCCGCTTAGGGTGCCAACCGTTAGGTTCGGCAAAAGGACAGCTTCAGGCGGAGCCATCGCCTTCGGCACCGCTTAATGCCTTTTTGCTGGCTGGAGGCACCCCTGGCTGACGCGCACGGCCTCCCTTCGCCTTACGGCTGCGCCAACCGCGATCCGAACGGAGGAAGGCTTCTAGCATGTGCGGGACCAGCGCTGCGGTGTCCACGGGTTCGTACAGCCGGCTGTGTTCGGCTGCATACTGGTCGAGTTCCTCCTTAAGTGGCTCCGGCAAGATGATGGTCATGCGGACGACGCCAACCTTCGGCAACCGACCGAGCCTCAAATCCGGCATGGTTCACCTCCTACTGGTGAGACATGTTGACTGTTCAGATAATCAGCATAGGCGATGAGATCGCGGTAAAGTGCAGCGGGCAACTCCATTGAGATCTTCGCCGGCTTGTCGTCTTCGAGCGGCCCCAGCTTGAGCTTGGCCATCAGCTAATCTCCGTAGGGTTCGAGCACCAAATCCCGCGTAACGATGACGCGAACGGGAAAGCCCGGCCGGATCGTCAGTGTCGGGGCGACGTTGAGCTGGCGGCGCACGATCTGCTGGCCGGCATCGTTGATGGTGTCCTGCCCACCGTTGCGGATGGCCTGGACCAGGCGGTCGTCGTCATTAGTGGCGAGCTCGGCTCCGACGCTCAGCAACGTGGAGAGCCCCGCAGCTTTCGCCAGCTCCCACCAATGATAATCGACGCCATCCTGAAGGCCGGCGTAACCCTCCGCATCGGCGCCGGGCTGGCGCTCGAGAACGATCGAGCGCCCGTTTGGGAAGATCAGCCGGTTCCAGACCAGGAGCACGCGGCTCTGACCGAACTGAACGCTGTTATTGTACTGGCCGATCACGCGCGTGCCTTGCGGCACCAGGAGGATACGTCCCGTTGGGCTGTCATAGATGTTCTCCGTCACCTGCGCGGTGATCTGGCCGGGTAGGTCGGAGCGGATGCCGGTGATGAGCGCCGCCGCGATCACGGCGCCTGCCTGAAGGATGTAAGGCGACGCCGGTGCGGCGACGCGATCGGGTGCGACGGTGCGCCGATCGGCCGCCGCATTGAGAAATGCGAGCTGTCGATCCTGGGCCGATGGGGTGGCGGGTGGCGGCGCGAGGCCGAGGCCGGTGAGGTCCGGAGTGGGCGGCGGCGCGATCGTCGCGGCGCCGGGGCCCGTCGAGGCCATGGACCTGTTCTCGGCGCCGCTGAACAGCCTACTGACGCGGGCGGTCTCTATTTCCTGCAGCCGGCGTTGCTCCTCCGCGCTGAGGCCGGCCTGGTTTGGCAATGGCTGGCCACGATTTTGCGCGCCCAGAATGGGTCGCCCGAGGTCGCCCGGAAGCGGCGGACCCAATTGGGGAACACCGCTGTAATCGCGCGGCAATCCGGCCAGGCCATCGGCGGTCGACCGATTATCGGTCGAGTAAAGTTCGTCCGCCGGCCTCCCCGCGTCGCCGGTCTGGAGCGCATAGATCAACGCGGCGCCGATTCCGACGCTCGCCACGAGTCCGAGGCCGGCGAGCACCTTGCGCGAGAGCCGCGTAACGCGCGGCGCATCCGCGCGCAGCCGCATCGGGGCGGCCGCGTCGTCCGCCGACCCGGTCAGCGGCGCCTCGTCTTCTTCTTTCCGGGGTTCTGGCTCGCTCACGACGCCGGCCTCCCATCGGTGCGGACGATCCGGACGCGCTTCTGGCGGTCGCCAGCGCCGAAACGCAGCTCCGCGGCCGCGAACAGCCGGTCGACGATCATGTAGTTGGCACGGACGCGGTAGTTCACGAGCTCGGAGGTGTTGCCCTCCGGACCGACCACAAACAGCGGCGGCATCTCGCCCTGACCGATGCCACGCGGAAACTCGATGAAGACCTGGCGTCCATCATCGTAGGCGCGCAGTGGCCGCCACGGCGCACGATCGCCTTCGATGGCATAGCGGAAATTGATGTTGGCGAGGTCGACGCCGGTGGCGACGGGACTGCTGGCCTCGGCCTGCGCGTTCTGGCGGCGCAGCGCGATGAGCTGATCCTGCGGATACTGCCAGGACACCGAAGCCATATAGGTGCGCTCGGTCGAGCGCAGCTCCATGTGGTAGGTGCGCAGATTGGTGTTGATGATGAGATTCGTCATCAAGTCGGCGCGGGTCGGCTTCACCAGGATATGAACTTGCTGGGTCGCGCCCGAGCCGCTCACCGTGTCGCCGATGATCCAGCGAACCGTGTCGCCGGCGGCGACCGGGCCGGAGCCGACCAGTTGCTCGCCCGGCTGAAGAGCGATGTCGGTGATCTGGCCGACGGCGGTGTAGACCTGATAGAGCGCGCCGCCGGTATAGGGATAGACCTGCATGGCGTTGATGAAGCCATCGCGGACCGGCTGCACACGCGCGGCGGCGTTGGCCTGATTAACGCGGGCTGTCGGATCGGTAGGCTCAGGCGTGCCGCGGGACGGCTCGACGGGCTTCATCTGACCGGGGAGTGGCAGAGGTCGCGGCAGCTCGACCACGCGCACGGGAACCGGAGGATTGGCGCTCAGCGCCGCTGGCACGGCGTCATCATAGGAGATCTCTGGCGGCCTGTTCGCCGTGGCGCAGCCGGCGAGCGCCGACGTGCACAGCAGGAGAACCGCAAATGTGGACGTGCGAGAAGCCGGATTTCCGGCTTTACGGAAAGACGGCTTCATTGCCCAAGCTCCCGTGACCAGTTGATGGCGTTGACGTAGATGCCGAGCGGGTTGGCGCGCAGCCGATCGGCGTTGCGTGGAACCTGCACGACGATGGTGAGGATGGCGGTCCAGCGGGTCGTCTCGGCGAGCTGGCCGTTCTCGTACCGGCGCTCGACCCAGGCGACGCGGAAACTGTCCGGCGAGGCCCGGATGACGCTGGAGACGTCGACGGCGATCTGTTGTCGGCCGACCTTGGTAAAAGGGTCGTTGGATCGCGCGTAGTCGTTCAGCGCCATCGCGCCGCGGTCGGTCGTGAAGTCGTAGGCGCGCAGCCAGTTCTGCCGAACGATGATGGCGTCGGACGGAATCGAGCGGACCTGCTCGATGAAGCGCGCGAGATGAAAAGCGATCTGCGGATCGGTGGGACGATAGTCGGCGACCGCTGGCGCCACCGCCTGCGCTTGGCCGAGCCGGTCGACCTGCACAACCCATGGCACGATCGTGCCGCGGGCCGATTGCCAGACAAGCGCCGCCGCGAAACCAGCGGACAGGATCAGCGAGCCGAACGCCATGAGCCGCCAATTCTTCGCCTGGACGCGCGCGGCGCCGATGCGCTCGTCCCAGACCTGCGCGGCGCGCTGGTAAGGCGTCTCAGGTTCTGGTGGTTTGCCGTAGTGAGTAGAAGGTCGTTTGAACATCAGCGATCGCCTTGAGAGAGGTTGATAGAGGAGCCGCCGCCATGGCTGTCACCGCTGCGAACGGCGTGGGCGGCCGCCGTCACACCGTGGCTCAAGGCCTGAGAGCGCTTCATGCGCTGGGCCCAGGCCGGCGGCCCGTCAGCCGCAGCGGCCGGCGCAGCATCGGCCGCGAGCCCGCCGATCGTGCCCATGGTCGATGTGCCACCCGTCGCGGCGAACGCGGACTTGGCGCCATCGGAGAAGCTCGACTTCATGCCGTCTGCTGCCCGGGAGGCCGCGCGACGCAGCGGTGAGCTGGCGGCCGCGCCAGCGGCGCGAGCAACGCCACCGAGTCCAGATCCGACGGCGGACACGCCCGACTGGCCGGCAGCGCCGAGGCTGTAGGCCGTCGAGGCGCCACCGGCCAGGGCCGCTCCCCCTCGAGCGGCAGCGGCAGTTCCGGAAAGAGCAGCGGCGCCGCCGCGAAGGGCCATTCCGCCAGCCGCGCCGGCCGCGACCAGAGCGCCGCCCGCCGCGAGCCCAGTTCCGACGGCCGCGCCGGCGCCGAGCTGCGGACCGCCAGAGACGAGGCCGTTGGCGATGCCAGGGCCGAAGATTCCGAGGCCCAGCAGCGAGAGCGCGGCAAGCACGATCGCCATCGCCTGGTCGATCGTCGGTGTCTGGTTCGCGAAGCCGGCGGTGAACTGGGAGAACAACGTCGAGCCGATGCCGATGATGACGGCGAGCACCAGAACCTTGATGCCGCTCGATATGACGTTGCCGAGGACGCGTTCGGCCATGAACGCGGATTTGCCGAACAGGCCGAACGGGATCAGCACGAAGCCCGCAAGCGTCGTCAGCTTGAATTCGATCAGGGTGACGAAGAGCTGGACGGCGAGAATGAAGAAGGCGAGCAGCACCAGCGCCCAGGCGAACAACAGGCAGGCGATCTGGATGAAGTTCTCGAAGAAGGCGATCCAGCCCATCAGGTTGGAGATGGAATCGAGCAGCGGGCGGCCGGCGTCGAGGCCGGTCTGCGCAACGCGGCCGGGGCGCATGAGATCTTCGACGGTAAATCCAGTGCCCGACGCCTTCAGGCCGAGCCCCGCGAAGCTCTCGAACACGATGCGCGCGAGGCTATTCCAATTGCCGATGATGTAGGCGAAGACGCCGACGAACAGCGTCTTCTTGACCAGGCGCGCCATGATGTCGTCGTCGGCGCCCCAGCTCCAGAACAGCGCGGCCAATGTCACGTCGATGACGATCAGCGTCGTGGCTATGAACGCTACCTCGCCGCCGAGCAGGCCAAATCCGCTATCGATATAGCGGGTGAAGACCTCCAGGAATTGGTCGATGACGCCGGTGCCGCCCATGGATCACCGCCCGTCGTCATGCTGCGGCGACGTCGGCGCTGGCGCCGGCGCAACGCCGAGGAAGCGGTCGCGGGTTGCGGCCCAGGTGCGCAGGCATTCGGCATCGCGCGCGGCGGCCTCGCCGAGCAGTTGGCACCGCCGCTGCGCCTGGCGCAGCGGATCGGCCGGCGTGACTTCAACTGGCCGCAACGCTTGGCCGGCCGGCTCTTCCTCTTTCCGGGACATCTCGATCGCCGTCGCCGTGATGGCGACGGCGACGAAGACGACGGCGCCAAGGCGCGCCAAGAGCTTGCCGTCCATGACACGATCCTCTTGCGGGGCCTTAGTTGCCATTCGGGAACATGCGGGCGTTGCCGGGCTGATAGCCGCTGCCGGGGGTCAGGAAGCGGCGGCGCTGCTCGCGACCCTGCTCGGCTGCCGCCGCGCGTTCCGCTTCGGTCAGTGCCTGAGCCCGGCCGTTCGCAGCGACGACAGCCGTGAGATCGGCGAGCTGCTGGGCCTGGAGCGCGAGGAGCTGATTGCCGGCCTGCGCCGCCTGCAAGGCGCCGGTAGCGCCCTGACTCTGACCAATGAGCGCCGACATCTCGGCGCGGTTGGTGTCGATGTTGCCGACGACACCGGCCTGCACGCGCATGGCGTCCTGCAAGCCGCCGACGGTGTTCTGCCAGCGCTCGCGCGCCTGCGAGACGAGCTGCTGGTCGGAGGCAGACATCGACGCATTGCCGTAGGTGGAAGTAAAGGCCTGGTCGATCTGCTGGACGTCGTAGGCGATGCGCTGCGCCTGGCCGAGAAGCTGCTGCGTCCGCTGCACGGACTGCTGCAACCGCTGAAGCGAGGAGTAAGGCAGGCTTGCGAGATTGCGCGCCTGGTTGATCAGCATCGTCGCTTCGTTTTGAAGCGAGGTGATCTGATTGTTGATCTGCTCCAGGGCGCGGGCGGCGGAGAGAACATTCTGCACGTAGTTCGTTGGGTCGTAGACGACCCATTGCGCGGATGCCGGCTGGACCATCACGGGCGACATCGCCACGGGAATGGAAAGGATCGACGCGGCAAGAAGCGCCGCGCGTGAGCGACGGAAGATCATGGCTGAGTCTCCAGGTTGTTGAGGTCGGGAATGAGGTCGGACGCCCAGGCGACGCCGCGCAGCCGCAGCCAGGCCGGCAGGAAGCCCTCGCGGCCATGCTCGGCGATGGTGCGCTCGAGGGCGGCCTGGTCGGTCTTCGACGAGGCGGCGCACAGTGCCAACGCAACGTCGGACAGGCCGAGCTCGAACAGCCGGTTGCCGCGGCGGGACTGGCAGTAATAGTCGCGCTTGGGCATCGCGCGGGCGAGGATCTCGATCTGGCGGTCGTTGAGGCCGAAGCGCCGGTAGATCGCGGTGATCTGCGGTTCGATCGCGCGCTCGTTCGGCAATAGGAGCCTGGTCTGGCAGCTCTCGATGATGGCGGGCGCAATCGCCGAACTGTCGATGTCGGAAAGCGACTGGGTGGCGAAGACGACGGAGGCGTTCTTCTTGCGCAGCGTCTTCAGCCATTCGCGGAGCTGACCAGCGAAATCCTCGTCGTCGAGCGCCAGCCAGCCTTCGTCGACGATGAGCAGCGTGGGGCTGCCATCCAGGCGATCCTCGATGCGATGGAACAGGTAGGCGAGCACGGCCGGCGCCGCGCCCGTGCCGATCAGGCCCTCGGTCTCGAACGCCTGCACAGAGGCTTCGCCAAGATGCTCGTTCTCGGCGTCGAGCAGGCGACCATAGGCGCCTCCGACGCAATAGGGTCGTAGCGCCTGTTTGAGGTCGTTCGATTGAAGGAGGACTGCAAGCCCGGTGATGGTGCGTTCGCTAACAGGCGCGCTCGCGAGCGAGGTCAGCGCCGTCCAGATATATTCCTTCACCTCCGGCGCGATCGTCACGCCCTCGCGCTGCAGGATCGCGACGATCCAATCCGCCGCCCACGCGCGTTCCGGCACGTGGTGGATGCCGGCGAGCGGTTGCAGCGACACGCTGTCGGCCGCGCCCTCGGTCAGCCCGCCGCCGAGATCGTGCCAATCGCCGCCCATGGCGAGCGCCGCGGCGCGGATCGAGCCGCCGAAATCGAAGGCGAAGACCTGCGAGCCCGAATAGCGCCGGAACTGAAGCGCCATCAGCGCCAGCAGCACAGACTTGCCGGCGCCGGTCGGCCCAACGACGAGCGTGTGACCGACATCGCCGACATGAAGGGAAAACCGGAACGGGGTCGAGCCTTCGGTCCTGCCATAAAGCAAGGGGGGTTGCCCGAAATGCTCGTCCCGTTCCGGCCCCGCCCACACCGCCGACAGCGGAATCATGTGGGCGAGATTGAGCGTCGAGATCGGCGGTTGCCGGACGTTGGCGTAGACATGGCCTGGCAGCGACCCAAGCCAGGCGTCGACGGCGTTGATCGTCTCCGTCATCGCGGTGAAGTCGCGGCCCTGAACGATCTTCTCCACCAGGCGCAGCTTCTCGGCTGCGATGCGTGGATCGGCGTCCCAGACGGCGACCGTCGCGGTGACATAGGCCTGACCGGCATAGTCCGCGCCGAGTTCCTGCAGAGCGAGGTCGGCATCGGCCGCCTTGTTCGCCGCATCGGTGTCGACGAGCACCGAAGCCTCGTTGGTCATCACCTCTTTCAGGATCGCCATGATGCTCTTGCGCTTGGCGAACCACTGCCGCCGGATCTTGGTGAGCAGCTTGGTGGCGTCGGTCTTGTCGAGAAGGACGGCGCGCGTCGACCAGCGATACGGAAAGGCGAGCCGGTTCAAGTCGTCGAGCAGCCCGGGCGTGGTCGCGGTCGGAAAACCGACAATGGTGAGGATGCGGAGATGCGAGTCGCCCAGGCGCGGCTCCAGTCCGCCGGTGAGCGGCTGATCGGCCAGCAGCGCATCGAGATACATCGGCGTCTCGGGCACGCGCACGCGATGGCGTTTGGTCGAGACGGTCGAATGCAGATAGGTCAGCGTTTCGCCGTCATCGAGCCATGCGCATTCCGGCATGAAGTTCTCGATGAGCTGAAGCACGCGGTCGGTGCGATCGGCGAAGCCGCGCAACGCCTCATGAGGGTCAAGGCCGTTGTCGGCCTTGCCTTCATAGAGCCAGCTCTCGGCGCGGGCGGCGTCCTCGGCCGGCGGCAGGTGGACGAAAGTGAGGAAGTAGCTGGACTCGAAATGCGAGGCGTCTTCCTCGAAATCGGCCTTGCGTTCGGCGTCGACCAAGGCCGACGCGGCCTCGGGAAAGCGGCTCGCCGGATAAGCTCCTGCGCCATGCCGCTGCGCCTCGACGAAGATCGCCCATCCCGAGCCGAGGCGGCGGAAGGCGTTGTTGAGACGGCCGGCGACGGCGACGAGTTCGGCCGGCACTGCGGAGTCGAGGTCGGGACCGCGAAAGCGAGCGGTGCGCTGGAAGCTGCCGTCCTTGTTGAGGACGATGCCCTCGCCCGCGAGCGCGGCCCAGGGCAGGAAATCCGCAAGGCGGGTTGAGGTCCGGCGATATTCGGCGAGGTTCATCATCGGAGTGGCCTCACGCGCTCAGATGGCCGGGGATGCGCAGGTGGCGGCGCACCACGTCGACGAATTGCGGATCGCGTTTTGCCGCCCATACGGCGGCGAAATGGCCGATCGCCCAGAGCCCGAGACCGACCAGCCAGAGGCGCAGGCCCAGGCCGAGGGCCGCTGCCAGCGTGCCGTTGAGGATGGCGATCGAGCGCGGCGCGCCGCCGAGCAGGATGTGTTCGGTGAGCGCCCGATGGACCGGGACGGCGTAGCCCGGCACTTCGCTGGCGCTGTCGATCAAGCTCGCCATCAGACGAGCGCTCCGCCGCCGAACGAGAAGAACGACAGGAAGAAGCTCGACGCGGCGAAGGCGATCGAGAGGCCGAACACGATCTGAATCAACTTTCGGGCGCCGCCCGACGTGTCGCCGAAGGCCAGTGTCAGGCCGGTGATGATGATGATCATCACGGCGATGATCTTGGCGACCGGACCCTCGATGGATTCGAGGATCGATTGCAGCGGCGCTTCCCACGGCATCGATGAGCCGGAAGCATGGGCTGCAGGGGCCAGCATCATGCTGACCACCGCCGCGGACATGGCGGTTGCGATATGACGGCGAGCGCGCAGGGCATGGCGGATCATGCGGGGTCTCCTGAGACGGGCTGGGTTGCGGGGATGACGCGGTAGTCGCCGTCCGGCTGAAGGCCTTCGACGCGGGCGAGTTCGGCGAGGCGGCGGGTCGAGCCGCGGCCGCTGAGCACCGCGACGAGATCGATGGTCTCGGCGATCAGCGCGCGCGGGACCGTGATGACGGCTTCCTGAATGAGCTGCTCGAGGCGGCGCAGCGCGCCGATCGCGGTGCCGGCGTGGATGGTGCCGATGCCGCCCGGGTGGCCCGTCCCCCAGGCCTTGAGCAAATCCAGCGCCTCGGCGCCGCGCACCTCTCCGATCGGAATGCGATCGGGGCGCAAGCGAAGCGAGGAGCGGACGAGATCGGAGAGCGATGCGACGCCATCCTTCGTCCGCATGGCGACCAGGTTGGGCGCGGCGCATTGCAGCTCGCGCGTGTCCTCGATCAGAACGACGCGGTCGAAGGTCTTCGACACTTCGGCGAGCAAGGCGTTGGTGAGTGTCGTCTTGCCGGTTGAGGTGCCGCCGGCGACCAAGATGTTGCGGCGGTCCACGACGGCGCGGCAGAGGATCTCAGCCTGTTCGGCCGACATGATCTCGGCGGCGACGTAGTCAGCGAGCGTGAAGACGGCGACGGCAGGTTTGCGGATCGCGAACGCCGGCGCGGCGACGACGGGCGGCAGAAGCCCTTCGAACCGCTCCCCCGTCTCGGGCAGTTCGGCCGAAACCCGCGGCGAACCGGAATGAACCTCGGCGCCGACGTGATGCGCGACGAGGCGAACAATGCGTTCGCCGTCGGCGGGCGAGAGCCGTTCTCCGGTGTCGGAGAGCCCCTCGGACAGGCGGTCGATCCAGAGCCGCCCGTCGGGATTGAGCATCACCTCGACGATCGACGGGTCTTCCAGGAATCCGGCGATGGCGGGGCCGAGGGCTGTGCGCAACATGCGCGCGCCTCGCAGGGTCGCCTCTGATTGCTGGTGAGAAACCGCCATGTCGTCCCCGTTCTGTGCGGGACCGCGAACACGCGGCCCTGGATCGGGGATCAGTAGAAGAGGCAGAAATCAGGGCATGACAACAAGCAGAACGGGGTCGTAGTGCTCTGGCGTACAAAGACAGGGACAGGGCGGAACTGCCGGACGCTTGCGACACGTTACGCGATGGTTATTCCGCGCCCGCGATGCCCGTGACGTCTTCGGAAATCTCCTCACGCACCTTCGGTCCCTTCGCGAGTCGCCGGCCGAGCGCGGCGACGAAGGCGTCGTACCGCTCGCCCGCCTGTGCGCGTGCGGCCGCCTGGGCTGGCTCCGGCAACGGCGGGTTGGTGGTGAGCCAGTGGCGGACGAACACCGCGAGCATTTCCACGGAAATGCCGAGGTCGCGTTCCATGCGTGTCATGCGCCGGTCGAGCTGGTCCAATCGCTTGGTGGTCGCGGCTTCCTGGCGCTCGGCGGTGTCGGGTGACAGGAAGGATGCGATCGCCGCTTCCGCGACCAGGGATCGCGATTGATCGCGACGCGCGGCATAAGCGGTGAGCGCCTTCATGATGTCCGGATCGAGATAGACCGAGAGGCGCTGCTTCTTCGGAATCTTCATGATCGCCACGCTCAGAGGTCCATCCCATCGTTGGGATCGAGCGAGACCTGCCGCGCGATGCCCTGCATCACCTGGTTCAGCCGGCGTGCGCGCGCGGCGTCGTCATCGGCGTCGTCGGGACCATCGAGGTCGAACTCGTTGTTGATCGGCGCCTTCTTCTCGACGGTCCCGGCCTTGTTCAGCTCGGGCTGGTGGCGGCGTTCCGAGCCGGTCGGATCCTCGTCGTCGCCCTGGCCATCCTTTGCGGCGGCGCCCTCGATCTCCGGCCGCGGCGGCAGCGGCATCTTGCTCCAGTCGTCCGACTTTGCCGCCGCTGTCTTTGCCAGCGCCGGCGGTGGCAGGATGCGTTCCTGAAACCGACGATCCTCGAAGTAGCGCGCCTTCTTCGCGCGGATCGGCGGCGTTCCGGAAACCATGACGATCTCGTCGGCGGGTGGGAGCTGCATCACCTCGCCCGGCGTCAGCAGCGGGCGCGCGGTCTCCGATCGCGACACCATCAGATGGCCGAGCCATGGGCTCAGCCTGTGCCCGGCATAGTTCCGCATTGCCCGCATCTCGGTCGCGGTGCCAAGCGCATCCGACACGCGCTTGGCCGTCCGCTCGTCATTGGTCGCGAAGCTGACGCGGACATGGCAGTTGTCGAGGATCGAGTTGTTCGGGCCATAGGCTTTCTCGATCTGGTTCAGCGATTGTGCGATGAGGAAGCTCTTCAGCCCATAGCCCGCCATGAACGCCAAGGCACTCTCGAAGAAGTCGAGGCGCCCGAGCGCGGGAAACTCGTCGAGCATGAGCAGCAGCCGATGCCGCCTGCCTTTGGCGTTGAGATCCTCCGTCAATCGGCGTCCGATCTGATTGAGGATCAGGCGGATCAACGGCTTGGTGCGCGCGATGTCGGATGGGGGAACAACGAGATACAGGGTCGATGGTCGCGTCCCGCCGACAATGTCGGTGATGCGCCAATCGCAGCGGCGAGTTACTTCGGCCACAACCGGATCGCGATAGAGGCCGAGAAACGACATCGCGGTCGACAAGACGCCCGACCGCTCGTTGTCGGATTTGTTCAGCAGCTCGCGCGCGGCCGAGGCGATGACGGGATGTGGACCCGCTTCGCCGAGATGTGCGGTCTTCATCATGGCCGCGAGCGTCGACTCGATCGGCCGCTTCGGATCGGATAGGAACGCGGCGACGCCGGCGAGCGTCTTGTCGGTCTCGGCGTATAGAACGTGTAGGATGGCGCCGACCAGCAGCGCGTGGGACGTCTTCTCCCAATGATTGCGGCGTTCCAAACTCCCTTCCGGATCGACCAGGATGTCGGCGATGTTTTGAACGTCGCGCACTTCCCATTCGCCACGACGGACTTCGAGCAGCGGGTTGTAGGCGGATGAGTTGGCGTTGGTCGGGTCGAACAGCAGCACCCGGCCGTGTCGGGCGCGGAAGCCGGCGGTGAGCTGCCAGTTCTCGCCTTTGATGTCGTGAACGATAGCGGAGCCAGGCCAGGTCAGCAGCGATGGCACGACGAGGCCGACGCCCTTGCCGGAGCGCGTCGGCGCGAAACAGAGCACATGCTCAGGGCCGTCATGGCGCAGATAGGCGCCTTCGAACCTGCCGAGCACCGCGCCATCGGGCCCAAGCAGGCCGGCAGCCCGCACCTCGTCGGCTCGCGCCCACCGCGCCGAGCCGTAGGTCTCGACATTCTTGGCTTCGCGCCCGCGCCAGACCGACATGCCGATGGCGACCGCGATGGCAATGAAGCCGCCTGACGCAGCGATGTAGGCCCCCCCAACGAAGACCGAAGGCGCATAGGCGTCGTAGAAGTACCACCACCAGAAGAAGGCCGGCGGATAATAGACCGGCCAGCCGAACAGCTCGAACCATGGCCTGCCGAGCTGCGGCTGGAAGCCGAGTTGCCACGCCGTCCACTGCGTCGCGGTCCAGGTCGTCGCGAGGACGATCAGGGAAACGACGAGAATCTGCCCCCACAGAATCTTGGTGGCCGACATGGCGGAGTCCTTTCTTAATAAGGAGCGGTGATCACAGGCCGAGCCCCCGCTTTCGGCCGAAGCTCCAGTCGATGCCGCCATCGCTGCGCGCGAGACCGGAGACATGCCGGCCGAGTTTCTTTTCGAGTGAGGGCGACCAGGGCACGAGCTGGAAGCCGAGGCCGTCATCGATCATCGCGAAGCGGCCGGAGGCGAGCGCGATGCGCCGCTGGTAGGCGCCAGCGACGTATTCCCCCGCCGCGGGCTTGTTGAATGGGCGGCCGCTCTCTGCCGCGATCTTGGCGCCCACGGCGTCCAGCTCGCGCCGGCGGAGCGTCTCGATCAGGTTGCGGCTGAAGCTGACGCCGCGGTTCTGACGTTCGGCCAGACCTCGCCCAATCAGGTGTTCGGCGCGCCGGTCCAGGGCGTCGCGCACCTCCGCGCCGAAGCCCCCGCCACCGAGCGCAACCGGCTCGCGGGCGATCGCCTGTCGATCAAGCCAGGTGGCGCCGGTCGCGGTGATCTGCTGCTCGATGGTGAGGTCTGATCGGACCGCCATCGCGACGCGACGCTGCCCCTTCGCGTCGTCGAACCTGCGCAGCTCGACGATTGAGCCGGGCGCGCTATCGCCGGCGGCGTCGAGATCGGGCAGCTTGATGTGATGGGTGCGGCCGTCCATGCCGTCGACCACGGCATAGGCTGTACCCTTCAGCTCATCGTCGAGACCGCGGGCGACCAGCCGGCCGACCACAGGATCGTCCAGACTTTCCCCGGCGAGCACATAGTTGGACGCGCCGCGTTCGATGCTGTGTTCTGAAAGGCCGCGATGGATGCGCTTGATGATGTCGCCGCGTTCGCCGAGCTCGCGCAGCGTCGTCTCGGCATTTTCGGAAACAGTCCACTGGCCGGGGCCGACCTGGTCGGCAAGCCCGAGCGATTCCAGTTTGCGAAGGCGCCCGACCTTGAGCGCATGAAATTCGTCGGGCTGGCGGTTGGGATGTGGCGCGAGGTCGATGACGCCGGTGCGATAGCCGTCGCGTGCGAGCTGCCGATCGAGGTTGGTCCAGCGCTCGGTGTCGATCTGACGTTCCAGGGTGCGACGGATCTCGTGATCCGTGCGCGGCCCCAATTCCTGCGTGATCAGATCCCGCGCCCGATCACGCATGCCTTCCTTGATATAGTCGCGGGAGATGACGAGGTTTTCGCCATCCTCGCGCACGCCACGCACAATTAAATGGACGTGCGGATGTTCGGTATTCCAGTGATCGACGGCGACCCATTCGAGCTTGGTGCCGAGGTCCTTCTCCATCTGGCCGACCAAATCGCGGGCGAAGGTCTTGAGGTCTGACATCTCCACGGCGTCGTCCGGCGAGACGATGAACCGGAAATGATGCCGGTCATCCTCGCACCGTTCCGCGAACGCCTTCGGATCAGCGTCATCGGCGCCAGGCCCGAACAGCCGGGCCTTCTCTCCGTCCCGGGTGACGCCCTCGCGGCCCAGATAGTTCAGGTGGGTCGCGAGCGGCGCGCTCCGTCCGCCGTGACGGACGACACGCGCCTTGACGACGGCGCCGCGCGAGCGGGACGTGATGAACCGATTGGCCTGCACTGATGCGCGCTGGCCCCGGCCGAACCGGGAGCGGTGGTTCGGGCCGATCGTCCCCTTGCGGGAGACCGAGCCGCCGGCGCGCTGGGCGGCGGCCAAGGCTTGGGCGATGAACGGCCTCGCGCGCTGCGCGCTGGTCGATCGGATGCGGCCTGGCCGGACGCGGAAATCGTTGTCGTCGCTCATGGCGGCAAGACCGCACATCGCGCGATAGCGCTGATTTGCTTATGAAATCGCCGGAGCCGCAGGCTGCGCCGAACAGGCGCACCTCGCGAATTCGCAGCGTAAGCCATTGAAAAAGCACAACCGAACCGAGGCGCACATCGCGCCCCTTTATCCTGCCATCGTGCGGTTGTGTTGTCCTGCTTCCCCCTCCACGCACTCCATGATGCGCTGGAGCCCGCCAGACCGCGATCCGAACGAAGCGCCGTCATCGCGGGCCTCCGCCATCCGAGCGCGCCACGAACAGGCCCGAGGATTGCGGGACGATCGCGGAAGTCTCGCGCGCCCGAGTTGCTGCCAGAGCGTCGTCCGGAGTGCTTTCCGCCTGCGCTGGATCGACGCTGGTCACGTTGTTGGCGCGCGTGATGAACAGCGGCGCGCGAGTCCAGGCGCGAGGATCAGCCGCGGCGACGGTGGTTGCACCCGGCAGGTCACCGCCGCCGAAGGAAGGGATCAATGCGGCCACATAGGCGCGGGTCTCGGCCGGCAACGGGCGGCCCGCGAGATATTCTTCGTAGCGCCCTGGCCCCGCATTGTAGGCTGCAAGAAACCCCGGCGAACCGTAGCGATCATGCATCTCGCGCAAGTAAGCTGCGCCAGCCAATATATTGTCGCGCGGATCGTATGGGTTTCGCCCGAGACCATGGCGGACGCGCAGCTCCGCCCAGGTAGCAGGCATGATCTGCATCAAGCCCATCGCCCCGGCAGAGGAGATCGCGCGCACATCGCCGGCGCTTTCCGCGCGCATGACGGCGCGAATCCACGCGGCCGGGATGCGGAAGCGCCGTGCGGCCTCTTCAATGTAGGCGGCGAACGGATGGGCCGTCGCCGTCCGCGTGCCCGGTGGGTTCTGCGCGCTCGCTGTGGCGTTAAACGGCACGGCGAGCAGCAGGCCGGAAAGGAGAAGGAGGCATGTCAGTCGGACGGCGCTTGGCCGCCCGACGACAGCTTGATGGCGCGGGCCGGACATCGTTCAGTCCCGCTCGCCGCGCTTGGGCGGGCGGTTCCAGTGCAGATTCCAGGCGGATTTGTCTTCGGCCGATTGGAACAGATTGGCGCGGATTGGCTGGGCCAAGGTGGGATCGTCGATCTGCAGGGAGACGTAGTCGCCGGCTTTCTCACCGGTGCGTTTCCATCCGGCGCCGATCTCGGGGCCGTCATCGCTGCCGTGGTGAACACGGTAGTCCGGCGCGTTCTCAGCGTCGGTGTGCTCGGCGGGGACGAGCACGATTTCGGCGTCGAGCGAGAGCGTGCGGATGTGGCCGGCGTAGCCGTTCTTCGTGCGGGTGAATTCGCCGATCTGCGGCATGGGAAGACTCCTTTGCTGTGCGGTGAGGTCGGATAGGCGCGTCGTTCACCGCGTCGCGGCGCGCCATTGGAAGCGGCCGCCGCCGTCTTCATCGGTCCACACAGGCGTTGCGCGGCCGATGATCGAGCGGGTGGAAATCGGACCGAAGTAGCGCCCGTCGAGGCTGTCCTCGACGGACCAGTTCATGAGGAAGATCTCGCCGTCGGCGATGCGCCGGCAGCCCTGCCAGACGGGCAGATGGCGGCCGAGACGGTCGCGCGTCAGCGCTTCACCCATCGCGACGCCATCGACGGTGACGTGTGCGCCGGTGCGGCAGACCTGCTGGCCGGGAAGGGCGGCGACGCGTTTCATGAGGGGGACGCCGCGCGGCACGTAGCCACGCTCGGCGAGGAACGATGCGAGCGGCTCAGGGGCGTCCACGGCGACGAGGTCAGTCACTTGAAGGCGTGGCGACCGGTCGAGCGAATAGAGTCCGATCGGCGTGCTGGCGGACGCGTTCCAGATCAGCCGGGGCGTGATGTGGATGAAGGACAGGCCACCGATCAGCATCACGGTGAAGTACGTCGTGATGACGTAGCCGAAGCGGGTCATGGCTCGACCCTTCGGCGCAAGAGGATGGCCCGGTGCTGCTGCGCGGTGTAGTTGCGCGGTTCCTGGCCGGCGACGAGCCGGTTATGAACGTGGCGCCAATGGTGCGGCGAGACCTCGGCGGGATTGATGCCGCTGGACTCGATCGCGTCGACGATCTGCAGGACGCGCTCGACGTGTCGCCAGCTCTCGGCCTTCAGCAGAATGTCGCCGCCGGGGCGCACGAAGGGCAACGTCTGATAGGGTTCGCCCGGCGAAACCGCGCGCACGATGTCGATGCGCGAGAGGACCGTTCCGAAGTCGTTGGACGCCCAGCGGACAAGCGCGAAAACGCTGTGGGGCGGGAAGCTGACGACGCGCCGGCGGCGGTCGAGAATCTGTTCGTGGACCTCCTGTCCGAACCGGATCCAATATTCGATCCTTTTCTCGATCCAGGTCAGCTCGACATGGGTCAGGCCGGCGACGTTCGGCGTCGCGGCGCGACGCAAGTCGGCTGCGCCGTTCATGGCGTTGCTCCATCGGTTGGGGGAAACTCGCGGGCGAGTAGCTCGCGCAGCATGTCGGCGACGGTGACCCCACGCTGAAACGCGGCGATCTTGATCTGGCCACGCATGTCGGGCGTGACGTCGATGGTGAGGCGCGCGGTGAAGGTGGCGGTGTCGCCGCCGCGCGGGTGCCGCGGATTGGGGGCTTTCACCCAGCTCTCTGGATCGGCTGGACGTGCAGTGAAGGCGCGTTTGTGGGGCCGCTCCGTCATGGTGCGATCCTCCCGACCTCAGTGCAGAGTGCGGTGATCTCGCGCGCAGCGGGGCTGCGTTCGTTGATCTCGGAGACCAGGCGGCCGGAGCGTGCCGCGTCGGCGAAGGTGACGCGCTGGCCGACGGTGCTGGTGAGTACCGGCGGATCGTGATCGGCGAGCGTCTCGGCCGTCTCGCGCGCGATGACGGTTCGCGCTCCGCAGCGATTCAGCACGAAGCGGGCGGCGAGCTGGGGGCGGTAGATCCGCGCCTCGCCCAGCAGCGAGAGCATCTCCGCGGACGCCCAGCCATCGAAAGGCGATGGCTGCACGGGGATCAGTACCAGGTCGGCGGCAAGCAGCGCGGACCGCATCAGGCTGGCGACGCGCGGTGGCCCGTCGATCACCACATGATCGGCGTCTCGCGCCAGCTCCGGCGCTTCGCTGTGAAGCGTATCCCGCGCCAGGCCGATGACACCGAAGAGTCGCGGCAGGCCTTCGCGTGCCCGCTGCTGGGACCAATCGAGCGCGGAGCCCTGTGGGTCCGCGTCAATGAGTAGGACGCGCCTTCCCTTGCTCGCCCATTCGCCGGCGACATGCAGCGTGAGCGTCGTCTTGCCGACGCCACCCTTCTGATTGAGGAGCGCGACGATCATGACGCGCCGCCGCGTCGCACGGGCATTCCCCCGGCGGGCGTCGCCTGTCGTTTTGCAGGGTGGACAACACCGTGGCCCGGATCTGATGTCGACTGCCGTGTGCCGCGATCCGCCCAAGCCTGAAGATCGTCGAGGGCATAGACAATGCGTCCGCCGAGCTTGCGATAGACCGGTCCCGTGCCGTAGGTGCGGTGCTTCTCCAGCGTGCGACCGGATAGGCCGAGGAAGCGCGCCGCCTCGGATGTGCGGAGATAGCGTGGCGGGGGGTCGAGTCGCGCTGCTGACATTGGGGCCTCCGGTGGATCGGCTGCCCCGCCGGCGTGCAGTGGCGAAGCGGCGACCACGATGGCGAACCACCGGCGTCAGGGTGGATGACGGAGTGAGACCCCTCTGTGCGCGTACCCCCCTTGTGCCCCTCGTTCGATGGGGACCGCAGGGAGTCAGCGGCCGGCCAGCAAGCGGAGATAGCCGCCGCGCACCATCGTCTCGGCATCCTTGACCAAACGGATTGTCTGGGCGCGGATGGACGACGTTTTCCATTCGGTGGCGGACTGCCGCGGCGTGTCGAAAAGCACGCCGGCGATTTCGCGATAAGTCGCGCCTGCGGATCGGCCATCGAGCGCACGCACCATGCGCACCAGCCGCAGGCGGCGGCGCGGTGTGAGCGTGAGCGCGCGCGGTAGCGGACCGGGGGCGCGTCCAAATAGGCGGCGTTGGAATCGCAATGCCGCTTCGGCGCGGATGTGGAAGTTGTCGTCGAGCGGCAGCAGAACGGCGAGCGGTTGAGCCGGGTCGATGGCGCCGACGACCAAATGATGATCGCCGTCGGGATCGGCTAAAATGATCGCACCTTCGCCTCCGGGTTGCGCGTGCAGTGTGGCGTGAGTTAGGTCGAGCTGGTCGAGTCGCTTGGCGGCGAGAAAGACGGCCGGCGCTGGTTCAATCAGCAAGACGCTGGCGACAAGCTCTGGCCGCCAGAAGATCGCGGTCTCGCTAGCGGAGCGGTCGGGATCGAGCAGGAAAGCGCAACCCCCATTGCGGGGTGGCGCTCCTATGCGGCAATGAAGCGCTCTCGCGGCTGGCCGGGGTGCCGCGCAGGCGGTCATAGTCGCTGCGATAGTCGGGATTGCGGCGCAGAAACTCCCACGCGAACCCTTGCCGTTCCAAGCGGTTCAGCGCGCGTTCGGTTGTCTGCAATCGCCAATCCGGCGGCTCGGCCATACGCGTCTCCTCGTCCGCGCTCTGAGTGGCCCCCTGCGCGTTAAGCCTCGCCGCCGACGAGGCTCGGCGGAAGTCCCCAAAACTGCGGGGCGCGATGCCTTGCACAACCGGGAGGAGTGTCCCGCTCTAGGACACGCGGGGACGGAGGAGCTCGCGATAGCCCGTCGTGGTCATCCAGCGGGCGCGGGCGAGATGGCTTTGATGAATAACGCGAGCGCGGTCGGGGTCATCGTCGGGGTCGAATCCGAAGATGATTTGCACCGCCTCACGCCAATCGGCCCCTTCCGCGTCGGCGTCCAGCAACCGGATGTAGGCGGCGAGATGGCTTTCATCGTAAGCCGTGAGACGGTTGCTCTCGGGCGGACGATCCAGGAAGTCCATCGTGATCATCGGCGCGTCCATCTGTCTTGGTTAATTGATCGTATCGGCTCCGCCAAGGCACACCAGACCGACAAGTGAAATTTCCCGATGCTTTTCACGCATCACGGCAGCCCGCTGGCGGCATCACGCTCAGCCGACGCGGCCGTGTATTATAACACGTAGCGATATAATGCACTATTGTCTCCTATCCTGCGGATGGACATTCGCAGAATCTTTGGAGCCAACGTCAGGAGGTATCGCGTCGCTGCCGGTCTGAGCCAGGAAGCGGTCGCCGTGAAAATGGGTGTGGACCGCGCCTATGTGAGCGGCATGGAGCGGGGCCAGCAAAATGTCACGCTGTTGACGATGTGGCATTTGGCGGAAGCGTTGAACGTGAAACCCGCCGACCTCCTCGATGAGACGGTGGAAGTCACTGAAACATGACTCTACGCGAGTCGCGTTACAATTCAGCTCGCGTCCCGATCCGACCAACCGGACCTGCGGAAACGCGTAGGGTTGGCCAACCGGCGATCCGGAAAAGCGACAAGGTGCAAAGCCGGAAGGCCAGCCCGTTCGGGCCAGCCTCGAGGTGGTTTCGCGTGCGTGCCTTGGCGGGGCCTTGAAGGACTGCCCCGCCCGAGGATCGGGCGGGGCGTCGCTGGCGGTTAGTCGGCGCGGCGGCCGTTGGGACGAGACCAAATCAGGCTGTAGCCCTCGCCGTCCTCGTCGTCGAAGAGGTTGGCGTAGATCGGGGCGGTAAAGCTCGGGTCGTCGAGCTTGAGGCCCAGATAATCGCGGCCCTCGTTGGAGCGCTTGGCCCAGGCGGCGCCGATCTCGACGCGGCCCACGAAGACGCGGTGGCTGGGGGCGTTCTCGCCGGAGCGGTTGGCCTCGGGAACGATGCGGACGTTCTTCGCCTGGACACTGAGGGTGACGATTTGGCCGCTGAACTCGTTGCCGGTCTTCTTGAAGGTGCCGATGGTCGCCATGGTAGTTCTCCTTGATCTCTGTTTCGAGCCCGCACCATGCGGCCTCGATGGCGATCGGTTGGCCGGAGGCGATCGGCGCCGCACCTGCTTGCAGGCCGAAGCGCAGCGGAGGATGGCAGCCAGGCGACTTTGTTGTTTCGCGAGGAATGCCGGCGAAGCCGGCAGGGGAAGAAAGTCGATCGGCGCCATTGCGGCATAGGCGGTCGAGGCGCAGCCGGCCTTCGGCCAGATCAGCCCATCGAAGAGGCCGCTTGGAGTGCTCGATCAGACAGAGGTGTATCGAGGAGAACGTGGCTCGACCCGTCGCCTTCCCCAATGGACCGGCACGTTTAGCGCAACATTCCGTATCGGCGTCCGGCGGACGAAAGTGGGATCGTCGCCCGGCCGCGTAGACGAAAGACGTCTCAGGGATCCACCATTGTGGAGTTGAGGAGCAGCTTCGCCGATTGGCTTGTGTTCCCGGCGGGCTTCGATGTGGGCTGCTCACGTCTAGTCGAGAGGCGCTCTATGGCATCGTCTCGCCAACAAACGACTAGGACGGCGTATGCAAGCCTTGCTCGGCCGCCCCTGCCGTGCAGCCCGCTTAAGCGCGCGCCATGCCGCCTTGTCCCGTAGGCGCGGTCCCAGCCAACGTCGTCACGCGAACGAATGCGGTGACGCCGACTGCGATGGCGCCGATCACAGAGAAGATGATCGGCCACGTCTCGGACGGCATAGTGTGTTTCACGATGCCGTGGGTGGCGTGATAGCCGGCGATTGCGGCCGGCGCGACGAAGGCGATGGCGATCGCGAGCCTCAGCCAGAGCGGTTTCACGAACACGAGCAGGAGTTGGCCCACGCCGAGTGTGACCAAGCCCGCGACAAATCCAACGGCAATAGCTCCGAGCCATCCCGCGCCTGTGCCGTAAGCCCATGCGCCAACTGTGACGCCAGCGAACAAGGGCAGCGCATAGACCGCGAGATAGAACATCAAGCAGCAGAGAACGCCGATCGCGGCGATGCTGGCGATGATACCAATGAAGATCATGGCGATGGTCTCCCGTGAGAGAATGTTTGACGGTCGCGCCATCCACCACCACCGCGGCGCGAGCAGAAGTATAGCTGAAAACAGACGCCAGCGGGAGGAGAATTCCCGTTGGCGTTCTGCGGTGCAGCTTGCGTGGCACTTCGCCCCTTCATGGTTGGAAGGGGTCGAATTCGTGGATGACGGTGCCGGGATCGCCGTCATACTCGGCGGCGAGCATGACGCCGTAGTTGCCAGCGTCAGCATGAAAGACGACGACGCAGGCCATGAGGGTGGTGGCGAGGTTCCAGCCGTTTGCGAGTGCGAGGGCTTGAGACATTGATCCGGCTCCTGTGTTGAGGCGGGGCCATCCCCGCGCGACAGGCGCCCGATGTGTCCGACCGAGGGCCGCAATCACCGCGCAGGCAAAGACGGAGCGGCGGCACGCTTCAGCGTAAGCCGACCCCTTGTGGGTTGATGGCGTCAGGCCCCTCGGCCGGACCAAGGATCAGCGCTGGTAGACGCGGGGTGGCGCCCGTCGGCAGGAGCCGTTACTCAAAGGCCGTCGCCGACCATGCGTGAAACCTCGCTATCCTCACGGTGCGCTGACCGATCGGCTAAGGTGCGCTTACGAGTCGACATGATGGTTGAGGCATGCGGCATGACGGAGTTCACGGGACGCGAGTTGCATCTGGTGAAGAAGGCGCTCGCGATTGCGGTGCTGGCGATCGAGCGACAGGCGGGACCGTTTCAATCGGCGTCCGATCAGAGCGATATGAAGGCGCTGCTCGACGGCCTGATCGAGAACGACACGGAGTTGGCGCACTATGCTCGTGCGGCCCGGCTCGCGGTGACGGGTGAAGCGGACTGAAAGGCGGTTTTGCGGAAAGCCGTTGACCCGCCGTTGCGGTTTCACGTCATTGCACGGGAAGGGTAAGGCGGCGCTCACGCGCCGCCGAACTTCCAGACCGGGATGCCGAGCTTCTTCGCCTTGTCAGCGAGGTTGTCCTGGATGCCGGTGCCCGGGAAGTGCAGGACGCCGATCGGCAGGGTCTCCAGCAACGAGTCGTTGCGCTTGAACGGTGCGGCTTTGGCGTGCTTCGTCCAGTCGGGCTTGAAGGCGATCTGCGGCACCTTGCGGTTGTCGGCCCATTTGGCGGCGATTAGCTCCGTGTCAACGGCGGAGTAAAATCCGGCCAATGGGCGGAGCAAAACCAGGCCACTTATGGCGCGCGCATGAGACCCGCCGGGAGGGCGTAGCCCGAGCGGGGGTCTCATGCGTGCGCGGCGATCTTTTGAGAGGGGTTTCAGCCGGCCTTTCGGGCGCGGCTTTGCGCGAGACGATAGCTGTCGCCATTCATCTCGAGAATGTTGACGTGGTGTGTGATGCGGTCGAGCAGCGCGCCGGTCAGACGCTCGGACCCCAAGGTTTCCGTCCATTCGTCAAACGGAAGATTGCTGGTGATCAGGGTGGCGCCCCGTTCGTAGCGTTGCGAGATCAGCTCGAACAGCAATTCCGCGCCTGTCTTGGAGAGTGGGACAAAGCCAAGCTCATCGATGATGAGAAGCTGGTAGGCGGCCATCTGCTTCTGGAACCTTAGCAGACGCCGCTCGTCGCGCGCCTCCATCATCTCGCTGACCAGAGCTGCGGCTGTCGTGAAGCCGACGGACATGCCCTTTTGGCATGCTGCCAGGCCGAGGCCGAGTGCAACATGGGTCTTGCCCGTGCCGCTCGGCCCGAGCGCGATGACGTTCTCCCGACGCTCGATCCATTCGCAGCGCGCCAGTTCCAGCACCTGCATCTTGTTGAGCTTGGGGATAGCGGCGAAATCGAAGCTATCGAGGCTTTTGACGACTGGGAATTTTGCTGCCTTGATGCGGCGTTCGACCTTGCGGCGATCCCGTTCGATCATCTCCTGCTCGGACAGCCGGGTGAGATATCCGACATGATCGACGCCCTCGGTGGCGCATTGACGGGCCAACTTCTGGTACTCGCGCTGGAAGGTCGGAAGCTTGAGGGTCTTGAGGTAATGGGAGAGCAGGATCTCGGGCACTTCAGTGCTCATGCCGCTTCCTCCCCATGCGCAGAAAGCAGCCGCATATAGGCCTTCGCCGATGTCGTCTCGACCGTCGCCCTCGGCAGGTAAGGATAGATGGACAGGTCCAGCCGCGGCGGTCGGCGCTCCACCCGGCACAGGGTCAGATGCTTGACGGCGTCGAAGCCGATTGCTCCAAGTTGGAGGGCCTGCTTCACCGCCGCATGCAGATCGGCGAGATCGAAGCTCTCCAGCAGGCGAAGAACCTGCACGTACTCACGCCGGCCATGCTTTGCCATGCGGCCCTCCATCAGGCGGCGCAGCGTGGCGAACTCTTCGGGCAGATCCCAGCCCTGGAGAGGTGCAGCCTGATCCAGCGAATTGATCTTCTGCTCGATCAGCGGCAGGTAGTGCAGAGGATCGAAGATGATGTCTTCCCGCGCCCAGCTTCGGGGATGACGGGCGATGATCTCTCCGCGGCAGCCGATCACCACCTCGTCGACATAGCCTCGGACCCAGACGTCCTGATGCCCATAGGAGACCGGGACGGAATAATCGTTGGTCTTGTAACGAACCAACGACTGGGCCGTTACCTTGGCGCTGGCCTGATCGCAGGCATCGAAAGGCGACGGCGGTAACATGCGCATGGCAGCGAGATCACGCTGCAGTCGCTCGCCGATCGTCTCGCTCTCACCGCGCAGCCTGTCGCGCTGACGCTTGCGGCATTGCTCCTCCAGCCAGACGTTGAACGCCTCCCATGTCGGAAACTGTGGGATCGGCACCATGAAGTTGCGACGGGCATACCCAACAAGTCCCTCGACGTTCCCCTTGTCGTTGCCTTTGCCCGGACGCCCGTAGCGGTCCCGGATCAGGTAGTGGGACAGAAACCCGCTGAACAGCGTGGCCCGCTTGCGGGTGCCGTCCGGCAGGATCTTCGCCACAAGGCATCGGTCGTTGTCGTAGACGATCGATTGCGGCACGGCCCCGAAGAAGGAGAACGCATGAACGTGGCCGTCCACCCAGGCCTCCGACACAGCCGCTGGATAGGCTCGCACATAGCAGCCGTCGCTATGCGGCAGATCAAGGACGAAGAAGTGCGCCTTCCGCTCCACCCCACCGATGACGACCATCGCCTCGCCGAAATCGGCCTGCGCATGCCCTGGCGGATGAGCCAGCGGCACGAACACCTCCTGGCGACGCTGGTCCCGCTCACGCATATAGTCTTTGATGATCGTGTAGCCGCCGGGGAACCCACACTCGTCACGAAGCCGGTCGAACACCCGCTTGGCCGTATGGCGCTGCTTGCGCGGCACCTTCACGTCCTCATCAAGCCAACGATCGATCGTCGAAACAAACGCATCCAGCTTCGGCCGCCGGATCGGTGACCGGCGCTGATAGCCGGGCGGAACCGAATACGACAGCATCTTGGCCACGCTATCGCGCGATATGTTGAAATGCTTCGCAGCCTGACGCCGGCTCATTCCATCAGAACAAGCCAGCCGAACCTTCAGATATAATTCCACGGTGTAAATCCCCAACCCTCCTGCCGTCGTTGCAGAAGGAAAATAGGTGGACGACTTTTACGCCGCCCGAAGCGAGACTATCCCGCCGCTACCGTGGACTAATTTTGCACCGCCGCTCTCACGCTGGCGTGCCCCAGCTCGTGCAGGGCTGTGCGGTGCCAGTTGATTGGCTCGAAATATGCCTGCGGCGGCGGGACCATCACGAAGTCCGGACCCGGTGCGTAGAAGGCGCGGTTGCCGCCGATGCGGAAGTCGACGCCGGTCGCGCGGATCAGCGCCTCGACTCTGGGCTCGATCAGGCCCGGCGGCGGCGGTGGCGCGACGGCCGCGACCTCGGCCGGCAGGTTTTCGCATTGGGCGGCGTTGAAGACGGTGAACCGCTTCAGGAACGGGATGGCGGCGGCTTCCTCGCCGGTCTCGCGCGCGCGTCGCTTCTCGTCGTCCGGCACGAAGCGGTCGGCATAGACGACGGTGGTTCCGTGCTCGCCCTTGCGCACATTGCCGCCGAGCGAGAGCGCCTGGCGAAAGGTCAGCCAGCTCTGGGCGGGGAAGCCGTGCTCGATCACGGCGCCCCAGAGGATCAGGACGTTGATCCCCGAATACTGCCGGCCGGTGGCGGCGTTCTTTGGCATGGCGAGCGGCGCCTTCGCCGCAGCCGTCCCCCAGGGCTGGACCCAGGGCACGCGGCCGGCCTCCAGCTCGACGATGATCTTGCCGGTGATTTCGTCATAGAGGCTCGCCCGGTCGTGGCCGGGGCGAGCCGAAGCGGTCTTGGTGGACATCGCGGTTCTCCGCGACGGGCGCCGGAGGCCTCTCCTCCAGCCCTCAACCCGTCACGGCGAACCTGGTCCGCACTCTCACTCTAAAGGGGGCGTTGCGGGGTCTCCCCGCAGAAGGGGATCGGCCGAGACCCCGGCTCGGCCGAAGGGGAAGGCTTTCCCCTCCCGGCTTTCCAGATAGCGGCCTTCCGTCTCCCAATTAGCGGAACGTTGACTCCCAATCAGCCGATACCGATAATCCCGATCGGCCGAGATTCGGAGAAGGCATGTTCGAGCGGTTTGTGGAGCGACGGGCGGAAGAAGCCCTTTTGGATACCCCGGTGGTCCTGATCGTGGGGCCGCGACGGGCGGGCAAGACCACGCTCGTTCGAAAGATGGGAGAAGCCGGTCGGACTTATATCACGCTCGATGATCAGACCGTCCTCGAAGCCGCCCAATCCGATCCCGCCGGTTTCATCCGAGGCCTGGATCGGGCCATCATCGACGAGATCCAGCGCGTGCCCGACCTGCTGCTCGCGATCAAGAAGACGGTCGACGAGGATTACCGTCCGGGTCGGTTCCTACTCACCGGCTCGGCGAATGTACTGACCTTGCCGCGGATCGCCGACAGCTTGGCCGGCCGGATGGAGACCATCCGTATGCTGCCGCTGGCGAGAGCCGAGATTGCAGACCGGACCCCGACCTTTCTCGAACGCCTCTTCGAAGGGAAGCTCCAGGGACAGCGGAGTGCGATCGTCGGCGACGATCTCGTCAAACTCGTCCTGGTCGGCGGCTTCCCCGAAGCGATCAGCCGCGACAGCGAGCGGCGGCGGCAGGACTGGCTGCGATCTTATCTCACTTCGATCCTGACCCGCGACATGCGGGACATCGCCGAGGTGGAGAAGCTGACCGAGCTTCCCAAATTCGTGCGGCTGCTGGCCGAGCACTCCGGCCAGCTGGTCAACTATTCGCAGTTCGGGAGCGGCATCAACGTCAATCACAAGACGAGTCAGCGCTATGTGGGGCTGCTCGAACAGGTGTTCCTGATCGCGACCGTGCAGCCCTGGTTCACCAATGCACTGAAGCGGATCGTCAAGACGCCCAAGCTCCATTTCCTCGATTCAGGCCTGTTGGCGGGTGTGCGCGGGCTCACATTTGATCGGGTGAAGGCGGATCGTGGGACGTTCGGCGCGCTGCTGGAGAGCTTCGTGTTCTCGGAAGTGCTGAAGCTCATGACGGCTTCGGACCTGCGGTTGACGCCGCATCATTTCCGGGATCGGGACATGCGCGAGGTGGACATCGTGCTGGAGCGTGACGACGGGACGATCGCAGGTATCGAAGTGAAGGCGAGCGCCACGGTCAAGGCTGGCGACTTCGCCGGCCTGCGGGCATTGGCCGAGGCTTGCGGGGACCGTTTTGCATTCGGCGTCGTCCTCTACGACAGCACGGACTTCGTGCCGTTCGGCGACAAGCTGGCGGCGGCGCCGCTGTCGAGCCTTTGGGATGGAGAGGCGCCGGCGAACAAGGCAGGCAGGGGAGCGCCGCGTGGGGCTGTATAAGAAGTGGTGCGAAGCCACGAAAGAAAAGGACAAGCGAAAGCGCTATTGGACGTATGTCGAAAAGGACGGTGGCCGCGACGAGATTCGTGACGACCTCGCCGAGACCATGCGCTCCCATTACGATCGGCTTGAGCGTATAGCCGATGACGTCCAGCGGCTCGGCTACAAGGTTGCAGCGGAAATTCTGCGCACGCAGCTCCCCCAGACAGATAAAGGCCGCTCGGGTGATCTCGGCGAGATATTGGCGACCGAGTTGGTCGAGGAGGAAATCGGTCTGCGCGTTCCCGTTCGCCGTCTGCGCTACAAGGATGGGCGCAACATGGCGATGCGAGGCGACGACTTTATCGGGGCAGGCTATGGAGGCGACGACTCCAAGCTTTGGCTGCTGAAAGGCGAAGCCAAGAGCAACAAAGTCCTCGGAAAAGCCACCGTCACGAGCGCCCGCAAGGTGCTCAATCGTGACAATGGCAGATGCACGCCGGACTCGCTGGCATTTGTCGCGAACCGCTTGCTCGAAAGCAACGACGACGGCGATGTGCAACTGGGCCGCGACCTTCGCGATGAAATCGGTCTCAAGGCCCTGCGTGCCGATCGCATCGACCACATGCTCTTTACGATATCGGGCAATGGACCTCACGCGTCGCTGAAGGACGATCTCGAAAGTGCTGGGACGAACCGGGACCAGTATGTCGTGAACGTCCACATCGAAGACCACCAGGACTTCATCAAGGAGATGTATCAGAAGGCGGAAGACCTTGGAGACGACTGACGAACTGCAAGCATTTTTGACGCGCGCGACGCAGGACGGCGTGCAAGGGCGGCTGCTGTACCGAGGGGCGGCATGGTCGCTAATGCGAAGTGATGGCGTTCTGCCTGAAAATGCCCCGCCGCTCGGCGCGACCATCGATACCGACCTTGCAGAACATGGGTTTGCGTTGCTCCGTGCGGCAATGGCCCTTCGCACCCAGGCCGGCTCCTCCGAGTTGACGAACAAGGCGTTCGAGCGCGCCGGCAACGCGTTTGAAGCTTTGGTGCGGAATGCCGATCCCGAAGCCGCCGATCGCGGTTTCCGCAGGACGATCGCCGCCACGGCCTACCATCTGGCCGGGTTCTCGGCCGTCGCCTATTCGCTCTTCAACGAGGCAGTGGGCGACCTGAATTTGACGCCGGGCGAAATGGCGGTGATGCGGCTGGTGCTCCGCGACCTTGATGGGCTTCGAGCCTTCGTGCGCGGTTGGCTGAACGACGCGGCGCATGGTGACGACCGGATTGCTGCGGGGCTGTCCGGTGAGGATGCCGATGTCGACGAGATCCTGGCGATCGTTCTCAACACCACGATCTGTCGGGCGTTGGCCTTCTTCGATTTCGCGTTGGAGACGGGCGAAGAGGAACCGCTCGACGCGGCGCGCTCGCTTCTCACAACGGCCGTCAGCCTGGCCGACAATGCGGAGAACGTACCGCTGTGGTGGATCACCAATCTGTGCCGGCATCTGATCGACGACCTATGGCAACATTCGTTGCACCAGAACCTGCCGACGGAGCCACCTGAGGGCGCCGCCGAGAAGTATCCCGATCTGCGACGATTGTTTATTGGGTCTCTCTACGCTCGGAAGAATTCCGAGGTCGAGTTGTGGCCCTCGCAGCGTGAGGCGGCGCGCCGCTCGACGGATGTCAAGGATGACTTGGTCGTCGCCCTACCCACCAGCGCCGGGAAAACGCGCGTCGCTGAGATCGCCGCGCTCATGACGCTGTCTTCGGCGCGGCGAGTTCTCATCGTGACGCCGCTGCGAGCGCTCTCGGCTCAGACAGAACGATCGTTTCGTAAGACCTTCGCGCCGCTCGGATTCAGCGTGTCGTCGCTCTACGGCGCCAGCGGCCTCTCGGCTGGTGACGAGGACGCGCTCCGATCGCGGGAGATCATCATAGCGACGCCGGAGAAACTCGACTTCGCGCTGAGAAGCGATCCGAGCCTGATCGACGACGTCGGGCTGATCGTGCTCGATGAAGGCCACATGATCGGGCCGAGCGAGCGTGAGATCCGCTACGAGACGCTGGTGCAGCGCTTGTTGCGCCGCGCAGATTCGGCCGACCGCCGTATTGTCTGCCTCTCGGCGATTCTCCCGAGTGGAGATGAGCTCGACGATCTGACTGCGTGGATACGGGCGGACGAGCCAGGCGATGCCGTGCGGTCTGACTGGCGGCCAACACGCCAGCGTTTCGGAATGCTGGCGTGGCGTGCGCGTGATGCGCGCCTGACCCTGGATCTGACCAACAACGGCCCGTTCCTGGATCATTTCGTGGTTCAAAAGCCGCCCCGCGGCCGTGAGAAGAAGCCCTATCCCCGAAAAACGTCACATCTGGCCCTGTTCGCGGCCTGGGAGTTTGCGGCGCAGGGCAAGCGGACACTCATCTTCTCGACGCAAGCGAACTGGGTTGAGGGGTACGGAAAGCAAATCGTCGACCTCTGCAAACGCGGCTATCTGGACTCGCTTCTGGATGACGAAGTATCGATCGCTCGCGCACTCGAGGTCGGCAAAGAATGGCTCGGCGAAGATCATCCGGCGGTGGCAAGCCTTAAGGCGGGCGTCGCCATTCACCACGGCCGCCTGCCGAGCCCGTTTCTCCGCGAGTTGGAAGTCCTGCTGTCGGAGGGCGTCCTCAAGGTCATCGTTGCATCGCCGACGCTGTCGCAGGGGCTCAATCTCAACGCCGCAGTCTTGCTCGTCCCCGCGCTGTACCGAGCAGGCAAACCGATCACCGGCGAGGAGTTCGCCAATGTCGCCGGCCGCGCCGGCCGCGCTTTCGTCGATGTGGAAGGGCTCATCGTCCACGTCATGTTCGATCGAGTCGATTGGCGGAGCGGAGAATGGCGGGGATTGGTGGCCTCTTCCAAGGCCCGGACGCTGAAGAGCGGACTGATTCAGATCGTCGCGGAGATTCTTGATCGCCTGGCTCGAGAGGACGTGCTGGGACGCGCCGACGCGTGGGAATATCTCGCCAACGCCCGCGAGGCCTGGAAGTCGCCGGCAGAAGAAGCGGCGATCGCCGCTCAGCTTGCGGTGCCTCCAGACGGAACTAATCCGGATGACGAGGACGAGGATGACGAGGCGGGAGGAGATGAAGAGGAAAGCATCGACGAGGAGCCGCTCTCGGAACTCGTCGAGCGCCTTGATGCAACGGTCTTTGGCTTGGTGGAGGCGCTCGATGCTGACCGCGCCGACCTGCCCAAGCTTCTCGACGAAGCGCTCAAGGGATCGCTCTGGGCGCGTCAAATAGCGCGCGAGGGTGAAGGCATGGAGGCGCAACACCGCAAGGTGTTCGAGGCGCGTGCCAATCTCATCTGGTCGGTGACGACGCCCCAGGCCCGTCGCGGGCATTTCGCAATGGGCGTCGGCTTGGAAGCCGGGCTGACAATCGACGCGATGGCGGAAGAGTTGGGCGCCCTCATCGATCGAGCCGACGCCGCGTCCCTGCCAGGAGACGTCGACGAACTGGCCGATGCCTTGGCGGGCCTCGGGGAGCGACTGCTGGCGATGCGGCCGTTCATTCCCGACAAGAAGAATGCGCTGCCTGGCAATTGGAAAGCGATCCTGAAGCAATGGGTGTCGGGCGCGGAGGTCTCGCAGATCGGACCCCACAACATGCGCATGGTGGAAGAGGCCTTCACCTATCGGCTGGTTTGGGCATTGGAAGCTATCAGAACCCGGCGTCTGACTTTGGGCTGGTCGCCGGACATCATTCCGGGTGGCGCAGCCGCATCTCTGGAAACAGGGGTTCCGCAGTTCATGATGTCGATGTTGATACGGGCGGGCCTTCCGTCCAGGCGGGCGGCTATCGCGGCGATCCAGACCACCAACCCCGTCTTCGTAACGCCGGCCGAGATGCGTGCATGGCTGGAATCCGATGAAATCACGGCGTTTACCGACGCCGGCGACTGGCCAACGCCTGATACCGCCGCGCTCTGGGCGCGTTTCAGGACCGAGGCCCTCAGCGGCGGAATCCAGAAGTGGTCGATCGAACGCTACAAGAGGTTGCTCGACATTCCTGCGCACTCGGCGCCGCCGGCTGGGCTTTATCGGGTCATCACGGACGAGGGCGATGGGCGCACATGGCTGGCGACACCGGACTATCGACGGGTGGTCCCCTTCAAAAAGCCGGCGGTAGATCCGAAGCCCAGCCTGTTCTCGGGAAGGTTGCCCGGGGCGACGGCGGTCGTGGATGCGCTGAGGGTAGGACGGGGCAAGTTGCGATGGCCTCGCGCGGACGCTTGAGAGCGCGAGAGCTTTCGCCGCGGCTGAGGGCGCTGTCTGAAACTTACGCCGCCAACTGCTCCAAAGCTTCTCCTGGCTGCATCGCTTGCGCGAACAGGCGGTTCATCGCTGCTTGGCGCGACTCGCGATCGAGTGCGTAGGAGCTGCGCTTGAATTGCACGCCATCGAGCAGGCCTTGGATATAACCAGCGACCGCATCTGCGGCCATGATCAAAGCCGTATCAACCGTGTGAATGTAGCGGCTGGTGACGGTGCCTTGCGCGTGCCCAAGCAACGCCGCGACTGTCGATTCGGTGAAGCCGAGATCGTTCGCCATGCTGGCGTAGCTGTGGCGCAGGACGTGCGGGGTAATCCCGGCAAGCGGTGTGTTCTCCAGTATCTTGTGCCAGTGCTTCGGAAACCCGACCAGCGGCTTGCCTTCGATGGTGCCGCCAAAGACTGGGCCGGCTGCATGCTCCGGCCGGCGCGCATTGAGAAGGTCGACCACCGGGAGTCCGATCGGTCGAACTGAAGCACCTTCCTTGCTGTCGGTGAGCCGCAGGCAGCTATTATCGCTGTCCACTTCGGGCCAGATGAGATTGATGATCTCGCCACGCCGGCACCCCGTGAGCGCGATGGCCTTCCCCATCTCCGCAGCGGTTGCGAGCTGATCGTCTTGAGACGCCTTCTTGAGGAGCTTTCCTAGCAAGCGATACTCGTCCTCCGAGAGACGCCGGGTGCGCTTCTGGTCGGCAGCCTTACGGATGCCGTGAGCCGGATTAGCGTCGATGATCCCACTCTCGCGGGCGTAGGTCAGGATGGCGCCGAGCAGGCCGACCGTGCGCGTGCCCGTGCCGATGCCGCCACGCACGATCGAGCGGCCGCGCTTCTTGGTCTTCTGATCGGCTTTGGTCTTCCCGGATGCGACGTCGCGCATGAAGCGCGTCACGTCTGCGGCGGTGATGTCTTTCACGCGCCGCGTGCCGAGCAGCGGAATAATGTGACGCCGGATGCGTCCCTCATCGGTGTAGATGGTGGACGCCTTTTTCGGGCGGCGCTTCTTGCCGAGGATCAATCCGTTCTTCGCGTCCTCGAGATAGCGCTCGCACAGCTCCTTGATGGTGACGGCCTTATGGTCGAGCTCGCGCTCTTCGGCCGGATTGTCGCCTTGCGCGATGCGGCCGAGCAAGATGCGCGCCTGCACGCGCGCAGTGTCCGGCGTCCAGACTCCGTGCATGCCGATGGTGAAGCGTCGTGTGCGACCCTTGGCACGATACTGCACCAGGTAGCTGCGCTTCCCCGATTTGAAGACGCGCAGCCCGAAGCCGGGCAGCTCGTCGTCCCAGATGAAATAGTCTTTCTCGCCGGCTTCGGCCTGATCGACACTACGTTTGCTTAGCTTCGCCATGTGACATACTCCGGCGGCTGCGCCGCTTCCGTTGGACCGCTTCCGCGGAAGCACCGCGGAAGCACGCAGGCGGAAATTCGGGGTCATCACAGGATACTGGCTTCGGATTGGATCGCCAGAAAAGATAAATGCCTACAGTGGGTTAGCGTGGTCTAGCGTACGAATAGAAACTGTGGCGTATATCGTCTTTTCGGGCTCCGAAGGCACATGTCAAGCGGTTTGTAGGATCGAAGGAGCCTCGAAGAAGCAAGCAAACCAATGACTTGTCAGTCTGCGATGTGCTGGACGAAACTCGAGTCACCTTCGCGTAAGCATCGCGTAAGCAACTGAAGGCGAAGCGCAGCGCAGGCAGGCGAACAAGGCGAGACGCCTCGGAGGCGATCGTCTGGCAAAGTGAAACGAGTTCGGAGCCGGCCAAACTTCGTTGACCTTCATGACGCAGTCAGGCTAGGCAAGATTGCGAAGCGCCCGTAGCTCAGCTGGATAGAGCGCCACCCTCCGAAGGTGGAGGTCACACGTTCGAATCGTGTCGGGCGCGCCAAATTTACGCTATTTTGCGCCACACCGGCGTCGTAACCTCCCAAAGCTCTCAAAACTACGACCACCTTCCTTTTGCGCTTACCGCACAATCGTGCTTCTGGTCCCTACCGGCGACCACAGCGTGGGTTCGGTGTTCGCATCTCGGAGTGGTGGACGGCTATATACTGATTGCATCTCAGTCGTGCGGTTCGGCTGTAACGGAGGACAACCAAGCCCGTGCCGCTGCGGCAACGACCGCGAGCGTTGCCGCAGCGCCATCATTTTCGCCCTTTTCGAAATCTCCCTCGGTCTGGGCCATGGCATTCGTCACATGCGCAAAGCAGACGACAGAGCGCCGCAACGCAGTGGCAAAAGCGTACAAAGCCGCGGCTTCCATCTCCACGGCGAGCGCTCCGAGATCGCGCGCAGACGCAATCGCAGCCTCAGTTTCGCGGTAGGGCGCATCTGTTGTCCAGGTCGCGCCGCGGTGGACCGCAATGCCGGAAAGCCCCGACATGGCCTCCTCGACACTTACCAGAAGCGTCGTGTCGGGCGCTTCGGCAAAGATCGCCGGTGGAAGATAGTGGTAGCTCGTTCCCTCGTCGCGCAGGGCGCGGTCGATTAGGACGAAGTATGGCGTCGGTCCGTTGTTGGTGATTTGGCCGGCAGACGTAATGCTGACCAGCAGCCGACAGCCGGAGGCAAAGAGCTGTTCGGCCACGAGCACCGCGAACGGAGCACCCACCGCGCAGCCGATGATGCCCACGTCGCCGACGCCGTCGAGATCGAAGGCGACGAGCTCGGTGTGATAGCAGGCCCACCCCTCGTGTGTGCGGCCTGCACCGGTTCGCTTGAGATGCCGCACGACGTCACCGTCGGGATCGAGCACGCACACTGGAGGAACGCTGACGAGCGGCAGCTCCTTCTGCCGGCGTGCCTCGCGCAGCAGCGCCTCCGGCCGGAACACGGAGGGAGCCGCGTGATCCTTGCCATTCGGCCACGCCGCGCGTGCGCGCTGCTTATCGCTTGCTTCCTGATCCAGGAGACTCGCCACGTGTGTCATGTTCAAGCGACCGCTTCGACCGGCAGCCCGGCGGCCTTCCACTCGGGATAGCCGTCCTCGAGCCGACGCACGAGATAACCGCGTTCGCGCAGGGCGGCGACCGCTTCGAAGGAGAGAACGCAGTATGGACCGCGGCAATACGCGATCACCTCCCGGTCGGTAGGAAGTTCGCCTAACCGACGCTCCAGCTCGGACAGCGGGATGTTGAGCGCGCCCGGAAGATGTCCGACCGCAAACTCATCCTCCGGCCGAACATCGAGAACGGTGACGAGACCATCGTGCAGCCTTGAGACGAGGTCGTCCCGCGACACAGGCTCCAGCGCGTCACGAGCGCGGAAGTAGTCGGCCATGACGCGGTCAATCTCGGCCACGTTTCGCTCGCCGACGCGGCCGAGCGCCTTGATCAGCGCCACCACCTCGGCGTCGCCGGCGAGGCGATAGAGAACGTGCTTGCCGCGGCGCTCCGTCTCGACGAGGCGCGCGCGCCGCAAAATCTGCAGGTGGCGCGACGTGTTTGCAAAGTTCAGATGGGCGCGCGCCGCAAGTTCTTCGACGCTGCGCTCCCCCTGGGCGAGGTGCTCCAGCAGCTCAAGCCGGTGCGGATGGCCAAGCGCCTGCGCCACCTCGGCAAGGCTCGCGTAGATCGACTGTTTCGGTCCGGTGCTTGACACGGCGGCTCCTCAATGAAACATTCAGCAGAATGATTGAATGAATCTAACCTGTCGTAGCGAGGAGTGCAAGACCATGATCCTTCGCCAAATCCTTCACACCGATCCAGTCGGCATCTCGTACCTGTTCGGTTGCGGCGGCAAGGCAGCCGCGGCCGTCGTCGATCCGGCCGGAGACATCGAGCTTTACCTGCGCGCCGCCGAAGACGCCGGCATGCGCATCCACTTCGTCATCGACACGCATGTCCATGCCGATCATCTCTCTGCCGGCCGCGCGCTCGCCGAAGCGGCGGGCGCCGCGTACGTGCTATCGGCGAAGGCGGATGTCGCGTTCCCGTTCAAAGGCGTGCGTGACGGAGAGGTCCTCCCGCTCGGCAACGTCACCGCAACCGTCCTGCATACGCCCGGCCACACGCCGGAGCACATCTGCCTCCTCGTCAGCGATCGCACGCGGGCCGACGAACCGTGGTTCGTGCTGACCGGCCACACGCTGATGGTTGGCGATCTCGGCCGCACCGAGCTCGCCGTCAGCGCCGAACAAGGCGCAAAGGATCTGTTCCGGAGCGCCGGCCGGCTCAAGGCTCTCCCCGACTATGTCGAGGTGCTCCCCGGCGCCTATGCCGGCTCGGTTTGCGGCCGGCGCCTGAGCGGCAAGCCGTGGTCCACCATCGGCTTCGAGAGGCGCCACAACGAGGCCCTGCGGATCGAGGACGAAGCCGCGTTCATCCGCTTCATGCTCGCCGAGATTCCGCCGGCGCCGCCCGAGGCCGCGCGGATCAGAACCGCCAACTCCGGCTTCACGGCCGCCGCGGCCTGACGCATGGATGAAGCAGCATCAGTCCGGCAGCCGGCACACACGACGATCAGGCTCGGGCTCAGGGAGAACTGGCAGCAATTCGCGCTGCTCGTCGTGATCAACGCCTTCGTCGGCGGCATGGTCGGGATCGAGCGGACCGTCGTGCCGCTTATCGGGTCCGAAGAGTTCGGTATCGCCTCGACGACCCTCATCGTCTCCTTCATCGTCAGCTTCGGCGTCGTCAAGGCGTTCGCCAATCTCGTCTCCGGCCAGCTTGCCGATTCCTGGGGCCGCAAGCGCGTTCTCGTGCTGGGATGGCTGGCCGGCCTGCCGGTGCCGTTCATGATCATCTGGGCGCCGAGTTGGGAATGGGTGATCGCGGCCAACGCCCTTCTCGGCATCAACCAGGGGCTCGCCTGGTCGATGACCGTGATCATGAAGATCGATCTCGTCGGACCGAAGTCGCGCGGCCTTGCCGTCGGCCTCAACGAGTGCGCCGGCTACCTCGCCGTCGGCGTCACGGCGTTCCTCACCGGCTATCTGGCCTCGCAATACGGACTGCGGCCGGTGCCGATCTATCTCGGCATCGGCTATGCGGTCCTCGGCGCCGCGCTGTCGATCCTGCTCGTCCGCGACACACGCGACCACGTCCGGCTGGAGGTCTCCGGCCATGCGCAGCAATCCGCGCCGATGCTCCCGCCGAGATCGTGTTCACAAGCGGCGGCAGCGAGGCCAACAACCTAGCGATCAAGGGCACGTTCTTCGCCCTCCGGCACAAGGGCGAGCACATCGTTACCACCACGGTCGAGCATCCGGCCATTCTCGCTCCTTGCCGTTTCCTCGAGCAGCTCGGCGCGGCAGTGACCTATTTGCCGGTCGACAGCACGGGCCGGCTCGATCCCGAGGATGTGCGTCGTGCCATCACGCCGCGCACTATCCTGATCAGCGTCATGCACGCCAACAACGAGATTGATACGGTCCAGCCGATCGAGGAGATCGGTGCTATCGCGCGGGAGCGTGGGGTTCGATTTCACACCGACGCAGCGCAGTCGGTCGGCAAGATTGCAACCAAGGTCGACTCGCTTGGCGTCGATTTGCTGACCATCGCCGGCCACAAACTCTACGCGCCGAAGGGTGTCGGTGCGCTCTATGTCCGAGGCGGGGTCAGGCTCGAGCCGCTGATCCATGGCGCCGGGCACGAACATGGCCGGCGCGCTGGCACCGAGAGCGCCTTGCTCGCAGTCGGTCTCGGCGCCGCCTGTGCGCTCGCCAGTGACCTGGGGCCGATGGCGCGCGTCCGCGCGCTGCGTGATCGCTTTTGGGACGCGCTACAGGAAAGTTTCGGCGACCATGTCGCGCTCAACGGGCACCCACAGCATCGCCTTCCCAACACGCTCAGCGTTTCGTTCGTCGGCATGATCGGCGCTGAGGTGCTTGCCGGCCTCGACGGGGTTGCTGCTTCGACCGGTTCGGCGTGTCACGCTGGCCGGGTCGAACTCTCGCCCGTGCTCGCCGCCATGGGTGTGGCAGAGGAGAGTGGCATGGGCGCCGTTCGCTTCAGTCTCGGACGGCAGACGACGGATGCGGAAATCGACGCCGTCATCGCGCGACTCGCAGCCGCTCCCGCCTCGTCAGCATGAAGCTCTATGCGTTGGAGTCGTCCGCGGAAATGCTCGCGTCGCGGCACGCGCAGTAGCGTTCGAGGCGGCGGTGCTCCACCTCGACCCGCGTGCCGCCTCAGGTACAAGCGGATCTCCAGCTCCGTCTTTAGCGCCAGGTCGTACTGCATCTTCTTAACACGTAATTTTCTAGCATGGCGGATCACAGCCAGAGGCCAGTTAGAACTGTAAGAGGACATTCGTCGCGACCGCCGACATTTCTGCTTTGTGCTGTGGCGGGGTCGCCGGGCTGCGAGCGGACGAAAGTAAGCGCGTGGTGTCCGAGCACAAAATTCGGGGCTGAGATCGATAGCCTTGTCGAGTTCAACAACCGATTGGTACTGGCTGGCGCTCGGCAAGTGCGCCCGGTCCATCGCCCAGTGCGCGGGCTTTCTTAACCTCGATGTTTCACTCTGGTATTCCGGCCTTGCGTAGGCCGTCCAGGTAAAGCTCCAACTGGTTGGGGTTCTTGACATAGAACAGCCGCTTGCGCGCGAAGCTGCATGAAAAGTCTTGCTTGCGCTGCAGAAGTTCAGGAATGGCGGCACGCAAGTCGTCCGGCCGCTGGAAATGGCCCAAAGCGGAAACGCGGTGAGCGAAGGCCCAATAGTGCGCATTCGGCACCCGCGTCGCTCTCTGCGCCCACTCGCAGGCCAGCTCGAATTCCCGCCCAAATATGTGCGCAAGCGCGCGGTACGAGTAAAACGCCCAACGCAGGGGATCATAGGGGCTCAGTTCGATCGCTCTTTGAAAGTGGGGGATCGCTTCGCTGATCCGCCCCTCGTAGGCAAGTGAGTCGCCGAGACCGCAATAGCTGAGCGCGAGACAGGGATTCAGCTCGACCGCCGTTTCCAGTTCGGTGAGCGCGTCCCCATAAGCATTCGTAGCCAATAGCGCGCGGCCATACATGAACCGGATCAATCCATCCTGGTCATCAAGCTCGACGCCTTTCTTTCCGATTGCAACCGCATCGCTCAGTCGCTTTTCGTCCGGCTCAACCTCGAAATATGTCATGCTGAGGACGATCGCGTACGACAGATAGCCGTAGGCGTCGGCCAGATTGGGATCGAGTTCGATGGCGCGGCGAAACAATCGCTGCGCTTCGAGGTTGTCGGCCGCGGTTGATTTGTAAAAGTGCTTTGTCCCAAGCCGGAACAGGTCCCACGCGTGCAGCGCCGGCACAGCTTTTCGCTCGACACGCAGCCGCTCGGCGGCGCTGATCTCGGGTTCGATCCGCGCCGCGATCGTGGTCGTGATTTCGTCCTGGAGTGCAAAGAGATCCTGGAGATCGCGATCATATCGCTCGGCCCAGAGTTGCCTTCCGCCTTCGGTTTCCACCAGTTGCGCCGTAATGCGTACGCGCTGCCCTATTTTCCGTACGCTACCCTCAACCACGTACTCGGAGCCGAACGTCAGGCCGACTTGGCGCACGTCGCCGCCCGCGCCCTTGAAGGCGAAGCTCGGATTTCGGGCGATCACCGCCAGGGATCGGTACTTGGACAACGCGGTGATGATGTCTTCGGTGATTCCGTCCGAGAAATATTCCTGCTCCGGATCTCCACTTAAATTATTGAACGGCAGTACCGCGACGGCGGGTCTCCCGCCCCACTTCAGCGCAGCCCCCGAACCGGCCCGGCCGCGAATCTCGTCGACGATCAATTCTGGCGCCGCCCCGGCGAGCGGCGCCGCGGGCGCGGTTCGAGCCTGTTCTGGTGGGCCGGCACACCCGGCCACCAGCTTGACCAGATCGGCCTGCTCGTTTGTACCGGTCTTCTCGAACAGCCTGCGCAGATGGGTCTTGGCCCTCGCTTCGGGAATCCCGAGCGCCTCGCCGATATTCAGAACTCCGTCCGACTCGACCACGGTGAGCAGCACGAGCAGTTCGCTCGGGGTGAGTTCATAACGCTTTGCGATGACTTCGGGTGCAGCCGGTGTGTCAATATCGGCTTGGTGCACGAAGACGGCGGCGGCATAACTTGCGCCCGCCCTGCGCCGCGCGCCCGATGTGAGCGGAAGCACGTGCGCCACAAAACGCTGCCCGGCCGTGGCCAGAGGCACAGCGATGGCTTGTGTACCGAGCACGCCGTCACCGCCTTCCGCAGCCGAAAACGCACTCCGCAATGCCCGGTCAGCGCCCGGATCATTGGCGACCAGCCGCCCGCCGGCGGCGCGCAGGATGCCGTCCTCTGCCAGCATGGCATGGCCGCGCCCATTCGCATGCACAAGACGCCCGGTCGGATCGACGAGAAAGACGCCGGCGGCGAGCGCATCGAGTGTATCTGCGAGTGTGTCCGCTTCCGCTTTCTTGAGCTCGATGGCCCTGCCGATCAGCACGGCCCGGCGCAGATGCGGCACCACCAACTGCATGCGGTGGCGCATCGCTTCGTCAACAATGCCGTCCTCTTCATTCCGCAGCACAGTGAAAGCCGCAACACCGGTGGCGGACTTTTCAAGCACCGCCGTTGCACCATCGATCAAGCGCTGCGGCCTGCCCCATTCCTTGAACAATCGGGAGTCGACAAATTCCTCATACGGAATCATGTCGGCGACTGCCACCACTTCTCCGGCACCGTAGAAGAACCGGGCTGCGTGCATCGGATCGGCCTTGGAGTAGAGTTCTGCATAGCTGCGCGCAAATTCGGGTTCGATCCCGAATACATATTGAACATTCGCGGCTTTGCTCACCAAATCCGACGAATACAATGCGCAGGCCTTGGCTCGGATATATTTTGACGATTTTTCGAGGACGCTGACCCATAGCGAGGGATCAAGCGCCGCGTCATAAATCTCGCCGATGAGGACGGACAATTCGGCTTCCGCCGCTTTCCTCGCATCGCCGTTTCGCTTCGCATCTTCGCGTGTCGTCGATCTCGCTGCTGCGTTTCGCGCCTCAACGGCTTCGGTGACCTCGCCGACGAACCGGAACCCCTTTCGGGCGTAGGTTTTGATCAGAGCCTGTTGCTCGCCGCTGTCCCCGACGGCTTTCCGGGCCGCGGTGATGCGGCTGGTGAGGGTGGATTCCGAGACGATCCGGCCATTCCATACCGCCGCGAACAGGTCGTCCTTGGTCACCACCCGGTCCCGGTTTTGCACCAGGTAGAGCAGCACATCAAAGACCTGCGGTTCGAGCGAAATTTGCTCAGCGCCTCGCCTGAGTTCTCGCTTCGGGCCGTCAAGGACATAGTCGCCAAAGGCAAGCTGCACGCGGGCCTCCTCATGACAGCAAGCGCCGTTCTCGGGCGATAATCAGGCCCTTCTCGCGAGCAAATCAGGCGTCTCTCAAAGCTTTCGTGCTCGAGCTGCAGCATACCCTGCGTCTAGATCGCTCGCGAATTGAGCGATCGGCACCAGACGGAGGACACCATGTCACACGCCCCGGGATACCGCCACCTCAAGTACGACGTTATCGAGGTCGATTTCTACCGCACCCAAGTCACGGCGTTCCGCGGCGCGGCGATGCGGGATGCCCTGAAGCTGACGGCGAGCTTCAGGATTGCCGTGAGCACTGTCGCAATCGGCCTCGCCCTGGCGGCTGCCGCTTCCGTCCCAAAGGTACTCGCCCAGGCTGGTGACGGGCACACCATCGTCGGCGCCAGCGACATCAAGTGGTCGCCCGCTCCGCCCTCCATACCGCCTGGAGCACAGGCCGCCGTTCTCTACGGTGACCCGGGTAAAGAAGGCTTGTTTGTGCTTCGGCTGAAGCTGCCGAAAGGTTACCGGCTCGCGCCGCATACCCATCCGAAGCCAGAGATCGTCACCGTTATTTCCGGAACGTTCCAGCTGGGCATGGGGGAGACCGCCGATCAAAGCAAAGCGAAGCCTCTGGGCGCAGGCAGCTTCCTCGCAATGCCTCCCGGCATGGCTCACTTTGGTTTCACTGACGAAGATACGGTGATCCAGCTCAACAGCACCGGGCCTTGGACTCTGACTTACGTCAATCCAAACGACGATCCACGCAAGAAGACACAATAGACATTTCCGCGAAGCTGCTCGTCCGCGGTTCGGCGGTGGAGCGGCTTCGTTTTCATATCCCTTCAACAGTCAGTTAGCACAGGAGAACCAGATGTCAGAATCTTCCAAAGAGCTGGTCATGCTTTTCACGCACGGCGCAGATCATGAGCTGTCCTCGGTCGGCTTTACCATCGCCAACGGCGGCATGACGGCGGGATTGAAAGTCTCAGCGTTCCTGACCAGCGCCGCAGTCGATCTGGTTCGCAAGCGCGCTATCGACAGCACCGTCGTGCCCCCGCTCGATCCGCTGGCGGCCCTGGTGAAGGATTTTCTCGCCCGCGGCGGCCGCTTATGGGCCTGCACGCCTTGCGTCAAGGCGCGCGGCTACGAGCAGAGCGACCTCATCGAAGGCGTGGAGATCGCCGGCTCCAGCAAAATCCACGAACTGATCAAGGCCGGAGCCGGAACGCTCAGCTTCTGACGTTCGAATCCGCTTTGCGGCTGTCGAAAGAATCGACAGCCGCGGCGGATACCCGCCCAGATGCAACAGGAGATCCCGATCATGACCACCACCGCGTTCGATCCGAAGGACCTCGAATCCAAAGTGAAGGCGATGTATCGCAGCGTCGCCGAGGACCCGCATGGCGAATTCCACTTCGAGATGGGTCGCGTGATGGCCGAACGTCTCGGCTACGCACCGGCCGACCTCGACCGCGTGCCCGTTGAGGCGATCGAGTCGTTTGCCGGCGTCGGCTACTATTTTCATCTCGCCGATCTCAAGCCGGGCGAAATCGTCGTCGACCTCGGCAGCGGTGCGGGGATGGACACATTCATTGCCGCGCTGAAGGTGGGTTCACGCGGAAAAGTCACCGGCGTCGATATGACGGACGAACAACGAGCCAAGGCGGAGCGGCTGCGCGATCGTGACGGCTTCCTGAACGTGACCTATGTCAAGGGTTACATCGAGGAAGCTCCGCTGCCGGACGGCCTCGCCGACGTTGTGATCAGCAATGGCGTGTTCAATCTGGCTGTCGACAAGTCCAGGGTCTTCCGCGAAGCCGGGCGGCTGCTGAAATCCGGCGGCCGGCTCGCGATCTCGGACATCGTGACGGAAGTGCAGCTGCCCGAAAGTATCGTCTGCAACTCCACGCTTTGGGCTGCCTGCATCGGCGGCGCCGCTCAGCAGAATAATTATCGCCAGATGATCGAGGCGGCCGGACTGCGGGTGGATCAGCTGGAAGACAATACTCAATACCAGTTCATCTCCGACAACGCCAAGGGCGCAAGCAAGAAGTTCGGCGTGAAGAGCATATCGCTGCTGGCTATGAAGCCTTGACGGGCAGCGGTCCGCGATCACAGGGGCGGCAAGGTGCCCGCAAACCGCGAGCAAAAAGAAAACGCCGTGCCTCGGTAATCTTTACAACGTGACGGTTCGCCCCGGCAGCTTTTGCTTCTAGGCACAAAACGCATGGAACGCCAAACGACAGATGCGGAAATCGATGCGGTGATCGAACAGCTCGCGGGGTTTGCGGCCTTATCGGCGTGAAGCGCGCGGACAAGCGCGACGCATCGGTAGGTACTGGCTCTCTCGCAGGAGCCTACTCGCGCTGGCGGAACAGCCGGCTCGGTCGGATCATCTGAGATTCGATGCGTTTAACCGGCTGAGCCGTCGTCGTAGTAGAAGCGCGCAGAATATCGTGGTTCCGGCCGCTTGAACGAACAGCAGGATGCGGCTTCATAGGGGTGCAGCGGAAACATAGTTATCAGTTTCATCTACGCTGGGGCGCCAAATCCCGCCTTTTCTTCGCGGTGGCACGCCCTCGCACTCCAGACTACGACGATGACATCATCGTAGGCAGGCGAATTGTGGCGTGGACAATTCGCCACCTGTTCCAGACTGGCTACTTGTGTCCGGCGAACAGCGTCTCGATCAGCGGACATTCCAGCAGCGTGCCGTCGGCGCATTGCGTGACCACGTCCTTGAGCACCCGTTCCATGCGTTTCAGGTCGGCGATCTTCGTCCGCACATCGTCGAGGTGCGTGGCGGCCACAGCCCGCGCTTCGGCGCAGGGCTGGTCGCGCTGGTCGACGAGGCGCAAGAGCTCGCGGATCTCGTCGAGCGAGAAGCCGAGCTCGCGCGCCCGCAGCACGAACCGAAGGCGCCGCTCATGCGAGGTGTCGTAGCTGCGATAGCCGCTCGCTGTACGCGGCGGGTCGGGTAGAAGGCCGACCTTCTCGTAATAGCGCACGGTCTCCAGGTTGCAGCCCGTCCGCTCCGCGAGTTCGGCCCGCTGCAGGCCCTTCACCACAGCGTGATCGCGCATCGCAAGAACCTCTTGACCCTGTAGTGACTACAGACCGCATGTTACGGCACAGATAGTATTTCGGCAAGGATAGAGAGGTCGGACATGGACGCCGCGCGACCAGGAACAGTAGCTGTCACATCGGTTGTCGCCGCGTCGGAGGGGAACCAGGCCGGACGGCAGCGCTTGGTCGCGGTCGGCGGCATCCTCGGCGCTCTCGCCGCCTCGTCGTGCTGCATCGTGCCGCTGATCCTGTTCAGCCTCGGCATCGGCGGCGCCTGGATCGGCAATTTGACGGCGTTCGCGCCTTACAAGCCACTCTTCGTTGCGGGGACTGCGGGTGTCCTCGGCTATGGCTTCTACCTCGTCTACTGGAAGCCACGACGAGCCTGCGCCGATGACGCCGCCTGCGCACGCCCCACCATCCCCAGCCGTCTTATTCAACTCGCGCTCTGGATTGCGACAGCGCTCGTCATAGCCGCCTTCGCCTTCGACTACGTCGCCCCGCTGCTGCTTCGCGCCTAACACCAAGAGGAGGCCCCACCCTATGAAGAAGACCTTGAGCGCCGTCGCCTTGATCGCGTCGGTTATGACTGCGCCTGCCGCGTTCGCCGCCGAACGCACGATCACTTTCGCCGTCGACAACATGACCTGCGCCTCTTGCCCATACATCGTGAAGACCTCGATGGCGGCGGTCCCAGGGGTCACGAAGGTGGCGGTCTCATTCGAGGCGAAGACCGCGACCGTGACCTTCGATGACGGGAAGACGAACCCCGACGCCATCGCGGCAGCCAGCATGAACGCCGGCTATCCCGCCCGCCCGACGCAGCAGCAAGGCAGTTGACATGAATGACCGCGCCCTGATCCGCACCGGCACCGCCGGCGCCACTGTTGCCGCGATCTGCTGCGCGACGCCGGTCCTCGCGGTGCTCCTGCCGCTGGTTGGTCTGAGCGCGTGGCTGGCACGCGCAGATCTGGCGCTGTTTCCACTGCTGGCAGCGAGCCTCGGACTCATCGCGTGGGGCATTTATCGGCGCCGCATCAAAGCCGCCTGTTGCGAGACGGAGATTCACGAAGAAGGCCTGAAGCAATGAACGATTGCTGCGCATCCTCCGCGTCCCGGGACAAGGTTGCGGCTTCCGCACCCGCGACACTGCCGAGCTATGCCGTGCGGCCGGGTGTGACGTTCCCGGACTGGTCGGTGGTTTCGTCGCGCGCGGTCAAAGACGCCCTGCTGGCTATGGTCGGCTCCGACCATGTGCTCAGCCGCTGGAGCGGCTACGACCCCGTCACGGACCGGGCGCGGGTTGCGTTGCTGCAACTCTACGCCGAACACGGACGAGCCCCGGCCCCAGGCGCGCTTGCCAAGCGCGCGGCGCTGAGCGAGCCGGCCATCCGGCCCCTGCTTGAAGAACTCCGCCGTCGGGACCTTGTCGTACTCGACGGCGACAAGATCGTCGGTGCCTATCCCTACACCGACCGCGAGACCGGCCATCGGGTCACACTGGACGGACGTACTCTCAATGCCATGTGCGCCGTCGACGCGCTCGGCATCGGCGCCATGATCGATCGCGACATGATGATCGCCTCGCACTGCCGCCACTGTCGTGCGCCGATCCGGATCACCACGCGAGATCGAGGCCAGGGCTTGGCTCAGATTGAGCCGCGGACGGCGGTCATGTGGCAAAGCGTCCGCTATGAAGGCGCATGCGCCGCGAATTCGCTGTGCGCAACGACGGCCTTTTTCTGCTCGGACGATCATCTCTCCGCATGGCGCCGCGAACGTTCTGCAGACGAGCCCGGCTTTCGGCTGTCGATCGACGAGGCCCTCGAAGCGGGTCGCGCGCTCTTCGGGCCGAGCCTTGCCGGCCTCGACGCAGCGCAACGCTCCGGCAGCGATATCGAGACTCGCGGCGCATCGCGACCGCCGGCCGACCCGACATCGAAAAAGGGGCTAACGACAGACCGCCGCTTCCGCTCGAACGGGCGCAACGGCGGTGCGTACGATCTCGTCGTCATCGGCGCCGACTCCGCCGGGTTCTCGTCCGCGATCACCGCCGCCGATCAGGGCGCGCAAGTGGCGCTCATCGGCAGCGGCACCATCGGCGGCACCTGCGTCAATATCGGCTGCGTGCCGTCGAAGACTCTGATCCGCGCCGCCGAGACGCTCCACAATGCGCGCGCAGCAGCACGCTTCGCCGGCATCACGGCCGAGGCTGAACTGACCGACTGGCGGGGAGCCGTTCGTCAGAAGAACTCCCTTGTCGCAGAGCTTCGCCAAGCCAAGTACATTGACCTGCTCCCGGCCTACAACGGCATCGCCTATCGTGAAGGTCCTGCGCACCTCGTGGAAGGTGGTGTCGAGGTGGACGGCACGCGTATCCCTGCCGGCAAGATCATCATCGCGACCGGCGCAAGGCCTGCTGTTCCGGCCATCCCCGGCATCGACACCGTGCCTTATCTGACCAGCACGACGGCGCTCGACCTTGAGGAACTGCCCCGGTCGCTGCTCGTGATCGGTGGCGGGTATATCGGGGCGGAACTCGCCCAGATGTTCGCCCGCGCCGGCGTCAAGGTGACGCTCGTGTGCCGGTCCCGTTTGCTCCCCGAGGCCGAGCCCGAGATCAGCGCGGCACTGACAGCGTATTTCGGAGACGAGGGGGTCACCGTGATCTCCGGTATTGCCTACCGCGCTATCTGGAAGACTGAGGACGGTGTCTCGCTCACCGTTGCGCGCGACGGCCAGAACACGACGATCGACGCCGACCGGGTACTGATCACTACCGGCCGCACGCCCAACATTAAAGGCCTGGGGCTCGCCGAACACGAGATCGCCGTCTCGTCTAGGGGCGGCATCGTCATTGATGATCGCATGCGCACGACCCGCGCCGGCATCTATGCCGTCGGCGACGTCACCGGCCGCGACCAGTTCGTCTACATGGCCGCCTACGGCGCCAAGCTCGCGGCGAAAAACGCCCTCAATGGCGACAGCTTGCGCTACGACAACAGCGCCATGCCCGCCGTCGTGTTCACCGACCCGCAGGTGGCGAGTGTGGGGCTGACGGAGGCCGCGGCTCGAGCGGCCGGGCATGACGTCCGCGCCTCCACCATCGGTCTCGACCAGGTGCCACGTGCGCTTGCGGCCCGCGATACCCGCGGGCTCATCAAGCTCGTGGCCGACGCCGGCAACGGCCGGCTGCTCGGTGCGCATATGCTCGCGCCGGAAGGCGCCGACAGCATTCAGACCGCGGCGCTCGCGATCCGAGCGGGCCTCACCATCGACGACCTCGCGGATACGATCTTTCCGTATCTCACCACCGTCGAGGGCCTGAAGCTCGCGGCGCTGTCGTTCAGCAAGGACGTCGCGAAGCTGTCGTGCTGCGCGGGCTGATAGAGATTCATTCAAGGCAATACTCGATTTCAAGCGCAAGAACTGCCGCACGCTTCTGTCATCGACCTGATACCTGCCACCTCGCCGTAGACCAAGAGAACGGTGACGAGCGCGACCCGGACAGGCACGATGATGCCGCTGATGCCGCGTGCTCTCGCGGGAATCGGCGCCGCGTTCGGATGGGCGGCAGCAGGAATAAGTAGGAGAGACGAATGGCGGACCAATACGACCTTGTAATCATAGGAACCGGCACGGCGGCCATGGTCGCTGCCATGCGCGTGCGCGCTGCCGGGCGGAGTGTGGCGATCATCGACTACCGGCCTTTCGGCGGCACCTGCGCCCTACGGGGCTGCGACCCGAAAAAGATGCTTGTCGGCGGTGCCTCGGCCCTCGACCACGCCCGGCGCATGCGGGGCAACGGCGTTGCCGGCGACGTCCATATCGACTGGCCCGAACTGATTGCCTTCAAGCGCACCTTCACCGATCCAGTCCCTGAAAAACATGAACACCGCTACGATGAAAAGGGCATCCATACGTACCACGGGCACGCGCGCTTCACGGGCCGGAACAGCCTGACGGTGGACGGCGAGAGCCTTGAAGCCCGCCACGTCCTTATCGCTGCGGGTGCCGAGCCGATAAGGCTAGGGATTCCCGGTGAAGAGTACTTCGCCACCAACGAAGACTTCTTGGCCATGGAGCGACTGCCACGCCGGATCGTGCTGGTTGGCGGCGGGTACATTGCGTCGGAGTTCTCCCACATCGCTGCGCGTGCGGGTGTGCAGGTGACGATTCTCCAGCGTGGCGAACGGATGCTTGGGCACTTTGACCCGGACCTCGTGGGCTGGCTCATGGACAAGTTCCGGGAGATAGGGGTGGATGTGCGCTTGCGGACCACAGTAAGCGCGATCGAGAAGGACCATGCGGGCTTTGTCGTCCGCGCTTCCTCAGAAGGCGGAGACGCGACCTTCGAGGCCGACCTCGTTGTCCATTCGGCCGGCCGGGCGCCTGCGCTCGACGCGCTTGATCTTGGGGCCGGCGGCGTCGCCGCGGAGAAGGGCCGGCTCAAGCTGAATGAGTACCTGCAGAGCGTCTCTAACGCAGCCGTGTACGCCGCCGGCGATGCGGCACAGGAGGGGCCGCCGTTGACTCCCGTCTCCAGCCACGACGCCAAGGTAGTCGCCGCTAACCTCCTGGAGGGCAATCGGCATAGACCCGACTATCGCGGCGTGCCAAGCGTCGCCTTCACGATCCCGCCGATCGCCGCTGTCGGGCTGAGCGAGGAACAAGCACGTCAGCAGGGCCTGAAATTTCAGACGAAGTCCCAGAAGGCGTCCGACTGGTTTACGGCCCGCCAGGCCGCAGAGAAGACCTATGGCTTCAAGGTGATGGTGGAGGACGACACGGGGCGCATCGTCGGCGCTCATCTCGTCGGGCCGCACGCCGATGAAGTGATCAACCTGTTTGCCCTGGCGATCCGCTACGACCTGACGGCCGACAATCTGAAGACGACAATGTTCGCGTATCCCACTGGGGCCTCGGATATCGGCTACATGCTCTGAATGCCGGTATCAACGGCAAGCATGTCGCCAAGCTATCCAGCTGCGCTGGATAGCGATGGCAACCGAGCGCCCGCAACTTGTTTGCAGCACCCCACAGTCGTCGTAGGGAGATGGCGTGCAGGATCGCATTCCAGGCGGCGTTGGCGTTTTGCGGGATACGCCCTCATATAGTGCTCCCGAGGAAACGTAGTTCTCAGTTTTATCTACGCTGGGGCGCCACCGCCTTTTCTACGCTACGGCGCGAAAATTCGCGACCCAGCCACCAACGCCCTACAACTACATTCTGGCTATGCATGGCGGTCGCGAGGAGTCCTGGAGCCAGCATTGAAATCGAAGTCTCGATCATGCTCCGCGCTCATCTTGCGGCGCCGCGCTTTGCCATCTGTACCCGCGCAAGGAACGACTAGTGGTCAAAAACTGACGCTTGGTACCCGCATCCAGTGGCGGCAGTGGGACCAATTACGGACATGACGGCCGCCGAAAATTGTTGTCTTTGACTCCCCTGTTATCCGCCAATCGCGCGGAATTTGGGCAGGCCGGACACAATGGTTGCCACGCTCTACGAGCCGATCAACGTCTATAAGCCAGTCGCGCAGGCCATCGGCGTGGTCGATGGCCCAAATGAATACCTGACGTCCGCCGGCATTCGGATGCCGATGCCGTTCACGACTCGGATGACCGTAGTCCGCCTCGAGAACGGCGACCTATTCCTGCACTCCCCGATTGTTTTCGATGAACGTCTGGCCGCCGAGCTGCGCGAGCTCGGCGCGATCCGCCACCTCATCTCCCCGAACCAATTCCACTACACCCACATCGGCGAATGGCAGAAAGCTTTCCCGGAAGCGGTCGTGTGGGCTTCGCCCGGCGTGCGGCGGCGGGCTCGAGCGCGGAATGTCGAGATCCGGTTCGACCGCGACCTCGAGTGGCGGCGCGAGATGGACCAGACGCTCGTCCCCGGTAGCATCTTCAAGGAATTCGTGTTCTTCCACAAAGCGTCGGGAACGCTGATTCTCACCGACACGATCATGAAGATTGAGCTCGACAAGGTCGATGAGCCGTGGCGAATGGCGACGAGATTCAGCGGCATGTATCACCCGCACGGCCAGATACTCTTCGGCATGCGGCTGCCGCTTTGGCTGCAGCGGACAAAAAGGCGGGCCGCGTTTCGCAAAATCCGGTCGTGGCACCCTCAACACATCTTGCTCAGCCATGGGCGTTGTTTCGATGGCAATGCTGATGAGGTTCTTGGCCGCCTGATGCCACAGAATTGAACGTCCGCTTTCCCCAAAGCAGCATTCCATCTTGGGCACCAAACGTTGGATTTTCGCCACTAGAAACCGAAGAAGATGATGCCGACGCCGAGGAAAAGGATCAGGCCGCCGAGGATGCCGCTTTCGTAGCGCTCCAGGAATCCAAGACGCAGGCGCTCCATTCCAGACATCGTCAACCAGGTGAAGATTACCATTCCAGCTATCGTCGCGAGTGCGAGCACCGCACTCAGCACGACAAAACCCGTCCAGCCATAGGTAATGCCGGACAGATAGACAGGCAGGAAGCCTTCGCAGGGCGAGAACGTCAGAAGCGTGAACAGCCCGAGGACGACCGCCCTATCGGATTTAACTATTCCGGCCGAGCGCGGACCGCTGGCCGGCGCAATCGCCGCCGGTTGAACCGAGGGAGCGTGTTGATGTTCCTCGAACCGAACCTCGTGGCGATGTGCGTGATCGCCGTGAGAAAGACTGAGGCTCACAGTGAATTCGTGCGGCTCTGGAATTTCCTCGAGAGATTCCAGATATCCGGCACGTTCGGCGAAGGAGAAGGCCTGCCCGGAGCCGTCAGGCCGCAACGTCTCGAGCGACAGCGCCGCCGCGCGCGGCAGGGCCGCTGCGGCGCTTTCGGTCCGCATCCGGAACCTGGGCGGGACGCCGAAGACCTCCAGCAGTAGCACGCCGTGGCCGGTGTCGATCCGCTTCGTCTCCGAAGCATGATCGTGGCCGCCTTTGTCATGGCTCCCATGGTCATCGCCATGCGCGACATGACTGTGGCCACCGTGGCTGTGGCCGCCGCCGAAATGGTGATGGCCATGCCCGCCGCCGCGCGCCTGCCGGACCAGGTAGTAGAGCCCGAAGAGGATCAGCGCGCCGCCGGCGATCCAGGGGAAGACGTTGCCGGTCCACTTGCTCGTCTCGATCCCGAGCCAGACGACCAAGGCGCCGAGAACGGTCGTGAAAAGAACATGTCCCGAGCCGCACAGCGCCACCACCATGAGGGTCTTCGTCTTGCTCCAGCGCTGCCCGCGACCGGCCAGCACGAAGGGCAGCCAGTGGGTCGGAATGGCGGCATGAGCAAACGCGACGACAAACCCAGTCGCCACGATGGATAGAAAAAAGGCCTCGGTCACAAAGTAGGAATCCGTCAGAGGTATTTCGTGATCAGCTTGAACTCGTCAATCGACCGGCGCTGATCCCGCGGCAGGGGACCGACGACGTCTTCGAGGCAATGGTCGAGATGGTCCTGGATCAGCGTCTTCTTCGCCTGCCCGATCGCCTTTTCGACCGCATGAAGCTGCTGCGCGACGTCGATGCAGGGCCGGCCTGTCTCGATCATCTCGATGATCCCCTTGAGATGGCCATCGGCCCGCTTCAGTCGCTTGACGATCTCGGGATGCGTTTCGTGGAGGTGTAGCTGCTTGTTCATTTTCCTGATACTATCCCCCTGGAGTGGATATTGCAAGTACTCGAACTTAGGCAGTCTCCGAGGTCACCGCGAGCCTGGCTCCTTCTATCCAGCGAAAGGGACAGAAAGAATGACTGAGAAACTTCGCCTGGACATTCCGATCCTGCTGCCGGAGGTGGCCGCTCGCGCCGTTACACCATCGGATTGCATGGTGTCTGGACGCCAGAGCTCGCAAGGAAAGAAGCGAAGATCCAGTTGGGCAAGGTCGCCCAGGGAGACAATCCCGCCGAGGAACGCCGACTCGATCATAAGGCGATCACGGTGAAGGAGCTGTGCGACCTCTACCTAAACGATCTAAAGGCGGGTCTCATACTGGGAAAAGGTGGTCGCCCGAAGAAGCCGACGACAATCGTTACCGACACAGGCCGCATCCATCGCCACATAATTCCGCTCATCGGTACGCGGAGGGTCGAGGACCTTGTCAAGGCCGACGTCAACAAGGTCTTGAAGGACATCATGGCCGGCAAGACTCGCGTTTCCGTCAAGACAAAGAAACTGCGTGGGAAGGCCATTGTGCGCGGCGGAGCAGGAACGGCAACGCGTACTGTCGGCCTGCTGGGCGGGATCCTCACCTACGCGGTCGAAGCCGGCGTCATCGAAGTCAATCCGGCCCATGGAATCCGAAAGCCGAAGGACAACGTTCGCAGTCGCCGACTGACCGAAGCAGAGTATCGCACGCTCGGAGATATTCTGCGCAACGCTGCCAGGAACGAGAAGTATCAAATGACGGTGGACATTATTCGCCAAATTGCTCTCACCGGGTGCCGCCGCACAGAGATGATCAAGTTACGGTGGATTGAGGCGGATACAGACGCGAGTTGTCTGCGGCTGATCGACAGCAAGGAAGGTGCCTCGACCCGACCGATCGGCCTGCCAGTTGTCGAATACCTAGAAAACCGAAGGACCAACGGTGCCGGCACCTATGTCTTCCCCGGTCAGGGGGATGACAACGCGTTCGGCAGTTTTCCCAATCATTGGGAGAAGATCTTCGAGGACACGCCGCTTGCTGATATCACGCCGCACGTACTTCGACACAGCTTCGCGAGCATCGCCAACGATCTTGGGTTCACCGAAGTCACCATCGCGGCGCTCGTCGGTCACGCCAAGGGGTCGGTCACGAGCAAATACATTCACACGCTCGATACCGCGCTCATCATGGCGGCGGACACGATCGCCGGCTACATTGAGGGCTTGCTGGACGGGAAGGAATTCAAGCAGATGACCTACGCACTTGACCGCGACTCCCGGAAGGCGGCGCTCGCACGATTCCTACAAAAGGCCGCCGGGGACGAGGAGGTGCCCGTCGTCGAACACGAGCGGCTTGCCGCCTAGTCTCCGGGATGACTACTGATCTGCATAGCCTTGTTGCCGGCGTTCTGCAGCCGATGACCCACGCGGAGTTAAGTGAGGCGCCGCAGCGAATCGCCGGGCTTGTCGTGCCCAGCGGCGAGGACCTCTCAAAGCGGCAGCGCATCGAGCTGGCGCTCGAGAACCTTACGCAGGAAGCGTTGGCTCGTTTGGCGCTCAAGTTCGCCGCTCATCGCGGAGACATCGGCCTTGATGAGGCAGGCCGCAAGGTGCTTGAAGCCGGTGACCCGCCCCTTACCCAAATTACACGGCGAGACGTCGCCCGGGTCTTCGGCGATGACCTCGCCGGTGAGCGAAGCACGGTGGAGATGGTCGAACGCTATTTCGTTCTCTCCACGCCCCTTGAGGGGATGTTCGGGAACGGCGGCCGGAGCCTGCGTGACCAAATCGGACAGCACATGGATCGCAATCCTGGCGATTGGTCGGTGGAGTTTCTGTTCGGCGAGATCGGCGCATTCGATTGCTCCAGAGCCCGGTTCGCGGCGTTGCTCGAAGACGCTGTTCACCCGCTCGCGCGGTCGGGAGAGCATCAGTTGCAGACGGTTGATGCTCTCAACAAGGTCCTCGCGCGCGACGGCTATGAGTTGGCGCAGGAAAGCGACCTCTCCGGTCATCCGATCTTCACCTTCCGCTCTCTCGTGCGCGGTGTCGGCGGCCGACCGAAGAACTTGATCTTCGCTTCGCGGGGACCCAAGCCCGAGATCGGCTTCGCCGACGCTATCAACAACGACATCGTCATTCTCTCCGGCGAGGAGAGCTGCCTGATCTACGACCGGCCGATCAGCTCCAACGGCCTTCTTTGGTCAGACCTTGTCGCCTGGTGGAGTGACGTCACCCCTGCGGCCAATGCAGCAAGTCTCGGAGCGCGTCTCCAAGAATCCCTGGCCTCGGATGCCGAGCGCAAGCTCTTCGCCACCTACTTCAAGGCCTATCGGTCCACACTCGGCGAGGCGCTGCCCGCGCTTCTGCCCCAGGTCTATCTCCACTATGACCCCGCTGTCGTGAAAACCCTGCGTCATCGCCTTCCACTTCCGCGCCAGCGTATGGACTTTTTGCTCCTCCTCCCGGGCCGCCAACGAATCGTGTTGGAGGTGGATGGAAAGCATCACTTCTCGGAGAACGACCATCCGTCTTTGAACGTCTACGCCGACATGGTGTCGGCTGACCGCGAGTTGCGCCTCGCCGGATATGAGGTCTACCGATTCGGAGCGAATGAGCTGGTTGGCGAGGGGGCCGAATCGAAGATCACTGATTTCTTCGAGAAGCTCTTTCGACTGCATCGCGTCGGGCGCTGATCCGCAGCATTGCATAGCTTGGATGCTCGGTATCGGCGGCAATAGCTCGTTGGCGATCGCCGCTTCGCGCGGAACATCAAAACGTCTGAACGGTGCGGTCAGGCATCGCTCGATCGACGGTCGTCTCCTCGGTCGGCGGCGGCCGCGCAGAAATATCTTCGCCCTCCCTGACCGGAGGACGGGCGATTGATATCGGGCTCTGACCGCTCATACTCGAGGCATGGATGGCCTTCGTTCGGAGACCCATCGCGGACAAATCAAGGATGAGTGGCTGCAGCAGCGTGCGGGTCGCCTCGCCCCCGCGTGACAACACGTCGATGAAATCCTCCTGATTGGGCTGTCCAAGGGCCAGCCGATAGATCATGCGCTGCTCGCGAAGTTGGGCGAACCGCGCAATGTCCCGCCCAAAGGGGCGCTCGAAGACGTGGCGGCGGATTTCGGCTCCGTCGAGCACCCACCAAGGACGAAGGCCGCTGGTATCGACGAAACGCTCCGCATGTCTTTGTACGCAACGCCACGGTGAGCCGTCGGCCAGGGCGGGATCTCTCAATACTTCATCGCGCAATTCCGCGGACAGCCGTCGCCTGACGGACAAGCCCGCGTAGCGCTGGACACGACCTTCACGCTGCTCGAGGTCGAGTGGATTGGAAGAGAGATCCCAATGAACGACATGCGAGCACCATGGGTGAAAATCCAGCCCCTCCTGCCCAACTGACGTCGTCGCGAGGACATGCGGCCAAAAAGGTGTGTTGAAGCTTCGGCGCACTTCGTCGGGGCGGACCGGGGTGGCTTGCGCCACGCCACCATCCACTTTGATGACGGGCTCGGTTTCAGCATCTCCAAAGGGCACGGCAACATGGCAGCGCACCGGAATCTTATGCGGCTGTCCGCCGATACCGTGGAAGCTGAAGCCGCCGGCGCGAAGTCCGAGAGATGATTGCAAGTCCTTGGCGAGCCCAGCCGCACCCTCTTGCAGATTCTGCGCGCGGAGCCAGAAGTGTTCATCGAGAACGCTTTCGAAACCGCCATCGACGACCGCACTCATGACCTGGTCGACCGCACTCTTTCCCGGCAGCGATGACAGGATCACCGGATTGTCGAGATAGGCGCGAAGCCCCTGCCAACTCAGTTGCACCAGTTCGGAGTAGCGCATGGGATCGAGCATTGTCGGATCGTGCCGCAGCAGGGCCCGGCCCAGCGCGACGCCCGGCGCTCCGATCGCATAGTCCACGAGGTCCGAAAGCTCCGCTGGAGAGAGCCGATCGACCGGCTGCGCCTGCCGCCATTTCTGGACAGCGGTCTGTGCAGCACGATCGTCGCCGATTGCGTTGCTCCACGCTGAGGCGGATAGCCGCTGCTCTATGTCGGAGGGCGCTTCGTCTGCAGCCCACGTAGATGGTCCTCGTACGAGCGACTGACGAGATCGCCGATGAACCGGTCCAGGTAGTCGATCAATCGTCTTTTGTAGGCGATGATCGAGGTCGTGTCTGAATGCTGAAGCTCGATGCTGCGGCCGATGTTCACCATGAACGCCTGAGCGTTCTCCGCCAAGCCTTCGAAGACGCGTACCAAATCCCGCAGAGTTTCGTGAATCTTCGCCGCATCAGAAACAGGCTCTTCCGCGAGATTGCGGAGAACCTGAAGCTGATTCGCGATTCCTCGAGCGCAACACTCTGCAGCTCGGCACGTCGCTTCAACGCCTGACTGAAGACGCTCAGCGCGGATTCGACCGCTTCTCCACCCTCGGAAAGTCGATAGAGAAAGCGGGCACGGTAGAAATCGCTGATACTGGCAACACGTGCAGTATCGGGTTGCGACTGCAGGTTCCCCCACTCGCTCAGTTGCGCGAGAGCCGCTTGCAGCTCTTCTATCTTTGGCGGGGCGCCTTCCCATTGCGCCTCGGCAAGAACCTCGTCAGGCCTTAGGTGTAGGCGGAACTGCCGCTTTGCGGCAGCGAACGCATCCATGATGTCGCGATAGAGGCCAGATTTCTCGGCGCTGACGTGCCGGAAGAGCTCACGCGCATCAATTCGCATGGGATCTTGGAAGGCTAGCCGCGGTAGGCTAGCTCGGAACAATTAGTGAACAAGCGCAACCCTGCGGCGTATCTGGCATCAAGACTGCCTGAAAGTCGGCCAAAAGTGCGCAAATGCGTCAACAGCCGTGTTGTCTCAGAGGTGCCACGACCTGTGCTTTCTCCTCAAGGCATATTGAAGTTATCATTTTTGATAACTAATATGGGAGATATGAAGCGACGCGACCTCATCAAGAAACTTGCCCAAGCGGACGCGGCGGGCGTCTGGGCGTTCACAGCGCCCAGTTTTTCCACGTTAATGGGTGGGGTCGACCCATCCTACCTCAAGCTGATGATGAAACGGCTCTCGGACCAAGGGGTGCTGATTCGCGCAGCGCGCGGCGTCTACGTCAACCCGACGGCCCGTTCGAGCCCGGCGGATATTCGGCGTGGCCTGCTGCGATTCCTCCGCCCCCGCGAGATCAATTATGTGAGCTTGGAATCGAAACTTTCAGAGATCGGGATCATCTCGCAGATTACGACCGCCCTGACCTGCATGACGACCGGATCACCTGCGCGGTTCGATACGCCATGGGGCGCCGTGGAGTTCACCCATACAGACCGCAAGATCGACATTGGCGCAGACGTCGTCGCGGACGCCGGCGCGTTCGAAGCCAAGGTGCGCACGGCCGTTCGGGATCTACGTCGCGTTGGCAGAAATCTCGACCTAATTGACGAAGAAATTCTTGCCGACACCATTGCGGAGGAGAAGCACCAGGATGAGCAACAAAGCGAACGGGCTTAAGAGCGCGATCGATGCCTTTATCCAGCGCCGCGGCATCGAAGCGGGGATGGATCAGAATCTGATGAAGGAGGCGATTCACCTTCATCTTTTGTCAGCGCTATCCGAAGCTGGTGTTCTTCAGCACGTCGTCTTTCAGGGCGGCACGGCTCTGCGGCTCTGCTATGGCGGCGAGCGCTATAGCGAGGATCTTGATTTCGTCTGCGGCAAGGCGGGTGCCTACCTGAAAGACGTCGAGTTCGATGGCCTCGTCGACAACGCGCTCGAAACCACGAAGCGAACCTTGCAACGCGACTTTGACATTGATGCTGCGCAGATTGTCTTGAAACGTCCTGCGCAACCCGAACTCGTCAAAGGAAACGACGTTAACGTTGCTGCGTGGCAGATCGTGGTGCCGGTCAATCCCACGTCGAATACACCGAAGTCGCGCATCAAAATCGAATTCGCCAATGTGCCGTCCTACGATTCCAAACCGCTGACGGTCAACGCGACACCTGGCCTGGTACAGATCCAGGATGTGATCCTCAACGTCGAGACGGCGAATGAAATTCTTGCAGACAAGGCGGTCGCCCTGACAGCGAGAGCGGCTCTCAAGTTTCGCGATGTATGGGACGTCTGGTTTCTCGTAAACAAACTCGGTGCGACTCCCGATCGCGAGATGGTTGGCAAGAAATTCGTGGACTACGGCACCTCCGATATCGCGGCGAAGGCAAAGGCCCGTCTCGATGAACTCGCAAAAGACGCCACAGCAACGGCGTTCTACGCCGAGATGAAGCGCTTTCTTCCGTCGGCACGAGTCACGCAAATGTCGCAGATGAACTTGCAGCGCACGATGCTTTCAGACAGCGCAGAGCTCATTCGAAAGACTGTCGTGTAAACGCAGGGCCAGTCCTGTCGGCAGTCAGCAATGCTGCTTTGCACTAGGCGAGGGGCAGGGGAGAATTGATGGCGAAAACGATCAGCCTGCCGAACGGTCGATCCTGGAAGACGCAGACAGCTGCGCTAACCCATTTCAAAGACATGCTTGCTCGCTACTCCGATAATCAAATCGTCGAAGATCGCTCCGATCACGATGATTTGGTTGCTCTCCTCGAGCGTTACGACGCTGTCATCACTGACAGTCCGGCGAAAATCGGAAGCGGTATTGATTGCTTCTTCCGGCGGCAAAATGTCGGCGAGGGATATTCGACGCCGGGTTTTTGGGTTCGCAGGACAGACGGCACAGATACGGACTTCAGCTATATCGGCGCCGTAAAAGGCCAGCCGAAGTCGAACGCGCAGGAATTTTACGATGCATGCCGCGGTGCTGTGGCTGCCGATCTCCTTGCCGCGAAGAAACGCCATTTCGAGACTCACGCTGATAGTGCCGGTCGCGTGCCGTGTGATCTTTCAGATGAACTAATCTCCTTCGCGGAGGCTCATTTGGACCACGCCTATCCAACCTTTGGACAGCTGGTTGTAAGTTTTCGCGCGGCGCGCGGATGGCATCATGGCGTTCCCATTGGAGTTCTCACTCCACCAGCAGATGCGCAGACAACGACCAGCTTTCTTGACCCCTCCGCGGCAGAGGCGTTTCGGCGATTTCATCGGGGCGCCGCGACTTTGCGAGTCGTCTCACGTGCTCGCAACTTATCGATGTCGGCAGGACAACGGAGGCCGAAGATAAAAAGGCCAGTGCAACTGGGACCATAGATGCCGCCGGTACGAGACCGGAAACGGGCGTCTCCCTGCGGGCCGGGCTGTTGGCTTCGCTGAAGCCCCGGCCATGCCGGGTCTTCACCCTTCGGGCTTCCATCCCTGACGCGGCGCTCGCGGAACCGTTCGGTGATGTCTACTCAGTCTGTCTGCGCTGAACTGGGCAGCAGGAGAGTGAGAGTGCCGGCCGGGTTGGCCGTGACGGGTTGAAGGCTGCGAGAGAGGCTCGCGGCGCCCGTCGCGGAGACCCGCGATGTCGAGACATGCTTATCGTGCGAGAGCCGGGCGAGCCTCTATGACGAAATCACCGACAAGATCATCGCCGAGTTGAAGGCCGGTCGCGTGCCATGGGTCCAGCCTTGGGGGACGGCGTCGGCGAAGGCGCCGCTCGCCATGCCGCAAAACGCTTCCACTCGGCGGCAATACAGCGGTGTGAACGTCCTGATCCTCTGGGGATCTGTGATCGAGCACGGATTCACCGGGCAGAGTTGGCTCACCTTCCGCCAGGCGCTGTCGCTCGGCGGCCACGTCCGCAAGGGCGAGCGCGGTACCACCGTCGTCTATGCTGACCGTTTTGTCCCCGACGACGAGAAGAAGCGCGCGGCCGAGACCGGCGAGGAAGCACAGGCAATTCCGTTCCTGAAGCGCTTCACGGTCTTCAACACCGACCAGTGCGACGACCTGCCGGATGAGATCGCGACTGTCGCACCACCACCTCCTCCCGGTATGATCGAGCCGCAGGTCGAGACGCTGATCAAGGCGACTGGCATCGACTTCCGCATCGGCGGCAGTCGCGCCTTCTATATTCCGTCGGAAGACTATGTGCAGGTGCCGCCGCCTGCCGCGTATTTCGAACCGATCAACTGGCACCGAACCGCGCTGCATGAACTGGGCCATGCCAGCGGCCACCGTTCTCGTCTCAGCCGCGATCTCTCCGGCGCGCATGGCTCGAAGAAATACGCCTTCGAGGAACTGATCGCGTTATCCTGACTCTGTGATCCTGTCTCAGAATCAGGTATGGAGCCGCATCACCGACTGGTCCGGTGAAGCTCTTCAGACGTCCGGGTCAAGCGTTCCCGCAGCGTAAGCGAGGACAACGCTTGACGCGGCGGCGACTCCACAAAATTGTCTATGGGTGCAGGCGAAGTCCTGCACCCCTGCCACGCGGCGAGCGGGAGAGAGCGAGGGGAACCCCTCGCAACCTAAACAAAAAGAGTCGCGCCGAAGGCGCTCCGCTTGGGTGTATGCGTGCAGTTGTACTTTACGAACCTTGACGCGCTGTCGTGTCCGCTTCCCATTGATGGCCTTGCAGTGAGTATCGTGCCCGGCGCGCTCGACGTTGGCGAGCGCGCCGGGCTGATCGACGGCATGCCGTTCATTCTAATGGATGACGGGAGCTACGATCTCCATCTCAATCGGTTCTTCCGCGCCTGCCCAGGTATGGGCGCGCCGAACACCTGGCGCTCCTACGCGCACGACATTCTCGTGTGGGCTCGCTTTCTATGCGAGCGGCGCGGCGGGAAGACAGTCTGGCAGGCGGACCGCCACGACGTGCTGGCCTTTCACCGGGCGCGGCGTCTATCGGACGCCGCGTTCCGCATCTCGGCGGCGAGCTGGAATCGCAGCGTTGCGGCGCTCGATAAACTCTATCGGTGGGCGGTCGAAGAGGGAGTCATCACGACCTCGCCCTTCGGCTACTGCGTTACCCTTCGCAGAACCGCAAGCACAAGCGCTGTGCTGGCCGTCACGACGAACCGGGCGCGCGAGCGCGCGGCACGGCGGCATGATATGCGCTACATCGGTCTCGGCCGCTATCTGCTGTTCCGCGACGTAGGGCTGAGAGGACGATTGCCCGACGGCACGGAGGACTCAACGTGGCGTGGCCGCAATGGCGAACGGAACGCGCTCTTCGCGGAGCTGTTGGTCACGACCGGACTGCGACTGACCGAAGGCGGCAGCCTGCTTCTGACCGAACTCCCGCGCATGATTGCACCCGGACCGCGCTCCGTGCTGTTCGATCTTTCCGGTTCGATCGCCAAGGGCGGACGGCCGCGCCAGGTTCGCATTCCCCGCCGCGTGCTGGCGTTGATCCAAGACTACATCGATCTTGAGCGCGCCGTCTCGTCCGCCCGATCGGAGCCTTCGGTCACAAATCCACTCTGCTTGGCGCCAGAGGGCGGGAAGATCGTCGACGCGGCGGGCAAGCGGGTCCGGCTCGACCGGCTCACGCCGGGCGAGCGGCGGCGTGTGCTGATCGGCGCGGCGGGCAGGGCGCAGCATGCCTTGCTCTGGTTGACCGAAGGCGGACGGCCCGTGCCTGCGGCCACCTGGGAAGCTGCCTTCCGCCGGGCCTGTGCGCGCTGCCACCGCTTTGGCATCGATCTTGACGTGACGCCGCACACGTTGCGGCACACCTTCGCCGTCAACATGCTTTCCATGCTGATCCGCGAGCAGATCGGCGCGGTGTTCGATCCGCAGGATCGGCACGGTGCGGCCTATCGCCGGATTCTCGGCGATCCGCTGCAGAAGCTGCAACACCTGCTGGGGCACGCGAGCGTCACCAGCACCTACATCTATCTCGACAGCTTGGCTGAAGCGCAGGAACTGGTTGAGGCGGCCGCGGATCGCTGGGCCCAAGATACGGCCGGTGATGCGCAATGACCGCCGCCATGACAACATCGGCGCGGCGGCCTGGCCGTCGTGCCCTCTTTCCCGAGGCGCCGATGCATCTCGACGCGCTGCTGACCGATCAGCCGCTGGTTGGCGGGCTGGAACCGCGTCTGGGGAGTACTCATCTCCGCACGCTCACGGTCATCGGATTTCCGACCGCGACCCATCCCGGAATCCTCGACGAACTCAATCGGCTCGCTTTTCCATATCGGTGGTCGACGCGCGCGATCCTGCTCGACAAGACCGAAGCCGTCCGGCTGCTGACTAGGATCCGGCGTCAGTGGTTCGCTAAGCGCAAAGGCATTGCCGCGATCCTCAAGGAGGTCATGACCAACGAGGCCTCGGTCCTGGTTGACAGCGACGCCGCCAACAAGGCCGCCGATGCCGACATGGCGTTGCAGGAACTGGGAGCGGATGACGTCGGCCAAGCCTACGTCACCGCGTCCGTGACGGTGTGGGACGAGGACGCCAATGTCGCGGCGGAAAAACTGCGGCTGGTCGAGAAGATCATCCAGGGCCGTGACTTCACCTGCATCGCGGAAGGGATTAACGCGATCGAAGCCTGGCTCGGCTCATTGCCTGGTCAGGTCTACGCTAATGATCTGCCCCCTTTGAAGTTCTCTAATCGCGTTCGTCAATAACTATTCTTCCATGATTGGGCGTTTTCGCCGGGCTCAGAGTTCTCTCC
>NZ_JBHYDS010000011.1:0-106638 GCF_051860585.1 Hyphomicrobium sp.
GCATGCATTCGCCCGACTCTCCCGGCGTCCGCAAGTGCATGCGCTCGGTCGGCCGCAACCTCTCGCAGGGCTGCATCAGCGCTCTCGTAGCCGCCGGCGAAGTCTCCAAGTCGACCGTCCAGAAGAAGGTCGCCGCCAAGTAGGCTTCCCCACCCGTCGTCTCCGAAGCGAACTCTCCACGCTCCGGTACGACGAGAACACCAAGTCGCTCGGCTGCACTTTGATACGCTGCCAGAACCCCGGATGGCCCTCCGGGCTATTCCCCCAAAAACGATCTTTGAGACATCGTGCCGCCTTCCTCAGGGAACGGCGGCTTATCATCATGTGCGCCAAGCCCTGGTGGCGTCCCAAGATTTCCTGAATTCCCCAAGCGTTCCCCGGGGAACAGCGGTTCCTTGGCGTTCGGGCCAAAGTCCGCCCATCGACCCGGCGTCGCGCAGAAAACGCGCCTCCGGCATGAAACGTAGACGACGCGCTTCCAGCATGAAGGAGTGAGCGATGACCCCGATCCGCACTATTCTCGCAAGCGCTGCTGCACTTTCCGTCCTGACGATTGCCGGTCAGGCCGGCGCGGTCAGCCTGGCCGTCAAGATGGCCTGCGCGTCCGATTATCACGCCCACTGTAGCCAGCACCCCTCCGGAAGCGCGGGAGCCCGCCAGTGTATGCGCGCCCATAGCGCACAGCTTTCCAAGGGCTGCATCAATGCCCTGACTGGATCGAAGATCGCCGTGAAGTAGACGGCATTACAATGAACTGCGGCATCGGGCGCGCTCCATGAGCGCGACCCACCGTGCCCCGGTCGGGTTGCCCGACCGCCGTTCTGCAGAATTTTTGACGATTTCGCTGCCGCGTTCCCCCGGGAACAGCGGCCACGGCCGGCTGGAGGCATTCTCTCTTCATCGGACACACACTGGCGGGTCGTGTCGAAGACGCGCCAAAGAAAATGGAGAGCCCAGATGACCAAGATCCAGAACATCCTCGCAGCTTCGATCACCCTCGGCGCGCTCCTCGTTTCCAGCCAGGCCGGCGCCGTCAGCCTCGGCGTCAAGCTTGCCTGCGCCGCCGACTACCACGCCCACTGCAGCATGCACTCGCCCGACTCTCCCGGCGTCCGTAAGTGCATGCGCTCGGTCGGCCGCAACCTCTCGCAGGGCTGCGTCAGCGCTCTCGTAGCCGCCGGTGAAGTCTCCAAGTCGGCCGTCCAGAAGAAGGTCGCCGCCAAGTAAGGATGACGATGAGTTGCAGGGCCTTCGCCCCGCAGCCGTCCGAACAGTTTCACGGCCCGACCGATCAGGAATCCGAAAGCCGGTGCGCCTCTCCACGCACCGGCTTTTTCTATGGTCGGCGTCCCCTTCCGAGAGGTGGCGGACAATCTCACTCGGATTGTTCGTCCAGGCCCACACCGCGCAACGCGACGCCGGACTTGGCGAACGGGATTGGACTCACGGCGCTGGACTTCGGCGTCGTGCGATCTGTACCATGACGGCGCCTGTCGGCCGGCCTTCTGGTCCATTGACCAGCGCCGGCCCGCAATGCCCGCGGTCGGACGTCATTCCTCGCTGCGCACAGGAGTTTGCATATGTTCTTCAAGAAGGACGAAACGACGGAGCCCGTCAAAAGCGGCAATGCCGGCACCCCAGACGCCGCCCTGCCACCAGCCGCGACAGCCGCTACACCGCCGGCGGTCGTCCTCGATGCGGACGAAGCCAAAAAGCGCGCTGTCGCCTCGAAGCGCATGTCGGCCGCGTTCGGCGACATCGTGCTGCTCATGAGCCAATCTCCCGGCGAACAGCACTACAGCCTGCGTGACCTCGACTGGCTTGTCGCGCCCGCCATTCGCTGCGGCCAGTTCGCGCTCGCGGAGGCGCAATCGAAAGAGAACGGAATAGTGACCCCGGTCGCAGCCGTGCTCTGGGGGCTCGTGTCGGCCGACGTCGATCAACGCCTTACGAACCAGGACACCGGCCCCATTCGCCTCACGCCGCCGGAGTGGCACTCAGGCGACATCCCCTGGATCTTCTACGCCATCGGCGATCCGAATATCCTGGGCACCCTCCTGGACCAACTGACCAAGGCGGCATTCAAGGGTCGCGCCCCGAAGATGCGCGTGTTCGGTCCCGACGGAAAAGCCAAGGTCGGCGAGGTCCAGATCAAGATCAAGGCCGCTTAGACGCGCCGCGCGTGTTCCAGCCCGGCCCGGAAGATCGCCGGCACTCGATATGTCGGGGTGCACGCCAACGCGATTCTTGAGCGATCGTTCATTAACGGGGCCATCACTCTCTCGCCGTTATAGACGGGTACGGCGCACGGATGGAAACAGCGACGCTTTACATCTTGTTCAAGTTGGCTGACGGAACCGAGCAGCTCCACACACGGAACTTCTGGTCAGTCGAAGCATGTGAGCAGTATGTAACCTCACAAGGGGCAGTGGTTCGTCAGCATGAATGCAACCGCAATGACCGCATGCTCGCGCCTCCGAAATGGTTCACGGAGCGGACAGCGCAAAAAGCGCCGGCGGGCGTTCCCCTCGATCTGAAATATCGGCCTTAACTCATCGTTGGGGGCGCGGCGGCGTGTCCGGAAAGTATTTCATGTCTTCCCTGCGCTGATCCTCGAAGGCGGGCCACCAGTCGAGCCCGTAATAGCCGTCAAGGGGCAGCAGTGTTTTTTTGCTCTCAACACCGGATTGATCCAGGAGCCACTGGTCTCGCGTTGGATCGGCGGACGCGTTTTGGAATGACGGCTGTTCGAGAAGGCCATAGCGCTGGAGGATCGACATCAGGTCGTTTCCTAATCGCTACCGATCAGAGACGCTACCGCAGCGCTCGCGTGGACGAGATCAAGATGTCGATACGACTGACCTTGAGGGTGTTACAGGTTTGTTACAGGCTGTTTGGGGGTCAGGAGCGCGTCGTACCGCGCATGTCCCTCGGCGGGGCTGAGGCGAGAACATCGACGAGTTACTGAATCCGCTGAAAGTTTTCTGGTGCTGCCGGCGAGGATTGAACTTGCGACCTCTCCCTTACCAAGGGAGTGCTCTACCACTGAGCTACGGCAGCTAACCTAGAAAATATGCTTGATTGTCAGCGCTCCGCGCTGCGGGCTTTCGCCTCCCCTGCGAACCCGAGGGCCGCAGGGCTGCGATCATCTAACCGACCCGCGCGCCAAGAGCAACCGGCCCCGCACCGAAAAATGCGATCGCGGCCTCGCCAGCCCGGCATAAATGGCCGCACTATCCCTGAACGTGGCGTTTTGATCCCATGTCCGGCCCATCCGCAGCACCGCAAAGCGCCATTTGATTTGCACCGGCGACAGAGACAGATTTGGACGCACAAGGAGCGGGCCACCCCATGTTCAAGCACATCCTGATCGCGACCGACGGCTCCGACCTGGCCCAGAAGGCCGTGATCCAGGGGCTCGCCATGGCCAAGGCGCTCGGCGCGCGGGTCACCGCCTTGTATGTCACTGAACCCTGGGTCGCCGTCGCGCCGGGCGAGGTCGCCATGGCGTTCCCGGTCAAGGAGTATGAGGAGAGCGTCGCGACGAACGCGGCCCGGATCCTGGCCGGCGTCGAAAGCGAGGCACGGGCGGCGGGCGTCGCCTGCACCGGGCAGCACATGAAAGACCAGTTCCCCGCCGAGGGCATCATCGCCGCCGCCGATCAGAACGCCTGCGATCTGATCGTCATGTCCTCGCACGGCCGACGCGGCCTGATGCGCGTGCTGCTCGGCAGTCAGGCCATCAAGGTCCTGGGCGGCAGCACCGTCCCGGTCCTCATCTGCCGCTAACGCCGAGGGTCGATCACGCCGCCTGCGCGGCCGAGGCGTCGGTGCCCGCCATCTCACGCGGCGCATCGGGCGGCGGGATGCGGAACCACGCCACATAGAGCGCCGGCAGGAACACCAGCGTCAGCAGCGTCGCCACCATCAGCCCGCCGATAACGGCGAACGCCATCGGCCCCCAGAACACCGTTCCCGCGATCGGCACCATGCCCAGGATCGCCGCCGCCGCCGTCAGCAGGATCGGCCTCAGCCGGTGCTCGGTCGCGCTGATCACGGCCTCCCAGGGCGGCTCGCCGTCCGCGATGTGCATGTCGATCTGCTCGATCAGGATCACCGAGTTGCGGATCACCATGCCGATCAGCGAAATCACGCCGAGGATCGCGACGAAGCCCATCGGAATGCGGAACAGCAGCAGCGACGCCACCACGCCGATCAGCGCCAGCGGCGCCGTCAGCAGCACCATGATCAGCTTCTGGAAGCTCCTGAGCTGGATCATCAGGATGGTCGTCATGATCAACAGCATGATCGGGAACACCGCGAAGATGCTCGCCTGCGCCTTGGCGCTGTCTTCTACCGTACCGCCCGCCGTCACCGAGTAGCCCGGCGGCAACGTCGTGCGGAAACCCTCGATCGCGTTTCCGAGCTGGCGCACGACGGTGATCGCCTCGACGCCCGGCGGAACGTCCGCCTGCACGGTCACTGTTGGAAGCCGTGAGCGCCGCCAGATGAGCGGCGGCTCGAGCGTGTACGAAAGCGTCGCCACCTGCGCCAAGGGCACGTTGCCGCCCGCGGGCGTCGCGAGCCTCAGGCTGCGCAGCGTATCGAGCTTGGCGCGCTCGCCTTCGATCGCCCGCGCCACGACGTCGACGAGATACGTGTGATCGCGCACCTGCGTAATCGTCGTGCCCGACAGCACGGAGTTGATGTTGCTCGCGATCTGCCGCGAGGTGAGCCCGACGGCGCGGGCCCGGTCCTGGTCGATGTCGACCTTCACCACCTTCGACATCTCGCTCCAGTCGAAATTGATGTTGGTCACGTTGGGATTTCCGCCCATCACGCCAGCGAAGGCAAGTGCGCGCTCACGCACCTGGGCCACATCGTCGCCGCTTACGCGGAACTTGAGCGGCCACCCCACCGGCGGCCCGAGCTCGAGCGGACTGACGCGGATCATCGCGTTTTCGAAGCCTGTCGCCAGCGCCGCCTCGATCCGCGCCTTGACGCCCGGCCGCTCCTTGAACCCCTTCGTCACGACCACCGCCTGCGCGAAGAAGGTGTTGGCGAGCTGCGCATCGAGCGGCAGATAGAAGCGAACCGCCCCCTGGCCGACGTAGAAGCTCCAGTAGTCGATATCCGGATCGGCCTTCAGGATCGCCTCGATGCGCTCGACCGTCTCTTCGGTCGCGTGGATCGAAGCGGTTTGCGGCAGCGTCACGTTGATCAACAGCTCCGGCCGGTCGGACGCCGGAAAGAACTGCTGCTGCACGAAGCGCATGCCCACCAGCGACAGCACGAACACCACGGCCGTTCCCGCCAACACAAGCCACTTCGCCCGCAGCGCCCCATCGAGCACACGCGCAAACCGCGACGTTCCCGGCGCGGCGTGCTTATGGCCTGTGATTTTGTCGGGCAGGATGAACACGCCCGTCAGCGGCGTGAACAGAACCGCAACCACCCACGAAACGGTGAGCGCGATGGCCACCACCGCGAACAGCGTGAAGCAGTATTCGCCCGCGCCGCTCTTGGCGAACCCCACCGGCACGAAGCCCACGATCGTGACCAGCGTTCCCGTCAGCATCGGAAACGCGGTGACGGTGTAGGCGTAGGTCGCCGCCGAGATCTTGTCCGCGCCCTCCTCGAGCTTCGAGATCATCATCTCGACCGCGATCATGGCGTCGTCGACGAGCAGCCCCAGCGCGATGATAAGCGCGCCGAGCGAAATGCGCTGCAGCGAGATGCCGAAATAGAGCATGGCCGCGAACGTCACCGCCAGCACGAGCGGAATGGCGACCGCCACCACCACGCCCGGACGCCAGCCGAGCGCCAGGAAACTCACGCCGAGCACGATCGCGATCGCTTCCCACAGCGTCTTGGTGAATTCCCCGACCGCTTCTTCCACCACCCGCGGCTGGTCCGACACGAGATGCGCATCGATGCCGATCGGCAGGTCGCGCGTGATCTCCGCCACCGTTTCTTCGATCGCGCGGCCGAGCGCGAGCACGTCTCCGCCCTGCGCCATGGAAATCGCAAGCCCGGTCGCCGGCTCGCCGTTGAAGCGGAACATCGGCTGCGGAGGATCGACGTAGCCGCGCTTCACCTCCGCGATGTCGGAGAGCCGATAGAAGCGGTTCCCAGACTGGAAGTTGATCGACTTCAGGCTTTCCTCGGAATCGAAGCTGCCCGACACGCGCACGGCGATGCGCTCTTGCCCTTCCTCGAGGGTTCCGCTCGGCACGATGGCGTTCTGCGCCTGGAGGCTGTCCATCAGGCTCGCCGCGTCGATCCCGAGTGCCGCCATCTGCTGCGTCGAAAACTCGAGGTAGATCTTTTCGTCCTGCGTGCCGATGAAATCGACCTTGGCCACGTCTTTCACGCGCAGCAGCTGCGTGCGCACCAGCTCGAGCTGATCGCGCACCTCGCGCGGGCCAAAACCGTCCGACGTGAACGCGTAGACAACGCTGTAGGTGTCTCCGAACTCGTCGTTGAAAAACGGCCCCTGAATACCCTCCGGCAACTGGCCGCGGATGTCTCCGACTTTCTTTCGAACCTGATACCAGAGATCCGGCACGAGCGCGGCCGGCGTGCTGTCGAGCAGCGTCACGTAGACAAGCGCGTCTCCCGGCTTGGTGTAGCTGCGCACATAGTCGAGATGCGGCAGTTCCTCGAGCTTCTTCTCGATCCGGTCCGTCACCTGCGTCAGCGTATCGGCCGTCGTCGCGCCAGGCCACAGCGCGCGGATCACCATGACCTTGATGGTGAACGGCGGATCCTCTTCTCGCCCGAGCTTCTGATAGGCGTAAAGGCCCGCGATCGCCGAGACGAGCATCAGGTAGACGACAAGACTTTTGTGGCGGAGCGCCCAATCGGAAAGATTGAAGCCCGCGTCGCGCGAAGAGCCGCTCATGATCCGGCCTGCTCCAGCAGACGCACGGTCTGGCCTTCACGCAGCCGGTTGACGCCTGCGGTGACGACCACCTCGCCGGCCCGCAAACCGCCGCTCACCACCACCCGGTCGGTCTCGAAGCGCGCCACCTCGACGGGGCGAAGCTTGACCGTCGAGGAGGCGCTGTCGAACACCCACACCGCGGGCTTTCCGGCCTGATCGAACAGAGCGCTTCCCGGCAGCGAGATGACCGGCGCCGTGGTCGTCTTCAAACGCCCCATCACACTCGCGCCGAATCGCATCGCCGGGGGTGGATTTTCGAGCGACACCTTGACTTGATAGGTGCGCGTCGTGGGATCGGCGACCGGAGATACCTCGCGCACGACCCCGTCCGCGACGATGGTGGGACTGCTCAGCAAACTGACCAGCACGGCGGGTTTCTCTCCCGGCTTGCGGTCGCGGAACGCGGCCTCCGCCACGCTGAAGACGGCATCGATCTGATCCGGCTTGGCGAGCTTCACCACCATCTGTCCCGCAGCGACGACCTGCCCGGGCTCGGCCGCAACGGCCGTGATGATGCCGTCGAAGTCGGCCTTGAGCTCGGTGTAGGCGAGTTGATCCTTGGCCAGATCGAGTGCGGCCCTGGATGACTCGAGCTTGGCCTCGGCCGACCGGCGATTCTTGAGCGCGGCGTCGTAGTTCGAACGCGTCGTCACGCCCTTGCCCAGCAGTTCGACCTGCCGGCCCTCGGTGGCTTGGGCTTCCACCAGCACGGCTTCGGAAGACACCACGTCGGACTGAGCCGACCGCAGGCGGTTCTGGAAATCCTGTTCGTCGAGCCGCGCGAGCAGGTCACCCTTTTTGACGGACACTCCGATATCCACCGCGCGCGAAACCAGCTTTCCGCCGACCTGGAACCCGATATCGCTCTCTTGCCGCGGCCGGATCTCACCGACCGCTTGACGATCGTCATCGATGGGCTTGGCTTCCGTGACGATCGTGCGGACGGGCCGGATCTCCGGCTTGGGCGCAGCGACCTCGCTGCATCCGGCCAAGCCGACGAAAAGTCCCCCCAACGCAAATAGAAACGCTTTGAAGCCCGTATCGCTCGGCATCATGTCGGCAGTCCCGCTCGCCCGATTCAGTACGATCGAAGGTGCCACGTCCATACGGCGCCGTACAGCCATGCTGGCGAGGCAGGGACTTGATATCCGGCACGAATTCCGGGAGACGTCAGGCCGCGCGGCCTACCTCCGGACGATATCGCCGACGGCGGATAGCTCCTCAGGCGAACCGCCCCAAACGGGCTTCGGCCTCCGCTACCATGGCCCGGATGATGTCGCCGGCCGGCTCGATGCGATCGATCAGGCCGACCACTTCGCCCACGAACGTATTGCTCCGCTGCGGATCGCCGGCCGCCCACGCGGCGCGGTAGTTCTCCGCTTCGACGTCAGCCACCTGCGCGAGTTCAGCCTCGCGGCCGTGCCATCGATCCGTGAAGGCGTTACGGAGCACGCGCGCCGTATAGTGCGTGGGCCAGTCGAGCTTGCGCGCGAGATCCATGACTTGCGTTCGGATCGTGTCGTCGCCCGTCGCCGCGAGTGCCGCAGCATGCATCGCCGCGCTCACATTGGCCTCGGCCGACGCCCACAGCCGCGATCCGACCAGCACGCCATCCGCACCGAGCATCAGCGCCGCGGCCAGACCCCGTCCATCGCCGACGCCACCCGCCGCACAAAGCAAAGTCTCCGGCGCGCGCATCGCGATGAGATCGGCAATTTCCGGCACCAGCGCGAACGTGCCGCGCGCCTGCCCGTGACCGCCCGCGTCAGCCCCCTGCGCCACGATCACATCGGCGCCGCAGTCGAGCGCCCGTTCGGCATCGTGCCGCGTCTGCACCTGGCAGATCAGCGCCGCGCCTGACGCCTTGATCCGGTCTGCGAACGCCATGGGATCGCCGAACGAGAGAAAGAGCGCGACCGGCTTGCGCGCAAGCGCGAGGTCGAGAAGCTCGGGCTTCTTGGCGAGCGACCAGGTGATGAACCCGCAGCCGAACCGGCCGGGCGTCACGAGATCGAGTTCCCGTGTCAGCCAGGCTTCGTCGCCGTAGCCCCCGCCGAGCAGGCCCAGCGCGCCGGCATCCGACACGGCCGACGCGAGACGCCCGCCCGCCGCAAACGCCATCGGCGCCGAGATAATGGGATGCGCCAGCCGGAAGCGTTCAGTCAGACGCGTCGAAAGGGCCATGGGGTATTCCTGTCCGGGATGAGAGCAGCGGCGGACCTGCACAATGCGACGCCGGCGAGGGAGGAGAGAGCCGGAAAATACAACGCGGCCCGCCGGAAAATGCAAGGCGGCCCGCCGGAAAATGCAAGGCGGCCCGCCGCAAATGCAAAGCGGCCCGCCCGAATATGCAAGGCCCCTCCCTTGACGACCATGCCTCGCACACCTGTACTTGGAGATATCACGGAACGGCGCTCCAGAATCAGGTCGCCGATGCCAATCCCACCACGGCGAGTTGCCCCACGACGGCGAGTGAACCATGTCACGCGATCCCCACCCGAAAGCACCCGGCCTTCCAGCCTCGGTCACCGAGCCGATGATCCACGATCTCGTGCACGCGTTCTACGCGGATGTGCGCCGCGATCCGCTCATCGGACCCGTTTTCGCAAGCCACATCGAGAGTTGGGACGAGCACCTCGAGAAGCTCGTCGCGTTCTGGTCGTCGGTGACGCTCATGACGGGCCGCTACAAAGGCCGCCCCATGGCGGCCCACATCGCCATGCCCGAAATCTCGCGTCCCCACTTCGAACGCTGGCTGGCGTTGTTCCGCGCGCGCGCCCGCGCGATTTGCCCGCCGCAGGCCGCAGCGCTCTTCATCGAGCGCGCGGAACGGATCGCCGAATCCTTGCACCTGGGGATCAGCCTGCATCGCGGCGAGCCGCCCGGTGTCACGCCGCCCAATTTTCGATCTGAACCCGAGCCCATCGGATGATCGCGCCGCTGACCGACGCTCAGCGCATCTGGCGCCGCGAACAACGGGAGAGATTGCTCGACCACCGCCGCCTGATGCCGAGTGCCGAGCGGCGCAGCCTCGGCGATAAAGTGATCGCCAATCTCGACCGCGTCTTGGCCGGGCGGGACGTCGCGGTTCTCGGCATCTACTGGCCCATCAAGCGCGAGATCGATCTTCTCCCGTGGGCGACGGCTCTGTCCGCCCGGCGGCCGGTGACCCTCGCCCTCCCGGTCGTGACGACGCCCAAGACGCCCCTCGAATATTGTTTGTGGCGGGCGGGAGATCCCATGACCCGCGGTTTCTGGAACATTCCCGAACCGGCGGCCCGGATCCCGGTCCTCCCCGATGTCGTCATCGCGCCCCTGGTCGGGTTTTGCGGCTTCTGGCGGCTCGGCTACGGCGGCGGCTATTTCGACCGGACCCTCGCGGCGCGGCCCGTGCGGCCTTTCGCCTTTGGTATTGGTTTCGAGGTTTGCGAAACGCCGGATTTTACGCCCGCGGCCCACGATATTTTCATGAATTCGATAGTAACTGAGCGCCGGACCATGTCGTCCAGCGACGCCGCACCATTTTAAAATGTTCAATGATCCAAAGGAGCTAGCGCGCGCCGAAACACTTTGATCTGAACAAATGGTCGCATCGGGACAAAAGCGTTGTTTCCTCGGGAACAGACCCCGGCGGCAGTAGTTCTAACATCACGAAAAGGGGCCTTACTGTTTGGCAATATTGTCAAATATGACTTGATTAAGGCAGGGCCGGGATTTACATCAGAACCATTGTCTGGAGTAAGTGCGTTATGGCGAGTATTTGCCAAGGGAAAAGTTTTGAAGATTGCGGGCAGGATTTCGGGAAACTGAATCCGGCGGCCCTCGGCAGCGGCATGGTCGTCCAGAATGTGGACACCAGCGAATTCCTGTTCCATCCGGGCGAAGACCGCACGCTCTACCGCATCGAGAGCGGCGCGATTTGCCATTACATGTTGTGGGCCGATGGCCGTCACGACGTGATCGAATTTGCCTTCCCCGGCGACATCATCGGTCTCGGGCATCTTCGCCACCACGTCAGCACGGCGCAGGCGATGGTCGACACGGTCGTAAGCCTCGTGTCCGAGGAAGACTTCGAATTGGCGCTCGAGAGCGACGATCGGCTGTCGTTCCGGCAGGCGTCCGCTGTCGAACGCGAGTTCGAGCATCTCCGCGAAAAGACCCTCATGGAAGGCCCGAAGCCGGCCGCCGCCAAGGTCGCGAACTTTCTCATCGCCATTTCGGGCATGAATGGCCCGGAGGGCCGCGACGCGTCGTTCATCGCCGACGACATTACGGCGGGGTTTGTCGCCGACAAGCTCGACATGTCCGTCGACAAGCTCGGTGCGGCATTGCTCAGCCTGAAAAAGCAAGGCGCCGTCAAAGAAACGGCTGACGGCCTGCGGATCGTCGACATGCCGATGCTTCAGCGGCTCGCTGACGCGGCTTAGTGCGGCATTGCCCCACCAACGGTGTTCCCTGCATAACGCCCGAAAGGGCGTTTTTTATGTATGCCGGTTGAGCGCGGAAGCAATCACCGCGTGGCGGGCAGTGGCGCCCCCCCCGATAAACTCGATGAATGAGAGGACGGCTATGTCCGACGTTGCAGAGCAGGTCAAACCGGCAGCACCCGCCAAGCGCGGCGGAAGCCTGCTGACCGAGCGCGTGCTCGACGTGACGCACTATAGCGACAAGCTCTTCGGATTCCGCACCACGCGCACGCCGTCGTTCCGCTTCCAGAGCGGGCAGTTCACGATGATCGGCCTCGAAGCCGAAGGCCGCCCGTTGCTGCGCGCCTATAGCCTCGCGAGCGCCTTCTACGACGACCACCTCGAATTCCTGTCGATCAAAGTCCCGGACGGCCCCCTTACCTCGCGCCTGCAGCACATCCGCGCCGGCGACGAGCTGATGGTCGGCGCCAAGCCGACCGGAACGCTGCTCCTGGGCAACCTTCGCCCCGGCCGCCGCCTCTTCCTCCTCGCGACGGGCACCGGCTTCGCGCCGTTCGCGAGCATCCTGCGGGATCCGGAAACGTACGAGCGCTTCGAGACCGTGATCGCGGTCGAAGGCTGCCGCACCGTCGCCGAGTTGGCCTACGCGAACGGCGTCGTGAAAGCGCTCGGCCGGCATGAGCTGCTGGGCGAATACGTCGGCCCGAAACTGCGCTACTACGCGACGACGACGCAGGAGGCCTCGCCGCACCAGGGCCGCATCCCCCGCCTGCTGACGGATGGGACGCTCGCCCGCGATCTGGACATCGCGCCGCTCAATCGCGAAACGGACCGCGTCATGATCTGCGGCAATCCGGGCATGCTGGCCGACATTACGGCGCTGCTCAAAGGCGACGGCTTCGGCGAGGGCAACAGCGGCACCCCCGGCGATTTCGTCATCGAGAAGGCATTCGCCCAACGCTAGGCATTTTTCCCGACCGCTCGTCAGTCTGATGTCAGCAAGTTCCGGCTACGTCCCGCACTGGTAAACGTGCGTTTGGACATCAGCCTCATCATGAACTCCTGCGACCCGGCCCTCGTCCTGTGCTTCGACCCTCGTGACCCGCTGCAATCTGTCGACGATCGCCTGACGTGGCGTCCGACCGGCAATGCGATCCTCATCACGGCGACGATGCTGCTGGGCGACCACGAAGGCTCTCACGCGATTTCCTGGGACAAGGTCGCCGCCCTCGCCGACCTTTGCGACGCCCCCGATGAGATCGAGGACGGCCATCGCATCCCCGCCAGACGCGAAGACACAAACGCGATGCTCGAAGCATTGCTCGCCCGAAGTGCATGATCGCGAACTGACGGATTTTCAGGCAGACGATTTTGGGAGTTCGACGTAGCGCTCGGGCCGCGGCCGGAACACGAAGGGAACGACGACGTGAGCACCGAGCGCCGCCGCCTTGAGCTTCACGGCATCGGTCTCGCCCATGCGGATCCGATCGTGAATACGGCGAACCATGACGCTGAGCGGGATGTCGTGGAGTTGATAAAGGTCATCCGCGACGGCTTGGTGCAGCACGGCGCTGATAAGCTTGAGGTCTTCGCTCGATATGTTTTCGAAATTCATCACACCGCCGCGTGCGAACGTGAAGGCCGTCGGATAAATCAATGCGCAAAGTCGCGAATTCGTTCCTCACCTAATCGAGGCGCGCGTCACGAGTAGCTGGCACTGCCGTCGCCGTGCTCCTCGGCGCGGCGCAAGTGTTCAATCAGCAGCGCCATCTTGAATGGCACATCGTCGGAAAACGGCATGTCGCGCTGCAGCCGCTGCCCGATCCCGTTCACCAGTGAGGTCAGCTCCCGCTCGGTGTCTTCAACGAAAAAACTCTTCATCGCGCCTCTCCTTGTCAGATTGAAACGCGGCCCGGCCTCGGAAGGTCCGTCGTTTGGAATGTGTCGCACCGTGCGTCCGACTCGCGACATCGGCTGAGGCACATGCGCGCTTTGCCTCGACGCAGCGGTTGCCTGCACGCGTTGCCGTTTGACCTGAAACGGAAACTTGAGTGTGCGGCGATTGACGATCACGGCGTCTTGAACAACGAGCATCCCCGCGCCGAAATTTCTGATCGCTGATGCGCAATCGCCGCTGGAATTTTGGAACGCGATGGTGATACGTTGCCCGTGGCGCAGCACGGCGAAGACGACAAACCACAAGCTGCCGCGCCCTTGTGGTTGTCGAATGGGACTGCGGGATCAAATCTCCCGCTCCTAGCGGAAAGCGCAGCCGTTCTGCGCACGCAGGTACCCACTGATGACTCGTCTCGAGACACCTACCGTATTGATTATCGATGGTGCGACGCTTTCGTCATTCCATCTTCGAGCCCGCCTCATCGACGCCGGCTGCAACGTCCGCGTCGTCGGAAGTTTGAATTCGGCGCTGATGGTCGCACACCGCAACCGCGTCAACGTGGTATTCCTGGAATATTCCGAAGGGCAGGCAACTCGCAACTTCTGCACCGCACTCGCAGGGTTGAATATTCCACACATCTTTACAGCCACAGGGCTCGACGAGACGGCCACGCGCCCGCCGTTCGTCAATCATTTTTCGAAGCTCAAGGACCCGGCCGAACACCGAACGTTTTGATCCTTGTGAATTTTGGTCGTACCGAGAGGGCTCGGTGCGGCCAATTGGGCGGCGTCTGTTGCGGGGCGGGCGCCGCCCTTCGCTTCAATCACAAAAAGTTTCAATCACGAAGTTGTGGGACACAAACAGAGTGGCGTGCGCGTCGCCGCCTGCCCTCTTCATGCGGCAAACCCGCCGCAGGGGGGAACACCCCAAGCCTCAAAGCATTGTTTCCCTGAAGCCGTCAGAAGCAGGCGGTCAATCATAAGGAGGAAAACAATGTCATTCCCCAAAATCGCAATCGGCGGACTTGCAGCAGCCGCAGTCTTTGCAACGCCGGTGCTCGCAACCGACAACGCGACCGATAAGCAAAAACAGCAGTACCTGTATCAGCAGCAGATGCAGAACCAGAAGTCAGGCGTGACGGAAGACGGCGCCAACCTGCCTGCCGCGAAGGGCGCAGGACCGATCGGTGATACGAAGGCGAATTCCGGCCCTGGCGTACAGGGACCTGCTGACACGCGCACCGGCCCGTCGACCCGCGCACCAGCTGGCGCAGGCGATGCAAGTTCGGGCGCATCCTCGGGTGACGCTGGCTCGAGCGGCGCCGGAATGGACAAGTCCAAGGATCCGGCGGCAACCCAGCCGAGTCAGGACTCCAGCGGCGTTCAGGGCTTTCCTGACACCCGCACGGGGCCTGCCACGAAGGGTCAGTAACGGCTCTTCAGGATTTTAGCTCTGTGGCGGACGCTGGCTTCGGCCGGCGTCCGCTTCCGTCGTGGAAGTCACACGCGACGGCGCTGCTCACGCTCGAAGATATTCGTTAGAAGCGCGCCGTGCCCGAGAAAAATGTCGTGCTGCCTTCCATGCGCCTTTCGGCATTGAACTCTTCATAGTGGCGCGCATTCAGCACCACGGGCGTGGCTCCCACAAGTGTCGTGTACGACAGACCGCCGCCGACAGCATCGACATCACCTTCAAATGGTCCTAGCACCGCGCCGGCGCCAGAGTCGCCGCTGAGCTGCCGATAGTCGTAACCGACGACTCCGACGACGAGGCCCTTGCAGATCTCGTATCCGACCGCCCATTCGAAGTGAAAATCGGTGCCGCTGTCGTAGTCGGTATCCGTATTCTCGAAGTTGAATGTCACGCCCGTGGCAGCATTCACCTGCAGCTTCGAAGCCGTCCAGGTAAAGGCCCATCCTACGTCGATGCCGGGCCGGTTGAGGCCAATGTTCGGCTGCAGCCCGTTTGCATCGTATTTTCCCGTCGGAGCGACCACCTGGACGTAGGCCGTGTGCGAAAACTCCGGCCGCGACCAGCCGAGCTGCACGCGTGCGTTCACGTCGCCGAACCCCCAGCCGTCGACCGACTCCGAGACCGTATTGCCAAGCGGTCCCGTGACCCGCGCATCGATATCGATGTGTCCAACCGGAATAGTAACGGAGACGCCCAGGTTTGCTCCGAGCACCTTGCTCTCGGGCACGTACAGGATGTTCGTCGCCTGCTGGAAGAATTCAACACCCATTCCCACATTGATAACGCGACCGCCGATTGTGACCGGGCCGTTGATCTCGCCCTCATAGTAACCGGAAACCAGTGTGACGTAGGTACCAGCGGGAGGAGTGACGCCGGCGCCGAAGGCTGCACCGCCGAGGCCATAGGAGGAGAATGCGAACTCGTCCGCGTGAGCATTTCCTAACGCAGTCGACAGCATCGCCGCGATCGCAGCCGCGCGCAGACTAACCTGAAAGGCTCGGGCTCTTAAGCACTGTCGGTCCATTGGTGCGGTCTCCAATAAAGACCGGGAAAATTCCCAGGGCAGGTGAACAATCGCGTGCGACGAATCGGTTGAGCAATCTTATAATCCGCGCCATTCAATCGGGTGACAGAAAGAGCACGGCGGATAATCAGAATAACGCGCTGATATGCTCGGAATGGCCATTGGCCGGCAGTCTCGTTAATTTCCCCGTCTCAAAAAATTGATCCTCCGTACCCGGCAAAAGCGATTGCAAAGCAACGCAGTCGGAGTCATAGCTAACAATAGGGAGAGCTGCCAAAATCGGCCGAGGAGGTCGACATGGATGGAGCTGTGCCGTGTTGCGAGAGCCCGAGCGGCTCGATCCTCTCTCATTGTCATTTTCCCGGCGAACGCCATGGCGCGACACGGTCCGACGCCCGCTTCAGCCTTTGCCTCCTTCAGCTTCGCAGTTGCAAAAGAAATGGCTTGCTAACCTAACGCAGTCAGCGGTCGAGACGCGACCGTTGCCGCGTGTTCTTTTGATCACGAATTCATTGCCGTTTTGAATATCGAATACGCAAGGCAAGACAGACTTAATTCCATTTGTGAGACCACAAAAATGGAAAGTCTCGAGCTTCTTCCCGGGCCGACTGACGACCGAAGCCCGCCGGGCGGCGCTGCGCCCGACGGCATGGTTTTGGTGCCCGGCGGTACGTTCGCAATGGGATCGGACAAGCACTACCCCGAGGAGAGTCCTGTCCACCGCGTTTGCGTCGACAGCTTCTTCATGGACGCGACCCCCGTCACGAACCGCCAGTTCCGGGATTTCGTCGAGGCGACCGGCCACGTCACGTTCGCCGAGATCGCTCCGATGGCGGAGGACTATCCGGGCGCGCTCCCGCACATGCTCAAAGCCGGCTCGCTTGTGTTCAGCCCGCCGGCTCCACCGGTCGATCTCCGGAATTGGTCGACGTGGTGGACCTTCATGTTCGGCGCAAATTGGCGACGGCCCTACGGCAAAGGAAGCTGGATCAAAGGCCTCGACGATCATCCCGTGGTGCATGTCGCCTATCGCGACGCGGAAGCCTACGCGAAATGGGCCGGCAAGGAGCTTCCGACCGAAGCCGAATGGGAGTTCGCCGCACGCGGCGGCCTCGAAGGTGCCGAATATGCCTGGGGCGATGAGTTTGCGCCCGATGGGCAGCAGAGGGCCAACACGTGGCAGGGCGCGTTCCCGCACGAGAACCTCAAGCTAGACGGCTACGAACGCACGTCGCCCGTGACAGCATTTCCGCCAAACGGCTACGGCCTCAGCGACATGATCGGCAACGTCTGGGAATGGACGGCCGACTGGTACGTGCCCAAGCACCCGGCGGATGCGCCGAAGGCTTGCTGCATTCCGGAAAATCCGCGCGGGCCCCGCGAAGAGCACAGCTACGACCCCTGCCAGCCACAAATTCGCATTCCGCGCAAAGTTCTGAAAGGCGGCTCACATCTCTGCGCGCCGAACTATTGCCGCCGCTATCGCCCCGCTGCGCGCCATCCCGAGCCCGTCGACACGTCGACAAGCCATGTCGGGTTCCGCTGCGTGATGAGAGCACACAACATCAATGAAAATTGAAGGAAACGGCCATGAAACGGATACCTCTCATCTTCGCAGGAGCACTTGCGTTTTTGTTTGGCGCGGTCAGCGTCGCGCCTGATGCCGATGCACGCCGGCTTGGTGGCGGGATGCGCCACGCCAACGTCGGCAAAGTCCACGTCCGGCCAGCCGGAGTCGCGCGCCGCGTAACGAGGCGCAATGTCCGCCGCGCAGGTCGCTGGGTGAACGGCGTCTGGGTCGTCGGCGGCGTGGCCGCCAGCGTCGCCGTCGGGACGGCCAGCAACTGCGGCTACTACTATCGCAAATGGAAAGCGACCGGCAGCGCCTACTGGCACGACCGGTACGTCGAGCACTGCAACTAGGCCACGCTGGTGGCCTCGGGCCGGGACCCCCGGGGCGCCAGAGTTCCAAAACTGACACGAGCACAACCGGCGGGGGGAAACTTCATAGTTTTCTTGAGAAGGATCTCGCCATGTCGAACAACGCCAAGGACGCCGATTCAGACAAACAAATCCCGACCGATTTCAATCGCCGAAATATTTTGATGACCGGAGGCTCGCTGCTGGCGCTCGTTGCCACGGCGGGAGGCCAGACGGCGCAGGCGCAGGAGCCGAAAGCCACTCCGGCCCCCGCAGCGACGCCACCCAGCGGCGCAGGCAAACCGAACATCCTCGTCATCTGGGGCGACGACATCGGCATCGCCAACATCAGCGCCTACTCGAACGGCCTGATGGGTTACGAAACACCCAGCATCGACCGCATCGCCAAGGAAGGCCTCAAATTCCAGCACTACTACGGCGAACAGTCCTGCACCGCCGGCCGGTCTGCCTTCCTCACCGGCCAGCACATCATTCGCAGCGGGCTCAGCAAGGTCGGCTTCCCCGGTGCGCCGATGGGCATGAGCCAGTTGGACCCCTCCATCGGCGGACTGCTGAAGAACCTCGGCTATGCGACAGGCCAGTTCGGCAAGAACCACGTCGGTGATCGCAACCCATCGCTGCCGACGGTGAACGGCTTCGACGAGTTCTTTGGCAATCTCTATCACTTGAATGCGGAAGAAGAGCCGGAGCTGCCGGACTATCCGAAAGACCCTGCCTATCTCGCCAAGTTCGGACCTCGCGGCGTTCTCAAGTGCAAGGCGACCGATGTCGACGATCCGACCGAAGACCCGCGCTTCGGCAAGGTCGGCAAACAGACCATCGAGGACACGGGCGCGCTGACCAAGAAGCGCATGGAAACGATCGATGACGAAACGTCGAATGCGGCAATCGACTTCATTAAGCGGCAGCAATCAGGTGGAAAGCCGTTCTTCTGCTGGTTCAATGCAACCCGCATGCACTTGCGCACGCACGTCCGGGCCGAGCACCGCGGACGCTACAAGCACGGCGACAGCGAATACATCGACGGCATGCAGGAACATGACGACACCGTTGGCAAGCTGCTCAAGGCCCTCGATGACATGGGGTTGGCTGACGACACCATCGTCGTCTACTCGACCGACAACGGCCCGCACATGAACACCTGGCCGGACGGCGCCATGACCTGGTTCCGCTCGGAGAAGAACACGAACTGGGAGGGCGCGTTCCGCGTTCCCTGCTTCGTCCGCTGGCCCGGCAAGATCAAGCCCGGCACCGTCACCAACGAGCTTATGAGCCACAACGACTGGATCCCGACCTTCTGCTCGATCGCGGGCGAACCGGACATCGTCGGCAAGCTCAAGGCGGGCTACACGGCCAACGGCATCAATTACAAAGTACACCTCGACGGATACGACCAATCCAAATTCCTGACGACCGTGAGCGGGAGCGCCGCCAACAACAACGGCACCAAGAGCGCGCGCAACAACTACTTCTATTCCAGCGATGACGGGCTACTCGTGGCCTTCCGGCAAGGCGACTACAAATACGTTTTCTCCGAGCAGCGCATGCAAGGCACGTTGGGTGTGTGGGCAGAGCCCTTCACGACGCTGCGCCTGCAAAAGATCTTCAACGTGATGCAGGACCCGTTCGAGCGCGCGGACATCACGTCCAACACCTTCTGGGATTGGCAGATGAACCATGTCCACAACATGTACGGGGTCATGGACGACGTCTTTCAGTTCGCGGCGACGTTCAAGGAATTCCCGCCGCGATCCTCTCCACCCAGTTTCAACCCGGCGAACATCATGGAGCAGCTCCTCGACGACATCAAAACCAGGAAGATGCTGAAGGAGAGCATCGATCCGGAGCGCATTCGCGCCGGAGTCGGCAAGATGATCGACCAGAAACTTCACGGCACGGCTCCTTAGGTCCTGATGCGGCGGACGCCACGAGCGCGTCCGCCGCTCTCTATCCAACCTTCGGGAGTTTGGTATGCGTGCTCTGATCCTGCGCTCGTGGTCCATCGCGTCTGCTCTTGCACTTCTTCTCCTATTGCCCGTCGGGGCCAACCAAGCTGCCGCGCAGGCCGATCCGTTGCCGTCTTGGAACGACGCTGCGCCCAAGACGGCAATCGTCGAATTCGTGGGCCGCGTCACCAAGGACGGCGGGCCGGACTTCGTACCGCCCGCCGAGCGCATTGCCGTGTTCGACAACGACGGCACGCTGTGGTCCGAGCAACCGGTCTATTTTCAGCTCGCCTTCGCAATCGACCGGATCGCGGCGCTGGCGCCGCAGCATCCCGAGTGGAGTGATACGCAGCCCTTCAAGGGCATCATCGAGGGCGATCTGAAAGCTGTTGCCGCGTCCGGCGAACATGGGCTTCTCGAAATTATGGCCGCGACGCATGCCGGCCTGACGACCGATAAATTCGGCGACATCGTCGATAGCTGGCTCGCAGGCGCGCAGCACCCGAAGACCAAACGCCTCTACACCGGGATGGTCTACCAGCCGATGCTGGAGCTGCTTGGCTACCTGCGCGCCAACGGCTTCAAGACGTTCATCGTCTCCGGCGGCGGCGTGGAGTTCATGCGCCGCTTCGCCGAGAAGGTTTACGGCATCCCGCCCGAACAGGTCATCGGATCGACCGGTGTCGTGAAGTTCGGCATCGGCGCCGACGGCAAGCCCGCGCTCACCAAGGAAGCCAAGATCGAGTTCGTGGACGACGGGCCGGGCAAACCGGTCGGCATCAACCGCGCGATCGGGCGCCGCCCCATCCTGGCGTTCGGCAACTCGGACGGCGACCAGCAGATGCTCGAGTGGACCGCGGCGGGAAGCGGCGCACGCTTCATGGGGCTGGTCCATCATACCGATGCCGATCGAGAGTGGGCCTACGACCGCACATCTCACGTCGGCAAGCTCGACAAGGCGCTCGACGAGGCAACGGCCAAGAACTGGACCGTCGTCGACATGAAAACCGATTGGAACGCGGTATTCCCGCCAAAACCTTGAGGACCCGGTGATGAGACGTTTCTGGCACGGATGGATTGCGGGAGCAGCGCTGCTCGCTTCGGTTTCGACTGCGACGGTACCCGCAACTTCGGCGGATGCTCGATCCATTGCGAAAGACGCCTACGTCTACGGCGTGCCCATGGTGAGCATGTACGGGACGATGTACGCGTTCTCGGTCGACAAGACCAATCCGCAATACAAGGGCCCCTTCAACTCGATCCTGAACATCGCCCGTGTCTTCACGCCGGACGATACGGCGTTCGTCACGCCAAACTCCGACACGCCCTATTCCTTCATCGGCCTCGATCTCGGCGCCGAGCCGATGGTCGTCACGCTGCCCCCGATGGAGAAGGACCGCTATTTCGTCTTCCAGATCATGGATCTCTACACGTTCAACTTCGACTATCTCGGGACGCGCACTACGGGCAACGGCGGGGGCGACTATCTCTTCGTCGGACCGGCCTGGAACGGCGACGCGCCCAAGGGCATCAAGAAGGTCATTCGTTCGGAAACGCGGCTCGTCAACGTCGTCGGCCGCACGCAGCTCTTCAATCCCGCCGATCTCGACAACGTCAAGAAAATCCAAGCCGGATATAAAGTGCAGCCGCTGTCGGCTTATCTCGGGACGTCGCCGCCATCCCCGCTCCCCGACCTCAATTGGGTTAAGCCGATCCCTCCAGCTGATCAGAAAACATCGCTGGAATTTTTTAATGTGTTGAGCTTCGCGCTTCAGCTCGCAGAGCCTCCGCATCCGAGCGAAGTCCAGTTGCGCAAGCGATTTGAGAGCATCGGCATCGTTCCGGGCAAGCCGTTCGATGCATCGTCGCTGTCTCCCGAGATGAAGGAAGCGATCGAAGGCGGAATGGCCGACGGGCAGAAGGAGATCGATAGCCTGCGCGCGACCCTCCACGGCAGCAGTGCAGACCTCTTCGGGACGCGAGAATTTCTTGAAAACGACTACGTGCGCCGTGCTGCGGGGACGCAGGTCGGGATCGGTGCCAACTCGAAAGAGGAAGCGCTCTACCCGATCTACGAAAAGGACGATGCGGGGCAGCCGCTGGACGGATCGAAGGGGCGCTATACGGTTCACTTCGCAGGTGGCCAGTTTCCTCCGGTCAACGCGTTCTGGTCGCTCACCATGTACGCGTTGCCGAGCCAGCTCCTCGTCAAGAACTCCATCGACCGCTACTTAATCAATGCGCCGATGTTGCCAAACCTCAAACTCGATGGCGATGGCGGGTTGACGATCTACATCCAGGCTGAATCGCCGGGCGCCGAGCGTGAGGCGAATTGGCTTCCGGCGCCGAGTGGGCCGTTCATGGTCGCCGCGCGCTACTACTGGCCAAAGCCGGAGCTACTCGCCGGCGAATGGAAATCGCCACCGATTCACAACGCAAAGTAAATAGCCCTTTTCTCGTCGGCGCAAAGTGGAGTGAGCCATGTCACAACGACTGATTTCTCTAACGCTTGCTATTGGGATCGGGCTCACGACGGCCGCGGACGCTCAGACCGCGTCGCCGGAGGACGCGCGGGCGATCGCAAAGGATGCCTACATCTACGGCTTCCCGATGGTCGAGAGCTACAAGACGCTCTACTCGCAGGCCGTCGATCAGGGCGGGCCGAACTTCAAGGCGCCGTTCAACAGCATCGGCAATACCGCAAACGTGTTCACGCCGAAGGACACGGCGATCATCACGCCAAATTCGGACACACCCTACTCATTCGTCTGGATGGATCTGCGGACCGAGCCGATCGTCCTGACGCTGCCGGAGATCGAACCTGAGCGCTACTACTCGGTCCAGCTGATCGATCTCTTCACGCAGAACTTCGCCTATCTCGGCAAGCGGACGACCGGCAGCGGCGGTGGCAATTTCCTGATCGCCGGTCCGACCTGGACCGGCGAGACGCCCGAAGGGATTACCAAGGTCGTCCACTGCGAAACCGAATTCGCATACGCGCTCTATCGCACGCAGCTCTTCGGACCCGACGACCTCGACAACGTCAAGCGCGTCCAGAGCGGCTATCAGGTGCGGCCACTGTCGGCATTTTTGAGCCAGGACGCGCCCTCTCCGGCCCCGTCGATCGATTGGCCCAAGCCGGATCTTGCCGCGATGACCACGACGCCGGCCCTCTTTCGCTACATGAGCTTCCTGCTCGACTTCGCACCCACCGATCCGTCGGAGGTGGATACTCTCGCGCGCTTCGCGAAGATTGGCGTCGGCGCAGGGCTTCCTTTCGACGAGAGCAAACTTTCGCCGGAGATGAGCAAGGCGCTGCAGGACGGCATCGCCGACGGCCAGAAGGAGTTCGCCGATTTCAAGACGGCGAAAATCGATACCAAGCAGGTGCATAGCAACGAGTTCTTCGGCACCCGCGCCTTCCTGAAAAACAATTATCTCTACCGGTATGCGGGCGCGAAACTTGGCATTTTCGGCAACTCGGGAGAGGAGGCGATCTACCCCGCCTATTTCGTGGATAGCACCGGCGCGCCGCTCAATGCGGCAACCAACCGGTACCTGCTCAGATTTGAGAAGGGACAGCTCCCACCCGCCAACGCCTTCTGGTCGGTGACCATGTACGACGGGAAGACCCAGCTCCTCGTCGACAATCCCCTCAATCGCTACCTCATCAACTCGCCGATGCTCGCGTCGCTCAAGCCCGACGCTGACGGCGGCCTGACCCTGTTCATCCAGAACCAATCTCCCGGCGCGGACAAGGAAAGCAACTGGCTCCCGGCTCCTGCCGGACCCTTCTACGTGGTCATGCGCATCTACATGCCGAAGCCGGAGGTCATCTCGGGCGCATGGAAGGAGCCGCCAATGACAAAGGCGGATTGAATGCCGGCTTACAATGTCACGACGTCAACGCAGCCATGGAGCGAACGATGCGCTGGTCCTTCAACGCCTACGTTGCAGCACTGCTCTTTTTTTCCGGTTCAGCCGCGCTCGCGGAGGATCAGCCGAAACCATCCGCGCCCGCCGAGCCCGTCACGGTCGACAACTTCGCCCGCGCGGAGTCGGACATGTATTTCGCCGGGCTGATCAAGGATAGTAGCGGCGGCATCGGGAAATTCTCGCATCGGCGCGAGCCGGCGCGGATCGACAATCAGACCGTCATCCGCCTCAACCGCGACACGCTTTATTCTTCGGCTGTGTTCGATCTCGACGCCGGGCCGGTGACGATCACGCTGCCCGATGCGGGCCAGCGTTTCATGTCTCTGCAGGTGATCAACGAAGATCACTACGTCCCGGACGTCTACTACGGCGCGGGGGCCTACACGCTCGATAAGGAGAAGGTGGGCACGCGTTATGTCGCCACCGCCATCCGTACGCTCGTCAATCCGGGAGATCCGAAAGACCTTGAGCAGGTTCATGCCCTGCAGGACGCCATTCAGGTCAAACAGGCCAGCGCCGGCGCGTTTGAAGCTCCAGCGTGGGACTCGGCCAGTCAGAAAAAAGTGCGCGACGCGTTGCTGGTGCTCGCCACCACGATCCCGGACTTCAAACTCGCATTCGGCAAGGAGGATGAGGTCGATCCCGTGCGTCACCTCATCGGAACGGCTGCGGGATGGGGAGGCAATCCCGACAAGGACGCGTTGTATCTCAACGTCACCCCGGCAAAGAATGACGGCACCACCGTCTACAAGCTCGATGTGAAGGATGTGCCTGTCGACGGTTTCTGGTCGGTGAGCCTCTACGATGCGAAGGGCTACTACGAGAAGAACGAATTCGACGCTTACACGATCAACAACATCACCGCGAAGAAGAGCGACGACGGCGCGATCGCCATCCAGTTCGGCGGCTGTGACGGCAAGATCCCGAACTGCCTACCGATCATGAAGGGCTGGAACTACACCGTGCGGCTCTATCGCCCACGCGCCGAAATCCTTGACGGCACGTGGACCTTCCCTGAACCGCAACCCGCAAGTTGAGGACACACCGATGTCGTTCATCGATTATTTCGCGGCCTTCATTCTCCTCATTCTGGTGCTGACCGGCGTCGCGGTCTTTGCCGGCCTCGGCATGGCGCCCGGACATATTGCAAAGACGCGAGGTCATCCCTGGGCGCAGGCGGTCGAGGTCGCGGGCTGGATTACGCTGATCTGCGGCTTTGTGCTGTGGCCGCTCGCCCTCGTGTGGGCGTTCGTCGACGCGCCGAGCAAGGGAGGCGCGAAATGATCGTCTTCCTGCTCAACCTCTATCTCGTGCTATTATTCCTGCTGGTCTGGTTCAAGATCGTTCCCTTCAACCTGTTCTGGAAGATTTCGCCGGTCCTCGTCCTGCTGTTGCTGCTGATCGGCCTGTTCATTCCCATGGGCTGGGGCGCGCCGTCTGGACCGGTGCTCGTCGCGCGCCATTCTGTCGAGATCGTGCCCGATGTCTCGGGCGAGATCATCGACGTTCCCGTCACCCCCAACACGCCACTTAAAGCGGGAGACGTCCTGTTCCGCATCGATCCGACTCCCTTCCAATCCCAGGTCGACACACTCGAATCGCAACTCAAGTTCTCGGAGCTGCGGCACGAGCAGATGACGACGTTGCAGCGCGGCGATGCCGGTCGCGCCTTCGATGTCCAGCAGCGCGAGTCGGAAGTCGAACAGCTCAAGGCGCAGCTCGCCGGCGCCAAATGGAACCTGGACAAAACGGTGGTGCGCGCTCCGGCCGACGGTTTTGTCACCAACGTGACCCTGCGCAAGGGCGCTCGCGTGGCGTCACTTCCACTCGCGCCCGTCATGGCCTTCATCGACACCTCGGAGACGATCATCGGCACCGAGATTTCCCAGATCGATGCCCGCTACATCGAACCCGGCCAAACCGTCGAAGTGACATTCAAATACTGGCCGGGCCACATCTTCCCCGGCAAGGTAGAGTCGATCCTTCAGGCCGTCTCGACCGGCCAGTTCAAGCCGACCGGCTTGGCGGTAACGCCTGCGGCCGTATCGGCAGCGCCATTCGTCGTCCGCATCAAGCTCGATGACGGGGACGTCACGAGCAAGCTTCCCGCCGGCAGCACCGGCGAGGCCGCGATTTTCACCGATCACGTCAAGGCGAGCCACATGATCCGGCGCGTTATGCTGCGCATGACGGCGATCCTCAATTACGTCAACCCGTTCTAGGGCCGTGTGGCCTCACATCATGGGAGCGAATGTCATGCTCAAGCGGCTCTCCATCTGGACGATGACCATCTTCGTTCTGGGCGCCATGACATGCGGCTTGGCGTCCGCGCAGGATGACAAGCTCAAGAAGGAGGAGCTGGATCAGCTGCTGGCTCCGATCGCGCTCTATCCCGATGACCTCCTCACCAACGTTCTCATGGCCTCGACCTATCCGCTCGATGTCGTGGCGGCGGATCGCTGGCGCCGGGAGCCCGCAACCGCCAAGCTCAAAGGCGATGCTCTGACAAAATCCCTTGAAGCCAAGGACTGGGACCCGAGCGTGAAGGCCCTCGTCCAGTTTCCGGACGTCCTCAAATCCATGAGCGACAAACTCGACTGGACGCAAAAGCTGGGCGACGCGTTCCTTGCGCAGCAAAGTGAGGTCATGGACGAAATCCAGTTCCTGCGTGCGAAAGCCGATGAGGCCGGCCACCTCAAGAGCACCAAGCAGCAGAAGGTCGTGAAGGAAACGGGCTCGGCCGCGCAGCCGGTCTACATTATTGAGCCCGCAACACCCGAAACGATCTACGTGCCCGTCTACCAGCCGGCCGTCGTCTACGGGCCCTGGTGGTATCCCGCCTATCCACCCTACTATTGGGGCTATCCGGGCGCCGCGTACGTGAACGGCTTCTTCTGGGGCGCGGGCGTTGCCGTTGCGACGGGTATCTGGGGCTGGAACCACTGCGACTGGCACCGCCACGACATCGATATCAACGTCAACAAGTGGAACAACATCAACGTCAACCGCACACGCATCGCCAACAACACCTGGGAGCATCGGCCGGATCATCGCGGCCCCGTCCCCTATCGCAACAAGGACGTGCGCGACAAGTTCAAGCAGGCCGACCGGGGTCCCATTGGCGACAAGGATTTCCGCGGACACGACAGATCGGACATTGAGAACCGGTTGAAGGCGACCGATCACGCCCGCATCGACGATCGGGCCGGAAACATCCGCGACAAGGGTCTCGATCGCGCGGGCGACGGCCCCGGCAAAATCAACAACCGTGCGGATGGCGCAAACAAGATCAAAGGCGGCGCTGGAGACCGCGCCGGCGCGAAAGATATCGGCAAGGCGGCCAACCGCGACATCGACCGCCCGAAAGCCCGCAAGCCGCCGCCGGCCGCGCTCAACGTGCAGCGCGGGGCCGACGTGCGGCGCAACGCGGATCGAGGTCGCGCAAGCCGGACCGCGATGGCAGGTCCACGCGGCGGCGGCGCGATCCAACGAGGCGGTGGGGGTGGCCGCCTCGGCGGCGGACACGGAGGCGGCGGCCGGCGCCGCTGATCGCCCCTAATGGAAAATTCAGTGGAGGCTCCCATGACCCTCGCCGCAACGATCGCCAGAACATTTTTTCTCAGCATCGCCGTCCCGGCCGCGGCACTTGCCTTCGTGTCCTGCGCAGCTTCGGCAGCGCCAACCAAACAGGCGACCTTCGCGTCGCCGCAAGAGGCCGCCGAGGCGCTCGTCGCGGCCGTGCGGTCGGGCGACGCGGCCGACATCGTCAAGGTGCTCGGACCGGACGGCCGCGCGATCGCGAGTTCGGGAGACGCCGTCGCCGACGCGTCCGCACGTGAGCGCTTCGTCGCGGCTTACGATGAACAGAACCAGATCCGGCAGGCGGGCGACGGCCCGCTGACACTCTACCTCGGCCATGACGACTATCCCTTTCCGCTGCCGCTGGTGTCGGCTGATGGCAAATGGCGCTTCGACACGGCAGCCGGCGCGGAAGAGATCCTCGACCGGCGCATCGGCGAGAATGAGCTGGCGGCGATCGAAGTGATGCGCGCGTACGTCGACGCACAGCGCGAATATGCCGAGACTGACTGGGACGGAAAGGGCGCGCAGTACGCCCGCCGCCTGCTGAGCCGGGAGAACGTGAAGGACGGTCTCTATTGGCCGACCGCGGAAGGCGAACCGGAAAGTCCCCTCGGCCCGCTTGTCGCCGAGGCCCGCGCGGAAGGGTATCGCAAGAAGAGAAGGGAACCCGAGCCCTACCACGGCTACCTCTTCCGGGTGTTGACCGCACAAGGCCCGCACGCCTCCGGCGGCGCGCGCACCTACATCGTCAACGGACGCATGATCGGCGGTTTTGCGCTCATCGCCACGCCGGCCGAATACGGAAATTCCGGCGTGAAGACCTTTGTCGTCGATCAGGACGGCGTCGTGTTCGAAAAGGACCTGGGCGAGAACACGCCCCCCGCGGCCAATAGCATCGAAGCCTTCAACCCCGAGAGCGGATGGTCGTCCGTATCGAACACAAAGTGATCGAAGCGCGCTGGAAACCGATGAAAGTGAGCCGGCAGCGCAGCCGCATCCTCCGCGGGCGCCGGCATGGCGCTGCTCAGCCCTGAGACCGAGACGGAACAGCAGTGTCCAACCCGCAGGTCGGGCTGTTGTTCTGCCGCGACTAATCGCTTGTTTTTGCTAGTGTATTTAGCGAATGGCGGTCCCTACGGGAGAACTAAGTCCAGTTCAAATCAATGAGTTAGGGTGGCAAACCCTCACTGGAGGCCACATTGATTTATTTGCTTTTTTAAATGCATTGGCAAACCGCATGCGCGGAGCGCCACGCGAGGCCTCGTGGATCGCGTCATTGCCGCTCGTTGGTGGCCAGAGGGTCGCGACCACGCAATGAGCACAAAAGAAAAGGCGTCTCCCGGCGCAACCGGGAAGCACACTCAGAACTCACTCAATGGTGCGTCGAATGTCTCTGCGGATATTTTCGTAGCAGACCATCCCCGTAAGAAGCGGCAGATCGACAAGGACGTTCCGATCGAGATCGTTCCGATCTTGGCGGGTGGATGCGTCGTAGGCCATCTCTGTCCCACAGAAAGGCCTCCAAAACGGAAGCTCAAGTACAAGCCCGGATCCCATCGTCGACGCGAGATTGAAAAGGTATTCAAACACCTGTTCCCCATAGAAGAAGGAGTCGTTCCAACACGCGCGGAAGCGCGCGCATTTGCCATTGTGATCGCCGATCACGCCACGCAAGCCGAAGCATTCGGTTGGATATCCAAGAACCTCGCCCTCGAACTGCCTCCCGATGAAGTCCTGGCTATCGTCACGAACGCGCGCATGCGCAGTTGGAAGGCTGATGAACTGGCGAAGTTCCTCGCCGTGACGAAGGAAATTCGCGACCAACTGCAACTGCGGACAATCGGAGCAACAGATTTTAACAAGCGGCAACGGATTGCGGATCGGAAGCGAAAAGCCCGATTGCGCATGCGCGCGGTACGCGCGCGACAGCAGGCCGGCAAGTCGCGACCGATTTCTGTTGCGGAGTCCAAACCGTGGGAGCTTGAAAACATTTCGCGCGCTTCGTGGTACCGCCGCAGGGCGGCCCGTATTGCGGCTGATGAGACTACCAGCGTGCGCAATACCAATAAAGAGAACCGTGCGCACAAAATCAGTCTCATAGCTGCAATATTGGAGGCCCTGGCAGACGGCGTGCGGAGCGTGCCCGAATTGAACCAAGCAACTGGATTCCCCTGCACAACCATCCGCCCAATTCTATCGCGCCTCAAAGCAGTTGGGATTGTCGACCAACCGCGCCACGGCCTCTGGCAGTCAAGCAAGCCGGCTGCGGGAGGCCCCCTGGCCGCCGCTCCAGATCGAAATACCGTATCGAAATACCGTATCGAAGGAGATGAAGCCTAGCGTCGACTGACAGTCTAGACGCCGCCAATGGACGTGCCCAGCACCTTCCTACCGCCGCTTCGCCCGTAGTTGCTTCGCCAAAAGACGTGGCGGCAGCCCTGCGGCGCGCCGCCAGCGCGACGTCGCTTCTAAATGCCCAACCGGACCCTCAAGTAGTCCCCTCAATCCGGCGGGTTGTCGGGCCGATCTTGGAAATCAATGTGGAAAACAAAATGACTAACCGACTACCAAACCAAATGCATGATCCGAACAGTCGGTCGGTTCGCCATCGGTAGGGACACCGCGAGCCCCCTCAACACGCGCGCAAGCGCTCACTTCTCGGAGGCGGGCGTCGTCCAGACATCCTGGGGATAGCAAGTCGACGATCTTTTGTGCAGCGAGCGAGAGCGAACTCATACTAGCCCGCAACGTCGCTGATAGCCGAAAGCATCATGCTGCTCGAACAATGGTGCAAAATGCTCCGACATCCGGCGCGTAACAGACAGCGAAAAACCGCTGGCTCCCACGGCCCCCAAGCAAGCAACGTGCTACATTCAGCGGATCCCGTGCGGCTGGTCAGCAATCGAGGCTGCGACAATCCGACATGATTTTGCATGAGACAAAAATTCTGGAATCGGGGTGTATTGACGGCAAGCTTGGGAGCCGTGCGTGACACACGGTGTTTCGCGATGCTCTCGAAGCGATGAACGACCCGCCATCGGCGGGTTTTTTTTGCCTCGCTACCCTGACTATCTCAATAAAACCCGCCTGTTCGGCGGGTTTTTGTTTTTGGAGAACAAACCATGCGTCTGAAGGAACTTTATTTCTTGCCGCCCCGCCATGCAGCAACTCTGCTGGAGCTTCCAGTCAGCGTCCTAAACAAATTGCGCATTGATAGCCGTGGGCCGAAGTGCATCAAGATCGGCCGGCAGGTCCTGTACCCCCTACACGATCTCTTGAATTGGCTTCCAACAGAGCGCCGAAAAGCTCGCAAGTATTTCAGCATTTGAGCGTCCCGCAAGCCAAATAGAATTCTGAGGCACCCGCACAAAAAGGGATGGAATGTACAAAGGCGTTAGATGGATCGTGGACATTACGTACCACTCAGAGGCTGGTGACGTCGACGTTCGCCATCATCTGATGGAGCTGAAAGATCTGCATAATGTTGTCGAAGCAGGGCCGGATTGGCACTGCCTCAAAGGCATCGCGGTTTCGCTCGCCCGCCCTCCAGGCCAAGGGATCAAGACGCTGGAGGCCGCTGACGAATGATCGCTTGGGCGCGGCAGCTGTTGCGTTGCCGCGCTTGCTCTTTCGCCCCCTCCGCAAGGCAAGTTCTGCTAATGCCTGCTTGTCACCAGTATGCAGACACGGCGTGCCGACGGAACGTATGCGTCGTTAATTGGCCGCCTATGTCGGTCCAGGGACGATGCGGTCGTACGCAGCTTCCGCAAGCAAGAAAGGGAAGTGTGGCCTCAGTTTGGACCTCACCAAATAAGCGGACCACCCGCGTCTGCCCGCCACGACCGCACCGACTGTTCGCCGCTTCGTTATGCCAAGCCGAAAGCGAATGCTGCCGGGGGTGACAGTCTCGCTGTAGGCGTGAAGCTCAAAGCGAGACGGTTGATCACTTCGAGGCCGGCACCGAACCCGAAGAGGACCTCGCTCGTTGTCGCAACGGCGATGCGACCGGAACACCGCCAAAGCGAATTTCGAAACTCTCGTCGGATAATTCGCGAAGGTTGACGACGTCCAATTGTGAAATCCGGGAGCGATGCGGAGCTGAATAGAGCGTCTGCTCGCAGCGGCCGAGGAGGCGCACCGTCGTCTTGATCGGCTTACGTCCGCTCAGGACTTCGATGTGCCGACCCCGTGTCGAGCGCCGACTTCTATTGATGGGGCGATCGCGGTCATACGCAACGTCCGCTTTGCCGAGGAAGCAGACGCCGGAGAGATAGCTCTCGCACTTGCTTGCGCTCGGCGGTCGGATGTCGGCATTCCATCGCAAAGCGGACGTGGGAGATACGACTCGGTGGGCCATGTGTGGACGGCTCCGGGCTGTCAAGGGTTTGGTCACGTAGCAGTGTTGGTCGGAGCAGCCATGTGTTCGGCCTTTGAGTGCGGCTCACAGGGCCGCTGGCCATAATGCCCTCCGCGGATCAGGTCCCGGTCAAAAGCTCGCATTCGAAGATGCTCTGGCCCAAGTGGGTTGTCCTGATCACCGGATCGACCGGTTCTGCATTACGTGCTGTCTGCCCTTTCCAACCGTTTCATCACGCCGTTGCCGGCGCGATCTCGCTAGCGTCGCGGCCCTATCGAGCCAATGCGACGGGTTCCCTGTAGCTCTCGCCCTTGGCCATCATGGCCCAGGCCATACGTGCGATCTTGTTGGCGAGCGCGATCGCCGCGACTTTCGTCGGTCGGCGCTCGAGAAGTTTTGCAAGCCACGGGCGATGTTTGGTGCCGTGGATCCTGGCGTAGCGGATCACGGCCAGTGCGCCCGCACAGAAGAGCGAGCGCAGATAGCGATCGCCCTGCTTGGTGATGCTGCCGAGCTTCTCTTTGCCACCGCTGGAGTTCTGTTTCGGCACCAGACCGACCCATGCCGAGAAGTCGCGGCCGGATCGGAACGCCTTCGGATCGGCAACGCTCGCGACCAGTGCGGTTGCGAGTGCAGGACCGACGCCGGGGAGTTCGTCGAGCCGGCGGCTTGTCTCGTTCGAGCGATGCCAGGCGTTGATCTGGCGGTCGAACTCCAGGATCTGAGCTTTGAACTTGCTGAGCAGCGCACCCAGGGCTTCGAGACACGCACGCGCGACCTCGGGAATACGCTCGTCCCTTTCATCGGCAACGGTGTAGAGCAACTCCTCCACGCCGTTGCGTCCGACCGGCGCCACGATACCGAACTCGGCCAGATGGGCGCGGATGGTGTTGATGACCGCAGTCTGCTGCCGGATGAAGAGGTGTCGCGTACGATGAAGCATTAGGCAGCTCTGCTGCTCGGTCGTTTTGGTCGGCACGAAGCGCATGCTCGGCCGCTGCACCGCCTCACAGATGGCCTCGGCATCGGCAGCACCGTTCTTCTGGCGTTTGACATAGGGCTTCACGTAGGCCGGGGGCATGAGCCGCACGGTATGCCCGAGGGCCTGCAGCTCGCGCGACCAATGATGCGACGTGGCACAGGCCTCAATGCCAACTAGGCAGGGCGGCAGCTTCTTGAAGAACGCGAGCACGTACCGGCGCTTCAGCTGTCGGCCGACAACAACGCTGCCCTGCGCATCGACCCCATGAACCTGAAAGACAGACTTTGCGATGTCGAGGCCAACGACTGTGATTGCCTGCATGATGAGCTCCTCCGGATCCTGGTCGCCTCATCGGCAACCGATTCCAAGGCGCTTGCGCGCCCCGTGAGGAGCCGTCCACAGCATCAAAAGCGGAAGCGACTAGCTCAGCCTCGCCACTCAGAAAGTGAGCTGGCTTATTTCGGCGCGATGACGGCCTTAGGCGGTTCGTTGCGATAGCGCCAGAATGCGGCTGCGCCCTGCTCAATACGCTCCATCATCGTTCCGCGAGCGTCGGGTGGATGGGTGCCGTCCATCAAGAGCACGCCGAGGTCCTGAAGGAGTGCAGCCTTTTCGGCGAATCCGCTGTGGTTCAAGCCAAAGAACTCCGTGCTTGTCGCCGTTACGTCAATCGTCTCCACGCCGGCGACAACAAGAGGAGTCGAAGGTGGGGCCGGGACGTCACCAGCACGCGCAACGCCGCCCGCAACGGTCCGAGAAGCGATAAGGGCTTTATCGCTCGAAGACGCGTAAAGGGTCACCCCTTGCGCAAAACTACCCAGATTGGTCGCGAGCGTCTCGAACACATCCCGGTCGATATCCGGCGCCGCGAGAATAATTTGGGAAACGACAGCACCGCCCTTAAGTCCGCCGGCGAGTTGAATCTTTTCAAGAGTGCGCAAGAGCGCCGCGTTGCCCATGCTGTGCGCGATAAGATGGACCTTTGTGGCTTTCGACTGCGTCGCCACCAGCTCGATGAAGTTGCGCAAGTAGTCGACGGACTGGTCAGCACTGTCCTTGTCGTATAGGTAGCCGGTCAATCCGCCGCCAGAGGGCCAGCTATAGAGGAAAGGTACACCGTCGAAGCCTATATCGTAGGCGATCTGGGCCGTGCGATAGAGGGCATTTTCGAACGAGACGTTGTAGCCGTGCACAAAGATGAAGGCTTGGTCCTTGAACGTTTGTGACGCGCCAAGCTGCTGTCGAACCGCCTCGATAAATTTCTCGCGACTGAGAACGCCGATGTCTTGGATTGTAAAGTGTCGCCGCGGATCTTCGCTCAGCTCCAGTAGGGTGACGCCGAAAATCGAAAGCGCCCAGGGTCTTTCAATTATTGCCCGGTAATGGTCCTTGGGAATCGTAACAAGGGCTTTTCCTAGAACGAGGGCGCGCGCTCGCGCGCCAGCGAAAGATGCGCGCTCCGTTCCCGACGCTTGTTTGCGGTCGGTGCCGAAGAACACTGGGACGGCGTCGTAAGGCTCGTCTGCCGCTTCGTCAACGCCGGGGACCGGCCCTCTTTCGACCAACGCGTCATCGGGGCTGGACGATCCGCTGGCGTTAAGCTGGCTCGCCATGGCCTCATCGGTTTCAGCTTGGTCTCCGTCACCTCGCAGGCGGTGGACCAGCGCGCGCTCCTGATAAGCGGAGGCAAGCTTTGGATCGAGGGTGATCGCGTGCGCAAGCTCGGCGAGCGCACGGTCCACATCGCCGGCCAGTCGCAACACCAAAGCCTTGGCGACATATGACCTCGCTTTATTCGGATCGAGCGCGATTGCCTTGTCCGAGTCGGAAATTGCACTGTCGATCTTCCCCAGCTCGGCGTAGGCGCGTGCCCGGAACAAGTGGGCCTCGACAAGCCGTTCGCTGGCTGTGTCGCCCGCGACGATGATTTCCGTGCAAGCTTGTACTCTTGTCGAAAGCTCGCCGCTTTCGCAGTCCTGCAAAACGTCCGCGCTGCCAACCGAGCTCACGGCGAGCCAGACGATCAGCGCAAGAAGGCCAGAAGGTCGGCGCAGCATTTGCAATCTCCCCACGCACGTTACGACTATGGCGGCGGCGACCGCTGCACACGGGCAAGCAAAAGATCGGGGACCGCGAGCGGCATGTTGACTGTCGGCGTTTGGCGATTGGCGGTCAGGTCTCTGACGCGCTCCTTGACGTACGTCTGCAGCATCGACGTCGTAATGTAGTCGCGATCGCGATATTCGGCTGCCCCGTTTATCCCTTCGACGACGGCCTTCGTGAAGGCTCCGTTTTTCCAGATTGCGGTTTCCAGAGAATTCTGCTTTCCGGTCGACGAAGCATACACGATGACGCCCATGGACGGCTGGCTTACTTGACTGACGAAACCGATCACGTCCATCGGCACAAGTCCTGGGCCGAATATTCCGCCAGCGCGACAGGTATCGACAAAAAGCACCCTGCTGCCGACAATGCGCTTCAAGGCGGAGAGCAACTCGACGTAAGAGAGCGCAGTGTTCGGGAGCTGGGAGAGATTGGCGTCACGGGGTAGAAAATAGTAAATCCCGTCGCGGGTATCCAAACCGTGACCGGCAAGGAAGACCATTCCAATGTCTGTCGGGCCGACCATCTTTGTCAGCCAGTCAAGTCCGCTGCGCATTCCTTCCAGAGTCGCCTCTTGGTTCGTAATGATTTTTGAAACCACGTCGACGAACGCTTTGTCTTTTTGCTGCACGACGGCGCTTACGAAGTCAGAGGCGTCCTTGGCGGGAAAGCTAAGTTTCAATTTCTTGTTGGCGTATTCGCTGACGCCGATGGCCAGCACATAGACTTTGCGTTTTTCAGCAGCGATGCCGGCTTGCTCGCCTGTCCATTTGAGGCGGACAGATGCCGGCTCGCTCGTCGAGAATCGATTGCTTGCAAAGAGCACCACTTCGCTATCCCGTTGCGGAACGATGATCTTGCGTTCGCCGATGACCTCATTGCCCGCGCCGAGAGGAGGCGCCTCAAAAGTTCCGAGCGGATGGTCATCACTGCGTATGATGACCTCGTTTATGGGCTCACCCGATGGCGCTCGCAGACGGTAACGCAGGACGACCTCGGGGCTGTTGATGCTTGCTCCGTTCTGAGGCTCCAGTATCTCGATGACCGGCGGCAGCAGCTCGGCGAAGTCCCGTTGCTTTTCCTCTCGGCCGCCTTCCGCGTTCGCTTCGCGAATTGCCTGAGCTTCGTCCAGAGCAGCGAGGGTCTTCACGACGATGCTTGGCTTGTAGTACTTGTCTCTGAAGCGTCCGACCGAAAAGAAATCCGCGGAATTATCGCGGCCGCGATTGACCTGCCACCCAACAAGCGAGTCGCCGCCTACGGACGACATGAAGTATCCGGATGGTGTCCAAGCGACCCAGCGCGCTCCGTCCGGATGTGGGAAGAAGGCCAGCAGTTCGGTCCCGGTGTCCATCGCGTACCAGCGGATGGTGCCGTCTCCGAGCGCGGCAACGACCAGCCGGTTGTCAGCGGTGGCCACCAAACCGCGAGCGGCGAAAGGAAGTTGAGTCGACCATAGAACCTTCGCTTCCGCATCGTAGCGTATGATGCGCCACGCGGTTCCCAAGAGAAGCGTCTTTGCGTCCGCCGCAAAGGTCAGGGACAAAGCCTGTTCCAGGGTTTTCAGCGGCAAAGGAATGCCGTTGAGCGTTGGCTCGTAGCTTCGGCTCCAGTTGCGCACGTCGAGATCGGGCACATTGGTGACAGGAGAGGTCATCTCGATGTCGGCGGGTCCGTCGCCCTTCTCGATCACGCGGTCCAACAGAGAGAAGTACGCCGGCTCTGCACCAGATGGCTCGTAGGCGAACCGAATGGCAGTTCCGTCACGCGATACGGAAAGTCGGTCACCGACCTCGGTGTAATCAGCGACCTTGAGCCGCCGTTCCGTCGTCAACTTGTCGTTGGGTCCGATGAGCCCGATGTAGGGAACCTCGCTCGTGAAAGCCAATCCCCCGGTCGAGATGCCCGTCATACGCATGATTTGATTGGAGGGGCCCGGGATATCGAGCGGTCGCCCCCTGCCGCCGTCCGCCCAGCGGCGGAATGGAAAGCGATTCCCCTTTTGCCAGGTGCCTCCCGCATACAGCGACTTGCCGTCGGGCGACCACACGACACGCCACAAGGCACCATTGTCGACCCCACGCACGTCGGGACTGAACAGATCGGTCAGGTCGGTCGCGGAGATGACGTCGACCGCTGCGTGCCAGCGCTCTTCGGATTTTATGGACTCGTCATATGCGACGGCAAGCTGCGTCCCGTCCGGCGAGAAGCTTACGCCATCGGGCCGGCGACCCTCGCGCATGGTGCGGCTGGCGATCAGTTTGAAATTGCTGTCGTAGAGGCGAATCTTGCCATCGTAGCAGGATGTGACGAGCCGGCCGGTCGGGTCGAACTCAACCCATACGCTGTTCGAGCCATAGTCACGATCCTCGAACGCGAGGGAATAGTCGCTTGTCCGATAGACACGCAGGCCCTTTCCCGCCTTCAGCGCGAACGCAAAATACTTCCCATCTTTGGAGTAGGCAATGTGGTTGGCCCGATGCGGCAAATCGCAGACGGACTTGCGCATGTCGCCCACTTTGACGTCGATCACGTAGAAGCACCAGGGGCCGTCCACTCCGGCCCAGGCGCCCGTCCAGCCGGTTGTGATCAGCGTGTTGCCGTCAGGAGAGAATTCGACCGCGTACACCGCGCCTTCGTTGCCTTTGCCAACCGGCAGACGGATCGTGCGCGTCGGCTCCAGCTTCGGAATGGACCAGATGCGGACGGTCTGGTCATAGGCCGCGGTCGCCAGATGCGTGCCATCGGCGCTCGACGCGAGACCGAGAATAATGCCGGTGTGATCGCCTGTTTCGATTCGGAGTTTGGGATCCGGAACGACGTCCTGCGCCGGCGCAAAGCTTGTCCAAGCGCTTAATAAAAGCCCAATCAGAATGGTCTTAAGAGGAGAATTACGCAACCATGACCCCCGTGGCGTTGGCGATGAGCCTACGCGAACCCGCAAACGGACGATGCTCTATTTGCGGGCTCGATCCGTCGCTTATTCGCCGCTTCCGCTAGGGGTCGGAGTGTCGCCTCCCTCGCCGGAGCCACTTTCACCAGAACCACTTTCGCCCCCACCTGCGACGACGGGATCGTAGCTGAGAACCAAAACGGCCGCAGATGCGGTCAGCAGTGCCGCGAGCGCCCAGGCGACAACCGAATACTTCCTCATCGCCATGGCAAATCGACCTCACCTCAATGGTTCGAATCAACGCTTCCAACCAAACGTTTTTCTAGATGCGTCGCGGCCGTTTGGTCTGGCTCGCCGAGCCAAGCTCACTCTCCAGACGTCTGGACTTCGCCGGTTCCGCTTGTCTTGCCTTCGTCGTCAGGCCCGGCGGCAACGGGGTCGTTGCTCAGAACCAGCCCGGCAATCGACGTCGTGAGCAACGCAGCCAATACCCACGCGAGAATGGAATTCTTCATAGACATGACCCCCTTAAATTCTTGCGGAGCGAGTTTTCAGCAAAACTTGTAACTTACGATTATCATGCGTGCACAGACAGCGATAGGTCATTGCTATCTATAAATTGTGTTGTCGACTGGTTTGTCACAGCGCCGCTTCAGCGGTCATCCAAACAGGGATTGCCATGGCGGAAGATCATCAAGACTCACGATTGTTTTCAACGGACTTCCAGTCCCTGAGCCTGTTTCGCATTGTTTTTTCGATCTACCTGCTCGGGGATTTCTTTCTCATGAACGCGCCGTATTTCGGCGACTTTTATACCGACGCCGGTTTTCTGCCATTATCGTCACTCGAGGCGAACCGCGACATATCGGGCATGCCGGCCATCTATCCCGTGCTCAAGTTGCTGGAATGGCTGCAGCTTCCAGCCCTATTGCCGTACCTCTATCCCGCCGCGTTGATTGGCTTTGCACTGGGATACCGGACGCGTTGGTGCAACGGCATCGCCTTCCTCCTCTATTGTTACCTTTTCTGGCGCAATCCCTACATCAGATCGGGGGCGGAGAGCCTCGCACATCTGTTGCTGTTGTGGTGCCTTTTCCTGCCGATGAACCGATACTGGGGCGTCGATGCGGCGCTCGACAAGGGCGCGCGCAATCGCGCCTACCCTGTGCTTCCGTACATCGCGATCAAGCTGCAGGTTTGCTCGGTCTACTTTTTTGCGGCACTTTTCAAGCTGGGCGGTGCACCCTGGCGAGACGGCTTCGCGATCTCCTGGGCGCTAAGCGACAACGCATTTGGAGGTACTCCGGCGGGGCTCTATCTCGTCGAGAATGCCCCCTTCGTCCTCACGCTGGCGACCTACGCGGTGATGGCTCTCCAGCTGTCGTTTCCGCTGCTCGTATTCGCACCCTGGCGAAACGACGTCGCGCGCGCGGTTGCGTTGGGCGGTGTAGCGCTGATGCACATTGCATTCGTGTTTGCGCTGAACATCGGAGGATTTCCATTCCTTTGCTTGACGATGCTTCTGCTGTTCGTCCCCGACTCCTGGGTTGAGAAGCTCTTCCAATGGCGCAGGGAGAGACTCCGGCGCGTTTCGATCTATTTCGAGCCGGACTGCGGGTTCTGCGAGAAGACCGCGCTACTCCTGCGCGAATTCCTGCTGCCCCCGTCTACGCCTGTGCTGCCGGCATCCGCCGATCCTGAAATGCTGCGGCTTTTGCGCGAGCAAAACTCCTGGGTCGTTCGTGGCGCCGACGGCCAAGTGCATCTCAAGTGGCGCGCGGTGTCCTACGTCTTGAGCGAGAGTCTTTTGCTTTGGCCGTTGGCCTGGTTCATGGATCTAGGCTTGCTCCGGCGCTCCTTTGAACGGCTTTACGACCTCTTCGGCCGACACCGGGGGCCGCTCGGATCACTCGCCGCGTTCTTTCTGAAGTTCAGAAACGAGGCTGTACCTGGCCAGCCTGCTCTCGCTCTATGCGCTTGGTTGATGCTGCTCGCGCTCGTCGGCAACATTCATCATGCCCTGAGACCCTCGTATGACAGGCCGACGGGGCTCGATCATCTCGTGGCCGCATGGCAAGTAGGGCAGCGTTGGAGTTTGTTTGCCCCAATCCCGATACACTCCCAACATAGCTACGAGGCGATCGCGCGCACGGCCGATGGCTCGACCTTCGATATCTTGGCGTTGTCCACAAAGCCCCTCCTGTGGATGCGGGGTAAAGACGGGCTGGAATTTCCCAACCATCGCTGGCTCAAATACTTCAATCGGGTCGATAGCCTAGCCGAAAGGGATCGCGTCGCGCTAGGCCACTATCTCTGCCGGCTCGCGCGCGAAAGGAGCACCGCGACCGTTGATGTCCGGAATGTCGTTTTCACGTCGTCACGCGCGTCGTTCGTGGCGCACTTGCCAGAGAGTCCCTCACGCTCCAAAACGCACACATTCGAATGCGGCAAGTAAGGGGTCTCGACTAGGAAGCGTCGGCGCTGGTTGCAATGACGTTCTTGAGTCCGCTTGGCAATCGCGCAATGGCGAGAGCGAGCAATTGTGCCCGCGGAACAAGCGAACTCACCTCGATATACTCGTCATCTGAATGACCGTTGTGGCCAACAGGCCCGACCGAACAAAGTGTCGGGCAGCCCTGAGCCGCTGTAATGGCCGAGTCGGCGCCTCCTCCAACTGAAATGCCTTGGACGTCGAGGCCCAAAACCTGTCCTGCCATCTTGTATTCCGCCAAGAGCCAGGTTGACTCCTCGGTGATTTCGAGTGGCTCACGCTCGCTGTCGATCGTCAGCGTCGCATGAGTCCCTTCGAGGTGAGCGGTCTCGATAACCCTTCGGACTGCGGCTAGAGCCGCTTCACGGTCGTTGCAGTGGACATAGCGCAAGTCGATACGCGCAGAGGCGTAAGGGGCGATCGTGTTGACGCTCTGGCCGCCCGAGACCATGCCGACGTTGACCGTGACGCCTTTGTCGAAATCTGTGAGCGCGTGAAGGCGCACGACCTTGCGCGCCAGTTCCTCGATAGCTGAGATGCCATCTTTCGGGGCTGCGCCGGCATGGGCCGCCTTACCGAAAATTTCGACCGTCATGAATACTCCGCCTTTTCGCGCGACGACGACGATATCCTTTGTGGGCGAAGGCTCGGAGTTGAAAGCGGCCCGCGCACGCCGACCCTGAACCTCGATATAGGCGCGTGACGACGGCGACGAGATCTCCTCATCGGCGGTGATGAGTGCCACTAGCGGACCAGGATGGCCCCCGAAGCGCTTGAAAGCCGCCAGCACGAATGCGTTCATGACCAGCCCTGCCTTCATGTCCGCGACGCCAGGACCAAACGCATTGTCGCCGTCGATGCGAAAAGGCCGCCGTGTCGCCTCACCGGAGCCGAAAACCGTATCTCGGTGACCCATCAGCAGGATATCCCGCTGGTCTTGCGCGGCCGGCTGGGGGAGCAGCACGCGCATCAGTTCGCCATACGTGTCGTTTGGCGTGACCTCGATCTCGATCCCCGCTGCAGAGAAGAAGTCCCTCAGAATAGTACCTGCCGCATCGACGCCGCGCTTGTCGAAAGAGCCGGAATCCTGGTTCACCAGTCTGGCGAGCAGGTCGAGCATCGCTTGTTGCTGAGCAGCCAACCACTCGAGGACATTCTGTTGCGCGATGTCGGTCAGACGCGCGTTAGCCGCCATGGCATGCCTGCCTTTAGATCATCGCCGCCATCGTTTTCGGCGCACTCGAAGCTAGTACCGTAGGTACCTATCTCGCAAGTCGTTCGAAGGAAAATCGCGCCACGGGAATCCGTTGGGCGAAAATGTGGGTGGTGAGTGGGTCATTTCAGCTGAGGGTCAGTCGCTGCCTTGCTTGATTACGCTTGAACGTCTGATCAGCTTCGACAAGCGGACCTCGCAATCGCGTCATTTGGTCAACGTCGGTTCACCAGCGCCTATGTCTGCTTGTGGCTCATAGCCGACCTCAGCGTCTGCGCAGTCGCCTGGCTCGCGACGTCTGCATTGTAGGGTCTGTCCCTTGATATTGAGCAACTCCGGAGCGTCTTCGCTTCGGTTATCAGTAAGCTGAAATCATTGTCATTCGCCGGGTTGTGACATTGCCGCCGATAACTGCAGAGCCCGATCTCTCTCTTGCACCCCGCTCTCAGGCGGGCGAGGCTTGGAGACGACGCACAATTGGATTTAAGGTTTCTCGTGGCTATTGGGAGACTTCATATGAAACAGTCCATCACTCTTGTGCATGGAACGTTTGCCCCCGAAGCGCCATGGACCAACGAAGGGTCCTATCTTTGCCAAGCATTGCAGGTTCGCTTTACCGGTACGGCAGAAATCCATCGCTTTCAATGGACCGGAAAAAACAACCACAGACACCGTCGGCAGGCCGCCTCTGAATTAGAGGCGCACTTGACAGCTGAAGTTGAGCGGAAACCGCATTCCGATCACTTTATCATCTGCCATAGTCACGGCGGCAACATCGCCCTTATGGCACTCCGGGACCCCTCGCTACAGAGCAAAGTCGCGGCAGTTATTTGCCTCAACACACCTTTCCTCCACGCTTTTCAACGGAGCCTCTTCACAGCATTGTTTCTACCGGTCACAATCATTTTGGTAGCCAGCCTAATCATGTTCTACCCGGCCGCACTTGCCGCGACCGAAGCTTCCTGGTCGGCGGAGTTCACGCTATTGGCAGCGGGATGCTGCTTAGTCTTGCTCGCAGCTCTCCTGAATCGGCTGTTTCCAATTGATGCATTGCAGAATCTCGTGCCCAAAGTCATTGACGAATTGACGTTGCCCGCTATCAGCAACGTGCGGGTCACCTGCATCACCACAGCGAGCGACGAAGTCTTCGACGGGTTGAATGGGTTATCTGCATTCAACTCATTCCTACTGCATCTTCTTCGTCCCAGACCGCTGTTCGTAACTTTGACCGCAATCGCCGTGACGAGTTTGGCGGGCTGGCTGCCACCGTTCCCTGCGCTTGAAAGCATTCCATTCCTCGGTAGTGAGCTTGCGCGGATTCGTACTGGTAACGCGGAGACGCTGTCCGCTGCGTCAATCCTCATCTACTCTTTCGCTTCGGCAGCACTCTATGGCGCTACCCTCATCGTCGTCGTACATCTTTTCGCCTGGGCGAGGCTGAAATGGTACGGCGCTCAAGGGATCCCTCTCTATGCTGCGCCGCACGTAGCGGTGTTGACAACGCCGACCCCGGTCACTGCGGAAAGCATTCGCTTCGTGGAGATAGACGCATTTCAGCTGAGGCTGAACCATTCGGCCTCCTACACCAACCCGGAAATCGTGGCACTCGTCGTTGACTTGTTGAAGCCAGCGCCAAAACCGCCAGAGCAGGCTATGGCCTAGGTCCAAACAAACTTCATCTCGGCTTACGTGACGACCCTTCGATCTAGGATAACGTCTCAGCTGAGCTGACGTAATGTCAGTTTCTGGCCCTTTGCTGCCGTGAGCCGTTAGACAGCAGAGTCCCAACAGCCGACATCGACATCAATGCAATCGGCGACGCAACAACGCCGCCGACGTTGTCCGGAATCGGGAGAAGAGCGTCAGTCGCTAAGATATCGATCTTCTCGGCGATTTCTATCGCGTCGTCGACCTCAATGCCGAGGTACCTTACCGTGCTTTCGATCTTCGAATGCCCAAGCAGGAGTTGGACAGCTCAAAGGTTTCCGGTCCGCCGATAGATGAGCACCGCCTTTGTCCGACGCAGCGAGTGCGTACCGAACTTGGCCGGGTCGAGACCGATACTGGCGATCCACTCAAGAACCAGGCGAGCATACTGCCGCGTTGTCAGCCCACCTCTGTCGCCACGACCAGCGAATAGGAATTGACCCGGCTTGCGTCCAGTCAAGCGCAGATACTAGTCGATGGCCTGGCGTGTCTGATCGGCCAGCTCAAACCGTACCGGTCTGCCAGTTTTCTTCTGTCGGATTGTTGCGCGGTCCATCGAGTATCCGCTCGGCGCAACATCATCTACGCGAACGGCCACTACGTCACAGCCGCGAAGCTTGCTGTCGATCGCTAGGTTGAACAGAGCAAGGTCTCTTTTCTTGCCCTCGATTTGGAGCTTTGTACGGATCGACCAGACGTGGCTCGGGCGCAAGGGCGGCTTCGCGCCCACCAGTTTGCCCTTGTTCCAGGGGACGCGAGCGGGCTTGGCAGCCGGTTCAGTAGCAGTAGGTGCACTCGGATGGTCTTCCATGGTCAGTCTCCTTTTCTGAGAGACAAACCAGCATGCGCCTCCGTCCACCTAACCTGCTGATCTCACGACCGGTCTCAGCCTACTTCTTCCATTTATTGGTTACTGCCCGTCGAGTTTGACCCATAGCTGTCATCGACACCGGCGATTGCGGCTCATTCGCGAATTGATTGCCCGTTGCCGCACGAGCGGAGGTACAGACTTCCGCTTTGCTTTTTAGACCGGCAGCTCATTAAATTTCCGGATGCTCTTGTCGACCATGGATTCGGGAAGGAAACGACGCAGGAAGCGGACTTGGCCGGCCTGTTTTCCAGCCGTATATCGCCTTCTCGGCGTCGCCGTCGTTGCAGCCTTCACAACCGCATCTGCGACAATGTCGGGTGCATCTCCGGTTTCTATGAATTTCCGCATCAACGCTGCCATGCGGTCGCGAACGACTTCATAGATGGGAAGTGGTTGGTCTGGCTTCGTGATGTTTTCTTCGAAGGCCGTACGGGTAACGCCGGGCTCGACGAGTACAACACGAATTCCGAGGGTGCGAAGTTCGTGGTCGAGGGATTCAGAATAGCCTTCTATGGCGTGCTTCGTCGATGCATAGAGGGCATTGTAGGGAGCCGGGACGAGGCCTAGGACGGAACTCACGTTGATGATCCGGCCTACTCCTTGACGGTGCATCGTCGGTAACACGGCGTTCGTCATTCGGAGGACGCCGAAGACATTGACGTCGAACAGTGCCTGGGCCTGGGCAATTGAGGATTCTTCTGCGCCGCCGAGCAAACCGATGCCGGCATTGTTGACGAGGAGATCTATGCGCCCGGCCTTGGACAGCACTTCATCAACGAGCTTGGTAACGGATGCGTCATCGGTGACGTCGCAGGTCAGCATGGTGACGCCGTCGGTCCTTTCGGCGGCAGCGCGACGGCCGGTTCCGAACACGCGAAAACCCGCGTTCTGCAGGGCTTGAGCCGTCACCCGTCCAATGCCTGTGGATGCGCCCGTGACAATCGCTACGCCATTTTTAGTCTTGCTCATGGAATCGTACTCGCTCTGTTGAGGATGTCATTGTCTCGATGTGACATTCGTTCAAATGGAAGCCCCGATTATTCGACTTGATCCCAACGGTTTCTCATGTCGTGGCAACATGAGTGTCACTTCCGCACTCGGACGTCGGACCCGGAACCAAGCCGCATAGAGGGCGGGGAGGAATAGTAGCGTCAGGATTGTCGCCACCAGCAGCCCGCCCATCATGGTGATCGCCATCGGACCCCAGAACACGGACCGCGACAGTGGGATCATGGCCAGGATGGCGGCCAGCGCCGTCAGCACCAGCGGACGCGAGCGGCGCACCGTCGATTCGATGATCGCATCCCAACGCGTGAGGCCAGACGTTACGTCCGCATCAATCTGATCCACCAGAATGACGGTGTTGCGCATGATCATGCCGGCGAGGGCAATAAGTCCGAGCAGCGCCACGAAACCGAACGGCGCATTGAACGCGAGCAGCGAAAAGCTCGCGCCTATGATGCCCAAGGGCGCTGTCGAGAACACCAGAAACAGCGTCGAAAAGCTCTGCAACTGCACCATGAGAAGGGTCAGCATGACCAGGAACATCAGCGGGAATATCTTGAACAGAGCCGCATTGGCCTTGGCGCTTTCTTCTACCGCGCCGCCGACCTCGATGCGGATGCCAGGCGACAGCGTGGCGGCGATCGCGTCGATGGCCGGCTGGATCTGCGCCGTCACATCGGGAGCCTGCATGCCGGGCGCGATGTCGGACCGGACCGTCAGAACCACGTCGCGGTTGCGCCGCCACAGGATCGGCTCCTCGAACCCGTAGTGCACGCGCGCCACCTGGGTAATGGGTACCGCAGCGCCCGAGCGCGTCGGAATGGTGAGGTCTTCGAACGAGCCAAGACCCAGACGCTCATCCGGAATGGCGCGGGCGACGACCGGCACCAGCTCGATGCCTTCCTTGTACTCCGTCACCGTATAGCCGGAGAGGAGAGTTTCGAGCGTCTGCGCGATGTCCTGCGGCGTCAGACCCAGCGAGCGAGCGCGATCCTGGTCGACTTCGAGCCGGATGGATTTCTTCTGCTCGTTCCAGTCGAACTGAACGTCGCGCGTATTCGGATTGGCGCGCATGGCGATGCGCACCTTGTCGGCCACCGCGCGCACGCTGTCGCTGTCGGGCCCGAGCACGCGGAACTGCACCGGGAAGCCGACCGGCGGCCCGAAGTTCAGCCGGTCGATCCTGAGGCGAGCTTCCGGAATGACGTTGTCGGCAACAAGCCCCTCGAGGCGGGTCTTGAGCCGCTCTCGCGCCTCCGCACCCTTCGTCATCATCACGATGAGTGCGAAGTTCTCGTTCGGCAGCACTGGATTCAAGGCCAGGAAGAAGCGTGGCGAGCCTTCGCCGATATAGGTCGTGTAGTATTCGAGATCCGGGTCGCCCTTGATCAGCGCTTCCGCCTTCTTGGCGGCAACTTCCGTGACGCCGATGGAGGTGCCCTCGGGCATGCGGATCTCGATGAAGAGCTCCGGGCGCGAGGAGGTCGGAAAGAACTGCTGCTGGACTTGCGTGAACGCCGCGATGGCCGCGACGAACGCTCCAAGCGTGAACCCGATGACCACCCACCGGAAGCGCACGGACCAACCGACCGAGCGGCGGAGAGCGCGATAGAGCCGCGTGTCGTAGAGGTCGTGCGAGGTATGTGCTGCGCCGTGCTTCGCAAAGTCCGGCAGAAATTTGACGCCGATGTAGGGCGTGAAGATCACGGCCACGATCCACGACACGACAAGCGCGAGGCCGACGATCCAGAAGATGTTGCCGGCGTATTCTCCGGCGGTAGATTGCGCCAAGCCGACAGGGAGGAAGCCGGCCGCAGTCACGAGCGTGCCGGTCAGCATGGGGAAAGCGGTCGAGTCCCAGGCAAAGGCCGCGGCCTGCATGCGGTTCCAGCCTTGCTCCATTTTGACGACCATCATCTCGACGGCAATGATCGCATCGTCGACCAGCAGGCCGAGTGCGATGATGAGCGAGCCGAGGGTAATGCGGTCGAGATTGACGCCGGCGACCGACATGACGAGAAGGACGACCGCGAGCACGAGCGGCACGGACGTCGCCACCACGAGGCCGGAGCGCCATCCGAGCGAGATGAAGCTGACGACGAGCACGATGCCGAGCGCCTCGACGAATGAGCGCAGAAACTCGCTGACCGATTCTTCGACGACCTGCGGCTGATCGGTGATCTGGTCGATCTCGACACCGGTCGGCACCTGCATCTTGGCGTCTGCGATCGCTTCCTTGAGCCGCTGACCGAGCTCAAGCACGTTTGCGCCCGTGGTCATGGCGACGACCACTCCCACGGCTTCGACCCCGTTGTGGCGCACGATGCTGCTGGGCGGATCCTCATAGCCGCGCCTGACTGTGGCAATGTCGCCGAGCCGGAACGTGGTTCCGCCGGCTTCGATCGGCACCTCCGCGATGGCCGCTTCGCCTTTGAAGGCGCCGGTGACACGAACGTCGATGCGATCGGCGCTGGTCTCGACCGTGCCGGCAGCCGTCACCGCATTCTGGCGCGCGACGCTGTCGAAAATGGTCTGCGGTGTGATGCCGAGCGTCGCCAGCTTGCGATGGCTAAATTCGATGAAGATGCGCTGTTCGCGCACGCCGACGATATCGACCTTGGAAACGCCGGGCGTGCGGAGCAGACGCTGGCGCACGATCTCTGCATAGTCCTTGAGCTTAGCGAGCGACACGTCCGCGCCCGACAGCATGTAGACGGCGGAATAGACGTCGCCGTACTCGTCGTTGAAGAACGGGCCTTGCACGCCTTGCGGCAGAGTCGAGCGGCTGTCGTTGAGCTTCTTGCGCACTTGATACCAAGCGTCGTCCACGGACTTGGCCCGCGCCAGATCTTTGAGCTGGACTTGAATGACCGTGACGCCGGGACGCGTGTAGGTCTTCACGTAATCGAAGAGCTCGAGCTCCTGGAGGCGTTTCTCGAGCTTGTCTGCGACCTGATCCTGCATCTCCTCGGCGGTCGCGCCCGGCCACGCAGCCGAGATGATCATCGTCTTGATCGCAAATGTCGGATCCTCGGCGCGGCCGAGGTTAAGGTAACTCATCAGGCCTGCAATCGAGAACACGATGATAAAAAATAGCACCAAAGCCGGATGAGCGACCGCCCAGGCGGAAAGATTGCCACGCGAGACGTGCTCGGGATCTGTAGGAGCGGTCACGGCGCGACCTCCACGATGCGCACCGGAATTCCGGCGTCTAGTTTGTGCACGCCCGCCGCAACCACTTTTTGGCCGGCCGATAGTCCGCTCGCGATGATCGCGGACGTTTCGGTCCACGCGCTGACCTCGACACCGGTCTTGATCAGGCGTCCGTGAGCTTCATCGATGAGCCACACCGAAGCCTGGCCCTGGTCCTTGAATACCGCGGCCAGGGGAAGCGCGGCCCGGAGGCTGTTGCTGCGGTTGGAAAGGTGCACGGTGGCTGTCTTGCCGAGGGCGATCGTCGCATTGGGCTTCACCAGCGAATACCGGGCCTGATAGGTGCGCGTTGCCGGATCTGCCTGCGGAGATATCTCGCGCAGCTTGGCGTCATAGACGCGATCGGCGTCCGCCCAAAGCGTGACGGTTGCCGTGGCGTTAGGGTCTCCGTCTATGCGGCTTTCAGGGATCGCGACGACCGCCTCCAGCTCATCGAGACGCGCGACGCGCGCGATCATTTGCCCCGCGCTGACGACTTGCCCGACCTCGACCGGGAGCGCGGTGATGATGCCGCCTTCCGTGGCGACGAGGTCCGTATAGGCGAGCTGGTTATTCGCGAGAGCGAGCGATCTCTCAGCCCGCTCCGCGCGGCCGCGCGCTTCGTCGGCGGCGGCCTTCTTCTGATCGTAGCTGGCGTCGCTGACCCACGTCTTCTTGTTGAGCGCCGCGTAGCGGGCTTCGTCGGAGTCCGCCTGTTTGAGGTTGCTTTGCGCGGCTTTGAGCTCGGCCTCGGCAGATTCGAGCGAGAGCCGGTAGTCCGTCGCGTCGAGACGGGCGAGGGTCATGCCGGGCGTCACCGCATCGCCGATGTTGACGAAGCGCGCGACGATCTTGCCCGCGACGCGGAAGCCGAGATCGCTCTCGTAGCGCGGTTTGACGGTACCCGTGTAGGAGCGCGTGTCAGTAGAGGCGGAAAGGACCACTGTTGCGGCACGCACCGGCTGAGGCGCGGCTACATACGGCGCGCCTTCGCTTTTGCAGCCGGACAGCCCAGCGGAGAGAACCAGGAGCGCGCCGGCTCTGAAAGCGGTGCGCGCGAGGCGCGGCTGTCCATTGCTGAACCGGAATACGGATGTCGCACTCATTTAAGACCCCATCGCTGTGTCGGCCGAAGAGAACGAGCGTGTCAACTTGCAAGTTAGCGTCGCTTACTTAAGTGAGTATCACTAACTTTGCAAGCGGAAATCGGCGCGAGGAGACAAAAGTTAGGCGAGCTAACTTAAGTTAGATATGCTAACTTATTGGCTCGCCAGCCGATGGCATCGGGAAAGTTCGTTATGGCAAAAGCGCAAAAACAAACCGCCGTACGCCCAAAAAGGAGCTTCCACCACGGTGACCTTCGCGAGGCGCTGATCGCCGCGACGCGTGAGCTTCTGATCGAGCATGGCCCCGATGGCTTCACGCTGGCCGACGCTTGCCGCCGCGCCGGCGTCACCACCGCTGCGCCCTACAAGCATTTCCGCGACAAACAGGAGATCCTGGAGGAGATCGTAGCGCGAGGCTTCGAAGAATTGACGGCCGCCAATGCCAGGGCTGTTGCCGAAGGCGGGCCTGGCACGATCGCTGGTATCACGGCCATGGGCATCTCTTATCTCGAATTCGCCGTTGCCCAGCCTGCCATTTTCCGACTCATGTTCGGCCACAAATCCGAACTGAGGAAGGTCAAACAGGTCGATGAGAGCGGCAATCAGTGCTTGAAAGGCGTGATCGATGAGGTCGCAGCCTACAGCCGCAAGCACGGGCACACCGCCGACGCGGAGGCAATCGCGCTCAGGCTTTGGACGTTCGTGCACGGCGCGTCGTCACTCGAGCTCGACGGCGACTATGAACGTGTCGCGCCGGGTCTCGACGTTTACAAGCTGATCGCTGACGTAACGCCGAGACTCCTAGGTGCCGGTCAGGCAGTTCGCTCCACGGCACGCCGCAAGACGCGCTGATCTGTGGGCGCCCAGGATCTCGGGGGGGCTGCCCCGCAACGTCCGTTCCTGGCCCTTAGCGCCGGACACTCGACGGAAGCTATCGGATCACCTCGAGCCTCGACATGCTGTGGCCAGGAGGCGTGGCTGCCTCGGCAGCGTCGACGATCGGTCCCAAAAGCGGAAGTCTGACGACGATCACCGCTTGTTTGTTCCGCTTATCTATTCAGCGTCTGCTTTTGTGTGATGGTCGGTCATCGACGGCATTCGTGAGAACCACCAAAATGTCTAAGTCATCGAAATTATTGGCGCTCCGGATGAAGATAAAAACTTCTGCTTTCGCATGGAAATTTGGGTAGGCGATCAAGCCGGCGCAATGAACTTGGCGATTTCGGAGGCGAACTTTTCGGGCGTGTCGTGAGGAATCCAATGAGATGCGTTCTCGACGCGCACCAACTGAGCGTTCGGTATTTCACGCGCGAGGCGCTCGCCGTCGCGGATGGTCTGCCACGGGTCGTGAACTCCCCAGAGGCAGAGTGTCTTGGCCTGGATCTCGCCGTGGCGATCCACGAGCATGGTCGTGTGGTTGGAGTTAAGTGCGCTGGCGTTGCGGATCATCGAAATTTTACCCTCTTCGTCGTTGTAGGGCGCGACGATGCCGGCGATGAACGCGGGCGTGAGGCGGTCCGCATTGAATAACCCATCGGGCAGTCCGGAGGCGAGGAAGTCGCAGACCTCTTTCGGAGGTTTGGAACGCCAACTCGGATTGCCGAGCGCGATCATGTCGTCGATAGGCCAGGAATCGTAGGCCACGACGTTGGTCAGAACGAGCTTATCGACGCGTTCGGGATGATGGATTCCCATGATGAGCGCGACGCCGCCACCCGTGTCGTGTCCGACGATATGCGCACGATCGACCCCGAGATGATCCATGAAGCGCAAAATCATCGCCGTCTGCGCCAAAAGTGAGCGATCGAAGAAATCGCGCTTGTCGGAGTAGCCATGCCCGAGGAAATCGGGTGCGATGACGTGCGCGTGCGACGCCAGGAGCGGGATGACGTCGTGATAGAGGTATGACCAGGTTGGAATTCCATGCAGGAGGATGATCGGCGCGCCGTGGCCGGATTCGGTCCATGCGACTTTCAGCGGACGGTGACTTAGGCCTTCGAGTTCGGCGGTCTTTTGACCGCTCTGGAACGCCACGTGTGGATGCTGCACCGATTGCCTCTATCTGTCCTGGGCGTAAAGTATGCCGTGCCGTGCCGGTCCTTAGTACTGTTCCGATTTCTCCGACACTTCCTGATACCACTTGCTCCGCGTGCCAATGACCGAGCGCATTTTCCAGCCGATCGTCTTTGGCGCGCTTTCGATCTTTTGCAGGAGCTCGTCGATACGCGATCGTATCAGCTCGGCGTCGGCGGGCTTGATCGAAGGGAACTCATGAAGGTATTCGGGCACGCGCTTCATATTGGTCGTGAAGGTGTAGTAGAATCCCCAGTCCCTGCGCATCATGTCGACGATGTAATCCGTATCGATGGACTTGTGCCCCGGCTGTTGATGCGACAGCGGATGCTCGAGCATCAACACGATGGTGTCCTTGAAGTCCTTGAGGTTGATTTCAACGATCTGCATCTTCTCGAGCAGAAGATCGGTATTGCAAATCGTGGGACTGTCGATGTGTAGGCGACCCTTGAACGGGACCTTGTGACAAAAATTGAGCTCGTCGGCGAACACGTCGACGTTGAGCTTCGTATCCTTGTGCAGATAGATGTGGCGTGACCCCTCCGAGGCGACATATACGCCCTCGTCGGGCACGTATCCGCGCGCCATGAGGAACTCGCGGATGGCGCGATTCTGCGTTTTCTCCGCTCCGAAGTCGACGTCCGTGAGCACGCGTTTCATGTCCTGAAACAGGTGCAGGTTGTTCGGGCATTGCAGCCGGTAGGCAATGGATCCGAGAATGCGGAGCCGTATGCCCTTCGCCTCCGCCTCGCGCACGAGGATCAGGGCTTCATCCACAAACTCGAGATTGAGACCCGGGTCATTGCTCATCTGGTTCACATCTGCCTCCAAGAGTGCGCCGTCTTATTGAAAATGCGGATCGCGCGAGATCTCGCGTGCCCATCGTCGATCTCAGATGTGGCGGCCCGGCGTTTGGCTGGGCCGCCACATTGAGGAGGGTGACAGGGAGCGGGGAGCAATCCTCTCTCTACATCCTCGAACGGTGTAGCTTCATATGCGATCAAGGTTCATTCGATCGGGATCTCCTTGAATGCGAGCGTGACGTCGATGCCCTGCGCAGCCCGTATCATCTTCATGATGAAGTAGAAGACGAGACCGAACGCGAACACACCCCCGACAATCGCAACCTGCGCCGGGTCGTGGCCCGCCGCGACCGGATCGGAATACAGCGTCCAGAAGAAGAATTGGGATCCCAGGAAGCCGAGGAAACACGTCACCGACATGATCGGCAGGCCGAGGAACTTGCGGCCGGCAATCGGAGACTTCTCGTAGATGTGCGGCCTGAGATACGGGAAGAAGACGCCCGCCAGCAGCACCACGGACCATGCGAGAAGCGCGGCCTCGATGAAGATGACCACCTTCGAGAACCACGGCACGAACACGAATGCCGCCATTCCGAGGATGGTGACGATGCAGGTCACGATGATCGCAACGACCGGCGTATGGTGCGTCTCGGAGATCCGAGCGAGAGGAGACGGTGCGACCCGGTCGAACGCCCAGGCGACAACCGCACGAACGCCGAAGGTTTGCATCGCCGGAATCCACATCCACATCCAGAGCGCAAGCCCAAGGCTTGTGATGACGGTGATGAGAGGCGATTTCGTCAGCACGCCCGTGAGCAGAGCCACGGCCGGATCGGTCGGCGTCGTGAGACCGCCGTTAGCGCTCAGAAGGTTGAAGACGGCAGTGCCGAGGAACTCGAAACCGAAGACCTTGAGCGCGAAGTAGATCGTCGTCATCCAGAAGAGGGTGGCCAGGAGCACGGCGCCGAGCATGCCCCACTTCTGGGATTTTTCGACCGACTTGATCTCGCCGCCGATGGCGATCGAGAATGCGGCACCGATGAGCGGCAGGAACGGCCAGTTGGAGACCAGGATGGTCTGCCCCCAATCGAAGCCCTCATTGCCCCAGCCCTTCTCCTTGCCGCTGGCGATGATCGCATTGTAGGCGTCAGGCACGCCCAGAGCCGGCCCGAAGAGCTCGTTCACGTGGGCGACGAACTCCTCGCGCGTGCCCATGGCGAGCGTCGCGATCAGCAGGATCGAACTGGCCATAGCCAGTACGAAAACCCACTTGTTGACGGCCAGGAAGAAGCGCATGCCCATCGACAGAATAACGGCCGATAGCGCCAGGATCGCCGAGCCGATCGCGAAGGTGACCCAGGGTGTAAGCATCCAAGTCGATATCTCGGTGAACGTCGCCGTTCCGGTCAGCAAACCGAGCGCGGCGAACATTGGCGCGAGCGCCAACGTCACGATCCAGTAAGCGGCAATGGCGCAGTAGAAGAGCCAGGCCGTGATTTCGACCAGGCTGAGCGTGAGCGCCAGTGACGGCGGAAGGATGCGGGACGCGAAGACATAGATGCCGCCGGACCGCGGCAGCGTGACGGTCCAGGATATGAAGCCGAGCGAGATCATAGCCATGGCGATGCCGGCGATCACGCAGCCGATGAGCAGGTTGCCCATCGGGTAGAACGCAGGCCCGTAGTAGAGGATGGTGCCGACGCCGAGCCCGATGCTGACGACGCCGAGATTGTAGATGAAGGTGTCTAGCCCACTCGCTGTCCTGATTAGGCCTGAAGCCTTCCGCAGAAAGATACGTTTCTCGCCTGGTGCATCCGAAATGGACATCGACGTCTCCCTTTCCCGACCGTTGCAGCTCTCCCTTTGAGCTCTTTATTCGCTCGTTGATTTCAGCCTTGTGTGAGATTGACTGATTTCACTTCTCCATCCCGCAGTGCGATGACCGCACCCTGCAGAATTCCTTCCGGATAGACGCTGCCCGGATTGATGCAGATCGTCTTGCCGATATTGATTTTCGCGCGTCCCTCGTGGATGTGCCCATGCAGGCCAAGCAGCGGCTGATGCTGCTTGATGACGTCGACGAGCGTCTGACAGCCCGCGTGCAACTGCGCCGGCATCCCCATCTCGTAGACAACCTGCATATTCTCATCGAGTTTCGGGCACGCATCGAGCGTCGTGCCGAAGGGCGGCACGTGCACATTGAAGATGCACCGGCTCATGTCCTTGACCTGAGGAAGGAGCTCGGCGAAGCGGGCGATGTACTGATCTTCGGAGTACTCGCGCTCCGTATCCCACGGCGTCGGAGTGGAGCCGCCGCAGTAGAGCATCTGGTAGCCGCCCTTGAAGTCACAGACCTGCATCTCGTGGAAATCGAAGTGCGGCGCGCTGGTCAAAATTTCGTCGATCTCGTGGAAGTCGTCGTTGCCGGGGATGGCGACGAGCGGAATTTCAGTGCCCTTGAGTTTGTCGGCGGCGATGGCCGCCCACTCCCGGATCCGTTCGAGCACCAATGTCTTGAAAAGCGCATCCTGGGCGTTCTGGTCGCTACTGAGCCGTTGGAACTCAGCTTCCGAGATCACCGTCGGATAGAAGCCCATGTTGGCGTTACGCTTCGAGAAAGCATCAACCTCAGCCCTGCCTTTGAGGACGTGTGTTTCTCCGTGAAGAAAACTGAGAAACGTCCCGTCTGTCTGTTCGGCGATGGGGATGACGGCCTTACCCGTCAGATCCCCACCGAGGACCAAAACGTTGGCGCCATAGAATGCCGCGCTGTTGATGAACTTCTTGAAGCAGACCGTGGAGCCGTGGAGATCGGAGGCGAAGAAGATCTTCACCTCGTCGCCACCGTTAGTTTTCTTTCGCCAGAACACAGACGACCTCCGCGCGAGCTAGAATTTGGTCAGGTACTGGTCGACTTCCCATTGCGAGATCGAATTGTGGTAGTTCCACCACTCGGCCTTCTTGAGAGAAATGTAGGATTTGAAGAGGTCGTCGCCCATGACCCGGCGGCCGAGGTCATCGGCTTCAAAGGCCTCGATCGACTCGATCAGCGTACGCGGCAGCTGCTTGACGCCACGCCGCTCGAGCTCCTGATCCGGCAGCTCGTACATGTTCACGAGATCGGGGTCGCCGGGATCGAGATCCTGCTCCACTCCATCAAGGCCGGCAGCAAGGAACATTGCGGCCGAGAGGTAGGGGTTTGTCGACGGATCGACGGCGCGGCATTCCCATCTGGTGCTCGATAGGTTGATGCCCGTCTCGCTGGCGTGATCGCCTTCGATCTGAGGCCGCAGCATCGGAACTCGGAACATGTGCGTGCGATTGTTGCCGCCGTAGGAAATGAAAATCGGCGCCCAGGTGTAACCCGTCATCGAGCCCGATTTGATCAGGCGCTTGTAGGAATTGACGATCGGGCAACTGGTGGCGACGATGGCCGCGGCGTGTTTGCGCATGCCGCCGAGGAACTGGTAGGCCTTTTTGGACAGACCGCAGCCGCGCTTGTCGTTGGGATCACCCGAGATGTTCTTGCCTGTCTTGATGTCGGCGATCGACATGTTGAAGTGCGCGCCGGACCCGGTCCGGTCGGCGTACGGCTTCGCCATCATGGTCGCTTCCCAGCCGTACTTCCTGGCGATCTCCTTCATCATGAGCCGCCAGATGATGAAGCGGTCACACATCGTCATGACGTCGGCATAGGCGAAATCGAACTCGAACTGGCCGTTGGCGTCCTCGTGATCGAGCGAGTGAACCTGCCAGCCGAGTTTGTCCATCGCGGTGACGACGTCGTGGAGAAATTCCATGTTCAGTAGAGTCAGCGAAACGTCGTAGGCGGCCTTTGGAATGTTGTCGCGCGGATCGTTGGGCGCGATGCCGTTGTGAAACGACTGATCCTTGCGCACGACGTAAACTTCGCACTCAATGCCGAGGTTGAACTTCAACCCCAACTTTGCTGCACGCTCAACCTGCCTAGCAAGGATACTGCGAGAGCACATGGGCCACGGCTGATTGTGATAGCTGAGCTGCCCAGGTATGAGCGCCACGTTGGGGCGCCAGGGGAGCTGGACGACAGCGTCCGGATCCGGGATGACCGCGAGTTCGTCATCGTGCGGGCCTTGCCCCAATCCGTCGAGGGCGGCACCGGTGAACAGCTCCGAACCGCGCATCATGCGATCGAAGTGGCTTATGGGCACGACTTTGGTTTTGGGAATGCCGTGCACATCGACGTAGCAGGGCATGCAGTACTCGACGCCTTTATCAATAAGGCTCTGCATTGTCTCGCGCGCAGGACCTTCTTCCTGCGTGCCCTTCGCCTTCACCTTTGCCTTGTTTGTAACGTCGCCCATGAGCGCACTCTCCTCCCGTCGGCGTGTGCTGCGGCCCGCTATCCGGGACACATCGATCGGCTGGAAGAGGCGTGGGTCCTACGTGCGTGACGCGACCAAAACACAAGACGGCCGCTCGGCGTCCGTAGAATTCAAAATGCTATTTCAGTCCCCGTTCCTCCCAGGCGGGCAGTCTGCGGAACCTGCCGCGACCGCCTCGTTAGCAGAGCGCATAGTACGGAGTGTTAATTGATTAGTCAATTATCAATTTACGTTTCATGATGTCGCTTCCAAAAAAATGTATATTGGAAACGTCGCGCAACGCGTGTCAGCGCCGCGTCTTGCGCGTCGTCTTCGGCTGCGCTTCGCTTTCGAGATGATCGAGAACGAAGCGATGCAGGTCGCCGACGGCAGCCTTGAGCGGGAAATCCGGAAGAATGACCATGCGCACCATGCACCCATCGAGGTGGGTCGAGATGAATTGCGCCATACGACCGGGATCGACGCGCTTGAACCGTCCCTGATCGATACCAAGCCGGATGAAGCGCGACAGCAGTTCCCGTTCTTTGGCGTAGAAACTTGCGATCGTCGCATCCACAGCCGGATCCCGCTCCGACGAGCCTTTGTAGTCGAGGGCAATCTTCACGAAGTGATGAATTTCCGCGTAGCGCTCGACGTGATTGTCGAGCCACGCCGAAATGAGATCGGCGGGATCCGCACTGCCACCTTCGATGGCGCGCATGTTCGCAAACGCATTCTCCAAGGCGAAGTCGATTGCCGCCCGAAAGAGATCCGTCTTGTTCTCGAAGTAGTAATAGATCAGCGCCGTGTTGACGCCTAAAGACTGCGCGATGTCCTTGATCGTGACGGATGCGAAGTTGCTCTCCGCGAAGAGGTTGAGCGCTGCTTTTAGGAATTCGGCTTCCCGGCCCTTCGGCCTCTCGGCCGCCGCGGGCGCCAGCGCCGCCTTACGGGCAGCGGAAGCCACTCGAACCGAACGCGCGGCATCCTTGGATTTCCGGTTCGACATCAGTTCCCCTTCGCCTTCGAAATAACTCGTGAGGTCTTGTCGTGCTGCGCAGTGCAGCCGGAGCTTAGCGCGCATCCCGCTCCGAATTCAAACTGACGCTTGCTTTCGGTTCAATGCTGAGCAATTATTTAATTAAACAACCAATTAATTTTGGAAGGTGGAGAAGATGCAAGACGGGACCGATCTTCGATCCGATGCAAACGCCCATGCCTTCAACTCTTTGGTTACGGCAGACCCTGTTCTGTTGGACGTGCAGCCTGCGATTGATGTCGTTCCAGGAATGACGAGAACCACGATCCTGACGTCTGGCCCCCCAATGCCGTGGGAGAAATACACAGGCGGCCAGAGGAATGCGATCCTTGGTGGAATATTATTCGAAGGCCTCGCCTCGAATCGTGACGAAGCGATTGCAAAGCTCCAAGCCGGCGAAATCACCCTTGCGGGCTGCCACGACCACGCGTGCGTGGGATCGCTGGCAGGCATCTATACCGCGTCGATGCCAGTCTTTGTCGTCACCAACAAGGCAGCGGACAACACGGCGTTCTGCAATATGTACGAGGGCAGCAATCCTCGCCGCCTCAACTACGGCGTCTACGACGACGGCGTTCGCGATCGGCTCATGTTCGTGCAGAATGAAGTCGCGCCCGTCATTGCCGAAGCGGTTCGCAAGACTGGTGGCATCCCCCTCAAGCCGATCATGAAGCGAGCGCTCACCATGGGCGACGAGCTTCATTCGAGGAACGTGGCCGCAGCCTTGCTTTTCCTCAGGGAACTGATGCCGGCCTTGCTTTCGATGGCGACAACCGGACCCGGCAGGATCGCGCGCGCTGTCCAGGCCATGACGGATGACCAGTATTTCTTCCTGCGCCTGTCGATGGCCGCGGCGAAAACAACTGCCGACGCGGCGCGAAATGTCGAGCGATCGAGCATCGTTACGGCCATGGCATTCAATTGCCGAGGCTTCGCCATTCGCGTCAGCGGCCTCGGCGACACATGGTACGAAGGACCAAGCGCAACAGTGCAAGCCAAGCTCTTTGAAGGACATACCGAGGACGAGATCACTTGGATGGGCGGAGAGAGCATCATCACCGAGACAATTGGGCTCGGAGGATTTGCACAGGCGGCCGCGCCTGCATTGCAGAACTACCAAGGCGGTTCTTACGAGCCGATGATCGCGCGAAACAGAGAGCTCTACCGCATTACGTTCGGCGAGAACCCGGACTACCTCGTCGCGGCTCTCGACTATCGCGGCACACCGACAGGCATCGATATCTTCAAGGTCGTCGAAAGCGGAGTTTTACCGACGATGGACATCGGCATTGCCGGCCGTGACGGAGGCCAGATCGGCGCTGGAATCGTACGTGCGCCGCTGGCTTGTTTCGAGGCCGCAGCGGCGGCCTATCGAGAGCGCTACGCCTGATGGATGCGCGCCAAGGCTACCTGTGCTGCAATGTCGTCGGTGAGGCGCTCCAGTGATGCCAATATCAGCGCGACGCATCGTGTTGCAAGCTCGCTTCCAAAGCCAAAGCACACCCTGCAGAGTGGCGCAGCTGGCGACAAATTGCGTAGGATCCCCCTTGCGAACGAATTGGTTTGTCCGCGATTTCGACAAGTCGGCGCCGAGCCACAATGGAGATAGGAATGAAGGCTTTCGTTCTGTCATCGAGTCCTCGCCGCAACGGCAATTCGTCGATCCTGGCGCAAGCCGTTCGCGATGGTCTCAACGAGGCCGGCCACGATGTCGAGTTCGCTTACGCTGACGACTTCATTGGCTCCTTCCTTCGGGATTGCCGACAATGCCGCAAGCCGGACGGGGAATGCGCAATCGACGACGGATTCCGCTCCGTCTTCTTCGAGCGGTATCTCCCGGCGGACGGCTTCATCGCCGCGACGCCGATCTACTGGTACGGCGCAGCAGCGCAGCTCAAGGCCTTTTTCGATCGGGCATTCTGCTACTACGCCGCATCCCACCCTCAATCTGCAGAGGTGATTGAGGGCATGCTCGGCAAGCGCGTCGGTCTCGTGTTGAGCTCGGAAGAGACCTTTCCCATGGTCTCGGGCGGCATCGTCAGCCAGATCCAGGAGTTTTCGCGCTACACGCGTTCGACGTTTGTCGGCGTCGTGCATGGGGTTGGCAACGCGCGAGGCGACGTCCACAAGGATCCGCTTGATCCGGTCGGATGCGCGCGCCGGTTCGGGCACGAATTTTTCACGCGCCATGCCACGGACTATCAGCTCGACACCCCACGCTCGGGACGTGTTTGGGGTTAGACCCTACGTGCGGCCGGCGAGCGCTCCGGTTCCCGGGGAAAATGATCCGCATGAGAGAGAATGGTATCCGCCGCGCTTCTGAGAGAGTTGGGATGTTCGGTTTTGAATGCCGATGACGCTATTTGCGACTCGTGTCATTCGGCCCTACGTGCATCAGCTTCGCAGAACGGGGTGGAGTTGATCTCCATCACAGCGGGGAACCAAATATCACCCCCGGCCAAGATTGAAAAACTAGCCGAATCAGCTCGTCAGGCTTGCGCTCGACTTGCCCTGCGCGAGGTCAGCGTCACGGACCAAAAGATCCGGATTTTGGGGTCAAGCAACCGATCGTGCGGGCCTCGGCTCGCACCGTCTTCTCGTCGATCCGCTAACGAGTGGCTTGAAACGAAAAATTCTCAGTCCAAGGGATAATTTCGGTGTTCCTCTCATTTAGGTGTCCGACTCGCGTTAAGGCTTTGGTCGCTCTCGGTGGGGACCTTCAATGCCTAGGAAGGCTTGCAAGCACCAAACGCGAATCGAACTGTCGCGCGCGGCCACGCTGTTCCGGTGCGGGACTGCTTGTTGGGCGTTGTTGGCCGGCGGGTGCGCGGTCGGCCCCGACTACATTCGACCCGATCTCAATCTTCCTGCAGCCTACCTCCCCGGTAACGAACCACCGGCGGTCAAGAATGATGCCCAGCGCTTTGTCGAATCACGCGGTTTGCCCGCGCGATGGTGGCTGGTGTTTGGGTCCAACAAGATCAACTCCCTCGTGGATATGGCTTTTGCGCAAAATCCATCTGTCGGCGAAGCCATCGCCGCGTTGGAACAAGCCAAATGGAATGTCCGCGCTCAGGAAGGAGCCTTTTTTCCGCAAATCACCGGAGAGTGGGCATCAACACGCCAGAAGCTGGCGGCCCCGGAGACCGCTCCTCCGCGATTCAAAGGCGAAATCTTCACGCTCCATACGCCGCAGGTGAATGTGGGGTTCCTTCCTGACGTATGGGGGAAGAACCGCCGCGCCGTCGAAACTCTGATGTCCGTCGCGGATGCGCAATATTACGAGTTGGAAGCCACCTATCTGACACTTGCAACGAACGTCGTCGTGGCAGTGATTGAAGAAGCCTCGCTCGCCGAGCAGATCGCGGCCACGCGCGATATCGTAAATATCAACAAACGCATTCTCGGCGTGCTCGACAAGGAATTCAAAGCGGGAACCGCATCGGGGCTCGACGTGGCGTCCCAGGAAGCCCAGCTCGCGCAAGCTCAATCGCTCCTGCCTCCCCTTGAAAAAGCCTATGCGCAGCAGCGCAATCTGATTGCAGTATTGACAGGAAACTTTCCCGCTGACGCGGATTGGACCCCGACGAGCCTGAACGGTATCCGTCTCGAGCGCGAGTTGCCCGTCATCCTCCCCTCACAGCTCATCGAGCAGCGTCCCGATGTGCGTGGTGCGGAAGCGCAAGTCCACGCCGCAAGCGCGGAAATTGGCGTTGCAACAGCGAACCTGCTGCCGCAGTTCGGGATTAGCGGCGATGTCGGATCTTCCGCGCGATTGCTGTCGGATCTGTTCACGCCTCAATCGCTCGTGTGGTCACTCACGGGTAGCATCATACAGCCGATCTTCAAGGGCGGCACACTGCTGGCACAAAAACGCGCGGCCGAGGCAGCATTCCTCGAGGCGGCGTCCGCCTATCGCTCGACAGTTCTGACTGCCGTGCAGAACGTGGCCGATGTCCTGCGTGCGATCGAAGCAGACAACAATGCCGTCCGCGCCGCGCTCGCCTATGCGAAAGCATCCGAGAAGGCTCTGAACATGGTGGAGACGGAGTTGCGAGCAGGCCAGGTCGCGATCTCCGTTCTACTCACATCTCAGCAGAATTATCAGCAGTCGAGGCTTTCCGTCATTCAAGCGCGCGCGCTACTGCTCGCGGATACGGCCGCCCTGTTTCAGGCCCTCGGTGGCGGCTGGTGGGACAGCGATGCAAGCCTAATCGCAGCCGTGGAGTGAGACCGGTGCTTTTCGCGGTATCGCGTGAGACCCGCAGGCTGGCCGCCGGCAGCACCGGTCCGGAGCTGTACGGAGCATCTTGAATAGCCTACGCTGCGTCGCGTAACGTGAATACAAGATGCGGTTTGCCATGGAATGCGATCTATCGTTCCTGTCATTTACCAAGTTCGCGCAAGGCGCCGGTCGCGCTCCACGTATCGTCGTCCGCAGATATCTCGTAGGGTCAATCCTCTTGGCAGCAATGTTGGCCGTCGGAGCCTGCGGCCAAAACAATACCTATGTGCCCCCGCCTCCGCCGAAGGTCGACCTCGCATTTCCGCTCAAGCAGACCGTCGAGCAGTACCTCCTGTCCACCGGCAGCACGGCCGCCGTTAACAGCACATCGCTCGTTGCACGCGTTCCCGGGTTCCTTCAGGCGATCAACTACAAGGACGGCGACGCGGTCAAAGCCGGCACCGTCTTGTTCGTCATCGAACAGAGGCCGTACCAGCTTGCGCTCGAACAGGCCCAGGCTGGACAAGCGAGTGCCGTGGCGTCGACAAAGCAGGCACAGGCGGACTATGCACGCCAGTCGGAGCTCGCGGCGCAAAAGATCTCGAGCCAAGCGACCCTCGATCAATCCACCGCTTCCAAGCAATCCGCAGTTGCAAAGGAGAAGCAGGCGGATGTGGACGTCGAGCAGGCCCAGCTCAACCTCAACTACACGGAAGTGAAGGCCCCGTTCGACGGTATCGTCACGGCGCGAGAGGTTTCGCTCGGCCAGTACGTCGGGGCCGGTTCCGCCACGACGCTGGCCACGATCGTCCAACTCAATCCGATCTACGTCAATTTTTCCGTCAGCGAAACCGAGGTGCAGCGCATTCGCGCCAACTTCCAGGCGCGCGGAATTACTCCTGAGGACCTGAAGAAAATTCCAGTCGAGGTCGGGCTGCAGACCGAGACGGGATTTCCGCATCGAGGGACGCTCGACTATGCGACGCCCGGTGTCACCGCGACAACCGGCACATTGCTGGTTCGTGCGATCCTGGAGAATGCCAAGCGGCAGCTTTTGCCCGGCTACTTTGTCCGCGTGCGCGTACCTCTGCAAAGCCAGCCAGACGCGCTTCTGGTTCCGGACCACGTGATAGGCAGCGATCAGGGCGGGCGCTACGTGCTCGTTGCAGGAAAGGACGATGTCGTTGCCCAGCGGAAGGTCGAGCTCGGCCAGCAGGCAGGGGACTTGCGCGTCATCACCAAGGGCCTCGAGGTCAGCGACCGCATCCTGATAACCGGCTTGATGAGCGTGGTTGCGGGACAGAAGATCGATCCGGTCATGCGGGACCTATCCGGCGTTGAGCAAGGCGCTCCGCAATGATCTCAAAATTCTTCATCGAGCGCCCGGTCCTTGCGAACGTCATCGCGATCCTGATGGTCGTCATCGGTACGGTCGCCGTTTTCCGCCTGCCCGTTTCGCAATACCCCAACGTCGTCCCGCCGACGGTCCAGGTGACAGCGCGGTATCCCGGCGCGAGTGCGCGAACTGTTATCGACACCGTTGCACTCCCGATTGAGCAGCAAGTGAACGGCGTGGAGGGCATGCTCTACATGCAGTCCTTCGCGACGTCCGACGGCACGTACGCACTCACGGTGACCTTCGAGATCGGCACGGATCTCAACGCGGCGCAGGTTCTCGTACAGAACCGCGTTTCGTCGGCCATGGCGTCTCTGCCGCAATCCGTCCAGACCCAGGGCGTGGTGGTTCAGAAGAAGTCGACGGCCATCCTGCAGATCATCACCCTGACCTCGCCGGACAACAGCTTCGACAGCCTTTACCTCAGCAATTACGGAACGATTAAGCTCAAGGACGAGCTCGCTCGTCTCCCGGGCGTGGGTAACGTCAACGTCTTCGGTGCTGGCCAGTATTCGATGCGCATTTGGCTCGACCCAGCCAGCATGCAGGCGCGCAATCTCAACGCCCAGGACGTCATCCAGGCCCTTCAGCAACAGAGCGAGCAGGTCACGGCCGGACAGCTCGGTATGCCGCCTGCGCCGTCGACCCAGTCGTTTCAGTACACGATCGATGTCGTCAGCCGCTTCGATGACCCGGCTCAGTTCGCGAATGTCGTCGTAAAGACGGGCGCGAACGGCGATCTGACGCGCCTGCGGGATGTCGGACGCGTGGAACTCGGCGCGCAGACCTACAGCCAAGTCTTCAACCTTGACGGCAAGCAGGCCGCCGGGCTCGCGATATTTCAGACGCCTGGCGCGAACGCGCTCGATGTGGCGCAGCGCGTAGCTGACAAGATCCGGGTCTTGTCGCACGAGTTTCCGCAAGGAATGGCGTATTCCATCCCGTTCGACACGACCCTGTTCGTCCAGGCGGCGATATCGGAGGTCTACAAAACACTTCTCGAAGCTGCGGTGCTGGTCCTGATTGTCATTCTCGTATTCCTGCAGGACTGGCGGGCAACTCTTGTTCCGGCGACCACCGTGCCCGTGACGATCATCGGTGCCTTCGCCGCCATGGCTGCGCTCGGCTTCTCGATCAATCTGTCGACGCTGTTCGCCATCGTGCTGGCAATCGGCATCGTCGTGGACGACGCCATCGTCGTCGTCGAGGGCGCTGCGCACAAGATCGAGAAGGGCCTGTCGGGTCACGACGCGGCTATCGGCGCCATGAACGAACTCATGGGGCCAATCATCGGCATTACGCTGGTCCTGATGGCGGTGTTTCTTCCGGCGTCGTTTCTGCCCGGCCTGACCGGCCAGATGTACGCCCAGTTCGCCCTCGTGATTGCAGCTACCGCACTCATCAGCGCCATCAACGCCGCAACGCTGAAGCCCACGCAATGCGCGCTCTGGCTGCGCCCTCCCGTACCGCCAGAGAAGCGCAACTTCTTCTATCGCGGCTTCAATGCGATCTACGACCGCGCCGAGAAAGGCTATTCGCGGCTCATCGGGTCCATGGTCCGGCACAGCGGCGTAATGGCGCTCATCGCGGCCGCGATCGTCGGCGCGGCGATTTACGGAATGTCGCGCGCGCCGACCGGCTTCCTGCCCATCGAAGACCAAGGCTACCTGCTGGCCGCCGTACAGCTTCCGGATGGCGCAAGCCTCGACCGCACGCAGAAGACCTTGCAACAAGTGGAGCAGATCGCGAACTCGGTTGACGGCGTCGAGCGGGTCATAACGATCGGGGGCATTTCGGTGCTCGACAACAGCGCCTCGCTCGCAAACGGCGGCGTCGCCTACATCATGCTCAAGGACTGGAGTGTGCGCGGCAAGGGACAAGATCTCGCGTCTCTCTACAAGACGATCAACGACAAGCTCACCAATATGAAGGACGGAAACGTACTCGTCTTGCCGCCACCTCCCATCCAGGGCATCGGAAACGCGGGTGGCTTCACACTTCAGATCGAGCTGCGCGACGGCAGTTTTGATCTTTCCAAGTTGGGAAGCGCGACCACCGCCGTCGTCGCCGCCGCCAGCACCCAATCCGGCATTCAGCGCATTTCGACGTCCTTCCGGGCTAGCGCACCGCAGTACAAGGTCAATATCGATCGAGAGAAGGTGCAGGCGCTGCTACTGACGACCGATCAGGTGTTCTCGACTTTGGCCACGTACATGGGCTCAAGCTACGTGAGCCAGTTCAACAAATTCGGTCGCGTCTTCCAGATCTACGTTCAGGGCGACGCAAGCTTTCGTATGAACCCGGACGACGTTCTTCGCCTGAAAGCTCGCAATCAGAACGGCGACATGATCCCGCTAGGCACGGTTCTCACCATTGAGCCCAGCCTCGGGCCGTCATTGATCAGCCTCTATAATCTTTACCCATCCGCAACGGTCGTCGGCGTGCCGGCGAAAGGTTTCTCGTCCGGCGATATGATCGCGCTCATGGATGGGATCACGGCGCATACGTTGCCGACGGGAGTGGGCTCATCCTGGACGGCGCTGTCCTATCAAGAAAAGCTGGTTGGCGGGCAGATCTATTTCGTCTTCGCGCTCGCGATGCTGCTCGTGTATCTCGTCCTCGCAGGTCAGTACGAGAGCTGGTTTGCGCCGATGACGGTTCTCTTCGCAGTTCCACTCTCTCTGGTTGGACCCGTTCTGGTATTCCTGCTCTTGCGCATTGAGATCAATCTATACGCGCAGATCGGTCTCGTGCTCCTGATCGCGCTGTCGGCCAAGAACGCCATTCTGATCGTCGAGGTCGCGCGCGAATTGCGCCATGCCGGAAAGCCCATCTTGGACTCGGCGATTGAAGCCGCGCGCGCGCGCTTCCGTCCGATCCTCATGACATCGTTCACATTCGCATTAGGTGTACTGCCGCTCGTACTTGCAGAAGGAGCAGGGGCTTCGGCGCGTAAATCCATCGGCATCACGGTTTTCACCGGCATGCTCGCGTCGACCTGCCTTGCGGTCCTGTTCGTTCCCTCCCTGTTCGTCGTAGTTCAGAAATTTGAAGAATGGCGGGGCGGGAAAAAAGGCGCGGCAAAGGTCGAGGCCCCTCAGTTGGGATGACGACCTCGCAATACGCAGCACGCGCTGGATGCCAGCGTCAGCTCTTTGAGGCGCAGCGGAAATCACCCGGACGGGACGAATGCACTGACAACGCTCACCAGGCTGACTTCCGCTGTCTCGGCATTGCAGACGTGACGATGAGGCGAGGGGAAAGTGTTCTTGGGGTCGGGAGCGGAAACCATCCCTGCGGTCGCGAGCGACCGGAACAACCGACCTACCGAGATTGGTGGCGTGGTGATGGGCGGTTTAGCGGTTCGGCAAGTACGGCTACCTGTTAGCCTCGACTTTCGCTCCTCCCTTTGGCGAGATTACTTCGCCTTAGCGCTAAGATTGCCTTGAGCGCGGCGTCTTGCGCGAGTAACAACGCGCGTGGCGAGACCGGCCCGCTGGACCACGCGCCGCAGGCTGCGAGGCTGGTCGGCAACCGTTCCGTCGCACAACGTGGTGGTCGGATCGCGTACGCGACCGGAAGGAACGCTAATCTCTTCGATTTCCGAAAAGTGAGCCGTGGTGAACGAGCGAAGACCCTTATCCTTCGCGATCTTGCCCCGGTGCCCCTACAGATCGAGGCCGATCGTGCCCCTTGCCCCTATAGACCAACACCAAGCCCTTGCCCCTACCCCCGTAGAGAAGGCAACGCCCCGCGACCGGGCGGGCGGAGCCCCGCCAGCGGCAAGCCCGCGCCTCAATACCGGTGGTATCGCTTGCAACGATCGCCCCACACATCAGGTGAACGAGGCACGTGTCCTTCGAGGGTCTGCGCCCCCTTGTCCTGCACCCCCTCGCCCGTGCACGGCCTTGCACGTCAGCCGTAGGGCCTAATGCGAGGCGACGGCCCCCCGCCCCTGCGGGTCCTTCCGGCCTTCCTCGCCCCCTGCGGCGCGCGGCCCCCCAGGTTTTGAGCGTTTTCCCTAATTGTATTTTCCCGCTTCGTTTCGTTTCTGCGAGGCACTGCCGATTTGACCTCGCATTTTCGAACCGGTGGCTGCTGAGCGACATCATTCGCTGCGGGGGCCATTCTGATCCCCGCTGAGCGAGACGGCTTAGCGACCCAAGCGCGGCACGTAGCGAGTGCCAGGGGCCAAATTGTAAAACATATCACCAAGGCCTGTGAGTTACGGGGATTGCCACGATGCGTTGCGTGCGAGGGGGAAGATGTCGGCGTAATAGTAAAGTATGGCTGAGAGCCCTCCCGGGTCGCAATTGATGGCCGTGCTTGGGCAAGTCAACGACTGGCTGAAGTACGCGGAAGTCAAAAATGGCGCGCTGTTGACCATCAACGGCGCGCTCATCCTGGGCGTACACCAAATGCTGGACTGGCACGACCAGCGGCCCGGCCTCCTCGACGCTTTTACGTGGATGGCGACAGCGTTCTTTGCAACATCAATGCTAGTCGGGCTGGCGTCTTTCTACGCGCGAACAAAAACGTTCGGGTTCGACATCGAGCAGGCCACCGGCGACGGCGCGACGAACGCCCTTTACTACGGCCACTTGGCGGACATGACGCGCTCCGAGGTGTTGACGCGTTTGATCGACGGCTACGATCCGGCCACTCCCAACCGGCATCTCGACGACCTCGCCGACCAGATCATCATCAATTCAAAAATTGCACGACGGAAGTTTGCTCTTTTTAACTGCGCGCTGATGCTAACGATCGCGGCTGCCGTGACGCCCGTCGGCGCGCTCCTGTATTACTGGAGCTTATGCGATGACAGACTTTAGGAATGTGGTGACCAACATCGCCGAAGCGGCCGCAGAAGTAGTCGGGCTACGGACGGACGCGGTGCAGGCAATTATCGACGACGAAACACGCATATTGGGTGAGGCGGTTGGGGTGACGCGGCGTAACGCCATTCCAGCGACCAGCGAGATCCCGCTTCAGAACGCCACCAGCTGGTTCGAAATCCCGGACGTGATCGCATGCTTCGTCGACATGGAAGGCTCGACTAAGCTGAGCGCGACCACGCATCCAAAGACGACGGCAAAAGCGTATCGCTACTTCACCAACACGGCGATCCGCATCTTCGACGACTTCGACGCGCAATACATTGACGTGCGCGGTGACGGCGTGTTCGCGCTGTTTAACGGCGACCGGCCACACACGGCCCTGGCGGCGACGGTGTCGTTCAAGGACTTCGTCAGTAGGGAATTCACACCGCGCATCAAGAAGCTGACGGAACTCAATATTGGCGGGCACTACGGGATTGATCGTAAAAACGTGCTGGTCCGGCGGATGGGCCTGAAATTCTACAACAACGACCTTCACCGGCAGAACGAGGTGTGGGCCGGAAAACCCATCAACATGGCGGCCAAGTTGGCCAGCAGATCGAGCAACGGCGAGATCTGGGTATCGGATCGCTTCCATAAATTCTTGTGGGGCGAGAACTCGCTTGTGACCTGCGGCTGCGTTGGCGGGCAGTTTACCGGCGTGAGAACCAAACTTTGGAGCGAGATATCGGTCAAGGACGACGATCGCTTCGACTTCGAAAACGCTCACGTCCTGACGAGCGATTGGTGCAAACACCACGGTAAGGCGTTCTGTAAATCCATCGTTAAATACGACCAAGATCAGTCGCGTCGCGCGAGCTAACGGAGCGACGAGGCGTATGTGGCCCGAGCTGGACCACCAACGCTTTCGCTGCGCGAGCGAGAGAACCTGGGCGAGGACGCGCGGTTCTGGCCATGAGGCACCTTCGCTGACCATCAGAACGGCGACCTCGCGGAACGCGCCGTTCGCGTCCGCAGTCTTGGTTTCGGCCTCAAGTATTAGCGCATCCCTGGCAGATCCCAATGAGAACACCGACCAATGCGCTCCCAACGAACGTCGGACTTGCCGACCTGAGCGGTGTTGGGAAGATTTTCTATCATCTTCGATACAGGTTTTTGCCGGTCGAGTTCGCCGACCTTTGCACGCTGATCGAAGAAATTGTTCTTCGCGATCATATTTTGCTTATCGGCAAAGGGGCTACCACGCCAAAGCATTATGTCGACGCCATTGAGCCGCTGATAAGAGCGCAGGTCTTCCAGTTTAACTTGAAATCGACGCCGATAGGTCGGATCGAGCGCCCGTCAACTTCCGCTCTTAATGCGTCGCACTCGGCGTACGTCCAGGGACTTACGAAGTCCACCATCACGGATGCAGATCTTGAGATCACGCGCCTCTTAGGAGCGGAAGCGGACCTCAAAATTCCGGCCACGGTCCTCCTTCGCAACCTCCACAATTTCGGAGTGGCTCGCCGCCCCCGATTTGAGCACGTACTGTGTGATTTAGTGGAAAGGAACAAAAAGCTCGCCAGGGATGCGCAGTCACTTCACGGAGAAATTCTGAGGTACGGCCCTCCTGCAAGGGGCTTCGTGAACCTCAACCTTCCGCCGCTAGCGCTTGCCGTCTTTGAGAGGGCCGCTAGCTTCGAGAAGGTCATTGAAATGATACTTGACCTTCGCGCTGCACTTACTGATTTGAGAAATGAGACGCGCGCCCTGAATGAGCAACTTTCCGATCCGGCGACCCCCTTCGAAGATTTCGACCGTCTCATTCAAGAATGGGAAACCAGATGGAGGATGTCGTGGAATACCGCGCTCGCATCTCCCATGTACGTAGCCAACACTTCGGTCGCGCTGCTCATTCGCAGCGGCCTAGTTGTGAAATCCCTGTGTACCGGCGAGTGGGCAGGGGCGTTTAAGGACGGAGCCGGCGTGCTCAAGGATATCTACAACGAAGCCCAACTGAGAGCGCTAAGACCCCTGCATCGCCCAGTTGCGAACTACCTCAATTCGTCTCGTAATCAAATGCGCGAACACGTGTCTCGCGTGTTCGAAACGGATCCTGATAGAGTTGACATCATGATGCACCGTTTAGCGGCGCCCAAATCTCTCTGGAGGCAGGCTTTCCGTGGCGACGGCTGACCGACGACGCAGTTGGAGAGGCGCGGAGCCTCATGTCCCCGAAGGAAAATTAGGGTGTTGACTTTTTCAAGCCTTTTACAAATATAAGTTTGGCCTCAGACACGCGTCGGGGCGTCGGCAGACACCCCGCAACTAGCCGGGGTCGAATGCAAAAACTCAGCCCACAATCGCTTATTCTCCCGCGCGGCCTCGGCCGGATCGCAGCGGCGGCTTACGTCGGTATATCTCCTTCGAAGTTTGACCAACTCGTTCACGAGCGTCGGATGCCGCCGCCCCGGCGCATCGACGCCCGCAAAATTTGGGATCGCTTAGAGCTGGACGCGGCTTTCGAGGAACTCCCTAATGAAGGAAGGCCCCCTTCCGAAGCGAATGACTGGGAGTAAATGCGATGGCGCGGATCAAGCTCAAGTTTGTTCATGAGTTCACCGATCGCCACGGGACCGTGCGTCGCTACTTCAGAAAGGCCGGCAGGCGCGTTCCGCTCTCTGGCCCGCCCGGCTCCCGTGAATTCATGGAGGCCTACCAGGACGCCCTGGACGAAGTCTCGAAGCCGCGCAGCGACATCGGCGCTCCTAGGACGACGGCCGGGACCGTTTCCGCGCTGATCGCCGCTTTTTATCTGTCCTCTCGTTTCAAGCAGCTCGCTCCGGTAACTCAACAGACTTACCGCAACCGCTTGGAACGTTTCCGAGTGGCCCACGGAGAGAAGCGTTGGGCCCACATCCAAACTGTTCACATCCGCACGCTTATCGACGGCGTGGCCGATCGGCCGGGTGTGGCGAACGAACTGCTGAAGACCATTCGGACTATCGCGCGTTTTGCCGTCGAGCGCGGGTTCCGCGCAGACGATCCCACTCATGGCCTCAAAACCCTCCGGGCTAAGACCGATGGCTTCGCAACGTGGAGCGAGGCCGACATTGTCAAGTTCGAGGCTCATTTCGGTTTGGAGACCCGGCAGCGCCTCGCCATGGCGCTGCTCCTCTACACCGGTCAGCGTCGAGGCGACGTGGTGCGCATGGGGCGAAAGCACGTCCGAGAAGGCGTCCTCACGATCGTGCAGTCGAAGACAAGCACCGAGGTCGCGATACCCATGCACCCGGATCTCGCGGCCACCATCGCGACCGGGCCCGTGGGCCTCTCGCATTTTCTCGTGACCGAGTTTGGCAAGCCGTTTACGGCGAACGGTTTCGGGAATTGGTTCCGCGACGCCGTTGACGCGGCCAGGCTCCCCAAGGGTCTGAGCGCGCATGGCTTGCGGAAGGCGGCTTGCCGCCGCCTCGCAGAGGCGGGCTGCTCATCTCACGAGATCATGTCGATCAGCGGCCATAAAAGCCTTCAAGAGGTCGAGCGCTATACGCGCGCAGCGAACCGCGAACGCATGGCGCAAACCGCAATGGATGCGGTGGTCTTGAAGTTCGGTAGGAAGGGATGACGAACATCCGAGTGGCAAACTCAAGTCTGGGTTTGCCAGTTCGGTTGCTAACCACTAGATATGAAAGGGAAATTTTTTAGAGATGGCGGTCCCTACGGGAGTCGAACCCGTCTTTCAAGATTGAAAATCTCGCGTCCTAACCGATAGACGAAGGGACCGTCCGGGGCGTCATGCGCCGAGACAGCGGCCTGATATAGAAAGGTTTGCCGGGCGACGCAAGCAGAGCCTCAGCTTCACGGGCGTCACCAGTGTCGCGCCGGGCAAATCCGGCTGCCGCATGGGAAATTCCCCGCACGGAGCAACGCCTTGCACCCTATTGCGCCCGCGGGTCGGCCGCATCCTCGATCTGCAGTTCGATACGATTACGCCCGCCCCACGTGTCACGGCGCAGTTGCCCGACGATATGCAGCGGAAAGCCACCCGAGGCCGCGACCAGCATCTCGCCGAGCGGTTGCCCGGCGGCCCGGAACGCCACGGCATCGAGCCGCGAGCCGTCCCCCGCTTCCAGCACGCACCGGATATGCGCCGTGCCGACCGGCTTGGCGAATTTCACGCGATGCGCCGGGAAGGCGAACCGCGGCTGCGGATTGCCCTGCCCATAGGGCCCTGCACGCTCGAGCAGATCGATCAGCGCCTCGTTGGCTGCAGAAGGAGTGAGCGCCCCGTCGATGGCGAGCGACGCCCGCGCCGCGAGCCGCGCCGCAGAGCCCGTCAGCGCGGCTGCAAAGAACGCGGCCAGCGTTTCCGATTTCGATTGGTCGACCGTCAGCCCGGCCGCCATGGCATGCCCGCCGCCCTTGAGCAGATGACCGGCCGCCACCGCCTCACGCACCACGCCGCCGATGTCGATGCCCGACACGGACCGCAGCGACCCGGTGCCGGCGATGATCCCATCCACGGGGCTCTTGTCCCACGCGATCACGCACGACGGCCGCTTGAAACGCTCCGTCAGCCGGCTCGCGATCAGCCCCACGACGCCACGATGCCAGTCCGGAGATCCAACCACGACGACCGCGAGATCGGGCGTCGCTTCGAGCAGCCGGTCGGCCATCGCCAAGGCTTCCTCGAGCGCGGCCTGCTCGATCTCCTTGCGCTCCTTGTTGAGGCGGTCGAGCAGGATGGCGATCCGCGCCGCCTCCGTCTCGTCGTCCGTCGACAGCAGCTTCGCGCCCAGCGCCGCGTCCCCGATGCGCCCGCCCGCGTTGATGCGCGGGCCCAGGATGAAGCCGAGATGATACGCCGTCGGCGCCTCGCTCAGGCTCGCAGCGTCCGCCAGCGCCCGCAGGCCGACGTTATCGCGCCCGCGCATCACCGCGAGCCCCTTCGTGACATACGCGCGGTTGAGCCCCTTGAGCGGCACCACGTCCGCAACCGTCGCCAGCGCCACGAGATCGAGATCGCGAATGAGCGGCGGCTCGGCCGCTCCGCCGTTGTAGAGCCCGCGCCGTCTCAATTCACGCTGCGTGGCGACGAGCACCAGGAACACGACGCCCGCCGCGCACAGATGCCCCTGCCCGGAAATGTCGTCGCGCCGGTTCGGATTGACGAGCGCATGCACCGCCGGCAGCACCTCATCCGCCTGATGGTGGTCGATGACGACGACGTCGATGTTGCGCCGTCCCGGCCCGGCCAGCACGTCGACGCTGGTCGTGCCGCAGTCGACTGTCACGATCAGCTTCGCGCCTTCCGCGATGAGTTGTTCGAGCGCGGCGGCATTGGGGCCGTATCCCTCGGTGAGACGATCCGGGATGTAGATCCGCGACGGCGTCTCGTGATGCGCCAGAAAACGCGCCACCAGCGCGGACGAGCACGCGCCGTCCACGTCGTAGTCACCGAATATCGCGACCGGCTCGCGGCGCTCGATGGCATCCGCCAGCCGCCGGGCCGCCTTGTCCATATCGGTCAGCGACGACGGATCGGGCATCAGCGCGCGAATGGTCGGATCCAGGAACACGGGCACGTCGTCGAGGCCCACCCCGCGCGCGGCGAGCACGCGCCCGAGCAGCTCCGGCAATCCGTGATGCTGACTGATCGCGATGGCGTCCTTGGCCCGCGCCGGCTCCAGCATCTCCTGCCAGCGATTGCCGCGCGCCGAGCGCGAAACCCCGAGAAATGCGCCGTCGCCGGGCTCCTCCGCTTGAGGTCCGACGCGCATCTTGCGAACTGCCGTCATGCCGAACTGCCCCGCACTGATTCGTTCCCGAAAAGCGTAACGTCCCAGGTGAGCCGCCCCCAGGCGAGGCCGCCACTCATGTTATCAACAGCCGAGCATGCTTGTCCGGAGACTGACGCTATGGCAGAGGTGGGCCAGACACACACGACCACACACAAAACCGAGGCGCCCAAATGAGCGACCCTAAAAACCTTGTCATTGCCCTTCTGGTCATCGGCGTCGCGGTGCTGGGCTATCTCTACTACGACAGCCAGCAGTCCCACGTGCGCATCGACGTGCCTGGCTTCAAGCTGGAAGCCAAGTAAGCGATAAACCTTGGCCCGCTGCGACGCGGCGCGACTGAAGCGCGTCAGTCGCGGCTTTCGGCGAACCGCAATCCGACATCGCGGAACCGGCTCGAGATCCGGCGCACCGTGCCGGTCTTCGAGCGCATGATAAGCGTCTCTGTCTCGGCCGTGTCGCCGCGGAACCGCACGCCCTTGAGCAGCGATCCGCTCGTGACGCCGGTCGCTGCGAAGATCACGTCGGACGACGCCAGGTCCTGCAGCCGGAAGATCTTGTCGATGTCTTCGATGCCCATCTTAGCGGCGCGCTTGCGTTCGTCGTCGTTCGACGGCATCAGCCGCCCCTGGATCTGTCCGCCGATGCAGCGCAGCGCGGCCGCCGCCAGCACGCCCTCGGGGGCGCCGCCCGATCCGAGATAGATGTCGATGCCCGTCTCCGCCGGGTCCGTCGTCCAGATGACGCCTGCGATATCGCCGTCAGGAATGAGCTGCACCGCCGCGCCTACCCGGCGCACCGCGCGGATCATGTCCGCGTGACGCGGCCGGTCGAGCAGGCACGCGGTGATCTCGTTGATCTTGACGCCCTTCGCCTTGGCAAGCGAAGCGAGGTTGTCTTCCACCGAAGCATCGAGGCTGATAACGCCTTCAGGATAGCCGGGGCCGACGGCGATCTTGTTCATGTACATGTCGGGAGCATGCAGCAGCCCGCCGCGCTCCGATACCGCGAGCACCGCCAGCGCGTTCGGCATCAGCTTGGCGCAGATCGTTGTGCCTTCGAGCGGATCGACGGCGATGTCGACTTCCGGCCCCGTGCCGTTGCCGACCGTCTCGCCGATGTAGAGCATCGGCGCTTCGTCCATCTCGCCTTCGCCGATCACCACCGTGCCTTGCAGCGACACGCGGCCGAGCTCGTAGCGCATGGCGTCGACGGCGGCCTTGTCTGCGGCCTTTTCATTGCCGCGCCCGTTGAACCGCGCCGCAGCGATGGCCGCCGCCTCGGTCACGCGCGCGACCTCCAGCACCAACATGCGGTCGAGCCCAGCGCTCCCGTTACCATTCGCCATCGCCGTGTCCTTGCCTGAAGTCTAGAGGTCTTCGATGCGGATCATCTGCGGACTCTCGGTGACGTTGCCGTCGTCCTCGATCGCCCGGAGCGCCTTGCGCATCGCATCTTCCGTCGTGTCGTGCGTGATCAGTATGACGTTCGCCGCCGTTTCCTTATGCCCCGGCGCCGGCTCGCCCGCCTGGCCCGGGTGAACGGGTCCATGCCGGCGCTGCACGATGCTTTCGAGCGACACGTTCTCGTCGCTCATCCGTCGCGTGATGGATGCCATGGCGCCGGGCCGGTCGTAAACGGACAGCCGGACGTAATAGTTACCCTGGCGCGCCGCGCCCGTGAGCCGCTTGGCCGTCGCGAGCGCGGCCGTGGGCCGGATGAACGGCGGCATCACCAGCCCCCGCGCGATGTCCACGATGTCGCTGGCGACCGCGGAGGCCGTGGGCTTCGAGCCCGCCCCAGGGCCGACCAGCAGGAGGTTGCCGACGTAGTCGCCGTCGATGCCGACGCAGTTGGTGACACCCGACACCTCGGCCAGCGCCGATTCCTCGTCGATCAGCACCGGCGTGACGCGCGCTTCGACCCCGTCGGGCGAAGACACGGCGACACCCAGCAGCTTGATGCAATAGCCGAGCTCGGTGGCCGCCTCGATATCGGCCGTCGTGATCCGCTCGATGCCCTCGACGTCGATCTGGTCGAACGCGATGGTCGTCCCGAACGCGAGGCTGACCAGCAACGACAGCTTGTGCGCCGCGTCGAACCCGCCGATGTCGAACGTCGGATCCGCCTCGGCGAACCCGCGGTCCTGCGCTTCCTTGAGGGCATCCCCGAAGGCGCGCTTCTCGTCGGTCATCTTCGAGAGAATGAAGTTGCAGGTACCATTGAGAATGCCGTAGACGCGCCGCACCTCGTTGGCCGCCAGCGCCTCGCGCAGCATCTTGATGATCGGGATGCCGCCGGCGACGGCCGCTTCGAAGTTGAGCGCGACGCCGTTCTCCTCGGCCAGCCGTGCCAAGGCGAGCCCGTGCTTGGCGAGCAGCGCCTTGTTTGCCGTCACGACGTGCTTTTTCGCCCGCAGGGCTGCTTCCACCGACGCCTTCGCAGGCCCCTCGTCGCCGCCCATCAGCTCGACGAACACCGCAATCGACGGGTCCGTGGCCAGCGCGATCGGGTCGTCGAACCAGCGGGCCTGCCCGAGATCAGCGTCCCGCGTCTTGTCGCGCGAGCGGGCGCAGACGCCCGTGACCACGATGGAGCGGCCGAGCATCCTTTCGAGGCGCGGAGCGTGAGCGGCAAGAAGTTGAATGAGACCCGTGCCGACGGTGCCAAGTCCGGCGACGCCGAGGGTCAAAGGCTCTGACATGGCTTGAGATGCCTAGCGGCTGGCTTTCTGTGGGATGGGAATGACGTTATGCAGCGTTTCCGGAGATTGCGCGAGGAACTTTTTAATCGAGCGAGCCGCCTGCCGGATGCGATGCTCGTTCTCCACCAGCGCAATACGCACGAAACCTTCACCATACTCGCCGAAGCCCAGTCCCGGCGATACGGCGACGTCTGCCTTCTCGATCAAAAGCTTTGCGAACCCGACCGAGCCGATGGCGCGGTAGGGCTCCGGGATCGGGCACCACGCGAACATGGTGGCCGGCGGCGGGGGCACTGGAAAGCCGGCCCGCCCGAAGCTGTCGACCAGGCAGTCGCGCCGGCTCTTGTAGGTCTTGCGGATCTCCTCGACGCAATCCTGCGGCCCGTTGAGGGCCGTGGCCGCGGCCACCTGGATCGGCGTGAACGCGCCATAGTCGAGGTAGGATTTGACGCGCGCCAGCGCCCCGATCAGGCGTTCGTTGCCGACCGCGAAGCCCATGCGCCAGCCGGGCATGTTGTAGGTCTTGGAGAGCGACGTGAATTCCACCGTGATGTCGATCGCGCCCGGAACCTGCAGCACCGACGGCGGCGGATTGCCGTCGAAGTAGATTTCGGAGTAGGCGAGATCGGAAAGGATGATGAGGTCGAGCTTCTTCGCCAGCGCCACCGCGTCCTTGTAGAAGTCGAGATCGGCCGTCATCGCCGTCGGATTGGAGGGATACGACAGCACGACCGCCAGCGGCTTCGGAATCGAATGGCGCACCGCGTGCTCGACCGCGCGCAGGAAATCCTCCCCGTTGCCGGCCTGCACGTGCCGCATCGACGCGCCCGAAATCAGAAAGCCGAACTCGTGGATCGGATAGGTCGGGTTGGGCACCAGGATCACGTCGCCCGGCGCGGTGATCGCCTGCGCCATGTTGGCGAAGCCTTCCTTCGAGCCGAGCGTCGCCACCACCTGCGTTTCGGGATCGAGCTTCACGCCGAAGCGGCGCTGGTAGTAGGCGGCCTGCGCGCGCCGCAACCCCGGGATGCCCTTGGAGGCGGAATAGCGATGCGTGCGCGGCTTGGCGACCGTCTCGACGAGCTTGTCGATGATGTGCTGCGGCGTCGGCAGATCGGGATTGCCCATGCCGAGGTCGATGATGTCCGCCCCGCGCGCCCGCGCCGCCGCCTTGAGGCGGTTCACTTCCGCGAAGACATAAGGCGGCAAGCGCTTGATGCGGTGAAAATCGTCGTCGATCACGAGCGTCTCTTGGCGGTTAGGACCTGCCCATGCGTGACGCCCACGTGGTCGGCGCGCAGTCGGCCCCCAGCGGCCGGGCACGCGCGATGCGTCATAAAAGCGAGGTCGGTTTCGGATGATATCTACGCCAAGCGGCCCATCATCGTCTAGTGTCACGCAATTGCCGCCCAAGTGATGTTCACACCTCGATGAGCATTCGCCTTTGATCCTACTAGGCGATCCAGCAGGGACGTCCTATCTTTGCCTCATGACTGAGCAGCCGCACATTCCTACGACACCCTATCGCATCGAAAATCCCGAAGAATTTGCGCGCAACATGCTGCGCCTCTTCGAGCAGGGCGGCCGCGCGATGGGCGACCTCCTGGACCGGCCCGACGCCAAGATCAGCCCGTTCTCCGCCGCCAGCGAGGCGACCGAGGCCATTGGCACCCTGACCGACATCGCCCGCCTCTGGTTCACCGATCCCGCCAAGCTGGCGGAGGCGCAGGGCGCGCTCGTCAGTTCCTACATCGACCTCTGGAACAACGCGCTTCGCAAGCTCCTCGGCGAACAGGTCCAGCCCGTCGCCGAGCCGGAACCGTCGGACAATCGCTTCAAGGATCCGGAGTGGTCGTCGAACCCCTATTTCGATTTCTGGAAGCAGGCCTACCTCCTCACCACCAATTGGGCCGAGGACGTGCTGCAGCAGACCGAAGGCCTGGACGGCCCCACCCGCCAGAAAGCGGAGTTTTACCTGCGCCAGCTTTCGAGCGCCTTCTCGCCCTCCAACTTCCCGATGACCAACCCCGAAGTCGTGCGCGAGACATTCGCGACCAACGCGGGCAACCTCGTGCGCGGCATGACGCACCTGGTCGACGACATGGAGAAGTCGGGCGATCTTCTCAAGATCAGCCAGACCGACACGGCCGCGTTCGAGGTCGGCCGCAACCTGGCCACCACGCCGGGCAAGGTCGTCTTCCAGAACGACATCTTCCAGCTCATCCAATACACGCCCACCACCGATAAGGTGCGCGAGGTGCCGCTGCTGGTCGTCCCGCCGTGGATCAACAAATATTACATCCTCGACCTGACGCCGCCGAAGAGCTTGCTGAAATACGCGGTCGACCAGGGCTTCACGGTCTTCGTCGTATCGTGGGTCAATCCGGACGAACGCCTCGCGCACAAAAGCTTCGAGGACTACATGCTCGAAGGCGTGCTGACGGCGACCGACGCCGTCACGCGCGAGACCGGCGTCGAGAAAATAAACATCGTCGGCTACTGCGTCGGCGGCACCCTGGTCGGCTCGACGCTCGCCTATCTCGCGGCCCGAGGCGAAGAGCCCTATCGCTCCGTCACCTTCCTCACGACGCAGCTCGATTTCTCGAAAGCCGGCGACCTCCTCCTGTTCACGACCGACAGCCAGCTCTCCTCGCTCGGTAAAATGATGGCCGAGCGCGGCTATCTCGACGGCTCGCGCATGGCGAACGTGTTCAACATGATGCGCCCGCGCGACCTCATCTGGCCGTACATCGTCAACAACTACATGCTGGGCAAGAAGCCGTTCCCGTTCGACCTGCTCTACTGGAACCAGGATTCGACGCGCATGCCCGCCGCCAACCACGGCTTCTACCTGGGCGAATTCTATAACGCGAACAAGCTGGCCAAGGGCGAGATGACGCTCGCGGGCATCAAGCTCGATCTCAAGAAGATCAAGCTGCCGGTGTTCGAGGTCGCCACCAAGGAAGACCACATCGCGCCCGCCAAGTCCGTCTTCATCGGCTCGAAGATGCTCGGCGGCCCCGTCGAGTTCGTGCTCGCCGGATCGGGCCACATCGCCGGCGTCGTCAACCCGCCCGACAAGATGAAGTATCAGTACTGGACCGCCAACAAAGCCGCCGCCGACACGCTCGAAGAGTGGATCGGCATGGCCAAGACGCACCCCGGCTCCTGGTGGCCCTACTGGGTCGAATGGGTGACCAAGCACTCCGGCGACTGGACCATCCCGCGCGAGCCCGGCGAAACCCTCGGCGTCATCGAAGACGCCCCCGGCAGCTACGTCAAGACGAAGTCTTGAGTGGGGAGCGGGGGCGTTCGCGCGCATCCGAATTGACGCTCAAGCCGGACGTCGCAGGTCACGACCGCGGATGTCTGCTCCTGACCCATTGCAGACAATGGCCCTTTAGCGAAGCGTTCGCGCCATCGATGAGATTTGAGCAATCCCCCTGATCCCACTTGGCGCAACCAAGCTGCCGGGTTGACCCGCAGCAGTGGCAGAGCTGTGACGGCGAACAAGCTTACGTGAAGCACAATCTGCAGCGACGATTTCAGAAATCCTGCGAGAGGCCGACGCGGGCGAGGTAGGTGGTATCCCCCTCATCCTCGGGGATCGATGCGGTGACCGAGCCTGTGATCGCGCCCTTGTCCCAGGCCGGCAGGCGCACGCCGCCGCCGACCTCGAGCCAGTCCTCCGTGGCCGCGACGCCAGGCACGCTCATGGGAACCCAATTGACCAGCGTGGCCGTGACGTCTGCGCCCTTGCCGCCGTCGAGGCGATGGCCCCAGGCCAGTGTGCCCCAAATCCAGGTGTCCGGCTTGAAGGTGTAGCGCGCGTCGGCGCCGAAGCGCGCCGTCTCCGCCGTGCTTTTCATCCCTTCGAACGACGATGTGAACACGCCGTCCGTCTCGGTGTAGGCATCGAGGGTCGTCTGCGAGAACGTGTAGGACGCAAAAGGCGTCAGCTGCAGCGCGCCGAATTGCTCGGTCCAGCCGACGCGGGCGATGGCTCCGAAGCCGTCGCTCGATGTCTCGCCTTTCGAGTATACGCGCCCGACTCCGTTCGTGTAGCCGCGCTCGATGTCGCCATCGAGGAGCAGACCATTGACGCCGACGAGCCATTGCAGCCCGGTGTCAGGCACGCGGGCGAGGAACGCCGACAGGCCGCCGCCGCGCATATCGGCGGAGCCGTCATAGACCATCTCGGTTTCGACACGCGCGGCCGACACCGAGAAGCCTGCAATCATCTGGTCCGGAAGATCGACCGTTATGCCGAGCGTACCGGACGTCACCGGATCGCTGTCGTAGGCGCCATAGGCAAAGACGGAATACGGCGAGCTGCGCGAGCCCTGCGAAGCGCGGGCCTGCGTCGCGTATTCCTGCATGGTGGTGAGCGCACCGCCGATCGCGGCGTTGGCGGTGTGGCCCACGGCCGCCTGACCGCTGTACGAGTTCGCAAGCTCACTTTCTGTAGTAAGCCCCTGGCAGAACATCGAGACGCAGCGCACCAGCCAGATATCGTCGGTCACAGTTGCCGGGTTCAGGCCGCGGCCGGCGATGATGCTGCCGTCCGCGGAGATGCCTTGGGCGAACCAGAGCTGCCAGCCGCCGAGATTGACACCGGATTCGGCGAGGAGGCTCTGGATCGACCGCATGCCGGTCACTGCGGTCCAGCGGAACGCTTGCGTAGGGCCGCCACCCGAGCTGTAGCCGACGACGATCGATCCGTCGGCGCTGACGGCAGTCGCAAGGCTCCGGGTATTGCCGGAAACGAAGCCGAGACTGACGAGGCCGGTCGCCTGCGTCCAGCGATAGGCCTCCCCAGTGGAGCGGCTGCTGTCGCCGTGGCCGACGATGACAGAGCCATCATGGTTGACCCCGTGCGCATACGTGACGGTGCCGCCGTTCAGGAAACCGAGGCCGGTCATGCCCATGGCCTGAGACCAACGGAAGGCTTGCGTTGTTGGGTCAGCCGCATCGCCGATCACGACCTTACCGTTGCCGCTGATGGCCTTGCCGAAGCTGTCGGTGTAGCCGGGCAGCGTTCCGATGCCCACCATGCCGGTCGCCTGCGTCCAGACGTAAGCCTGGTCGATCCCGCCTCCGTTCGTGGCAGAACCGGTCACCACAGTGCCATCGCCACTAACGCCGTCGGCGCGGCTGGTCGCATAGCCGTTGAGCGTGCCGCCGGGGTCGAATGCCGCGCCGAAGTGCAGGTCGGTCGGGACAGCGCTGCCGGCGGTCCACATCACCCCGTGAAAAGTGCCGCCACCGGTGTCCGCGTTGCCGACAATCACCGAGCCGTCAAAGTTCGCAGCAAATTGGGCTGCGAAGCCGCCAAAGCCGACCGGAAACGTATAGACGCCGTTGGACCAGACCCATATCTGCGTATCGGTCATCCCGATCAACACCTTGCCATCGCCGCTCATACCAGAGAGCATGTTATAGAGGGCGCCGGGTATCGATCCCGTTTCCTGGACCCAATCGAGCGCCTTCGCCGGCGAGGTGATGGCAAACGTCGTGAGCGCCGTGCCCGCGAGCAGGCCCGCCTTTACAATCCAATTTGACCGGATCACTCGCCCCCCTGGAAAAAGCGGCCTGCCGTCGCAGATCGGCAGGCCGAATCGAACTTTATTATCGTGTACGAATGAACAGTAGTCGTCTCATTCCGCGCAAAGCGTCGTGCCGAGGCACATTCACTTACTGACAGGCGCTTACTTGCCCGTCCAGCCCGCATCCTTGCTGCACTTCTCCATCACCTTGGGGTTGGCCTTCTCCCACTCGGTGACCGAGCGCGATTCATCGTCGGACATCTCGTTGTTCATGCAGGTGCAATATTTGGTGACGACGTCGGCCGGCTGGCCCTCGTCCTTGTTCTCGATCACGCAGTCGCCGATCCACTTCGAATCGTCGGATTTTTTGTCGGCGAGGGCAGGCGTGGCGAAGCATGCAAGCATCGCGATCAGGGCTACGTGACGTTTCATTTCTTATTCCTCCATCCGGGATTGGACGAAGCTCTATGCCCAAGCGAATCGGGGCGCGTCATCTCATTCCGCGCAAAGTGCGACGGTGCACGAAATCGGTGGCGGAAATACCTCAGATAACCGAGCAATCAGCTTTCGGCGGCGCGCACGTCGCCGGGTGTGAGACCGTAGGCGCGGCGGAAGACGCGGTAGAACGTCGCCAGGCTTTCAAAGCCGCATGCGAAAGCTATGTCGGCAACGGGGCGGGCGGCGTCGGCCAGCAACTGCCGGCGCGCCTCGTCGAGCCGCATTGCGGTTATCGTGCGCGAGAAGCTTTCGCCGGTCGGCTCGAACAGGAGATGGATCTGGCGCACGGACACGCCGAGCAATGTGGCGACGAGCGCGGGCGAGAGATCGGGGCGGAAGAGATTCTGTACAATGACGTGCCGCGCAGCGTGATACTGGCCGAAGTGAAGTGCGGCCCGGCTTTCCGGCGAGCCCGGCGCCACGCGCCCGCGCGCCAACAAGGCGAGCTGCCCAAGGTTTGCCACCGCCGCTGCCTGATCGGCGATGCGCGGCCCCTGCCCCACCAACGCCGCAAAGCCGGCCGCGATCAGCTTCGTTAGTCGTAGTCCCGCGGCGAGCGGCTCATGATCGAGATTGCGTGCGCTTGCGGCGAGACTGTCTCTCCCCTTCAGCGGAATCTTGAGGGCGCGGAAATGAAATCCGTCGGTCCGCGTAGGGATCGCCGCATAGGGCATGTCCGAATGACTGACGACCAGCGTCGAGTTGGTGATGGCGCGAATGCGATCGCGGCCAATGTCCATCCAGCCGGGACCGCGCACCTGCTCAGCGATGCAGAGGCTGTCGCTCGCGAGCCGGTCGATATCGGCCTGCGTGCGGCTGACATGATAGGTGGAGGCGTGCATTTCGGCGAGCGTGGCGCCGCCGATCGCGACGGCCGAGAAGCGTCCCTTGAAGTCGAGCCGCTTCGCCTTCTCGAGCTCGATGGTGACGCCGAAAAGCTGCTTCCCCCTGACCTCGACCCAATGGTCGAAGCGCTCCTTCGCCGGCAGGTCGTCGGTGGAAAACGTCAGCATGCTGCACCTTTGCCTGCGAATGATCGGCCCCGCAAGCCGAAAAGATGCCCTTAGACGCACACCTAGGCGCAGGCGCGGGCTAGTCCTACGACGATATGTCGGGCGCATGTCGATGACCGGGGATTGCCTTCGGCAGTTGGTCCGCTTCTGGCCCAGCCAACTTCCAAAAACTTTATCCCCGCCCCTCATTTCTCCGCATACGCTCAGTCCATCCCGCTCATTCGGGGACGCTCCTTGATGCATGCTTCCAGCATGACCTGCGAGCGGGCGTATCTTGCCGAAGGCGAGCGCAAATGAGCATGAGCGGGAGCCGCGCCTCCTCAACGATGGCGGCATTTCCAAATCAGCCGCATGGCCCCAACGTCATGGCCGCGCAGGCGGCCATCCACGACACGGAAACGCACGGGCAACCTTAGTCACAGTTTACACCTGTGAACGCAGTGGGCCTCAACGCGCATAGAACGTGCTGAGACTTGCGGAGATGGCCGCCGTCCATGCGCAGCATGGCTTCGCCATGGCGCGGCCATGACGTTGCGTGTTACAACAAACCTATCCCCGCCCCTAATTCCTCCGTATACGCTCACCGCATCCCGCTCATTCGGGGGCCGGCGCGAGCTGGGCGTGTCATGCCAGAGGCATGCTTTCATCATGACGTGAGCGGGAGCTGCGCCTCCCTTAACACTAGTACCATCAGCTAGGCTGGAAAGGTTCGAAGTGGATTTCTCGGTTGGATGGACCGTGAAAGCCAACGTGTGCACGATGGATGGTCGTGCCGAAGGCGCGCAATCCATGAGCGCACACGCCTTCGCGCCGGTGAGGTTGCATCCCTGCGGGGCCCATTCATTAGGGCATCAATTTCGCGGTGATGCGCAGCAGCGGCGAAGCATCCCGCGTAAACTCAGCGCCTACCGCTCCGCTCCCCGGATTTTCCCGGGCACCACCCGCTCTTTGAGCCCAACCGACCTGAACCCCGCGAAACCGAGCCCTCGCGGCTATCCAAGCGTGCCTGTTGCCGACTGCCTACTGCCGACTGCCTCACTCCCGTTGCACGCTGCCCTTGAGGCGACGCTGTTCTGCGCCGAAAAAACTTGCTCCGGCCGTTACCGGCTCATAGCCTCCGGCGAATGGCCACTTGAGCCTGAGCAGTTTGGAGTCCCCGATGGAGAGCGAGCAGCCGTCGCACTCGGAAACCTTCATCGATCCGGATGCGATCGGGGAACTTTGCAAAGAGGTGTCCTTCGCGCCCGGAGAGGTTCTTCGCCGCAAAGGCCTGCACTACAAAAGCATGTACCTGCTGACCGACGGCGAGGTGGAGATCGCGCTCGAAAAGATGGGAACGGATCCCACGATCCTGACCCGCCAGCGCGGCTCGCCCATCGGAGAGATCAGTTTTCTAACGGGACGGCCCGCCACGGCAACCGTCACAGCCCGCACAACGACCAAGGCACTCGTCATAAACGATGAAGTGTGGGCCATGCTGGAAAGGGACCATCCGGCACTCGCGGCCGGCCTCTACCGTCAACTCGCCGAAGTCGCGGACGGACGGCAGAGTTTCAATCTGCTGTTTCATAAGGACGCCTCCGGCAAGCCACAAGAGGCAAGCGTTGAGGTCCGCCTCTGCCGCAACGCGCAGATGCTCCACCAGGCCCAGCGCATCCGGTACGAAGTCTACTGTGAGGAACTGGGACGCACGTCGCCCTTTGCGGACGTGGAAAACAGGATCATCGCCGACGAGCTCGACAGCTTCGCGCATGTGCTCATTGCGCTGCAGGGCGACGAGCCCGTCGGCACGATGCGCCTCAACAGGGCTGCAGAAGGCCCGCTCGGCCCGCTCGTCGAACTCTACGGCATGCAGAACTCAGCGCATCACCCCACCGCCACCTCCATCTGCACGAAGTTCATCGTCAGGAAGGCGCACCGCTACAGCAAGGCCTCGTTCAAGTTGATGGCGACCTCGATGGAGGTCGGCATGCGGACCAAAGTGAAGGAAAGCTTCATCGACTGCATCCCGCAATTGCTGCCGTTCTACATGTCGATGGGATTCCGGCAGAGCGCGCCGGCATTCCTGCACCGCGAAAACGGCCGGTCGATCCCGCTCATGCTCGACGTCGAGCGCTACGCCCCGCGCATCAACCGCCTCACGGGGTTTGTGCTTCGCTAGCCGGAAGTCCTTGCCAGCAGCGCCTTTCTAGGGAAAGGCCGCCACGCTACGGGCGGGGTGCAGGCGTTTACTGAGATCGATTGGGCGGCATGGATCGGGCTTAATGTGGCGCGCAGGAAAATCCTCATGGGGCAGGTCGAGATTCTCGATAGACTGGTAGAGTTGCGGACGCGGAAGCGGCCGTAGGCTTTGAGCGGCAAATTTTGCATAGGAGAGCATCGTGGACGATCTGGCGAAGTTAGTCGATGAAGCGCGGAAGGCCTATCAAAGCGGCAAGCCGGAGTTGGAGGTTCTCAAATCGCGCGTGGATGTCCTGCGGGCGACAGTCTCGCACATTGAGGCGCATGTTGCGCAGGGAAAGAAAGGCGACGCCCGCATCATGCTCATGACGCTCGCGCGGATGGCAGACAAATATGCGCATGAACCGTTGGCCATGGAGGCGGGCGACCTCACCTAATCTTGCGAACCGCGCTGCTATCGGCTCAGAAGCCACAGGATGAGACTCAGCGCGACGCTGATAAGCAGCGACGTGGCGATGGGCGCATAGAGCCGGAAGTTCTCGCGCTCGATAACGATGTCGCCCGGCAGCCGGCCGAGGCCGAGTTTGGTGAGGACTGGCCAGAGAAGCCCGACGGCAATAAGCACTATGCCGAAGATGATGAGCAACTTCGATATATGCATAAGGCGGATCCTCACGCTGGTTTGTACTTCGACACCGGACAAACGCCCGAGCCGGCTTACGCGCGGGAGCCTCGACTCGCGGTTGCGTCATCCGATTAACTTGGAAGAGCCTTCCACTCTATGGCCTCACTTCAACAACCCGCGGATCGCAGCCTGAGTGACTGCATGCGCCCGTTCGTAGACGGCCTCTCTCCACGAAACGTCGTCAGGAGAAAAGACTTCGACCAGCTGTTTGCGATACGTCTCGACGCCTGGATCCCTGGAATGATGGGCCCAGTTTTCATTGATCATGGCATTGAGGACCTGCAGCATCGGGTAGGTGCCAAACTCAAGCGCAACGGCGGACAGATGATTGCCGCTGTTCCGCGTATAGCTCAGCAGGTCGCCCGATAAGCCGGTCGATACGGCATCGCTCTTCTCCGGGTTTATGATTTCGTCGTTTTCAAAGCAGTCTGCCAGCACGGCTGAACGCCCGTCGCTGTATCCCGAACCGAAGGAAGAGCCCCATTGGCTGATGAGCTGTCCGCTGCCGCGAGGTCCAAGGCCCGTGTGATAGTCCACGACCATGACCTTGTGCTTGTCCGTCAGGCCCGCGAGAATCCGATCCCACGTGTTGCGAGACCAGGATGGTTTGTTCCCGCCAAAGAAAAGACCGGTAGGATGATTGTATTGGCCCTTGGTCACGGCTTCCCGCAGCGCCCATTTGCCTCTTCTGGCGACGAAAGAGGCGAATGCGATCCCCCGGCGCACACGAGTTAATCCACCTGGTCGCATGGTCAGCACGCCATGGAGTTCGTCGTACGCAGGATTGGGCAGAATGGCCGGAAAAGTTGCGAAGTTGCGATTGAGGTCGACACTATCCTCATTGACCCGGCGCTTGAACGCGGCGCCGTATGGGTTGAGGGCGTGAACGAGAAGGATGGCCAGATCCGCGTTGGGCGGTGGGCGCAGGCCGGATTGCACTTGAGCGACTTGCAGCCCTGATCCAGCCAAACCTTCAACTCCGTGCGTACCCGACACAAGGACGAGGACATTTTTAGCATGAGGGCTACCGAGCAGCGCGACGTCCGTTGCCAAATCTTCCCCGGATGGGCCGCGTGCGGTGTGCACATAGGAAGCGACCGTGCCCCCTGCGCTCTCAACGGCCTTGAGAAAACCGCTACGCGCCGTGGCGTAGTCATGCGGAAAGCATCGATCGGGCTTGAAGTCTCGCGGCGCCATATCTGATCCTGGCCCAGAACTCTCAGCTTGGTCGGCGACTGTGGGACCGTTGCCGACCTGACATGCGGCCGAAGCTCCATAATATCATGAAGAACAGAAGCCGAGCCACCAAAACGCAGCCCTCATTTCTCCGCATACGCTCAGCCCATCCCACACAATCCGGGATGCACCTTTGATGCATGCGTCCAGCATGACCTGCGAGCTGGGCTCCCGGAGTCGAACGCGGCCTAGGCCGATGTTGAGCCAGCCACAACCACGCCCTTTGACCAACCCGCGCCGTCCGCCCGCACTGCCGATCAGCCATGACGCGCGCCGAAGATTGAGTGTTCTCAGATCTCCGACTTCAGGTCCGCGAAGGCGTCACGCAGATGTTTCTCGGGGGATCGTTTACCGCCCGCCTCAACCCAAGCCTCGATAGCGAGACGTAGCGCGCCGATCGAAACCATCGCCACGACACGCAGAGCATTTCGTCTTTTCGGCTGAGGCCAGAGCTGGCATAGCGCTTCGAACAGCACCTGCTCCTGCTGCATATACTTGGCCTGTTTGCTTGCGCGCAGCCGCTCCGTGGAGCGCAGCAGCCGATCTATGACGATCAAGTGTTCGGAGTCGAAACGCGAGTTCAGCTTCAGGAGCGCATTGAGCACGGCGTCAAGCGGGGCCTGGTCCGTGGATTCCAGAAGCACGGCATTGTGGATCATGTCCCCGATGCCGCTCTGATACGCGAGAAGGATCTCTTCCTTCGACTTGAAGTAATAGAAGATGGTCCTCCGCGAGACGCCCGCTGCCTCGGCAATGGCATCGAGGGTCGTCGCCTCATAGCCATTGGCCACGAAAAGTTTCAGTCCGGTTTCCGCGATACGTTGCAGTGTCTCCCTGCGCTTTTTCTCGCGCAGACCTTCGTGCTCTTCGCCCGGCGGGTCATTTTCCATGCCCGAATGTTGCCATGAATCGCACCCCTTGCAAAATTACACCTAGTGCATAAATAGTTTGCACTGAGTGTAACAATTTCGGCGTAAGGGCGAAGCTTATGACCAAGTGGACGACATCGGACTTATCTCCTCAGCGCGGCCGGTCGGCCGTCATCACTGGCACAGGCGGCCTGGGATACGAGACGGCCCTCGTGCTCGCTCGCGCCGGCGCAGATGTGATCGTCGCGGGGCGCGATCCCGCTAAAGGGCAAGCAACGGTCGCACGCATTTGCGACGCCGTGCCGAATGCGATCGTGCAATTCGAACTTGTCGACCTGGCCAGCCTGAAATCTATCGAGGCCTTCGGAAAGCGCTTGCGCGGCAAGCGCAGGAGCCTCGACCTGCTGATCAACAATGCCGCGGTCATGACGCCGCCGACTCGGATGGAAACGTCCGACGGTTTCGAACTGCAGTTCGGCACCAACTATCTTGGACACTATGCGCTGACCGCCGAAGTCCTACCGCTTCTGGTTCAGGGAAGCAGCCCGCGTGTTGTGACGGTCTCGAGCGTCGCAGCGCGGAGCGGCTCGATCGACCTAGCCGACTTGCAGGCGACACGCGCCTACAGACCCATATCGGTCTACGCTCAATCGAAGCTCGCCAATTTGATGTTCGCGTTCGAACTGCAGCGCCGAAGCGACGCGGAACGGTGGGGTATCGCCAGCATCGCCGCGCACCCCGGCATCTCGCGTACCGATCTCATTCACAACGGCGCCGGACGCTTCAGTGCCGCCGGTTTCGCACGATCGTTTATGTGGTTTTTATTTCAACCTGCGGAACGGGGAGCGCTGCCGACGTTGTTTGCGGCGACCTCGCCCACGGCGCGCGCTGGCGGGTACTACGGTCCGGACAGGTTGAGCGAGACGCGGGGGTATCCGGCGCCAGCCAAGCCGCCGCAACAAGCATTGGATGTCGAAATGGCGGCGCGCCTCTGGGACGTTTCCGGCCGGCTGACCGGCGCGACCTTTCAATACAATGCGGCCTGAACGGACACCCGCCAGCTGTCAGTCATTCGTGACGTGCCCCCTCGCGGCTATCCGGACGCGCTTGCGCTGCTAGGGCGAGCAAACCCCGCTAAATTTTTTCCTGCCATGAAAGGTTAAGTGTTTATCCATTTATTTCGGACACTTGTACGCATAGCCTAATCTAGATTCTTGGATCATGACCATGCATATGCGTTCGCTTCCCGTCAAAATAGCGCTGGTTGCCGCCGCCACGATTGCAACCGTCTTCGGCATCGGCACCTACTTCCTGGCCTCCAACGCCGGCAGCGTGATCGATCAGCAGAACACTGAGATCCAGAACAGCATCGCCCAGAGCCAGGCCCTCGACGCCAGCAAGACGCTGAATGTCGCAGCGCGCACCGCAGAGAACATCGCCGCCGTCGTCAGCGCCCTCAAATCGACCGGCGTCGTCGATCGCGCCGTCCTCGACGAAACGCTCCGCTCGCTGCTGGACAAGAACACCAATGTGCTCGGCACCTGGACGGGCTGGGAGCCGAACGCGCTCGACGGCCGCGACAGCGAATTTGTAGGCCACGCCGGTTACGACGCGACCGGTCGCTTCATGCCCTATTGGAACCGCGCCGGCGGCAAGCTCGTGCGCGACGTCCTCCTGGATTACACCAAGCCCGGCGCCGGCGATTACTACATCCAGCCGTTCACGCAGAAGCGTGCCGTGGCGATCGAACCGTACCTCTACCCGATCGACGGCAAGGACGTGCTGATCACCACGTTCAGCCTCCCGATCGTCGTCGATGGCAAGACGCTCGGCGTCGCCGGCATCGACATCAATCTCGAGAGCCTCAACGAGAGCATGCAGAAGATCAAGCCGTTCGGAACCGGCTACGTCACGCTGGTCTCGAAGGCCGGCCTCGCCGTCACGCATCCAAACACGGCGAGCGTCGGCAAGCCGCTCGCCGATTTCGACGCGCCCTCGGCTCAGGCCGCCAAGCAGGCGATCGAAACCAGCACAGCCGTTTCGACCCATGGCACCGGCGCCGACGGCGCGGACTGGCGCTTCCTCGCGACGCCGATCGCAGCCGGCGGCAGCGCCGACACGTGGGCGGTCGTCATCGCCGTCCCCGAGGCGACCCTCCAGGCGACGATTACCGAGACGCAGACCTCGATGGTCGGCCTCTCCGCCGCCTGCATCGTCATCGTCGCCGGGCTTCTGTTCCTCGCGCTCAGGTCCTTAGTCGGCACACCGCTCGAAGCGCTGACAAAATCCTTTGACCGCATGGCCGGTGGCGATCTCGACACCAACGTACCCGGCGCCGACCGCGTGGACGAAATCGGCAGCATCGGCAAGGCCGTGTTGCGGCTGCGCGACAGCCTGCAGGACAAGGCCCGCATCGAGGCGGACGAAAAGGCTGCGCGCGAAGCGGCGACGGCAAAGGACCGCAAGGCCCAGATGCATCGCCTCGCCCACGAGTTCCAGCAGGCGGTCGGAAGCATCGTCGAGACGGTCTCGTCCACGGCAAGCCAGCTCGAAGGCGCCGCGCTGTCGTTGACCGAGACGGCGGAGACGACGCAGCAGCTATCAAACGGAGCCGCGGCTGCGTCCGAACAAACGTCGGCCAACGTGGAAGGCGTCGCCGCCGCATCCGAGCAGCTCGCCTCGACGGTGACTGAGATCAGCCGCCAGGTTCAGGAGAGCAGCACGATCGCGACCCAGGCCGTCCACCAGGCCGCCAAGACCAACGATCAGGTCACGGCGCTGTCGCAGTCCGCGGACCGCATCGGCGACATCATCAGCCTGATCAACACGATTGCGGGGCAGACCAACCTGCTCGCCCTCAACGCCACCATCGAGGCGGCGCGCGCGGGCGATGCCGGCAAGGGGTTCGCCGTCGTGGCCCAGGAGGTCAAGGCACTCGCCGCCCAGACGTCGAAGGCCACCAACGAGATCGCCTCGCAGGTTTCGGGCATGCAGTCCGCCACCCGCGAAGCGGTCGCAGCGATCAAGGAGATCACCAGCACCATCAACATGATCTCTGAGATCACGGGCACCATCGCCGCGGCCGTCGAGCAGCAGGATGCCACGACCAAGGAGATCAGCCGCAACGTCACCGAAGCGGCACGCGGCACCTCCGAGGTCGCAAGCAGCATCACCGACGTGACCAAGGGCGCCGCCCACACCGGCTCCGCATCGTCCCAGGTGCTGACCTCCGCCAAGCAGCTCGCCAGCGAAAGCGGCAACCTGCATGCCAAGGTCGAGACCTTCCTGGCGACGGTTCGCGCGGCCTAAGCGGCCTCACCCTTCGAAGACAGCAACATCGGGCGCCCCCTATCGCAGCGGGCGCCCGAAATCGTATCTGCATGCGGAGCGGTCGACTGTATGAGGGTGAAATCGCCGTCATTCCGCCCAGGACGCATGCCAACTGGACCGGATGAAACGCCTCTCGACCATCCCGCTTCTGGCGCTCGTCTTCACCGGCAGCGGCTTGGCCATGCTCGCGGCCGCGTGGTGGTTCATTTCGCCGCCCGCCGGCCGGGAAGACCTCTACCAAATCTCCGGCATTGTCGAAGACGCCACCGACACGCGCAACTACACCCGCGACCCGTCGGGAACGGCGTCGTTCGCGTTGACCATCCAGAGCGATGGCCAGGCGCCCCTACGCCTCCATGTCGTCAAGCATCCGGTCGATCCGAACGCGCTCCGCGCACTTGTCGGACGAACCGTGTCCGCCACGTTCCATCGCGGGCTGATCTACGATTTGAAATCTGACGGCATCGATCTCGTCACGTATCGAAATACCGTTCGCATGATCGAGACCGAAGAGACGGCAGCCTACGGGTCCGCCATCACCTGCCTCGTGATCGGCATTGGACTGGCGCTCTTCGCCTACGTCCGCAAAAGAAAACCCGAGGGCTCATGAAAAAGCATCGCTGCAAGGTCGTGAGCCTCACGACCCTGAGCGTCTTCGTGCTGGCCGTCGCGCTCGCGCTTCCCGGCCGCCCCGCGCGCGCTTGCGCCTGTTGCAGCAACGAAGGCCAGCGCAATGTGCAAACCCAGCCCGTCGACGATTTCGCCGCGGGCATCCTGGCGGACGTCCGTTTTGATGCCGCCGCTCATCTTTATACCGGCGAAGGCGATGCCGACGGCGGCTGGACGCACGCGGACAGCCCGGACTTCCAGCTCGCCGTCACGAAAGCCGGCGCGTCGTGGGCGTTCACCTTCACCCAGCCCGGCACCGCGGGCACGCTAACCTTCGCCATGCCGGAAGCGATGACCAAATTCGAGGTGGACCCCCGCGAACCGCCGGCCGGTGGCCCAAGGCCTTCGGGCGAAACAGAGCCTTCCGGCGGGCTGGGCCCGGTCCTCTACAAGGAGTGGCGCATGACGGCCCCGGCGCGCGGCACCGGCCTGTTCGCGGCCGTCACCGGCGGCGACCAGCAGGCGACCCTCATCCTGCACGGGCACGGCAGAAATTGTACTGAAGCCGGCCATTTTACGGCCTGGACCGTCGTGCTGCACGGATCGAAGGTCACGACGAGTTTCTTCGGAACCCTGTCGGCGCAGTAAACTGCCTCAGGCCCCCGCCCGCGCCAAATTCACTCGCGCGCGCCATTGGGGCTCCACGGCCCCGCCCCATGTGCTAGAAGGCCGTCTTTCCGCCCATCAAGGCTGCCTATGACAACCGAAGCACCAGCCAGCGCCGCATCCGTTCCATCGCCCGCTCCGCGCGCGCCGAAAGCGATCCCGAAGGTCGGGTTCGTCTCCCTCGGCTGCCCCAAGGCGCTGGTCGACAGCGAGCGGATCATCACCAAGCTCCGCTCCGAGGGCTACCAAGTCGCGTCCGATTACGCCGGCGCCGACGTGGTGGTGGTAAACACCTGCGGCTTCCTGGACAGCGCCAAGAAGGAGAGCCTGGATGCCATCGGCGAGGCCTTGGCCGAAAACGGCCGCGTCATCGTCACCGGCTGCATGGGCGTCGAGGAAGGCCGCATCCGCGAGGTCCATCCGGGCGTGCTCGCCGTCACCGGTCCGCACCAGTACGAGCAGGTTGTCTCCGCCGTGCACGATGCGGTTCCGCCACTGCACGACCCCTATCTCGATCTTGTGCCGCCCGAGGGCCTGCGCCTCACGCCGCGCCACTACGCGTATTTGAAAATTTCCGAAGGCTGCAACCACCGCTGCTCGTTCTGCATCATCCCGAGTTTGCGCGGAAACTTGGCGAGCCGCCCCGCCAACCACGTCATGACCGAGGCCGAACGCCTCGTGAAGGCCGGCGTCAAGGAACTGCTCGTCATCAGCCAGGACACGAGCGCCTATGGCCTCGACATCAAGTACGCGGAAAGCATGTGGAAGGGCGCACCGCTGAAGGCCCGCTTCCTCGAGCTGTCACGCGCGCTCGGCGAGCTCGGCGCCTGGGTCCGCATGCACTACGTCTACCCCTACCCGCACGTCGACGACGTCATCCCGCTGATGGCGGAAGGCAAAATCCTCCCCTACCTCGACATCCCCTTTCAGCACGCCTCGCCGTCCATTCTCAAGGCGATGCGCCGCCCCGCGCACCAGGAGCAGACGGCCAAGCGCATCGCCAACTGGCGCAAGGTCTGCCCGGATCTCGCCGTCCGCTCGACCTTCATCGTCGGCTTCCCCGGCGAGACCGAAGCAGATTTCACCCTGCTGCTCGACTGGCTCCGCGAAGCCAAGCTCAACCGCGTCGGCTGCTTCAAGTACGAAGCCGTCGCCGGCGCCAAAGCAAACGACCTGCCCGGCGCCGTGCCCGAGGACGTCAAGGAAGATCGCTGGCACCGGTTCATGGCCGCCCAGCAGGAGATCTCGGCTGAGATCAACGCCGGCCGCGTCGGCAAAACGATCGACGTCCTCATCGATAGCGTCGACGAGGACGGTGCCGTCGGCCGCTCGAAGTGGGACGCGCCCGAGATCGACGGCACCGTGTTCCTGGCCGCGAGCGAAGGCCTGAAGCCCGGCGACATCGTGCGTGCGCATGTCGACGAGTCCGACGATTATGACCTTTGGGCGACAGTCACCGCGCGCTCCTGATGAGCATTAACCCTCGCCAGCGCGGTCCCGGCCGCGCCTCGCGTTGACAGTCCACGGCGGCCGATGCGACAGTCCCCGGACGAAAATGGGGAGCACGCGCAGATGGGTACGCCGGATCAGGGGGGTGGCGCCGCGTCGCCGTCGAGCACTCCCGAAATTCGCATCTACGGCCATTCGCCGATCATCTACTGGTGGCCCATCTGGGCCTACGGTTTCGTCTGCGCCGCCCTCACGTATGTCCAGGGCGTGCCGCTCATGCTTCCCGCCAGCCCGAAGCCGATCTTGGTCCACCCGAGCGCTTGGGTCGGCCTCTCGTTCACCCTCCTGCTCCTGCTCGTGATCGTCGCCACGTCCGTGCGCGCCCGCGGCCTCAATGCGCTTTTGCTGATGGCCCTGCTCGCAGGCGCCGGCGTCGCGACCTACCTCGTCATGAACACGCCTGGCCTCTGGGTGACGCCGCCGAACCTGCTCCTGCATATGAACTTGGCGTTCTACCTGATGATCTCGTCGATCCTGTTCCTCGTCTGGTTCGTCATTGTCTTCATTGTCGACCGGCTGAGCTACCTGCGCGTTCGCGGCACGCAGGTCGAACGCGTGCAGCTGTTCGGCAGCGCCCTCGGCCGCGCGCCGGAAAGCTGGTCCGTGCTGCACATCCGGCTCGCTCGCTACAGCGACGATCTCATCGCCCACAAGATCCTGGCCCTCGGCTTCCTGGGTCTCGGCACCAGCGACATCGACGCCAAGCTCTCGATCTTCGGCGGCGGCCACGAGCAGTTCCGCGTCGAGAACGTCTGGAAGGCCTCGACGCCGCTGAAGGCCGTGCAATCTGCCATGGGCCAGAAGGCGACCGTCGTGATCTGAGGTGCGTCATCTAAAATTCGCGGTTCGCCTTTGTCGATGGCATGCTGGGTCAAAAGCAATGAGCACGCATGCGGTGTCGGGCTCCTGGCTAACTAGCGTGGATGCCGGCATGATGACGTTGCTGCCGGCCGCCTGCCTCCATTCGACGTCATCCCGGCGTCATGACGAAGTCATGCTTCGCATGAAGGCCGGGACCCACGCCAGTTTCAGGGCATGCAACGGTTCAATCGGGCCATGAAACTGCGCCGGCCATCGCTCCACCTCGTCCTCACCGCAAGCATCCTTGTGCTTGCGGTGGCGCTGCGCATCTTCGATCCCAACCCCGTGGCGCGCCTTCGCCTGTCGATCTTCGACAGCTACCTGAACCTGAAACCGCGAGAAGCGGATCCGGCTTTTCCGGTGCGGATCGTCGACATCGACGAAGCGTCCCTCGCCGCGGTCGGCCAATGGCCCTGGCCGCGCTCCGAGATCGCCCGCATCGTCGAGCGGCTTTCCGAGGCCGGCGCCAAGTCGATCGCGATCGACCTCATCCTGTCCGAGCCGGACCGTCTGTCACCTGCCACGCTCGCCCGCCAGCTCGAGGCGAGACGCGACCTCGCGCCGATCCTCTCCGAACTCGCCAAGCTCCCCTCCAACGACGAAATGCTTGCAACCGCGCTGGCGAAAGCCCCCGTCGTGCTTGGCATCGCCGGCGAAACCGCGACCGGGCGCACCCCGCGAACGCCAAAAGCGCGCTTCGCCATCGCGGGAGACGATCCGCTGCTGTTCGTCCCTCGCTTCAGCGGTGCCATCGAACCCCTGTCCCTCCTCGCCGATAAGGCTCGCGGCGCAGGCGCGGTGAACTGGGTCCCGGCCAAGGACCAGATCGTGCGGCACGTGCCGCTCCTCATCGCTCTCAACGGCGTCCTCGTCCCGGGCCTGGCGCTCGAGTCCCTGCGCGTCGGCATGGGAGAAACGACGGCCTTCGTGCGCGCGTCCGGCGGCAGCGGCGTCGGCGCGTTCGGGCAGCAGGTGGGCATCGAAACCGTTCGCGTCGGCCAGACGGTACTGCCGACGACCGGCGACGGCCAGCTTTGGCTGAACTTCGCGCCGCACGACGCGCGCCGCTTCATATCGGCCCACCGCGTTCTCGACGGAAGCTTCGCGCCGGGCGACGTTGCCGGGCATCATATCCTGATCGGCGCAAGCGCCACCGGCCTCCTCGATCTGCGCGCGACGCCCCTCGCGTCCTCGGTGCCCGGCGTCGAGATCCACGCCCAGGCGGTCGAGCAGATGCTGTCCGGCGACCATCTCATTCGCCCGCCGCTCGCGACGGGCGCCGAGCTGACATTCCTTGTCCTCGCAGGCGCGCTCGTCGCCTGGCTGATCCGCCGCTCCGGCGCCCTTTTGGCAGCGGCCATCGGCGCCGCGGCGATTGCGCTCGTCGTCGCCGCGTCCTGGTGGGCCTTCAGCGCCGCGGGATACCTGTTCGACCCGGTCTACCCGTCGATCTCGCTCCTCGCGGTCTACCTCGCGGGCTCGCTCCTATCCTTCATCAAGACGGAGACGGACCGCGCCCGCGTCAAGCGCGCCTTCGGCCACTACGTCGCCGCCCCCGTGATTGAGGAATTGGCCGCCGATCCCTCGCGCCTGAAGCTCGGCGGCGAAAACCGCGACGTCACGCTGCTGTTTGCTGACGTGCGCGGATTCTCCCGGCTGTCGGAAGGCATGGACGCCGAAACGCTGATCTTGTTCGTCAACCGTCTGTTTACGCCGATGTCCGAGATCATTCTCGATCATCGCGGCACCATCGACAAATTCATGGGCGATGCGGTCATGGCGTTCTGGAATGCGCCGGTCGCCGACCCGGCGCACGCGGCGCAAGCCTGCCGCGCCGCCCTCGCCATGCAGGCGCGCATGATCCGCCTCAACCGCGAGGAAGCCGCCCGCCGCGCCGCGGCGGCCGAGCCGTTCGCGCCGATCCGCATCGGCATCGGTCTCAATACCGGGCCGTGTTGCGTCGGCAATGTCGGCTCGCCCCAGCGCTTCGACTATTCCGTGCTGGGCGACGCCGTCAATGTCGCCTCCCGCATCGAAGGCGCGACCAAGCTCTACGGTGCCTCCATCATCGCCGGCGAACGCACGGCGCGCGAAGCGGCCGGCTTTGCGTTCCTGGAAATCGACACGGCGGCTCGCCTGCGCGGCAAGGATCGGCCGGAGCGCCTCTTCGCGCTGGTTGGTGATGAAGCCCTCGCGGCGGCCGCCGATTTTTCGGAATTCGCAACAAGCTACAAGCAGGCCCAATCCGCCCTGGCCTCTGGAGATAGCGCTGCGGCCGAGGCGAATATCGATGCGACCCGCGTCAAGGCACGCGCGCTCATGGCGTCACATCCGGCAATGATGCCGATCAATGCGCTGCTCGACCACTATCGGGCGCGCCTTCAAAGCTGAGCCGAACAGGCGAGACTAATACTTGCCGCCATGGCCGCTGCCCATTCCGCCGCCACCCATGCCGCGGCCCGGCATTCCGCGACCACCCATGCCACCGCCGTAATCGCCGCCGCCGCCCTTGTACTTGCCGGCACCGAGAATGATCCCTAGCCCGATCGCGGCCCCCATGCCCTTCTTGACATTCTCGTTGTCCGCCTCGCGCTGCTTCTCTTTGTATTTGTCGCGCTTCTTGATCTTCTGATACTTCGGCGGCGGTTCATCGTACGTCGGCTTCGCTTTCCTCGGCGCCGCCTTATTGGGTGTCGCCTTGTTCGGCGCGGGCTCGATGTCTTCCGACTTGCCGTCGCACGCCTCGCCCTTCGGGCTGCCGGCCGGGAGCGTGCCGGTCAAAATTGCCTCGCGCGTCAGCACGGGGTCTGGATCGATGCTCGGCGTCTTTTCCACGAACGGAAACGCATCGTCGAATGGCACGGACTCTTTGCCTGGCAGCGATGCCCAGCGCACTGGCGGCCCGACTGCACCGTCGTTATCGATGCGGATCAATTTCCCTGGCTCGAAAAGATCCTTGCAAACGCCCTTGGCGCTGCGAACCTGTACCGCGCCTTCATGCAGCAAGATCCAGGTCGGCCCGTTGTTCTGCACGAAAACGTCGAAAATCGTCCCGCGGACGGTGATGGCGGCGGCCGGCGTCTTGATGATGTAGGTCGGCTTCTCCGCGACGCCGGTCATGAACCGGAATGTGCCCTTCACAAGATCGAGCACGATCGACCCCTTCGCCTTTTCGGCGTCGTAGACGAACTTGTCGAGCGTCAGGTGCGAGCCGGGACCGAGCGCGAGCTTGGTGTCGTCATCGAGCTTGAGCTCGCTCGAACCGTCGAGCCCCACCTCGATGGACTCGTCCTGATGCACCCGGTCGCCGCGCTGCAATGTCCGCGTATCGCGATTGAACTCCGCCGTGACGAGATTGACCACCTGCACGGCCGACCCGACCGGGTTCGCAGGCGCCGCCCGCGCGCCGGCGAGGGGCGCCATCAAAATCGGCACGCAAAGCAGGATGGAAGCGGTTTTCATGGCGGCGCACTCTCGTGTTCAGTCTCCCGGATACCGGCGTGGCAGGGGCGAAAGCCGCCCGGCTGCGATTGCGGCGCACCGGCGACATCAAGTCAGGTGGCGTGCTGGTCAATATACCAGACACACCAACCCAAGCCAAAGCATCCTGCGCAAAGGCGCGCTGTCCCCCAGGGAACACCCGGCCAATTGCGGCGACGACGAGAGACGTAAAGACGAGAGACTTAAAGGGGAATGGCGCCGCTCGACCGCCCCTCGGCCATATGGTCCGGCTCGACATGGATCACCACTTCGGACCCTTCGATCTCGGCCTCCAAAGCGGCCTCGAGCCGGTCGCAGATGTCATGGGCCGCATCGACCGTCATGCGGCCAGGCACCACGAGATGGAACTCGATGAAAATAACGCGCCCGGCCTGCCGCGTCCGCACGTCATGTGCCTGCAGCGCGCCGTCGCCACTGCGCTTGATGGCCTCGCGGATACGCGTCTGAATGTCGGCGTCGGCCGCCTCGTCCAGAAGTCCGCTCATCGACGCCACCGCGATCTTCGACCCGCTCCAGAGAATGTAGGCGGCGACGGCAATGGCCATCAGCGGGTCGAGGATATTGAAGCCCGTCACGTACGCCAGCAGCAGCCCTCCGATGACGCCGACAGACGTCATCACGTCCGAGAGAAGATGCCAGCCGTCCGCGACCAGGGCGGGCGACCGCAACGCCTTCCCGCGCCGGATCAGAAACGCCGACCAGCCGCCATTGATCAGCGTGGCGAGACCGCTGACGGCCGCGCCTGCCCCGAAATCCTCGATCATCCGCGGCGCGACGAGCGCGCTGTAGGCTTCCTTGAAGATGAGGATCGCCGCCACGACGATCAGCACGCCTTCGAGCACGGCCGACAGGTATTCCGCCTTGTGATGCCCGAAGGGGTGGTTCTTGTCGGCGGGCCGCGTGCTGACGTTGATCGCGACGAGCGCGGCGACCGCCGTCACCAGATTGACGATGCTTTCGAGCGCATCCGAATAGAGCGCCACGCTCCCGGTCAGAACGAAGGCCGCGTATTTGAGCGCCATCACGGCGAGAGCCACCGCAATGCTTCCCATCGCGATCAGGTGAAGCGTGCGGACGGATCGATTGGGCACGGAAGCAGTCGTCATGGATCCAACCTGACAATAGGTGGCGCCCGCTCTGGCCACGCTGCTGAACGACGAAAAGGAGACCTGCCAGAGATATCCCGATTGCGCCAGCGTCACGTCCACCTCGGCCCAGCGTTCCAATGACACACCGGTGAAATGGCGGAGCCGCCCCTTATCCACATCGTTTGAGCGGCCCAGCCTCCCTGCGACCCCGAGAATCTGGTCCCAAGAGAGCCCTGACTGCCCATGCGCTCGAAGCGGGCGCAGAGCTTTTGAACGGGAGCGGATCACCATGGCCAATTTCACCACGCATATCGCGGTCGGCACGGTGGTCGCGGGAACGCTGGCCACGCTGACGCTCGCAGCCAACGTCATCGCACCGGAAAACCTCATCCCCGTTACGCTGGCAGGCGTCCTGGGATCCGTTCTTCCCGATATCGACCTCAAGGACAGCCGGCCGAGCCGGGCCCTCTTCGCAGGGCTTGCGATCTTCTTCTCGTTTGCGGTCCTGTTCTCGGCGGCCGGGCGCTACTCCATCGCCGAGCTCTGGATCCTATGGCTGGGAACGCTCGTCGCCGTTCGATACGGCGTGCATACGGCCTTCCACAACCTGGCGAAGCATCGTGGCATTTGGCACTCGATCCTTGCCGCCCTCTTCTGTGCCGTGGCGACCACCGTCGTCTTCGCCAACGTTCTCGATCGTCATGCAGGCGTCGCCTGGCTCGCGGGCGGCTTCATGTTCGTCGGCTACCTCGTGCATCTGACGCTCGATGAGATCTACTCGGTCGACGTCATGGACACGCGCATCAAAGCGTCGTTCGGCACCGCCATGAAACTGTTCGACCGCCGCTATCCTTATGCTTCGGCGGGCATGGCGGCGGCCCTCGCTCTCGCGGTCTGGATCGCCCCCTCGCCGACGGTCTTCGTGGCGGGCCTGTCCTCGCGCGACATGTGGGCCGGTCTGAAGTCCGAGCTTCTGCCCAAGGAAACGTGGTTCGGGGTTGTGAAGGTTCCGAGCGCTATCGCCGGCACACCCGCGCCCGCAAGCCCGATCACCACGGGAACGCTGCCCGAGCCGGCCGGCCAGCCGGCCGCGCCCGTGCCTCAGGCTCCCGCACACTAGCGCAGCCCTTAGAGATGATATCTCACGTCGATGTGTGAAAGCGGCGCGGCCAAGCCTTATGGCCGGCGCTGCGGAAGCGCTCAGCCGCGACCGGCGTCCTTGTTCCGCTCGAAACCCGCCAGATAGGTGCGCACGAAGTCTTCGAGCATCACGCTCGCGTGATCGCTTGCGACCATCGACAGCTTGTTCGCCGTCGAGAGCGAGGCAATACCGTGCACGCCGGCCCAGAGCACGCGGGCCGAGCGAGCCAGTTCCTCGTCGCCGATCCCGTCTTTCGCCAACGGCAACAGAGCCCGCTCGACGGTTTTCATGAGGGCTTCGAGCTTCTGCCGGTACCATTCGGGCGCCGATCGCGAAGCGGGCAGATTGTGTTCCAGCAGGAGGTTCCAAAGCTTCGGATTGTCGGCGACGAATTCGAGATACCGGCTGGCGATTTTCTGCACCCTCACCCGGTCGTCGCGCTCAGGGGGCAGCGCCGCGAGCGCGTCGAGCAGGCTGTCGAGCAGCCGTCCCTCGATGGTCAGAACCAAATCGTCGAGGTTCTCGAAGGAATTGTAGATCGTGCCGGGCGAATAATCGATGCGGCGGGCAATTTCGCGCGCAGACAACCCCTCTAGGCCGGATTCACGAATAAGATCGGTGGATGCACCGATGATCAGTTCCCGCAGCTCATCGGCGGTATGAAGGGATCGACGGCCCATATTCTCCCCTTCCTGGAAGACCGAACGTCGTTTCGCCGACTTCGGCTGCACGTATACGGCCGGGTACAAACACCCGATCGGCGATGTTCTTGTCCCAATTTCCGCGCATGCCGCGCGTCTCAAGCTGATATCCCCCCGGATACCAGCGGATCCCCACATCCACTCGCCGCGAGCGGGGCTTAGCGACCCCGTCGCCCGAAGCGGCATTCGATAGAAGGCGCACCTTCGACTTTAGTCGCAGCATACTGAAGATCAGGGTGAACTGCAATCAGCTCAACGGCGTCAAGGAATTAACGCGCTTGCGCGGGCCCGGTTCGGCGAACCGGGGGCGTAAATTGGGGTCGGAAACCTTCCATAAGCCGTTTAGGCCGTGCAGGTGCCGAACTTGTCGCCGAAATCTACGTACGCGCTCTTGCGGGGGCGTGCGAATGCCTTCTGCGTCCAGCTCACTCCGTTCATCAGGAAGCCCGCGAACAGAGGACTGAAGGTATAAGTCCCCTCGACGATAATAAGGCTCTCCTTTTCCGCGAGCATGCCGGTCGTCAGCGTGTAGGCCGCGCACCGGGCAGGCACCGCGCCACCATTGTAGCCAGGCCGGTTCGCTGTCTGCGGATAGACCAGATTGGTTCCGGTCCTGATGGCAGCGACGGGAACGATGGAAATCTGGAGCGGTGTAACGTCGTACGGCCTCATGATCTGCGCCGCCACGTCATAGATCGCGCGTACGTCCGTCGCCGTCAGCGCTTCCTCGCGGGTAATCAGGTCCGCGACGGTGCTCGTGACGAGGCTGAACCTCCGATCGATCGAAATCGCACGCGTCACCTCCACGGTGCCGAGCAGCATGACGAGCAGGATCGGCGCAATAAACGCGAATTCGACCGCGGCGATGCCGCGAACGTCCCGCCGGAAATCGCGCGCGGCAGCCTTGATCCTCGCCAGGGCCATGCGACGTCGCGAGACGTTCGCCTTGGTGGCCTGAGGACTATTCGCTCCGCCGGTCATGGCGCGCTCCATCTTATTTGTAGGGTTCGGTTTGAAACACGGCCGCGGCCGACAGCACGGTCTTCCCCTGGACCGGGGGCGTCGGCGAGACGAGATTCCAGAGCACCTGCCAAAGCCCCACGCCGGCTTCCCAATTGTAGCAGGCGACCACGATGACCTTCATGTTCTCCTGGCCGGTCGAGGCGCTCAGCGCATCGGTCGCGGAGCCGGCGGCAGGCGTGAGATTGCCATTCGTTGTACAGGTCGGCGGCGGCACGAGGCCGGCAAAGGACGTTGCGCTCTTGACGTGCACGACAAGGTGCGTGTCGCAGCTGATCATCGATCCCGCCGAGGAACACACGAGCTGCCGAAACGCCCCGCGGTTCAAGCCGGCCGTCTGTGCCTCACCCGTCCGGATTTTGCGCGACGCCTCGGAGACGCCGTTCTCGAGCGAGTGCATCGTCAGGAACTGCGTGCCGATCGTCATGATCGAGAGCACGAGAAAAAAGAACGGCGCCGCGACCATGGCGAACTCGATGCTCGTCACGCCGCGATTTTCGCGCGCAAACCGTCTGAAGCACCGCGCAAGGCGGGCCAGTCGCTTCGGAGGAACGGAGATGCCGGTCATTGAGGGGCTGCCGCAGATCTGGAACACGATACTGCGCAGGATAGAGGTGTGACGCTCTATGAAGTGTTGACGGCCCCGGCCTTCGCGCAACGACGTAAACGAACCCTTACCTCCGCGAAGCCCGCGCCCTGGGTAAAGCGGCAAGGCTCCGGCGGCCGGTCCGGCCCCAGTTTGCGAAGCCGCCTTGAGGGATCGACAACGCGATGGCAGCCGAGCCGTCGCTGCCGCCCGCCGGCTCAGGCGGGGCGAACGGCGGCCCCTCCCCTTGCGGGAGACAACTCTGACGGCCGACAATGCGCCTGTTGTCCGAAATGGCCAGCCCCGGCTAGGAACTGGTGACCCGGCCGGGAACTAGAGACCCGGCTCGGAGCGAGTGGCCCGGCTGGGAGCCAAGCTCGTTGCAAGGCCTTGGTAGAGGCCTCGCCAAATTATGGTGCGGTCGAGAAGACTCGAACTTCCACGCCGTTTCCAGCGCTACCACCTCAAGGTAGTGCGTCTACCAATTCCGCCACGACCGCATCATGGCTCGAAGCGCCCCATATAGCCAACCCGTGACGGGCGAACAAGAGGCACCTGAGAGCCGCCGAACTAACAGAGCCAGCGCCCCAAGGCAAGCGCCAAACCGACGCCGCGAGCGACCTGCCGAGGCAAAGCATCCCACAGCCCCGAAGTTCGGTGTTAGGTCTCTATCCATGATGGATTTCGATAGAAGCGCGATCGGCTGGGCGGTCACGTCAGGCCCCGTTCCCTACCCCGTGGCGGTCGCGGCCATGGAGCGCCGCGCGGCCGAAATTCGCGACGGGCGCAGCTCCGAATTGGTCTGGCTGCTGGAACATCCCGCACTCTATACCGCAGGCACCAGCGCGCGCGCCGAAGACCTGAAGGACGCCGGACGTTTGCCCGTGTTCGCGACCGGCCGCGGCGGCCAGTACACCTACCATGGCCCGGGGCAACGGATCGCGTACGTGATGCTCGACGTTCAACGCCGCTTCGGTTCGGACGTGCGCGCCTTCGTCGCCACGCTCGAACGCTGGATCGTGGACACGCTGGGCGAGTTCGGCGTGACGGGCGAGATCCGCCCCGGCCGCGTCGGCGTGTGGGTGGTGGATCCCAATCCTGCAAGCGGAGAGCGCAAAGTTGCCGCAATCGGCATTCGCATCCGCCGCGGCGTCAGCTTCCACGGCATCAGCCTCAATGTGGCGCCCGACCTCACGCATTATGATGGCATCGTGCCCTGCGGGATCGCCGATCATGGCGTCACGAGCCTCGCCGACCTCGGGCGCACCACATCCATGAAAACTGTGGATAGAGCACTTGAGCGGAGCTTCACCGCCCTCTTCGGCCCTTGTGTTGCGTCGGATGCCCCGCTTGATGCGGCCGCCGCGGCTCGATCGGCGCCAGGCGCCTGACCTCCCCGGAAAAGGAAAACCCGGCCCCGCGACGAGCGGGACCGGGTTCCTATTCACTACTACGAGCCCTCATCTACCAACGAGAGGTGGGCTGAGAAGGCCGGACGTCAGCGCCTTGTGCAGGATCTGACGGCACGTCCACCTCGTCGTCGTAGAGCTCGCCTTCCTCGATCGACGTATTCTCCGAGCCAGTCAGCTCGAACGGGTCATCTCGACTGGCGCCGAGCCGGATCAAGCATCCTGTCTCACAGATCCCTCGAAGTGCCTCGTTCGGCTTGAGAACATGGCCTTTTTGGGTACTGCCCTCGACGACCGTGACCGTGCGGTCTGTGTCGTCTCGATTTGTGATCGAGGCCGCGTGAGCGGCCGAGGCTAAGAAACAAAGTGCGATCAGGATCCCCGGAATGACGCGATCAACTCTCACGGCCAGCTCCGAGAGCTCGAGGCAGAAACTCTTTACTTCTTCTTCTTCGCAGCAGGCTTCTTAGCAGCCTTCTTCGCGGCAGGCTTCTTTGCAGCTTTAGCCATCTTCGTAGTCCTTCCATTGAACGCCCAGCTGAGCTGAGCCGAATCTGACCCGACTCATCGACGGGCCGAGCTTCAATGTGGTGAGAATCAATCCCCTCTTCAAACGGATTTTTCCGGTGACTGCTATCGAAGATTTCGATAGATAGATTTCAGCGCTTGAAGCGCGTTGCGAGTACCCATGGATATCAACCTCGCGCGAACCTTCTTGATGGTCGCGGAAACAGGCAGCTTCATCGAGGCCGCCGCCAAGCTCAACATCACGCAATCGACGGTCTCGGCCCGCATCAAAGGTCTCGAAGACCTGCTCGGTCGTCCCGTTTTCGAACGATCCAAGTCCGGCGCCGACCTCACGACCGCTGGTGAGCAGTTCCGCAAGCACGCCCTTGCCCTCGTGCGCGTCTGGCAGCGAGCCCAGCTCGAGGTGAGCCTCTCCGACCAGCATCGCGACCACCTTGCCGTCGGCGCGACGATGGGATTGTGGCAAGGATTTCTGTTGAAATGGGTCGCCCGCCTGCGCGCGCAAAGCCCTGACATCGCCGTGACGGCGATCTCGGCGCCGTCCGCGACGCTGACCCAGCGCCTCATTGAAGGCACACTCGATCTCGCCGTCATGTACCGGCCCATTCAGCCGCCCGGCCACGTCGTCGAGCATCTCTTCGATGAGGAATTCGTTCTCGTCACGAGCGCCAAGCCGTCAAGCCGGCGCTCCACGAGCGACTATGTGTTCGTCGATTGGGGCCCGGATTTCCAGCAGGACCACGCCGCCGCCTATCCCGAACTGACCAACCCCGGCCTGCATCTCGACCTCGGCTCGATCAGCATCGACTACCTGCTCGCGAACGAGGCATCGGCCTATTTTCCGGCCCGCATCGTCAAACAGCACGTCGCCCGCGGCCGCCTGCGCCAGCCAAAACGCGCCCGCCGCTTCGTCTATCCCGTCTACATGGTCTATCCGGAGACCCGCGACGAGGAGACCTACGAACAGACCATCCAAGGCCTGCGCAGCGCCGCCGCCCGGATCGGCTAGCTTCCCTGCGGCTCGGTTCGGCACCACCATCGATGTGGCGATGCCGCCCGCCTCTACCGCCGCGTCTGTGGAAACTTGCGTGGGCCCCGGCCGTCGTCCGTGCGGAGCACGGCTTCGCCGTGACGCGAGGCATGGCTCCGCCATGACGCCGACATGACGCCGACATGACGAAGAGTTTGTTGCAGTCCATGCCACCAATAATAACGGGCTGCGCCGTGACGCAGCCAACGCGTCAAAGTTCGTCCAGGCCGGTTTCCCCATACTCCGTCATCCCGGCGAAGGCCGGGATGTGGATTCACATTCGAAGTGCAACAGTTGAGCAAGAAAGATCTCGGCTGGGGTTTGGAAGTCAAGGC
>NZ_JBHYDS010000012.1:0-98318 GCF_051860585.1 Hyphomicrobium sp.
CTTCCTGTCCGACCAGGAGATGGCGCCGGTCGGCAGCGAGCATCTGTTCTCCGAACGCATCGTCCGCCTGTCGCGGATCCCGGTGGCCTACCAGCCGCCGGAGGGCATGCCGGAGGTGGCTCCGCTCCCGGCGTTGAGGAACCACTACATCACCTTCGGCTACTTCGGCCGCACGGAGCGCATCAACGACCGTGTCGTGGCGGCGTGGTCCGAGATCCTGAAAAAAGTCCCGAACAGCCGCCTGCTGCTGAACGCGAAGGCGTTCTCGGAAGCGGCGTTCGCGGATCTGATGGCGCAGCGGTTTGCGGCGCACGGTATCGGCCGTGAGCGGCTCGCCATGGTCTACACGAGCCCGCAGCCGAAGACGTGGTCGGCCTATGGCGATGTCGACATCGCGCTGGACCCGTTCCCGCACAACGCGGGCACGACGACGATCGAGGCCTTGTGGCTGGGTGTTCCGGTGGTGTCGGTCGAGGATCGTCCGTCTGTTGGCCGGTTCGGCGCGAGCAATCTCAGCGCCGTCGGCCTGCGCGACTGGGTGGCGAAGGACATCGCGGGCTATGTGGCGCTGGCGGCGGCGAAGGCGTCCGACCTCGAAGCGCTCGCGACCCTGCGCTCTGGCATGCGCGCCCGTGTTGCGGCCTCCCCGCTCTGCGACGGCCCCGGCCTTGCCCGCGAGATCGAGACCGCCGTCCGAAGCCTCTGGACCGAATGGTGCGGGAAACAGCGCCAGACGGATGAAAAAGCCGTCCAGGCCAATTTCGACGACGCGGTCCAGGCGTTCCAGTCTGGCGATTTCGCGCGCGCCCTGGCGCTGTCGGAAAGCGTGCTCGCCGCCGCGCCTGAGGCGACCGACGCGCGGCATCTGCGCGGCGTCGCGGCCTACAAGATGGGACGCTTGGCCGAAGCCGTCGCCGACTTGACGAAAGCGATAGCCGGCGCCCCGGATCGGGCGGACTTCCGCTGGAACATCACACCCATGCTGCGCGGTCTCGGCCGCCTGGCCGAAGGGGAGGTGCACGGCAAGGAAGCCGTCCGCCTCGCCCCGCAGTCTCCCGAAGCGCACAACAACCTCGCCAGCGTCTACAAGGATCTCGGGCGCGCCGCCGAAGCGGAAGCGCATCTGCGCCGGGCCTTGGCACTGCGGCCGGACTACTCCGATGCCTGGTCCAACCTGTCGTGGACGCTCTCGCTCGCGGGCAATGCCCGTGAAGCCGAATCCGCGGCCCGCCGCGCCGTCGCGCTCAATCCCCACGACGCCAACGCGCTGAACAACATCGGCACGGCGCTGATGCAACAGGATCGCCTGCCTGAAGCCGCCGAATGCTTTGCCGGAGCCGTGAAGCTCAAGCCCGATTTCGCCATCGCGCATTCGAACTACTTGTTCTGCCTGAACTACCGCACCGACATGACGCCCGATGCGATCTTCGAGGCGTATCGCGACTGGGATCACGCCCACGCCGCGCCCTTGATGCCGTCGAACCCCGTGCATTTTGGCTCGCACGATCCGGAACGGCGTCTGCGCATCGGCTACATGTCGCCGGATTTCCGCTACCACGCCGTCAGCTTCTTCATCGAATCCCTGATCGCCGCGCACGACCGCAGCCGTTTCGAAGTCACCTGCTATGCCGAGGTCGCCAACCCGGATGCGGTGACCGACCGCTTCAAGCGCCATGCCGCGCGCTGGCGCTCGACGGTCGGCCTGTCCGATGCCGACGTAGCCGACATGGTGCGTGCCGACGAGATCGACGTCTTGATCGATCTCGCCGGCCACACCTCTGGCAACCGTCTGCTGACGTTCGCCCGCAAGCCCGCCCCGGTCCAGGTCGCGCATATGGTCGGCTCCGGCACCACGACCGGTCTGTCGGCCATTGACGCGTTCCTCATCAACGAGGCGCTGCTGCCGATGGGCGCGGAGCGCTATTTCGCCGAGCGCCCGATCCGCCTGTCGCGCATGCCGCACGTCTACGTGCCGCCCGAGGCGATGCCCGACGTGGCGCCGCTGCCGGCTCTCAAGAACGGCTTCGTTACGTTTGGCTGCTTCAGCCGTCCGGCACGCATCAACGAGGATGTCGTCAAGGCCTGGACGCGCATCCTGCGCAGTGTTCCGAATTCCCGGCTGGTCATGAACAGCAAGCCGTTCCGGGAAGATGAGAATTGCGCAGCATGGCATGCCCGTTTCGCCGCCGCCGGCCTGGAGCCGGGCCGCGTGAAGCTGGTGTACACCTCGCCCCAACCGCGCACATGGGACGCGTACGGAACCATCGACATTGCGTTGGATCCATTCCCGCACAACGCCGGCACCACGACGATCGAGGCGCTTTGGCTGGGTGTTCCCGTCGTTTCGCTGGCTTGCCGCCCGCCCGTTGGACGCTTCGGCGCATCCATCCTCGGCAGCGTCGGCCTCGACGACTGGGTCACGCACGATGTCGACGCTTACGTCGCGCGTGCCGTCACGGCTGCGAGCAACATCGGAACCTTGTCGCGCATGCGAAGCGAATTGCGGGCGAAGTTCGCGGCATCTCCGATCGGTTCCGACAGCGCCGGTCTCGCGCGTGAGGTCGAGGATGCCTATCGCAGTCTGTGGCGCGCTTACTGCGCGCGCGGAAAAGCGTGACCGCGCGATGTTCCGTATAAGCCTGGGATAAGGCAGTGCCCCCAGGGTCAATTGTAAGGCGGCGATGAATCTCAACGCGCCGCAGAGACGTTTCGGGGATGAGGGGCTGAACGGGTGACGACAATTCAAACAGCATTATCGGCAGCCACGATACCCAAGCGGCGAGACGTTCTCACGCGCCGCGAAAGAGCCTGCCTCGTCCTGACCGGCCGCGGTCAGTCAGAAAAAGAGGTCGCGCAGCAGCTCGACATCAGCCCGAACACGGTCCGGGTGCACATCGAAAACATCAAACGCAAGCTCGGCGCGTCGAACAAGAGCCACGCGCTGATCCTGTCGCTGCTGCTGGGCGAAACGGAACTCAACGATTTCGATGAAGCCGAGGCTGCGCTGCAGATCTAGCCGGCGGCGTCTGGCGCGTTGGTCGTTCCGGCGTTTGCCGGATCAGTTCAAACTGGCGCCGTCAGTTCAATTGGCGCCGAGCGCGGCGCGGATCCGCACACCGATCTGATCGAGTGGCAGAACTTCATCTGCCCCGCCGGCTTCCACCAGCGACCGCGGCATGCCGTACACCACGCAAGACGCCTGATCCTGCGAGATGTTGTATCCGCCAAGCTTGCGCAGCTTGGTGAACTCGGCCGCGCCGTCCGCGCCCATTCCCGTCAGCATGACGCCCAGAATGTTCTTGCCGAATGCGGCGCGCGCGCTCTCGGCCAGCACGTCGACGGATGGCTTGTAGAGGCTTTCGCCCTGTTCGGCCGAGACCTTGAGTTCGGTCGCGGTTACGCGTGTCTGCATGCCGCCGGGCGAGATATAAACGGTGCCCTTGACCAACGGCGCGCCGTCTTCCGCCTCCACGACCCTCGGCTTGCAGGTGTCGTTCAAACGCTGGGCCAGCGCCTTGGTGAAGTTGGGCGGCATGTGCTGCGCGACCACGACCGGCACCGGCAGGTTTTCGGGCAACTGGGACAGAACCGTTTGCAGGGCCTGCGGACCGCCCGTGCTGGATCCGATAATGCAAATCTTGGCGCTCAAGCGCGCTCCGCCGTTCGCTCGGGGCGGCCCCGACGGACGCATGACGCTGGCGGGGCGGGCGGCCAACGAGCGGGTTTTGTGGGACTTGGCTTCGAAGGCCGCCAGCAGCTTTTCGTGAATGCGCTCGACGCCGTTCGACTTGGGAATGAAATCGACCGCGCCGATCGCCAGCGCTTCGAGCGTGATGGCCGCGCCTTGCTCAGTGCGCGCGCTGACCATGATCACGGACGCGGTGCTGACGCGCACGATTTCCTTCAACGCATCGATGCCATTCATCACCGGCATGTCGATGTCGAGGGTTATGACGTCCGGCTTGAGCGCGAGAGTCTTGTCGATGGCATCGCGCCCGTTGACCGCGATGCCGACGACCTTGAACCGCGGATCGGCTTCGATCTTGGTCGGCAGGACACCGCGCATGAACGCGGAATCATCCACGACCAGAACACGAATGAGTGGTGCGGACATACGAGCAGCATCCTTGCCGGCCGCTGGAGCGAATGCCGGAACCCAAAAGTGAGGGCGGAATCCGGGCTCCAGCAATTCATGGAAACACATCGTTAACAGCGATTAGTTTCCATTCCGTTACATGGCGAGCGAACAGTCCGACGGCGGTGTTTTGGATACTTCGGAATGTTGAAAGGTCCCATTAATCTAATCGCAAGCAATCCATCGGCATAATTTGGGCTCAGATGCAGAGGTGGCTGGCGCGCGATCCCATGCGGCGGGATAGGCGCCATGGACGGGTAGTTGAAGGGGATTGGTTATGAGCACGAACGACATGCCTGTACTCGTCGTGGACGATTACAGCACCATGGTGCGGATTATTAAAAAGCTTTTGAAGCAGATTGGCTTCGAGAACGTTGACGACGCTGCAAGCGGCGAAGCCGCCCTGCAGAAGATCAAGGCCAAGAAATACGGCCTGATCATCTCGGACTGGAACATGGAACCCATGACCGGCTACGAGCTCCTGAAGGCCGTCCGTGCGGACCCTTCGATGAGCGACACGCCCTTCATCCTCGTCACCGCCGAATCGAAGCAGGACAACATCAACGCCGCGAAAAGCGCCGGCGTCAGCGGCTACATCATCAAGCCGTTCAACGAAAAGGTGCTGAAGGAGAAGATCGACCTCGCGCTGGCTACTCCCGTCGCCGCCTAAGTCGATCACTCTGACGGACATCGAAAACCCCGCGCCGCAAGTGCGGGGTTTTCTATTGGCTCAGCCGATTGCGGCAGATCCGATCACATATAGCCGCGCTGCATGAGGTCCTTGCTGTGCAGCACGTCGACAACCGTGTCGTCGGTTTCGACGACGACGACGTTGGCGATGCGGCGTTCCTTCATCAGCGAAACGGCCGCGCTCATCAGGTCATCGATGGAGACCGTGAACGGCCGCACGGTCATGATCTCTTGTGCGGTCTTTCCGAACATGTCCGGCGCAAATGCGCGCCGCAAGTCGCCCTCGGTGATCAGACCGAGCAGCCGGTTGGTGTCCGGTTCGATCACCACGACGCACCCGCGCTGGCCCTCGGCGAGACGAATGACGACGTGGCCGAGCAGCTCCTGCGGCCCGACCGTGGGCACCTTGTCCTTGAACTCGTCCGTGTAGCGGCGCACCGAAGACAGCAACAGCCCGAGCCGTCCGCCGGGATGCAGCTTGCCGAAGTCCGAGTCTTCGAACGACCGCTGCTCCATGAGCAGAATGGCCAGCACGTGCCCCGCTGCGAGTGTGATGATCGCGGACGACGTCGGCGCAAGATTGTTGGGGCAGACTTCCTTCACCTTCGGAAGCACGAGAGCGATGTCGGCCTGCCGCGAAAGCCGGCTGGATTCGTTGGCGGTCATCGAGATGACCTTGGTGCCGTTCGCGGCGCAGAAGTCGAGAACCGGAAAAAGTTCCTTCGTCATGCCCGAATTCGAGATCGCCAGCACGACGTCCTGGCTCGTCACCATGCCGAGATCGCCGTGAGAGGCTTCGGCGGCGTGCAGGAAGAAGGATGGCGTGCCCGTCGAGGCAAACGTCGCCGCAAGCTTGGCGCCGATGTGCCCGGACTTGCCGACGCCGGTCACGACAAGGCGTCCGGTGCAGCCCTGAATGAGGGTCACGGCATGCATCAGGCTCTCGTTGAAGCTGTCGCGCAACTGCACGAGCGCTTCGATTTCCTGATCTATGATGTTGCGGGCTCGCTCGAGGGCCTGTTGGACGTTCGGTTGTCGCATCGAAGATGCCTTATCAGGAAGAATGCGCGGGCGGGCGCAGGTGCGCCGTACTGATCATCGCCGACCCACCCTGTCAAGCTTGGTCGACGGTTATGGAAGATGCATTCGTCGCGCCGCCGGCAGCTCAAGCCGAGTGCCGTTCAGTAGTGCGGCTTGCGAATGTTTAGGAGACGAAAGATGCGGTCTCCGTCAGCGATAGTTCGGGTGTGGTGGTCTGCTGCGCCTGCGTTAGCGACGACGGTAAGTTTTGGGCCAAGAGCATTGTCTCTTGTAGACGCCCACTGTACCGTGCGTCGGGGATTTCGGCTTCAAAGTTCGTCCGGGTCGATTGATCGACGTCAATTTGCAACAAGCTATTCGAATGCATCCATGCAACAGCTGATGAGCAGGGTCCGGCGCGGGTTAACTGAGGCCGCGCCGACACGCGCGTTCCTTCTCGCCGCGGTTGCAACCTTCGCCACGGTCCTCAGCGTCGCAGTCCCGCGCATTGGCCCACTTGCAATCGCAATTTTCACGATGAGCGGGGCTGCATTTCTTGCGATTCGAGACGCGATGCAGCCCGGCGCGATGGACCGCGCTAAGGTGTTTTTCCTACGGCCAGAGATGTTGTTCGCTGCATGGATTTTGATCGCATGCGCCTGGTCCGTCGAGCCGTTCAAATCATTCTTCGAAGCCATCTTCCTTGCCGTACTGATCTTGCATGCGCTTTATCTTGCAACGTACATTGACAAGATAGAAGTGGAAGACATCGCATCGCTTGGGCGCGGGTTTCTGGTTGGCTTCCTTCTGGCGGGACTTTTCGTTTGTTATGAAATCTGGATGCGCCAAGCCATCGTTCGGATGATCCTGACGTACTTTCCGGACATGGAGCGCGGCCTCAGCAAACACGGGACCATCGTAAACGGACAGATTGTTAGGCTAAATGCAAACATTGGCAACCGTTCTGTCACGGTCGTTTCATTGCTGCTTGCTCCCGCCATTCTTGCTGCTCGGCTATATGTGAAGGGATTTGCGCGTTGGGCGATTTACGCCGGCGTCGGCGCCTGTTTTGTAGTCGTGATGGTTCATCCTAACATGGAGTCTCAGAGTGCTCAGCTCGCGACGGTTGTTGCCATCGTTGCGCTTGCAATGGCCTATGTGACGCCACGCGTGTCGTATTGGTTCTGGACCGCCGCTTTCTCCGCTTTGCTATTCTTGATCATTCCGCTCGCTCTCGCACTCTTCGCCGTCGACGTTCACAAAAATCCTAATGTGTTTGCATCGGCACGCGCGCGCGTGATTATCTGGGACTACACGGCGAAGCGCTCCTTAGAAAAGCCGATCCTCGGCGTCGGCACGAATTCGACCCGCCATCTCGACGAAGAACGTGTCAGGCAGGGTCTGGTCAAGCGCCAAAAAGACGCTGTTGCCGCTCCACAAACGCGTGCGCACCCTCACAACATTTACCTTCAGATTTGGTACGAGCTCGGTATTGCGGGCGTCCTGGCGTTCGCCGCGCTGGGGTTTGCCCTGTTACGAAAACTTCAGCTCCTTGGTCAGCGCACCTATCCGATGGGCATCATGCATGCCGCCGTTTGCATGACGATCCTCGTACCGACCTTCGGGCTTTGGCAAAACTGGTTTCAGTGCGCAATCGTCGGCTCGATCCTAACGCTGGCTCTGTTCGCGGCGCCGGACACCAAACGATCCACAGAAAATCCACAGCCCGCCTAGTTGACCGTCAGGAAACTTTATTCCCTTATGTGGTGATGCGGTGAGTCATCAACTCGGCGCCAAAGTTCATCTGACGGCGCGCAAACTGCAGCGCCCGCTCGCGTGCAGACGATATAAAATATAAAAGTTTCAATATGTTAAAAAATATTCAGAAGCAATCGGACGTTTTCATGATCTGACGACAGATTAAAGTTTGCAGACCCAGCGCCGTCGAGTAACCTTAGGCCGCTACTTCAATTGTCTCCACAGGGGCCGCGACGTGGATGACAAGACATTTTTTTAGCTCAAATTAGATTTTGAACGCGCGGCGAACATACATTAGCTCCGTTGCTGACGCTCGGCAGCAGAGGCTTTGCGAGTGCTCGTCTCGAATATTTCTGCGGCTGCCGTGACCGTTGTCTGCGAGCCGGTGCCGCTGCTCACGTAACGCTGTAAGGGTTGAGGAACAACTTTGACATTCAAGCGTGAAATGGGCGGCTTGCCCGCTCGCCTGCGTTCCTGGCTTCTGAACAAGCCACGATATCACAAGCGAGCCGTTCTCGTAGCCGTCGACCTCATCGCGCTGAGCTTTGCGCTGTGGCTCGCACATGCCTTGCGGCTAGGCGTGGCGTACGTGCCAAGGAGCCCGGCCACAATTGCGTTGCTCGCTGCGGCGCCGCTGATCGTCTGCGCCACGTTATGGTGGTTTGGCGTCTATCGCTTGGTGACCCGCTACATTGGGTCCCGGGGCACCAGCCAGGTCTGGATGGCCGTGAGCCTCGCGACGCTCATCTGGTCGCTTCTCGTTTTCATGACGGGACAGAACAGCATTCCCCGTTCGGTCATCATTCCGTTCGGCCTTGGCGCTGCATTTTTCCTGACCCTGACCCGCTACGCCATCAAGATCGCGCTTGAAAGCATCGACGTCCGCATGCCTGTGATGGCTCCAAGGGCGCCGTCGAAACCGACCGTCATCTATGGCGCCGGCCGGATGGGCCTAGAGCTGCTCGCCAACGTCCGGCGCGCGCGCGATCATCAGATCGTAGGTTTCATCGACAGCTCTCCCACGCTGTGGCGCCAATACGTCAACGGGGTTAAAGTCTATGCACCGAACCGTCTCCCGCGGCTCATCGAGCGCGAGGGTGTCTGCGAGGTGCTCGTCGCCATCCCGCATCGTCGCGATCGCCGCGACGTCCTCCGTCAGCTGGAGCGCCTGCCGATTGCCGTCAAGGTGCTGCCAGCTTACGAGGACATTGCATCCGGCAAAGTCAACGTGAACGACCTCCGCGACGTAGAGGTCGGAGATCTGCTGGGCCGCGATCCGGTCGAGCCGAACAAGGAGTTGATGACCCGCAACACGAAGGGCAAGTCTATTCTTGTCACAGGCGCAGGCGGCTCAATTGGTTCCGAATTGGTTCGTCAGGTGGTCACTCAGGGCCCGTCTCAGATTGTGCTGTTCGACGTATCGGAACCTGCCCTCTACAAGATCGAGCTCGAAATCAACGAGCTTGTCGGTAGCCTTCTTGAAGGCAAGCCGCGACCAAAGATCCGCTCGGTTCTGGGCACCGTGCTCGATGCCAAGCTCGTCAAGGAAACGATCGTCGAGAACAATATCGAGACCATCTTCCACGCGGCCGCTTACAAGCATGTGCCGCTCGTTGAGCACAACCCTGTCGCCGGACTGGATAACAATGTGTTCGGAACCCGCATCGTCGCCGAATGCGCACGCGACGCTGGCGTGGAGCGCTTCGTCCTAATCTCTACGGATAAGGCTGTCCGTCCAACGAACACCATGGGAGCAAGCAAGCGGCTCGCGGAACTCGTGTTGCAGGCGATGGCGGCCGAACATTCGTCCACGGTCTTCACCGTCGTCCGCTTCGGCAACGTGCTCGATAGCTCCGGCTCGGTTGTGCCCCGGTTCCGCCAGCAGATCCGCGCCGGTGGACCGATCACCGTCACTCATCCTGAGGTGACTCGTTATTTCATGTCGATCCCGGAAGCTGCCGCCTTGGTTGTGCAGGCTGGATCCATGGCGAAGGGCGGCGAGGTGTTCGTACTGCAGATGGGTGATCCAGTCCGCATCGATGACTTGGCGCGTCTGATGGTGCGGCTGTCAAATCTCGAAGTGTGCGACGACAACAATCCAAATGGTGATATCGAAATCGTCTATTCCGGCTTGCGGCCCGGTGAGAAGCTCTACGAGGAACTCCTCATCGGCGCACACACGGAAGCGACAGAGCATTTGCGCATATTCAAGTCGGACGAGCCTTTCCTCGAATCCGCCGAACTGAAGAAAGAGCTGGATGGCCTGAGGGAGGCCATGCTGGCCCGAGACATGACGACAGCGCGCGCCGTCTTAATGCGCACTGTCGAGGGATACAGGCACACCCCCCACGCGGCTGCTGAGCGGACCGTCACGACGGCCGAGACGCCGTGGAGCGACGTCAGCCCCCCAACGCTCCATTGACTTTAATTTCCGGACGTTGTTAGCAACGGCGAACCTTGCGCGAAGCGCACATGAGCTATGGGGTGCGGGCAGGCCAAGTTTTTGCAATCAGAGTGCAATTTTAAACTCGTTGCTGTGTTCAGATTGTGCCGACCGCCTGGTTCGCGTTGCCGACGGCGGACGCGAAGCGCATTTCGTAGCGAAGTTGCCACGGCATTGTGTTGGAATGTTTGCCACACGCTGAACGAGCATTATGGTTGCTTTCCCCTGGCCTCTCGTCGCGATACCCTCACGCCCACTTTAAGACAAAGTGATTGAGAATGAAAAATGAATGCGTGCTCATCACCGGAGGCACCGGCTCCTTCGGTAAGACGATGCTGCGGGATCTCTTGGACCGAGGGTGCAGCGAGATCCGGGTATTCAGCCGCGATGAAGAGAAGCAGGATATGCTGCGCAACGATCTGCGCAGGAACAACGTCCGCTTTTACGTCGGCGACATTCGCGACCGCGAGAGCGTCGGCCGGGCGATGGCAGGCGCCACCCGCGTGTTCCATGCGGCCGCGCTGAAGCAGGTTCCCTCCTGCGAATTCTTTCCGCTTGAAGCAGTGCGCACCAACATTCTCGGCTCCGAGAACGTGATTCAGGCAGCGGTGGCTGCCGGCGTGCGCTCGGTGGTCTGCTTGTCCACAGACAAGGCGGTGCTGCCCATCAACGCGATGGGCATCTCAAAGGCCATGATGGAAAAGGTAGCGGCCGCAATTGCCCGTTCGATAGGCACTGCGTCGCCGACGACCGTGTCGATCGTGCGCTACGGCAATGTCATGTATTCGCGCGGGTCAGTCATTCCGCTCTTCATCGACCAGATCAAGGCCGGACGGCCGATCACGCTGACCGAGCCGGCGATGACCCGCTTTCTCATGCCGCTCCGGGACTCGGTGGCGCTCGTGCACCACGCTTTTACGCACGCGCGGCAGGGCGACTTGTTCATCCGCAAAGCGCCCGCTTCGACCATCTCCGATTTGGTGTCCGCCCTTAAAGATCTCTTTGGCGTGACGGAACATCCAGTCGAGCAGATTGGCTGGCGCCATGGCGAAAAACTCTTCGAAACTTTGGCGACTGCTCAGGAACTTGGCCGTAGCGAGGACATGGGCGCTTACTACCGCATACGTATGGATGATCGCGACCTCAACTATAAGGCATATTTCACCGAGGGCGATGATGAGACGGCGCATCATGAGGACTATCATTCGCACAACACTGAACGGCTCGATGTCGAGGGCGTAAAGAAACTGCTCCTCAGCCTGCCAGAAGTTTGCGCGGAGATCGATGCTCACCGGGGTAAAGCAGCATGAAGATCGCCGTGACGGGAGCGGACGGTCTTCTCGGCCGGCACGCCTCGGTTCGGCTGCACGCCGCCAATTGCGCTGCCCGGTTCAAAAGCAACGCTGATCCCTTCGATCTCGTGCGGCTCGACCGAGCCGCCTTCAACGATCCGGCACACCTTCGCGCGGCCGTCTCCGGCGCCGATGCCGTGTTGCATTTCGCCGGGGTCAACCGCGCGCCGGACGAAGAGGTCGAACAGGGAAATCCGGCGATTGCAGGGGCGCTCGCCGACGCCTGCCGCGAGGCTGGGTCCGCCCCGCACATCGTCTACGCCAATTCCACTCACGCCTCTGGCGACACGCCTTACGGACGCGGCAAGCACAGGGCTGGCGAAGTGCTTTCCCGTGCAAGCAGCCGGTTCACCGATCTGATCCTGCCGCACGTCTTTGGCGAGGGCGCACGGCCCGACTACAACAACGTCACCGCGACCTTCATCGACAGGGTGATCCGGGGAGAGATCCCGAACGTCAATCCGGACGGCCGGGTCGATCTGTTGCATGCCGGAGCGGCCGCGCAGTCGGCGGTCGATGCTGCGTTGGCCGGAACGATCGGTCGCCTGCTGCCACAACCGCGCCCAACCGCCGTTCCCAGCTTGCTCGAGAAGCTTCGCTGCTTCCACACGTCATACTCGGCCAATGTCTATCCCGACCTTTCCGATCCCTTCGACCTTGCGCTGTTCAACAGCTATCGTGCCGCGCTCTATCCGGCGGGGTTCCCTCGGGCGTTGAAGATTAACGCTGATCCGCGCGGTACGCTGTTCGAGGCCGTCAAAGGCGGCGGCGGGGGCCAGACGTTCCTGAGCTGGACCGAACCCGGCGTAACGCGTGGCAACCACTTCCACCTTTCCAAGGTCGAGCGCTTCCTTGTGCTGGAGGGTGAGGCGGTGATCCGCATCCGCCGGGCACTCGGTGATGCGGTCTGGGAATATCGGGTGAGCGGCGACGCGCCAGCAGCCGTCGACATGCCGACAATGCACACGCACAGTATCGAGAATGTTGGGGCGGGCCGGCTGCTCACGTTATTCTGGACGCAAGACCTCTTCGATCCGGCGGCACCCGACACCTATGCCGATCCTGTTCTGGAAGCCTGAGATGCAGAAACTCAAAGTCATGACCATTCTCGGCACGCGGCCCGAGATCATACGTCTCTCGCGCGTCATGGCGCGGCTCGATGCGCACAGCGCCCACTGCATCGTTCATACCGGCCAGAACTACGACTACGAGCTCAACGACGTGTTTTTCGAAGACCTGGGCGTACGGCGGCCGGATCATTTCCTCGGCGCGGGCGGCGGTACGCTCGGCGAAACGCTGGGGCGGATTCTCATAGAGAGCGAGCGTGTGATCGCCGCCGAGCGTCCAGACGCCGTGCTCGTGCTTGGCGACACAAATTCGGCCATCTCGGCGATCATGGCGCGGCGGATGAAGATCCCAGTTTATCACATGGAAGCGGGCAACCGTTCTTTCGACCGCAATGTGCCGGAAGAGACCAATCGCAAGCTTGTGGACCACATCGCCGATTTCAATCTAGTCTACACGGAACATGCGCGTCGCCATCTACTGTCGGAAGGGCTTGCGCATCGCCGCATCTATCTTACCGGCTCGCCGATGCGCGAAGTGCTGGAGCACTACCGTTCCGATATCGAGGCGTCGGACATTCTTGCTCGGCTCGATCTCAAACCCCGTGGCTATTTCATCGTCTCTCTCCACAGAGAGGAGAATGTTGACAGCAGCGCGCGGCTCGCCTCGCTCGTCGACACGCTGAAAGGACTTGCCGCGCACCATGACATGCCGGTGGTCGTATCGACCCACCCGCGCACGCGCAAAAGACTTGAGGCCCTTGGAAGCACGGTAACCGACGCCCGCATGCGCTTCCTCAAACCCTTCGGTTTTCACGATTACAACCGCCTGCAGATGGCTGCCTTCTGCGCCATATCCGACAGCGGCACCATTGCAGAGGAATCCTCCATCCTGGGCTTCCCTGCCATAACGCCCCGCGACGCCATCGAACGCCCAGAGGCACTCGACACAGGATCGATTTTCGTGACTGGTCTTGCCGCCGACGCAATCTTGCGTGGTGTAGATGCCGCAACGCGTCTATTTGCGGAACGTGAGGCCGCCGGTATTCCCCATCCCGTTCCCGAAGACTATTGCATTCCGAACACCTCCGAACGGGTCGTCAGCCTTATCCTCGGAACCGCGAAGCTTTCGAACGCCTGGGACGGCATCCGAGAAAACGACCTCAACTGAAGGGTGGCTGCAATGTATAAGACCTACGGCAAGCGGCTGTTCGACGTTGTCCTGGCACTTCTCATCACGTTGCCCGCCTTGTTGCTCTGTCTCGGCTGCGCCATCGCTATCCGTTTGGAAGGCTTTGGGCCCGCGATTTTCCGTCAAGTCAGGGTCGGACGACACCGTCAGCCGTTCGTCCTTTATAAGCTTCGCACCATGTCGGTCGGAACCGGCGACCGGGCGAGCCACGAAGTTTCCGGGGCGCAGATCACCCGCGTCGGACAAGTCTTGAGGCGGACCAAGCTCGACGAGCTGCCGCAACTCGTGAACGTGCTCAAGGGAGAAATGAGTTTCGTGGGACCGCGCCCATGCCTAGCGAGCCAGACCGTGCTCGTGGAGGAGCGCGGCCGACGGGGCGTTTATGTTTTGAGACCCGGCATTACCGGACCTGCCCAGCTTGCCGGCATCGACATGTCGACTCCGGTCGAACTGGCCGAAGCCGATGCTGCATATCTCGAACGCATCACATTGATGGGCGACCTTAAAAGCATGGTGTTAACGGCGCTCGGACGGGGCAGCGGGGATGCCGTCATTCGCGCGTAACATCCCGGGCCAGAAACGCGAGGCTTTCCGGCATCTGCTCCACCGGACGCCAGCCGAAGCGATGTTTAAGGCTCATCTCGTTTGCAACATCGAGGCGATCGATCGCTCCGCTGATGAGTTCTGCCCTGCCAGTCAGGTTCCCCGTTAGTCTCAACAAAGGTAGCGGAACGTACAGCAGATACGGCTTGCGGCCGATAGCGCCCCCCATCATCCCGACAAGATTGCGGGTTGAAACGCCTTGACCATCACTCGGCTCATAAATCTGTGGGCTCTTATCCATCCAAAGCAGATCACTGCTTCCGACAATCGTTTCGATAAGGTTCGCCAGGTTGCGCAGGGAGATATAATTTCGTGGCTCCATCGCTGCACCAAGCGGGATGGGAATACCCTTGCGCACGAGCGCAGCCAGGACGCTCATGCTATTCTGCATACCATCACCGTAAACCGCCGGGGGGCGCAGAATAATAACGGCGTGTTTGTCCTTCTGTAAGCCGAGAAATAGCTTGTCGGCCGCGAGTTTCTCCAAACCGTAGCGACGAGCGCTCTTCTGGTTTTTCTCTGCGATACTCGCCGCAATGGAACTCAGGACAAGAACACGCCGGATCCCAGTAGCAGCGATGAAATCACGAACGTTACGAGCGATCGCTACTGTTTCGACCTCCGGCCCAGTAGCATTCGCGCGCGATCCGTTAGTTTGGGCGGCCAGATGAACAAACATATCGATGTCGGCGCCGATCTTATCGCCGATTGTGGTTGTCGCCAGGTCATCGACCATCACCCAAGTCGCTGCGTCCAGCCCCTCAGGCTTGCGATTTCTGTAGAAGGCCCATACACGATGACCTTCGGAGAGAAGTCTTTTAACTAGAGTCCGGCCGATAAAGCCGCTGGCTCCAGAAACGAGAACGTTGCGAGCAGGCATCTGTTTTGATTACCCCTTTAGATCGCCATCATAAAAAAATTCGAAAGACGCAAATGAAAGTCACCTTCGTAACGCAATACTTTTTTCCGGAACAAGTCTCAAACAATGAAATTGCTCGGAATTTATCCCAGGGCGGTCACGAGGTGGACGTTATTTGCGCGGTTCCAAACTACCCACGCGGCAAATTTTTTGACGGCTACTCCAACTCGCTACGCAGAAACGACATGTTTCACGAAGTCAAAATATCCAGGGTCTGGACGATACCGCGAGGGAATTCCGCATTCAAGCTGGTGCTCAATTATCTGTGCTTTCCGATAACGGCGAGCTTAAACATCCTGCGCAAGAAATCCCGACCGGACGTCGTGTTCGTAAGTCAACTTTCGCCGGTGCTTATGCTCTTCCCGGGGATCGTCCAGAAATGGAAAACCGGATGCGGACTTGTCTACTGGGTGCAAGACATCTGGCCCGAAAGCGCGACTTTCACGCTCAACATCCGGTCGAAGCTGATAGTCGCGCTACTGAATGCAACCTGTGGCTGGCTCTACCGGCGGGCCGACATTGTCCTTGTGCAGAGCGCGGCGTTCACCGAAATGATCACCCGGTTCGGCGTGCCGCGCGAGCGCATCCGCGTCCTGCCCAATACGGCGCCGGCAATGTACCGCCCGATGGCACCCGAAGAGGCCCCGCAATATGCCGACCTCGTGCCGGTAGACGGCTTCCGGCTCATGTTTGCCGGCAACATCGGCGAGAGCCAGGACTTCGACACGTTGATTGCCGCCGCCGGGCTGCTCCGGGGCAGGAAGATGCTGCGCTGGGTCATCATCGGCAGTGGGCGTGACGAAGCACGCGTCCGGCGTCTCGTCACAGAAAAGGGGCTAGACAGCAGCTTTCATTTTCTAGGACGCTTTCCCGAGGAAGAAATGCCCAGCCTCTTCGCTCATGCCGATGCAATGATCGTCAGTCTGAAAGACACGCCGATCTTCGGATTGACGGTTCCCTACAAAACACAATGCTACATGGCCTGCGGCAAGCCGATCGTCGCCTCGCTAAACGGTGAGGGAGCTCGCATCATCAGCGAGGCTGCTGCAGGTGTTGCCGTTTCCGCCAGCCAGCCGGAAGCGCTGGCGGAAGCCATCGTCGGAATGATGGAAGAGACGCCTGAGCAGAGGACGAGCTACGCGTCGAATGCGAGGCGCTACTTCGAAGAGAACTATTCCGCTGCCAAGGTGTACGGAGATCTTGAGCGGGTGCTCGAGGACGCGGCGCGGTCCAACGCTTAATGGCTCCCGGCGTAGGTGCGCACAGGCGCTTGCCGGGCTCCGCACCCGAGCGAACGCTTGCCGTATTGTCTACCGACTTTGGAGAACGCGATCTAGCGTATCGGCAACCGCTGCAATAACGCGCTTCGAGCCGTCGATGCTAAGGTGATCGTGATCGTTATAGAGTATTTGATTGTTCGCGACCTGCTCGCATACCCCCGACTTGCACAAAGCTTGAAAAGGGTCGCCAAAGGCGATTTGCCAACCGTGCTTGTGGTTGAGAGCGGCAATCCGGGATGACAACAGCTCATTGAGCTTTTTGCGAAAGGCGATCGCCTTGACCTGCTCGTTGGATGTTTCGCAGTTCCGAGGTGACGCAAAAATTTTGGGTCGCAACAGGCATGTCGCGACGTCACCAAAAGTAGGCACCTCAGGGATCGCGCCCATAATAAAAATCTTCTGCATTGGTCGCAGCGCGTAGATTGCGTACAAAGCCGCGATGCGATCTGCGTAGAAATTCGCCAGCGTGTTCGCGGAGATCTGCCCTACCGCGTCCTGGCCGAAGTGCACGGCGATGTGTTTATCGTAGTCCCAGCGTTGCGATACAAACAGCAGGCCATCATTTTCCTGCGCTACGAAACCCTGCACGATCGAGTCGAAATCGGCGCAGCGTCGAACACGGAAGATGCAGCTTCCTTGGTCAATGACCCGAAATCCATGCTCGGCTGTTGGATAGAGGTCGGATAAGCCGGTAAAATATTGGCGACTGTGACTATCGCCGGCGATGAGAATCTGCGGAGGTTGAAAACCGATTGCAAAGTTTGGTGCGGTCGTCGCTCCACCATATTGATCCTTGCGAAACGCGACTTCGCCCAACCTAGCGAGTTTAGGGTAGTTTTTTGCGGCATCACCGGCTCTGAATTGCCAACCACCATTGGACCAGGGCAAGTAAGCTGTCGCGGCAATGAAAGCAATTGCGGTAACGCTTGCCAAACCCACGCTGCCCGGAGGTAGCCGTGTGGCTCGTGCTCCACGGTGGAGAGGCATCTCGATGTAGCGATACATCGGCAGGGCCAGAACGAAAACCAGTGCAATGATCAGACCGCGATCGAGAATGGTCAGTTCTTCGAACTTTAAATAGCGCCAGAACACGAGCACGGGCCAGTGCACCAGATAGATTGAATAGCTCAGAGTGCCGACACCAACTATCGCGTGGGTGGCCAAAGCTCTCCCGACCCACGATTGGTGTCCGACATATATGATCACGGCAGCGCCGATACACGGCACGAGCGCATTCAGTGACGGGAACGTCGTGGTCTCATCGAAGAGAAGTATCGAGCCGCCGACTAACGCCACCCCGCCAATTCCCAACGTTTCGGCAACTCGGCAACTCGGCGACTTAGTCTATGACTGCTGAGCCAATAGACCACAGCGCCAATTGCAAACTCGAACACTCGGAACCATGGGAGATAAAAAATCGCCGCGGCATCGCGTTCGAAGCGAATGTTCAGACCCAGGCTAGCCAGCCCCAGGACAACGACAAGCGCTGGCGCGGCATGTCGCAAAGGCCGTCCGGCAGCCAAAAGCAGAAGCCATGGCCATATCAGATAGAATTGTTGCTCAACACCCAATGACCAAGTGTGCAGCAAAGGTTTAAAACCAGACGAAATATCGAAATAGTTTGAATGTTGCCAAAAATAAAAATTCGGCACTCCAGCGACCGCGTAGACTGCGGATCCGCTCAGATCAGAGAAATGCGCAGGCGAAAAAATTAAAAAGCCAGCGGTTAAGGCTGCGACGACCGTGAAGGCAAAGGCCGGAAGCAAGCGCCTAAGGCGGCCAGAATAAAAACGTGCGAAATTGATTGAGCCAGTGCTCTGAAACTCCCGCCACAACATTCCCGTGATGACGAAGCCGCTTATCACAAAAAAAATATCGACTCCCACGAACCCGCCGCCAAAGCCCGAAAAGCCGGCGTGGAACAGCAGGACGGCCATCACTGCGACGCCGCGGAGGCCTTGAATATCTTGACGGCGATCGTTGCGCGGCACGTGCGGTGAGCACCATAAGTTTAAGGTGTGGTGTTAAACGCTCTGTAGTGTTGCATGATCGTACCCGTCAGCTAGCGACCGGCGGCATGTTGCCTTCCAGTTGACGCTTCGATAATCACAGCTCAGCCTCCGCAAACTTATCCATCGCGAGGTTGAGGTCGTCCGGCCGCCCGATATCAAGCCAATATTCGTGCAGCGGGAAGGCAATACGTTTGCTCGGGGCCAACTGGTCGAACAACGACGGCATGTCAAAAAATCGGCCCGGCGGGATCAGGTCGAGTGCCTCGGGACTAATGACGTAGATTCCGGCATTTACGAAGAAGTCTAAGACAGGCTTTTCGGAGAAGCCCGAGATATGCTGATGACGCAAATCGACTACGCCATAGGGAATTTGATACTGGTAGCGATTGAGCCCCATCGTAGCGAGCGCGCCATTTTCATAATGGAACGCAAGCATCTGACCAAAATTGATCGACGTCAAAATGTCGCCGTTCATTACTATGATCGGCTTGTCTGGCCGCTCGGCGAGGAGCGATAGAGCACCCGCCGTTCCCATGCGCTTCGTTTCGCGCACATAGTCGATTTCGACGCCGAAACGGGCGCCGGTACCGAAATGATCCTCGATGACGCCGGCCAGATGATTCACGCAAAGGGAGATGCGGCGGAATCCTTGTCCGTGAAAACGCTCAAGAATGTGCTCAAGAATCGGACGGCCGCCCACTTCGATCATTGGTTTAGGCACCGTCTCGGTAATGGGACGCAGGCGGGTACCAAGACCTCCGACCATGATCACCGCCCGATGTGCTGCAAAATCCGTGAGATTGACTTTGTCGGCGATGTGAAGGCCCACAACAATTCCTTCAGCGTCGACCACGGGCACCTGCAGGATCCGTTCGCGTCGCATGATTGCGTCAATCTCGGCAAACGACGTCCCTTGCAACACGGACCGCGGTTGGCGGTGCATGATTTCACTGGCGGTCGATTCGAGATTTGCGCCGCGCAGAATGCCGCGCCGGATGTCACCATCGGTGATCGTTCCAATTAGGCGGAAGCGCCCATCCACAACAAGCGCGATCTGGCCCCCGCTTGCTTCGATGCACGCGACTGCATCGGAAAGGGGCTGGCCCTCCAAGAGACTGACCGATTTCAAAAAGTTTTCGTCCATCGTCTATCGACCTATCTCCGGCAGTGCGCCTTTTACGCGCGGGCGAGCATTGGAGCCTCCCGCCGGAGGCGTCATTTGGCACCATTGAGCCGACAGGAATCGTTGGCGAACGACCGAGCGGCAAAATGCGCCAAGTATGTCCGACAATGCGCCGGGAGAGACTTGGCAAATCGGCTTATAGGCGCGCCGACCAACGATATCATTTCGCCCACTAAGTCCGCAAATGCGACGACCCTGCGCTAGACTTCGGCATCCTGCAATCGACCCAGACAATGCGGTAGATCAGTAAAATGGGTGCCCGGACGGGAAGATCAGCGGTCATATCGCTATGAACTGCTCAAGGATTCGATGGCCGGCCCGGCCACTTCGTTCGGGGTGGAACTGCAGACCAGTGATGTTATCTCGCCGGATTGCAGCAGTGACCTCAACCCCATCGTAGTCGACGTGGGCAATACGATGACTGGGATCGGCTGGCTGGCAGTGATAGGAATGGACGAAATAAACGTAATCATTAGCGCCCTCGAGTGCCGTCTTACGCCAGCGCTGGTCAGACGAGCCACCGGAGGGTTCAATCACCGCCCAACCGACATGCGGCACGCGCCGCTGTTGTCCGAACGGACCACGCGCGGAAATCCGCTCGACGCTACCTGGGATTAGTCCGAGCCCCAGCGTGTCCCCGAACTCACTCGATCGGTCCATTAGCAACTGCATCCCGATGCAGATGCCCAAAAACGGCCGACCCGTCGCAACAAAATCTTGCAACGCGTAAGTAAGTCCCCTGCGTTCGAGGGCATCCATCGCGCGCGCGAAGGCTCCTACGCCCGGTAGGATTACTCGGTCAGCGAGACGCACGCGCGTCAGATCACCGGTGAGCTCGGGCTCGCAGCCAATCTTGCGCAAGGCGTTGCAGACAGAAAAGACGTTGCCAATGCCGTAGTCGACAACGATGACATTACGACTCATGCAGCGAGCCCGGCGTCCACTCTCCGCATCGCGATGCCAGCCTGGAGGCAGGCACCGCGAAAATCGCCGAGCGTGTACTTGCCCGAATGGAGGTCACGGGCGACCGCGACTGCGCTGACGTCCGGATTCCTGAACATGTCGACGACATGCTTCGGGCTACCGACGCCGCCCGATGAAATCACAGGGATGTCGACCTCAGCGGCTATTGCTGCAATCAGCGCCGCATCCATGCCCCGCCCGGTACCGTCTTGATCAATCGAAGTTATGAGCAGTTCGCCCGCACCGAGCTTCTGGCCCTCTACCGCCCAGGCAACCGCATCGCGGCCTGAGTGGTTGCGGCCATTGTCGGTCATTGCCTCCCAGCCGCCATTGGGCAGCTTCTTCGCTTCGATCGAAAGTACTGTCGCCTGGGAGCCATATGTGTCGGAGATCGCACGTAGAATGTCTGGGTGCAGTGTCGCGGCCGTATTTATCGCGACCTTGTCCGCTCCGACTGCCAGCATTTCCTTCACCGCGTCCAGACTGCGAATACCACCGCCGACAGTAATTGGGATGAACACCTCAGTGGCAACCGCTCGAACGATACCGGACAGATTGTTTCGGCCGTAGAGGCTTGCAACAACGTCCATGTAGAGCAGTTCGTCTGCACCTTGCTCGTAGTAAAGTTTGGCGCGCGCCTTTGGGTCGCCAACCTTGCGCCAGCCCTCCAGATGAACGCCCTTGATGACATGCTCCATCTTGACATCGAGGCGCGCGATCAATCGCCTGTTCATGGTCTTTCTCAGTTTTCCTGAAAGACAGTGCGGCGCAGGCGCCACGCGCCGTCGTCGTACGCCCACAAATGCGGCGAACGAAATCGATTGGCGAGAGCATCGAAATAAGCACGGTCCATGATGGGATCCACGAACTGCTTCGACGCCTCGGGGTAAATTTCCGGCGGCAGACTTAGATAGTTGAGCAACTCGTCAGCGAAGCGCTCTGGAAACTCACCATCATAACGCTTGACCAGTGCCACACCCTCCGCGCGCTCGATATCCCCGGAGCGGATTTCCTGTGCCGCGTCATAGCTCGTCCGTCCGATGCCGAACTTCACGTATGTCGTGTAGTAATGTAGGTCGTCAATGCGATCGTCTACTGAATTATACTTGGAATACGTGCCGGGTGTGCGCTCGGGAGATGCTTCAAAACCGCCATGCTCCGACGCAAAATAGTACGCGGATTGAGGGTGCCACTTAAGATAGTAGCCGAGATAGTGGACCTCAATGTTCTTCCCACTCAGGATGTTGGGGTCTGTCGGCATGTAGGCAGCGAGGTCCGCTTTCCGCACGCCGAACCGCTGAACAAGATCCGCAACGGAGACTCCGCCGAGGAAAATCTCGTCGTCAGCTACCATTGAGAAATACGCGAAATCTCTTTTGGCGCTGTCATTGTCTGCGATCGGGTTGCCGTATTCTGCTTCGTTTTCTCCGTAGAAGACCAGAGGAATGTCCATTTTTGCGGCAAAGCCAGGGGCAAAGCCTTTCTGCCCGATAATGAATGGCTGGAAAGGATGGAACAGATTCTCAACCGCGAGCCGTGTCATTAAGCGCTTAACCCGACCATTTGGGGTCAACAAATAATTGTCGAATCCGGAATGTATCCAGCGATTAAAGTTGCGCCAGCCCCACTCAGTGTAGATATGGGGTGCCCAGGTGCATGTTAGAGGGTTCATGCCGAATTCGTACTTCAGCATCCATGATTGGTAGAACGAATCTTTGCCGCCCGAACCTGGCACTAGGCAGTCATAAGAGCCGTTGCGCGAGCGGTGCTTGTCGCAGAGAACAACTAGCTCAGCGCGGCGCCGCTCCCAGTCAATTGCGGCGTGTTTACGCGCGGCATTGCGGCAAGCATCGCACACACCGTCATCGTCAAACGCTATAACTGTCTTCTTGCTGTCCGCGGTATGTTTGTACTCGACTGCCGAATTCGGTCGCTGGTTCGAAATTACACATTTGCGACAGAACGCGACGTTTGGAGGCAATCCGTACTTAGTTTCCATTGGCTTCGACTCAAGCTTGTAAAGCTTGAGATTGACGCCTTCGTTTCTGGGGTCGCTGTAAATTTGCGAATGGCCATTCGGCCGCAAAACGCTCGGCTTATCGAAATCAGCGCCCATAACTAACACTCGCGCATTCAATTAAATCCCACGCTGGCGCAGACGGCATGTAAGCCGGAAATCTCGCGAAACAAAATATAGGCATCCTAAAGCATAAGTTTCAGCAGAAGTCGATAAGGGAAGCAAAAATTGTTTCAGGCCCCTCTCGGAATGAATATAGCGGCGATAACGGGCTGAAAATCAAGAATAGCTGAAGTGCTCAGCATCGAAAATGTAGCGACAAAAGCAGTTCAGCGCGAATTACTCAGGCGACCGAATAAATTGCGGGTCGCGTAGAGCCTAGTCGAACGTCGGATTGCTGCGCCCCGTTTCGTCGTGTTAACTGCGTCACTTGTGGTTGCGGATCCTGAAGCTTGCGGATATGAAATATTACTTCCGCAGCGGAGGTGCATCAATCTCCGCGATATGGAGGCCGCCCCCGAACCCAGGGAGGTGGACCTCAATTGTCGCGCGAGAGTGTCCCGAATGCAACACATCCTTCCTGCCGAGCGAAACGATCAATGTCACCAATATCGGTCTTACGACAGGTGCTGCACTCGCAAATGTCGGCTCTCGCCCTCACGTTGAGCAGTCTCGCCGTAATGATAGTTATGGCCAGAAACACCGACGTCGAGGTCTATGGCAAGTATGCGGTATTGATCGGACTTGTTACCACGCTGACAAAATTGTCAGGCCTGAATATCTTTTTCTCGCATCGGGACAGTTATCCGACCCAAACCTATCCAGAATCTATCGCTACGTTGAAGTGCTACTTGTGGCCAGTAATGGCGGTTGGAAGTTTCGTTGCGCTGACGGTCATTGGACTAAATAGCCGATTCGGCCCTTGGCTTCCCATAGCCGGGTTTTTGGAGCATGCGCTTTCGATAGCTCTCTTCCTGCTGTCTCTCGCTAGCCTGGAAGTTATGCGTTTCTACCAATCGATCGGTCGATCGATATTCTCGAATTGGACGCTCGCGATAGGAAAAGCGGTCACTGCGTTTATGTTGATCATAGCGGTGGCGCTGTACGGCGGCGCATTGAGCCTGGCGACCGTGCTGTTAATCCTGACCGTATCGCAGCTGATAAATTTCATGATCCAAATTGCGCGCGATCCAAAATTCGCGTCGATTTTCAAGACTGAAAGAAAGCCCTTTGAACCGCTTGCGATCGTTCGAAGCCTGCCACTCATTCCATCCGCCCTGTTCTACGAGGCGCTATCATTTATTGATCGGTATACAATTTCTAGAGTGGAAGGGTTTGAGGCGGCGGGCCACTACAGCATCGCCGCCCAGGGCGCGTTTCTAGCGTATGCGGTTCTGGGCGGAGGAATTATCAGTTATTTTTATCCGCGGCTTGTACTCATAAGGGCAGAGGGGCCCGAAAAGTTTAAGCGCACGGCGAGGCTGATCCTTTTTGCGGGCGCGGCATTTTGCATTGTAGGAGCGTTCCTCATTATGACGTTGAGTTGGATGGTGCCGCTCGTATTTGGAGAACGCTATTCGACGAGCGTCGTGTTGCTAGAGTTGTCGGCGTTCATCCCGTTGTTTCTTTTCATTCTGAGCATGCTCACACACCTTGCGTACCTCAACGGCGACGCTAAGAAAACCGCAGTTGCGTTCTCTTTCGGTATTCCGATCATTGCGGGATTGAATGTCATTCTGGTTGGCCAGTTCGGATCGCCCGGGGCAATCGCCGCCACCTATCTGTCGTTGAGCGTCCTCACGGTTTGGCACGTCTTCATCCTGTTTCCGACCTTTAAAAGGGGCCTGTGATGTGCTCGCGCCGCCGCAAAATAGTTCTTGGACATTGTTATACGACTGAAAACAAGGGGGACGCTGGCATCGTCCTCGCGACGGTAAGTGAAATCAATGCGGTTGCAGCAGATGTTGAACTCATAGGTATTTCAACTTTTGCGTCCAGCGATGGGGCATTTCAAGTGCACCACGCTGACTACCGATCGGCGGGCGTTCGCATGGTCCCTGCTTTATTGCCGGAGGACAAGATCTTCAAAAATGGAAAGGTCTTTACTTCGACTGCCGCGAAGGCGGCGTCGTTTTCTCTGAACCTCCTGAGTTTGGCGTGGACGCTGCTGGTCTACAAAAAATGGCCAGGACTCGCGCCCGATGAACTAACGCAAACCTTGGATGCTCTTGCAGGCGCCGACGTGTTTATAAGTAAGGGTGGATCATTTATCTGCAACGACAGCGGCGGCGTCCGAGGGGATATTTCTCTTTTCAAACTTCTTGTGCCGTTCGCAGTCGCCAAGCGACTTGGCGTCAGGACGGTGGTTCTGGGCCAATCGCTTGGTCCCTTCACAACCAGAAGCTCGCGTGTGCTCTTCCGCTTATTCAGTCGTTACATCGACAGGCTTTACTTGAGGGAGCGCGTAGGGCTAAAATATCTCACGTTTATGGGGCCGGATTTCGCCCGCCAGAAACTCGACGACTGTCCAGACGTAGCTTTCGCGCTGGAAGCGGAGCTATTTAAACCGGTGATCGAGATCGGTGATAGGCCGGCGATAGGCTTGACGATCGTCAATCACCGCTTCGCAGACGAATCAGCGAGAGAAACGTACGTCGACATCATCTGCCGCGCAGTTGATTTCTTCGCGAGGCGGATGGAAGGCGCGAAATTTTACATTTTTCCGCAAGTGCTTTCGCCCCATGTCGATGGAAGCGTCGACATCGAGTTGTCTAAGATTGTGGCGGCGCGCTGCAGGCGGCAGTACGGTGTAACGCCTGAGGTTCTCGAAGGCGATTACGATGCGAGAGCACTGAAGGAAACATACCGCCGTATGAGGTTTTTTATCGCCACGCGCCTGCATTCTTCGATTTTCGCCGTGAGTGCCGGGGTGCCGACTGTGGTGTTTGGGTATCACGGCAGCAAAGCGGAGGGGGTCTGGCGCGGGCTTGGATTCGAACGCTTTTTTTTCGACATCAATACGGTCAAGTGGCCCCTAGTCGAAAGGGCGCTTGCAGAACTCTACCAAAACGAGAAAGAGATAGCATTGGAAATTGCTGAGCAGGCCAGGAGAAATAGAAGACGGATTCGCGAGGTCGTGCAGAATGAAATTGGATAGACTATCTCGCGGTTGGAAAGCATCGATCGGCGGGGCTCTGGCACGAATTCGCTATCGTTCCCGACCCGATCCGTACCGGGCGTTTCGCTCTCTCGACGGATGGGCGGATCCGAAAGACGTTCCCACGACGAAGAATGCAACTGTTCTCGTCGTTCCGGTTCGAGTGTCGTCGACCTCAAATCTTTTGGAGGGCGTTATCGGCGCCGGTCTGAGGCTCGATGGCTATCGTGTGCTTGCGCTTCTTGACGGCGGGACGCTCAAATATTCGGAAAACTCAACATTCGGAAAATCGCGAACGATAGCCGATGCTCTTTCCGTGTACGAGCAGCAGCAGTTTTGCGCAACGTTTGGAATTGAACCGCGCTATTTCAGCGAGCTGATCGACGAAGCGGAGTTTGAAGAGATTAAGCGCAAGTTGAACTCGCTCGGCTACGATCAGCTAGTCCGGTATAAGCTGCAAGGCGTCGCCATAGGATTTCACGCTCGTTCAGGATTGATGCGTTACCTCCGTCAGGAAACGATCGACATTCCTGAAAACGCGGAACTCTTACGTGAATTCGTGAAAACTGGGGTTGCAACGGCCCTCGCCGTGAAATCTGTGGTCATCCGAGAGAAGGTCACGCACGCGTTGCTGTCGCACGGCACATATTCCACGTGGGGCGTAGCATGCGAAGTTTTGGTGTCTCTTGGAGTAACGGTTAGCGTGTGGGGCCGTGGATATGTTGGCGGCAATTTGATGTTTGGGCGCAACCAATCATATCTGTCAGAAGAAATTTCCACCACCGCCGAAGATGTTGTCGAGTTGAGCAGAGACCGTACCGGTGGGCTGGATATCGATGAATATTTTCGCGCGAAGGCAAGACCTAGAAGTGGCGTCGATGTCGAATCCTACTACGACGACAAGGAGCTGGGCGCGCCTCTGGAAACTGCAAAGCAGTTTGATGCGATGCTCGAGGGTGCTGCAGGAGTGATCGGCATTTTCCCGAACATACCTTGGGATGGTACAGCGTTTAGCGCGTCCACCTACACTCCTAGTTTGCGGGCGTTCGCGCATGAAATTCAGTTGGCGGCGCAGAGATTTCCAAAGTTGAAATTCATTGTTCGAATTCATCCGGCAGAAACCGTCCGCAAGGGAAACATCACGCGCGAGAGCTTTGCGTCGTTTTTCTCTGAAGAAGCATTGGGGGCCGCTCCAAATGTCAAAATCATTCCGTCGTCTTCGTCGATCACGAGCTACGACTTGATGGAGCGCTGTGGCGCCGCAGTCGTGTTCGGAACAACGCTTGCGATGGAAATGGCTTTCCGGGGTCTCCCAGTCCTGCTGACTGGAAAGCACCGCCTATCGAACAAGGGAGTTGTGTTCGAGATCTCTGACAGGGCGGCGCTCGATCTGCGGCTCCGGGAGGTTATGGAGGGCAAGCTCAGGGTTACGGAAGTCATGAAAGATAACATGCGACGCTACGCGCACTACCATGTTAATCTCGAGCATATCGCCGACGACATGATGGCGACCGGGCACTACTCCTTTGAGAAGTATAAGTTCAGCTCGGTGGACGACTTGCGCCAGGGGCGATTGAAGACGGCGGATGCAATCAAGAGTTTCGTCCTCGGCCAAACAAACAAGTGCCTGAATCCCTATGCCTAACGCCCGACTCGTTTCGGCTCTTGCATTGATGGTCGCGTGGAGCGTGTTCTCCACGAGCTATTATTTGCTCGTCTATTTGCCGTCCGCGAGAGGAATCCTCATTGGGTTGGCTGCGGTCGCCACTCTTGCTGTCTCGATCATTTGTTTGTTGCCCAAGCGCAAACTCACCCTAGTCTACGTCGCTGCTCTCATGATCCCGACATACCTGTCGAGTCTGCAATTCTCGTTCGATCAGCGCCCATTTACACCGGAATTTGTCTACTTCTTCTCTGTGCATTTTATCATTCTAGGTTGCGCAATTTTCGCCGGAGAATCGCTGTCGACGTCTAGGGTTGTCTTGAGGGAGAACCACAAAAGGTTAGTCGTACCGCTTGCACTCTATGCGCTCATCGGCATTGCTTGCTATGTCACGTACTCTAAAGGCATGCGCGCGACAGACTTTGCAGAGGGCGTGAAGGTAAGCGGAGACGCTTACAAGATCGGTGGTCTGTCTGGCATTCAGGGGGTTTTGACGATCTTCGTCTTCTGTTGCTTCAGTCTTCTGGGGCGCGTTCACAAGGTCGTATTCGTTATCGTAACGTTGGCGCTATCCATTATTGACGTGAAGCGCGGCGATGCAATGCGGATGATCATATTTCTCGTTATGCTCGTCATTGCAACGGCCGGCGAGTCGCGTATTTCGCGCAAAGTTGTCGTCTCAGGAACGCTTCTGGTTATTTCGAGTGTCGTGGTCCTCGTCGTTGCTGGTGAAATACGACAGGACCTCTACTCGCCGGGATCCTCAATATCTGAAATGCTCCAGTCGCGCGTCAACTCGACGGCATTGAGTTGGCTGTATGGCTATATCGGGATAAATGCGTCTGTCCTGATGGAGACCTTCGAAGCGCCCTTTGATCCGCCGGGTTATTTTTCGACACTCGTCGCGCTTTTGCTCACGTCGCAAGACGTGGATCTGGGCGTCGTCCCATCCATAAATGGTTTTAACGCAGGCACCGTGTTCGCAACGTTCGCTGGGAATGAGCGCATCCTTCCCTCGTACGACTTCATCGGTTTTTGCATCGTCCTTGGAGCAATGGTCGCGGCGGCGGGCGCCGCGATACCTTCACTGCAGGCGTTTCTAATGCTGCAGATTTTTGGATTTAGTTTCGGCAATCAGCTGATCCTACCGTATTATCTTGTTGGTTTCGCGCTATCGGTCGCCTATGTCCGGTTGTTTAATGGGCGCCGCCTTTATCCATTAAGCGCAACCCCACCGGTTCGCGTGCCGCGGATCGCATAATGAGGAGCGTGACCGTCAATATTTCAAACTGCACGTCGGGCGGGGGAAAGCAGATCGGCCTATGGTTCGTTAGGCATCTGCTCGAAAATCGCCCTGGGGACCTGACGCTAAGTTTCATAATAAACACAGCTCACACCGCGCTATTGGATATTGACCACGCGGCGGATGTGCTGGTGGTTCCCGCGTCCCCGATGCGTTCGCTGAGGTCGCGCCGTCTTGCGCATGCGTTTCTCAGATCGCGCCAGCCTGATTGCCTGTTTTCCATTTTTGGGCCGCCTGGGTTGCGCTGGAAAAACCACGTGTGTGGGCTGGCCAACGCCTTTGTCACGTCTTGCGACGTGCGGCTATTGCGTGAGATCTACGGCTTTGCGTGGCCGATCCATTATATTAAGAACCGCATGTTCGCGCGTCTCATGACCAAGCCGAATTTCCTCGTTTTTGAAACAGAAGTCGAAAGGGGAAGCTTCTGTGAACGCGAAGGGTACCCCCGCGATATGACGATGGTCGTTCCCAACAGCGTCAACAATGTATTTTGGACGCATAAAGCTACCCAGCGAGAAAACGCGATTGAGCCGTCTGCATTTTTCCGCTTGCTGTTTGTTACGAGTAATCACCCGCACAAAAACAATCATCGGCTGCCGGAATACGTGCGATCGCTCAAGCAGGCGGGCTTCAATTCGTTCGAGATCGCAACGACGCTGACGGAACGAGAGTTTGCCCCAATAGAGACGGCGATGGGATCCGATGCCGCTCACATCAGGCTGACAGGGCGGCTCGATATCGCGGAATTGATCGAAGAATACGAGCTTTGCGATGCTGTGATTTTGCCGTCGGCGATTGAAACCTTTTCAGCGGCTTACAACGAAGCTCGCTTCACGGCACGCCCGCTCCTGGTTTCCAACATTCCGTCCGCGCAAGACGTCTGCGCCTCGTTTGCGACCTTCTTCGATCCCCGCCAGCCGGAAACTTTCGTCGCCGGCGTGCGAGACGTTCTTCGGAATTTGCCTGAGCGATCTCGGACATCTTGGCAATCTAGGCTCAGCGTCATGGAGCCCGAAGAGAAAGCCGCCATGTACGTCAACCTGATTCGTCGAGCGGCCGGCGCAAATTGTGAAGCCACGGCTCAGGGCTAGACCATCCCATGGCCGGTCAGCCGCTAAGCGACGCCGTTGCAGGCAAGGCCCCTATCCTCAATGGATGGGTGCAGACATGGGCAGACAGATTAGCCGCCGCACGGCTTTCAAGGTCAATGCTCTGAAGGTAAAAGGTCTCTACCCTGACGGCAGTGGGCTCTACCTGCAAATTTCCGCCACGGCCTTCAAATCCTGCATCTTCCGGTTCAAGGCGCACGGTCACACACGAGACACGAGTCATGGGTTCTAACGACCATCAGTCTCGCAAATGCGTGAGAATTGACCTCCAACTGTCGCCGGGACAGACTTGCAAGTATCGATCCCATTGACGCCCGGCAGAAGCAACGCGTCGAGCAGCAGATTGAAGCAGCCAGGGCCATTATGTTCGACTTGGCGCGGAATCAGTCATCGATTTGCATCAGTCGTTGTCCAACTCGGAGGTGAAAATTCCAAGCTCTAGGCTGCGGCTATGTTTTGTGCGAGGAATGCCAGTAAGAGGTGCGTAATAGCGTTGGGCAGAGCAAGTTAGTGCTATTCTTCGAGCTTGATTTCCTCATTCTATTCCTTTTACCAACGGCGTTCCTTGCGTGTGCCGCCAAGGCATCCGGACAGGGGTGGCTTGCGCCTTGGATAGCAATCATTGCTTCCTTGTTTTTCTTGTATGAGTTCAGCTGGGTAAGCGCGGCTGTTGCGACTCTGTCGATCGCGATCAATTACGGCGCTGCGCGTGTCTTGCTGCGCCTTCGAAAGAGGCGAATTCTAGCGTCTGCGATAGCGGCCAACTTGATAGTTCTGGCCTATTTCAAATACTCCATTTTGATAGACGACACGTTTTTTCATTCCAAGATCAGCTGGGAGTGGCGCATCGCGCTCCCCTTGGGGATCAGCTTTTACACCTTCCAGCAAATCGCGTTTCTAGTAGACATTTACCGAGGCAAGGTCAGTTCTTTCAACTTCAAGACCTATGCTCTTTTCAAGCTTTATTTTCCGCAGTTCATCGCGGGGCCAATCGTGCATTTTGAGCGAGTCCGCGCCAGCTATGAGCGTTGGCCGACTTTCAACGCCAGATCTATCCGGTTCGGTCTCGTGATAATGGCAATAGGATTCGCAAAGAAATTGGTCGGTGACCACTTTGGAGCCATTGCGAATGTCGCATTCGAACATCAGGATACGCTCACCTTCGATGCTGCCTGGAACGGTGCGCTTGCCTTCTCCTTACAAATCTACTTCGACTTTTCAGGCTACAGCGACATGGCTGTAGGCCTAGCGCGCCTTTTTGGGGTAAGCCTGCCATTCAATTTCAATTCCCCTTACAAATCACGCGGTCCAACCGAGTTCTGGCGTCGGTGGCACGTTACGTTGTCGCGGTGGCTGCGAGACTATCTTTACATCTCATTGGGAGGCAACCGGCACGGACGTAACAGAATGCTGGCGGCCCTTTTTCTCACCATGGCGCTTGGCGGTCTCTGGCATGGAGCCGCGTGGACATTCCTCTTGTGGGGCGCGCTACACGGGGTAGCACTTTTACTCCTCAGGCTTGTGAAGGCACGACCTCCAGCTATTGTTTCAAGGGCAGTGTTCTTGTTGTTTCTGATGGTGACTTGGATTTTCTTCAGGTCCGAGACATTCGAAGGGGCGGCGGCTCATTTGGCGGCGCTTGTCAGCGGCGAGGGTGGGTTGAGCGCAAATGCTGTCTGGCAGGCGACAGCGGGTGTTGTTGCGCTTCTTTGTTGCCTGATGCTGCCGAATTCGCAGCAAATATCGCTATGGCTATCTGCTCGCCGGGTCCATGCGTTTTGGCTAGTAGACCTGCCAATTGCGGCCGCGGCGGTGTTCATTCTGGCGCTGGCCTTCATATCACCGGAGACCACCAATGCGTTTATCTACTTCGAATTTTAGAGAGATTATAGCGGTTTCCGGAGCGCTGAGTTTGATCGTCGCCCTGTTTGGCGGCATTGTCGCAATTCAGGCTGGCTACTCGCCACCGGGTGAGAAGACAGAGCCGTGGATAAGCCAGGTGGCTCAACTACGCGAAGAGCTCTACTCGGCGAGAGAATCTCCCGGTCCTGCGATTTGGATTGTGGCTGGATCGAACGGTCTTTACGGAGTTAACAGTCGCGTCATCGAAGAAGCAACGGGCTTTCATGTTCGCAATTATGCGTTGCACGCCGGTATGCATCCCGATTTATTGTTTTCTCAAATCAGAGGCAAAGTTAGATCAGGCGATATAATCGTCGGCCCACTTGAATGGCTCGCCTACAATCGGCGGCTTGGGAATCGGTTCGATTATTCCAATTATCTTCACCACTTCAGCGGATCGGTAAATCCTGATCTCTGGACGTTGTACCGCCTCTACACCTCTGTTCCGCTCGCGCGATGGATGTCGGGCCTGTGGTCAAGAGTGTTAGGAAATAGCAGGTCTTTCTTTGGTGGCGCTGCGGGCAAAGAGCTAAAGGCTCTATGGGTAGCCTCTCGCGGCAAAGCGGACTCTCTGGCTTACACTTACGAGGCCGTCAATGAGTACGGTGATATCAATCTGGGGCGACCCATGACAAGAAAAACATGGATTGATAAATCGTCATTCACAGTGCCCGGCATGCTCACGGATAATACGCTTGCGATGCTGGCGAGCTGGAACGCTTATTTTGAGCGGCAAGGGGCAAAATTTTTATTGGTTCCACCTGTCATGCTGGAAGGCAACAATGACAGGCTTGTTACGACGCCATTGTGGGTTCAAATTGAGCGAATCCGCTCGCAGCTTGCGGGGACGGTGACGCCACTCAAATGTAATCCGGCAGATTCCGTGATGGCGTCTCTCTATCGAATGGATACAATTTATCATCTCAATTCTTCCGGCGCAGAGTTCTGGTCTAAAAAGTTAGCCGCATGCCTGAGGAGAATCATTGCCGGTGAGGAGGTCACAGCAGCGGCTATCAATCCCGAAATTGCTGCCAAGGACGCCGCAGCCGCAATCGCCGGGCAGAGGCTAGGGTTTGGACTAGGCGGCCTACCGTTCCAAACAACCCTGCGCGCGCTTACGGCAGGTCGCGAAAAGATCGTCGAGTATTACAAAGCCAACGGCCGCTATCCCACGACTGTGGCGGGCTTGCCAGACATCCTCACCTACGTTTCTGATGGTGGTAGCTATCGCCTTTTCAGAAAAACCGACGGCGGTGAATGCACCGTTGTTGCCGCCAACTGGCCTAATTTGATCTCGGATCTAGACACGAAAGGCGGTGATCCTACGCTTTGTCAGTCTTATGGTTACCGGAGTTAGATGGCCTATATCCGCCTTGCCGGGGAACGTTTTGAAAGGCGGTTATGGAGCTTCGTCGCTACTTGTGGAAAGAGTTTTATCGTCGATTAGAAAATCTTGAAGTTGCTTAGCAAAATGCTTGATCGCGACGGTCGCGCCGTATTTGGAAAGGTGATCGTCGTCGCTGTATATCAACTTGTCGCGCACGATCTGCCTACACACACGGTCGTCACACAAGGCATCAAACGGATCGAAAAAACGAATCTCCTTCCCAGGGATCGCGAACTGCCGGACAGCAGTGCCAAAGAGCTTATTGAATTCGCGATACTTCTCGAGCCTTGGATGCAACGCGATAACCCCCACATCGCAGCGTGGCCGCGCAACTAGGAATTCTGGCCGCGTTAAGCAGTCCACCGCATCTCCATGGCCAGCGAATTGCGGTACGGCTCCGATGAGCACGATTTTTTTTACGCCCGCGAGATATCCGTTAGTGATAAGTGCTTTAAGTTCCTTGGCGTAATAGTCAGAAAACTCCGCCGGTTCTAATAGAAGCTGGCCCTTCGATCGTTTAAAGAACAGCGTTTCATAGTTCCCACGCATCCAACTATGCGACAAGACTATGATCTCAGTGCGATTGTTTTGAACATAGGCGGCAGCTTTCTCCTTTGCCGGGCAAACAGAGAGCGGAGAAATGAAGTTGCAGGCGCCTGCTTCAAAAACTTTAAAACCGAACTTCCTGCTGGAAGCAAATTCCATCAGGCCCTCATAGTACATCCTGCCGTGACTATCGCCGATTAGCACGAACTTCTCTGGACCGTTTTCGAATTCGCACTCGCGACGCTTGGCTCCGATACAATTGACTCCGCCGTAATGGTTGTCGTGAAACTGCCCCTCGCCGCCGCCGAATTTGACGAACTCGGCAATGTCACCGGGCGGAATGTTAGCCCGCCAAAGCCATCCGCCATTGGCCCATGTGGTCGACGCTGGCAGGACAATGGCAAACGCCAGACCGGCGCAAGCTAATCCGAATGCGGAATTTGCGTAAGTGATCCCGCTGGGGCGCCGGAACGGCTGCTCAATGTAACGGTACATGCAGGCCGCCAAAGTGGCCGCCAGCCCACATAGCGCCCACTTTTCCGCAACAGTCGGCTCTGTAAACGTGGCGTAGCGATAGAACACAATCAACGGCCAATGCACGAGGTAGAGCGAGTAGCTTACAAGTCCGATCGCAACAGAGAGGGGGTTTCTGAGCAAACGTCCGGTGTATGGGGCACGACCGCCGTAAATGGCCATCGCGGCCCCGATGCAAGGAATTAAAGCGTTATAAGATGGGATGCGCGTGCTGTCGTTGAAGGCGAAGACCGCGTAAGCAATGAGTGAAAGCCCGGCGGCCAATACTGCTTCGGAGGTCAATGGACTTAGCTGGCGCTTATCTAGCCATGTAACCGCAGCGCCGATCGCGAACTCGAACACCCGAAACGGTGCCAGATAGAAGATCGTCGCGGGCTCAAAATGAAATGCCTCGTTGAGAATAAAACTTGATCCGGCGAGCGCGAGAAGCGCAAGCAACGTCGGCGTTGACCTCCAACGCGTCAGCAGCAGAACAATCAGCGCAGGCCACACTAGATAGAACTGCTCCTCAACGCTCAATGACCATGTGTGGAGCAAGGGCTTGAATAGGCCATCGGTATCGAAATAGCCGGCAGAACTCCAAAAGTAGAAGTTCGAGAGCGACGCTACCGCATAGACCAGAGAGCCGGCAAAGTCGCGAAAACGCTCAGGAGCCAATAACAGGAAGCTGAGAATGAAGCTCGCGGTAAGAGTGGCAATAAGCGCCGGGAAAAGGCGGCGTGCGCGGCGTGCATAGAAGTTCCCGAATTGAAAGGTGCCAGTTGCCTCGATCTCGCGCCGAATGAGTTGCGTGATCAGGTAGCCGCTAATAACGAAAAAGACGTCGACACCAACAAAGCCACCGGAGAATGCCGCAAACCCGGCGTGGAAGAACAGTATGCTTACCACCGCCACGGCGCGGAGACCGTCGATATCCGCCCGATAGCCTTCCGCCGTGCTGCGCAACATAGAGGGTCTCCGTGGCCGACCTTAACCCTGCGGCGCCTGCGCGAAAAAGCGCTCTCTTATACTTAGTGACCGGAGGCCCTCGATCTCTTCCAAATTCGGTTTGGGGAGATGATTGGCATCCTCCGGCACAAGTAGGTCGGACTCTTGAAGGCAAGACGACCGCGGCGGGCAATGGTCCATCTCATCGTTCGGTGCAACGATCAAGGCTGTTCAGAACGGGTGCCATTATGAACGCTGCTGAAGAACCCTCGGGGCGCCCGACTTTCAAGGACCTGTGTCCGTCATTCCTAATCAAGGTGTGATAGTTTCCAAGTCGTAACCCGCTAGGTCTCAAAATCAGGCGCCTTGATCGCGCATGTGAAAGCGCTTCGTAATCAAGCTCCGATCGAGTGCAACGTTCTCCAGCACGGCGCGGATCGTCGACGACGCATTATCGCGCTTATAGACGTTGTGCATCGCGCGCGCGTTCGCACGAAACGACGGCGACAAGGCGCTCTCTATCGCGCGCGAGATGTCCGCTGCTTGCGCCTCGGTATCGATCGTGTTGGCGGACCGCTCTCGGCCGGCCTGACGTCGACCGACATTGACGACGGGAAGACCGAACGAGGCCGCCTCGAGAATACCGGACGATGAGTTTCCGACCATCAGTTCAGCATGGCGCATGGCGCTGAAATAACCCTGCCGACCGAGGTTGTCGCGGATCTTGAGCCACGCCTTCGTCTGGGCGTAGGCTTCGAGCCTCTCGTTGATCTGCTGCCCCGCCTCGTCGGCGTTTGCGCGGCTAAATACGGTTGTCATTCCATTCTCGTCGAGCGCCGCAATGAGGGCCTCGAAGCCCGGGAGCGAGCTTTCAACATCCACCGTTTCCGGGTGGAAGGTCGACATGAAAAACGGCGCGTCCGGAATATCCAGGCGCTTGAGAAGCGACGCGCGCTCGTCGAGAACGAGGTCGGCGAGACCATCCAGCGCGGGCGCGCCGCTGACATGCACCCGCCAAGGCTCCTCCCCCATCGCAAGGATGCGCGAGCGGCTGAGGTCAGTCGAGCAGAAGTGCAAATGACTGAGCTTCGTTATGGAATGCCTGTAGAGATTGTCGATCGCCCCCTCGCTCTCTTCACCGCCATGAATGTGCGCGACCGGAATGCGGAGTGCACTGGCGGCAACCACGACGGCATGCATCTCGTAACGATCACCGAGCACGAGGAGAATATCGGGACGATCGGCCACCAGCGCCTGCGCGGCGTCCGCCGTAACGACGCCCATTGCCCTGGCGATGTCCTGCGCGCTGCCCTCACCGAGCGGCATCGGCACGACGGCGCTGATGGGAACGCCGGCCGCTTGCGCAAGTTCGGTTGCTGCTTGGTGGCGCTGCGCCGATTGCAGCTCCACCGGGACGTGGTTTCCGGAAACGAGCAGTGCCGGGCGAAGGGATGCGCTTTCGCGCAGCGCCGCGATCGCCGGCTGATAAATGCCGAAATCGGCGCGGCTCGTCGTGACGACGACCACTCGGCGCAGGCTATCCAAAGGCATGGCCGTCGCTCTCGCTCAGCTAAAATGCTCCGCCGAAAGAATTGTCCCAGCGGGAAGATCGCACAAAACGCGTCGACCAAGAACAAATTCGAGCATTTTAGGCGGCAGTCCGGTGCCCGGGCGACGCACGCCGCAATTCTCGCGAGTGAGATGCTCGCCAGATCGGACGTCCGCCAGAAGCACAAGGCTGCGCCGCGCGATGGCGGCGGTATCGAGTTCTGCCTTTGTAGGGCGCTTGATGCCGTCGCCGAGTGCGCGCTCGACAGTGCGGATGTCGGCGATGAACTGCTGCAGCTCATGCGGTTCCAGCGAAGCCTTGTGGTCAGGCCCAGGTAGAGTGCGATCGAGGGTGAAGTGCTTTTCGATAATACGTGCGCCAAGCGCCACGCTTGCAAGGCCTGTGGCGTATCCAGTCGTGTGGTCAGACCAACCGACAGGTTTGCCGAAAGCCTTCTCCAACACCGGCAGCACGCGCAGATTTGAATCGGCGGGATCGCAGGGATAGTCGGAGACGCAGTGCAGGATCGCCAGTGGCGGATTGCCATTTGCTTCGATCGTACGCACCGCTTCCTCGGTTTCGGCCAAATTGCCCATACCGGTGGATATGATGATCGGCAGGCCCTTGCGTGCGAGATAGGCCAGGAAGCTCAGATAAGTAAGGTCGCCGGACGAGACCTTGAAGGCGCTGACGCCAAGCGCTTCGAGGAAATCCGCGCTTTCGAAATCGAACGGGGTCGACAGGAACGCGATGCCCTTCTCGTCGCACCGGGTACGTATCGCGCGCCAGGAAGGCTCGTCCAGCTCGAGCGCGGCCAACATTTCCGCCTGCGTCGTGACGGCCCCATCGTTCCGAAGCTGGTAGGCCGCCTTGGGCGCTTCGGCGGTGACAAGCGCGCCCGCTGAAAAGGTCTGGAACTTGACCGCGTCGGCGCCCGCGTCCGCTGCGACGCCCACGAGTGCCAACGCCTTTTTAAGATCGCCGTTATGGTTTACGCCGGCTTCGGCGATAAAATAGATCCGTGTCGGATCGCCAACTCCAAGCGTAGCCGTTCCGATGTTCGCCATCCCTTGCACGAGCCATCAATTTGGGTCAGGTAGTGTCTCTGACATATCCCTCGCGGTCAGGCAAGCAGCGACGTCACAGAATGGGGCGGGCCTAGAGCGGCTAGTTTGCGAGGTGGAGAATTCCGTGATTCCCTTGGCCATTCCGGATATCGGTACGCTGGAAGGAGAATATCTCCAAGCTTGCGTGAAAGAAAATTTCGTTTCCACGGTTGGGCGTTTCGTCACTCGGTTCGAGGATGAAATCGCCGCACTTTCGGGTACTCAAAACGCAGCAGCGACCGGTAGCGGCACTCAGGCGCTTCATCTTGCCCTGCATGCATTGGGTGTAAGTCACGGCGACCTTGTCATCCTGCCGAGTTTTACCTTCATCGCCAGCGCCAATGCCATCTCTCATTGCGGTGCCGCGCCCTGGCTGATGGACGTGGACGAGAAGACCTGGACGCTCGATCCGGGTGCCGTGGCGGAGGCGCTCGCAAATGAAACAGAGCGCAGCGGCGAAGACTTGCTTCACAAGCCCACCGGGCGCCGTATTGCCGCGATCATGCCGGTTTATACGCTGGGCACCGTCGCGAATATGGATGCATTGGGAGAAATTGCGCGCGAGTACGGGCTCCATCTTGTGGCCGATGCCGCGGCCGCTGTCGGTGCGACCTATGGCGGACGGCCCATTGGCGGACTGGCCGATCTCACCGCTTACTCCTTCAACGGCAACAAGACCATTACTTGCGGCGGTGGCGGCGCGGTAGTGGGCCCCGACGCGACGCTCGTTCAACGGGTCAAGCATCTATCGTCGACGGCCCGCGTCACCCGCGATTATGACCACGACGAAGTCGGCTTCAATTATCGGATGACGAACATCGAGGCCGCTGTGGGCTGCGCACAGCTCCAGCGCCTTCGGAGCTTTCTGGACGCCAAGCGCCGCATTCGCGAGCGCTACGACACTGCGTTCGCAGACGTTGCCGGTGTGCGCTCGTTCCCCCAGCCGGCAGCCGGCGAAAGCGCCTATTGGTTTTCGGGACTTGTAGTCGAAAGCGACCTGTTACCTGGTGTGGCGGAGCTATGCGCCGGCCTTTATGAACACGGCATCGAGGCTCGGCCGTTTTGGAAGCCGACCCATTTGCAGTTGCCGTATCGAGAGGCCCCCCGAGAAGTGCTGGCGGTGACTGACACGCTGTGGTCAAGGATCATTACCTTGCCGTGCTCGTCCGCGCTCAGCGAGAACGAGCAAGATCACGTGATTGAGGTGCTCAAGCGGCTGCTCACCGCTGTGCACACCTGATGTGGGGAAAGCGATGACATCTCTTGCAGAGATCGCTACCGGGCGCCGCGCGTCCTTCTTTGCGCCGGACATCGAAGCCTGCGCCAGTACTCTTCGCGACGCGGTGCGCGGCGCGCGCATACTTGCCATCGGCGCCGCCGGCTCCATCGGGTCCAATACGATATTCACGCTCTGCCGTTACGCGCCGCACACAGTGCACATCGTTGACCAGAACGAAAACGCGCTCGCCGAGATTATCCGCCAGTTTCGATCGTCACCCGATACCGGCAAGGTCGGCGACTTGCGCACCATGCCGTTGGACTATGGTGCGGCGGCGATGGAGCGGCTTCTTGAGCACGAGGGTCCCTACGACCTCATTCTCAACTTCGCGGCCATCAAACACGTTCGCTCGGAAAAAGACGAATATTCAATCTTGCAGATGTTGGACACCAACATTGTCAAGCAGGCGCGCCTGATGCGCTGGATCGCGAAGCACAATAAAGGCGCACGCTATTTCTCGGTGTCGACCGATAAGGCGGCCAATCCAAGTTCGTTCATGGGCGCGACCAAGCGCATAATGGAACACGTAATGTTTGCGGAGGACCACAAAGGTTCGGTCGGTCGGGTCACCTCGGCGCGCTTTGCCAACGTTGCGTTCTCTAACGGCTCACTGCTCCAATCGTTCGAAAATCGGCTTGCACGGCGCGAGCCAATCGCCTGCCCGGAGGGCATCAGCCGCTTCTTCGTCAGTCTCGAGGAGTCGGGTGAAATCTGCACGCTTGCGAGCTTGATGATTGAAAGCCGCCGCATCGCAGTACCAAAGCTCGATCCAGAAACGAGTTTGGTGCCCCTGCGCGGTGTTGCGGAGCGCTTCATCGCCCATCACCGCTACGAGCCGGTCGTATTCACGGACGAGCAAGAGGCGAAAGCCAAGCTCTCCGACGAAATCGCTGCCGGTCGTTGGCCCTTAATTCTAACGCACGGCGATACGGCGGGAGAAAAACCCTACGAGGAATTTGTCGCCGACGGCGAATGTGCCGAGCCAACCGGACTTGCCAGCATTGATGTTGTCCGTCCTACGGGCCCTAAATCCGGACGAGTTGAAACTGTCGTCGAGGCGCTGGAGCGGATCGTGATCGGGCACGATCGCGACGCGAGGGCCGACAAGGATGCGGTCAAGGCGCTCATCGGAGAATTGGAACCGGATTTTCTAGCAACGCATCGCGACTCGGCGCTCAATCTTGATCAGCGAATGTAGAATGACGGCTTCACTTGGCAAACTACTGATTTTCGGTGCGGGCGGGCACGGCCGTGTCGTCGCCTCGACGGCGCGCGCGGTCGGCTGGGGCGCTATTAGTTTTGCCGACCCGAACTGGCCTCAGTTGCGCGTGTCAGGGGATTGGCCGGTTGAGGCCGATGGAAACGACCTGTCCATGGTGGGCGACCGCGCCGTAATCGTTGGCATAGGTGATAACGAACGTCGCGTGGCACTTCTCGGTTCGCTCGCGGCCGCGGGCCTGAAAATCGCAAACGCCTTTCATCCGACGGCCTGGATATGTCCCGGCATCGCCACGGGGAATGGCACGGTCATAAACGCGATGGCGGCAGTCAATCACGGTGCAAGTCTCGGTCGAGGCGTCATTATTAATACCGGAGCGATCGTCGAGCACGATTGCGTAGTGGCGGATGGTGTTCACATCTCGCCCGGCGCGGTTCTCTCAGGCTGTGTCGAGGTGGGGACGTGTTCTTGGATCGGAGCGGGAGCGACTGTGCGCCCTGGAGTGCGGATCGGCGAGCGGGCTATAATCGGCGCCGGTGCAACCGTGGTGTCGGAGGTACCGCCCGGTGCCATCTATGCCGGCGTTCCAGCCCGTCCTTTGAACAAGGCCGATCCAGAATGATGGCATACATCGCCGCTCACAGGAGCCGTATGCGATTGTGTGTCGTTTAGCGGGTGCGGACGCAGCGGTTTCCGCCTAGTTTCCACAGTGGCCCACCAACATCGGAAGCGTTTTGAACTATGGCGCCCACCGACCTGAAGAATGTTCTTGTCATAGGGCAAGGGTCGATAGGGCAGCGCCATGTCCGCTTACTTCAAGATCGCGGCTGTAGCGTCTCAATCGTTAGCGCATTCGCAGACGGCGCTTATAGATCAATAAAAGAGGCTTTTTCGGCACAGCCCTTCGATGGCGTCGTGGTCGCCAACGTCACGTCACAACACCGCGAAGCCGTGCTCGAACTCCATGCCGTGGGTTTCGTCGGTACGCTTCTCATCGAAAAACCGTTGTATGGCGACCTTCAAGAATGCCGCGATATGGAGAGCATCGCCGCAAGCTTCGCGCACTTCGCAATCGGATACAATCTCCGTTTCCATCCTGTTGTGAGAGCACTGAAACGTGCGATCGAAGGGCATAAGGTGTTCGAGGCCCGCTTGTCGGTCGGACAATTTTTGCCCGACTGGCGGCCGGGGACAGCGTTCCGCGACGGCTCATCTGCGCGGGCAGCGGCTCGCGGCGGCGTCTTGCGCGATCTGAGCCACGAGATCGACCTCGCACTTTATCTGTTCGGGCCTTGTGAGCGACTCGTCGCCAGTGGCGGCAATCTCGGCCGACTTGATATCGAAACCGACGAGACGTGGGCCATTATCCTGCAGATGAAAAGCGGTACGCTCCTTCAGGTGGGACTGAACTACTATGACCGACCCGCGCAGCGTTCGATTTCTCTGACGACGGGAAAAGGTTCGATCGTCGGGAATCTGATAGCGGGCTCTGTTTCGTTCGATGGCCAGACGGAAAATCTCGTCACTGAGCGAGACGACAGCTACAGAGCGCTCCACGACGCCTTGTTCGTCAGATCCGGCGATGCTTGCTCGATCGAGGAAGCGATTAGTGTAATGCATGTGATCGACGCAATTGAAATTTCTCAGCGGGAACAGAGATGGGTGCGCCTTTGAAACGTCTTTGTACGATATGCGCGCGCGGCGGCTCCAAAGGTGTGCCAGGAAAAAATATTCGCCCGCTACTCGGCAAGCCGCTCATCGCTTGGAGCGTGGAGCAGGCTTTGTCCTCTGGTCTGTTCGAGTGCATAGCGGTGTCGAGCGACGATGCTGGTATTCTCGATGCTGCAAAAAAGGCGGGAGCCTATTTGCTCATCGAGCGTCCGCCTGAGCTGGCAACTGATCATTCAGCCAAGGTCCCAGCGATTCTTCACGCCGTGTCAACTGCTGAAAGCAGTACCAATACGAAATTTGATACGCTGGTTGATTTGGACGCCACTTCTCCCCTGCGGTCTGAGCTCGACATAATCAAGGCGGTCGAACTCCTCGAGGCTGGACACTGCGAGAGCGTTATTACGGGCTCTCCTGCAAGGCGATCTCCCTACTTCAATCTTGTGGAGCTACAGCCGAACGGAACCGTCCAGATCTCCAAGCCTGGCACTGGCGTTGTGCGCCGGCAGGACGCGCCTCCGACATTTGACATGAACGCCTCGATTTACGTCTGGCGGCGCGACGCGTTTATCCAAAACCCCAGCGTGTTTTATCCGACGACGATGCTGTACAAGATGCCGGAGGAGCGTTCCCACGACATCGACACGGCACTCGATTTCAAGATCGTCGAACTCATGATGGCCCCGCAGCGGGGCGGGTCGGCTGATCCCTTCGATCTGTCGGGGCGCGTGGCTATCGTGACGGGAGCGGCGGGAATTCTGGGACGGCGCTTCTGCGAAATTCTGGCCGTGCGCGGTGCGCGGGTCGCCGCGCTCGACCTCGACAAAGCCGGTGAAGTGGCTGCGGAACTGAAGGACAAATTTGGCGCCGCCATTGGCATCGATCTCGATGTGACTGATCAATCGGCCTGCCGGGATGCCGTGGAGCAGGTGGAGAGTCTTCTTGGCCCGGTCGACATCCTGCACAATAACGCTGCGTCGAAGGGACCGGATCTCGCCCGCTTCTTCGACCCGGTAGAGAGCTTTTCTGCGGATGTGTGGCGCAGAGTGGTTCAGGTCAATCTGGACGGATATTTCTTCATGGCGCAGGCCGCAGGCCCGCGCATGGCATCTCGCGGGCGCGGAAGCATCGTGCAGACATGCTCGATCTACGGCATTCTTGGTCCCGATCAGCGCATCTACGAAGGATCGGAGTATCTGGGCATGCCCATCAACACGCCGGCCGTCTATTCAGCCTCGAAAGCCGGCGTCTGCGGGCTGACCAAATACCTGGCGACGTACTGGGGCGCACAAGGCGTTCGCGTCAACACTCTGACCCCGGGTGGTGTTGAAAGTGGCCAGAATGAAGAATTTTCGCGCCGGTATTCCGCTCGCGTCCCGCTTGGACGGATGGGGACGCCGGATGATATGGCCTATGCGCTTCTCTACCTCGCGTCCGACGCGTCGCGCTATGTCACTGGACACAACCTGGTGGTGGATGGCGGCCTAAGCGCCTGGTAGACCTTCGCCGCCGGCAACACGGGCTACGGGCGCGCGGTCTCACGAAGGACGACTCACTTGCGTAGGATTCGCGAAATCCGTATGTCAGCAACCAGCAAATGCTGCGGGCATCCGGGACGGCGAAGCCATCCGGAAGAGTAGCAACCGATGAGATAAGCCAGCTGCGCCGGCGGCGGCCTGTCTTGCGATAGCTCTGAATTGCTAAGCACCGAAATTTAAAATTCCATGGTGAGTAGGCGAATGGCGCATGTTTCCGACAAGACAGATGAAGTCTCGGTTGCCGAAATCGTGTCCACGGTGTGGCGTGGGCGCGGATGGATCTTATTATACGCGTCGGTTGGCCTTGCAATCGCAGCGATATACATCATGGCGTCGGCAGTCAAAATCAACCGCCCGGTCATTTACTATATCGATCTCAATGCGATCACGAACGAGCGCTATCCTGGCGGCGCTGCGTTTTCACCGCAGAACCTAGTGACGCCGGAAGTCCTTTCAGAATTGCGGCGGCGTTTCCAGATCGATCCCAAAATTAAGCTTCGTGAGGCTATCACGGCAGCTTACGGGTCGCCGATCAGCGCGGGCATGCAACAGTATTATCAGAGGCGGCTCGAGGCTCGCAATCTTTCACAGACGGATCTCGCTGCCCTCAACACCGAATACAAGCTGGAACTGCAAGAGACGATCCGCTCATCCATCCAAATCAGTATCAATTACTCCTTGATGGGGATAGATGCAGCGGCCGGCTCGGCAATTGCACGCGCTCTGCCTGAAGTCTGGACTGAGGTTTACTCGACTCGGTACAATATTTTTGCCGACGAAAGTATCACGCCTATCTCCATCTCGGCGGTCGACGAAAGTATGGCTACGGTCGCGAGCGTTTTGGTTGTGGATTCGGCGCTGAAGACCGTCCGAAAAGGTCTGAAACGGCTTTCCGAAGACAATCGCGTTACGGGCCTGATCAGCGAAGGAGGCTTTTCTGTTGCGGCGTTGACGGAGCATCTTAATACATTCGAGAGTATTTACTTTAGCACCATCAAGGCCGCGTCGTTCCAGACCAAGGATGGGGTGGCCGCCGCATACCTGAACGTGACCCGCCAAAGGCTTGCGGAGCTCATGCGAAATGTCGCCCAGTACGATACGGCACTCGACAAGCTTTTAGGCCCGCGCCAATCTACGTTTTCCACTCGGGGGGGGGGCAGTTCGGTCCCCCAGGATGCATTACAGCTCGGAGAATCCGGGATAACCGAAATTCTCAAACTGGCTGACCGGGCCTCGTCCAACACGGTCATTTATGAGATGCTCGACAAGCGACAGAAGACGGCGTTCGAGGCATCCGCTCTCCAGAAAGAGTTCGACATCGCCTCTGGCGATCAACCGATTGCCGAGGTCGGGATCCCCCGTCCGCAGGCAGTCCTGGCACTGAGAGAGCTCACGAAGCACTACAACGGGATCTTGTCACGCGCCGAGGCGACCCTTCGCCAGCAGTTCACCACGCTCTATATGCCGAGTGCGGGTCCTTTTGTCACCGGATCTTTCCTGCCTAGTTGGGCTCCGCCCATGCTAGTTGTCTCCGGGGCGATGGGAGCTCTGATTGGCTTGTTTGTCGCATTGTTCGCAAATCGGTCCTCGAAAATGCCCCGCTGATCGTCAACAGGGATTGCTTTCGAGCTGCGAGAACTCGAATGACTTGGGATCAGCGATGATCTCTGAGGGAGGCTTACCGCAGATTTCGTAGGAGCGGCGAACGGGCTAGCTCTTGGCGAGGACCTGGAGTTTAGTTAGCGGTGCGGGGAGCTGCGGAGCTCCAGCGCTGCGATATCCGCGATGACTGCGCCAGGTTTTCAGATCGTCGGACATTTCAATTGTGATCATTGCGTCTTCGTTTCCGCTGAGCGAGATCGATGTTCGCGAATTGTGCTTCATGGGGAAGACTATGGCAGTCCCCTGCGGGTGGAGCTCACTCCACATCCAGGTCGACGTAGCACCGCTCTCGAGGCCGATGCGGACGACATTCGTGGCGCGTGCCTGCACGAACGCGGCAATCGCTTCCGGTCCGACGGGACCATGCCTTCCCGCTGGATCGCCCCCGATCGGTCGACAATGCAGACGGCCGTCATCTTCAGCGATACATCCAGTCGACGTAAGACTCTATTGCCAATCTCCATGTTCTGGACGTCACCTGTTCGGCCTTGTTCCGAATGGAGAGCTGATTCCCGGTGTCTTGTTGTGGCGGGGCCGGAATTACCCCATGTGTGAAAAGCGCCCATTTTGACGAACCGATGTACAATTCCCGCGAGCGACTGACGTACCGCATCACGAAGATCGAGGAATGCCTTCACCGCACCGCCCCCCGACGTGCCCCCTAGCCGTCCGTTTGTGGTCGGCACGCTGAGATCAGTTGCCTGACGATAAGTTTTATGCTCACAATGCCGCAGGGGGCATCAACAAAGTAGTCACGTGCCTCCGAGAGAGCACGGGTGTTTGCGTGAAAATTGATAAAGAACTGTTTCGGCCAGGCGAAGTACCCGCTTTTCGCGACTTGTTCGTCGCGGTCCCAGTCGTTGGTTTGGCTCTTACCCTTCTGTGGGTAGCCTGCCCCCGGGAGGACCCTCCGGCTCGGTTTGACGCTTTTAACGCTCAACTTTTCGCCCCCCCCGAAGCTGATTAAAAACACACGTCAAAATACGGTGGGTGATGAACTTGCAAGTTTTCGACTATGCCGACGACGCTGACAAATTTGCGCTTGCAAATGTTCTCGCGCAGGTCCGCCGACATTGGATTATACTAATGTTGCTTCCGACGGTCGCTGCATTAATTTGTGCTGCATATTTCTCAGTATTCCAGCCGAGTTACACCGGCTATTTCACAGTCCTGGCACCGCCAAAAGGCATAGCGGGGCTGAGCGTTGGCTTGAGCGATAAGCGAATGGCGACGATCGTTACGGAAGAAAGAAAAAAACTAATAATACGATGGTCTGGCGCTGACTCAAGTTCAGGAATATTGGCAGTCAAAGGTATTGTCACAAAGCTTTCCGAAATTGCGGACGCGTTTATTTTATATGCGGATGGACAGCATCAAAAGCAAGAGGGCGTCGCGAATCGGCTTTATTCGGCGATAAACAATCCATTGTATGCTGATACCGCTGAAGCGGCGGCTGCTTACGCTACAATGCTCAAGATGGCGGAAGAATACAGGGCCAGCGCGTCCGAAGTGAAAAATTGGCGTTCTGCGCTTGACGAAGAAGAAATTGTCGTTGAGCGGGATCCCAAAATCGTTATTGTTCCGCTGTTAGTCGCGCTTGCAACGTTTTTGTCCATCCTGATTGGATGCATCTTTCGCGATGCATGGCAACTATCTAATCCCGCCAAACTCACGAACCTATGAAACATTGCAGGATCGGATGAAACATTACTAACTTGTAGGGGCCCCTTCTTCAAAGTTCGCCAGCCAATTAAGCTCAATCGCGGAGCGTTGTGGTTTCTGATGCTGGGGCATCCGTTGGTACGAAATGACCTGAGACCCTCGATCTCCTCCAGATTTGGGTAAAGTTCGTAAATTCCTGACCCTCACCCCAACCGGTGCTCGTTCATAAGTAGAGTCCGTTCTGGTTATGGTCCTGGTTGGACCGGGTTGCAAACTCGCTCGGTGTGAGCCCGTTGAGGCTCGTGTGTGGCGGCAGCCGTTGTAGTCGTCGCGCCATTCGGCCATAGCGGCGCTGGCGTGGCTGAACGACCGGAACATGGTCTTCTTTCAGCAGTTCGTCGCGCAGCCGACCGTTGAAGCTCTCGACGTTCAGGATCGGCTTGCCGGGCTCGATGTAGTGCCAGGCGTCACTTGCGTGCCCTCGCGCTTGAGAAGCAGATGCAGCTGGCGATAGCCGAAGCGGCGGCGAACAGCCGCGAAGGCTTTCAGGCGCGTGCGCGGCACACCATCATCACTGCGTCGCGTCCGATACCGGAAGACCTTGGCGCGAGCCCCACCAGACGGCAGGCGCGCCGTTGCGAATAGTCTTTGTCTGTGATCGCCCCGCTCACGGCGGCCTCCGCGCCGCATGCTCCTTCAATATCCCGATGATCTGCTGCTCGTTGAACCGGCCCTTACGCATGTCGTCCCTCTCCTCTCGAGGATGACGGACTCGTCGCAGCAAGGGCTAGTTTGCGTCCAACTATCTCGCCCAATGCGAGCGCCCAGGCAATGTGTCGGCGGTGACTAGGAAACCGCGCCTGACACTACATTCAACTCGAAAGCCAACCCAGAACGCTTCTTCGAGAGCAGAAACCGCCAGCTCCGCGAAGAACCGCCGAACGAGAACGCCGTGCGCCCGATGTCGGAGGCGGTCGCCACGGTTGAATGCGAGCGCGCTCGATCCTTGGAAGCGGCAGACTGAGGGCACGGGTTGCAAAGATGCAAAGCCGGCTGAGGCAGGCGGCTTCTATTCCCGAATGGCCCCCGCCCTATCCGGGTTACGAACGACATTGCTTCAATTGGCCCAGAGGCCCAAGCCTCCAGATCCGTGTTCAATGCAATGCACCATCGATCTGATTACCGCGTCATGTACTCACAGAGGGCCACGGTTAACGCGACCGTCCACGCCGATTCGCGGAAAATAAACTCCCAATCAACGCGATTCATTATCCTGCCCCCCTTGCTCGTTGCTGCGCTAATGCAAGGGTACACTCAGGCAACATGGTTGAGATTGAGTTATTTTTGCAGTTTATTTCGTAGCCTTTTGATACAGCAGCAACACTCTCGGTCAGAGTTTCGCTAGTCATGACGGAAGCTGCTTTGTAAGGAACCAGGCCAAGGCGGGAACCACGTAGGCATGCCTATGCATCCGCGCATTCCGGCCGCCATCAGTACTTCCGCAGACTACGCTCGCGGCGGGCAGCGGGTGTGGAGAACGGTCTAGGTTCCACCAATCCGCACGCCGCCAATATCGCCGTGCAAGCGCAAGTGTTATTTTTTGCCTTTGAGCGTTCGGAGAGCGTTGATCAACCCTTCCTCCTTGTCTCTGAGGCCACGGCCGACTTGGGACGCACCGTGGAGTAGGAGCATCTCTTCAAAAACCTCATATTCATGAGGCGTCAAGTACAAGACCACGCACCGCGTGCCGTCGAGCGTCTGCTCTTTGCGAAGCTTGAGGGTTAGTTCTCGAGCCGTGCTTGTCTCTGCAAGCTGAAGTAGCTCCTCCCAGTTCCCCTTATTCACATAGTCTGAAATGAGTCGGACTTTGGTCCAGCCGATGTTTTCCAAGCGGGAACGTTCGATGCCAAGGTTCCTGAACTTCCTGTCGATGCCGGCAAGATAATAAGCCTTGCGAAGGCCGATCCCCGTGAGTTTCGCAAGGTAGCTGAATTTATCCGGCATCGTGTCCTGAATTTCACGAAAGTACCGGGCGGCTTTCATGAAATTGTCGCCGATCTCGAGTGCGGCCACTTCAAAAGCGAGCTGCGCTGGCTTGGATTTGTTGGTCATGTCGCTACCTCATGTGACTAAGTTGAAAGGTAGCGTAGGAAAATGCGTAGCCATAACAATGGATTATCGGAAAATTATCGGCCTTCAGCGGAGGTTTGCGAACTGGCAGAATTGGACGGGCAATTCAGAGATCCGCGGCGCGAATTCCCCTGAAGTGGTCCTGGCTTGCCGGAAGTTCTTTCTCGGAGAGGCGTTGCGTGCTCCGACAATGGTCGAAGCGTCGGCAGGGCAGCGTAGACCTCTCAGTTGCTGCCGCCCGCCGCAGGGGCCGCAAGCAATAGGGCTTTGTTGAGCGCGTCGCGAAGCGCAATTGCACCCTGGATGGTTCAGCGCATGTGCGCCGTCACAACAAGGTCAGTTGCGACCTTGCCACTTCCGCCAGGAATATGCCGATAGGCAGCCAGCGTCACGTTAATGATCCCGCCGTTGTTGCCGCAGCTAGGCGCCTGCTCCACGTAGATGAAAGGAGCGTGATGAGTGTCGCTCACGGTGACAGTCGTTCCAGGAGGCTGCTTCTCTGACATGGTAAACTCCGTTAATGCAATGCGATGATGCACGGGCGCTGCCAAGCCGTAAACGGCGTCGGCAATCACACTGAATATTGAAGGCTTAGGCATTGAGCGAAACAGCAGTAAGACTTAGGAACGCGGCACTGGACTGAACACTGCATTTAGCTGCACTTGAAACAACACTTAGGCAGGGCAGCGAACGCGGAGGTGCCAGCCCGACGACTGAACACGCCCCGCGCGAAGCACCTGAACTCCGTGCATCACCCTCAGCCTGCTCAAAGCACGCCGCACGCTTTGCCGATGCTTGGTCTCGATAACCACGCCGGGAAACACCGCCGAACAGAGCTCATCCACCGTCAACAATTGCCCCGGCTGTTCCTGCAGAACCTGCAAAATTGCACGCTGCACCACTCCTACTCCACGGCTCAAAACCACCTCCAGCACGCGATGAAACTCAATGACATTTCGCCTGCATGAGAGAGATCAACTCGGAAATAGAGCTCGACTCTGCCAAGCGAAGCAAGGACTCGCAGTTCGCGGCCGAAAGGCGACTCGCAATCACTTGAAGTTTTGCCAAGCCGATCCCATACATCCTTTCTCGGTCTACTTTGAGCTCTTTGAAATGTCGGTCCATGGCGGCCAAACGTTCAGCCTCGCGGACATGAATGCCAGTCAGAAACGCGAGCTCGGCAAACCTATCCGGTATCTTGTCCTGCACGGCCCGAAAAAATTCGCCGGCCAAGATCATGTTGGCGCTGATCGTCACGGCAACGTCCTCGACAACCAACTCAAGTTCCTCTTTGGACTTCACGATTGTATCCTTATGAAATGGGCACAAGAAGACGATACGGAAGCCCATCTGGGGAACAATGAATTAGACCTTCGGGAATTCGCGAAGTCGGTCGAGAATTCAGAGAACCTTGCGCACCGACCCGGTAATTGTTTGGAAGGAAACTGAATGTCGGTTGCTTTGGCCGCATCTCTGAAAAGACGCAAGACGTCCTTCGGTGGCAAACAGGGACGCGTTAACTCTAAAATGGGGATTTTTGAAATCTTCATCGGTCGGATTTCTGAAAAAATTGAGAAGGTCTAAAGAACTCAGAGACTTATGAGTTGAGGCCGCTTATCCCGTTTGTCTCTGTTGATGGCCAAAACGCCGATTTGTCCCGATATTTGTCCCGAAATCTCAGGCGATGGACAAATGTGGGCACCACTCTCCCGGATCGCAGAAGAAAGTTCACGTCGGCATTAGGACGCTCACGACTGCCGAGCTAAATTGTGCGATGTCCTCCGCCAAACCCTGCATTGACCAACAGCTCCAGACGTTGTTAGCAACGGCGACACCGTGCGCGAAGATGCTCGCTTGAGCTAAGCGTGTGGCCCGGCCGCGTGGTGGCAATCTGTGCCGGTCGCACGTCAGCGGATACAGAGATCAGCATGTGGGCGATAACGCCGGAAGAGATGGTGGCGATCAAGCTCTCGCTGCGCGTGGCCACGGTGGCGATGCTGGTGAGCCTGCCTTTCGGCGTGCTGGTCGCCTACGTCCTCTCGCGTGGCCGCTTTCCCGGTAAGATCCTGCTCGACGGCCTCGTGCATCTGCCGCTCGTTCTCCCGCCCGTCGTCACGGGCTACATTCTCCTGGTTCTGTTTGGCAGGCGCGGCACGTTCGGCGCCTTTCTGGAACAGACCTTCGGCCTCGTCCTGTCGTTCCGGTGGACGGGTGCCGCGCTCGCCGCCGCCATCATGAGCTTTCCGCTGATGGTGCGCGCCATCCGCCTTTCGATGGACGCCATCGACCGGCGAAGTGAGGAAGCGGCCGCAACCCTGGGGGCGTCGCCGATCTGGGTTTTCTTCACCGTCACCTTTCCGTTGGCGCTTCCCGGCATCATCGCCGGCTCCATGCTGGCCTTTGCCAAGGCCATGGGCGAATTCGGCGCGACGATTACATTCGTCTCCAACATTCCGGGCGAGACGCAGACCATTCCCGGCGCCATCTATGCCTACACCCAGACGCCGGGCGGCGACGCGGGCGCCTTCCGGCTTTCGGTCGTCGCCGTCGCGCTGTCGTTTGCGGCCCTCATCGCGTCGGAACTGATGAGCCGGCGCGCCGGCCAGCGTAGGGCGGGTTTCGAATGATCGAATTCTCCTGCCGCCTCGCCCGCGCGCGTTTCACCCTCGACGCGAGCTTCGCCGCGCCCGGCGGCTGCCTGGCGCTGTTCGGCCCATCCGGCTCCGGCAAGACGACGATTGCCAAGCTGATTGCCGGTCTCGATCGTCCCGACAGCGGCCGCATCGTGGTCGGCGACCGGGTGCTGGTGGACACGGACGCGGGCATTCGCACGCCGGTGCACCGCCGGCGCGTCGGCTTCGTCTTTCAAGACGGCCAGCTGCTGCCCCATCTCACCGTGCGCCAGAACCTGGACTACGGGCGCTACTTCACCCCGGACGACGCGGCCGTCGCCGGGTTCGACGCGGTCGTCGATCTGCTCGGCATCGGCCATCTTCTCGCGGCCCGCCCGTCAACGCTCTCAGGCGGCGAGCGCCAGCGCGTCGCGATCGGCCGCGCGCTGCTGGCGTCCCCGCGTCTGTTGGTCATGGACGAGCCGCTGGCCTCGCTCGACGCGGACCGCAAGCTCGATATCCTGCCGTTCATCGAACGCCTGCGAGACGAGCTGGCATTGCCGATGATCTACGTCTCGCACGCCATCGAGGAGGTCGCGCGCCTCGCCACCAAAGTCGTCCGCCTCTCGCAAGGCCGCGTCGTCGCCGAAGGCACGCCGTCCGACGTGTTCGCGACCGCGCTCCCCGATGCTACGCGTGACCGGTTCGAGCTGGTCTCGTTTCTGACCGGCACAGCCGTCCGCGAATTGCCGGACTACGGCATGACAGTGCTCGCCCACCCCGCCGGAGAAATCACGCTCCCGAGCCGGTTCGGGCCGCCCGGAAAATCGCTGCGCGTTGCAGTGCGGGCGACCAACGTCACGCTGGCGACCGAAAGCCCGCACGGGCTCAGCGTCAGGACGTCGCTGAAGGGCCGCGTCCGCAGTGTGGCGCTGGGCGACGACGCGTCGGCGCTGGTCGTGGTCGAGCTTGAAGGGGGAGACCGGATATCCGCGCTGCTGACCCGCCTCGCCGTCGCCGATCTCGGGCTGACTGAAGGACGCGACGTCTATGCGCTGGTCAAGGCCGTGGCCATTGACGAGCGTGCTGTCGGCTCATTCTGATCGAAAGGAAGGAGATCTGATCGGGGCGGAAGGAAGTGGTGCCCAGGGGGTGAATTGAACACCCGACACTGCGATTTTCAGTCGCATGCTCTACCAACTGAGCTACCTGGGCTTTTTGCTTTGGAAGACGGCAGCGCCGTCGAAAGCTCGCGCTTTATAGAGTGGTTCAGTTGAAGTGTGAAGCGCTTTTCCGCCGCGTCGCGCGAGAACGCAAAAATGGTGTGCAGGCGGTCGGTTACGGGCAATGACAGACCGCGGCCAACGGCGGCGCTAGGGCTCTTCGTCGGGCCCCTCCCCGTGCTCGAGCGAGCCGAGCTCCTTGGCGATGGCCTCGTCGCCGTCCTCGTCCGCATCGCTTTCGCTGGTGATCACGTAAGCGCCCGCCACCCAGCGGCCGAGATCGATGTCGGCGCAGCGCGACGAGCAGAAGGGCCGCACGGCATGAGCTGTCGGCTTCCCGCAGATCGGGCATCGCCCGCCGGACGGCTTCGGTTTGGTGGGATCGTCGGACGACGTCATGCCGGCCTCATTCGGCCTCGGCCTCCGCCGCGCGGAGCCAGTTGAAATGCACCGGGAAGCCTTCGCCGATGAGCAGGCTCACGACCTCGGTCAGCGGCAGCCCGACGACGTTGGTGTAGGAGCCGGTGATGGCCCGCACAAAGCAGCCCGCGAGCCCTTGGATGGCATACCCGCCCGCTTTGCCACGCCACTCGCGAGAGGCGATGTAGGCCTCGATCTCGGGCTTCGTGAGATGCTTGAAGCGCACGCGCGTGTCGACGATCTTGGTGCGGATGCGGTCGTCGGGCGTGATGAGGCACACCCCTGTCAGCACCCGGTGCGAGCGCCCGGATAGCCGTTCCAAGGTCGCGACGGCTTCTTCGATGTGCTCCGGTTTGCCGAACACGCGCCGCCCCACGGAAACCACCGTGTCCGCCGCCAGCACGTAGGCGCCCGCGATGTCCGTATCGTTGGCGATCTGGTCGCGCGCCGTTTCGGCTTTGGACCGCGCCAGGCGCGTGGCGAGCGAGCGGGGCATTTCCGCAAGCCGCGCCGTCTCGTCGATGCTGGCCGGCCGCAGCGCATCGGGCTCGATCCCGGCCTGCGCGAGCAGCGTCAGCCGGCGCGGACTGGCGCTCGCGAGCACCAGCTTGTGCGCGCCGGGCGGACCGCCTTCGCGGGCGTGCTCCCTTGCCAGCTCGCGCCGGAGGGTCTCGCGGCGAGGGCTGTCGGTGCGTTTGAAGGAGGAGAGGAAACCGGCCTTGACCGAGCTCATTGGGATCCGCTGCAGGTGTTTCGAACGGGCAGGATGTGCGTGCGGGGCTGTGGCCCGATAAACGAGCCACAGCGGGAATTGGCGGCGCGACTGTGACGGTACGAAGGCAGGGGCGGCTGCGGCGGGCACCCAGTGTGGCGACGCGAAAACCCCTGTGAATTCCGTGCGGAGAATGCAGAGAGCCTTACCGAAAAGCAAGAAGCACGTTGCCATTGCTCCCGGTTCCCGCGAAACTCCGTCCTGTGATTGGTATTTGTTATTGGACGGCTGTGCGGAGCACAGCGAATGGCTGCTGTGCGGAGCACAGCGAACGATGGCTATGCGGAGCACGCGATGATCTCCAAGGATGCGCTACTTGAGATGCTGGGCCGAACGGCGCTGTTCGGGGCCCTCGAGGAAGCCGAACGAAAGGCCGTGGCGCAGGAGATGCGTGAAACGTCTTACGACGCCGGCCAGGTGATCTTTGCGCGCGGCGACGCCGGCCGCGACATCTACCTGGTGACCGCAGGACGTGTGCGCCTTTCGGTCCTGACGGCGGAAGGCCGGGAGCTGTCGTTCGCCCACTCCGAGCCCGGCCAGGTGTTCGGCGAGATTTCGGTACTGGATGGCGGCGTCAGAACCGCCGACGCCACGGCCGTGAGCAAGGTCACGGCCATGACGCTGTCGAAAGGCGCGCTGAACCGTTTGATCGAGCAGCGTACCATCGTCCGCGAGGCGGTCATAAAATTCTTGTGCAGCCGCGTCCGCGAGGCCGATCATCAGCTCGAAGGCATCGCGCTCTACCCGATCGAAGTCCGTCTCGCGCGGTTTTTCCTGGCCGCCGCACGGCAGAAGCCGGACTTCAAGCCCGGCGCCAAGGTGGTGCTCGATCTGCCGATCTCGCAAAGCGAGCTTGCCCTCCTCATCGGCGCCAGCCGCCCGAAGGTCAACGCGGCCCTGGCCATGCTGGAGGACGGCGGCGCCATCGAGCGCAAGGAGAGCCGCTTCACCTGCGATATCGATGAACTCGAAGATATCGCCGGATCGTAAGGGGCGCACAGTGCCACCGCCGAATGATCCTGGGTTGGACCCCGCATCTCGCCCCGGGAGGTCCATCATCCGTTTGTGGCCGTCGCACCGGCTGGCGGATCTCGGCCATGGGCTGAACCGATTGGCGAAGGCCGGAACGCACGGCTACCCGCCGGACACGCAGCGCCGGCTGATGATCTTGAACATGATCGCCTATCTGATCGTGGTCACGACTCTGATCTATGCGCTCCAGCAGACCTTCCTCGACTACGATCGCTTCTGGCCGATCATCCACATCAACTTCGCCATCGTGGCCATCGTCGCCGCCGTGCCGCTGGTGCATCGGTTCGGCCCGGTGGCGGCCGCGCTTCTGATCCTAATCACCGAATGCGCCGCCCTGTTCGCGCTCACCTACTATCTCGGCCGGAACTCGGGTCTGCACATCCAGTACATCGCCTTCTCGGCAGCCGCCTTCGTCGTCTTCGGGCTCGGCCGCGTCTGGCTGATCCTGCCTTCAATTCTCGTCGCGCTCGTGCTGCACATCGTGTGCTGGTTCTGGTTCCCGGTCGGGGCCCTGCCGACCGATCAGAACGTGTTGGATTCCCTTTACACGCAGGCCGCCATAACCACCTTCGGCCTGATCGCGGCAGCCGTCTTCTATTCGTTCCGGCTGGCGGAGAACGCCAAGGCCGAAACCGAAGCCCTGCTCCGCAATATCCTTCCGGACTCGATCGTCGAGCGGCTGAAGGAAAAGCCCACCGAACATGTCGCGGACACCTTCACGGACACCTCGACCCTCTTTGCGGACATTTCGGGCTTCGTGGCCCTCGCCCGAAAGCTCGGCGCGGGCGAGACGGTGTCGCTGCTCAATACGCTCGTGACGATGTTCGATGATCTGGCCGAGCGCCACGGCGTGGAGAAGATCAAGACCATCGGCGACGCCTACATGGTGGCCTCAGGCGTACCGGTGCCGGTGCCGGATTTTGCCGCCCGCCTCGCCCGCATGGCGCTCGATATGCAGAAGGCGGTGGACGAGGTCCGCGCGCAAACCGGCTACCAGATCACCATGCGCATGGGGATTGCGACTGGCCCCGTCATGGCCGGCGTCATCGGCCGGCAAAAGTTCAGCTACGACATCTGGGGCGACGCGGTGAATCTGGCGGCGCGACTGGAAAACACGTCCGTGCCTGGCCGCATCCACGTCTGTCCCGACACGTATGCGCGGCTCGCCGCCGAATTCGAGTTCGAGCCGCGTGGCGAGATCGACATCAAGGGCGTCGGCAAGCAGGCGACCTGGTTCCTGCTCTCCGAGCGGCAGTCTCCCGCCGCGCCGCCGGCCGCCTAGCGCCGCATTAGAGTGCTTCCGGAAAAGTGGGAACCGGTCATGGCGAAGCCATGCCGGCCAAGCGTCCGATAAGAAGCACGATAAAACAAAGGGCTAGAGTCTTTCCGCGATTCAACCAAAACCGGAAAGACTCTAGATCGACGGGCCGCCGCCGGGCGGCAGGAAGCGTGTCTTGACCCGCTGAAAGAGCGAATCCCGCACGGCCCGGTACGCGATCAAGATCTGCTCCCGGTCTCCGCTCTCGAGCATGACGGTCGCGTCCGGCGTCGGCCAATATTCGATATCGGCGGGCATGATGCGGGTCAGTTCCACGCCATGGTGATGCGCTTCCGGCGACAGCGTGACGATCAGGTCGAAGGTCTCGCTTTCGATATCCTTGAGCGGCGCGGGTTCATGCTCGGACATGTCGATGCCGATCTCGTCCATCACCGCGACGGCATACGGGTCGAGCATTCCGGCCCGCACGCCGGCCGATGCAACGTGGATGCGTCCGCCGATGAGGTGTTGAAGGATGGCCGCGGCCATGGGGCTGCGCACGGCGTTCAAGGCGCACGCAAACAGCACCGAACGAGGCGCGTCCCCCTCGCGGTCCACGCCGCTAACCCTTCCAGTGAAGGGCCGATATCAGCGTGAAGAGGCGGCGTGCGGTATCGAAGTCGATCTTGATCTTGCCTTCCAGGCGTTCGACGAGCACGCGGCTGCCCTCGTCGTGCAGGCCGCGCCGTCCGACGTCGATGGCCTGGATGCGCGACGGCTGCGCCGTGCGGATGGCCTGGTAATAGCTGTCGAGGACCAGAAAGTAGTCTTTCATGATGCGCTTGAAGGGCGTCATCGAAAGGTAGTGCGTGACGAGGGGATCGGCCTCTTCGCCCGGCGTCTGGTAGACCGACAATGCGAGCCGGTCTTCGACGATGCCGATCGTAAGCTTGTAAGGCCCGTCATCGCGTCCATCGACCTCGAACGAGTTTTCGTCGAGCAGGTCGTAGATGGCCACTTCGCGCTCGTGTTCGATGTTGGCGTTGCCGCGCCCGATCGAGGCGGGATCGAGCACGACCTCGCTCAGCCGGTGCTTGGTCGCGACGGGCTCGGATGATGCCTCGATCATGCCTTATCCTTTTTCGAAAGGCGGATGGCCACGGAGCGGCGATGTGCGTCGAGCCCCTCGGCTGCGGCCAGCGTCATGGCGGCCGGGGCGAGTTTGCCGAGCGAGCTTTCGTCGAGTTTCAGGATCGACGTGCGCTTCATGAAATCGAGCACGCCGAGGCCGGACGAAAATCGCGCGCTGCGCGCCGTCGGCAGGACGTGGTTGGACCCGGACACGTAGTCGCCGATCACCTCGGGCGTGTAGGCTCCGAGAAACAGCGCGCCGGCGTTGCGGATGCGCGCGCCGAGCGCGTCCGGATCGCGCGTCGCGATCTGGAGATGCTCGGCCGCGATGCGGTCGGCGATCGCCGGGGCCTCATCGAGCGATGCAATGAGAATGATCGCGCCGAAGTCGCGCCAGCTCGCCGCTGCGATGTCCCGCTTCGGAAGCACCTTGAGCTGCCGCGCCACGGCGGCTTCGACTGCGTCGGCAAAGGCCGCATCGTCGGTCATCAGGATCGATTGGGCGGCCGTGTCGTGCTCGGCCTGCGCCAACAGATCCGCCGCGATCCATTCCGGATCGTTGAAGCGGTCGGCGATCACCAGCACTTCCGACGGGCCTGCGATGCTATCGATCCCGACCGTCCCGAACACCTGCCGCTTGGCCGCTGCAACGTACGCATTGCCCGGGCCGACGATCTTGACCACGGGCCGGATCGTCTGCGTGCCGTAGGCGAGCGCGGCGATGCTCTGCGCGCCGCCGACGCGATAGATTTCTTCGACGCCCGCCATCTTGGCTGCGGCCAGCACGAGTGGATTGAGGTCGCCGCGCGGCGACGGCACGACCATCACCAGTCGCTCGACGCCGGCGACCTTGGCCGGGATGGCGTTCATCAGCACGGAGCTGGGGTAGGATGCGAGCCCGCCGGGAACGTAGAGGCCGGCGGATTCGACGGCCGTCCACCGGTGCCCGAGCGTCACGCCCGCGGTGTCCGTGTAGATCTCGCTCGACGGCAGATGGCGGCGGTGATGCTCCGTGATGCGGTCGCTTGCGAAGCCGAGGGCTTCGAGCGTTTCGGGGCTGCAGGCGCGGAACGCGTCCTCAACCTCACTGGCTGTCACGCGAATGCCGCGACTGCCGAGATCGACATGATCGAACTTCTGCGAGAGATCGATCAGCGCCTGGTCGCCGCGCGCGCGCACGTCCGCAAGAATGGCGCGAACAGCCAAATCGACGTCTTCGGAGGCTTCTCGTTTGGTGGCGAGAAACGCCTCGAAGGAGGTGGCGAAGCCGGGATCCGACGATATCAGCCGCAGAGGCATTGAAGCTCCGTAGTCGCGCCAAGGGCGCAAGGGACAGACGCGCCTTCGGCGCAAAGGATAATCGCGCCTTCGGCGCACGTGGGGGACCGCGCACGGGGCCAACAGATGCGCCCCGTTATAGGCGACACCCGCCGAAGGCGAAAGCGCACTTGAGTCACAGGCTTGCGCAACGTTGAAGGAGGAGGTGGGCCGCAGCCTTTTTGGCCCGCAACGTTGGGTGCCGCGCTGGGTCCGCGGGGGGCTAGTCCCCGGCGTGCTCCGGCTTGCGCGGCGTTTCCCAGGCCGCGCCAAGATCGGTCAGCGCGGCCTCGATGCAGTCGACCTCGAGCCGGATGCGGCCGCCGCCCGCGAACGTCAGCAGAATGGCCCCCTGCGGCGTTTCGCTAGGCTCGAACGTCAGGGTTAAGAGCGACAGCACCTGATCCCTTTGCAGGAGATCGATGCCGGAGACCTGCGCCCCAGTGACGTGCTCCACGCGCACGCCGGCGCGCCGCCGGACGAAGCGGCCGGGTTTTTTCGGCTTGGGTTTCGCGGCCAGGGATTTTGCAGCGAGTGATTTTGCGGCGAGCGTCCAATCGAAGCGATTGAGCACAACCGCGAACCGCCGGTCGGCCTTGAGGAAGGCCATGTCCTCGACCCGGATCACCGCATCCTGAAGATGGGCACCGATGATGGAAAGATCCTCATCATCGAACGCGATCAGTTTCAGGTCGGCCATGGGCTTGGGTCTCTCTCGGGCAAGTCCAGGGAGTGTTAGCGGCAGCGACGGCCGTGCGCAACGTCGTGGCGGCGAGCCAGCACGTCGTTATCCCGCCAGTTAGCGGATCGAAAGCTCCGCCACGCCGATCGCGAGGTTCAATCCGGTCTGTCCCTGGACGCTGAGCGGCTGCAGGACGATCGAATTGTTGGACCCGCCGACGAGCACCTTCGCCCCGCCTCCGACACCGATCGCGACGTCCGCGGTTGCGCCTGCGTAGTTGCCGGTGAGGCCGCGCGGTTCGATGGCGTCGGTCGATGCCAGCACGGTCCACACGATGACGCTGTTGTCGGTCACGCCGATGTCGAGGCCGATCTTGGTAATCGACGCCGCATAGTCTTCCGAATGCCGGCCGGAGGCGGATTCGTAGATGCACGAGTATTGCTTCTTCGACCCCAGCACGAGACCGATGCCGGAGCCGCCCGAGCAGGTCAGCGTGCCGGCACGGAGCTTCGCTTGCGCGTGCGCGGTTCCCGTCAGCAGCACGGCCGCCAAGGCCGCCAGCGTTGAGGCAGCGAGCGTTGTTGCAATTGGTTTCACGTGAGTCTCCCGATCGATCGTTGGGCGCCTACCCCCAACATGCGGCAATGAGCGTTGAACGAGTTTGCGGCGTAGGCCTTTGACCTTACTCAATGATCTTAAAGTATGGCGGCAGCCGGGCAAAGCAAGCGCGAACAGCCGGCAAGCTGAACCGGTAACCGTCTTTTCACGCCGCGCCCGGTCTCGCGTCTCTCTAAGAATGGCCGCCGCCGCTTGACGCCCGGCGACACGAGGCGGCGTCCGGGCTATAGGTTTAGGGTCCGCCGGTGACCATCGGCAAGCGTGCGGCGCGGAGTTCAACCATGTGGGGCGCACCCTTCGACTTCGATTTTCTCGAGCGTTTCAAGATTCCGCTCAAGAGGTATTCCTCCGGCGAGAAAATCTTCCTCGAGGAAGACCCGGGCGACTACATGTACCTCGTCATCGAGGGCAAGGTCAGTATCGTGACCTTCGGCACCGTGTTGGAGAACGTCGGGATGCACGGCATCTTCGGTGAGCTGGCGTTGATCGACAACGCCCCGCGCTCCGCCGCGGCGCTCGCGGCCGAGCCGACCGAACTCGCGCTGATCAATCGCGATACGTTTCTCGAACTCGTGCGGCACAACCCGGCGTTTTCGCTCTACGTCATGCGCCAGCTTGCAACGCGCATCCGGCGCATGAACAAGAGCCTCTGACGCGGATCGCCGTTGCGAGAGTTTAGCCCGCTGACAGGCGCTCGATCTGGGCGCCGCAGCGCGACAGCTTTTCTTCGAGCCGCTCGAACCCGCGGTCGAGGTGATAGACGCGATTGATCGTCGTCTCACCCTCGGCCATCAGGCCCGCGATCACCAGCGAGACGGACGCGCGCAGGTCGGTCGCCATGACGGGTGCGCCGCGCAGGTGTTTCACGCCGTTGATCGTCGCCGTGTCGCCGTGCAGTTTGATGTCCGCACCGAGACGCGCCAGCTCCTGCACATGCATGAAACGGTTTTCGAAGATCGTTTCGCGGATCACGCTCGTGCCCTCGGCGCGCGCCATGAGCGCCATGAGCTGTGCCTGCAGGTCGGTCGGAAACCCTGGGAATGGCTGCGTTTCCACGTCGACCGGCGCGAGGCCCGCACCATTACGCGTGATGCGCAGGCCGTCCTCGGTATCCGTCACGGTGGCGCCGGTGAGCGCCAGCGTCGCGAGGGCCGTCGACAGCAAGTCGCGCCGCGTGCCTTGCAGCACGACGTCGCCGCCCGTCGCCGCCACTGCAAACGCGAACGTGCCGGTTTCGATGCGGTCGGGCAGCACGGCATGCACTGCGCCCTCGAGGCGCGTCTTGCCCTGCACCCGTAGCGTCGAGGTCCCGATGCCGTCGATCTGGGCACCCATCTTGACCAGACAGTTGGCGACATCGCCGATCTCGGGCTCGCGCGCGGCGTTCTCGATCAGCGTCTCGCCCTTGGCCAGGGCGGCGGCCAGCAGCACGTTGTGCGTCGCGCCGACGGAGACTGTGGGGAAGATCACGTGGCCGCCGGTCAGCCCTTTCGGCGCGCGGGCGATCACATAGCCGGCATCGATCTCGATCTCGGCGCCGAGCGTCTTGAGGCCTTGGAGATGGAGGTCGACCGGCCGCGTGCCGATGGCGCAACCGCCCGGCAGTGACACCTTGGCCTGTCCCATGCGCGCGACCAGCGGACCCAGCACCCAGAAGGAGGCCCGCATGCGCGACACGAGTTCGTAGGGCGCGGTGGTGTCGGAGATGTCACGCGCGGTGAGGTGGAACGTCTCGCCGAGATGCGGCGTGCCGCCGGCTCGCTTGCCGTCGACGGCCAGATCCACGCCATGGTTGCGCAGGATGCGCGCCAGCAGGTTGACGTCCGCCAGGTTGGGCACGTTCTTCAGCGTCAACCGGTCGTCGGTCAGCAGCGACGCGATCATCAGCGGCAGCGCAGCGTTCTTCGCGCCTGAGATCGGGATCGATCCCTCGAGCCGCGCGCCACCGGTGATCTTGATGCGGTCCATGCGTGTCAGGCCCTTTTCGATGTTGGATCGTGGGGCCGATGTGCGCGTCGGGAGTGTCGCACGGTGCCGCCGTTGGATGTCGTGATCGAGATGACTAATCGGTCCCGGCTGGTCAACGCAATCGCTGTTCTTTGCCAAGTCACAACGGTTCGTCGTCGCTCCGCGGGTTTGCCGGGTCGATGGCGTCGTCGTCGGACGGTGCGTCTGTCCCCCCGCCTTGGGCTTTTCTCGCGCGCACCAAGGCTTTGCGGCGCGCGAGATTATCGCGCAGCGCCTTGGCGAGCCTGTCTTCCTTGGTGGGCGGGAGGGGCTGGCGCGGCTGTTTGGAGGTCATGGATAGCTGCATGGGACCTAAGAATTGGAACGGCGACCCTATCCCCGGCGAACGCGCAAAGCCAAGGACGGAGAGCGGATGCAACCTGTAATTGACATACGTACTGAGCACTAACCACCAATAGATATCACCTATCAGTTATCGGATCGTCATTGACAGGATTAAGGTTAACCGTCTTTGTGATGTTTTTGCAACCTGGCCGTGTCACGCGTCATGTGGGGGTGGTGGCAAAAGCTCGATCGCACTGTATGCCGCCGCCCTGGCGCGTGGCCTCTGATCGTTGCGGCCGTCGCGATCCACGTCCCTGGCCCCGCAGTGGCCAACTCCGAGCCTGCCCCCGCCCGCGAGCCTAGTAGCGGTCGCGAAATCTGGGCCGGTGCAGACCTTTCGTCCAATGTTTGGTTGCTGTATTCCGGCGTGACGCTAGCGCCGTGGAGCGGCATCCACGAGCCCGGTTTCCGCTTTCGCGCAGCGGGCGGTTATGGCGGCTACAGCTACGACCGCGAAGCGGAAAAAATTCCCGATCCGAACAATCCCCGCGCAACCCACCTCACGGCGCAAACCTACTTTGCTGACGTGCTGGTCGGCTACCTCGCGCGTTACGGCGAGCTGACGGCTAAGGCCTTCGTCGGTGCCGCAATCATCAGCCACGAAATTTCGCCCACTGACGAGGAAACGGTGGCCATCGGCGGAGAGGTGGGCATCAAGGGCGTTGTCGAGTTATGGCTGAACATCGGCGAGCGCGGATGGGGCTCGCTTGATGTGTCCTGGGCTTCGGCGCACGACACGCGCACGGCCCGTACACGGCTCGGCTATCGCGTCTGGCCTAAGCTGTCGGTTGGCCTCGAGGCCGGCATCAACCTCGACTCCCAGGGCGAATGCCGCATGCATGGCCCAGGCGCATCCGGCTGCAAATTGCCAGACGACACGGACGTCGATCGCGCCGAATTACTCGATTATGCCCGCGGCGGGGTCTTCGCCCGCTACGAGTGGGGCGCGAGTGAAGCATCCCTCGGGGTGGGTGTGCTCGGCGACAGCTTGGGCGATGACGGCACAGAACTGTCGCCGTACGTGACCGTGAACTGGCTGACCCAGTTCTGAAAAGTCCTCGACCCATTTTCGAGCGCCTCAACCACAAGTAGATGATCCGGCAGGCATAATCGACGCGTCGCCTGCCCGGTCTCTGGCCGACTCTCGCCACCTTGCGCCTTGACGCAGCCATATTTATTGGAAACAAACAAAACGAACATTCGTTTTGTTTCGTAGGGAACAGCCCTTATTGCAAGGCTCGTCGACAATCGGATCCCGGTCGGAAAGCGCTCAAATGCCCAAACTCAAACCCGAAACGCAACACGCGCGCCGCGCGCGCATTCTGGATGCCGCGGAGCAGTGCTTCGCGCGCTCCGGCTTCCATCGCTGCACGATGCAAGACATCTGCAGGGAAGCCGGCGTCAGCCCCGGCGCGCTCTATCTCTACTTCTCGTCCAAGGAGGAATTGATCGCCGGCATCGTCGAGCGCGACCGCGCCAAACTGGCCGCCAAACTGGCGGAGCTTTCGGACGCCCCGGATTTGTTGTCCGCGCTCTCGAAGCTCGGCGAGCACTACACCATCGAGGAGCCGCCCCATAAGCGGGTGCTCTGCATTGAGATCGGCTGCGAAGCGACCCGCAACCCGGCCGTGGGCGAAACGTTCCGGTCCGTCGATGAATTCTGCCGCCAGAACTTCGAGCAGATCTTCGAACGCGCCAAGCAGGACGGCAAGATCGCGCCCAAGTACGATGCACGCACGTTGGCCGAGGTGCTCTCGCTGCTGGGGGACGGGCTGTTCTGGCGCCGCGCCGTGGATCCCAACTTCGACGCGCTAAAAATGTTGCCCGTGATCGTCGGGCTCGTGAGCTCGCTCCTCAACCCGGTCGAACAACGCGCCGAAAGTTCGGCAGGCACGGCCTCACCCTCGCCCAATGCATCTGCCAAATCCGAGGCCGCCGAGTGAGCACCATGAAAAAGCGCGTCCTCATTCTTGGTTTGGCCCTGCTCGGCATCGCCCTGATGGCGCATCAGTCGGGCATGCTGGAGGCTTATCTCGCCAAGCCGCACGCGAAGCCGGAGACCGCGGCTGTCGAGAAGAACGCCGGGCCGCCGGCGCCTGCCGTTTCCGTCGTCAAAGCGGTCGAAGCCGACTTTGTCGAAACGGTGATGATCACGGGCTCCTTCGCGCCGCGCGAGGAAATCATCGTCGCTCCCGAAGTCGATGGCCTGCGCGTCCTCGAGCTGAAGGTGGAGGAAGGCGATCACGTCAAGAAGGGCGACATCCTCGCCATTCTCGTCACGGAGCAGCTCGAAGCCCAACTCGCCGCCAACGAAGCTTCCCTGGGCAGCGCCTCGGCGTCGATCGAACGCGCCAAGAGCCTGATCAACGAGATGGATGCCCGCGTCGCCGAGGCCAAGGCGCAGCTCGAACGCGCGCGCCCGCTGGCGAAATCGCAGTACATGTCCGAGAGCGTCCTCGATCAGCGCGAGTTGGCTGCCAAGTCCGCCGAAGCGCAGCTCGCATCCGCCAAGAGCGGGCTGGCCCAGGCCGAAGCCGAAAAAGTCCAGATCGAAGCGCAGCGTCGCGAACTGCAATGGCGTCTCGGCCGCGCCGAGGTCCGCGCTCCGGCCGACGGCCTCGTCAGCCGCCGTGGCGCACGCATCGGCGGTCTCGCGCTGGGCAACTCGTTTTCGGGCGGCGACCCCATGTTCCGCATCATCGAGAACGGTGAGATCGAGCTTAATGCCGAAGTGGCGGAAACGCATCTTTGGAAAGTGAAGCCGGGCCAAAAGGCGCGCGTCACGTCATCGAGCGGGAAGGAGGTCGAGGGAACGGTTCGCCTCGTCGCGCAGGAAGTCGACAAGGCGACGCGTCTCGGTCACGTCCGTATCTTCCTCGGCAACAACCCGGAACTCAAGGTCGGCGCCTTCGGGCGCGGCACCATCGAGACGGGCCGGGGCCGCGGCATCGCCGTGCCGCTCTCCGCCGTGCTCTATTCCGATGACGGGCCGAGCGTCCAGGTCGTCTCCGGCGGTAAGGTCGCGACGCACGCCGTCAAAACCGGACTTGAGACCGCCGGCATGATCGCCGTGACAGACGGCCTTGCGAGCGGCGACCTCGTCGTCGCCAAGGCCGGCACCTTCCTGCGCGATGGCGATGCCGTGCGCCCCGTCGAGCCCGATGCGGTCTTGAGCAGCCAAGGTCGGAACGATAGCGTGCGCGAGGCCACGCGATGAACATTTCAGCGTGGTCCATCCGCCACCCCGTTCCATCGCTGGTGCTGTTCCTCGTGTTGATGGTTCTCGGCCTCACGAGCTTCCAGTCTTTGCCCGTCACAAAGTTTCCGAACATCGACGTGCCGATCGTCCAGGCGCGCATCTATCAGTCCGGCGCCGCGCCTTCGGAACTTGAAACGCAAGTTACCAAGCGCGTCGAGGACGCCATCGCCGGCGTCAACGGCGTCAAGCACATCACGTCGGCGGTGACGGAAGGGTCCTCCGTGACGACGGTGGAATTCCGTCTCGAGATCGACCCGGATCGCGCCCTGAACGACATCAAGGACGCCGTGCAGCGCATTCGCACGGATCTGCCGCGCACCATCGAAGAGCCGGTTGTCACGCGCATCGAGATCGAAGGCCTGCCCATCGTCACCTACGCGGCGAGCGCGCCCGCCATGACGCCCGAGGAACTCTCGTGGTTCGTGGACGACACGCTGGTCCGCCTGCTGCAGGGCGTGAAGGGCGTGTCGGAGGTGAAGCGCATCGGCGGCGTGCTGCGCGAAATCCGCGTCAGCCTGGACCCGGACCGGCTGCTCGCCTATGGCATTACGGCTGGCGACGTCAATCGGCAGGTCCGCGCCTCGAACATCAACCTCGCGGGCGGACGAGGTGAGATTGCCGGCCGCGAGCAGGCCATTCGCACGCTTGCAAGCAAGCAGACGATGCTCGAGCTGGCCCAGACCGCCATCGCGCTACCGGGCGGCCGCAAGGTGCGCCTCGACCAGTTGGGCACGGTGACCGATGCCATCGAGGAGCCGCGCACCTACGCCAAGCTCGACGGCGAAAGCATCGTCGCGTTTTCGATTTCGCGCGCCAAGGGCGAGAGCGATACGGAGGTTGCCGCCGCCGCCGCCACCAAGATCGAGGAGATCAAGAAGCTTTACCCGGACGTCACGCTGAAGCGCATCGACAACACGGTCGACTACACCTTCGGTGTCTACCAATCGACGATGAAGACGCTGCTCGAAGGCGCGGTGCTGGCCATCGTCGTGGTGTTCATCTTTCTGCGCGATCTCCGCGCCACCATCATCGCCGCGATAGCCCTGCCGCTGTCGATCATCCCGGCGTTTTGGGCCATGGAGGCGATGGGGTTCTCGTTGAACCTCGTCAGCCTGCTCGCCATCACCATCGTGACGGGCATCCTGGTCGACGACGCGATCGTGGAAATCGAGAACATCGTCCGCCACATTCAGATGGGAAAATCGCCTTACCGCGCCTCGCTCGAGGCTGCCGACGAAATCGGCCTGGCGGTCATCGCCATCACGACGACGATCATCGCGGTGTTCACGCCGGTCTCCTTCATGGGTGGCATCGCGGGGCAATACTTTAAGCAGTTCGGCCTCGTCGTCGCCGCCGCCGTCTTCTTTTCGCTACTCGTCGCGCGCCTCATCACGCCTCTGCTTGCGGCCTATTTCATGCGCTCCCACGGCGCAGCGCCTGAGGAGAGCCGGCTGATGCGCCAGTACACGCGCATCGTCGGCTGGTCGGTGCGCCATCGCATCAAGTCGGTCGCGCTCGGCATCCTGATCTTCATTGCCTCGATCGGCAGCTTCTATCTCATACCGAAGGGCTTCATCCCGCAGGAAGACTCGGGCCGCATGCTGCTCGGCGTCGAGTTGCCGCCGGGCTCCAAGATCGGCGACACCGACAGCGCAACGACCGAAGTGGCCCGAAGGATCAATACGCGCGCCGACATCGAAAGCGTCTTCATCATCGGCGGCACGCTGCTCGGCGGCGGCGAGGAAGTCCGCAAGGCGACCCTGATCGTCACGCTGAAGCCGCGCGACCAGCGCAAGCTCAAGCAAAGCCAGATCCAGGAAGAAATCGGACGCAATCTCTCTGACATCGCCGATATCCGCACCTTCTTCATTGAGGATGACGGTCAGCGCCAGTTCCAGCTCGTCGTCACCGGGCGCGACGGCGAGGCCGTCACGAAGGTAGCCGCCGACCTCACGAGCCAGGCCAAGCGCATCCCGGCCCTGGTCAATGTCGTCTCGACCGCCGAGCTGGATCGCCCGGAGCTGCGCGTCTATCCGCGCTCGGACGTGGCGGCTGAGCTGGGCATCAACACTGAGGCGATTTCCGAGACCGTACGCATCGCCACCATTGGCGACATCGGCGCCAACCTCGCCAAATTCGACATCGGCGACCGCCAAGTCCCGATCCGCGTGCAACTGAAGGAGCGGGCGCGCGAGAGCCGCCAGCTTCTTGAGGAACTGAAGATCGCCACGACGTCGGGGGCCGCCGTGCCGCTCTCCACCGTCGCGACGTTCGCCTACGGCCAAGGCCCGACCGCCATCGACCGCTACGACCGCACGCGCCGCATCGTGCTCGGCGCCGGACTGGTGACGGGAACCCCGCTGGGCGACGCCGTCGATGCCGTGATGGCGCTCCCGGCCGCGCAGAACCTGCCCGCCGGCGTCGAGATCAAGCAGTTCGGCGCCGCCGAAGTGATGGGCGAGGTGTTCGAGAGCTTCGAGCAGGCCATGGGCGCCGGCCTGATGATGGTCTACGCCGTGCTCGTGCTGCTGTTTGCGAGCTTCCTGCAGCCGATCACGATCCTGTTCTCGCTGCCGCTCTCGATCGGCGGCGCGATTACCGCGCTCGCCATCACGGGCGACTCCATCAGCCTGCCCGTCGTCATCGGCGTGCTGATGCTGATGGGCATCGTCACCAAGAACGCGATCATGCTGGTGGACTTCGCGGTCGAGGAAATCCGCCGCGGAGTCGAGCGCAACGAGGCCATCATCGACGCAGGGCGCAAGCGCGCCCGGCCCATCATCATGACCACCATTGCCATGGTCGGAGGCATGCTGCCCTCCGCTCTCGCACTTGAATCAGGCGGCGAGTTCCGCGCGCCGATGGCCGTTGCCGTCATCGGCGGCCTGATCTCGTCGACGGTGTTGAGCTTGCTGTTCGTGCCGGCCGTGTTCGCCCTGATGGACGACCTCGCGAAGTGGATCTGGCACTTCTTTAGCGGCCAGATCGGCAGCGCCGACGAACCCGAGGAAACGGAACGCCTGCTCCCGCGCCCGAAGTCGCCGCACCCGGCGGAGTAACTCCGCGCCGCGACGAAGATCGCGCGGACAACGTCATGAAGAGCCCCGTGGCTTATTTCGCGGCCGGCTGCGCCGAAGCCGAGGCTTCATGGCGGAAGAAGGCGTCGACCCGCATGCCGGTGAGCAGCGGCGGCGTGCCGTCGAGCCCGATCAGAACTTCGAGGACCTCGACGTCATTCGGGCGGCGCGGCCCACGCGTGGTGATGCGCGGCGAGCCGAGTGCGGGCGCGACCTGTGTCACGACGCCCTCGAAATCCTTGTCCGGATAGCCGTCGGCGCGCACGACGACGCGCTGGCCGACCCGGATCTTCGTCACGTCGCGCTCTTCGACCTCGGCGCGCACGCGCATCGACGAGACATCGCCGAACAGCACGAGCGCCGCGTCATTCGAGGGGGCGCCCATTTCGCCGGTCTTTGCCCAGACGTTGAGAATGGTTCCGTCCAGCGGCGCGCGCACGCGCGTGCGATCGATGGCGTTTTCCACCTGCGCGAGATCGGTGCGGGCGACCAGCAACGAGGATTCGACGCGCGTCGGCAGCGGTTGGCCGGGTTTCGCGAGCACCGCCGCCAGGGCAGCCTCGTCGGCGCGCGCCTTCTTGGTCGCTTCAGTGAGCTTGTCGCGTGCGGGCTTTACGGAATTGTCGTCGCCGCCAGGACGCTTGCTGGCCACGTACGCGGAATCGAAGGCCTGCTGGGCCTGAAAGAGCGCCCGCTCGGACTCATTGAGCGCATCCTCGGCTTGCCGCCGCTCGAGTGCGGGGCCGGTGGCCTTTTCGTCGTCGCGTTCGAGCACGCGCACCAGGGCTTCGGACTGGGCCGCAATGAGTTTCTGAGCGAGGTCTCCGCCGTCGAGCGTCACCAGCACGTCGCCGGCTTGGACTTTGTCGTTGGTCGTCGCGCTGACCTCGACGATGCGACCTGGCACCTCGGCCGCGATGCGCACCTCGCCATCCTTCGGCTCCACGCGCCCGGTTGCGGATGCGGCCCACACCGGAGGCATTTTGCTTTCGCCGGCCGCGTAGGCGTTTCCGCCGGCCATGACCTGCGCGTCCGCGGTCAGCCGCGGGCTGAGCTGGTTCAGCATCACACTCGTTGCGATCGCGGCGACCGCGGCTGCGGTAACGGCCGAGAATGTAGGATCGAGCTTAAGCATTCGCTTTGCGCCTCTTTGTCAGGTCGGTAATTTCCGGTGCGTCGAGACCTTCCGGCCTGCGCTCCTCACCGACGATTAGGCCGTCCTCGATGCGCACGACACGGTCGGCGTATCCGAGGGTTCGGGGATCGTGGGTCACGGCCAGAACGCTGCGGTTCTGTTCCTTGGCGATGCGCGCCAGCAGCGCCATCACGGCGTGACCGTTTTCACTGTCGAGTGCGGCCGTCGGCTCGTCCGCGAGCACCACCGACGGCGAGGCCGCGATGGCGCGCGCAACCGCGACGCGCTGCTGCTCTCCGCCCGAAAGGTTGGACGGATAATTCCTGAGCCTGTTGCCGAGGCCGACCTCGCGAAGCACCTCTTCGGCGCGCGACGAAGCCTGGTAGCCCTTGTGGCCGATGACGTCGAGCGCGATGCGGACGTTCTCGAGCGCCGAAAGGGTCGGAAACAGATTGTAGGACTGGAAGATGAAGCCGATGTGCTTGCGCCGCAGTGCGGCCAGTTGCTCCGGACCCTTGCCCGCCACCTCTTCACCCGCGACGCGCACGATGCCGGACGTGGGCGTGAGAATGCAGCCGAGGATCGACAGCAACGTCGTCTTGCCGCTGCCGGACGGCCCCATCAGCAGCGTCAGCTCGCCCTTGACGAGGGAGAGGTTCACGCCCTTGAGCGCCACCACTTTGCCAGCGCCCTTGCCGAGCTCCTTGACGACGTTTTCTGCTTCGAGGACTGGGATCGTCATCTGCTGAACACCGTGGCTGGATCGATCTTCGTGACCTTGATGATCGCCGAGATCGCGGACACTGCCGACATGAAGAGCGTGAGACCGAAGAGAGCAGCCGCGAGCCCGGGGGTCATCACCAGCGGCAGCGGCGTGTTGCGGCTGATGTAGAGAATGCCGAGCGAGATCAGGATGCCGAGCACGTAACCGATCACGGCGCTGAGGCCGGCCTGCGCCAGGATCACCTTGTAGATGTAGCCCGAGGACGAGCCGAGCGCGCGCAGGGTCGCGAACTCGTTGAGATGATCCTTGGTGCTGGAATAGAGCGTCTGCGCCACGATCACCGTGCCGACGAGAATTCCGAGCAGCGCGCCGCCGATCAGCGCCAGGCCCGCACCGGTGCGGAACAGCCATTGGCGCAAGCTGCGGTCTTCGAACTCGCTCTTGGTGAGAACCTCGGCACCTTCGAGCCGGTTGCGAAGGTCCTGGCGGACGGCTTCGACATTGGCTCCGGGCTCGAGCTGCACGAGATAGAACGTCGCCTTGTCGCTGTCTGTCCCGAGCAGGCTTCTGGCCCGAGACAGCGTCGTGAAGACATAGGGCGACTGCGTGAACGAGCGAATGCGATGCGTCAGCGCGCGCACCTTGACGCGGCCCATGGCGATCTGCGCCGTGTCGCCGAGGCCATCGATGCCGAGTTCTTTGAAATAGGTATCGTCCGCCGAGATCGCGTCGGGGGCTTTGATGTCCTGCCAAGTGCCGGAAACGAGGGCCCAGGGTTCAAGTGCGCCGTCCTCCGCGTCCGTGCCGACGAGCACCACGCGGGTCGACCCGCCCTCCGGCTTGCGCCATTCCGCGAACGCGACGACCAGTGGTACGACGGCTTTCACGCCAGGCGTCGCGAGGGCCGAATGGCGCTCGCGGTTCGACAGCAGCATGCCGCCTTCCTCGAAGCTCTTGGCGCCGAACGCCGTGATCCAGAGGTCGCTGTTCGAGCGCTCGATCATGGCCGTGATCATCCGGCTCGAGCCGAGATACATGCCGAGCTGGATCGCAACCAGCACGATCGAGAACAGAATGCCGACCAGCGTCACGGCCAGCCGGATCCGATCGTGGAAGAGGTTACGGAACGCGAGAGTGAGAATCATGATCTCTAGAACCGATCGGGTTGCCCGGGACAGGGCGTGCGAGACAGGGCTGACGAGGACGTTGCGCGCCTGATGGATAAGCAGAAAACCGAACCGGGCCGCGCCGAAAAGCTTGCAGTACGATTACCGGCTCGATCCGACGGCACATCCCGGACTTATATGACCGCCTGTTGTGCCGGAATATAGGCTTAGAAAGTGTTGCGCACTACCCCCGGAGCGGAAAAGCTTTCAAATCAAAGTCCTGGGATAGAAAAATGGTAAGCGCTCGGAGCCCTTGATGTCCTACAGCTCTTGCCCGATAAGGGAATACTCGTGTTTTTGCCGCTTTTGATTGCAGTGTAGGCCTCCTGCGACGAAGAGACACCGTTCGGCGCAGGCGCTTTCAGTAAAGCCGCCAGATCAGCCATTAGGTCCCACATTCAGGTCCCCCATGAGACAGAGATTGATTGCCTTCGCTCGACCCGCCGCGCGGGCCGTTCCGGCGCTTATCGTTGGACTAGTCGCCCTCTCGACATCCAGTCAGGCCGCACGCCCCGAACTCGGCGTTTGGTATGACGACAGCGGCCAGGGCGCCGTTGAAATCCATATCTGTGCCGACAACGCGAACCGCCTCTGCGGCCGCATCGTCTGGCTCAAGGATCCCTTGAATGCCGAGGGCGTTGCCAAGCACGACCGCTACAATCCGAAGCCGGAAAATCAGAACCGCCCGATCTGCGGCCTGCAGATCCTCGGCAACCTGGGCCTGATGAGTGACGGCGGCTTCGACGGCGGCTGGATCTACGATCCGAAGGTCGGCAAGTCCTACAGCTCGGCGCTCGTGTTGTCCGGGAACGATCAGTTGACCGTGACGGGCTACCTCGGCGTCAAGATGCTCGGCAAGTCGTTCACGTGGCGCCGCGCGCCGAGCGATCTGCCTCGCTGCGAAGGCGCCCCGCCTAAGGCTTGAAGCGCCCCGCCTAACGGATCGAAAAAAGAAAACCGGCCGGTACGCGATGTACCGGCCGGTTTTTTTATGCGTGAAGGTGAAATTCGAAAGATGCGGCCGCTTTATTCTGCGACACCGGATCCTTTAATAAGGCGCGAAACCGCGGCCTTTTCCTCGATACCGCGGGTCAGTCGCTGCACGAACTCGACCGTACGGTCGACGACGAGCGAACGCTGCCGGTCGAGCGTTACCATGTGATAGCTGTCATCGAGCACCGTCACCTCGACGGTCCCGCCGAGCTTGCGCTGCAGCTTGAACGCGTTCGAGAGGTCGCTCTGGTCGTCGTGGCGCGGATGGAAGACGCACGCGTGCTGCGGGATCTCGCCGAGCCTGCGGCGCACGTCGCGCGCCAGCGCCTTGAATTCCCAAACCAGCCCGCCGCCGCGTCCGAACAGATCCTCGAGCGGACGTCCGTCGCTCTTGAAGCTGTCGATCACGAATTTGCGGATGCGCTCGTCCTTGATGCCGAAAGGCGCGCGCTGCTGCAGGCGCATGAGCGACGCGACCCACTTGTGGTAGACGAGCTTGAAGAAAATGAAGTGCTTCGGAATGGCCCAGCCGTTCGGCCAGATCGTGGGCGCAAACAGCAGCAGGCCGTCGACGTCCTTGGCGCGCTCGCGGGCGAGCCGCAGCGCAAGCATCGAGCCTGCGGAAATGCCGCCGACGATCACGACGTCGCAATGCGCTTTGAGTTCGTCGTGGGCCTCTTCGAGAGCCGAATACCAATCCTGCCAGGACGACAATCCGGACGTATCCGTGCCGCCGCCAAGTCCCGGAACAAGCGGGCAATAGACAGTATGACCCTGGCGAGCGATCCCCTGCGCGACGAACCTTAATTCGACGGGATTTCCGCCGAGGCTATGCACCAAAAGCACGCCGACGCGGCCGCCCGGAATAACCAAGCTGCCCCGAAAGGCATTGAATTTTTCTTTCTTATTCATGCAGTTAGGATTTACCCGCTGAGTTACCCGCCAAAAGGAAATAAAGCCGATTAATTGGGAAATGCCAAGTAGAGAGTTGACATCTCATTAATCACGCACGCGAAATGCAGCCTATGTTTCCCCTCTACGTCGTCGTTATTGTCGGCGTGCCAAAAGATTGATCGAAGTGTATCTCCGTTAGGCAGGCCGTGAAGTTCCTCACGGCACCCGTCAGATTTTCGGTCCAACCTTCGGCATGTCGCCGGCGACGAGAATTCAATTCGACGGTTTGATTTCCCGCCGCTGCTTCGCGACCGCTCCAGCGGTTCGGTCGGTCAGCCTGATGGCTCCGGCATCACCGCAGGCCTTTACCTGCAACTCCCATGGCGCCGTTGGCTATGGGGCTATCGGTCGCAACATAAAGTCGACAATCTGCGTCTGCGCTTGCACTGTCACATTCATGTAACTTCTCAATGTGCAAAGCAGCGCACGCCTACGCTGCAAGGCCCGAATGCGTACTCGTCCCCGGGGATGGCAAAAATGTGACTGACGCGCGATGGCGCAAGCTGATGATCGGTTGGCAGCTCATGGAAATGAGGGCGCGAATAGGTCTGGGTTGCTTTGTTTTTCTTGGCGGGAGAAAGAAACATCGGCGCTTTTTTCAGCGCCATGTCAGATTGACGCACCCGCCTGATGTCTGAGCCACAGTGGCGGTGCGTTGCTCGTCGGCATCGTCTCTCGTGACCGCTGAGACATCCCCCGTGACCATCGTGCAGCGCGGAGGGGGCAGCGCTGACACAGCAAAGGCTTTCCGAAATGTCACTGTGCCCAAAAAGTCCGAGCGATTATAGTGAACGGAATGAGAGTGCCGAGGCTCGTACAACGGCGGCCCTGACAGGCCGTCAAAGGAACCGCAGCGATGAGACCGTGGAGTTGTCGTTGACCGGGTTCCTGCGCCCCACCTGTACGGCGATCCTCGTCCTGGCCTTCGGAGCGCGCGACATCGTCCCGGCGTTCGCGGCCACGCCCATGACGCGGGCCGATTACGAAGCCTGCCAAGCCTCCGATGAAGCCGGCTTCCGCCGTGCCATTGAAACGCTGTCGCTGAAGACCCTGCAGGAAGGGCTCAAGACCGTCGATTACCGCGCGCTCGTCGACGGACAGTGGCGGCGCCAGGGCATGGATGACCTCCTCGCCAAGCGCGTCGACGCGGCGATTGAAGAAGTGCGCAGCGAAACAAGCTGGGCGGGCCTCGCCCAAACGCTCATCAACTCCGAAAAAGCGCAGGCGATATCGACCGCCGTCGCCGAGCGCGTCTATCGCTCGGACGCGATGAAAACCGCCATCGAAAGCCTCGTCACAGGCGTGGGCAACGATGTCGGCCGCACGCTCGAGCTTGCCAGCACCGACGCCGTCGCCCCGTCGCTCGAATGCCTGCGCGCGTTTCTCGGCAACCGGTACGGCTCGACCGTGACCGGCATCGTATCCGCCGATGTCGAGCACGACTTCGGCATCAAGCCGTCGGCGGGACGCGCCACCATCTCTTCGGGCGCCGTCGTTTCGCAATCCAGCGAAGGCATCGCCGGCGCCGCTCTGCTACTGGTGCGCCGCCAGCTTGCCAACATCGCGGCCCGCCTCGGCCAGCGCTTGGCCGGCAGCATCGTCGCGCGATTGGTCTCGGTCGCGGCCGGCGGCGTGGGCCTCGTGCTTGTCGCCAAGGATATCTGGGAGCTGCGCAACGGCGTCCTGCCCATCATCTCCGACGAAATGAAGTCCGATGCCACCAAGAGCATGGTCAAGGACGAGCTGGCCAAGTCGATTGGCGAGCAGATCGGCGCGCACCTGAACGAGATCGCGGCGAAGTCGGCCGATCGCGTCATGGAAATCTGGCAGACGTTCCGCAAGGCGCATCAGGCGGCGCTCGATCTCGCGGCGAGAAATGAGGCCTTCCGCAAATTCCTGGACACGGTGAAGCCCGAGCAGCTCGCGCGCCTCGATGAGGTCGTGGCCCTCAGCCTCGCATCGGGCGGCGAGGCGGCCGTGCTGACGCGACTTGAGGACGGCACGCTCAACGAAGCCGTCCGCTTCATGCCGGAAACGTCGATGACGATCGCCCGCGATACGCGATCGATCGATGCGGCGCTCGGCTGGCAGGCCTTGGCCGGTGAGCAGCTTCCCAAGGTAATCGAGCACGAGATCTACCGGCACGCGGCGCCGCAAGGCTTCACGCGCCAGACATTGGGCACGTTGCTCGCTCTCGGCGATCATGTCGCGATTACGCGGCTGGCGTCGCTGGCGCCGGACTCGCGCGATCGCCTGCTGGGCCTTCCCTCGGCTGACCTCAAGCGGCTCGCGACGAGCGTTTCCAAGGCGGAATTGGAGACCCTGTCCCGCTATCTGGATGGGCTCAGCCCGCAGACCCGCAGCCGCATCCTGGCCGAAGTGGCGGCCACGCCGGGCAAGATGCAGGACCTGGCCGGCCCGCGCGTTCGCGACGCCGTGCTCGCGAGCCGGGATCAGGCACGCGCCGTCGACATGCTGTTGCGCGATGGCAGCGGCGGCGCGGCCGCCATCCTCGATGACGCGAAGGCCGCGTGGGAAGGGCAGATCGCGCCGATCCTGATCTGGGAAAAGCATCCGCTCGTGGTGGCGGCCCTCGGCTTGGCTGTCCTCATGCTGCTGTTGCTGGTCCGTCGCCTGTTCCGCCCGCGCCGTCCCGCCGGCCCGGCGCAAACGCCTGCCTGACGCGCGCAGCGCTTCGCCCGCAATTGACGGGCTAAGCCCCGCCCCATAGTTTGCGCGCTCGATTGATTTGCCGCCAAACTCGAAGGCCCTCCCGATGTCCGACGCCATAAGCGATCCAGCCCTTGCCGCCCTCGCGGAGGCCAAGGCATGGCCGTTCGAGGAAGCGCGCCGTCTGATCGTCCGTCTCGACAAGATGAAAGCCGCCGACAAGGTCGTGATGTTCGAGACCGGCTACGGGCCATCCGGCCTGCCGCACATCGGCACCTTCGGTGAGGTCGCCCGCACGAGCATGGTGCGCCACGCCTTCAATGTGTTGACGGAAGGCCGCCGCACGACACGTCTCATCTGCTTCTCGGACGACATGGACGGCCTGCGCAAAGTGCCGGACAACATGCCGAACAAGGCGATGCTGACGGCGCACCTCGACCAGCCCCTGACGCGCGTGCCAGATCCGTTCGGCAAGTTCGAAAGCTTTGCCCATCACAACAACGCCATGCTGCGGGCCTTCCTCGACCGCTTCGGCTTCGAGTACGAATTCTACTCCGCGACCGCCTGCTACACCTCCGGCGCCTTCGACGCGACGCTGCTGCGCATGCTGGAAGTCTACGACAAGGTGATGGAGATCATTCTCCCGACGCTCGGGCCTGAGCGGCGCGCCACGTATTCGCCGTTCCTGCCCGTCTGCCCCCGCACCGGACGCGTGCTTCAGGTGCCGATGATCGAGCGCAACCCGAAGGCTGGCACCATCGTCTATCTCGATCCGGAAACCGGAGAGAAGGTCGAGACGCCCGTCACCGGCGGCCGCGTCAAATGCCAGTGGAAGGCGGATTGGGCGATGCGTTGGGTCGCGCTCGGCATCGACTATGAAATGGCCGGCAAGGACCTGATCGATTCCGTGACGCTCTCGTCCAGGATCTGCCGCGCGCTCGGCGGCGCCCCGCCGGAGGGCTTCAACTACGAGCTGTTCCTGGACCAGAACGGCGAGAAGATCTCGAAGTCGAAGGGCAACGGGCTCACGATCGACGATTGGCTCACGTACGCCTCGCCCGAGAGCCTGTCGCTTTACATGTTCCAGAAGCCGAAGTCGGCGAAGAAGCTGTACTTCGAGGTCATCCCGCGCGCCGTCGACGAGTACCTCCAGCTGCTCGCGGCCTACCCGCGCCAGGAGGGAAAGGCGCGGCTCGACAACGCCGTCTGGCACGTCCACAGCGGTTCGCCGCCCACGGGCGAGATTCCGATCACGTTTGCGCTGCTGCTCAATCTCGTCGCGGCCTCGAACGCCGAGGACAAGTCCGTGCTCTGGGGCTTCATCCGCCGCCATCTGCCGGATGCGACGCCCGAAGCCTATCCCCTGCTTGACCAGCTCGCCGGCTACGCGGTGAGTTACTATGCCGACTTCGTAAAGACGAAGAAGCGCCACCGCCCCGCCGACGAGGTGGAGCGCGCGGCCCTGGCTGCGTTGTCGGAGGCCCTGGCCAAGGCTCCGGCGGACGCGAGCGCGGAAGACCTTCAGGCGCTGCTCTACGATATCGGCCGCGCCGTGCCGCGCTACCAGGATTTCGAGGCCAAGACCGCAACGCCCGAAAAGCCGGGCGTCTCGAATGCATGGTTCAACAGCATCTACGAAATCCTGCTCGGCGAGAGCAAAGGTCCGCGCTTCGGCTCGTTCATCGCGCTCTACGGGATCGCCGAAACGCGCGCCTTGATCGCGGCAGCTCTCAATGGCGATCTGGTCTCGGCTGAAGCAAAGGCGTCTTGATTGCGCGCAAGACGACTAGAGCTTGATCTCCCAGTCGTTGAATAGGATGCCGATCATCTCCTCGGTGCGTTCGAGGATGCGCGCGGGTGTCCAGGCTGGCGCGTCGGCCAGCCGCCGTGCCGATACGAAGTGCGATTGTGCCAGAATTTTCCGCTTGGTCTCCCAGTCGAGCGTCGCCAGCTTCTGGTTCTCGGCCGGCGACACGAGCGCGAGATTGCCGAGCCGGTGAGAGTAGTTCCGCACGGCCCGCGCATTGGGAAACGCACCGGCCCATCCGCTCTTCGATGAGAAGCTGCGCGGCAGAACGTGCTCGAGCGTGAGCGTGTTTTTCTCGATCGGCCCCGGATCCTGCCCGAGCGACAGGCAGATGCGCCGCAGCACGCGCCCGCAGTAGTGCTTCGCGTCGAACGTCGTGCTGCGCAGGTTGGAAAGCGCGCCTTCGCGCAGTGCGCCGGTCACCTCGAGCTCGCGCATTTTCGCGACGTCCTCCGTCCGGTCGATCTCGCCGAGCAGGTTGATGATCCGATTGTACTGTTTCGTCGGATCGTAGCCCGCGATCTTCATCATCCAGACGAGCCGGTCGAGGCGCTTGAAGAACAACGCCGTCTGGACGTCGGTGCGCGGACGCTGCAGCCACAGCAGGGCGGGGGGCACCCAGAGCTGCGGGTCGATCCAGCTCAGCCGTTCGGTATAGGCGCGGACGACCGGGTCCGTCCCCCTGCGCAGATCCGCAAGCCGCGCGGCCGCCGGGTGAAGATCATTGCGCAGGAAGGAAAGGCAGGCGCCGGGTTTGTTGAAGCCATAGCTCTCCGCGATGTCGCTTTCGACGGGCTTGCCGCTCTGCTTGCGCTTTTTCAGCGTTCGCAGATGCCCGAGCAGCGCGTGCATGTCGTCGGGACCGATCATAGCCTCGCACGCGCTCCAGATCGACTGCGACTCGGCCCGCTCTTCGGCCCTCACGATGGCGAAAAGACGGAACTTCGCCCGGTCGGCCTTTGTGAAGTCGACGCGCGTCTCCTCCTCGGTCTTGAGGAAGTTCCAGGCCTCCTCGACGTCCTCGACCGATGAGACGATGACGCAGCATTTATCGGCGAGGTACCCGACGAGTGCCTGCCGGATTTCCGGCGTGTAATCGCTGGATGAAAGCTCGGCCCGCAGGTGGTCTCGATTGTCGATCACGTTGCGCTCCGTTTCGGAGAGGGCGTCCAGATCCTCGTCGGGATCGAGCGATGTCCCGCCCGGCGCTTGCACGAAGCGGTCGCAGGTCACCGCCATCGCATCCTGGGGCGTAAGCCGCAGCGTCGTGCCGCGAATGAAGCTGCCCAACAGCTCCTGCCGGAGGGGATCGCTTTCAAGGTCGCGCAACACGGCAAAAAGGATGGTCAGCGACATGACGCGCTGATGTCCGTCCACCAGTGCGGTTTCCGCTTCGCCCGTCTTCCGCGCCACCATCAGCTTGCCGAGGAAGTAGCCGCGTTCTCCGCCGCCCTCGCGCATGGCTGCGACGATGTCGGTCAGTAGGCGGCCGATTTCGGCGGTTTGCCACGCATAGGCGCGCTGGAAGTAGGGAAGCCTGAACTGGTAAGCCTCTGAAAACAGAGTTCTGAGCGGAACGACGCTGACTGAAATCCGTTCGTGCACGCGGGGACGCCCTTGTCTTGGAAATAGTGTCTTGCGAGTTCGTGATAGCTCAGCGGGCCGTCGCCATTGAGCGCCGTCCGCAATTGAAAGCCTGCAATCGGAGTTAGGATTGAGATGAAGAGCGGGGCGAGATCACGCCCGCGTCAGTGTTATAAGTCCCGCGCGTTCAAAGCCGTCGATGCAAGCGCAAAAAATTGCGCTCGAGTGATCTGAGTGTATACGAAGGGGACGGCGGCACGAGGATATTAATTCACGATACGACGAAAGCGCGTCGCAATGTGTCGAACAAACCGCGTCGGCGGGCGGAGAGTGAATTCGGATGAGCGCAGAGAAACTAATTTTTAAGATTGTCGCACGCGAGGCCTGGGCCGCGGCACGCCGCGACGGGAATTTCAAAGGCTCGCCCGACGACGAGCGCGATGGCTACATTCACTTGTCCGCGCCGGCGCAGGTCCACGGCACGGCGAAGAAGTACTTCAGAGGAATGGAGAACCTCCTGCTGGTTGCCTTCGACGAGGCGGCTCTTCCCGGTCTGGTCTGGGAACCGGCGCGCGGAGGCGATCTCTTCCCGCATCTCTATGCACCCTTGCCGACGGCGGCCGCGCTGTGGGAGAAGCCGCTGGCGCTTGCTCCCGACGGCGAGCCGATCATTCCTCAGGATGTGCTGGCGTGCTGAACGCGCTCTCAATTCTCGCTCGCCCGATGCTGCTCGCGCTCGAGCCGGAGGCGGCGCATGAGCTGACGCTTCGTACCCTGGAGCTGGGTCTCTACCCCCGGCCGCCATCGCCTGCCGCCCGCTCACTGGAAGTTGCGCTGTGGGGCCTGACGTTTCCCAATCCCCTCGGCATCGCGGCCGGCTTCGATAAGGACGCCCGCGTACCGGATGCGGTTTTGGGTCTCGGCTGCGGGTTCGCGGAGATCGGAACCACGACGCCGAAGGCGCAGCCGGGCAATCCCGCGCCGCGCGTGTTCAGGCTGGTGTCCGAAAAAGCGGTGATCAACCGCCTTGGCTTCAACAACGCGGGCCATGCGGCCGCACTGGCCCGGCTGCGCGCGCGCGCGCCGCGCGGTATCGTCGGCGTCAACATCGGCGCCAACAAGGACAGCGCCGACCGGATCGCGGATTACGTCGCGGGCCTGGACGCATTCTATGACGTCGCCAGCTACTTCACCGTGAACATCTCGTCGCCCAACACGCCAGGCTTGCGCGACCTCCAGTCTCCAGAGGCGCTCGACGCGCTGCTGTCCCGCATCATGGCGGCGCGGGATGCGAAGATCGCAGAGGGCCGTCCGAGCCGCCCCGTCGTCGTCAAGTTCGCGCCCGACATCGCTCAAGAGGACGTCGCGGAGATCGCGGCCGCTCTGCTGCGTCACCGCGTCGATGGCATCGCCGTCTCGAACACGACACTTGCCCGCCCCGGAGCCGCTGGCCCGACCGCCGCAGAAGCCGGCGGACTGTCCGGCCGTCCGTTATTTTGTCGCGCAACTGTCATGCTGGCGCGCGTGTATCGGGCCACCGGAGGCCAAGTACCGCTGATCGGCATTGGCGGCATCGACAGCGGGGAGACCGCACTCGCCAAGATCGAGGCGGGGGCAACGCTGCTCCAGCTCTACACGGGGTTGATTTACGAGGGTCCCGGACTGATCGCCCGCATCCACGCGCATCTCGCCAAGGCCTGCGCCGGCCGGGGCGTCACGTCCATCGCGCAGCTTACGGGCGCCCGCTCCGAAGAGTGGGCCGCCAAGCCGCTGGACTGAGAACGCCTACTCGGATTTAGACCGCGACGCGCTTGTCACCCGCGCGATCAGCCAGATGGGCACCACGACCAGCGCGCCGAGCAGCATATATTCGAGCACCCACTCGACCGCGCCAAATCCGAGGTCGTAGATGTTGTGTAAGAGTTCGTTGATGCGCTGGAAGAAATTGCTGAGGTCGATGCCGAGCGCCTTCATCACGATCCCGACCACGATCGAAATCAGCGCGAGGCGAAGCAGCACCCCGAACGGGTTTCCGCCAAAAATCGTGTTACGGTCCATGCAGTCGGGATCCATCCATTGCGGGCCGGCTTTAACGGCCTCGTGGTGCAGTGAAAATCGAACGGCCAAGCCCCTTTAACATAGGGGCCGCCCGGCCGCGAAGGAAGTCTGAGGCGCGTGCGTGGCGTAAAGGAGAAGGCGAAACGGGCCTCGGCCGATCCCAAACGGCGGGCCACGGCGCCGCGCGCCGTCAAAGCCATGCCGCCTCGCGCCCTCAAAGCCGCGCCGCCGCGCGCCGTCGAAACAACGCTCCCGGCCCCGTTCGACGCCTGGTTCGCGCGCCGGGGATGGGTTCCGCGCGCCCATCAGCTCGCCCTGCTCGCCAAGGCCGTGGACCGCCGCTCGACGCTGCTGGTCGCCCCCACCGGCGCGGGTAAAACGCTCGCCGGCTTCTTGCCCACCTTGGTTGCCCTGGAAAAACAGCCGCGCCGCCGCTCCAACGACGCCGGGAGCGGCCTCCACACGCTCTACATCTCGCCGCTCAAGGCGCTGGCCGAGGACATCGCCCGCAATCTCGTCGTCCCGGTCACGGAAATGGGCCTGCGCGTCTCGATCGAGACGCGCTCCGGCGACACCAGCGTCGCCCGCCGCGCCCGCCAGCGCACCCGTCCGCCGCACATCCTGCTGACGACGCCGGAGCAGATCGCTCTGATGCTGGCGAGCCCGGACGCGTCCTATGTCTTCGGCTCGCTCGACACGATCATCCTCGACGAACTGCATGCCCTGGCGCCGTCGAAGCGGGGCGACCTGCTGTCGCTCGGACTGGCCCGCCTCCACACTCTCTCTCCCGGCCTGATGACGATCGGCCTGTCCGCGACCGTCGCCCGCCCGAGCGAGCTGCTCAGCTACCTGCTGCCGCAGACCATGCCCGACGACCGGCGCATGATGGCCGATCTCGTCGTAGCCGGCGGCGGCGCTGCTCCCGTCATCGACATCCTGGAAATCGAGGAGCCCGTACCCTGGGGCGGGCACTCCGCCCGCTACGCCATGCACGAGATCTACCGCGCCATCGCCGCCCACCGCACGACGCTGGTGTTCGTCAACACGCGCATGCAGGCGGAACTCGTGTTCCAGGAGCTTTGGGACCTCAATGAAGAATCGCTCCCCATCGCGCTCCATCACGGCTCGCTCGACAAGACGCGCCGCCAGAAGGTGGAGCAGGCGATGACGGAAGGCCGCCTGCGCGCGGTCGTCGCCACTTCCACGCTCGATCTCGGCATCGACTGGGGCGACGTCGATCTCGTCGTCAACGTCGGCGCGCCCAAGGGAGCCTCGCGGCTGACGCAGCGCATCGGCCGCGCCAACCATCGGCTCGACGATCCTTCTGCTGCGCTGCTGGTCCCGGCCAATCGCTTCGAGGTGCTGGAGTGCCGCGCCGCCCTCGATGCCGCCATGGCCGGCGAGCAGGACACGACGATTGCGCGCTCGGGAGCACTTGATGTGCTCGCCCAGCACGTCATGGGCACGGCCTGCAACGGCCCGTTCGATCCGGACGCCTTGTTTCGCGAGGTTCGCGCCGCGACGCCCTACGCCGGTCTCACGCGCGACCGCTTCGACCGCGTCGTCGATTTCGTCGCTACCGGCGGCTACGCGCTGAAGTCCTACGAGCGCTTCGCGCGCCTGCGCCCGACGGACGACGGGAAATTGCGCCTCGCCCACCCCTCTCTGGCGCGCCTGTATCGCATGAACGCCGGCACCATCGTCGAGGCGCCGATGATCAAGGTGCGCCTCGTCGGGCAGCGCCGCGGTCGCCGCGGAGGTAAGACCGGCACGCCGCGTCCACTGATGGGCGGGCGCGTCCTCGGCGAGGTGGAGGAATACTTCGTCGAGCAGCTTTCGCCCGGCATGACCTTCGTGTTCGCGGGCGAAGTGCTCCGCTTCGAGGGCATGGAGGAAACCGAAGCCTATGTCACCCGCGCGCCGGGCGCGGACGCCATGATCCCGAGCTACGCCGGCGGCAAGTTCCCGCTCTCGACGCACCTCGCCCAACGCGTTCGCGCGATGCTGGCCAGCCCGAAGCAGTGGGCGAGCCTGCCCGCGCCCGTCGCCGAATGGCTGGGCCTGCAGCAGGATGTGTCCCAGCTGCCGGGCGTCGACGACGTCCTGATCGAAACGTTTCCGCGCCGCAGCAAGCATTTCATGATCATCTATCCGTTCGAGGGCCGCTTAGCGCATCAGACCCTCGGCATGTTGCTCACGCGCCGCCTGGAACGCGCAGGCGCCCGCCCGCTCGGCTTTGTCGCCAACGACTACGGCCTCGCCGTCTGGGGGCTCGCCGATCTGGGCCGGCACATTGCGGAGAGATCGCTCGACCTCGCGGAGCTTTTTTCCGAGGACATGCTGGGCGACGACCTCGAATCCTGGCTTGCCGAAAGCAGCCTGATGCGCCGCACGTTCCGCACGGTGGCCGTCATCGCCGGGCTGATCGAGCGCCGTCATCCGGGGCTCGAGAAGAGTGGCCGCCAGATCACGGTCTCAACGGACCTGATCTACAACGTGCTCCGCCGCCATGATCCCGGCCATATTTTGCTCGAAGCGGCATGGGAGGACGCAGCCACAGGGCTGTTGGATATCGTCCGTCTGGGACAATTCCTGGCCCGCGTCCGTGGACGAATCAGGCATCAACCATTGGATAGGGTGTCGCCGCTTTCGGTGCCGATCCTGCTCGAAATCGGAATTGAGCCGGTCGGACGCGTGGCGCGAGAGGATATCCTCCGGGAAGCGGCTGCCGAACTGATCGCAGACGCGATGCGGACGGGGAACGGGGAGAGCACGTGAGAAGCGCGACACAGCGGCTCGAACTCAAGCCAGAACGTCTCGACGTGGGCGAGTTCAGCCGCCAGCCCATTTCGATTGCCAGCCGCTCCTTCGTCGCCGATGTCTCGGGCGCGCTCTACTGGCCCGCCGAGGACGCGTTGATCGTGGCCGATCTCCATCTGGAGAAAGGCTCGTTCTTTGCGTCGCGTGGGAGCCTTCTCCCGCCCTACGACACGGCCGCCACTCTGGAACGTCTTGCCGCTACGCTCGATGCCTATTCCGCGTCCACGGTCATCTGCCTCGGCGACAGCTTCCACGACGGCCGCGCCGAGGAGCGCATGTCCGCCCGAGATCGCGAAACGCTCGCGATCCTGCAGGAAGACCGCACCTGGATCTGGCTTAACGGCAACCATGATCCGAAGATCGCGGCTTGCTTCGGCGGCCGCGTGCTGTCGGAGATCACGGTCTCGGGTATCACCTTCCGCCATGAGCCGACCGCGAGCCCGGTGACGCACGAGATCGCGGCCCATCTCCATCCCGCCGCGCGCGTCTCGTACCATGGCCACGTCATCCGCCGGCCGTGCTTCGTCGCCAACGGCAATCGCCTCGTCATGCCGGCCTTCGGCACCTACGCGGGCGGCCTTAACGTCCTCGACGACGCCTTCGCGCCGCTGTTCGGAAACGATGGTCTCTCCGTGCTCGTTTTGGGTCAGGAGGGCCTGTACCCGATCGCCGCCCGTCTTCTGAAAGAAGACTAAACGAAGAGAGCCTTCTGAAAGAAGACTAAACGCCAGAGAGACTTCTGAAAGAAGACGAGGTTCAATGAGTCTTCTGAAAGAGGATTGAGTACGGCTTTCGCAGCACGTCTTTCGCCCTGAGGTTGCGAGCAGTTCTCTTGATTCCGTCTCGTTTTGAGGCCACACCATTGCTAATGCATCGTGCGGCTTCCCACGCCGCCGACACGTGCGGGACGACCCGCGCATAGCCGACGATTGAGGGGACGGCCCCACGAAGAGGGCCAATGACCGCTCCAAAAACGCAATCCGCGTCGACGCATCCGCCTGCGCCCGTTCCCATCCGCGAGATTCTCCGGCCCCTTACAGCTTTGCGGCTGGCAGTGGCGTGGGTTGTCGTCTTCGCGTTCCAATTTGGTGGCGCTGCGTGGCTAGCGCAGCCCATCGCCCCCCTTGTCGGCGTTGTGTGCTTTGCGGTGCTTTTCACCACCATCATCACGGCGGCGTTCGGCGTCGTGCGCGAGGCCGACCATCTGGCGCACCAGCTTGGCGAACCCTATGGCACGTTGATTCTGACGCTGTCGGTCGTCCTGATCGAGGTCATTCTCATTGCTGCGATCATGCTCGGACCCGGCGACCACCCGACCATCGGCCGGGACGCGATCTTCTCGGTGATGATGATCATTCTCAACCTGGTCACCGGACTGTGCCTTCTTCTTGGCGGCAAGCGCTATGGGGAACAGGAGTACAACGCGCAGGGCGCAGCGACCTACCTGTCGATGATTGCCGTGCTCACGGGTATCGCGCTGGTGCTGTCTAATTTTACGGCCACCGGGGGCGGGATGTTCTCGACCACCCAGGCGATCGCCGTTACCGCCGTGACCGCGCTGCTCTACGGGGCGTTCCTGATGATGCAAATGCGGACCTACCGGCGATTGTTTGTCCAGCCGCCGGCCGGCGCGCTGTCTATTCCCGTGCAAACCGTCGGCACGGAGGCGCCAAGCGACGGAAAGCTGAACCATCCGCTTGATGTGAGGGAGGTCGTCGTCCGCACTGTTGTGCTCGTTGCGGCGATGGTCGCCATCGTCCTGCTGGCGCACGACCTCGCCATTCTGATCGACTATGGTATCGAAATCACGCACGCACCGGCCGCTCTCGGCGGCGTCCTGATCGCCATCGTCGTGTTTACACCGGAGTCGCTCACGGCCGTCCGCGCGGCACTTGCGGACGAGACGCAACGCGTCGTCAATCTGTGCCTCGGCGCCTTCCTCTCGACAGTCGGATTGACCGTGCCCGCCATCCTCGCCGTTGGCGTCATGACTGGAAAATCCGTAGTCTTGGGTCTCTCGGCGTCGGATACGACCCTGTTCGTCCTCACCCTTGCCGTCAGCATGATGACGTTCGTCGGGCATCGGACCACGCCGATCCAGGGCATGATGCATCTGACGCTGTTCGCTGTGTATGCGATCATGCTGTTCAGCCCCTAGGGGCGTCGGCTGCGAGTTACGGCGAAGAGCCAATCCGGTGGTCTTACGCCGTGTCGCGACGCCGGAACACCGTGGACGCGATCAGCCCGGCAGCCACCGCCACGAGCACGGCCATGAGCCCGTAGAGCACCGGCTGGCGCATGGCGAAGCGGTAGAGCCACAATTCGAGGCCTTCGCGCTCGAACCGCACCTTGGTCGAGAAGGTGCTGAGCAGTTCGCCCTCGCGAAACAGGTAGACCCGCGCCGTCAGCGGCCCAACCGGCACGTTCGCGGGCAGCGTGATGGAGCTGCGGAACAGGCTTTGGCCGATGAAGATCACGCCGTAGTCGGCCTTGATATAGAGCCCTTCCTTCTGCTTGAGGCGGATGACCGCCTCCTTGAACGCCTTGAGCTCGCCCGGTTGCGTCTCGATGGCCGAGCGGGCGGCAGGCGCAAGGCGCACGAAGTCGAGCCCGATGGCGTGCCGTTCGAGCAAGTCGTCGTCGGCGATCTCTTCGAGCGGCCGCGTCGATACGATCGCGCAATAGCTCGGTGCGCCCTCGAAGCCGACCGAGGCCGTGTTGACCCACAGCCCCGCCACGTTGGATTTGCGGCGCGCCAGCAGCGGCGTCGCCATGGCCTCCAGCACGACGACGACATCGTAGTAGCCCGCCTCCGCGCTGGTCTGGCGGCTGTTCACGACAGAACCGAAAACCACGATTTCCGTGCCGGTGAAGCCCGACGTCACGGCAATGGTGCGCGACGAGACATCCGCCTCCACGCGCTCTTTCTGCTCGGCCTCGGGCCTGCCGGGCGGGGGCTTCCGGACGCGCTGGGGTTTTTGCACTGCGGGCGGCGCTTGGGCTTGCGCGGCCGCAGCGCCCCGCGGTTGAGGCGGCGCGGCGGTCGCAGGCGACGCGAAAGGCGCCAAGCCCGCCATAACCAATGAGGCGGCGAGCACCAATGAGACTGCGGTCCGGCGATGTTTCATTCCGGCGCCCCCAGCGAGGTCGTGATGCTGAACAGCTCGGGCGGCGTGACGACGAGGTCCCATCCGATGCGCGCGCAGACGAGCAGCACCAGCGCCGCCAGCAGCAGCCGCAGTTGCTCGCCTTTGAGGCGCGCTCCGGCCGCGGCGCCGTACTGTGCGCCGACGACGCCGCTGACGATCAGCAGCAGCGCCAGCACCACGTCGACGCTGTAGTTTTCCGATGCGTGCATCACCGTCGTCACGGCCGAGACGAAGACGATCTGGAACAGCGACGTCCCGACGACGACGTTGGTCGGCACGCGCAAGAGATAGATCATCGCCGGCACCATGACGAAGCCGCCGCCGGCCCCCATGATGGCGCCGAGAAACCCGACGAATGCGCCGATCATCAGCGGCGGCAGCGCGCTGATGTAGAGCTTCGAGCGATGGAAGCGCATCTTGAACGGCAGCTTGTGGATCCAGGAGTGCTGTCCAGGTTGCCGCCGCGCGCGTGGTGCGCCGCTGCGCGCGGCCTGAATGGCATTCGCGCTTTCGATCAGCATCAGCGTGCCGATGACGCCGAGAAACGTCACGTAGGCGAGCGCGACGAAGAGGTCGAACTGACCCGCCATGCGCAGGATGCGCACCATCTTGACGCCAATGACCGAGCCCACGACGCCGCCCGCCAGCAGCACCACGCCCATTTTGATGTCGACGTTGTTGCGCCGGTATTGGGCGACCGCGCCCGAGACCGAGGAGGCGACGATCTGTGCCGCACCCGTGCCGACCGCAACCGCCGACGGAATGCCGGAAAAGATCAGAAGCGGCGTCATGAGAAACCCGCCGCCGACGCCGAACAGCCCCGAGAGGAACCCCACCGCGCATCCCATGCCGAGAAAAAGCAGCACGTTGGCGGGCATCTCGGCGATCGGCAGGTAGATATGCATACTGTGCGCTGAGACCCGTATCGTCGCAGTGGGAGCCTAAAGAGACGGCGTCAAAATGAAGGCGGCGACGGTGCATGGCAGCGACGCGGCCCGAAGGGCCGAGGCGCCTTCAGGCATCATCGTATTGAACCTTGGGGACAAGTGCTAGAGCGCTTACCGAGGGTTAGCAGCCGAAGCGGCCGCTAACCGTTGCTCTTGCTGGCGCGCTTTTTCCAGTCTTCACCGGCCGCCCGGGCGTCGTTGGCCAGCGGCGCGGCCTTGCGGGCCTTGAAGTCCCCGACCAGGCGTTCGGCAGCCTTCATGTCGTCGGGCGAGAAGGTCGCCTTGAGAGCGTCCCGCCGCTCGAGCGCATCCGTATCTCCGCCCTTGGCGGCCAGCGCATACCACTTGTAGGCGTTGGCCTTGTCGACCTTGGTGCCGAGACCGTTTTCTAAGAGGACGCCGAGATTGTACTGGCTGTCGGCGAGACCGTGCTCGGCCGCGCGCACGAACCACTTCATGGCGCCCGCGTAGTCCGGGTTGCCGCTGTCGCCGCCGGCGGCAAGCACGGCGAGGTTATGCATGGACTTCACGTTGCCCTGCTCGGCGGCGCGCGCGTACCAGACCTTCGCCCGCTCCGCGTCCTGGGGAACGCCCAGCCCGCGCTCATAGAAGGTGCCGAGACGATACTGCGATTGCGCGAAGCCCTTGGCGGCGGAGCGCTGGTACCAGCGCAGCGCTTCGGCGTAGTTCTGCTCGGTGCCCTTGCCTTCCGCAAGCCGCGCCGCGACCTCGAATTCCGCCGAAGCGTCGCCGTTGGCTGCTGCGAGGCGTAGCGAGAGCGGGCCCACCGAGACCGGCGGCAGGTCGAGCGCACTCGTGCGATCCCCGTCCGCGCCGTCCTGAGACGGGGCCGGCGAGAGGGCAATGTTATCGATGCGTCCGTTGGCGTCGGGAAGCAGCGCGTCGGTCGATTTCCCGGCAACGGCGTTGCCGAGCTTGCCCGAAAGGCTGGCGAGCACCTGCTGCTGGTAGACATCGGCGACGACGTCGTCTGGCAACGATCCGGCCGGGCGTGCGATCGTCATGCCGCTCGGCACGGCGGCGGCGGAACCGTCGAGGGACGTCACCGGCGGCGGATCGAGAACATCGTCCTGGAGCCCGTAGGGCGTCACGACCGCATCGGTCTCTGCGGGCGGATCCGCTTCGGCAAAGCCTGTGCCGTCACTCTCGGTGTCGGAGCGCGGACCGGGATCGGCAGCCGGGGCCTCTTGCGGCGGCGCGGCGCCATCGGCCGGCGCAAGGGACGGTTGCACGATGACTGGAGGAGCGGCTGGGGTCGCGTTTTTGCGATTGAGCAGCAGGAGGCCGCCGTTGATGGCGACGATGAGCGCGAGCGCGCCGGCCAGGAGCTTCGGCGACGCGCCAAACCACTTGCCACTCACGTTCGGGAGCGACATGCGCGCGATTGCGGCACGCGTCTTGTCAGCCCCACGGCTCCTCGCCGGTTCGGGCGAGCTGGATACGGCCTCGGCCCGGTTGGCGGCGGCCTTCATCTTGGCCCGGCGCGCATCGGCGACGAAATCGCGGCGCATCTTGTCGAAGTGCGGCTCGCCGTCTGCAAGCGTCTCTGCCACCTCGGCGGATATTTCGCGCGAAGGGGCATAGGGCGCGGGCGCGATGGGCGCGTCAACGCGGTCCATGCCGTCCCGCTCACGCGCGGCCATCACGGCGCTGCGCGGCGACGGATGGAAGGTTTCGCTGCCGCCGAAACCGTAGGCCGCGTTGGCCGGCTCTTGCGCCATCGGAGCCGCCACGGGAGGGCGCTGCTCGAGCACGTCGATACGGTCGAGCACCTGCACAAGCGCATGCTGCAGCGTGTCGAGCATGCCGATGGCGGTCTGCTCGCCCTGGCGCTGCTCCTGCGTCGCCTGCACGATCAGGGCCTTGAGCTCGTCGTAGCGGTCAGCCTGCGCGGTCATGCGGCCGGAGAGGCCGTTCACGAGCGAAGCGGCTTCCGCTTCGGCCGCGCGGCGATCCTGGATCGACGCTTCGATGATGGCGCGCAACTCTTCGTGCGCGCGCACGTCGGGCTCGTGGCTGCTACCGAAGCGGGCGTGAACTTCCTCGGCGGCGCGGCGCGCGACGGCTTCGAGATCGGCAGTAAAGCGGGTGTTTCCGTCCAGCAGCTTGGCGATGCGTTCGTCGGAAACCTGCTCGATGACGCTGCGGACGTCGGCCTCGATGCCGTCGAGCCGCGAAACCTGCCGCTCGAGATCGACCAGCTTGTCGCCGAGATCGGCAACGTGCGCTTCGATGAGGCGGATGCCTTCGATGTCCGAGCGCCGCACGACGTCTTCGAGGGCGGATGCGATGTGGCGCTGGAACTGGTCCAGCCGCTCTTCGAGCAGCGCCATGGTGCTGCCGGGCTTGAGATCGGTCAGCGTGCGGCGAATGCGGTCCGTGACGTCGCTGAAGCGATGGCCGATCCAATCCTGCGCGCCCGCGCCGTACGCAGATCCCGCGCCGTGGCTCGCAGGGTGGCCCGAAGCGGCGCTTTGGCTGGGTCCGTACCCGGCCTTGTAGGGCGCTGCCGGCGGCTGGGCCCCGTGCGCCTCGTAGCTCCGCATCAGGGCTTCGGCGTTGGCCGCGTCCCAGGGCTCGTCGCCGGCTGCCGGAGCGTGGCCGCCTTCGGGCGCACCCTCGCGCCGGACGTTGGCGCCCGCTTCAAGCTCCCGCAGGCGTCCGATGATCTGGGCAATGCTGTCGCCCTGGCGGCGCTGCATGTCTTCGATATCGCGCGCCAGCACTTGGATGGCGTCGCCTTCCGGTCCCGTGGCTTGCGGCCAGCCGTAGGCGCCACGCGGCGCTGGCCAACCCTCTTGGTCACTATGCAACATCGCGGTCCCCACGGTGGCAGTGCGGCGCTCGTCGCCGGCCGTTCCCCTGTGGAGGGGTGGAGCGGTCAAAGCCGCTCCCGGTGTGCCGGGTCGAGACGTGTTCGAAGGGTCAGACGAGGCACAAACCAAAAACCCGATCGGACCAAAGCTGACAGTCGCCAGTAAACGATGCGTTAAGTCGTGCTCCACGGGCCCAAATTAGGTGGTCCAGACGGCTTTTCGGCTGGGGTAGCACCGGGTGATTCGCGCAAACCCCCGGTCTCAGGCCGGACGCGGTCACAATCGGTTGCTAAATCTGAAGGAATTTGGGGGTCATTGCGCGGCCGGGAATGACCCCGGGCGCGTGGGTTTTTGATGGAGAGCAGCGGTGGAACACACGAATGGTCGCCAGGGCAGCACGGCGCGTCTTTGGCTGGTCGCAACCCTCGTCGCCGTTTTCGCACCCCCAGCCTCGGCCGCAGGCGAGGACACAGGCCGGTTTTCGATGTCGCCCACGGAAGGCGGCGTCATCCGCCTCGATCGTGAGACGGGGGCGATGTCGTTCTGCGCCGGCAAGGACGGCGCCTGGACCTGCAAGGACATGCCGGAGCAGGAGAGCGAACTGAAGAAGCGCGTCGAGCAGCTCGAAGGCGAGCGGCGCGCGCTCGAGGCGGAGAAGCGCCTGCGCGAAGGTCCCTTAGGTGGACCGGTGGCGAAGGCGCCAGAATCCGGCAACCAACCCGGCAGTCCGCCGGCCGGGGATACGCTGCCGCCGGCCCCTCCCGGCGATCTGCCCGTTCCGAACGAGCGCGATGTCGACAAGCTGTTCGACTACGTCGAAGGCATGGTGAAGAAATTCAAGGAACGCATCGACCGCCTCGAGCGTGAGGCCAAGAAGCAGCCCGACGTCCCGCTCTGAGGCAGCCCGCGCCCGTGACGTCTAGGCCGTTGCGGGGCTGGCCCCGGCGGCCGGGCCGGCATCGCGGCGCGGCTGCAGGCGGAACATCGCCGGGCGGGTGAACAGGAAGCTTGCCCGCGTACCCTTGAATGCCCACTGCATGGCCAGCGCGCCGACCACGCCCGCGAGCGCTGACGCGACGGCGATGGCCGTCGCCGCGTCCGTGCCGGCGAGTTTCAAGAGCACGATGCGGACCGGTCCCATGAAGAGCGGGAAGGCGAGGTAGACCGCGATCGAATTGCGTCCGCAGTAGGCGAGCACCTGCCCGGCATAGCGATGCGTGATGGCCACGCTGAACGCGATGACGGCGGCGATACCGATGAACGAAAACGCGAGATCAGGGCCTGCGATGTGCGCGACGCCCGAATTGACGGCGATCGCGTTGAACACCGCCCAAGCCGCAAGCCCCGCGGCGATGGCGAGCGCGTGCACCGCGCGCACGCGGTCGGCAAAAGCAAACACCTGAGGCGCCAGCGCATAGCCGGCGTAGAAGAACACGAAACGGCTTGCGAACTCGTCGACGATGAAGATGCCGGTATGCGGCGTGAAGACGTGCAGCGCGGCAGCGCCCGCGATCACGAGCCACTTGGGCAGCGGCCGAAGCAGCTTTGCGACCACGAAATAGACGGCCAGCAGATAGATGAACCAGAGGGTGCCGAACGGCACGACGAAGCTGGTGAGATAATCGGCGAGCGTCGCGGCCGCGCCGTTCTCCTGCACCATCCCGGGCGCCTTCATGGCGAACTGGATCGTGAGCCAGAGCACGTAGAAATAGGCGAAGTGCACGACCTTGGTGTCGAGATAGCTGCGCCACGGGCGGTCGATCCGTGCGGCGAGGAACAGGCCCGAGATGAGGAAGAAGTCCGGCATCCGGAACGGCCGCGCCCATTCGATGAACGCGTGCAGGCCGGTCTCGGACCCGACGGCCTTTTCGACGCCGAGGGTCGCGTGCATCAGCACGACCAGCAGGATGCAGAGCCCCTTCGCCACGTCGACCCACGCCAACCGCGGTTCCAGTCCGGCTTCGCTACGTGCCATTTTGCGCCTCATCGCCTGGCCGGCGTCTCACAGCGAGACGTTCGGGCTCTCCTGCCGCACAATGAGCAAGAGCCGTTCCTAATCCGGATCAATGCGGCGGGAACCGTTAGAAAAACAGCCGATAGCGGACGAAATCGTCGGCCACGGTAAAGCGATCGTAAACGCTGCGCGCTGCGGCGTTGGACGTGCGCGTATGCCAGTAGAGGCGCGACCAGCCTTGGCTCTGGGCGGTGGATATAAGATCGCGGATCAAAGCCTCGCCGATTCCCTTGCCGCGCCGCTCGGGGGCGACGAACAGGTCTTCCAGGTAGCAGACCGGTGCGAGCGTCCAGGTGCCGGCGTGCAGGACAGAAAGGCTGAAGCCGCAGACGGCGCCGTCCGATTCGGCGACCCGGCACATCAGCCCGTCCTGCTTGTGGATCAGCCGCTCCCACGTCTTGGCCGTCACGGCCTCAGCCACCTCGGCTTGATAGAAGGCGACGTAAGCCGCCCAAAGGCCGCGCCACGCGGGTTCGTCGCTCGGAACGGCATCTCGGATGAACATGTTGGACGGCCCCGCTGTCGCACGCGGGGCATCATTTGCGCTTTTGCAATGCATGGCCAGTGGCTTGTCGCGCCGATCGCAGGACACCTCGCCGCACAAACAAAAAGCGCGACGGCCGCAAGTGGCGGCCGCCGCGCTAAAGACCGAAAATTGATCGATGTTAGATGATATCGATCTCAGCCGGCAGGTACGAGGTAACCTCGAGGCCGACTTCCTGTTCGCGAACGGCAGGCTTCATCCAAGTCTTCATGGGTAGTTCCTCCTTAGATTGACATGCCCGGCGAAAGCACGCCGGGCACCATCAATAAATAGGGAGTCGCACCCCGACTTGCCAATCGTATTTTCAATTGAAATCAATCAGGTTGCCTGATGCTACTATGTAGCGTTGCGGGCCGCGCGCGCGGCAACGGCGAGAAATAGAAAGGTCGTGCAAGCGTGACAAGGCTCGTCGAAGGCGAGTTGTCTGCGCGAGCGCCTCGCATGCAGCAAACCCTGCAAAACCGGGCACAAGTCGAATGCGAGGGATCGATAAGGAAGGAAGGCGACATGCACAAACGGCGAGTCGTCGTGAGCGAAAATGATCGAAGATTAAAGTTTAAAGAAAAAATGGAACTATTTTTGAGAAGCCGCATCAGAAACGGTGGAAACGCCGCGCCGATCGAGCCACGAAAGAATTTCAAAAAGAAAGCGGCGGCCGCTTCCGCGACCGCCGCTAAAATTCGACTGTAAGCCGATCGACGTTAGATGATGTCGATCTCAGCCGGCAGATACGAGGTAACCTCGAGGCCGACTTCCTGCTCGCGAACCGAGGGCTTCATCCAGGTCTTCATGATATATTCCTCCTAGGCTTTGTTGCTCAGCGGGCCGCCAGCCCGTCTGTCGCTGGTAGGTATATAGGCGGGACCTCCGATAACGGCAAATCGCAATGTCGTGATCCGTGCATCAGGTAAAGTTATTGCAACCTATAGATAAGCTTATCGACCCGTCTGGCGAGATGACCCAGGAAAGCATGTAAAATCAGACGGATGGTCTTAAATTTGGCTCAACGCAAATCCGGCGGCCGGCAGGGCGAGGACGACCATCGCGAGGGCGATTGCGTGCGCGCGATCGGCAAGGGCGAGCATCAGGCCCGGGATCGTCAGCCCAAAGAGAGGCGCCAGGATAAGCAGAGCATGGTCTTCGCTCGCGGCGTCCGACAGGACCAGAAGATGGGCCGCCAGCGTAAACGCCGTAACTTCGAGGCCGCCGGCCACCAGCGTCAAGAGCCGCAGAACGGCAGGGCCTCGCCGCGCCCCCTCACTGTTGGCGTCATCGGTGTAATTGTCGGCATCATCGGTCATGGGCTGGTCGCGCTGAGCTGCTGCCGACACGTACCGGCAGGTTCATCGCTTAGCCGTTCGGACCACGGCGCTCAAGGCGGACGATCATGCCAGCTATTGCGGCGGTGGGTCCTGCTCGCTTGTAAACTCCGCCTCGAGCGCAGCTTCGAAGTCCAGGAGATCCTGCGGCACAGGCATGCCGAAGGCACGCAGCTCGTTCAGCTTCTCGCGCAACTGCTGATAGATTTCGTGCCGGTCTTCCGGCTCGTTCTGCATACGCGTGAGCAGTATGCCGGCTTCTGCTGCAACGTCATCAAAGGCCATGATCGTCTCCCTAGAGCCAATTTTATCCGCAAGGACAACGCACAAGCCCGCGTTCGGGATCCATGACGGCCGCCCTCTGAAAGCGCGCGCCGTCACAGCGAGGGCATATTGTTGATGTGGGTTTCCATCCGTTGCGATGCAAATGGCACGGGACCGCTGGGGGGCAGCGTCTCGTCACCTGAGGGGGAGACGATGACGATGGAAACAGAGATCATCCGCCGCGCCGCGGTCGGCTTGGTGGCGTCGCTCGCCGCCACGGCGGCCGCTATCGCGCAAGAGCCCGTGCAGGTGTGGGCCGTCACGGGCGTCACGTCCGACGATGTTCTGCACATGCGCGACGTGCCCCACGGCGACAGCAAGATTCTCGCCGACATCCCGCCGACGGCCAAAGGCCTCAAAGGCTTCGGCTGCATCACGCCGGAACCGAATTTCGACCGTTGGGCTAGCATGACGGCGGATGAACGCGCCAACGCCAAGCTTCCGTGGTGCCGCGTCGAATATCATGGCCGCCAGGGTTGGGTCGCCGCGCGCTTCCTGAAGCCCGACGGGTGACCCGTGCGGAGGCGCCCTGCGCGTTTTAGAAAAGTCGCGCGCGTGTTAGGTAAAGGCCCGTGTTAAGTGAAAGACCTGTGCGGGTCGAGTTGGGGAGTGCGTGGCGAACGCTGAGGGTCCAGTTGGCCGCTTTGCGTCGAATTGAGTATCGGTAGGTGGCGTCGATGCGTTTCGATCCTACGGCTCTATGGCAATTTATTTCGGACCGCCTTCCGGAACGCGGCGTGCTGTCCGCTCCTAAGATACCCAGCTTCAAAATGCCGAGCCTCAAGGCGGTCGCCGCGAGCGGCGGCGCGGCGCTCGCGATGGCGACCATCGTTTACGTCGTCTGGCCCGCGGGCGAGACCACGCCGAGCGATCAGGTGGTCGTCAGCAGCCCGGTCTTCAGGACGGTCGCGTTGACGCCGCCCACGCCCGTACCGGCCATCCGCCCAGGTGGCTCCGCCGCACCGGGCGACACCGACACAACGAATACGCCAGACCCCGCCCGCTTCGCCGACCAGGTGTCGGTCGTGCGCGCTGTCCAGCAGCAATTGAAGCGCGCCGGCTGCTACAGCGGCCGCGTCAATGGCGTATGGTCGCCTGCGACGCGCAAGGCGATGGCCGAGTTCACCAGCGTCGTGAACGCGAGCCTGCCCGTCAATCGCGCCGACCCGGTTCTGCTGGTCCTCATCGAATCCAACCCCGGCGCGTCCTGCACGCCGGACTGCGTCAAGGACGGCGGCAGCGCCTGCGGAAGCCCAGCTGCCGCGCCGCCCGTGAACGCACCGAATGCGAAACCGCAGGTCGCAAGCCTCGACGAGGATCGCGCAAGCGGCCCGGCCGGGAGCGCCGACGAAGACGACGCCGACGCCACGGCAGCTAAGGCGCCAGCCGCCGCGCCCGCCCCGCCTGAAAAGCGCACGGCGCCCACTCCATCGGAAAGAGGTGCAGTGCCCGTCCCTTCCGAAGCCCGCAGGGTGCCCGCTCCTCCGGAGGCTCGTGAGATTGCGACCGCGCAACCTGAGCCGACGGTCTCGGAGACGGACGTTGAAACCGCCGCCCTCCCGGCCGCCGCTGCAATCAGCCGGAAAGCCGAGCCCACCGAGCGCCGCGTCGTACGCAAAAACAGCGCACGCAAGTACAAGCAGAAGTCATCTTTCAACCGTGAATTTAATAAGGGCATGAAGAGCCTGCAGCGCAGCTTGAACAAGCTCTTCTGACGGCAGGGTTGGGCGATCGCGCGCGATCCGGCCCTAATTCTCCTATTATTGATCGGAGCGTCTCTAAAGCGGCCGAGCAGTCCCATTGTTGTCATCCTCGGGCTTGTCCCGAGGATCCATGGTTTAACAAGGGAAAGCAGTCTTTATGCGTGGCAGCAAGGGTCCACGACCTCAACTCTTCACCGCCGCTGCGCAGTGGATCCTAGGCACAAGGCCTAGGATGACAGCGGGCGAGCCGCCAACGCCGGAACATTCCGTTTGCGGATCGCGTTCCCGGACCGAAGCCAACGTCAAGAACGGCGGGTCCGATGTCGATGCTCAACGTCTATCTCTTCATCGAGCTTTTGAAAGCGGCCGATCCTAGCGCGGTCATTGCCGAAGTGAAGAAGCTGGAGCTTCCGAACTGCACGGTGAAAAACGCGGTGCAGCTCGCCGACGACAAGCTCGTCGCGCACGTTGACTGCAAGACCGGCCCCGATGCCACGCGCGCGGTGCTTGAGAAGTTCACGAGCGTCAACGGCATCGTCCAAACCAACATCATCGCCGTGGTCAAACCGAAGGATGGGTGAGCCGCGCGCTGCCACTCCAAACGACACGTCAATTGTGACAAAGCGGCTGCCTCCCCACTCCGTCATCCCGACGAAGGTCGGGACCTCCGCAAGTTTCTACAAACGCGCGGTTAAACGGAAGCACGGCGATGGCCGCGTCACCGTCTGCGCGTCAACACGCGATGAGGACATTGCCACGTGTCGTGGATCCCCTGAGTTCACAAACGAAGTGCAACACCTTGTCGGCGAGGTGTTGCGATGGGAAAGCCCTACGTCCAGCTGTCA
>NZ_JBHYDS010000013.1:0-78438 GCF_051860585.1 Hyphomicrobium sp.
AACGGCACGACGCTGAGCTACACCGTCGACGGCGTGACCGCCGGGGTCTGGACCGGCAACCTCTCGCAGGCGTTCCTCGGCGGATCGCCGTTCGCCTACTTCGGATTCACCGGAGCCACCGGCGGCGGCTCGGCGCAGCAGCAAGTCCGCATCCTCGCCCTCGACGCCACCGCCGAGAACGGGACCATTCTGCACGCGGATCGCAATGGGGCCGCGAACACGCCGCCGACGGTCGCCGCGACCGGCAGCTTCACGATCAATGAGGATACCGCTTCGACGGCGATCGCCATCGGGGCGAGCGATGCCGACGGCGATCTGCTGAGCTACAGCCTGAAGACGGGGTTCACGCCGGCCAAGGGCGCCGTTGCATTCTCCAATGGCAACTTCACCTATACGCCGACCGCCAACGCCAACGGGGCCGACAGCTTCACCATCACGGTCTCGGACGGTCATGGCGGCACGGCGGAGAAGGCGATCTCGGTCAACATCACGCCGGTCAACGATGCCCCGACTGCGGCGGCGACGAAGAGCATCACCGCCTCGGCCGGCACGGCCACCCAGCCGGTTGCCATCGGAGCGAGCGATGTCGACGGCGACAGCCTGAGTTACGCGCTGAAGACGGGCTTCACGCCAGCCAAAGGCGCCGTCGCCTTCTCGAACGGGAGCTTCACCTACACGGCCAACGGCAATGCGAACGGCGCGGACAGCTTCACCATCCTGGTCTCGGACGGCCACGGCGGGACGGCCGAGCAGGTGGTCTCCGTCGGCATCAACCCATCGACGGTGCTCAATCTCGGCGTCGGGCTCGATCCCAACGGCAGCACCACGCACAACACCTCTCAGGACATCTACGTCCTGACGCCGAACACCGGCAACCAGGCCGGCAGCGTGATGTCGGAAACGCGGATCGACCTCAGGAGCGCGTTCTCGATCTCGTTCGAGATCAACGTCGGAGCGAACGACGCCGGCGCCGACGGCATGGCCTTCGTGCTGCATAACTCACCGCTTGGGGCCCAGGCGCTCGGCACCGCGGGCGGCGGCACGGGGCTCGGCGCGCTCGGCATCCAGAACGGCGTCGGCATCGAGTTCGACATCTTCTACAGCTTCTGGACCTACCCCGAGCCGTCCACCGACCACACCAACATCTTCGACACCGACCGGACGACGACCAATCCCGAGGTGACGACGCCGTTCTCCCTCGGCAACATCGAGGACGGCCAATGGCATGACGTCGACGTCATCTGGAACGGCACGACGCTGAGCTACACCGTCGACGGCGTGACCGCCGGGGTCTGGACCGGCAACCTCTCGCAGGCGTTCCTTGGCGGATCGCCGTTCGCCTACTTCGGATTCACCGCCGCCACCGGCGGCGGCTCGGCCCAGCAGCAAGTCCGCATCCTCGCCCTCGACGCCACCGCCGAGAACGGGACTATCCTGCATGCAGACCGCAATGGGGTCGCGAACATCGCACAGACATTCGCAGCACCGGATAGCGTCACGCTCAATGCGACAACCTTGGCGACCTCCACCCCGGACTCTAGCGATCATCGCATGGCAGGCGGCGCCGACCACCACACCCTCTCCGCCGGTTGGGGAAACGACACGTTCATCTTCAACCCGGGCTTCGGCAACGATGCCAGCGCACACTTCGGCGACACGGGCGGTGTCAGAGACATCTTCCACGTCGCGACGTCGGCGTTTGCGGATTTTGCGGCCGTGCAGCAGGCGACGGCTCAGGTTGGACACGACATCGTCATCGCCGCAACAGCATTCGATAACCTGACCGTGAAGAACAAGACGGTCGCGACGCACGGGCCGAACGATTTCCACTTGATCTGAACTTTGAGTCCCGGTTCGCGCCGCGATCCAGGACAGCGTGTGTAGCGATGAAATCGAACGCTCTTTCTCCGGCTCTAGCCAGCGCCCTTGCCCAGCTCAAGGGTGTGTTCTGGACCATCGTCCTCTTGTCGGGCGTGATCAATCTGCTGGCGTTGACCGGCGCGTTCTACATGCTGCAGGTCTACAACCGCGTTCTTGCGAGCGGGAGCGTTCCCACGCTTCTGGCGCTCTCCGCCCTCGCCTTGGGCCTCTTCGTTGTCCAGGGCGTTCTCGATATCATCCGAGGACAACTCCTGGTGCGAATTGCCGGCCGCGTCGACCGGCGGCTTACGGTACCGGCGCATTCCGCTGCTATCCGGATGCCGCTCTACGGGCGATCAACGAGCGAGTCGCTCCAGCCGCTGCGCGACGTCGAGGCCATTCGCAGCTTCGTCGGGGGCCAGAGTCTCGTCGCCCTCATCGACCTACCCTGGTTCCCGCTCTATCTTGGTTTCGTGTTTCTGCTGCATGTCTCGCTCGGCTGGCTGGCGACCTTCGGTGCCGTTGTCCTGATCGGTCTGACGGTGCTGACCGAATGGTTGACGCGTGACTTGGGCAAGAGCGTCTCGAGCGCGGCCGTGAGCCGTCTCGCGATCGCCGAGGCGAACGTCAGAAACGCCGAAGTGCTGCGCGCCATGGGGTTCGGCCGCCGGGCGCTCGACCGGTTCGAAGCGGCCAACGCCGCCTACCTCGCGCCGTACATGAGCCTGAGCGACACCCTTGGGGTTCTGGGAAGCATCTCAAAAATTCTACGCATGATCCTGCAATCGGCAATCCTCGGACTCGGCGCTTACCTGGTGCTGGCGGGCGAGGTGACCGCGGGGGCCATCATCGCCGCGTCCATCGCGTCCGCGCGCGCGCTGGCTCCGATCGAGCTTGCGATCGCGAACTGGAAGGTCTTCGCGGCCGCCCGCCAAAGCCATGCCCGGCTCGGGGCTGCAATCGCTGCCGTTCCGACACCCAAATACGAACCGTTGCCGTTGCCCCCTCCCACCGAGCAGCTCTCCCTTGACGCGGTGACAGTTCCGGTTCCCGGAACGCAGCATATCGTCCTCAACAACATCAGCTTTGCCCTCCGCGCCGGCCAAGGCGTCGGGATCATCGGGCCGAGCGCTGCCGGCAAGTCGACGCTCGCCCGGGCCATGATCGGCGTGTGGCCGCTTGCGCGCGGCGCCGTGCGCCTCGATGGGGCAGCGCTCGACCGCTGGTCGGAGGAGGCGCTCGGCCGACACGTCGGCTATCTGCCGCAGGACGTCGAGCTGTTCGCCGGCACGATCGCCGAAAACATCGCTCGTTTCGAAGCAAATGGCGACCCGGGCGCCGTGATCGCCGCCGCCAAGGCCGCGCAGGTGCACGACATGATCCTCGGCCTGTCGGAGGGCTACGAAACACCTATTGGAGATCGCGGCAGCTTCCTCTCGGCGGGCCAGCGGCAGCGCATTGCGCTGGCCCGGGCGCTCTACGGTACGCCGTTTCTGGTCGTTCTCGACGAACCGAACTCGAACCTCGACGCTGACGGCGAGGCGGCGCTCGTCCAAGCCATCGAGAACGTGAGGGCGCGCGGCGGAATCGTCGCCGTTGTCGCGCACCGGCCGAGCGTGCTTGCCGCCGTCGATATGGTGGCCGTGATCGGTGGCGGGATGCTCACCGCGTTCGGTCCTCGCGACGACGTGCTGCGTCGCGCGGTGAAGACGCCGGTTGCGGCAGCGCCGGTCGCGACGCTGTCTCTCGTCAGCGACAACAGCTCATGAGTGAGAGAGTGTGATGGCTGACGTCATCAGGGAGAGAGCCATACTTCCCGAACCCAGCCTGCGCCCCCTCGTCCTGGCAGGCCTCGCAACCGTGGCGCTTCTGTTCGTGGGTTTCGGCGGCTGGGCGGCAACTGCCAAGCTTTCAGGCGCGATCATCGCGCCGGGCACCGTCGTGGTCGAGACGAGCGTCAAGAAGGTGCAGCATCCGAATGGCGGTATCGTCGGGGCCATCCTGGTCAAAGAAGGCCAGAAGGTGATGGCCGGCGATCCGCTCATCCTGTTGGATGACACGATTACCCGCGCCAACCTGCAAATCATCAACCGGCAACTCTATGAGCTTTTGATGCGCGGGGACCGTCTCGAGCTTGAGCTGACACTCGGACCCGACCTGAGCGCGCAGAAGGCGTTCAAATTCCCAGTCTCCCTCTCCGAGCGCGCCGAAGATCCTTACATCCAATCGCTGTTTGCGACCGAAACGATCGCGTACGAAGCTCGCCGCGCGACATGCAGCAGCCAGAAGTCGCAGTTCGACGAACGCATCGCACAACAGCGGGAGGAGGTTTCCGGTCTCACGGATCAACTCAAGGCCAACGCCAAGGAACTGGAATTCATCGGCGAGGAGATCAAGGGCCTCGAACAGTTGGAGACGAAACAGCTCGTGACCACGACAAAAATGGTGGAGCGCAGGCGCGAGGCGGCCCGCCTTACTGGAGATCAGAGCCGGTTGCGCGCTTCAGCGGCCCAGGCCAAGGGCAAGGCCGCGGAAATCGAGCTGCAGAAATTGAGTCATTTCCAGCAGCAACGGCAGGATATCGTCCAGGAACGGCGCGAAGTCCATGCCAAGCAGGTGGAGTTGCAGGAACGCCAGATTGCCGCCGAAGACCAGTTGAAGCGAACGGATCTGCGCTCTCCGCAAACGGGCGTCGTGCATGAGCTCGCGGTGCACACCGTGGGCGGCGTGATCGAGGCGGGTGAGCCGGTCATGCTCATCGTCCCCGACAACGATGAGCTCAGTGTCGAGCTGCATCTCCGTCCTAACGATATCGATCAGATCTCTATCGGGCAGAAGAGCACCTTGCGTTTCACCGCCCTCAACCAGGCAACGACACCGGAAATTCTTGGGACTGTCACACGCCTTGGCGCCGACCTCACGCACGAGACTTCGTCCGGACAGAGTTATTTCGTAGCGCGCGTCGGCGTCGATGCCGGCGAGCTCAAGAAGCTCAACGGGTCGAAGCTCGTGCCGGGAATGCCGGTCGAAGCCTACATCGAGACCGGCCAGCGAACAGCGCTCTCCTACCTCATGAAGCCGTTCTCCGATCAATGGGGGCGCGCATTTCGGGAGAAATGAGCCCATCGGCGGGTCCCGTGCGTTGGTCGAGATGTCGCCGCAAACCGGGTGGCGCACCCGTGTAGGGGGACCGGGCCGGAGCGGCAGAAGCCCAACGTTCTCAGTGCGGCATTCATTGTCCAGCCGCTCGTTCGTGCTACATTCGCGGCCCTAGACCAAGATGAGGTTCGCGATGAATCTGCTCGCTCATCTCATTGCGCGGCTCGTTGCCGTGGTTTTGCTCTGCCTGATCGGTGCCATTGGCTGGGTCATGGTCGACGCGCACAGGACCATCGAACGCGAGACCGCGGCATCGGCAGATCGGGTGGGGCGGCATCTCGAGGCCCTCTTTTGGCAGAAGCTCGTTTGGCGCGGCGGCATGAGCAAGGACACACTTTTGCCGATGCCGGATTGGGAGACGCTATCGACGCTCACGGTTATCGCGCCCGGCGTCTGCGTCTCCTATGCTCCGCCCGGAAGCGAACCGCACCAGCTCTGCAGCCAGACTGAAGGCCTCGGTCCGGTGCCGCCCTCCTGGTTCGCTTACGTTTACACCTCCTTGCTCGGCGCCCACGAACCGGTCGTTCGCGCGCTGTCGCTGCGCGACAAGAGCGGGGGCACCTACATTACCGTTGCCGAACCAGACGCCGCCCTTCGCCAGTCCTGGGGCCGGGTCTCTGTGATTGCCGCGGTCGCGAGTACGCTGGCCACCGGCATTGCCATTCTGGCCGTCCTCATGATCGGGCACACGCTCAAACCAGCGGGTACGATCATTCAAGGTTTGAAAGAACTGCAGAAGGCGAACAATGCATTTCGTCTGCCGCGGTTCCGCGCGACCGAGTTCGATCGCATCGCCTACGCTGTCAACGATCTCGCAGACGACCTTTCCCGGACCAACGCCGCGCGTGCGGCGTTGACGACGCGATTGATGCAGGTTCAGGAGGACGAGCGACGCGCCCTTGCCCGCGACCTGCACGACGAGTTCGGACAAAGCTTGACGGCAACTGTCGCGCTTGCGGCTCTCATCGAGAGCAGTGCAGCAAGCGGGCAGGAGGACATTGCGGAGGATGCCCGCAAGATCGCCGCAGTTCAGAAGAGCATGATGGAAACGCTGCGCTCAACGCTCGTGCGCTTAAGGTCGCAGAGCATCGACGAGATCGGACTCGAAGGCAGCCTTCGTCAGCTTGTTTCCGACTACAATATGCAATCGGCGTCTCAGACCTCGTTCCGGTTGAACGCCGTTGGCCCATTCGAGGCCGTGCCGAAGCAGGTGGCGATCGATATCTATCGCATCGCCCAGGAATGCCTGACAAACGCCGTGAAGCACGGCACGCCGACGGTGGTTCGTCTCAAGGTCGAATATCTGGCGCATGACAGCCGGGCGATTGCACTCTCCGTCGAGGATGACGGTGGCGGGGATGCTCGACGCATCAAGAGAGACGGCGGGCACGGGTTGCTCGGAATAGGAGAGCGGATCGCCGCGCTCGGTGGCAAGCTGTCGATCGGCAATGCCGCGTCCGGCATCCGCGTCGCGGCCGTCATTCCCATTTTCGGTTTGAATGACGCTGGCGTCGATCCGGTCCCCGCATGACCAGCGTGACGAGTCTGCTCGTCGAAGCAGGGCTCGTGCAGATCAACGATGTGAAGATCGCGCTGTCTCAGGATTGAGCCTCACTCGCAGGCGAGCGCTTTCGAGCGATCGGGCATATTGCCCGGCTTTTTCGGGCTTCGTGCTCTCCTTAGGCTTCCCTACGCCGCCTAATGTTCTCCAGCCCGCCACGTGCGGAGCGAGAGCGACATATAGGTGGTCAGGAATGCTGGATATCGTTGAAAGGAATTCGATCAAGGGCGCCACCGTGCGTGCGGATAGACGCCTGATCGAGGCTGCCGACCCCGTGCTGTCATGGATGATCTTTGCGGGCGCGAACCTGCTCACCTTCGTGCTGTTGTGGTTCTACGGCTTGGCGGATAAGGCACTGACCTCCGATCCGACGCACATCACCCATTTCATCATTCTCATCTACGTCGCCACGTCCTTACACTGCCTGTGGCGGTGCCTGGCGATCTCGCGCGAAGCGGACGCGGGGAAATGGCTCGCGGCGTCCATTTCCGAAGCAGGCGAGAAGCGCCGTCGCATCCTCGAAATCGCGCGAGACGCCGAACCCGGAAGCGGAGACCTGAACGGCGGCCTCGTGGCCGACCACATCCGCAACCTCGTGACGACCTCGAAGCTGAGCGATCAAGATCGGAAGTTCGATCAAACGCTTCTGCTGCGTGTTCTGGCCGAGCGACTGAGCGGCCCCAACGCCTTTGGCCCATTTGCCGGCGACCTCGTCATGAAGCTGGGACTCTTCGGCACGATTGTCGGCTTCATCATGATGCTCGCGCCGATCGCCGGCCTCAATGCCGATGATCAAGCAGCGATCAAATTGGCGATGCCGCTCATGAGCGAGGGCATGGCTGTCGCCATGTACACGACGCTTGCGGGGCTCGTCGGGTCGATCCTTATCAAAATCCAATACCAGTTCGTCGAAGCCGCGACCTCCAAGCTCTTCACATCCGCCGTCGCCTTGACGGAAGTCCACGTCGTCCCCGTCCTCGATCGGAAGACAGGTGGGGCGCGATGATCGGCGATTTCAGCCTGCGCTCGAGCGAGCCGCCGTTCGATCCGCTAAGCGTCGTGTTGTTCAAGGCGCTTCAGGTCATGGCCTTCCTGTTCCTGATCGCCTTCCTCGCCATCTCGCAGCAGAAGGATTCGGGCAAGATCGACAGCAAGGCGGAGTTCTTCATCTCGATGACCTGGCCTGACAATCATCCCGACGATTTCGATCTCATGGTGCAAGATCCTACCGGCAATATCGTTTGGTATCGCCGGCGCGACATCGGCTTTATGTCCCTCGAACGCGACAATCGCGGCGGCGCCAACGACTTCATGTTGGTCGGTGGCGAGAAGGTCCGGTCATCGGCCCGCCAGGAGCTGGTCAGCCTCCGGGGCATCGTTGCGGGCGAATACACCGTCAACGTCTATCACTTTACCGCTCAAACCGGCGCCCCGGTGCCTGTCACGGTGACGATCGAGAAGCTGAACCCACGCGTCACCGTGGTCGCCAAGGAAACGCTCGAAATGGGCCAATCGAACTCAGAAAAGACGGCAGCGCGCTTCACGCTCGACGCCAAGGGCGAGGTCGTGGGCACCAGCCGTGTCGACCGATCGATCCTGCAGACATTTTTCGATCCCAGCCTAAACGGCGCCTCTCTGTCCCAATACGGCGGCAAGCAATGACGGTTCAAATGCATGTCCTGTTTCTCACCATCGCCTATGCTGCGCTTGCATCGGTGTTGCTGATTGTCCTTGCGCGCGTGGCCCTTCGGCGCGACGTCAAGATCGCCGTCATCGCCGCCATGGGGGTTTTCAACGTCGCTGTCTTCTTCTGGTCCCAGAGCCTGCTCGGGTGGTCGGCGGCGACGGCGATGCCGGAGCGCTTCCAGGTGTTGTGGACTCGCATTCTCGAGCCGAATGCGTCGAAACAGTTTCCGGGCGAAATCCATCTCTGGGTGGAGGCGCTTGACGAGCGCAACATTCCGAGCGGCGAGCCGCGCGCCTACGTGGTGCCCTATTCCGTGGCGCTTGCGCAAAAGACGGCAGAGGCCCAATCGGAAATCAAGAAGGGCAACGCACAGGGCGGCAAGGCTGGCGCTGTCGACCTCGCTCCGAATGTCGGATTGAGTGCAACGGACGGCCTCATGACGGGCGTCAATATCAGAATGGTCTCGCAGGGTGCCGTGCCAGGTGGCGATCCATCGGGTGGCGGCATTCTCGATCCGTCGTCTCTGGGCGGGCAAACGAAATCGATCGATCTCATTCCGCTGCCAAAGCCGTTGCTGCCGCCGAAGGACCTCCCTGAATTCTGAGCCGTCGCAAGCGTGACAAACGGATCGAACCGAAGAACGGCCGGGTCAATTTCCGAGGCCGCCGTGTGCGAACCGGTCTCCGCTCTGATTCCGTGCCCCTCCCGATCAACGGTCGGAGCTGCAGTGATCACCACTGCTTGGTGAGCGAGAGGCGGAACGACCGCGGCTCCAGCGGATGGAAGTGGATGTCGTCGACGGGGCCGGCCTCGGAAGCCAGCTGCGAGGCGTAATAGTAGTCGATCTGGCTCGCGGTCTCGTCGAACAGGTTATAGCCGTCGAGCCGCGCGATCAGCCCGTCGTCGAACCGGTAGCCGATCCGTCCCGATACCGGTGTGCTCGAGCCTGAGCGCACGCTGTTGTCTTCGATTAGCGGTCGGGCACCGAAGTAGCGCACGGTTAGGCCGCCGAACCATCCGCCGAGGTTGTCGAATGTGAGCCCCGCGCCGACGACGCCTTCGATTGCGCCGGGAATGCGGCGTCCCGGCGCACCCGGATCGTCTTCGAGAAAGCGAGCATGGGTGTAGGCGGCATCGAGATCGAGGCTCAACCAAGGCGCGATCCGCGCCTGCAGCGTGTATTCGGCACCGATCCGGCGGCTCGGTCGGCTGGCTTCCGTCGTTCCGGCATCGCCAACGAACACGATCTCGGAATCAAAATCGAGAATGAAAGCCGAGAGCGTGCTGGTCAGGACCGCGTTGGGCTGCGTGCGCACGCCGATCTCGGCCCCTTCCGATCGGACCAGGAACGGCACCCGCGTTGCGGGATCGCCGGTCACCGGATCGACTGTCGTTGCCGTGCCGCGCGCGTCGTTGCTGTGAAAACCGGTGCCGGCATTGGCGTAGAACTCGGTGTGGTTCCACGGGCCGAGCACGAGGCCGAGCTTGGGGCTCACGATGGCATCCACGTCGTCGCCGGAGTTGGCGGCGAGATCGCTGGAGATGTCCGCGGCATAGAGATCCGCGCGCAGCCCGGCTGTCGTGCGCAGCCATGATGTCCAGGCGAGCGTGCTCTCGCCGTACACGCCGACACTTGCTTCCCGCACGCTGTCCTCGCGCACTGTCGAGAGGGTGAAACGGTCCCGGGTATTGAACAGGCCGACATCGATGTCGTCGTAACGCGTCTGCACGCCGAATGCCGTTGCGCTCTTGAACGCACCGAGCGCCGTTCCAAAGAACGTTTTGCTGGCGCTGAAGCCAGCCATCAGCCGGTCGTCGTTCTGGCGGAACTGATCCCCGTTGACGGGGTCGTTCATGAAATAGGTGAAGTTGTTGAAGAGGGCGAGATCGCTATTCACCACGTAGGCATTGAGCCGTGTTGCGCTCTCGGCGGTGGTTTCGTGCCAGCGTGCGGAAAGGCTGTAACGGTGCGAGCTGCCGCCATCGGTCGGATCAAGCGTGCCGTAGCGGCCGATCAGCCCGCTCTCGACTGCGCGCAGCGGAATTTGATCCGTCGCATACCAATGTCCGGAATAGGCCATGGCGGTGAGCGCGAAGCCGTTGTCATAGGTGCCGTTCGAATAGCGCACGACGCCGTTGAGCTTGCGGACGTCGTCCGGCCTGTCCCACGGACCGTCGAATTTCACGACCTCGCCGGCTATCAGCAGCGTGCCGTCGAGGCCGACGCGTTCGGAGACGCCCGCGACGGCACGGCGATGGCCGAAGCTGCCGACTTCGACCTGCCCAAAGTTCTTGTCGAGCTTGTCGGCCACGTCCAGATGGATAGCGCCGGCGGAAGAGAAATCACCTTCGGAAGCGAAGTAGGGACCCTTACGGAATGCGAGGCCGCGCAGGATCTCGGGGATCATGAAGCTGGTGTCGGCATAACCCTGGCCGTGGCCGTGCGTGCGCATGTTGACCGGCATGCCGTCGATCGAGATGGCGAGGTCGGTGCCATGATCCAGGTTGAAGCCGCGCAGGAAGTACTGATTGGCCTTGCCCTCGCCGCTGTGCTGCGTGACCACAAGGCCCGGAACCGCCTCCAGCACCTCACCGGTGCGATAGACGGGTTGCAACTGAAGTTCGCTAGCGGTGACGACACCCTGGCTCGCGGACTGCGCCGTTCCGATGTCGCCGGCGCGCGCGTCGAGCGCATCGACTGCTGTGAAAGGGGAGGGATTGCTCGACGGTGCATCGTGATTTGTCGAGGTTGTCTTGGGTGCCGCGGCCTTCGGCTTCTCGGGCTTGGGCGGCGCGGTCGTTACCGTGATGGTCGGAAGCTGCTGTGCCTCCCGGGCATAGACTCCATCGCCCATTGCCGCACAAGAAACAGCCGACACAACGAGTAGATTTATGCGCATGAACACGCCTCCGCAATCAGGGTATGCCAGCTAGCCAATGGCCAAGTAACGCTGCGATACTTCCGGATCGTCGAGGTCTTTGGGACTGACTTCGGCAATGGCCACGCCCTTGTCCATCACGACGCAGCGATCCGCCACGGCCTGAATGAGCCCAAGGTTCTGCTCGACGATGACGATCGTCAGGCTCTGCTCGTCGCGCAGGCGGCGGATTGTTCTCCCAATCTCCTGCACGATGTTTGGCTGTATCCCCTCAGACGGCTCATCGAGAAGCATGATGCCGGGCGAGCCGACGAGTATGCGCGCGATGGCGAGTTGCTGCTGCTCTCCGCCGCTCATTGAGCCCGCCTGCTGCGTCAGGCGTTTGCTCAAGATGGGAAAGAAGGAAAAGACGCGATCGAAGTGCGCCGCGGTTGCATTGCCGACACCGATACCAAGCTTCAGATTGCCCTCGACGGTCAGCTTCGTGAATATGCCGCGACCTTGCGGTACGTAGCCAATTCCGAGGCGCGCGCGGGCGGACGGCGAGAGTCCATTTATGTTCTTGGAAAGAAACTCGATCGTGCCGCCCGACGTCTTGACGTTGCCGATGATGCTTTTCATCAGCGTCGTCTTGCCCACGCCGTTGCGTCCGATGACGGCCACGATTTCTCCCTCTTGGACATCCATGGAGAAATCGTTGATGATCCGAACACCGCCGTAACCCGAGCGGAGCGATTTTATTCGTAATTTCGACATCCCGGGTCTCCTGCTACGCCGCGCCAAGATAGATGCGACGCACATCGTCGTTGTCGGCGATTTCGTCGAAGCTTCCCTGGGCAAACAGCTTGCCGTAGTGCAGCACGCTCACACGCCCATTGAGGCTGCGTATGAAGTCCATGTCGTGCTCGATCACAACCACAGTGACGCCGCGCTGATTCACGTCGTGAATGATGTCCTCAACCAGACGCGTCTCATCGACAGAGAGCCCGGCCGTCGGTTCATCCAGGAGTACGATCTGAGGATTGCTCGCAAGGGACATGGCGATCGCAACTCGTTGCTGTTCACCGTGCGAAAGATGACGCATCAATCGGTCTTCTGAGCCGCGGAGGTGAATGCGAGTCAGTAGCGCCCTCGTGTGCTCAGGTATTTCGTCATAGCGCCGATTGCGACGTAGCGCTGTGAAGAGGTTCTGTCCGACAGTCAGCTCGCCGAACAGGCGCAGGTTCTGAAATTTGACGGACAATCCTGCCCGCACGCGTTGAAACGCCGGGAAACGCGTAATGTCCGATCCGTTGTAGATGATGCGGCCCGATGTCGGGCGCTCGGTGCCGATCAGCGTCTTGAAGAACGTGCTCTTGCCGGCGCCATTTGGACCCAGAACGCAATGAACTTCGCCGCGCTTCACGCTCAACGACAGGCCGTCGAGCGCATGGATGCCGCCGTAGTACTTGCGCACATCGCTTACCTCGAGAATGACGTCGTCTTCGCTCCCGGGGAGAGTGAATGAATTCGTCATGTGGCGCGCTCCTTCAGCGACATGGCTGGCTGCTGTGCGATGCGCTTTACCAATTTACCGATCCAGGCGCCGACCTGCGCGACGATGCCATCAGGCGCGAGCAGCATCGCTCCGACAAGGATGAGACCTTGGATAAAGAGGGAGACCTCGCCGTAGGATGCGAGCAGTTGCCCGATCCAGCCCAACGCAAGTGTCGCGATCACCACCGACGTGAGATCCTTGCGCCCACCCACGACGACCCAAATCACAACGAGAATGTTTGGCGCGACGCTGAAGCCATCCGGGTGGATGTAAGCGCCCCAGGCGGTATAAAGCGCGCCCGACAGCCCTGCGATTCCTGCGGAGAGACAGAAAACGCCGAGCTGAATGAGACGGATGTCGTAGCCGAGGGTTTCGGTGCGATCGAGATCTTCCCGGCACGCGCCAAGGACGTAGCCGAAGCTCGAGTTCACAAGCGCGCGCAGTCCCAGATAGACGGCGACCGTGATGGCGAGGATCAGCCAGTAGAAGTCTGCTGTTCGTCCATCGAAGGCGATGGCAAAATCTCCGAAGCCGAACGTGAGCGCAGGCACGCCAGGATCGCCCGCGCCTGCGGGCTTAAGCCCGTTCATGCCGCCGAGCGCCGCCTTTCCGATCGTGTAGAACGGATCGGCCGTCTGGCGCATGAACAGACCGAGCAGCAGAGAGACAACCAATGTCAATATCGCGACGTAGACACCTTGGAGCCGGCTGTAAAACATCATCAAGCCGAGGGCGGCCGCGAAAACCACGGGGACAGCAATGCCGGCGACCAGCGCCAGGTGCGTGTTCCCGCTCCATTCGATCAAATTGATTCCGACGATGCCGAATGCGTACCCGCCGATGCAGTAGAACGACGCTTGGCCGAGGCTCAGGATTCCGCCGTAGCCCCAGATCAGGCATAGACTCATCGCGAGAATGGATGAGATGAGCATGTTGCTCATATTCATCACCTGGTACCGCGACGCGAGGTATGGAAGCGCAATCAGAAGCGCCACTCCGAGGATCAGGAACCCCCAGAAGAAAGGGCTATTGCCGAGCGTCTGTGGGCCGTTCAACTTGCGCAGGGTGCGCCAGAGAACGTTCATTTCTCCGTTCATTGATCACCTCTGCATTGCGCGAACGCGGCGGCGCTCGACGAAGTCGGAAATTCCCGCCGGCATGACGAGCAGCACGACGAGCGCGGCAGCCATGATCGAGATGTATCCGACGTACTGGTTGAAGATGTTCACCGCGAGCGTCTGAACGCCCGCCAGGTACGCAACGGCGAAGACGAGGCCTGCAATCGCGTTCGCTCCTCCACCGATCACAACGGTGATGAACGCCATCGGCGTGTAGGCTTGGCCGAAGAACGGAGACACGGCAGCCGTCATGGCGAACATGGCGCCGGCGATGCCGCCCATGGCACTGCCAAGTCCGAATGTCAGCGTGTAGATGCGGCGCGTATCGATACCGAGGGCTTGCGCCATGGAAGGATTTTCAATGGCGGCCTGCGCCCTGATGCCGAACATCGAAAAGCGGAAAAGCGCCCACACGCCAACGATGAGGCAAAACGCGACGGCGAAAAGCACCATTCGATAGATGCCGAACGAGAATTCTCCGACGCTGAAGCTGCCGAACGGCGTCGGAATATTCATCGCGGACGGCCCGAAGGCCATGAGCATGCCCTGAGAGATAATGAGGCTCAGGCCCCACGTTACAACCAGGGATGACAAAAGCTGATTGTAGAAATGCCGGACAATCAATCGTTCGATCGCTATTCCGACGAGGCCCGTCACGATCCCTGCAAGGACAATGGCGAATGGAACCGGAATGCCAGCATAGTAGGCGTACGTCGCAACGTACGCCCCAATCATCATGAGTTCGCCATGGGCCATGTTGATCACGCCCATCATTCCGAAAATCAGAATGAGCCCCACCGCCGACAAGGCGAGGAAGGCTGCATTGTCAAAGTACTGATATGCGAAACTGACGACCTGTCCGAATTCCATGCTTTCCAACTCCGCCCAGATTGGCAAAGGATGCCGAGCCAAATTCGCGACCCGGCATCCTTTGGGGGTTACTTGAAGAACTTCGCCCAGGCCGGATTGTCCGGCGGCAGGAATTGACGGCCGGGAGCGGACTTGGTCATGTCGACGCCAACGTCTTTGAGGAACGTCGGCTCGGTGACGCCGAACTCCGTGAGCAATTCGAGCGAGTGGTCGTCCTTCACTTTGAACAGATAGCTCGGCATTGCCGCATGATGCTGACCGCCGCGCAGGGTCCAGGGGCCACCCGGCGCATCGGGGATCGAGATATCGCCCTGGAGCGCGTCGACGACCTTCTCGGTGTCCACGGTGCCGGCTTTCGCCCATGCTTGGGCCATTGCCTTGACGGCGACGTAGCCGAAGGCCGCGTGCTCGTTCACGTAAGGGACGTCCGGGAACATGGCGCGGATTTTGGCGGCGAATGCCTTGCTGGACTCACCCGGAACGTCCTCGATGTATCCCGGCGGGACGTACATGTTGGCGAGTGCGGGCGGCGCGAAGCGCTTGTGCTCGTATCCGTCAGAGATGGTAACGTTCGACCACATCGGCGTGCTCAATCCCGAGGCCTGGGCCTGCGGATAGAACTGCGCGTGGTCAGCGCCAACGAGGCAGTGAACCTGGAAATCCGGCTTCACGCCCTTGATCTTGTCGATCGTTGCCTGCCATTGAGAGACACCGAACGGAAAATACTCTTCCAACTCGATCTTGCCGCCATTGAGCTCGGCGGCGACGCGCACCCACTGCCCGATCGCGCGGCAGAAATTGTAGTCCGCGCCGATAAATGTCATTCGCGGGCCGATCTTCTCGATCATGTACTTGATGGCCGGCAGCACCTGCTGCTCGGGCGTCACGCCGGAGAAGAAGGAGTAGCGATCGGCGATACCACCTTCGCCCTGGTTGTTGTGCCAGTAGATGACCTTGTTGCGCACAACCTCCTGGCGGGCCGCTTCGCGCTCGGCGCCAGTGTAGCCCGCCATGACAGTGTTCGCCTCGTCCTCGAACACGCAACGTTGCGCGAGCTGCTGGTAGCGCGTGACGTTCGATTGCCCGTCATAGGAGACGAGCTTGACCTTCTTCTTCTTGCCATCGACCTCGATGCCGCCGGCGTCGTTGATCTCCTTGACCGCAAGCTTGTAGCCGTACGTCTTTGGCGTCGACATGATGGAGAAATCTCCGGACAAGTCGTCGATCGTGCAGAGTACGATCTCGTCTTTCGCATGCGCTTGCTCGGACGCAAGCAGCGAACCGGTGCCAAGCAGCAAAGCGGCGAATAACGGCGCTTTCCCGTATTTCCAGGCTGTGGAATTCATCGCGGGTTTTATCCTAATCAAGGTGTTCGGATTGCCGGCCCTTTGCCGGCTGCCGAATAATCATATTGTGATTAGGCACTCAGACTATTTACCCGTTTGGGGAGATCAGCGCGTGGAGCGCTTATGGATTGGGCATTCAGCATTCTGAATGACCGCCATTCGATCAGGTTTACCCATGTCCGCAAGTTTGCATGCCGTTTGGGGTGGCGCGCTTCAAGAAGCGAACCAACCTCTGTCGTCACGGGGGCTCTGCGTCAATGCGTCCCTAGCTGGATGAGGCGATCCAGACTCAGCATTTGCGAATAAGCTTCGCAGGCTTTCCGGCGATGTGTGGGCGGACGACTCCCCACGCTCTTTGAACGGCTTCGTGGCAATGCCATGCTTCTTTCGCGAGAATTCGGCTCGTCAACATGTTGCCGACACGGCTCGCACCTGCGGACGTCAGACCGTGATCCGCTAGCGCCGCCTCGACTTCGGCTTCGATGCCATGAGGCAAGGCGGCGTCGTAGCACACGACGGTTGCCACATGGTGCGCGCCTTGCCAAAGCGTTTTCAATGCACGAGCTTCATCGCGATCAAGCGCGACGATGCGATCGACAAACCTGGTTTGGCCATCAATGCGCACGGAAAACTCCGACTGGAGTTGGTCGAAGGCGAAGATCTCGCCCGCGCCGTAATGAATGCGTCCCGCGGACAACATGTCGACTGCGAACAACCGCGAGCTCGATGCAATGTCGATTTCGGTGCGCCGTTCGACGCGTGATTGCGCGAAGGGTATGGATTCGTCGGGATAGTACTCAAGCAGCGCTTCCGGTCCGACGTGAAGACGCACCAGTTCCCGGGAGATGGCCTTTCCCGGGCACTTGTAGAACTTGCTCGCCGCTGTCGTCGTGATCACGGCACGCGTGCCTGGCTCCATCCGAGCGTGCAGCTCCGCGACGTCGCCCTCCACAAATCCACCGCCGGCGTTTATCAGCAGCAGAAACGGCTGATCGTCGTTGTCCTGGTAGTGCGTACCTTGCCACTGATAGGGAATGCGCCAATTGCTTGGATCGATCTCCGTGCGACCCTTGCGCTTGACGATGTTGAGGTTCATCAGGGCGTGCTTACCGATGGGCCATGATGGGTCCGGCTTTACCGGGCCGTCGATCGCGTTTCCGTCAAGCATGTTCCACCATCATCACATCGCGTTCGATCCAAGACACGACCTGCTCGAGGCCGATTCCGCTTTTCATGTCGGAAAAGATGTAAGGCCGGTTGCCGCGCATGCGCTTTGAATCGCGATCCATGACCTCGAGGCTGGATCCGACATATGGCGCAATGTCGATCTTGTTGATCAGCAGCAGCGGAGATTGCACGATGCCGGGCCCGCCCTTGCGCGGGATTCTTTCGCCCTGGCCGACGTCGATGACGTAGATGTGGCTGTCGGCAAGCTCCGGGCTGAAGGTCGCGGCAAGATTGTCGCCACCGCTTTCAATGAAGATGATGTCGAGATCCGGAAACGTTTCCGCGAGCTCGTGGCAGGCGAGAAGATTCATCGAGACGTCTTCCCGGATGGCGGTATGCGGGCATCCGCCGGTCTCGACGCCGACGATCCGCGCCGTATCAATGGCGCCGCTACGCGACACGAATTCTGCGTCTTCCTTCGTAAAGATGTCGTTCGTGATCACGGCAACGGAGTATTTCTTCCCCATCGTGCGACAGAGTTGGACAACAAGGTGCGTCTTTCCGGTCCCCACGGGCCCGGCGATGCCAAGACGAATAGGCTTCCTCATTTCGAACCTCCCAGCAAGCTTCCGCAGTCACGAAATGCAAAGGCGGGTCCGTAACCGCTCATGCCGCATCGAGGCGGCATCCAAGGCGGCATTCATCGAGCACATGTGCGCCTCGTCACGCGAGCGCGCTATCTCGGCCGATTGATCGATCAGAGGTGCAGCTTCCTTGAGGATGCGCTGGATGTCGGTTTGCCCGAGCGGCAGAAGCCGTCCGACGACAGAGACGATGTTCGATAGGCTGCTCCAGAGATATGTCTCGATGGTTTGCTGCTCGGTGAAGCCGAGTCCAGCTCCTGCGACCCCATACACGACCGCATGATGCGGGCGCATGCCGAGCGCTTTGAGAGACGTGTCGAGACGGTCGATTTCGGGGATCTTGAACACGTCGCGGCAGGCGGTCAGGAAGGCGGCGCCGGTCTTGGCGGAAGCGTCCCGGGACTCGCGGCCAATTTTCAAAGCCTCGACGAGCTGAACGAGCTTGCCCATCCCATCCATGTTCGAATACAGCGTGCGCCGGAACGCGGCTACGACCGCAATGCCGTCGCCACACGCCACGCCGAACCGCAGCCAGTTGCGGCACCACTGCTCCGCGCTCGCCGGCGAGTGGATGGCGCCCTCGAAGATCAGCGTCTCGAGCCCGTATGAATGACTGAACGATCCTGTTGGAAACGAAGAATTCGAGACCTGAAGCAGCAGCAGAAAACTGTCGCTTCCGTTTGATCGCGTGTTTGGCGTCTTCATGACATCCCCAGTACACCGCAGCCGCGGTGCCGCTTGTGCATCGTCAGCCCGTCTGGCCATGGCCGCGGGAATGGTGATGGTCGGCATCGCTTTGATGATGATGGCTTTGCACGGCACCGAACCGCCTTCCAACGAACGGCCGATTGCAGCGCTCGACCAGCACGCCAAAGCCGCGAAGGATATTGAGCGCCATGGGGTCGTACGGCGTCAGGATCCCGTCGTCCAGAAAGCGGGCCGGCCGGTGCAGGTTGCCGAGCTGATAGCAGGCGACCCACCACATCATGCCATCGCCAGCCGGCTTGACGAAAAGCAGGTCCTCCGCTGCCGCAACGACAACGACCGCGACGCCGTCGTCAAACTCCAGGACGTCGCCGTCGTGCAGCTCGGTTCCGCGCGGCAAGGATACGCGAACCGTTTTCCCGCGCGCGGTGGGCGCTGAAAAATGGGCGCTTGCCCGCTGCGCAGAGGTCAGCGGCAACGGGTCCACCACAACGCCCGTCTCGAGCGCACTCACATTTCCACGGATTGACGTCACGACACTCATGTTGTCACCGGAAGTAGTAGAGTTGAGTCAGCGGAAGGGTCTTCGCCGGCTTGACGGTAATGCGCTTGCCATCGACGTAGACGTTGTACGTTTCCGGATCGATTTCGATGTTGGGCATGTAGTTGTTGTGCACCATGTCGCGCTTCGAAAGCGTTCGCGTGCCTTTGACCGGCACGAGGGTTTGGTGCGTGCGCAGGCGCCCTTCGAGCCCCGCGTCGATCGCGGCCCTCGTAACGAATGACAAGCTGGTGCGGGCCGGGTTAGCTCCCAGCGACCCGTACTGCGGCCTGTACTTCAGGGGCTGACAGGTCATGAGCGATCCGGCCGGGTCACCCATCACGCTGTGAGAAATGAAGCCGCCCTTCACTGTCACTTCCGGCTTGGCAATGAAGAACTTCGGCTTCCAGAGCACGAGATCTGCGAGCTTTCCGGGTGCGATCGAGCCGACGTACGAATCGACGCCGAAGGTGATGGCGGGATTGATCGTCACCTTGGCGAGATATCTCCGGATGCGGAAGTTATCGTTGCCGGGCCCGTCCTCGGGAAGCGCGCCAAAACGCATTTTGTTGACGGCGGCCAATTGGAACGTGCGTTGCGCGCTTTCAGCGGCACGTCCCACGCCCTGACTATCGGATCCGATCATGCTGAACGCGCCAAGATCATGCAGCACGTCTTCCGCTCGCATCGTCTCTGCGCGCGCACGCCCCTGAATGAACGCCATATCGGTGGGCACACTCTTGTTCAGGTTGTGGCACGTGATCAACATGTCGATTTCTTCATCGTACGTGTTGATCGAGAACGGGTTGGTCGGATTGGTCGAGCTTGGAAGACAGTTGGGCTCCATGCAGCAGCGCATGATGTCGGGTGCGTTGCCGCCGCCCGCGCCCTCGGCGTGATAGATGTGCATCACGCGCCCGTTGATCGCGGCAAGCGTGTCCTCGTAATAACCCGTCTCGTTGAGCGTGTCGGCGTGGACCTGAACTTGGAAGTCAAGCTCGTCCGCCAAGGACATGCACGTCTCGATCGAGGCGGGGGACGAAGACCAGTCCTCGTGAATCTTCAGTCCCGTGGCGCCGCCGATAACGATCTGCTCTTCCAGGGCTCCTTTTGTCGCCGCGTTGCCTTTGCCGAAGTTGCCGAAATTGAGCGGGATGTCCGCCATGGCTTCGAGCATGCGATGCAGATTGAACACGCCCGGGCATTCGATGCCGACGGTCTTTGGGCCTGATCCGCCGCCAATGACCGTCGTGAACCCTGAGTTCTGATACTCGAACAACTGCTGTACCGAGTCGAAATGCGGATGGATGTCGACGAATCCTGGCGTGACAATCATCCCCTCGACCGAGAGAATATCGGTGTTCGGCGACACGATCAGCCCTGGCGTGACGTTCATCGTATCCGGGTTGCCGGCTTTTCCGATCCCAACGATGTAGCCATCCTTGATGCCGATATCGCCTTTTACAACGCCGAGGATCGGATCGATGATGATTGCGTTGGTGACCACAAGATCGAGGGCACCGTCGCTCGCTTTCCACTTCGACGCTTGGCCCATGCCATCGCGGATGGTTTTGCCACCGCCGAACACAAGCTCGTCGCCGTAGGTCGTGTAGTCGTGCTCGATCTCCGCGACGAGGCCGGTGTCTGCGAGATAAACCTTGTCGCCCGTCGTCGGCCCGTACTGTGCCGCATATTCAGGACGTGAAATTTTCATGCTCATGATCGTTGTTCCGGTTCAGCGCAGCGGGACTCAGTTGCTCTTGTCGCCCTTGTCGGCGAACTGCTCATCAGGCTTCGGACTGACCTTGAAGCGCTCGCCCTCGAAGCAGTACCCGTTCTCGCGGAGGCGGCGCACGGTCTGATCCTTGATGATCTCGGACCGGACTGTTCCGTTGGTCATGTTGTTCATGCCGAATGCCACCTCGCGGCCGACATAGGTCGTCAGCTGCACTTTGCGGCTCTGTCCAGGCTCAAAGCGAACGGCTGTGCCGCTCGGGATGTCGAGACGCATCCCAAATGCAGCGGCGCGATCAAAAGCCATGGCGCGATTGCACTCGGCAATGTGATAGTGCGCGCCGATCTGGATCGGACGATCACCGGTGTTTACGAGCACAAGCTCGATCGCGCGGCGGCCGACGTTGATCTCGATATCGCCATCGGCAAAGTCGATGACGCCGCACGTATCGGGCCGTCCGACGTCGAACGCCTCCGAGGGAACGATAGACTGCGGGATAGGTGGTCTAACGAATTTTGCAGACATTGAACGGCTCCTGCCATCGGGGCATTTGTCAATCGCGAATGGGGTTCATGACCGTGACGAGCTTGGTGCCGTCCGGAAACAGCGCTTCCACCTGCAGCATGTTGATCATCTCGGGCACGCCCTCCATCACGTGTTCGCGCTTCAGGATGGTCGCTCCGTACTCCATCATGTCGGTCAACATCGGAATGCATCCCTCACGAGCGCGCTCGAGGATCTCGTCGCAGATCAGCGCAACGGCTTCCGGATAGTTGAGGCGCACGCCTTTTTCGATGCGCCTGCGAGACATTTCCGCAGCCGCCCAGAGTTGAATGCGCTCTTCCTCTCGCAACGTCATATGCATTGTCGAATATCCTCGGTCGGACCTTGCATCTTTGGTGCCCAACGAAGCTGACCCACTATTGGACCGATCTTCGCCAGCGACGCGAAATGCCTATTTTAGCGACTGTTCGCACACATAACGGGCCTGCGATCTAGTCATTTCAAAGCATACGAGCGTGCTTAGACGCGGGCCATCTACCCAATCAGGGAGATTGTCCGGGATCGCATCCGAGCGCTCTGATGAGCGGATTCGATGCTGGAGAAGTTCACGATCACCGTTGCGATCAACGCGCACGCGAACACGGCCATCGCGCCGGCATCGATCGCACGAAGCCTTCGCCAACGAATACCGATCGGCTCAACAAGAAGCCGGCTGCGCGCGGACGAGACCGTCCGTTGAAGTCCTGGGGCGGAATACGGGGAGAGTGTTTGGGAGCACGTCGCGAGAAGTTTGCGGCGTGTCTGTGGGTGGAGCCGGAAGCGACGGAAAAGATCCGACAGCTTTCCGGCATAGATTTCGAGGGGACGACACATGATTGCACGGAAAGGCAGGTTCGCCGCCACATGCATGGCCGCTGCAGCCACGACGCTGGCCGCAAACGCAAATGCAGGTGAAACGTGGAAATTCGGCGAAGACGCATCGCTGACGGTCGGGGCCGGCATCCGGGTCACCTACCGCGACATTGAAGGAGACGACAACGCAGATGTCGAAAGTCTACGGCTCTATACGAGCGGGCAGCTGACGAAGATCATCGGCTTCACGTTCAACGCCGACGTAGGTCGCGACGTGGATGGCGACATCGACAGTCTGCGTGCCTATGACGCCATCGCGCGCTTCGAGTTCAATGACTACTTCAATATCTGGGCGGGGCGCATGGTGATGCCGCTCGATCGCGCGAACCTCGCCGGCCAGTACTACATGGGCATCTGGGATTTCCCCATCGTCAACAATTTCCCCTCCTATGTCGCCGGCCGCGACAACGGTGTCACCGTTTGGGGCCAGACAGGCGGCGGCAAGTTCAAATACCAGGTCGGTGCGTTTCAAGGGTGCAGCGATGATGCACCGTGCGCCACGGGCTCGAACCGCGACGACAATCCGATGTTCGCAGGCCGTTTGAGCTACGCATTCTGGGATCCCGAGCCTGGCTATTACCCGGCTACCGATTACTACGGGCAGAAAGAGATCCTCTCGGTCGGGATTTCGACAGCGCTCCAGGAAGACGCGACCGGAACGGTGACCGATCGCGGCGACTATTCGAGCTTTTCCATCGACGGTTTGCTGCAAAAGAAGATCTGGACTGGCGGCGTCGTAACGCTCGAAGGCTCCTACTATCACCACGACACCGACGGCAAAGCCACATCCCTGGTCAGCGGTAGCGGCTACTACCTTCTCGCGAGCTATCTCTTTCCCGAAAAGATCGGCATTGGACAGTTCCAACCGATCGCACAGTACCAGAGCCTCGATCGTGACGACGGAGGCTTCGACGTGAGCAAATGGGAAGTCGGAACGAACTACATCATCAAAGCGCATGACGCCCGGCTGTCGGCCATCTATTCCCAGACCGATTTCAAAGATGACGGACGCGGAGCCGTCGACGGCTACATGCTCGGCTTGCAGCTTCAGTACTAACGACTCCACATCGCAATCCGGACAAGGCTCCTGCGCGGGACACGCTCAGGAGCCTTTTTCTTTTCGTGGATGCTCGCGTCGCGATGACGCGCCCCAGAATCACGTATCGGAAACCGAAATGCTCCGGCAGGCAGCATGATGCTCAACATTGGTGCAGCCCAGGGAGTTGACAGTTGTTTAGGCAGAACGGCAAAATCTAGTTACCGGCGAGCAACCAGATTCACCAAAGGTGAACTCGATCTGGAGGGAAGTCCGCAAGTGGAAGGAGCGCGGTGTCGACAGAACGAGTGCGGGTGCCGGATCACTGATCTGAACTCGCACGAACTTGGCACTTTGGGTGAGGGCTAGGTTATGCGCACGATAGCGTACGACGCAGAAATCATCGATCGGGTGGGACAGGCTGAGAATTTCGGCGAGTCGCTCGACGTCCTCGCAGAGGTGGTCGGCCGAATTGGCTTCACCCAGGCTCTCTACGGCTACATCCCAAGCATGCCGCGTCAGCGCGATGGGAACTGGGTCCCGCTCAAGCTGAATGTCCGCAACTTCCCCAACGGTTGGGAGCAGGGATGGCAACAGTTCATGTCTGTGGACCCCTACTATCGGGCCTGCTTTACAGGAACCGACCCCGTCGATTGGGTCGACGTTCAACATAGCGATAAGATTTCACCGGCGCAGGCTAAGGCTTTCGAGTTTCTTGGCGACTACGGACTGTCGCGCGGTATCACCATTCCGATCCATCTGCCGTTTGGCCGCTTTGCCGTCATGAGCGCGATCGCCGACAGCACGTGCAAGAACTGGCACACCGTACGCACAGGCGCACGCGAGCCCCTGTTTCGCGTTATGCACGCGTTTACGAAAGCGATTTTTCAGCGCGGTTTCGAGACACAAATCGACGTGGTGGATCGGGTGACGCTAACGCGACGCGAGCACGAGTGCATGCAATGGACCGCGCTCGGTAAAACCTCGGCGGAAATCGCGATTATTCTCGACCGCTCGCCGGAGACGGTCCGGCTGCACATCAAAAATTCCATGGCCAAGCTCAACGCCACGAACCGCGTGCAAGCCGTCGCGAATGCCCTGGACCGCGGGTTGATCTAGTCATCTGATCCCACATTGCATGTCGAGCTGCTGTGACTTCCTGCTCCTTGCGGGCGGCGGGGCTTCTCCGAGCGGCATTGCCCAGGGCGATTTCAAGCCTCTCTACCCAAACGGGTTATTGTTACACAGGCAGCAGAGGCGCTTTCAATGAGGTCGTCCCAGAAAATACGGGGCTCTCTTTGGGAACGACGCGCACCCGCTTTGGATCACAGGCTCGGCTTCTCGACGCTTCGCGATCTCACATCCACACCCGTCCTCATACGGCCGTGCGCGCCTCTCCTGCCGCCGGCCGTAGGCGGCGCAATCAAAGCGGCCGAATAGTCCAGCGCTATCGCCACATCTACAGATCGGAGGATCCCTCATGAAAAACGTGCTCTCTCGTGGTGCTCTCTTTGCTCTAACAATGATTCCGACGGCAGCCTGGGCCCATCCTGGGCTACACGGCGAAACGAGCTTCATGAGTGGATTTTTGCATCCGTTCATGGGTGTCGACCACATCCTGGCGATGGTTACCGTCGGCCTGCTCGCGGCGCATCTTGGCGGCCGGTCGCTCTGGGCGGTCCCGGCGAGCTTCGTTCTTGCGATGGTGGCCGGCGGAGTGCTCGGCGTCGCCGGGATCCACGTCCCTGCAGTGGAATCCGGTATCGCCGTCTCCGTCATTGTTCTCGGTGTGTTGGTCGCCATGCGATCCGGCATTTCGGGTTCGCTTGCGGCAGGCGTCGTTGCTCTGTTCGGAATTTTCCACGGCGCCGCGCACGGCACCGAAATGCCCGTCGATGCATCCTTGATCGGATACACGGCCGGGTTCGTTATCGCGACGGCGATTTTGCATGCGGCAGGTATCGCCATCGCGTTCGGCGCTGCCGCCATGTCGGAGCGGCATTCTCAGAACGTCATCCGTCTGGGTGGAAGCGCGGTCGCGATCGCTGGAGTTGTGTTGACTGGCGCCAGCTTCTGACGCTTGTCGACGCGCCGGAAGGCGATGCCCACACGTCGCCTTCCGGTTTCCGGTGGATTTTTGAAGCTTTGCCGAAGCGGCGGCTAATGCGTTGAAATGCGTGCGCCCGCGTAAGCTGCCGTACGGCCGATGGTGCCCGCTTCGGGTCAGGACCGGATCAGTCGCTCCGGCTTTTGGTCCCGCTTGATCACATGGGCGATCATCGTCACGGGAGCGCGGCGATCGACTCGCACATCCGGGTTACGCCCGAGAGATCGTTGCTCTGAAAGAGCTGTCTGCCGGCGTGCTCATCGAGGCACGCCGACACCCCCACTCTGTTGACATCCGAATGCTTGAACTTGAATGCCGCGATCCAAGCGTCTTTTTCCTGCTGAGAGGCACGTCCCCAATCGGGCGCCTTGCTTCGATTGTCGAGCGGTGCAGACCAGACTGGTCCGACCGACGCAATCATTGCGGAGAAAAGGACGATGTAACTCGCGAGCTTCATGAGATCGGCTCCCGACGCTGCTGTAACGCTGGGCAATGTGCCTGCTCTTCTTCGTCCCACCAAGACAGCAGCACATATGGAAGGTTGGCGTAACATCCCCACGACGCCCGCAAGCTCGTGGTCAACGAGGGGGCGACCCGGTCCGCCACATCTTTTGCAATGTCAATAAATTTGGCGGAGAGGGAGGGATTCGAACCCCCGGTACGGTTGCCCGTACTCCGCATTTCGAGTGCGGCGCGATCGACCACTCTGCCACCTCTCCGGCCGTTCGGATCGCGCGGGATGACGTGGTCGCATCACCCAGCGAATATCGAACCGAAGCGCTGCTGAATAGCGGGTGATTGCGCCCCGCGCAAGCAGTTCCGGGCATCCTTTTCAGGGACGCATCTGGGACGGGCGGACGATGCGGGTCTTGACGTCCGCATCGTCGAACAACGGCGCGGGCTCCCGGATGGGATGGCGGCGCGGAACTGGAGTCTCCGTGCCTTGCCAAGCGTCAGAAAAGGCAAGTATGCCCTTGAACATGGCTACTTTTTTGGCGATGGCGGCAAAGCTCGCGTCCCGGTCGGTATCGTCCCAGTGAAGATGAAGCTGGACGACCTCGTCGTATAACTCGCGGAATTTTCCGCCGCGGCCCTTCTGCTCCATGCTTTCGGCGAGGAGCAGGAACTGTCCGAACTCCATCACGACGGCCTCGGAGGGGCGCGCCCCATCGGGATCGGCAAAATGCGTTTCGAGATACGCCAGCGTTCTCGCCATGACGCGCGCACGCGACGCCATGGTGCGCTCGTCCGACTCCTTGTCGAAACCCAACAACGTGGCCCATTCCTTGGCGGAGGTCATCATGACCGCGCCGCCCGCCAGCCCGATGCCGATTTGCTCTCCCACATTTTTCCCCGCAATTCGCCCTACATGTCCCTGATGATCGTAACCGGCGCAGCGGCTATCGTGACGGCCGTCTCCCTTTTGAGGGGATCACGGACAGTCCGGCTCGACGCGCTTTGCTGAACATAGACATGCGAATCAAGGCGGCGCGTGGGCAATCCATCCTTTGCCTCCGTCAAACCCGTCCGGGCGCGACGGCGAACCAATTTCACACAGCAGGCGTTGCTACACTGCCGGCGTTGCAAGGTGTGACGTGCTCAGGAGGTTTCCCATGCGCTTCAGCGCTCGCTCTCTCGGCTTCGCAGTGGCCGCATCCATGCTGATGACGGGCTCCCAGGCGTTCGCCCAGGCCGGGCAGGGCCAAACCTGTGGCGGCGCCACGGGGCCATCGTGCTCGGTGGGCTTTTTCTGCGATACGGCACCTTCGCTCTGCGGCCAGGACGATGCCGAAGGCCAGTGCGTGATCCGCACGGAGGCGTGCACCAAGATCTACAAGCCCGTATGCGGATGCGACGGCAAAACCTACGGCAACGACTGCGAACGGATCTCGGCCGCCGCGCGCAAGGATCACGACGGGCCTTGCAACGACGCCGCCACACCGGCTCCGAAACAGTAGCTAAGCGTCGCGGAAGCGCGCCGTCTGGCTGATCAGTTTGCCGAGCCAGGGGTGGCGCAGCGCGAGCGTGAACAGAAACGCGCCGCCGCCCTCGTCCTGATGCACCACCTCCATCTCACCCGGCTCCAGGAGCCGCGGCAAACGCAGGCGCCAGCGGCCGATCGCGAGGACATAGCGCGTCGAGCGAAACACAAGAGCGCCGTCGCGCTCCGTGACCGCAAGAGACATGCCCACGCCGTAGCCGACGTATTCCTCGAGCCCGGTGGGGCCGGCGAAACATTTGGCGGAGTGAATGACCTGCGGAAAGCGGTTGCGGCGGACGTACGTGCGGGTCCAGCACTGGCCGCCCAGTCCTTCGTTTTCCGTGACCGTGACGACGGCCGCGCCGGTCATGCCGTCATCGAGGGGAAGGGGCGCGCCGATCGCGCGTGCCAGCGTCGAGAGGATCTTGCCCATCCGCGAGAGCCGCGTTTCGAGCACCTCGCCCGCGTAGACCACCGCGGCGCCCGGAGACAGGCGCTTCGAAAAGCGTTTCTGGACAGCAGCGGGCAGGCGCGCCCAGCTGTCCTCCCCGATCAGCGTGCGAAAGCGGAGATCGACGACGCTCTCGTCGGCCACGGGCGGGCGCTGCTCCGACCCCGGAGCCGCGGCGTCCCTGGATGGCAAGGCGATCATCGAACGTCCTCCCCGTCACTGTATCCCCGCCGGCCGCTCGACGGGAGCGGCCTCATGCCTTCATCTTTTCCGGCCGCTCACAGAAGCGGCCTCAGGCTTTCATCTTCTCCGGCTGCGCCGGTTTCGCGGCCGGCCGCTTCGATCGTTTGCCAGATGTGAGACCGGCGACCCGGACCACCGCCGCGCCCATCTTGATCAGCCGGGCCAGCACCGGCGCCGGCAGGCCGATGACCTCGTCGAAACTGCGGGACACCCCTTGGGTGACGTCCAGCATGGCGCGAAACCGCTTGCGCGCGCCGGCCGACACCTGCGGATCGTCCTCGGCGGACGCGAGACACTGGCTCAGCGCCGCCACGGCCGGATCGATCTCGCGCGCCTTCCGGTTGACCGCGATGCGGCGGACCATCTCGAAGACATCGGCCTCGGCCTCATAAAAATCCCGGCGGTCGCCGAGCGCGGAGACGCGGCGTATGAGCGACCAGGCCAAAAGCTCGCGCAGTGACGTGGACACATTGGAGCGCGCCAGCTTGAGGCGGGCGGCGATGTCCTCCGCCGAGAGAGGCTGGTCGGAAATGTAGAGGAGCGCGTGGATCTGCGACACCGACCGGTTCACGCCCCATGTCTCGCCCATCTCTCCCCACGCGACGACGAAGCGCTCGATCGCTTGCGGAAGCCGGTCTGAATTTTCCGTTATTTCTGTCATGACAGAAATTAGAGAACAAAAAGGACCGTCCGTCAAGGGCTCGACAGGATACGGATGGACGAGCGGCCAACGAGTCCCGTTTGCAGAAATGCGCGCGCGTCAGGCAACTTTTTATCCTGACTGCGAATTGATCTAGACGTGCAAGTTTTTCAGGCAGCTGACAAAACTGTGGGCAGTGCTCTTTCACTTAGTTTATGATATTTAAGCGTTTTCTCTTCTCCATCGGACTGGCCCGGCTCTTGCCTTACAGTCCCGATGGAGCAAATCAGGGTCGCGGATTTGAAGCTCGCCTTCGACGAAATGAACGGCTTCGGACAGTCGGTCCGAGAGCCTTACACCCAGGTTGCGGCTTGGCTCGAGTCCGTCCGCGTCGAAGAGCTCAGAAAGAAAAGCGCGGAAGCGGAGCTCTTGTTCCGGCGGACCGGCGTTACGTTCGCCGTCTACGGCGATACGGAAGCCACCGAACGCCTGATCCCGTTCGACATGATCCCGCGCATCATCTCGGCGGCGGAATGGCGGCGGCTTTCAGCCGGCATCGAGCAGCGCGTGAAGGCGCTCAACGCCTTCATGTACGACATCTATCATCGCCAGGAGATCATCAAGGCCGGGCGCATCCCTGCCGAGCTGGTGATACAGAACAGCGCGTTCGTGCCTGAGATGATCGGCGTCGAGCCCGAGCTCGGCATCTATTCGCACATCATCGGCATCGACATCGTCCGCACCGCGGAGAACGAATTCTACGTGCTCGAGGACAACACGCGCACGCCGTCGGGGGTCTCCTACATGCTGGAGAACCGCGAGACGATGATGCACATGTTCCCGAACTTGTTCGCGGAGAACCGCGTCGCGCCGGTCGAGACTTACCCGGACAACCTGCGCAAGACGCTCGAAAGCGTCGCGCCGCGCCGGATCAGCAAAGATCCCACGATCGCGGTGCTGACGCCTGGTATCTATAACAGCGCCTATTTCGAGCACGCCTTCCTCGCCGACCAGATGGGCGTCGAACTCGTCGAGGGCTCGGATCTCGTGGTGCTGGACGGGCACCTCAACATGAAAACGACGGAGGGCCTGCGTCCCGTGGACGTGCTCTACCGCCGTGTCGACGACGCCTTCCTCGATCCGCTGACGTTCGACCCGACGTCGGTGCTCGGCGTGGCGGGGTTGATGGACGTCTACCGCGCCGGCAACGTGACGATCGTCAACGCTCCGGGCGCTGGCATCGCGGACGACAAAGCGATCTACAGCTACATTCCCGAGATCATCGAGTTCTACATGGGCCGGCCTCCCATCCTGAAGAACGTGCCCACCTACAATTGCCGCATGCCCGACGCGCTCAAGTACGTGCTGGAAAACATGGCAGAGCTGGTCGTCAAGGAAGTACACGGTTCGGGCGGCTACGGGATGCTGGTCGGACCGGCGTCAACGAAAGAGGAAGTCGAGACCTTCCGCGCCCGCGTCAAGGCCCGCCCCGACAATTACATTGCGCAGCCGACGCTGGCGCTCTCGACCTGCCCGACGCTGGTCGAGGAAGGCATCGCGCCGCGCCATCTCGATCTCAGGCCTTTCGTGCTCGTCGGCGACGAGGTGCGTCTCGTGCCGGGAGGACTGACCCGCGTTGCCCTTCGCAAGGGATCACTGGTCGTGAATTCCAGCCAGGGAGGCGGCACCAAGGACACGTGGGTTTTGCAGGACTGATCGCATCTGCGGTATTCAACTGGTCACCAGCTCTGAGCAAAGAAACGCCGATGGAACGGGTCGCACGAGGAACATGCTAGGGCGCACGGCAAACGATCTCTTCTGGCTATCACGCTATATCGAGCGCGCCGAGAACATGGCGCGCCTGATCGAGGCGGGATATCGCATCGCGCTGCTGCCGCGCGCGGACGGCGACAACAACGAGGAATGGGCGTCGACGCTGAAAAGCGCGGGCTGCGCCGATCAGTATTACGCCAAGCACGGCACGCTCTCGACCAAGCACGTGATCGACTTTCTGCTGTTCGACGCGAGCAATTCGTCCAGCATCCACACATGTATCGCAACGGCGCGCCGCAATGCCCGCGCCCAGCGCACCGCGCTCACCCGCGAGATGTGGGAATCCCTCAACGGATCTTGGCTCGAATTCCAACAGATCAAACCGGACACGCTGCGTCCCGATGCGCTGCCGCGCATTCTGGACTGGGTCAAGGAACGCTCGGCCGGGTATCGCGGCGCCCTCCTGAACACGATCCTGCGCAACGACACGTTCTACTTCAGCCAGCTCGGCACGTTCCTCGAACGCGCCGACAACACCGCGCGCATTCTGGACGTAAAATATTATGTGCTGCTGCCGTCAACGAGCATGATCGGCAGTGGCGTCGACAACGTCCAGTGGGAAGCGATCCTACGCTCCGTCTCGGCCCACCGCAGCTACCGCTGGGTCTACAAGGACAGCTACCGGTCCTGGCGGATCGCGGACTATCTGATCCTCAACCGCGCCATGCCGCGCTCGCTCAATGCCTGCTACAGCGAGATCGATTCCGCGCTCAACGGGCTGTCGGCGCACTACGGCGAAGAAAAGCCCTGCCTGGCGACGGCAAAATCGACGCGCAAGATGCTCGACACCGGCAATATCGACACCATCTTCCAATCTGGACTGCACGAATTCCTGCTCGATTTCATCGCTCGGAACAATCGGGTGGCCCACGAGATTTCCGAGGCCTACCACTTCACCTCCTGAGGGGCGGATGCTGATCGAAATTCGCCATGTGACGACCTACACGTACAGCACGCCGGCGCGGTACTCGATCCAGAGTCTGCGGCTGACGCCGCCGTCCTACGACGGCCAGGAGGTGGTGAGTTGGACCATCTCGGCGCCCGGCTTCGACAAGCGCATCGAGTATCGCGACGGGTTCGGCAACCTGGTGCACCTCACAGCCCTGAATGCGACCCACGACGGCATGACGCTCGAGGCGTTCGGGGTGGTCGAGACCGAAGACCGGTGCGGGGTCGTGCGCGGGTTGAACGAGATGGCTCCGCGGCGCGTTTTCCTGCGGGACTCTCCCAAAACCGTTCCCGACAAGGCCATCCGGGCGCTTGCGCATACGGTGAGCAACGGGCGCGTGCCGGCAGATTCGCTCGACTGCCTGCACGCCATCATGCGCGTGGTGCAGAACGCAATCACCTACGAGATCGGATCGACGCACGAGCACACCACGGCCGCCGAGGCTTTGGCCGCCGGCACTGGTGTCTGCCAGGACCACGCGCACGTGTTTATTTCGGTCGCGCGGGTGATCGGCATTCCGGCCCGCTACGTAAACGGTTATTTTCTCTCCGGGACCTTGGCCCCGGCGGAAGCGCATCACGCCTGGGCCGAAGCCTGGGTTGACGGGCTGGGTTGGGTCGGGTTCGACCCCGCCAACGGCATGTGCCCCACGGAGCGCTACGTCCGCCTGGCCTGCGGTTTCGACGCCGCCTCGGCCTCCCCGATCCGTGGCACGCAGCAGGGTGGCCAGCACGAGACCCTTGACGTCCGGGTCGAAGTTGATCAGCAAGGCGGTCAACAACAGCAATAAGTCGCCATGGAAGGATCCGCGCGATGACGTATTGCGTCGCGATGAGACTGGATCGCGGCCTGGTGTTCGCGGCCGACACGCGGACCAACGCCGGCGTAGACAACGTGGCCCAGTACCGGAAGCTCCATTACTGGCGCCAGCCCGGCGAGCGCGTGATCGTGCTGCTTTCGGCCGGCAATCTGGCGGTCACGCAATCCGTCGTCAGCAACCTCAACGAACAGCTGGCCGTGCCCGATCCGCCGGGCGCGACGCTGTTCAACGTGCCCTCCATGTACCGGGCGGCGCGGCTCGTGGGAGATGCGGTGCGGGACGTTCGCCGGCAGGACGGCGCCGCGCTGGAAATGAGCAAGACCGGTTTTTCCGCCTCGTTCCTCCTCGGCGGCCAGATCGCGAACGAGCGGCCGCGCCTCTACCAGATCTATGCCGAAGGTAACTTCATCGAGGCGACCGACGACACGCCCTTCCTGCAGATCGGCGAGCACAAGTACGGCAAACCCATCCTCGATCGCGTGGCCCGGCCGGAAATGAGGCTCGGCGAGGCCGCCAAGCTCATACTGCTCTCGTTCGATTCCACGTTGCGCTCGAACCTTTCGGTCGGCATGCCGATCGACATCCTGCTCTACGAGCGCGACACGCTCGACCTCAATCGCGAGGCGCGTATCGGCCTCGACGACCCGTATTTCAAGCAGCTTTCCGCGTCATGGTCCGATGCCCTCCGGACGGCCTTCGCCAGCATCGAAGAGTTCAAAATCTAGAGCCCGTGATCGCCGCTTCCGGGACGAGGCGGCGATAGCTGTCGCGCGCGGCGGCGAACACGCGCCAATACATCACCGCGACGTCGAGGACGGAAAAGGCGCGCGCCATAATAAACGACGCGGCGACGAGAGCGCCGGGGCTCATCATGGCGTGGCCCACCAGCAGTGCGCTGAGCCCCAAGCCGCTCATCTGGAGGGCCATGCGCAAGCCCTTGCCCACGGCGGCAAACGTCATCGCGCTGTCGGCCACATCGATCTTCTGGCGAAAGTAGGCGCGCGACACGGCGCGCCAGTCCGTGACGACCGGCGGGCAATCCGAACTGGTGCGCGCATGCGTTTCGCGGTGAAACGCCAGGCGTCGCCGGAACGCGTCGGCGCCCGCGTTTTCCCGACCGCGGCCTGCCCTCTCCGAGGCGACCGCCAACGCCGCCTGCACGATGAGGGCGGTCGCGAGGAACATCCCCAGCGCGGGATGGAGGATCGCGCTCGCCACCAGGCACGCCGGCAACCACATCGCGTCGAGAAACGCGGCCGGGCCGGTACTGCCCGCAAACCGCGCGATGCGCTCGAGGTCGGCGATGATCTCGCGGCCTCTCGCTTCGCCGACCGAGCCCATCACGAGCGACATCCGCCGATCCAGGCTTTCCACGAACGACAGGCCGGCGCGGCAGAGAACGCGCGAGCGCACCGCATCCAGCCAGACGAACGCCAGGAGCAGGCCGGCGACCAAGCCCGCCAATCCCGCGAGCGCGACGCCGGCCTCCGTCGTGAGGACCTTGTCGTAGAGCCGCAGCATGGAGAATGACGCCGCGAGTTGTAGCGCCGCCAATAGAGCGGAAAGCAGGAGGAGCCCGCCCGCGAGCCGCGCATGTCCGGCGAGGCGGCGGAGAACGCTGGCCCGCACCTTGCGGAGCGGTGAAACGGACTGGCGCGCGAAGCCCCGAACTTCCCGGGGGATGACGCCGGTTTGAAAAGGCGACATTGCATCCTTCAATTGAGAAGATTTATAGAATGCACGCTACAGTAGACGTCCTATCAATTTCTAAGGATTGTTCATCAAAACCCCAGTAACGGGTCCGGCGCCGAAAGATGAACCTTGCGCATCGGCACGGCGCACCGTCGAATGGTAGCAAGCAAAAACAAACGTTTCGGCTGTCGTCCCGACCGGCGACCAGCCGGGATGAGGGAGACGCAGAGGAATGGAAGAGCCGATGGATCTAGGGACATTCCTGGATCGCTGGGCCAAAGGAGACCCGGCCCGCGGCGACATCGCGGTGACCGTTGTCCGCCTTTCGGAAGCCTGCTGCAGGATCGGCAACCTGGTGGCGCTCGGCTCGATCGCCGGCGAACTCGGCTCCGAAACCGGCCGCCAAAGCGGTGTCGACCGTCAAAAGGAGATCGATGTCCGTGCCAACGACCTGATCGTCGCCGCGCTCAAGGACGCGCCCGTTGCATCGCTGGCCTCCGAGGAACTCGAGTGGGCGCTGCCTATCCATCCGGGGGCGCCGCTGGCGGTCGCGGTCGACCCCATCGACGGCTCGTCCAACATCGACGCCAACGTTTCGGTCGGCACCATCTTCACGGTGCTGCCGGCCCGCGCCAACGGCGTGGACACCTCGAGCTTCCAACAGCCGGGCCACGCCCAACTGGCCGCCGGCTTCGCGGTCTATGGGCCGTTCACGTCGCTGGTGCTGACACTCGGCGAGGGCACGCACATCTTCACGCTCCAGCGCGCGTCGGGACAATTCCTGCTGACCAAGCGGCGCGTGGAAATTCCGGCCGGGACGCGCGAATACGCCATCAACGCGTCCAACTACCGCTTCTGGGGCGAGTCCATCCGGACCTACATCGACGATTGCCTGCGCGGGCGGGACGGTCCGCGCGGCAAGGATTTCAACATGCGCTGGACTGCCTCGCCGGTGGCCGACATCTACCGCCTGCTGACGGGCGGCGGCATTTTCCTCTACCCGGGCGACATGCGCGACAACTACGCCCACGGCCGGCTGCGGCTCGTCTACGAGGCCGCGCCTCTGGCGTGGATCATCGAGCAGGCGGGCGGCGCCGCGAGTTCCGGCCGGGAGCGCATTCTCGATCTTGCGCCGGCGTCTCTTCACCAAAGGACGCCATTTATCGCCGGATCGCGCACCGAGGTGGAATATGTCGTGCGGCTTCACCACGATCCGCACGGCCTGGGCGAACGCTCGCCGCTGTTCGGGCGGCGTGGCCTATTCCGCACCTAGCGGGACGCGCGCCCGGCCATAGTTCCGAAGTCTCAAACGTCCACCTACAAAAGAACGATCCTCATGTCCGCCAAGCACCCCATCATTTCCGTCACAGGCTCCTCGGGCGCGGGCACGACGAGCGTCCGGCGGACGTTCGATCAGATTTTCCGGCGCGAGAAGATCTCGGCCGTGTTCGTCGAGGGCGACGCCTTCCACCGCTACGATCGCGCGGACATGCACACCGCGCTTGCGAACGCTGCCGCCAACGGCACGCCCGCGCCCAGCCACTTCGGCGAGGACGCGAACCTGCTGCAGGAGCTCGAACTCCTGTTCAAGACCTACGGTGAAATAGGAACCGGGCGTGCGCGGCACTATGTGCATGACCATCCCGAGGCCGACATCTACGGCTCGCCGCCCGGCACGTTCACGCCGTGGGAGGAGGTGCCCTACGGCACGGACCTCATGATCTACGAAGGGCTGCACGGCGCGGCCATCACCAGCAAGGTCAACATCGCCCGTTATGCGGATCTTCGCATCGGCGTGGTGCCGGTGATCAATCTCGAATGGATCCAGAAGATCCATCGCGACAAGGAGGAGCGCGGTTATTCACCGGAGGCGATAACCGACGTCATCCTGCAGCGAATGCCGGACTACGTGAAATACATCTGCCCGCAGTTCACGGAGACGGACATCAACTTCCAGCGCATTCCGACGGTGGATACGTCGAACCCGTTCGTGGCGCGGTGGATTCCGACGCCTGAGGAATCCATGGTGGTCATTCGCTTCAAGAACCCGCGCGGAATCGACTTTTCGTACCTTTTGTCGATGATCCAGAATAGTTGGATGTCGCGCGCGAATTCGATCGTCATTCCCGGCGGCACGCTGGATCTCGCCATGCAGCTCATCCTGACGCCTATGATCCTGCAGCTCATCGAACGCAAGCGGCGCACGTTTTTCTGAGCCGCCGCGCCTTGTGTCTGCGAGTCCTCCTTAGGGGACATCGAAAAATACGCAGGGGATCGCGTTTGTTGACTTCATAGGTCTAGTATTACTTTTCTGCCCTCACTCTTTTGGAATTGGTGGGGGACACATTTATGAGTTTCGATCGCGAAACCGCAAAATCACTCGGTTCGGCTCTGTTCGACTTGAACGCATCCGATCCGGCATCTGGTTTCGACGCGCGGCGCACCGAAAAATCCACGACGCGCATTCTGACGGCGCTCTGCGTGCTGGCCGCAAGCCCCGCGACGGTGGCCGTCGCGCAGGACGGCAATCAGGCCGCGGAACCGGCCGATCTGCCGCCGCTCGTCGTCGAGACGACCCAGCAGAAGAAGAAAAAGGCAACCGCCGCGAAGAAGTCGGCCGGCCCAAGCTCGCCCGTGCCGCAGGCCCCCACGCCCCAGCCCGACGTTGCAGACCGGCCGCAGCAGCCCCCTCTGCCCGGTCAGGCCGGCGCCGTCGCGCCCGGCGAATACAAGGCCGACTACGTCACCTCGAACAAGATGACTGGCCCGCTTCTCGACACGCCGCAGACGGTGACGGTCATTCCAGGGACCATCCTCCAGGAGCGCGGCGCGACCTCGCTCACCCAGGCGCTCCGCAACACGCCGGGCATCACGTTCGACGCGGGCGAGAACGGCTTTTCGACGTCGACGAACAATTTCAAGATTCGCGGCTTCGATACGAGCGGCAGCATCTTCGTCGATGGCGTGCGCAATTCCGGCAGCTTCGCGCGCGACATGTTCAATGTCGATCAGGTCGAGGTGATCAAGGGCGCGGCGGCCGACAACGGGCGCGGCGGCGCGGCCGGTTACGTCAACCTCGTCACCAAGACGCCGCAACTCGAGAACTTCGTGCGCGGCGACGCCAGCCTCGGCTTCGACGAATACGATTCGCAGGCGCGGTTCCGCTCGACCCTCGATGTCAACCAGCGCGTCGGCTCAGTTGCCATCCGCATGAACGGCATGATCGAGGACGGCGGCGTCGCAGGTCGCGACATCGCCGAGGCCAACGCCTACGGGCTCGCGCCGTCGATCGCCTTCGGGCTCGGCACCGACACCCGCGCGATCTTCTCCTACGAGCGCCTCGAGCGGAACGACCTGCCCGAATGGGGCGTGCCCGGCGCGACGATCCCGGGTTTGAAAACTTTCAATCCTGCAACCGCAGGCGCCTCGCGCGACACGTTCTACGGCCTCAGGAGCGACTACGACGACGTCGTCAGCGACCGCGTGACGGCCAGGCTCGAGCACGATCTGTCGGCGAACCTCACCTTGTCCAACCAGACCGTGTGGGAGCAGAGCAGTCGCGAGTCCCGCTATACGGTTCCGACAGGGATCGTCGTCGGGCCGCCCGTCGCAGCAACAGGGCAGAGGCAATTCTACGATCGCGTCAACGAACTGTGGAGCAACCAGACCAATCTTGCGGGCAAGGTCGTAGCTGGCGGTTACCGCCACACGTTTTCGGCGGGCGTCGAGTACACCAACGAAACGTCCGGAGCCAATCAGTTCCCGACGCAAAACCCCGGCAATACGGACTTATTCGATCCGGATCCGGACCGCTACAATCTCCCGCCTCCAAGCCGGAGCGGGCGCAACGACGTCGAAATCGACACGATCTCCGCCTACTTCTACGACACGATCCAACTGTCGCGGCAGCTTGAACTGGTCGGCGGATTGCGCGTCGAGCACTACAATTACGAGATTGGAAGCACGGTCTTCCCGGCCGGCACGCCTGGCACGTTCGATGGTTTGGAGGGAAGCGAGACGACCGTCGGTGGAAAGATCGGCTTGGTCTACAAACCGGTCGAGAACGGCACGCTGTACGCCTCTTACGGAACGTCCGCGGTGCCGCCCGGCTCCTATCTTTCGAACCCGGATATTTCGCGAGACGGTGACGATGCGCTGCCTGGATTTGCTCCCGAGGCCGATCCCGTCATGGTCGACAACTACGAGGTTGGCGTGAAATGGGATTGGTTCGGCGGCAAGCTGTCGACGACGGCCGCCGCGTTCCGGACGGTGAAGAACGACGTGCCTCACAAGACGCGGCTGAGCGATACCGTGTTCTATGAAGAGCAGTCGGTACAAGGCATCGAACTCGGCATTGCCGGCAGCGTGACGGAGCGCCTGAAAGTCTTCGGCGGTCTGCTGTGGCTCGACTCCGAGCGCAAGAACAGCGCGGCGTTCAATGCCGAAGCTTGTGACGACAGAAACGGCGACTTCGGCGTTCCGAACGACGCGGCGTGCGCCGGCGTGACGACCAACGGGGACGAGTTGGCATTCACGCCGCGGTTCTCCGGCACGTTTTGGATGACATATGACGTCACCGATGCGTTCACCTTGGGTGGCGGCGTGCAGTACACGGGCGAATCCTTCCTCGGCCGGCCTGACGATGCTTTCCGTGTCATCAAGAACGGCGTTCCCGGGAAGCTGCCCGATTACTTCCTCGTCAACGTGATGGCGTCCTACGATCTGACGGATAACGTCGCCCTGCAATTCAACGTCGATAACCTGTTCGACGAGGACTACGCGGTGTCGACGAATTGGGGGGGTACCCGCGCCACGCTCGGCGCGCCCCGGACCTACCGTATCGGCACCAGTTTCGATTTCTGACTCTTGCCGGAAACATTCATAGACATCGCGTGCCCGGGCGTGCTTTTTTCGCCCGGGCAGCAACGAAAGGACACGAAGTGCCGGGCTTGCCCGGCCTTCTTGCGTTTGAGGAACCCTGATGCTTGTGACGATCCCCGATGTGCTCACGCCGGACGAGGTCGCGAAAATCCGCGGCGTGCTTGAAGGCACGCAATGGATCGACGGGCGCGCCACGGCGGGCGATCAGGCGGCGAAGGTCAAGAACAACCTGCAAGTGCCGATCGACTCTCCGGCCGGGCAGGAGCTCGGACAGATCGTTCTGCGGGCGCTGGCGGGCAACGCGAAGTTCATGACGGCGGCGCTGCCGCTGCGCGTGCTGCCGCCGATGTTCAACCGCTACGATACCGGCATGACGTTCGGAGCGCATGTCGACGGGTCGATCCGCTCGATTCCCGGCTCGGGCCAACGGATGCGGACCGACGTCTCTTCGACGCTGTTTCTCACGCCGCCCGAAGACTACGACGGCGGCGAGCTCGTCGTGCACGACACCTACGGCACGCACGCCGTTAAACTTCCAGCGGGGCACATGGTCGTCTACCCGGCGACGAGCATGCACAGCGTCACCCCCGTGACACGCGGAAGCCGCTGGGCGTCGTTCTTCTGGACGCAATCCATGATCAAGGACGATTGGCGCCGTCACATGCTCTACGATCTCGACATGTCGATCATGAGCGTGCGGTCACGCCTGCCGGACGACGATCCGGCCGTCGTCGGGCTTTCGGCCCACTATCACAACCTGATCCGTCACTGGTCGGAGACCTAACCGTGACCGGCCGCGCCTCCCTCCCCGTTTCGCTGGCTGATTACGAGCGGCTGGCAGAAGCGCGCTTGAGCGCGGAGGCGTGGGCCTATTTCGCCGGCGGCGCCGCCGACGAGATTACGGCTCGCTGGAACCGGGACGCGTTCGACCGCACGGCATTGTTGCCGCGCGTGCTGAACGGAGGCCCAGGCGGCAGCACGGCGCTGACTTTGTTCGGCCGTTCCTTTGCCCACCCGATCCTCGTCGCGCCCGTGGCCTATCAGAAGCTCGCCGATCCCGCAGGTGAATGCGCGACGGCTGCCGCGGCGGAGGCCCAGGGGGCTGGCATGGTGCTCAGCACGCAGGCCAGTGTGACGCTCGAGGACGCCGCGCGTGCGGGGGCGACCTGCCGCTGGTTTCAGCTCTATGTTCTTCCGAGCCGCGCGGCGACGCTCTCGTTGGTGCGGCGCGCCGAGGCTGCCGGCTACGAGGTGCTGGTCGTCACAGTCGACGCACCAATCAACGGCGTGCGCAATCGCGAGCATCGCGCTGGCTTCACGCTCCCTCCTGGAGTTGCGGCCGAGAACCTCCGCGATCTCAACACCGTCGATGCCGCTTCCCCGGCCGCCGCGCCATTGCCCGACGGCGCGAGCGCGATCTTCGACCGCTTCATGGCGGCCGCGCCGACGTGGAAAGACCTTGAATGGCTGATCTCCGAGACGAAGCTGCCGGTGGTCGTGAAGGGCATCCTCGCGCCTGACGACGCGGTGCGCGCGATCGGGGCCGGCGCGGCGGGCGTGATCGTTTCCAATCACGGCGGACGCACGCTCGACACCGCAGTCGCGAGCCTGGACGCGCTCCCCGCCGTCGCGGCCGCCGTTTCGGGGCGCGTGCCGCTGCTGCTCGACGGCGGCGTCCGGCGCGGCACGGACGTTTTGAAAGCGCTCGCGTTCGGGGCCTCGGCCGTCCTCGTGGGACGCCCGATCGTGCACGGCTTGGCCGTTTCCGGGGCGTTCGGGGTTGCGCATGTGCTACGGCTGCTCAGGGACGAGTTCGAAGCCGCCATGGCGCTCACCGGTTGCCGCACGCTGGCGGACATCGACCGGAGCCGCATCTGGGCACGGCCTTAAGCGGATAAGACAACGGCCCCGGCGCTGACGCCGGAGCGGTCCGCTAAAGCTTCGAATGTGACCTTTGAAGCTACGCGATCAATCCGCAGGGGGCGGCTCGAACCGTGCGTCGGCGCAATACTCGCCGTTCCAATATTTGAACGTGCCGCAATCCTCGGGGCGAAGCTCGTAGGTGTATCCATACACGCGAGGTCCGACGACAACCGGGCCGTCCTGATCGACGTCATCGAATTCGTCGATGACCTGCTCGTCGACGTATGCGGGTTCATCGATATAGGCGCGGTCTTCATACACATCTGCGACATCCGCATCGACATACACGTCCTGGGCGCCGGCGGAGGACATCAGCGCCATACTCACTGCTGCAGCTAAGATGCCAGCTCTCATCATGGCATTTCTCCATTTCGAAATGTTCCGACAGGACAACAATGTCGTTGGGTTCGAATGGGTTCCGGTTGCCGGCGGGAGAAAGACCTCAGGGTGAGGTGACAGCGTGCCTCAGCGGAAGATCGGTTTCCCAGTCCGTATCAGGTCCGCCAGATCATCCGCATCATACGGATACCCGCCGCTGCCGGGCTTGGGGATCAAGGCTTCGATTGTGGCGTTCCTGTCATAGCGCGGCTTAACGATGCCGGACGCGCCTTCCGATCCCAACGCCGCGCAATAGCCGATGCCGTAGTCGAGGATCGCGCCGGAACCGACGGACGCGCACATGTCATTGCCGATGAGTAGGCGGGCGCGCATCGAGCCGATGACGCTGAAGGACGAGTCCGAGTAGGCGATCAGCACCGCGCCGCCGGCCTGCAAATCGCCGTCGATAAAGACGGCCGCGTCGTACTCGCTGATGAAATGCTGGCAGCGCACATCCCCCAGCACGATGAAGAGCCCGCCAGCGTCGTAGCTCGACCGGAGATCGATTTCCCGTTCCACGTCGAGGTCGCCGATGACCAGCGTGCAAAATGCGGGTGTCCGAAGCGCTCCTTTGATGTTGAGCGGGCCGTCGTGCACGGCGGCATCGATGGACAGACGGTCATGCCCGAAGTCGTAGCGGGCAAACTCTTCCCGGAACGCCGGGCTCGCGGGCGCGGCGGCCAGGAGGTCATCAAACGCGTCAAGGGATACGGTTCTGAACAACGGACCTCGGTCCTCGGTGGGGTTCAGTCTGTCCTCGTGTGGCGCAGTGCGGCCGGGCCGATCCCAACCTCATGGAAAACCAGCGGCTTCTCGCGGCCCGCCGCTCCATCGGGGAAACTCCGTCAGGATCCGATACCACCAACCATATGCCGCACCCGGACGCTAGCCGCTATCGCACGTCATGCGGCAGTGCTATCGACCGGCGCCTCATCGCAACGCATGTGGACTCCATGACCAAACATCCCGACGACCGCTCCGTGCTTCGTGTGCTCGCCAATCTCATTTTTGGATCGCGCTGGCTACAGGTGCCGCTCTACCTCGGCCTCATCATCGCTCAGTGCGTCTACGTGTTCCTGTTCATGAAGGAGCTTTTACATCTCATCTCCCACGCGTCGGCGTTCGGAGAGCAGGAGATCATGCTGATCGTGCTCGGCCTGATCGACGTGGTGATGATCTCGAACCTGCTCGTGATGGTGATCGTCGGCGGCTACGAAACGTTCGTCTCGCGTCTCAAGCTCCAAGATCATCCCGACCAGCCGGAGTGGCTGAGCCACGTCAATGCCAGCGTGCTCAAGATCAAGCTGGCGATGGCGATCATCGGCATCTCGTCCATCCACCTGCTCAAGACCTTCATCGAGGCGGGCAACCTCGGCTCGCCGGCCGCCAAGCTTACGGAAGCGGGCGTGATGTGGCAGACGATCATCCACATCGTGTTCATTCTTTCGGCCGTCGGCATCGCCTATGTCGACCGGCTGGGGCAGCCCGCATACGTCAAAACCGGCGACGATCACTAGAATTTCCGGTTCGTTCGCCGTGGGGACGGTTAAAGTGCAGCCATCTGCTTGGGATGGCGCATTCTCCATACTTGTCGAGTTGCAGCTCGGCGTGTAGGCCATGGGGGATTAGCGACCCCTCATGGCGGACCTTCATGACCCGGCCCCTCATTATCGCGCCTTCGATCCTGTCGGCTGACTTCTCGCGCCTTGGCGCGGAGGTGGCGGCCGTGGACGCTGCCGGCGCGGACTGGATCCATCTCGACGTCATGGACGGGCATTTCGTGCCGAACATTACGTTTGGACCACCGATCATCTCCGCCATCCGCGGCAGCTCAAAGAAGACGTTCGACTGCCACCTGATGATCGCGCCGGCCGATCCCTATCTCGAGGCGTTCGCGAAGGCGGGCGCGGAGATCATCACGGTCCATGCCGAGGCCGGGCCGCATCTCGACCGCTCGCTCCAGGCGATCCGCGCGCTCGGCTGCCGGGCTGGCGTCTCGCTCAATCCCGGGACGCATGAGAGCGCCATCGCGCACGTGCTCGACCGTGTCGATCTCATCCTGCTCATGACCGTCAATCCTGGTTTCGGCGGGCAGGCGTTCATCCCGGCGCAGCTCGAGAAAATCCGCGCCGTCCGCCGCATGGTCGGCGACCGGCCGATCGACATCGAAGTGGACGGCGGCGTGACGCCGGAGACCGTAGGCGAGATCGTTGCCGCAGGCGCAAATGCGTTTGTCGCGGGCTCGGCGGTGTTCAAGGGCGGCACGGAAAAAAGCTACGCCGCCAACATTTCCGCCATCCGCGCCGCGGCCGAAAAGGCGCGCGCCTCCAATCGGCAGCTTGATGGGTGAGAGCGTCGATCATCGATGACAAGGAACGCCATATTCACCCCTCGTTTTCGTCAATGGCTCCAAGCCGATGCACGACTCGCCCTCGGCTCGCTCTTGGAGACTTGCGTAGGCCCCGGCCTTCGCCGGGGTGACGGGAGTATCGGGACATCGGAACGACAAGTAAAAGACGTCATGCTGGCGCAGGCCGGCACCCACGCAAGCCTCGGCACCTGCCACGATCGGATTTGTCTGGCCGTTCAGGCGGACGCATCGTTCATCCCGTCGGAAATGAATAGACTCTGACGAATTTACGCGCACAAGAGGTCACATGTTTCCGCTTTCGCACATGCTCAAATCGTTCGTCAAAGTCGGCACCCTGAAGGTGATCGACGCAGAAGGGCGGACCCATGTTTTCGGCGGCCGCGCGGCCGGTCCCGACGTGACGATGCGGCTGACAGACCCGACGCTCTACCGTTCGCTGTTCCTCAATCCGGAACTGGCGGCGGGTGAAGCCTACATGGACGGGCGCATGAGCTTCGAGAACTCGACGCTGCGCGACTTCCTCACGCTGTTCTCCAAGAACCGGCTGTCGCTCGGCTCGTATCCGCTGCAGCGGGTGCTGCGTGCGGCCTCGCGCGGCGTCAAGCGCTTCCAGCAGGCGAACCCGATCGGCAAGGCGCAAAAGAACGTCGCCCATCACTATGACATCGGCAACGATTTCTACCGCCTCTTCCTCGACCGCGGCATGCAGTATTCCTGCGCCTACTTCACGAGCGACGACAACACGCTGGAGCAGGCACAGCAGAACAAGCTCCGCCTCATCGCCTCCAAGCTCGATCTCAAGCCCGGCCAGAAGGTGCTCGACATCGGCTGCGGCTGGGGCGACATGGCGCTCTATCTCGGCCGGATGGCGGAGGGCGTCCAGGTCGTCGGCGTGACGCTGTCCAAGGAGCAATGCAGGCTCGCCAATGAGAAGGCGAAAGCGCTTGGCCTCGCGGACCGCGTGCGCTTCGAGCTGCGCGACTATCGCGAGCTGACGGAGCGGTTCGACCGGATTGTCTCGGTCGGCATGTTCGAGCACGTGGGCGTGGCGCACTACGGCGAGTTCTTCGCCAAGGTGAACGAGCTGCTGACCGACGACGGCGTCATGCTGCTGCATTCGATCGGGCATATGAGCCCGCCCGGCACGGCAAGCCCCTGGATGCGGAAATACATCTTCCCAGGCGCCTACTCCCCGGCGCTTTCTGAGGTCTTCACGGCCGTCGAGCAGAACAGCCTCTGGGTGACGGACTGCGAATTCCTGCGGCTGCACTATGCCAAGACGCTCGCCCACTGGGAGCAGCGCTTCCAGGCCAACCGGGCGAAGGTCGCGGAGATGTACGACGAGCGCTTCTGCCGGATGTGGGAGTTCTATCTGATCAGCGCGGAAATGATGTTCCGCACCGGCAGCCAGCTGGTGTTCCACATGCAGCTGTCCAAGAAGCGTGACGCGGTGCCGATCGTGCGCGACTACATCACCGATACGCAGCGCGCGTTCATCGCGCGCGAAAAAGAGCGCGGCATCGAGCCGGCGTAGAGCGGGGACGCCGAAGCGACAATCGGATCGTGATGAGGACGTCTACTCCACCTTCGGGGGTGGTGCCGGCGGGACGCCATCTTTTTCACAATGGTAGGCGGGCTTTTGGACCCGGCTCCACACCTCGGTGGAACCGAAAAGCGGCAGGAGCACGTAGCCGCGCACTTCGATCTGCTTCGGGTTCAAGACCGTGGCGTAGCCGCTGAACCCCATGCCGAGGTCCGGCACGTATACATTGCCGCCGCCCCAGGTCCCGTCGGGCTGCTTCGTAAACCCTTCAATGACGCGCAGGCCGCACACGGGCCGCACCTGTAGGGATTTGTCCGGATTGCGGTAGTCCGTCAGCGGCAAGCGATCCGGCCCATAGGGCAGACGCAGCCAGACCACCTTGGCGCACATCGCGGCGCCGCAGGGTCCCACCTCCAGCACCACCTCGCCATGCGAATCCATCCAGAAGCCGTCGAGCTCCGTTGCGGAGGCCGGGAGAGCCAGCGTCGGGAGCAGGACAGCGAGAAGGGCCGCCAGGCGAAGCATGCAACGTCTCCTGAGTGAGGGCCGCTCGTGGGGGACCTGGGCGCCGTGGGCCTCGGTGGCGCCGGCAAAGCAGGCCGGATATCCGCCACCTTGATGGTGTTGTAAAGGCGGCTGTTGGTGATGGTTCCGCATTCAGCCCGGAGCGTGCTAAGCCCGCCACGATGACGGACGCGACGATTTCACACCCATTCCGGCGATTCGCGCCACCTCTTCCGATCGACGACGCGCTCGGGCCGCTCGCGGATGCCCTTGCGCGCGGACCCAAAGCCGTGCTGATCGCGCCGCCCGGCGCCGGCAAAACAACGCGCGTGCCGCTGGCGCTCGATGGCGCGGCGTGGCTCGCCGGCCGCAAGATCCTACTGCTCGAGCCCCGCCGGCTGGCCGCGCGCGGCGCGGCGCGGCGGATGGCGGCGACGCTCGGCGAGGAGGTGGGCGAAACCATCGGCCTGCGCGCGCGGCTCGAAACCAAGGTGTCGCGCAAGACGCGCATCGAGGTGCTCACCGAGGGCGTCTTCACGCGCATGATCCTCGACGATCCCACTCTTGACGGCATCGGCGCGGTGCTGTTCGACGAATTCCACGAGCGCTCGCTGGATGCCGATCTCGGCTTGGCGTTGGCACTCGATGCGCAGGGCAGCGTGCGCGGCGATCTGCGCCTGCTGGTGATGTCCGCGACGCTCGCAGGAGACCGGGTCGCGGAGTTGCTCGGCGGCGCGCCGGTGATTTCGAGCGACGGCCGCAGCTTTCCCGTCGAGACGCGGTACCTCGGCAAAAATCCGACGCAGCGCTTGGAAGACCGCATGGCGGACGCCATTCAACGCGCGCTCCGCGCCGATACGGGTTCGATCCTCGCCTTCCTGCCGGGACAAGGCGAGATCCGGCGCACGGAAGAGCGTTTGCGCGAGCGGATCGACCCGGCGGCGGCGATCCTTGCGCCGCTCTACGGCGCACTCGACCGGCGCGAGCAGGACATGGCGATCTCACCCCCGCCGGCCGGTCAGCGCAAGATCGTGCTGGCGACAGCGATCGCGGAAACCTCGCTCACCATCGAGGGCGTGCGGGTGGTGGTGGATTGCGGGACCTCGCGCGTCCCGCGCTTCGATCCGGATGTCGGCGTGACGCGTCTTGAAACGGTGCGCGTGTCGCGGGCCTCCGCCGACCAGCGCCGGGGCCGTGCGGGCCGCATGGAGCCGGGCGTCTGCTACCGCCTGTGGGACGAAGCCGAAACCGCGAGCCTGCCGGCGTTCAGCGAGCCGGAAATTCGTGCGGCGGATCTGGCGCCGCTGGTGCTCGATTGCGCGGAGTGGGGCGTCACCGATCCGCGCACGCTCGCCTGGCTCGACCCGCCGACCGCATCCGCGCTCGATGCCGCGCGCGAGGAATTGGCCGCGCTCGGCGCCATCGACGATGCGAACCGGCTGACGGATAAGGGCCGGCGCTTGCGGGCGCTGCCGTTGCCGCCGCGCCTCGCGGCCATGCTAATCGCGGCGGCGGAGACCGGCGCGGAGAACCAAGCCGCCGAGATCGCGGCCGTGCTCGTCGAGCGCGGTGTCGGCGGCAACGATACGTCGCTCGATCATCGGCTGGACATGTTTCGCCGCGACCGCTCGCGGCGCGCGACCGACATGCGGCGCATGGCGGAGGGGTGGGCACGGACGGCGCGCGAGTTCGGCGGACGAACATCCGGGAACGTGCACTTTCCCTCCCCCCTTGTGGGGGAGGGTCAGGGAGGGGGGGAATCCCAACGGCCAGCGTCCAGGATTCCCCCCACCCCTAACCCCTCCCCGCGTCGTGGCGAAGCCGCGCCTTCGGCACGAGGGGGAGGGGAACAGCCGGCGGCGCGCTCCACCGATGCCCCTCACGCTCATTCTGCCCCTCACACTCATTCTGCCCCTCACCCTAACCCTCTCCCCGAAAGGACGGGGAGAGGGGACGACGTCTCCACCGCTGCTTTGCTGGCGCTTGCGTATCCGGAGCGGATCGCCAAGGCGCGCGGCGCGCGGGGCCAGTTTTTGCTCGCCAACGGGCGCGGCGCGCATGTCGATCCGGCGGACGGGCTCGCGCGTGCGCCGTTTCTCGTCGTGGCGGAAATGCAGGGCAGCGCGGCTGCGACCCGGATCATCCTTGCCGCGCCCACGACAGAAGCCGAGGTGCTCGCCTTCGCCGGAGATCGCGTGTCGAACCGCGACGAGATCGCGTTCGACCGGCCGACCGCGTCCGTTCGCGTGCGCCGTACGCGCCGGCTCGACGCGCTCGAGCTTGCCAGCGAACCAAGGGCCGCGGATCCAAGTCCGGAGGTCGAAGCCGTGTTCGTTGCAGGGCTCATCGCGCTCGGCGCGGCGCGTTTGCCGTGGAGCAAGGCGCAGCTTCAGTTGCGCGACCGGGTGGCGTTCCTGCGCGCGGCCGGAGGCGGCGACTGGCCCGACCTCTCCGATGCGGCGCTTACCGAAACGCTTGGCGACTGGCTGGGCCCGTACCTCGCGGGCAAGACGCGGCTTGACGCGCTGGACGCCGAAGACCTCGGGGCGGCGCTCGACGCGCTCGTCCCCTGGTCCCTCAAGAGACGGCTCGAAGACGAGGCGCCGACGCATTTCGAAGCACCGACGGGCAATCGGCACGCCATCGACTACGAGGGCGCGGGGGCGCCTGCTCTGCACATCCGCGTGCAGGAGCTGTTCGGGCTCAAGGCGCATCCGGCGATTGCGGGCGGCAAGCTGCCGCTGACGCTGAATTTGCTCTCACCCGCGCATCGGCCGATCCAGATCACGCGCGATCTGCCGGGTTTCTGGACGGGCTCGTGGGCGGCCGTGAAAGCCGACATGAAGGGCCGTTATCCGCGTCACCCATGGCCGGACGATCCCGCCAACGCCCTGCCCACCGCGCGCGCCAAGCCGCGCGGGACGTGAGCCTGTCCTCTGCCCTTTTCAGCGTCTCCCGCTCAGCGCGCGCGATGCGGCAATTAAAATCCAACATTGCGCGCATCTCCACCCTGTCATCCTAGGCCTTGTGCCTAGGATCCATTTCGCCACCCGGGAACGCAGCGGCAGGTGGCGAGACGCTTCAGCAACTGCGTCTCTTCTCCCAGCTGAAAGTTGGGGCCTCGGGAGTCCATACTGAGCATGGCTACTCCATGACCCCGAGGATGACAGTTGGAGTAGGTCCCTCGTCATCCTATCCACCCGTCCAGGGTCACGCTGACCGGAAGCGTTTCCCGAACGCCGGCCTACTTTCGTCATGGCCGCGAAGGCGGTCATCCACGCAAGTATCCACGTGCGCCACGCTTCGGAGAACGCACCCGTGCCGAAGCGTGTCGTGGGTCCCGGCCTTCCATGCGAAGCATGGCTCTGCCATGACGCCGGGATGACGTTGGAGTGGAGGTGACCGTGTGTGTCATGACTCTCGCCTACACTCCCTTCAGGCGACACGCCGATAAGCTTCTGCGCCACTCTCTTTGTCATGGTCGGGCTTGTCCCGACCAACCCTCCGCGGGCGCCGGAGCGAGAAATGGGTCCTCGGGAGTCCATGCTGAGCATGGCTACGCCATGACCCCGAGGATGACAGTTGGTGTGGGTCCTCGTCATCCGGCCGACCCCTCCAGGGTCACGCTCCGGAAGCGTTTTCCGAACGCCGGCCGACTTTCGTCATGGCCGCGAAGGCGGCCATCCACGCAAGTGTCCACGTGCGCCACGCTTCCGAGAACGCACCGGTGCCGAAGCGTGTCGTGGGTCCCGGCCTTCCATGCGAAGCATGGCTCTGCCATGACGCCGGGATGACGTTGGAGTGAAGGTGACGCAAGCGAGAGCGTAGCTCTAGGCGATGCGCGCGAAGATGGCTTGCGTGTCGCCCCAGGTGCGGCGGTCGAGTTCCGCGAAGCCATCCGGCAGCGCGACATCGACGTTGGCCCGTTCCTCCAGCACAACGATTGCGCCGGACGTGAGCCACTTGCCGTCGCGCAGCGCGATCAGCGCTTTCTCACCCATGCCCTTGCCGTAGGGCGGATCGAGAAACGCCAACGCATAGGGCTCCATGTTTCCGCAGGGCCCAAGATCGGTGGCGTCGCGGCGGAAAATGCGGGTCGCGCCCGTCAGGCCCAGCGCCTCGACATTCGTGCGGATGAGCGCGCGGGCCTCCGGGGCTTCCTCGACGAACAGGCAATAGGCCGCGCCACGCGAGATGGCTTCGATGCCGAGCGCGCCGGTGCCCGCGAACAAATCGATCACGCGCGCGCCGTCGAGCGAAAACTCTTCCGCCCCGTGCGCGAGGATGTTGAACACGGCTTCGCGCACGCGGTCGGATGTCGGGCGCACGTCCTCGTTCTGCGGCGTGGCGAGCGCCCGCCCCCGGTGCGTCCCCGCAACGACACGCATCAGTCGTCCTCGCCGTCGCGCTCAGGCTTGGCCTGGGATTCGGGCTTGGGCTTCGCCTTGAGGGGGCGATGGCCGCCGCCCTTCTTCTTGCCGATGCCCTTGTCGTCGCTCTTGTCGACGAGGCCGAACTCGACGGCGAGCTGCGGTCCGAGCTGATCGGCCAGCACGCGGCGCTTGATCACCTCGGCTTCGCCCGGCTCCAGATCGAGCAGCTGGAACGGCCCAAACGAGATGCGGATCAGCCGGTTGACCTCCAAGCCGAGGTTTTCCAGCACCTTGCGGACTTCGCGGTTCTTACCTTCGCGAATGCCGACGGTGAGCCACGTGTTGGCGCCTTGGACGGTGTCGATTGCGGCCTCGACGGGGCCATAGCGCACGCCCTCGATCTCGACGCCTTCCTTGAGCGCGTCCAGCTCGGCTTGATTGACGCGGCCCATGGCGCGGACGCGATAGCGGCGCAGCCAGCCGGTCGACGGAAGCTCGAAGTGGCGGGCCAGTTCACCGTCGTTGGTGAGCAGGATCAGGCCTTCGGTGTTGAAGTCGAGACGGCCGACGGAGATGACGCGCGGCAGGCCGGCCGGCAGGTTGTCGAATACCGTCGGGCGGCCTTGCGGATCGTCATGCGTGGTGACGAGGCCCTTCGGCTTGTTGTAGCGCCAGAGCTGCGACGGCTCGGCGACCGGCAACGGCATGCCGTCCACCAGCACGCGGTCTTTCGGGTTCACCTCGACGCCGGGTGTTTTCAGGACCTCGCCGTTGATGCTGACGCGGCCGTCCGCGATCCAGCGTTCCGCATCGCGGCGCGAACAGAGCCCGGCGCGGGCCATGGCCTTCGCGATGCGCATCGGCTCGGCTACGGCGGGGACGTGCGGCTGGTTGCGCGGTTTGCCAGCGCCCCCTTTGTGCGGGCGCTCGGCTTTGGCCGCGGTCCATTCCGGCCGGTCCATGCGGTCGTAACGTGATCCCTTCTGTTCGGGGCGCTCGCGGACTTTCACGCCCGGCGGAGGACCACCGCGTCCGGCGTAGGCGTCAGGTCCGTGGCGTTCGCTGCGCTTGGGGCCGCTGCCGGGGCGCTCACGGAAACGTTGTCCCGACTTCGCGCCGCGCGGGCCGCCGCGTTCGCCACGCTCGTCATTGGCGCCACCCGTCCGCGCGGGACCTCCGTGCGTGCCATAGGGGCGAGAGCCACCAGGACGCGCGCCGCTGCCGCCGCCACGGTTGCCGAAACGGCCGCCCGGTTTTGGCCCGCGCGTTTCACGCTGCTCGTTTCTGCCGCTTCGTTCTTCGCGCGGACCGGTCACTCCGCCACCGCGAGCGCCACCCGTGCTGCCGCTGCCGAATGCGGGCCGGGTGCGGAAGCGCGTGCTCTTTTGATTGCCGCGGTCCAGCGGCTCCTGGCCGCGCCGGTCGCGTCCGCCGCCTTGCGATGTGCGCTTCTTGAAGCCGAATTTCGCAGCCGGATGGCGCGCGCCGCTGCCGCCGCTTTTCTCGCTGCGTTGGCCGCGTGTATCGGGACGCTCTCCGCGCGGCGCGCCATCGCGGCGATCGCCCTGCGCCCCAGTCCGGCCACCAGGCCGCTTGCTGAACCGCTGCGAGAAGGCGCCCTTCGGTGCGCCGCGTCCTTCGCTTCGTCCCTCACCTCGTCCGCCGCCGTCGCGCTTGGTGTGCTCGCGTTTACCGTGTCCGCCGTCTCCGCGTGCGCCCTCGCTGCGTCCACCGCGCGCGCCTTGGCCGCGTGGCTTTCCGTCGTCGCGTCCGCCGCCCGACGGCCGCCTGTCATCGCCCGCGCCCGGCCGGCCGGTTGGTGCTCCGCGTTTGGCGCCAGTAGGCTTGCCCCGCAGAGGACGTTGACCGAAAAACGTTTTGCGCATGTAAATCTGGCCTCGAAGCAATCAGGAAGACGACCTTATGGCACCCCAGGCCCACGTCGGCCACATGGAACTCGCCCTTTCCGAGGCGCGCGCTGCGGCATTGCGCGGCGAGGTGCCGGTCGGCGCTGTGCTGGTTAATCCCACGGGACTCGTGGTGGCGCGTGCCGGAAACCGGACCCGCGAGCTCTCCGACCCGTCGGCGCATGCCGAAATGCTCGTGATCCGCGCCGGGGCGGCCGCGCTCGGCAGCGAGCGGCTGATCGACCACGATCTTTACGTGACGCTCGAGCCCTGCCCCATGTGCGCCGCCGTGATCTCGTTTGCGCGTATCCGCCGTCTCTACTACGGCGCATCCGACCCTAAAAGCGGAGGCGTCGAGCATGGGCCGCGGGTGTTCAGCCACGCCACCTGCCACCATCGTCCCGATGTCTATCCTGGACTAGGCGAGGTGGAGGCGCGCGCGGTGCTAACCACGTTCTTTGCCGAACGGCGCGCGGACTAACTCATCGTCACGCATGCGACTTTGCGCATGCGACGCCGCCTATGATGCCGCGTGCGACATGGCTTATCATCCCGCGTGCGACGCGGACCGCGCGAGCGCACGGACGAGCTTTGCGCGCAGTTCGTCCTTGGCGCGCTCGGCGGCGGCCAGGATGTCGCGAACCTTCAGGAACTCGAGCGCCTGGAAGTGGCCGGTGCCCGCGTCGATGTAGATGTCGGGCTGATGGGACTTCAGCTTCTCGCGCACGATCGCGCGCTCGAACAGGAACGATGACGCGAACAGGGCTTCGAGCGCCGTCGGGCGCGGCCGCGACGGCGACGCCACGGTCGAGCCCGAAACGTCGATCGCGACCACGATGTCCGCTTCGCCCGCGATGAGGTCGAACGGCAGCGGGTTGGTGAGGCCGCCGTCGATCAGGCTGCGGCCGTCGATCAGCACAGGCTCGAAGATGACCGGCAACGCCATGCTGGCGGCGACCGCCGGACGGAGCGCGCCCGACGAAAATACCTTGGCCTCGATGGCGTAGAAATCGCTCGCCACGACGCGCAGCGGGATCGGCAGGTCCTCGAACGTGAGCGGTACCCCGTCCGGCAGGATGAGGTCCAGCAAGGCGCCCGGCGCCAGAAACGCCGTGCGGGCCGAGAGGTCCCAGATGCGGCCGGAGCGCGGGGCGCGCGCGGCGAACAGGTCCCGGACGAGGCCGAAGCGTTTGGTCAATGTCTCCTCGGTGTGCGCGCGAATGTCGCGGGCAGATAACCCGGTGGCATAGGCCGCGCCGAAGATGGCGCCGATCGACGTCCCCGCTATGATTTTCGGTTTGATATCAAGCTCGTCGAACACTTCGAGCATCAGGATGTGGGCGAGCCCGCGGGCGCCCCCGCCGCCCAGAACAAGGCCAATCGACGGCCGCCTCTCCTCGCCTTTTGCCGCACTGCAATATGCGTCGCCGTCTGCCATGATCAGGCCTCAGAGATAGCTTCTCTGCGCATCATAGGCAGGTCCGGCTGCACGCGACAGAACAGCGTGACGGAAATCACCCTGCCTCCAGTTTGTGACTGCGACGAGCCGGCCGGCGCACGATGCCGGTCAAACGAGCCCAACAGCTCCGCGCGCGGCCAGTCATTCATGACGGAGTAAAACATGATCACCACCTGGGCCCGTGCGTCGACGGTGATGCTGACGCTGGCATTCTCTTCAGCTTTTGGATTTTCTGCGCAGGCCGAACGCTGGCCGGGCACCAAGGCCTCGATCGGCGGCGCCATCGCGGCCCGCATCATCGCGGTCAAGTGCAGCCGTCCGGCGCTGCCGAGCACGCTGACACAAGCCGAAATCGCCGAGCTCGACACCTATATCGACGAGCGCCAGACGGCGTTCATGATGGGCAGCAAGGCCAACCAGCGCTTCGGTGAGAGCGTGTTCCCGATCCTCGCGCGCGACTACGACCGGCTCTACAGCAGCCCCGACGCCTGCGACGCCGCCTCGCGCGATCTGGCGAAAGACATGCTGACGCGCGTGCGCAGCGAGCGTCGTGAGCGCCAGGCCGCAGTCAACCAGTAAGCGATTTCCCCTCGCCTGAAACAGTTCGGGCCTGAAACGTTTCGGGGCAGCCAGCGGATCGAACCGCGGGCTGCCCCGAATGCATTCCGGACTGGCTTGAAAGATCAGGCCAGCTTGAAGGGCATGTCCTTGCCGGCGAAGAACGCATCGATGTTGTCGAGCGCTTCGAAGCCCATCTGATTGCGCGCCTCGACGGCGGCCGAGCCGAGATGGGGGAACAGGAACGTGTTCGGCAGGTCGTAGTAGCCCTCGTTGATCTTGGGCTCACCCGCGAAGACGTCGAGGCCCGCATACGCGAGGCGGCCGGACTTCAGGGCTGCGATCATGTCCTCGTCGTTGACGAGATCGCCACGCGCGGTGTTCACCACGATCGCGCCTTGCGGCAGCTTCTCGATGGTCGCCTTGTTGAAGAAGCCACGCGTTTCGGGCGTGGACGGCGCGTTGATCGAAAAGAACTGCGAGACGGCGAGGAGGCTGTCCAGGCTGTCGTGATAGATGGCGTTGTACTTCGCCTCGACCTCAGGCTTCGCCCGGTAGATGTCGAAGTAGTGGACTTCCATGTCGAAGCCGCGGGCGCGCTGCGCGAGCGCCTGGCCGATCTTGCCGAAGCCGTAGATGCCGAGCTTCTTGTTGTCCAAGCGCTGGCCAACCAGCTGCAGCGGCTGCCAGCCGGGCCAGGAGCGCGTGCGGATCATCGCTTCGCCCTCGCCAGCGCGGCGTGCCGAGCCGAGCAGCAGGAGCATCGCGATCTCGGCCGTTGCGACCGTGACGCCGTGGGGGGCGTTGCCGACCTTGATGCCGCGGGCTTTGCAAGCTTCGAGGTCGATGTGGTCGAATCCGATCGAGAACGTCGAGATGCACTTGATGTTCTCAGGCACGCGGTCGATGACGGCCTTGGGGCACTTCTCGTTCAGCGTGAGAAGGACCGCGTCGACCGATTTTGCCGTCTCCAGCATTTCGTCGACGGTGATCTTGGGATTGTCGCCATGCGCGATGACGTCATAGGTCTCGCGCGCACGGGCCATCACGGCTTCCGGCAGAGGCCAGGTGATCAGGATCTTCTTCTTCGTCATGGGTCTCTTGTCCTCCCCGGAAATCCGACTTTAGTGTGGGACTGGCCGCGATCCATGCCGCATGCGGCACGCTCTGACAAGCCTTTCCCGGGCAATCCCGCCGGGCGCGCAGGTTTGCCGCGGTGCGAAGGCGCGGCAGGCCCGGCGATCCCGTTCGGCGGCCCCGGCCATGGTTCCTGGTAATCGTTTGTTCACCATGACGTGGGCAGTGTTTTCTCTTCTTTTTCGAGGTGTAGGCGCGCCGCCCGGCGGTGTCTGCCTCCGGTGGCCGCTCCGATGGCGCGGCCGGAATGGGACGGATCGATGAGGGCCTTCGTGCTCTTTCTGGCGCTGCTGGTGGCCCTCAAGATCGGGGTCCAGGACAGCTTCTACCGGGCGGCGACGACGGACGCGCTGGTCGCGGCCTATCGCGTGCGCGCGGCGCAAGCCTGCGCGGCTTCGGCGTCTCCGGCGCCCGCGCCTGCCGACGGGGCGGCGATCGACTGGTCAAAGGGCGACGAGGCGCGCGTCACGATCGGCAAACCGTCCGTGCCCGTGCACTTCTGGCAGTTCGACCACGAGCTCTGGGATGCGCGCTACCGCCAGCCGTTTCTGGTGCTGTCCGGCGGCAACGGCCTCTCCTGCGCCTACGATCTCCTGGCGGACACGGCTGAGATCGTCCGCTCCTAGCCGGCGCCTCGAGCCACAAACGCGAACGCGGCACCCGCTAGGGTGCCGCGCCATTTCGCCGATGCGGGAGAAGCAGGCGAGATCCAGGGCGCGGATCACAGCTGCGACCGCGCGCCCCGAATGGTGACATTTAGAACTTGACCTCGAAGCCGGCCCACAGCGTGCGACCGACACCTGGCTTCACGCCGTCAGCGCGATCCGTGATGTAGAGTTCGTCGGTGAGGTTGTTGCCCGATGCCCAGAGCGTAAGCTTTTCGGTGATCTTGTAGTTTGCGCGCGCAGAGAGGAGCCACACATCCGGAACGAGGCCCTCGTCGGCATATGACGAGTTATCGGCATCCGTGTGGTAATCACCGCGATAGTTGTAGGTCACGCTCGCGTCCCAAAGATTCTTATAGGCGACGCCGACCGTAAGGTTCGCGAAGTGCCGCATGGATTCGGGGACACGGTTGCCCGCAACGCTATCCTCGTCCTCGTTGATACCCTTGTTAATCTCCGAGTCGACGTAGGTGTAGACCGCTTCACCGAAGACGTTCCACGGACCGCCGGTGAACGGCTGGCTGTCGAGGCGGCCATAGACCTCAACACCCTGCAGCGTTACCTCGTCGAGAGCGGAGAACACGCGGTCACCGGCTGCGCTCTGGAACGACTCGCCGAACTGGTAGTTCTCGATCCGGCTATGGAAGTAGGCGAGATCCAAGGTTACGCCGCGAATTGCTTTCGTACGGAAGCCGATCTCAAAATTGTCGCCGAGTTCCTCCGGGGGCGCAACGAATGCGCCGGCATCCTCAGCAGCTTCCTGTACGTCGCGGATGATATGCGGCGTGATACCGCGATGGTATCCGCCGTAAACGGTCGAGAACGGCATGGCCTTCCAAGCGAAGCCGATGCCGGGCAGCACGCTGTCGTAATCCGCGCCACCGTTAAACTGGCTATCCTCGAGATCGCGGAACTCAATCTCATAGCTTTCGAGACGCACACCCGGGGTGACGGTGAAGTTTGGGGTCACATGGATTGCGGTCTGGATGAACGCGGCGAATGAATTTGCCTCGAGCTTCTGCGGCAAACCATCCTGCGCTCCACGATTACCAAACGTAAGAATTTCGCCATCATCGCCGATGCGGTTTTGGTTCGTGAAGAAGTGCTCTTCATAGCGAACGCCAGCCTGCAGGTCATGCTTCATGCCGCCGAACAGCGGGAGGTTGGCAAATTCGACGCGCGAATCCGCACCGTAGTTCCGATACTCGCGGTCGCGACCTTCCATCACGAGATCAGCAACGCTGTCGCCTTCCACGGCGAAGAAGCGGGCGCGTTCGTGGTCGTTGCCATAGATGCGCGTCGTCAGCGTCGTGTTGTCGTCAATGTAGAGGTTATGCGCGAGCTGCAGACGATAGAAGTCAGCGTTGTAGCTGGAAAGATTACGGCAGCACGTAGCGTCTTCGTCGAGAGCGCCGGCGCGACCCGCTGCCGTCTTGTTGCGACGGAAGGTGAAGAGGTCGTCCTGATCCTCGATGTTGTCCTCGTCGTACACATCGCGCTGGCGGAAGAAACCACCCGAGATGGTCAGGTCCTGATTGCTGCCGCGGAAGCCGAGTGCGCCGTAGAAGTCGTTGTAACCGAGCTCCTCGACGTCCCAAGACCCGCCGACATCTGCGCCCGAGTACGACGCGACGACACCGACGTTGCCCAAGTTCTGACGCGTATGAACGTGGCGGAAGTTGTTGACGTCCTGGTTCACGTCTGAGGTGGTGCCGATACCGGCCTTGATCACGGTTTCGTTGGCACCGAACGGCGACAGGTTGCGGAAGTTGACGACGCCATGGTTGTTGAGCGGCCCGTAGTTCAGCACAGCGCCGCGCATCACTTCGATGCTCTCGAGGCGTTCGGTCGGGGGCGTGTAGTGCGTCGACGAGTCGAGATACGTCGAGAAGTTGATCGGCACGCCGTCTTCCATGACGAGCACCTTGCGAGAGCGGCGATGCGCCGATCCGCGGATGCTCACGCCGCCATGGCGGGCAAAGCCGTCGTCGCTGACGGTCACGACGCCCGGGACGCTGCGCAGGGCTTCATGATTGTTCAGCGGGCGCGTTGCTTCCATCTCGCTCGTTGTCACGCGCGTTGCCGCGCCGGGGAAGTTCTGCAGGTTTTCGGGAATAATGGACTTGGCGTTGACCGGCGAGAGCGAGCCGTTCTGAGCGCGCTGCGCGGCACCAGCGCTTCCGACGGCTCCGTAAGGCGAATTCTCAAGTGCAGGCTCGGCGCGTTCTTCAACGGCGGGCTGCGGCTGCTGAGGCGCGGGCGACTGAACAGCCTGCTTCTTGGCGACCGGCGCGGCCTTGGCGGCGGGCGTCTTTTTCTGGACGACTTCAACGTCCGGCAACGCTTGCTGCGCAGGCTGGGCCGCTTGCTGGCCCCAGGCCGCCGACGATGCGAGACAGGCGGCGCCTGCCATCAGAACCGCGCGCGTCAGCTTAATTTGACTAAACATCCCGTTCCACTCCCTCAAAACAATCCCCCCGGAAGACCGTTGGACGCCATCCGCGCCGTCGGCCACGTTCTGGTCACTTTCAGCAATGTCGAAGGGAAGGCTTGGGAACAACGGGCGCTTTTTCCCAATCGCGCGCTGTGATCTCCGAAACAAATGCTTTGTTGCCATAAGGCACCAAAACCATTCAAAAACAATGACTTATACCGTGTCACCCCCTCCGTTTCTCTACGGATCACATGAGGTTTAAGTACCGATGTGCGATTGCCGAGGAGGCGGCATCCGGCCTTTACTGAACGTCGTTGATTGTGATTGCGCGGGTGGGTTTTCACCGCTCAGAGACCTTGCAAGACGACTCACGGGCGGCAAATCCACGAGGCCGCACGCAAAAAAGCGCCCGGCATTTCTGCCGGGCGCTTGCGTTTGTGCAGTCTCTTGGTCGAGGCCTAGAACTTGACCTTCACGCCACCGTAGGCGGCGAACGGCATCGATGGCGACATCGTACGCGGGTCAGTGAAGCCGGGCCCGCTAAGATCAGGGACTTCATCAGCCTCGAAGTACGTGCCGTACAGGCCGTATTTCTGATTGAAGAGATTCTTCACGAGGCCGTAAACCTGGACGTTGTCGGTGATGTCGTACGAAGTGTGCAGGTCCACGCGGGCGTAGCCCGGCAGGAATGCACTGAGACCTTCATCTTCCGAAACTTCGTTCGGGAAGTACGGCGAGTTGCTGGCAGCAACGACATCCGCACCGAACTTCCACTTCGACGTCAGCCAGTAGTCGAAGCCGGCTTTGAAGCGGTGACGCGGGATGCCCGGCAGACGATCGCCGGCCTCCAGGAAGGCGCACTCGCCGCTGGGATCATCGCAACTGTCGAGCGTGGCATCGACGAACGCATATGTGCCGTAGACACTCCACTTCCTCGTCTCGTAGGTCGTTGACAGCTCAACACCCTGGCGCAGCGTATCGCCAGCGTTGACGAAGAAGATGCGGCTCGCACCACCGCTCGTGACCGTGACCGGCAGAATATCGTCTTCCGCGAGGGTGCGGAACAGACCGGCGCCCCAGGTATATTGGCCGCCCATATAGGTGCCCTGTCCGCGCAAGCCGACCTCGGCCGTGCGACCGACCACCTGATCCAGCGGCGGGTCGTCGGTGAGGAAGCTTTCGATCAGGCACGGATTGGTAGGCTCGGCGCAACCGAGCTCAGCCGGTGTCGGTGCACGGTTCGATTCCGAGTAGCCGCCGAAGATCGACAAGCCACGCATCAGTTTATAATTGAGGCCTGCCTGCGGATTGAAGCGCTCATAGGTGTTGGTTGCGTTCAGGTCCGGGAAGTCGTTGGTGTTGTCATGCAACTTGATGGTCGCGTTGTTATAGCGGCCGCCAACCGTGACCGTCAGGCGATCGGTGATGTCCAGAGCGTTCGAGAAGTAGAGGCCCCAGTAGGTGTTCTCGGAGTCCAAATCGCGCGGCGCGAGTTCGTTTTCCTCGTCGCGGATCGTAACGCCCGAGCCCGTGACCACATACTTCGGCCCGAGCTGGCCGAGTTCGCTCGAGGTTTTGTAGTTCGACCGGCCGTGATCGTAGGAGACGCCGGCGATGAACAGGTTCGGACGATTGAACAGCGGCGACTTTTCCTGACCTTCGATGACGCCGCCCCAGCTGTCGCTCTTGGTGTTCAGGCGCTCGATCGAGCCCAGCGGCTCCGGGAAGTCATCGGCTTCGAGAAGTGCCCCGGTAACGGCATTGCGGATAAAGTTGTCAGGCTCGTCGGAGCAAAGCCGCTCGACGCCGCCGTCATCGCATTCTTCAAGCTCCGTGACGTTGCCGTCCACCACGGCATTCTTGTAGCTGCGGTAGTAACCGACGCCGGAGAAGCTCAGCGTGTTGGTCGCCTTCACCGTGCCTGAAATCGTCGGCATCAGGACTTCGAGATTGGTGGTCTGGGGCGACGTGAAGGTGTTGCTCCAGGACCGCCGGAGCAGCTCGATGGGTGCTGCAGCGGTCGCGCCGAACTCGTTCTTCGCAGCCGTCAGGCTGAAATGAAGCTCGGCCATGCTGCCTTTGAGGCCGATATCGCCATAGAAGCGCTTGACCTCAGTCTCGGAGAAGTCGCGGAAGCCGTCTTCCTTGATACCCTCGGTGGCGACATAAATCGACGCGTTGCCGCTCGAGGCACCTGCCTGGACGCCGATCTGATAACGGCCGAACGAACCGGCCATGACGTCGACTTCGGCGCCTTGGTAGCTGAATCCGTCCTTCATAAGGATGCTGATCGCGCCGCCCAGTGCGTTCAGGCCGAACGACGGGTTGTTCGCGACCACCGACATCGATGCAATGGCGTTGCTCGGCAACACGTCCCACTGGACGGTATCGCCGAAGGCTTCGTTGATGCGCACGCCGTTCTGGTAGACGGCCACGCCCTGCGAGCGTCCGCTGACAGGAGAGGCGTCGAAGCCGCGGTAGGAGACTTCTGCACGCGCCGGGTTGCCGGCGGCGTCGGAGATGATGATGCCCGGCACGTTCTGCTGCAGGGCCTGCTGGACGCTCGACGTCCCTTCACGTTCGATCTGGGTGTCCGTTACGTTCGTCACGGCGCTCGGTACCGTTGCCGGCGGGGCGAGGCCCCCATCCGTCCCCGTGCCCGCGGACGCGGTCCCCGCCGTGCCAGCTGAACTGGAGGGTGCAACGGTCGTGGCCGGCGCGCTGCTGAGCGGCGACACGGCGACGGCTTTCTTCTTGGCGCGAGCCGCCTTTTGAACTGGCGTCTCCTGGACGACATCGACCGCCGGAAGCTCGGCTTCGGCAGGCTGCGCCGTTTGCTGCGCTGTTGCCACCGACGGGCCGACGGCCAATGCGCCGAGCATGACGGCGGTAAGTCTGGATCTCATTACAAATAAACTCCCCTTGTAGGCCGTCGCAGGACCGATTTACGGGCCCATCGCGACGGTCGTTCCCCTCCGGCACGCTACTTGTGTTGCTTCCGCAGGGTCAACGACGCAGGAAGTAAAACCAGACCTTTGATTGAGTTTTTCCCACCCTATGTGACTGTTTCGCATCGGGAATTTTTCCCGATATTTCGGGAACTACTCCGCGTTTCGAATATTCGCGCTATAAACGCGCAGATACTTACGTAGTTGCTGGTGGCATTCCATCGGTATTTACACACGTCGATTTGAGCGCGCGCGACCCTGAGCACCGCAAACGCAGAATAAGTTTGAAGCAAACGCGCTGCGCTCTGTTGATTTGAGCCCTGATTTCGCGATATTGAGCTGCGACATTGCGGCACCGAACCTTCACAAGTCTTTGAGCGGTACGGCCGACCCTCCTGGTCCCCCCAGAGAACCCGGAGGACGGAGGTCTGGTGTCAGGTTATAATGAACCAAAGAGCCAGCAGATCACCGCGCCTCACTCGGGACGGAACGGTGCTCAAGCTGGCCGGCATTCGAAGTCTAGGAGGACGTACTTGATCCGTCAGATTCGCACTCATGGCCCGTGGCTTGCCGTTGCAGCGCTCGCCGGGTTTTCCTTCGGCGCGCCGCCAGTGACGGCACAGGACGCCGCTCCCGCGGCCACTCCTGCCGCCGCAGCAGGCCCTAAAGCGCTCACCGTCGAACTCAACAAGCTCGAACCCCAGGGCGGCGGCTGCCGCGCCTACGTCGTCGTTCAGAACGATGACGACACCGCCTATCAGGCCTTCAAGCTCGATCTCGTGCTGTTCCAGAAGGACGGCATCATCGGGCGCCGGTTCGCCATGGACCTCGCGCCGCTCAAGGCCAAGAAACGCACCGTGAAACTGTTCGATCTCGACGACATTTCTTGCGACAAGATCGGCAGCTTCCTCATCAACGACGTCGTGGATTGCAAGTCGGATGCTGGACCAGTCGAGAACTGCCTCGCCGGGACGACCGTCAAATCGCTCGGCGACGTACAGTTGACGAAATAGCGCAATCGACGAAGCAGTAAAGGGTATCCGTCGTGGAGCAGATTACCGTCGCAGCCGGTCACGATTTTTCGATTTACGGCCTCGTTCTTCAAGCCGATCCGATCGTCAAATCGGTGATGCTGTTGCTCGTCATCTCGTCTGTCGCTTGCTGGGCCATCATCCTCGAGAAGGTGGTTCGCCTCAGCAAGCTTAGCCGGGATCTCAAGCGGCTCGAACGCTCGGTTCGCGATGAAAGCCCGGCTGAAGCGCCGCGCGGCCTCGTCCGCACGCTTCTGACCGCAGCTCATCACGAGGCCGAAGACGGCGCGAGCCGCAACGAAACGCGCTCCGATCTGCGCGGGCGCCTTGAGCGCGCGATGCGCTCGTCGCTCCGCTCCGAGCTGCACAGGCTCGAGGTCGGGCTGCCGTTCCTCGCAACCATCGGTTCGGCCGCGCCGTTCATCGGCCTGTTCGGCACGGTGTGGGGCATCATGAACAGCTTCACCTCGATCGCGCAGCAAAGGGATACGTCCCTCGCCGTCGTGGCGCCGGGCATCGCGGAAGCGCTGTTCGCCACCGCCCTCGGTCTTGCGGCGGCCATCCCGGCCGTCATGGCCTACAACATGATCGCCGTTTCGCTCGGGCGCGCGTCGAGCCGCGCGGGGTCAACGATAACCGAGCTCGCCAAGCGCTTGTCGCGCACGCCGGCGGACGGTTTCGCACGCAACAGCGCCGAACCGCTGCGCACAGGGACGAGCTCCTAATGGGTATGGCGGCCGGAAACGGATCGCCTGCGGGCGACGATGACGAAGCCGGCTATCGCCCGATGGCCGAGATCAACATCACGCCGATGGTGGACGTGATGCTGGTGCTGCTGATCATCTTCATGGTTGCGGCTCCGCTGATGGTAGCGGGCGTGCCGCTGGAGCTTCCCAACACGTCGGCGGCGCGCGTCAGCCAATCGAAGAAGGCGATGGTGGTTTCTTTGGCCGGGGACGGCGGGCTTTACATTCGCGAGGAGCAAGTGTCGGCGGACTCGCTCGTGCCGCGCCTGCGCGAACTGCGCGCCTCGGAAGGCGACACGGTCGTCTATGTGCGGGCCGACAAGAAGAGCAACTACGGCGATGTGATGGATGTGCTGGGGCGCGTCGGAGAAAGCGGATACGGGCGGGTTTCGCTGCTGTCGCAGCCGAAGCCCAAGGGCGCGCAGTAGGGTGGGAGCCAAGTGACCACGTTCATGAGCTTGCGCGCGCTAACATGGCTGGTCTCGTTCGCCTTGCACGGTGCCGTGGTGGGCTTCTTCCTTATTTCGCCCGGTGGCGCCGCGCTCGAAGAAGGAATTGGCGAAGACACCTTCATCGTCGAGCAGGGGGTCTATAGCGAGCGCGTCGAAGCCGTCGAAGCGCCGCCGCCCGTGCCGCTGGCCGCCAAGCCGGTCGAGGAAGTGAAGCCGATCGAAGAGGACATTCCGCACGTCGTCGGCTCCGAGGTCGGGCCCGAGCAGGATGTCGTTCTCAAAGAGAAGCCGGAAGAGCTTCCCGAGGTGAAGGAAGAGCAGAAAGTCGCCGTCGCCCAGCCGACCGAAATTGCGGTCGATGAGCAGAAAGAGACCGGCGAAAAGAAGACCGGCGGCGGCGTGACGGCGATGTCCGCCTACCGCGGCAGGCTGTTCACGCACATTTCCAAGAAGAAGGTCAATCCGCGCTCGAAGATCGCGGGCACCGTCGTCGTGCGCTTCACGGTCGGGCCGCAGGGCGAGCTGATCTCGCGCGAGGTGGCGACAAGTTCGGGATCAAAGCTGCTCGATGACGCGGCGGTGCAATCGATCGAGCGCGCGGCGCCATTCCCGAAGATGCCGGACGACTCGGAAAAAGAGCCGATGGTCGTCTCCGTGCCGTTCAAGTTCTCGGTGCGATAGGCAAGCGGGACGGCAGCACTGCTACCGCCGTGGCGGCGCTAGTCTTCTTCAGCCAGCTCTTCGCCGAACCCGGTTTCAACGAGGTTGACGAGGGCTTCGAGCGCTTCCGGGCCTTCCTTGCCTTCGGCGGTGATGTAAAGCACCGAGCCCGGGCCGGCCGCGAGCATCATGAGGCCCATGATCGACGTGCCGCCGACAGTCTGACCATCGCGCGTTACGGTGACGGTCGCCTTGTAGGCCTCCGCGAGCTTGACGAATTTCGCCGAGGCGCGCGCGTGCAAGCCCTTGCGGTTCACGACCGTGACGACGGCCTCGGGGCGTTTGCTATCGCGTATCTCCGGCATTCAGTCGATCCCGCCGCGCTACTGCTCGCCAGACAGCTCTTGGCTGGCAACCTTGATGTATTTGCGCCCGGCTTCACGAGCGAGGGTGACGGCTTCGTCGAGCGGCACTTCGCTGCGCAGGCCGGCGAGCTTGACGAGAATCGGGAGATTGATGCCGGCGATGATCTCCACCCGCGCCTCGTCCATCACGGAGATGGCCAGGTTGGAGGGCGTGCCGCCGAACATGTCGGTCAGGATGATGACGCCGGACCCGGTCTCCGTGCGACGGACCGCGTCCAGGATTTCAGCCCGCCGGGCTTCCATGTCGTCCTCGGGGCCGATCGAAATCGTCTCGAGATTGGACTGGTGGCCAACGATATGTTCGAGCGCCGCGCGGAACTCGACGGCCAAGCCACCGTGCGTGACGATCACAAGTCCGATCATCTGTGCGTGCCGAAGTTGTTTCGCGTTGGCAATTCCAAAGCACAGGCCCCGAAGTCGAGACCTGCACTAACTCTCCATGGCGTCACGACAATCTCCGTGTGGCATGGTGCTGGCGGCCGCCCCGAACCGCTCTCACGCGGGCGGAGACTTACAGGGGTTCGCGGGCAACGCAAGGGTTTTCCTGCACCGGCTCACGGGGGAGTTAACACCTCGGGATAGCGCGCCAGAGCCAAGACGACTTTCAGCGGCGCGGACGCTTCGAAGGGCGTGAGCCGGAGCAGCGGAACCGTTGTACCAAGAAGCTCCGTAAACAGTTCTTCGAGGGGGAAGCGGGGCACGCGATCAGGCGGGACGAGGTCGATGACCAGCGCCAGCCTGGCGGATGCGCAATAGGAAACCTCGACGATCCCCAGTCCGCGCACCTCTATCTTGCCGGCGATGGCGGGCGGTGGCGTGGCTTCGATGCCGCGGCCGTCGCGGGTCAGCCAAACCTGATCGTCGGAGAGAAGTTCGACGCGCGGCAGGTCCATCGGCGACGCGAGGCCGATGCAGCGAAGCGCAAGATCGGATTTGCCGGAGCCAGTGGCGCCGCGGATCAGCACCACCTTTCCGTCGAGCGCCAGAGCGGTGCCGTGGACGAGCTCAGCCGCGCTCGCGGAGAGGGTCATGATAGCGATCCGATGTCACCGGCCGGCGGCCGCTGGTTACTCCCGACCGCGCCGAAGCAACAAGGCCCGGCAGGCGAACGACGAAGCGCGCGCCCTTCGGCCGCTCGGCCGCAGCCTCCACGGCCGTCTTGTTTTCCGCGGTGATCTCGCCGCCGTGCGCGCGGACGATCTCGCGAGAGATCGAGAGACCGAGGCCCGAGTTCTTGCCGCGGATGGCTTCGGTGTCGGGGCGGTCCGTATAGAAGCGATCGAACACGATGGTCAGGCGATCGGCGGGAATGCCGGGGCCCTGGTCGTCCACGGTCATCTCCACAATGGGGCCAACGCGGCGCACGGTGACCGTGACGGCCTCGTCCTCGGGCGAGAACGACACGGCGTTGTCGACGAGGTTGGTCAGCACCTGGCCAAGGCGGCCGTCGTGGCCATTCACCAGGTAGGCGCCTTCGAAGGCGGCAGGCTCGACGGCAACCTCGACGCGGCGCGTATCGCCGGAAAGGATGTCGCGGAAGATCTGCGCAACACTCGTGACGACGTTGGTGACGTCGACGGGGCCCATCTGCTGGCGGGCCAGCTCGGCGTCGAGGCGGGAGGCGTTGGAGACGTCGGTGATGAGCTGGTTGAGGCGTTTCAGCTCGTTCTGGATCTGCTTCACCACCTCCTTCTTCTGCTCGTCGGTCTTGGCGTAGGCGAGCGATTCCGACATCGAGCGCGCGGCGGTCAGCGGGTTCTTGAGTTCGTGGGCGACGTCGGCTGCGAAGCTTTCGCTCGCTTCCACCCGCCGGTAGAGCGCGGCGGTCATGGCGGCGAAGGCTGACGCCATCTGCCCGACCTCGTCGGTGCGGTGGGACATGTCCGGAAGCTCGTGGCGCGCACTGATGTTGCGGCTGACAAGGTCGGCGGAGGCGGACAGGCGGCGGATCGGGCCCGCCACGGTGCGCGCCAGCATGATGGCGCTCAGGAGCGACGCGAGAAAGGCAAAGGCAGCCAGCACCCAGATCTGATCGCGCTGGTCGGCGATGATGTCGTCGATCTCGCCGGGGCGCGTCGACATCAGGAGCACGCCTTGAACAACCGTGCCGCGCTTGATCGGTACGGCCGTCGAGACGATCTGCTCGCCCTTCTCGTTGAGCAGCAGCATGGCGGAGGGCGTTCCGTCCTGGAGCGCCTTGCGGACCTCCGGATAGGACGTGCCGTTGGCGTTGCCGATCTCCTTATAGACCGGCAGGTCCTCGCCCATCATGCGCGCCTTGAGACGCGTCCAGAAGTCCTTGGGGCGCATCAGGCTGTCGCTGGCGACCTTGGGCTCGTGGCGCGTGAGCTGGCCACGCCGCAGCAGCGTCGCCGAGTCGATGACCAGCGTGCCGTCCTGGCTGTAGACGCGGGCGCGGCGCGTCGTCGGCTGGATCAGGCGCCGCAGGATGGGCGCCACCCGCTCCGGCCGGATCGACAGTTCGTGCGCCGCGAAGGCGTCGTCGCCCGAGGCGCCGTCGTCAGCGTCGGGCATCGGAATGTTGTCCGTGTGGATGACGATGCGGCCGGTCTCGACGCGCGCGTTGCCCGCAATGGCCGCGGCGATGATCTCACCCTGGACGCGCAGGGACTCGCGCTTGGCGTCGATCAGCCAGCCGTTATTCTCGCTGAAATACAGGATGCCGGCGATCATCACGACGAGGCCGCCGAGGCTGGCGACCAGGACGCGCCGCAGCAGGCTCGCGCTGACGAAGCGGACGGGCGGGAATGCCTGCCACAACCGGGCAACGGTCGCGCCGGCTTTCGTCTGCCGTCGCAGAGGATTTTTGCGCCTCAGGTAGCGCAGGGGCACGGCCACCGCGTCGGCGGCGCGGCGCGCTCCCGCCATGATGGCGTCGGAGCCCGCTGCAAACGTCGGCGATCGCTCGGTCTCGAGCGCCATAAGGCCTCCACTGCGGTCCCGGACGTGTCCGGCTGGCCGGGATGTTGTCGTTCCGCGCGCACGCTCCCGGCGGGGAGCGCGCCAGCCGGGCGGCAAACCTTATGCTTCCTTGAAGCGGTAGCCTACGCCGTACAGTGTCTCGATGACGTCGAAGTTGTCGTCGACCTGCTTGAACTTTTTGCGCAAGCGCTTGATATGACTATCGATCGTGCGGTCGTCAACGTAAACCTGATCGTCGTAGGCGGCATCCATCAGCGCGTCGCGCGTCTTGACCACGCCGGGGCGGTGGGCGAGCGCCTGGAGGATGAGGAATTCGGTCACAGTCAACGTGACGGGCCGGTTGTCCCAATGGCAGGTGTGGCGTTCGGGATCGAGCTTGAGCTTGCCGCGCTCCAGGATGTTGGCGACCACCGGCTCCGGCGACGTGCCATCCTTCGGCTGCAAGCGGCGCAGGATGGCGCGCACGCGCTCGACGATCAGGCGCTGCGAGAAGGGTTTGGCGATGTAGTCGTCGGCGCCCATCTTGAGGCCGAACAGCTCGTCGATCTCTTCGTCCTTGGACGTTAGAAAAATCACCGGCATGTCGGACTGCTGGCGCACGCGGCGGAGCAGCTCCATGCCGTCCATGCGCGGCATCTTGATGTCGAAGATGCCAAGGTCGGCCGGATCTTCCGTCAGGGCTTCGAGGGCAGAGACGCCATCGCTGTAGGTGCGGACCTTGTAGCCCTCGGCCTCGAGCGCCATGCCGAGCGAGGTGAGAATGTTGCGCTCGTCATCGACCAGCGCGATCGTGCTTTTCTCTTTCATGTTCCGACTTTCCTAGCGGCACCTTGAAACCCACATGGCGCTTTATGGCTCCAAGGTGGATCAATTGTGGCGGGAACCTTACTATGCTCCAGCGCCTGAACCCAAACTGAACAGGCACGAGCGCAATCGAAACCACGAGGCGATCCCCATGGCAGCCCAAGATCCCGTTTTCCCGCAGCCGCCGGCCGAGGCGAACGCCTCGCCTGGATGGGCTGCCCGTACCCTCGTGCGCCGCGCGCTCAAGGCGTCGCTCGCCACACTGGATGCGGGGACCGGCCATCCTTACGCCTCGCTGGTCACAATCGCAACCGACGTGGACGGCACGCCGCTGTTTCTCATCTCAACTCTTGCCCTGCACACGAAAAACATCGCTCGCGACGACCGGGTGAGCCTGCTGTTCGACGGCACGGACGGGCGGGGGGACCCCCTCGCCGGCGGGCGCGTCACCTTGATCGGGCGGGCGGTCAAAACCCAGCGACCGACGGCGCCGGAGCGGTTTCTCGCTCGCCACGACAGCGCGCGCGGCTACGCGGACTTCCCCGATTTCGCCTTCTACGAACTCGTGCCCGAGCGCGCGCACTTCATCGGCGGCTTCGGGCGCATCGTGGACCTGGCGCCGAGCGATCTCCTGATCGACATGTCCGGCGCGGGCGACCTGGTCGACGGGCACGACGATGTCGTCTCGCACATGAACGAAGACCATGCCGCCGCCATCGAACTCTATGCGACCGAACTTGCTGGCGCGCCGGGAGGCCCGTGGCGAATGACGGGGATCGATCCCGAAGGCATCGATCTCGTCTGCGACGGCGCGGCGTGCCGCATCCCGTTCGCTACCGCGGTGCACTCTCCGAATGCGGCGCGGCAAGAACTCATACGCTTTGCGATATCGGCGCGAGAGCACAACGCAAAACGATGATCAGCATTGAGAATGCTTCTTAGCGCGCTTGTCGTCTTGTTCTTTCGGGTGATAGATTCAGTTTTCCCGATGCCTATAAGAAAGAGCCCGAAAACAAGAACCAGCCAAAAGTCATTCGCGGAGGAGCGCCCCAATGAACGCGATGCCACCCGTCGAGACCCGAACCCGCAATCCTGACGTGCTTGCTTTCGTCGAACAGGCGAAGGCGCTTTTCAAGCCCGACAACGTCCGATGGTGCAACGGGACGAAGTGGGAATACCAGGAAATGCTCAAAGCCCTGGTCGACGGTGGCACCGCCATCTGGCTCAATCCGGCGAAACGGCCCAACTCCATTCTTGTGCGTTCCGACCCAGCAGACGTCGCGCGCGTCGAAGACCAAACCTACATCTGCTCGCGTTCGCCGGACGACGCCGGACCAACGAACAACTGGTCCGATCCCACTGAAATGAAGGCGACGCTGCTCAAGCTCTACGACGGAGCCATGGCCGGCCGTACGATGTACGTACTGCCGTATTCGATGGGGCCGATCGGATCGCCGATCGCCGGCATCGGCGTCATGGTGACGGACAGCGCCTACGCCATCGCCAACATGCACATCATGACACGCGTGGGCGACAAGGTGCTGGCCGCGCTCGGCAACAGTCCCGACTTCGTGCGCGGCATGCACACCGTCGGCGCGCCGCTCTCCACGCCGACGACCGCCGACGTGCCCTGGCCCTGCAACAAGACGAAGTACATCGCGCATTTCCCCGAGACGCGCGAGATCTGGTCTTACGGCTCTGGCTATGGCGGCAATGCGCTGCTCGGCAAGAAGTGCCATGCGCTGCGCATCGCGTCAGTGAAGGCGCGCGATGAGGGCTGGCTTGCGGAGCACATGTTGATCCTCAAGCTCACCAACCCGGAAGGACAGTCGAAGTTCATCGCGGCCGCGTTCCCGTCCGCCTGCGGCAAGACCAATCTCGCCATGCTGGCGCCGACCATTCCCGGCTGGAAGGCCGAGACGATCGGTGACGACATCTGCTGGATGAAGTTCGGCCCGGACGGGCGGCTCTATGCGATCAATCCCGAGACGGGGTTCTTCGGCGTCGCGCCCGGCACGTCGAACGACAGCAACGTCAACGCCATGAAGACGCTGACCGCCAACATCATCTATTCCAACGTCGCGCTGACGGACGACGGCGACGTGTACTGGGAGCAGATGGGCGAGCAGCCGGCGCATGCCGTGGACTGGATGCGCCGCTCGTGGTCGCCGGCTTCGGGACGTCCGGCCGCGCACCCCAACGCGCGCTTCACGGCGCCCGCCGCGCAATGCCCGGTCATCGCCAAGGAGTGGGACGATCCGGCCGGCGTGCCGATCGACGCCATCCTGTTCGGCGGGCGGCGGGCCTCCGTCGTGCCGCTCGTGTCGGAAGCGCTGTCGTGGCGTCACGGCACGTTCCTGGGCGCGACAATGGCTTCAGAAAAAACAGCCGCGGCGTCGGGCGTCAAAGGCGACATCCGGCGCGATCCCATGGCCATGCTGCCATTCTGCGGCTACCACATGGGCGACTACTTCCAGCACTGGATCAATGTCGGCGAGAAGGGCGGCGATAAGATGCCGAAGATCTTCTACGTCAACTGGTTCCGGAAGAGCCCGGAAGGAAAGTTCTTGTGGCCGGGCTATGCCGAGAACAGCCGCGTGCTGAAGTGGATCTTCGAGCGCTGTGACGGTAAAGCTGCCGCGATCAACACGCCGATCGGCATGCTACCGGCCGACGGTGCGCTCGATCTCAATGGGCTCAACGTCGACGGCGCCGCCATGGCCGAGCTCTTGAAAGTCGATCGCGACGGTTGGAAATCCGAGTTGCCCTTGATCAAGGAGCATTTCGCGAGCTTCGGCGCCAAGCTTCCGCAGGGATTGGTTGCAGAACTCCGCGCGCTCGAGCAACGGCTCGGCTGAGCCGAGCCCCGACGACACCACCGAAACCCCGGGCGCGAGCCCGGGGTTTTTTGCAACCGCCGAATTCGGAGCCTCATTTGCAGGCCTGCCACTCGCTCTCGCCAGTGAATCGTGATCTAAAAATGCTCGTCCAAGTGCGCATCGGGGCGCCTTCGGCCTGTCAGAGTCTTTAGGTCTGCTACACGCTTCGGTCCGATTTCGTCCGACGCGTGTTCTTTCTTGTGACACGCTGATCGTCATTGGCGGCTCCGTGGGCGAATGCGATGCTGAACTGGCTTCTCAGGCTGCTGCGGCACCCGCGCGATGCGGTGCCGAAACCCGCCGTTTCGACGCCCGTACGCGTCACCCATGACGACAAGCTCATCACGGTCGACGACGGCGCTGGCGCCGCTGTTTCCGTCGCATGGTCTGACATTGGCAACATATCCGTCCTGACGACCGATGCCGGCCCCTTCGAAGCGGACCTGTTCTGGATCATGACCGACCGCGACGGGCGGCAGTCGCTGGTCGTGCCGATGGGTGCGGACGGGGAGCCGGCGCTGCTCAAGTCGATGCAAGCGAGGCTGGCCGGATTCGACAACATGGCCGTCGTTGAAGCCATGAGCAGCACATCGAATGCCGTCTTCCAGATCTGGCCCGCCGCCGGGCTGGTCTAGCTCCGCGACGACTTCGGCGCGGCGGGTTCCGAGGGCCTGCCGGTGCTCGTGGTCATCGCGCGTGACCGCGGAGCGAGCGTTCGGACAGCGTCGCGTACCGCATACAGCCCCCACCGGGAGAAGCCCAGAGCGATGGCGGCCAAGCGGCGCATCCACCAGAGCGGAGATGTGCCCAGCGCCATCGACCTCGTCCGCATGGCCAAGTCGAGCGATCGCGCGTCGGACCGGCGCTTGGCGTCGTCGTCATAGAAACGGGCGATCTTCGCCGCATCCATGCCGGGCGTGGCGAGCCATTCCGAGACGTAGCCGTTGCAAAGGCGCTCGACATCGAACAACGCCTTGCGGGCTCCCGTGCCGGCGGCCGGGCAGGCGGTGGCAAACGCGTCTCCGATCAGCACGACGCCAGGCTGGCGGTAGCCCCGCGTTTCGTAAAGATCGATGGGGCGGATCTTGACCGGACCGACGATGCGGAACGGGCCAGTCAGGCGCTCGAGCCTCGGGGCGGCCGCCTTCAGCGTCGCTTCGGGATCGTCCCGGAAGGCGCGCAGCCACGGATCGCGGAGGTCGCGATAGACGAACAGGTTCGCGCGCATGCGCTTGCCGATCGGAAACAGCGTGATGTACGAGACGCGGTAGCGCGCGTGCTCGCTGTAGTGCGTGAGGGCGCGGAACGGAAAGCGAGCGCCCGGGGCCGGCTCGACGTCGAACCCGATCGTTACGGAAAAGCATGGCGCGAGATCCACGCGGTCCATGCCCATCGACTGCCGCAAGGCATTGCCCAATCCGCTCGCAAGAATGACAAGGCGGGCGGTGATGCTCTCGCCAGATGCGAGCGTGACGCGCTGAAGGTCCGGGCTGTTGGCGATTTCCGTCGCCTTGTCCCGGATGAACGACACGCTCCGGGGTATTTCAGCGCGTACCGTATTGACGAGGCGGCCGTAGTCGATGCCCTGCTGATCGCTGGGCCGCTTCTCGATCAGAAGCCCGAGACGCGAGACCCACGCGCTTTCGTCATGCGTCGATGCCGACCGCACGACTTCGGCCAATCCCGTCTTTTTCAGGATCGCCATCTGGCCGGAGTCGAGCTTCTCGCAGCGGAACTCATCGGGATAAGATGCGTGGGGATCGATCACAGCCACGGCATGGCCTGCCCGCGCCAGCATGGTCGCGGCGACCGAACCGGCGAGGCCCGCTCCGACGATGGCAACGTCAAACGCCTTGTCTGCTGCGGTGGCTGACACGCACTCTTCCCGAACGGAATTCGTCCGCATAACTACGGAGGTATTTCCCCTGCTTCTGTCTTAAGCGATGAGTCCGGCAGGATCCGTTAACGGCTGGATTTGGCTGCGCTCCATCCGGCCGTTTGCTTAGCAGCGGGTTAAAAAGGTGGAGCGCAGTCCCGCTCAATAGCTCGTCGTGAGCGTGGTGAGCCAGGCGGGGGACACCGATACGAGCGCTGCCTCGATCGACTTGTCGAGGCCGGTCAGGATGAGCAGGGCGACGACGATCAGGAGCCCGCCCAGAGCCGCCTTGCCGCCGCTTCCGGCCTGCATGAGGCGGCTACGCCACCGGATCATGGCCTCCCGGGACACGAGGCCCATGAGCAACAACGGCAGCGCCGCGCCGATCCCAAAGACCGCCATGGTGACAGAGACCTCACCGAGGTTTTCACCACGCGCCGCCAGCACGGACGCCGCGCCCAGCGTCGGGCCGACGCAGGGCGCCCAGACGGCTCCGAGCAGCAAGCCCAACAGGAATTGGCCTTGCGCGCCGCGCGTCGAAAACCGGCCGAAGGTTTCCTCGATCGTATTGCCAAGCGGGCTGCCCGCGGCGGCGAGCCGGACCTGCAAGGGCTGGACGACCAGGACCAGCCCGATCGCGAAAAGCAGCACGGCCGCGATGGTGCGAAACAGGTCGGCATCGAGCCCAAGAGCAAAACCGATCGTGGCGACGAACAGGCCCAGCACCGTGAACGAGAGCGCCACACCCAGCGCCAGCGCTGCGGGCGCCCATCGATGCTCCGCCGCCGCCGCGCCGAGTACGATCGGCAGCAAGGGGAGCACGCAGGGAGACAGGACGGACAGCACGCCGGCGAGCGCAGCAAGGGAGAGGGCACCGAATGTCATGTCCGTGACCCTGGTTGCGCGCGGGCGATCTAGAGCGTGGACTTCATCAGAGCCTCGAGGCCCTTGGCGCTCGTGTCGCCCGCCGAGCGGCCCGTTTCCGTCTTGCCCTTGTAGGCGATGAGCGTGGACTGGCTCCGGACGTTCAAGGCTTTCAGGGCGTCGCCGCCGGTGTCGTAGTCGAGCTCGTAGAGCGCCACGTCTTTCAGAGCGGGGTCGTCCTTGAAGCTCTCGATGGCCGACTTCTGCGCCGAACATGTCGAGCACCAGGGCGCGGTGACATGGATCACGACAGGCTTGCCCGCCGCCTGATCCGCGGCGACCGCAGCCGCGTCATAGGGCTTCTTGTCGAGCGCTGCGGCAGGCTGCGAAACAGCCAGGCCAAACGACAGCATCAAAGCTGCAAACATCGCGAAGCGGTTGATCATGGGGTCATCTCCTTCGGCGGGCGCGCGTTACGAGTGATACGCGGCCACGCGTCGTCAGTTTCGCATTGCACGGTCGAAATTCTTGGCCTTGTCGAGATTCAGCGCCTTATCGGCGTTCTTCATGTTGCTGATGCGCGCCGAGTTGACATCGGCACCCTCGAAATCGGCGCCGGTCACGTCGGCGCCCGTAAAGTCGGACCCGCCGAGTTCGCTGCCGGCGAGCGACGCGCCGGTGAGATCGGCGCCGGTCAGGGTCGTGTATTCGATCAGAACGCGGCGCATGTTCGCCCCCTTCATGGAGGCGCCGGTCAGGTCCGCGCTGCGAAACGTGCCGCGCATCAGGCCCATCGACTGGTTCTTCTCGTCGGCGGAGAGATCGGCGCCGTCGAGCTTCGCGCCCTTCAGGCTGGCTTTGGAAAAGTCTCCGGCGAGGCGGGCGCCGGTCATGTCCGCGCCATCGAGGTTGGCGCCGACGAGTTGCGTGCCGAACAGGCTGGCGCCCTTGAGATTGGCGCCGGTCCATTTCGAATTCAGCGACCAGGCCGAGTCGAGGTTGACGCCTTCGAGGTTGGCGTTCGAGAAGTCCGACCCCATCAGCCGTGCCGCCTGCAGGCTGACACGGCGCAGATCCATGCCCGAGAGGTCGAGCTTGTTCAGCGCCTTGCCGAACAGGTCCAGCTTTTCGCCGGGCGGCAACTTGGCGATGGCCGCCTCGATGTCGGCGCGGCTCATCTCGGCCTTCGTGAACTGGTCGGAGGAGAGATCGACCATATCGAGCATACTTTGCGCCCGCGCGGCGACGGACGTGACCGCGACCATCAGCAGGGCTGCAAGGACGAGACGCACATTCGCGATGCGGGGCATGGCCGCTCCTTCCAAGGTGCTCACCATTCCATCCGGTGCGACGGCTCACTATATCACGGCCTGGACGCAGCACGTATTCGCGCGCGACGTGGCCGCATCCGCCCGGTTCCCCCTGCGACGAGACGGCCTGATCCACCACCCGAGTGCGGCGCTGAACCACGCGGGATTTCATACGGTTAAGCTTCCAATCCCGGGAATATCGCTTGGGCCACCTGACGGGCCCGCCAATTGCCGATATGGTGGCGCCGAATTTCGATTTGGCTTTGCGTATCGCGCGCCGAGATAGAGGACCCCGCCGATGTTCGACCCCGAAAACCCGCCCGAGATCCAAGCGTCCGCCTGGCTCAACGTGGACACGCCGCCGACGCTGAAGGGCCTCAAGGGGCGCGTGGTCGTCGTGGCGGCCTTCCAGCTGCATTGCCCGGGCAGCATCAAGCACGGCCTTCCCCAGGCGGCGCGGCTCGCGGCATCGTTCAACGACGACGAAGTGGTCGTGATCGGCCTCAACACGCCGTTCGAGGAGCCGGGCAAGCAGGACAAGGCGGCGCTCGAAGCGTTCGTGGCCGAGCATGAACTCACCTTCCCGATCGCGCTCGACAAGACCGGCGCGAAGGGCGAGCTGCCGAAGACGATGGAAGACTACGAAATCCGCGGTACGCCGACCATTCTGATCTTCGACCGGCAGGGACGCCTGCGGCGGCACTATCTCGGCCAGGTGGACGATCTCCGCCTCGGCGCTGAGGTGATGGCGCTCACCATCGAGGCGCGCGATGCGCCGCGTGAGCAGTCGATTGCGCTCGAACGCCGGCTCGCCGCCGTGCTGACCGATCCGAACGAGCATCACCATCATGGCGACGGCTGCGGCTGCGGGCACGACCATGGCCACGATCACGGACATTCGCACGATCATGGACATGACCACGCGCATGCCGAGGGTGGCGGATGCTGCGGCGGGCAAGGCGCACACGATCATGGTCACCAGCACGGCCACGATCATGCCCACGCTGAAGGCGGCGGGTGCTGTGGCGGTCACGACCATTCCCACGATCACGAGCATGAACCGGCAAAGGCCAAAGCGAAGGCTGGCGCGGGCAAGGCGGCTCGTTAAGCGCCTCACCCTTTACGTATAAGCGAATGCTTTCTGCGCCCCTCTTCCCGCCTGCGGGGGGAGGGGCACGTCGTTCAAGTTGTGCATCCCGCTCCCGCTCGCCTTCAGGACGCCACCCGAATCGGAGGACTGTCGCCTCAGATAGCAAGAGGCGGGACGACCATGACCGAGCGCGCAACGGGGCGGGACAAAAACGCGGACGACGAGGCGGATGCTTCGGCGGCTTCACGTAGCAGCGCCTCGCCTGCAAAGACAACCGGCGCCAAGGCGAACAAGAAAACCAAAAACGGCGAGGCCTTCGACAAGAAGACCATCGCGCTCGTCTACGATTTCGACGGTACGCTCTCGCCGCGTCCGATGCAGGAATACTCGTTCCTGCCACAGCTCGGAATCGAGCCGAAAGCATTCTGGGACGAGTGCACGCAGCTCGCGCGCGAGCAGCAAGCCGATCCGCTCATCACCTACATGCACCTGATGTACAAGAAGGCCAAGGAAAAGGGCCTCGTCATCAACCGCGCCGATCTCGTGGCGCAGGGTGCGGACGTTGAGCTGTTTCCGGGCGTCGAGACGTGGTTCGACGCCATTGCGGACTACATCAAGATCCGCGCCGAGAGCGCGGGCGTGGAGCTGCGCCACTACCTCGTCTCGTCGGGCCTGACGGAGATCATCGAGGGCACGAAGATCCGCCGCCACTTTCATAATGTGTTCGCCTCGGAATACTGGTTCGACGCCTACGAGCTGCCGTTCCCGAAGCGCGTGATCACGGACACCGGCAAGACGCAGTACCTGTTCCGCATCAACAAGGGCATCGAGGATCTTGGCGAGAGCATCAACGCGCATATGGCCGAAGACCTGCGGCCGATCCCGTTCCGCAACATGATCTACTTCGGCGACGGCGACACGGACGTGCCGTCGATGGCCTTGATGCGCAAGAGCGGCGGGCACGCGATTGCCGTGCATCCTGAGGGCCGCGACGAAGCGAAGTGCCTGGAGCTGTTCCGCGCCGGCCGCGTCGATTTCTACGCCGCCGCCGACTATCAGCGCGGCAGCGCGCTGTTCAAGCGGACGTGCCTGCTGCTGGACCGCATGCTCGCGGACATCGCCGTGCAGGAGGAGGTTTGGAAGGTGGGACGTGGGTTAGAGTAATGTCAGCAAACGACATCTGGGACGCATATTCCCTGTTACACCACTATACTTCTCAAGATGGCCTCGAGGGAATTCTGCAAAGTCAAACCCTCCACGCCACACATTTCAAATATCTGAACGACTTCACGGAAATGCAGCAGATGGAGCCGAAACTCGTCGCGGAGATCCTGCCTGAAGTGAATGATATTTTGGCCGCAAAGGCTCGCAGTGACCAAGCTTTCCAAGCTCATCTGAGCGCGCTAGGCGGCATAGATCTTCAGGCTCAATCGCTTGCGCACACAATAGTGAGTGGCCTTTTTAACGCAACATTTGGGCGCAACGGAGCACCGAAGTTTTTGACCCTTTCTTGATTTCATTTTGTGGCCACTCCGACTCTTATGAGGCAGCGAATGGAAAGCTCAGCATGTGGCGAGCGTATGGAAAAGGCTCCGGCTATGCGATAGTATTTCGGACCAAAGAGTTTTGCGATATTCTTCTTCATGAGGAATCCAAAACCTATCTTTACGGCCCCAGCAGCATCGGTGACGTCGTGTACGGCGGCGACGACAATGGATTCCGACGTGAATTCTCTTCTCTTTTGGCAGAGATCCGCAAGTATTTGCTGGGTCTCCTCGCCGGGAATCCTCAAGCAACTCCCGAGCTTTACGCTCACTTCACAAGTAGCGTCGCTCGCTACAAACATCGGGGATTCGCAGAAGAGGCTGAGGTTCGGGCGATGCTGGCGCCCGTATCCCAGCGCGAATTTGATCGACTAAAGCTCCGAGAGCCAGAAAACTTTAAGCAGCATAAAGCCAAGTCACCGAAAGCTGTGCACTTCCGCGACGGATTAGTACCGTATCTCAAGATTTCACCGCTGAATGGCAAGCTCCCTATCTCCAGTATAATTGTCGGCCCCCACGCGGAGAAGGAGGCGCGTAGAGAGAAGCTCGAACGGTATCTGGAATTAAAAAATTTGAACATATCCGTGGCCGTTTCAGAGACCCCTTTCGCCTGAGACCTCACCGATCCCTCGGCTGTTGGTTTGGACGATGCCGCCCGCAAAGTCCGTCATCCCGGCGGAGGCCGGGATGTGGATTCACATTCGAAGTGCAACAGTTGAGCAAGAAAGATCTCGGCTGGGGTTTGGAAGTCAAGGC
>NZ_JBHYDS010000014.1:0-75674 GCF_051860585.1 Hyphomicrobium sp.
CTGGACGTAGGGCTTTCCCATCGCAACACCTCGCCGACAAGGTGTTGCACTTCGTTTGTGAACTCAGGGGATCCACGCAAGCTGCCGCGATTGAGACGTGGGCGACGATCACCCGACGTTTGACCTGCGGAGACTTGCGTGGGTGCCGGCCTCCGCCGGCATGACGTAAAGTGGCAGTCCCCACTGCCAACAAGTGTGGCTACGCCACAACGTTGGCATGAAGGACACCTCTGGAAGGCGGCGCACGAGGGTGCAAACTACCGAAGCGTGACGACGATCTTGCCGGCGGCTTCGCGGCGGTCGATGACGCCTATGGCTTCGCGAATCTCGGCCAGCGGATACGTCGCCTGAATGCGCGGCGCGAGCTTCCCTTCCGATACCCAGCGCAGGACGTCGATCATGTTGGCTCGATGACCGGCGGGATCGCGCTTGACGGCCTCGCCCCAGAACACGCCGATGGCGTCGGCGCCCTTCAGCATCAGAAGATTGAGCGGCAGTTTCGGAATGTCGCCGGCGGCGAAGCCGACGACGAGGAATCGGCCCTGCCAGGCGAGCGCGCGGACGGCGGGCTCGGCATATTTGCCGCCGACGCAATCGTAGACCACGTCGACGCCGCGGCCACCGGTCAGCGCCTTCAGCGTTTCTTTCAGGTCGACGGCGTCGTAGTTGACCAGGTCGTCGGCGCCGAGAGCGCGGCAGACCTCGAGCTTGTCGTCCGACGCCGCCGCGGCGATGACGCGCGCCCCCATCGCCTTGGCGATCTCGATGGCGGCCTGGCCAGCGCCGCCCGACGCGCCGAGGATGGCGACCGTCTCTCCGGCCTTCACGCGTCCGCGGTCCTTGAGGCCGTGGATGGCGGTGCCGAACGTGACGCTGACGGCGGAGGCCACCTCATCCGACACGGAGTCCGGGACCGGAATCAGGCTCTCCGCGCTCACCACAACCTTCTCGCGCGCGCCCCCATAGCCGAGCGCCGCGGCGACGCGATCGCCGACGCTGACGCCCGTCACGCCAGCGCCAAGGCTCTCGACGACGCCCGCGATTTCACCCGACGGAGAAAACGGCAGCGCCGGCTTGGTCTGGTATTTTCCCCGCGTGATGAGGGTATCGAAGAAGTTGAGCGCCGCGGCATGGACGCGCACGACGACCTCGCCAGCGCCCGCTGCGGGCTCGGGAATCTCCTCCACCACCACGGCCTCGGGGCCATCGAGGCTCTTGCAAAGTGCCGCCTTCATGTGTGACCTCCCGGGACGTAAGTGCCTTCCTGCTCTCCGAGCGAACCCGGTGCGCGAAGTCCGCCAAGGTCTCTAGAGCGTTTTCCGATCCGATGAAATCGAATCGAACGCTCTAGCTTTTTGTTTTCTCGCATTTTCTGACGACGACCCGGTATCCACTCGTCGGAAAATGCTCTAGCCGGAGTGCCGCCATCATGCGAGCCCCTTCATGACGTCCCCAGCCTGGCCTCCCAAATCGCGCGGCTATTTCGCCATCGGCGCCGAACGCTCGTCGAAAGCGCTGAACCTCGGCAACCTGATGCGATCGGCGCATGCCTTCGGCGCCAGCTTCACGTTCACGATCGGGGCGCAGTATCAGGCGCTCGAAGCCCGCGCCGACACCTCGAAAGGGCATTGGCACCTGCCGCACTACAACTGGACCGCGACCGGCGACATGGTGTTGCCAAAGGGCTGCAAACTCGTCGGTATCGAGCTTCTCGACGACGCCGTGGCGCTGCCGAGTTTTCGCCATCCCCTGCAGGCGGCTTATGTTCTCGGGCCGGAGCGCGGGTCGTTGTCGGACGATTTGCTCGCGCGCTGCGATTTTACCGTCAAGATCCCGACCAGCTTTTGCGTCAATGTCGCGATGGCGGGGGCCATCGTCATGTACGACCGCGTAAAAAGCATGGCGCCATTCGCCGATCGTCCGATTTCCGAGGGCGGACCGGCGGCGGAAGGAGGGGCCGTCCGCGCCGACGGACACCGGAAAGGGCGCACCGAGGGGTAAGGCCGCCCAACGGGTGACAAATTAACCAAGCAGCACGTATAAAGAACCAGATTCGCCAGAAGGGGACTGTCGAACTTCCATGAAGCCAATTCGCATTCTGCCGTTCGCCGTCATCCCGTGCGCCGTCGCGGGCCTCGCGTTCGTCTGGGCCGCACCTCTCTCAGCGCAGGCCCTCGCGCAGGGCGCCGTTGAGATGAAGAAGTTCGGCGATTGGATCGTGCATCAGAACAACGGCGAGGGGTCCAAGATCTGCTTTGCGGCCACGCTGCCCAAATCGAAAGAGCCGGCCACCGCCAACCGCGCCAAAATCGTCTTCTATATTTCGGCGTGGCCCAAGGACGGCGTGAAGTCCGAGATCTCCATCAAGCTCGGCTATCCGATCAAGCCGAACTCGCCCATCGCCGTCAGCGTGGGCGAGGATGAATTCGAACTCTTCGCGCAGGACGATCGCGCCTACGTGGCGGACGCCACGCAGGAACTCAAGATGATCGAATCCATGAAGAAGGGTCCGAAGCTGGTCGTGAAGGCGACGTCCGCGCGCGGCACGCAGACGGTCGACACCTATTCGCTCAAGGGCTTAGGACAAGCGCTGCAGGCGATCGCGGCGGCCTGCCCTTAATCGTTCATTCGGTGATTTAGCGCGCTGCTCAGCGGACCTTCTCGGGGTTGCGGAGCTGGACGTAGAGCGCGCCCTCGCCGCCGTGCGAGATCGCGGCTGACGTGAAGCTCACGACGATAGCGCGCAGCTCCGGCTCCGACAGCCACATCGGCACATTCTTCTTCAGGACGCCGCGCTCCGCGACGCCGAACATGTCGTCATCGTCGCGCGGGCGGCGCGGTCCGCCCTTGCCGGTGATGACCAGCACCCAGCGCTGGCCCTTCCGAAAAGCCGAATGCAAAAAGCTCCTGAGCGCACCATGCGCCTCGTGCTGGCGCATGCCGTGAAGGTCGATGCGCGCCTCGATCTCGAAATGCCCCTGGCGCAACTTGCGCGCCGCTTTGCGATCGAACGTGCTCAGCGACGGCGCAGTCGTTTCGGAGGCGCGCGGCGGTGTCGGCAAGGGCTTGGCCGCGGGCTTCGACGGCATCGCCTTCGCTGCCTTCCCGTCGGTGAGAAACGGCGAAATGCTGTCGAGATCGGGCATGTCGGCGAGGTGGCGGTCCTTGCGCACCTTGAGCGGCTGCAGCGAGGACGCCGTGTGCTCCCACAGCGCTTCATCCTCCTTGCTGAGGTGGCGGCGCCGCGGCTTGGACGGCGGCTTGCTCACAAGGGACCGCCAGCGGAGGCCATCAGCACGACAAACTGTCCGGCATGCTTGGTCGTGCCGGCCAACCGGCCGGCCTCGTCGCCGGAGCCGTAATAGATATCGCCGCGCTCGGGTCCGCGGATCGCGGAGCCGACATCCTGCGCGATCATGAGGCGGGAGAAGCTCTCGTCCGCGGCCCAAGGCGCGAGATCCGGCGCCGTCACGAACACCGGCGTGCCGAGGGCGTGAAAGGCCGTGTCGACCGCGAGACTGCGCCCCGGCGACAATGGAATTTCGAGGGCGCCGAGCGGGCCGTCGTCCTCGTGCGCGAGTTCGCGGAAGAAGACGAACGAGCGGTTCTCCTGCATCATTCCGCTGCCGCGCGCGGCATCGGCCGACAGCCAGCCCTTCAACGCGCCGAGCGTCATGTCGTCGGCCGTGAAGTGCCCGGCGTCGATCAGAACGCGGCCGACGGACGTATAGGGATGCCCGTTCTTGCCGTCATAGGTGATGCGGATCGTCGTGTCGTCCGGCAAGCGGATGCGGCCGGACCCCTGGATGTGCATGAAGAACGTATCGACAGGGTCGGACAGCCAGACCAGTTCGAGGCATTGGCCTGCGAGCAATCCCGCTTCGATTTCGGCGCGCGTCGCGTAGGGCTCGGTGCCGTCCGCGGTCTTGCGCGCGTGCGTGAGGCCGCCGGCAAGCGCGCCGCGTTCGGCCTCGGCGACGAGGTTCACGAGATCGGGCGGGCGGCGATAGACGGGGATCTGGTAGGTGCCGCCGCGCCCGCGGGAGCCCGGCAGAACTGGCTCATAGTAGCCGGTCAGCAAACCGGGTGTGCGGTCATGGACGATGCGGTGGGGGGTAAAGTTCGCTTCGAAGAACGCTTTGGCGGCCGCGGGCGTCGCGATGTTCGATGCGTCCTGCCGCGCGCGCTGTGCCGCCGCGATCAAGGGAGCGCCTGCGACGCAAGTCTTGCCGCTGGAGGCGCTCGCTCGCGCGATCGCATCTGCCGATTTCAGGAACGCGCGAAAGGCGGCCAGATGATCGTCCGTGTCCCAGCCTGGGAGCGACGCATAGCACACCGCCGCGAATGCGATGTCTTGTCCTGCCACCTCAGATGTGCGGGCTCCAAGGGGCATGGATCAGCGGCCAATGTGCGGGGGCGTCGACTAGTTCGGCGCCTGCGTGCCGACGAGCTTCCAGTTCAGGTTCCGCCGCGCGTCCTTCGTCGAGATGTCGCGCGAGAAGGTCCAGATGTCGGTCACGTCCTTGATGCGGGTCTCGTCGCCGTCGATGACGGTGCCCTTGTTGTCCCGCGTGGCGGTGATGAGCTGGCTGATGAAGCGCACCGTGATGCTGGCGATGCCCTTCGCGTTGACCTCGGCTTCGAGAATATCGGCCTTGTTGATGCCGACGAAGCTCTGATCGATGACCTCGCCCTTCTGCTCGCGCTCGGCGATGGCGCGCGTGAAGCTGTCGAGCACGTCGGCGCTCAGGAGATCGCGCAACATGCGGCGATTGCCTTCCGCGAAGGCGGTGACGATCATCTCGTAGGCCTGCTTGGCGCCGCGCAGAAAACCGTCGGGATCGAACTTGCTGTCCAGCGCCAGGATGCTCATGAGGCGCGTCGCGAGCGCGGTATCCTCGCCGGCGAACGATTTGATGCGCGCCTCGACCTCGGCCACCGTCACAGACGTATCGACCGGCTCGACATCACGATCGCGGTCCCGATCACGCCGCGGCAGGGCCACGACCTTGTCCGACTGGGAGCCGGGAGCCGTCTTCGGCATGCTCGCCTCGCGCCGGCGCTTTTCGAGCCGGGCGTCGTCGTCTCCGGTTCTTTTGCCCAGGACGCTCCTGAGCTTAACGATTGCGATCACGGCAATGACGAGGGAGAGAAGCGTGAGAAGATTGATTTCGCCATTCATCGTCAGCAGCTTCCCGGCAAGGCCCGCGCAAACGGGGCGTTTGCCCTGATGTAAGATCGCTAGTGAGGTTCGTCCAGGCTTGGAACTCCCAGGAGAACGGGCGTGCCCGTCGGGAGTGACCTGATCATGCTCGGTAACTTAGGCCACAACGAGGGAGAAGCCAATATTCTTGCTATGGGCTTTCACAGTGCCTTGATCGGGTCATTGGCCGATTGCGTGCTTGCCCTTCGCCGTGATAGCCACGGCTTCCCTTCAACAATCCGGGGGCGCGGGCCGGCTGTTTGATCCTGCCCGCAGCGACCATGGAAACGCCCAGGGCTGATGCGCGATGGCTGACGAAAACGACCTTGACTCCGAGGCTGGCCAATCCGGCGAAAAGCGCACCCGGCAGATCGAAGCCCAGGTCGTCGGCCAGTTCATCAAGGATCTCTCGTTCGAGAACCCGAACGTCGAAAAGTTTCTGTCGGCGCCGAGCGATGCCCCGAACATCAAGCTCGAGATCAACGTCGCGGCCAAGCGGATCCAGGAAGAGCTGTTCGAGAGCGCCATCGACTTCAAGGCGACCGCCGCCGTCAAAGAGGGCACGATCTACCATCTCGAAATCGTCTATGCCGGCATCTTCCGGCTCAAGGGCGTGCCCAACGAGATGCTCGAGCCGTTCCTCGTCATCAACTGCCCGACACTGATTTTCCCGTTCCTGCGCCGCCTCGTGGCCGACCTGACGCGGGAAGGCGGCTATCCGCCGCTGCTGCTCGACCCGATCGATTTCGCGCAGCTCTACATGCGGCGCAAAAACGAGATGGCCGAGGCGGGACAGAAGACGGTCAACTAGGGTCGACCACGCGCGGCACCCAGCTGCCATCTCTGCGGGACTATCGAGATCGCTCGGGCTTGGCGGGCTTGCGTGGGTCCCGGCCGTCCAGGCGAAGCATGGCTCCGCAATGACGCCGGGATGACGGAGTGGAGGGAGACCCGCCCCAATCTTTATAGGCTGTCGGCCGGTGCGAAGAAGCGCTTCCAGAGCGCTTTGGGACCAAGTGTTTCGATGAATGCACGGTGGGCCGCCATGATTTCGTCGGTAATCCGTGGCGGCAAAGGGACCGGGCGCGGACCGCGAACGGCGGCGCGGCCTGCGTCTCCGCGAGCCCGCAAGCGGCTTCTCTCGGTGCTGAGCCCCAGGTTGCCCTGCCGCTCGCCCAGAAGCTCGACATAGACCTCAGCCAGTAGCAGCGAGTCCATCAAGGCGCCGTGCTTGATGCGCTTCGAGTTGTCGATGCCATAGCGCTTGCAGAGCGCATCGAGGCTGTTGGGGCCGGCCGGGTGCTTGCGCCGCGCGAGCTGAAGCGTGTCCACGACGCGGCTCATCGACAGCGCCGGGCCAGCCAGACGCTCCAGCTCGGCATTCAGGAAGCCGACGTCGAACACCGCGTTGTGAATGACCAGCGTGTCGCCCGCGATGAACTCCAGGAACGCGTCAGCCACCTCGGTGAACAGCGGCTTGTCGAGCAGGAATGCCGTCGAGAGGCCGTGTACGGCTTCGGCCTCGGCGGGAACGTTGCGTTCGGGGTTGATGAACTGATGGTATTCGCGGCCGGTCGGGATGCGGTTGACGAGCTCGATGCAGCCGATTTCGATCAGCCGATCGCCTCTGCGGGGATCGAGGCCGGTCGTTTCCGTATCGAGCACGATCTCGCGCAGCATTGATGTCTCTCAGACTTTGGGGAACCAAGACTCGGGGACCAAGTCTCGGGAAAGCGCGATGCGGACGCGCACTCTGGGATCGTGCACCGCTACTCGGGTGCTCTGCGTGCTGAAGCTTCGGCTCAGCGCCAATGGCGTGCGTAGGCTTCGGCGGGACGCGACTGCAGTGCATCCAGGATACTATCGACCTGGGCCTCGCTGTCGGCCAGCGTGCCCCCGGTGTCCACAACAAAGTCGGCGCGCAGGCGCTTTTCGTGATCGGGCAGTTGCCGCGCGAGCAGGGTATCGAGGCGCGCAGCCGTCATGCCCGGCCGGGCGAGCACACGTTGGCGCTGGATCTCGGCGGGCGCGGAGACGACCACGACCTGATCGACCTGGGCATCGAGGCCGGTTTCATAGAGCAGTGGAATTTCGAGAACCGCGATGCGGCCGCCCTTTTCATGGTTCTCATAGAGAAACATCTGTTCGGCGCGGCGCACGAGCGGGTGGACGATCTCCTCCAGCATGCGAAAGCGCGCCGGATCGTGTGCGAGGCTGGCGGCGAGCTTGGCGCGGTCGACGCGGCCGTCGATGGTCGTGCCGGGAAACGCCGCTTCGACTTTCTCAACCGCGTCGCCCTCATACAGGCGGTGGACCTCCTGGTCGGCATCGAACACCGGCACGCCGCGGACCCGCAGCATCGCCGCGATGGCGGACTTGCCCATGCCGATGGAACCGGTGAGGCCGACGATCCGCATCACGCGCCCTCGATGTCGGCGGCAATGCGCTCATAAAGCTCGTCCGTCACCTCGGGGCGCACGCCGAACCATTTTTCGAAGCCAGGAACGGCCTGGTGCAGCAACATGCCGAGCCCATCGACGGTGCGCAGGCCGTGGCGGCGTGCTTCCCGGATCAGGCCGGTGTCGAGCGGCGCATAGACGATATCGGAGACTATGCAATCGGGGTGGAAGTCCGTGAAATCGAGGCCGAGCGAACCTTCGCCCTTGAGGCCGACGGACGTCGTGTTGACCAGCACGGAGGCCTCGGTCGAGGCCTGCGAACGCTGCTCCCACGGCATCACCTTGATGCGCGGCCCGAACGTTTGCGCCAGCGCCTCGGCGCGATTTTCCGAGCGATTGAACAGGCGGATCTCCGGTACGCCAGCTTCGAGAAAGCCGTGAATGATGGCGCGCGCCGCGCCGCCCGCGCCGAGGATCGACACCGGAGCGTCGCGGCGGTTCCAGTCCTCCGCTTCAAGGCCGAGGTAGGTCATATAGCCGTAGGTGTCGGTGTTCGACGCGCAGAGTTGGCCGTTCTCGAGCCACAGCGTGTTGGCCGCGCCGACGGCGGTCGCGGAGGCGTCGCGCTCGTCGACCAGGCGGAACGCGGTTTCCTTGAACGGGATGGTGACGTTGCAGCCGGACAGCCCCTCGCTGGCCAGAGACGCGAGGAACGTCTCGATGGTGTCCGGCGGGACGGCGCGCTTGGTGTAGCGGCCGTCGATCTTGTAGCGCTCGAGCCAATACCCGTGGATCGCGGGAGAGCGCGAGTGCTCGATCGGCCAGCCGATAACGCAAGCCTTCTTCATAACCTGCTTCATGACACCAGCACCTTGCGGCGATGCAGCTCGCCGAGCAGCGGCAGCAACGGCAGACCCAGGATGGTCGCGTGCGCGCCGTCAACGGTTTCGAAGAGCTGGATGGCCGGCCCTTCGATCTGATAGGCGCCGACGGAGGTCAGCACCACGTCGCCCACCTTCGCGAGATAGGCATCGAGCGCGGCGTCGCTGAACGCGCGCATCGTCAGATGGGCGGCTTCGACGTGGCGCCAGAGCGCTTCTCCGTCCCGGGCCAGGGAGGCGCAGGAATAGAGCGTGTGTGTTTTGCCGCTTAGCGACCTGAGGATTTCGCGCGCCTCCGGCATCGACGCCGCCTTTTCGAGCAGGCGGCCTTCGAAGGACAGCACCTGATCGCCGCCAATGACGAACGCGCCGGCATGGCGCGCGCTGACGACGGCGGCCTTGGCGCCGGCCAGACGCTCCGCAACCTGGCTGTGCGATCCGCCCGCCGCGATCACGTCATCGCGAATCTCGGCTTCGTCGACATCGGCGGGATCCACTGTGAAATCGAGCCCCGCGGCTTCGAGCATGGCGCGCCGCGTCGCGCTGCCGGACGCCAGCACCACGTTTGCGTGCCGATCTCCACTCGCGTCAGTCGCCATGGGTCGGCTCCGGCGGTACGATTTCGGAGTCGGCCTCGCTCTCGCCCGCATCCCGATCCTGCATGAGACGGATGATCGTCGCGGCCGTTTCCTCAACCGAGCGGCGCGTGACGTCGATCACCGGCCAGCCGTGCTTGGCGCAGAGCTTGCGGGTGTAGGTGATCTCGGCCGCGATCCGGCTGCGGTCGACATAATCATCAAGGTCGCGGTCGGCCAGCAGCAGCGCGCGGTTGCGGCGGACTTCGGCGATGCGGTCCGGGCTCGCAATCAGACAGACGACGAACGCGGAATGCTGGCTCGCGATCTGCTCGGGAAACGGCAGCGACGGCACGAGCGGCACGTTCGCCGTCTTGTATCCGCGCTGGGAGAGATAGATGCTCGTCGGTGTTTTCGAGGTGCGCGAAATGCCGAGCAGGATGATGTCGGCATCGTTCAGGTCGTCCGGCAGGCGGCCGTCGTCATGCGCCATCGTGAAATTCAGCGCGTCGATGCGGCGGAAATAGTCCGCGTCGAGCACATGCTGGCCGGCGACGCGCGGCGTCTTCGGCGCGCCGAGATACGATTCGAACACCTGCATGATCGGTTGCAGCACCGCCAGGCACGGCACCTTCAGCTCTTTGCACTTGAGCTCGAGCGCGGCGATCAGGTCCAGGTTGACGATCGTATAGAGCACGATGCCCGGCGCCTGCTCGATCTCCTGCAGCACGCGCTTCAGCTGGCGCGCGTTGCGGACCAACGGATGCACATGCTCGATCGGCCGGATCTGCGCGTATTGCACCGACGCCGCCTTGGCGATGGTGGTCAGCGTCTCACCCGTAGAATCCGACACGAGGTGGAGGTGGAAATAGCTCGGCTGGCTGTGGGCCATCTGTGGATCAGAAGCCTTATATTCGGTGCGTCACCCTCGGGGTTGCACCTGCCGTGGGTAAGGTGTGCTGGTTGTCCACCGAGATACCCCTATTAGACGCGATGTGAAGCAAATTTCTGTGGCGCAGCGTTTCCCCGTGGACTGCATCATCGTCGACAGGCTACTGCGGCCAATCCACAAGGCGTCCCCAGGGGCGATGTTCGAGAGGCAGGCGACAAGCTGTTGACTCGCATGGCCTCCGCCGGGCCTAGTGGCGCCCGATCCAACGACACCCCAGATCTCGCGCTTGGTTTGCCCAGCGCTTGAGAGGCTTGGGACAGCTTGGGGAGAACGGCGCAATGCCCAATATCCCCAGCCCTAATAACAATAACAATAATCTTAAGATTCTTAGTCTTTTATTGAAGGGAAGATCATGAGCGAGAGAGGACAGGCCGGGGCAGGCTCGGCGGTCGAGAAGAGATTTCTGGCGCCGTTCCGTGGTCAGACGCTCGACGTGCCCCCGATCTGGCTCATGCGGCAGGCGGGGCGGTATCTGCCCGAGTATCGCGCGACGCGCGCCGAGGCCGGGAGCTTTCTCAAGCTTTGCTACAACCCGAAGCTCGCAGCCGAAGTGACGCTGCAGCCGATCCGGCGCTTTGGGTTCGATGCGGCTATTCTGTTCGCGGATATTCTGATCGTGCCGGATGCGCTGGGGCAAGGCGTGCGGTTCGAGGAAGGTGAGGGGCCCCGGCTCGATCCGGTCCGCTCGGTTGCGGATCTCGGCCGGCTCGATCTCAAGGGCACGTCGGAGAAATTCGATATCATCGCCGAAACGGTGCAGCGCCTGCGGCAGGATCTGCCGCGCGAGACGGCGCTGATCGGCTTTTGCGGCGCGCCGTGGACGGTCGCGACCTACATGGTCCAGGGGCAGGGTTCGGCCGACCAGGCGGAAGCGCGGCTGTGGGCGTATCGCGATCCCGAAGGTTTCGACCAGCTGATCGATCTGCTGACGGCGGCGTCGATCGATTATCTCGATCGCCAGGTCAAGGCGGGCGCGGATTGCCTTCAGATTTTCGATACTTGGGCCGGTTCACTGCCGGATGACGAGTTCGACCGCTGGGTCGTGGCGCCGACCCGGACGATCCGCGAGGCGCTGAAGGACATGCACCCGGACATTCCGGTGATCGGGTTTCCGCGCGGCGCCGGTGCAACGGCGGTCTGGTACGTCTCGGAAACGGGCGTCAACGGCATCGGCTGCGATACGGCGACGCCGCCGTTCGTGATGAGCGAGGCCTTCGACGAGGAGGACGTGGTCATCCAGGGCAACCTGGATCCGCTGCTGCTGGTGGCCGGCGGGGCGCGGCTCGACGAGCGGGTGGACGAAATCCTGGATCTCATGCGCGACAAGAGATTCATATTCAACTTGGGGCATGGAATCGTGCCACAAACGCCGCCCGAGCATGTGGCGCGGCTGGTCGAGCGCGTCCGGGGAAAGAGCTAGGTATTTCCCCTCCCCCTCGTGGGGAGGGGTTAGGGGTGGGCGCTCCCGACGGCTGACGTTCTGGAATCCCCCTCTCCTAGCCTCCCCCACAAGGGGGGAGGGATAGCGTTGTATGGAGGCAATCGGTCCCATGGCTGAGACAGGACAGGTGGACGGTTCGCCCGGCAAACGGGCGGCGATTGCGCTCGCGTCGGTGGCGGTGCTGTGCCTCGTCATCGGTGTTTTGGCGGGACCGCAGACCTACAACTGGCTCAAGGCCGTGCACGTGATCGCCGTCATTTCGTGGATGGCGGGGATGCTCTACCTGCCGCGGCTGTTTATCTACCACTGCGGTGCAACTCCGGGATCAGAGCTGTCCGAGACGCTCAAGGTCATGGAGCAGCGGTTGCTCGCGATCATCATGACGCCTGCCATGGCGGCGACCTGGGTGCTCGGTCTCTGGCTGGTCTGGCAGGGCGGGTATCTCACGTCCGGCTGGATGCACGCCAAGTTCGCCCTGGTGTTCGCGATGTCAGGCGTTCATGGTTTCTTCTCGGCCTCGGCCCGCCGGTTCGCCGAAGACCGCAACACGGTGCCGGCGTCGCGCTGGCGGCTCTGGAACGAGGTTCCGACCGCGCTCATGATCTTCATTGTTATCCTCGTGATCGTGAAACCGTTTTAAAGGTCTTGCGTTTCGCTGGTAACGCTTTCGCTGACGAGATTCGTTTGCTATAGAGGGAAGGATCGAATCGACCCCTGGTCTCTCCGGCCGGGATGTTGGCTGCAAGGCGCACTGCGCTCCGGCCAACCGGCTATCCAGCCACCTCTCACAATTCCCCACCTTTCTGGCTACCGGCGACCCCTTTTCCCCCCTTCGCCGTGGCTGCTATGGAGCGGTTCATGACCGAAATGAAGCTCGAGGACCTCAAGCTTAAGTCCCCCACCGAGCTGTTGAGCTTCGCCGAAGAAGTCGGCGTCGAAAATGCCAGCACGTTGCGCAAGCAGGAACTGATGTTCGCGACCCTGAAGCAGCTTGCTGCCAAAGAGGTCGACATCACGGGTATCGGCGTGGTCGAAGTTCTGCAGGACGGGTTCGGATTTCTCCGCTCTCCGGATGCGAACTATCTGCCCGGCCCGGACGACATCTACATCTCGCCTTCGCAGATCCGCCGCTTCGCACTTCGCACGGGCGATACCGTCGAAGGGCAGATCAGAAGCCCGAAGGACGGCGAACGTTACTTCGCTCTTCTCAAGGTCAACCGGATCAATTTCGAAGATCCCGAGGCCACAAAGCACAAGATCCACTTCGATAACCTGACGCCGCTCTATCCGACGAGCTGGCTCAAGATGGAAATCGAAGATCCCACCATCCGGGATCTTTCCGCCCGCGTCATCGACATCGTCGTTCCGCTCGGCAAAGGCCAGCGCGCTCTGATCGTGGCGCCGCCGCGCACCGGTAAAACGGTGCTGCTCCAGAACATCGCCCATTCGATCACCGCCAACCATCCCGAGTGCTACCTCATCGTGCTGCTGATCGACGAGCGGCCCGAGGAAGTGACCGACATGCAGCGCTCGGTGAAGGGCGAGGTGATTTCCTCGACCTTCGACGAGCCGGCCTCGCGCCACGTGCAGGTTTCGGAAATGGTGATCGAGAAGGCCAAGCGCCTGGTCGAGCACAAGCGCGACGTGGTGATCCTGCTCGACAGCATCACGCGCCTCGGCCGCGCCTATAACACCGTCGTGCCATCGTCCGGCAAGGTGTTGACGGGCGGCGTTGATTCCAACGCGCTGCAGCGTCCCAAGCGCTTCTTCGGTGCGGCCCGCAACATCGAAGAGGGCGGCTCGCTGACCATCATCGCCACGGCGCTCGTCGATACGGGCAGCCGCATGGACGAAGTCATTTTCGAAGAGTTCAAGGGCACGGGCAACTCGGAAATCATTCTCGACCGCAAGGTCTCCGACAAGCGCGTCTTCCCGTCGATCGACGTGGCGCGCTCCGGCACGCGCAAGGAAGATCTGCTGGTGCCGAAGGATCAGCTCAAGAAGGTCTACGTGCTGCGGCGCATTCTCAATCCGATGGGGACGATGGACGCCATCGAATTCCTCTTGGACAAGCTGCGCTCGACCAAGACCAACGGCGAGTTCTTCCAGTCGATGAACACCTAGACGCTCGCTTCCGCCGCAATCAAAAAGGGCCGCCAGATCATGGCGGCCCTTTTTCGTGGCTCATCCATCGGCCAGAACCGGCGCAGCTGGCGGCGGCTCAGCGTGCGGACGGGACCGATCCGCGGGCCGGCTCCCGGCGCGTGTCGGGCTGTGGCTTTGCGGCCGGCGGCACGTAGGGCGTGCCCGGCTTGTAGCGGAACGGGAAGGCCAAGTGTTCGAGGTAGGACGTTGGGAACTGCGGGACATCGTCGATGCCCATGTCGTTGGCGGTGATGGGGCGCGGCGGCTCCGCCCGGAAGGTGCCGAACATGCGGTCCCACAGGGTCAGGAACAGGCCGAAGTTGACGTCGCCTTCCTTGCCCCAATTGACGTGGTGGAGGTGGTGGATCTTGCCGATCGAGACGTGGTTGCGCAGTGGGCCGAGGGCGGCGTCGACATTCGAATGCTGGACGATGAGCTGCACGGAAATGACGAAGCCCAGGAGCGTCGCGACCTCGACCGGCATGCCGGCAATCGCCATCGGCGCGGTGCCGAGCGCCATGTCGAGCGCCTGGTGGAGCGGGTGGCGGACGAGCCCGTTGAACCCGTAGAGCCGCGAGACTCCATGATGGACCGCGTGCAGCTTCCAGAGCGTCGCGTAGCGATGGCTCAGGTAGTGGATGAACGTGAACATGAAGTCGGCGATCAGGAGCGCCATCGCGAGCTGGGCGAGCAGCGGCCACTCGCGGGGCCAGAGGCCGATCAACCCGCCGGGCTTGATGCTGAACAGCCAAGCGATGAACGGAATCATGAGCACACCGGTCAGGCTCGTGCCCTCGTAGACGATGGTGTGCCAGATGTTGGTCTGCTCGTCGCCGTGGGAGTGGTTCCACTCTTCATGGAACGGCAGGGCGCGTTCGGCGATGTGCGAGGTGGCGAAGGCGAGGGCCAGCAACGGGGCGAGCCAGGCGTAGGAATGGCCGTTGGCGACGACGTAGTACGCCGCGCCGTTCAAGCCGATCACCATGAACGGAAAATACGCGTAGCGAACGACCGTTTGCCAAAGTCCAGGTTGCATCTCAGCCTCAAAACGTCGTTGACGTCATCGGTTTCTAAGCGGGGATCCAAGGAACGCGCATGTGCAAAGTCCATTGCTGGTAAATGGTTACAAACGTTTCCCTAGCGGTAACGCCCGACAGATCAATTTGATCCGAAACAGCCGCTTGCTTCGCTGGGCTAAGATGTCGCACGTGGCGTTGGTATCGTCCGACCACGAACATCCTTGCGCGTGTACTGTTGACGTGCGCCGACGCCTCTGCGGATCACTCAGAACTACTCTCAGACATCAGATTTATTTCTCGCGGCGCACCGCATTCATTTCATGGCGGGGCCGAATGGCGAGGCCGGCGGACAGTGCTCAGGTCCTACTGGAAGGAGAGGGGGAACCGGCTGTCCGGTGTTGTAACGGCGCATACGGGGTTTCGGTACCAGGGCGATAGAGACGCGGGAACGCGAGGTGGGCGCTGTAGGCGGTGGGGAACTCCGGGACTTCGTCGATTCCCAGGTCATTGGCGCGGATCGGGCGGGGCGGCTCGGGTGCGAATGTGCCCAGAAGGCGGTCCCATAGGGTCGAGAACAGGCCGAAGTTGACGTCGCCTTCCTTGCCCCAGTTGACGTGGTGCAGGTGATGGACCTTGCCGATGGAGACGTGGTTGCGGAACGGCCCGAGCGCGGCATCGACGTTCGAGTGCTGCACGATGAGTTGTATGGAAATGACGAAGCCGAGCAGGGCCGCGACATGGACGGGCATGCCAGCCAGCGCCATCGGCGCCGATCCCACGGCCATATCGAGCGCTTGATGCAGCGGGTGGCGGACGAGGCCGTTGAAGCCGTACAGCCGGGAAACACCATGATGGACCGCATGCAGGCGCCAGAGCCAGCTGTAGCGGTGGCTGAAATAGTGCACCATCGTGAAGGTGAAGTCGGTGACGACGAGGGCGATGGCGAGTTGCGCCCACACCGGCCATTCCCGCGGCCAAAGGCCGATCAGCGTGCCCGGCGTGATGTTCAGCACCCACGCCACGAGCGGGATCATCAGAATCCCGGTGGCGCTCGTGCTCTCATAGACGATGGTGTGCCAGATGTTGGCCTGGTCGTCGCCGTGGCCGTGGTTCCATTCCTCGTGTACTGGCAAAATGCGTTCGGCCGCGAAGGCTGTCGCGAAGGCGACAGCGAGCAGGGCCGGCAGCCATAGGTAGGAATGCCCATGGGAGACGGAGTAGTAAGCGGCGCCGTTCAGCCCCAAGATCATGAATGGAATGTACGCATACCGAACGATTGCGCGCAGTGCGTTGGGCATCATCGAGAACCCCGTTACCCGATCCGAGAGTGTAGGCTCCGCCGGGCGGCTCAGGCGTGACTTCAGCAGCCGTTGGTAAATTCAGTCTGCGTCACATCGATTCTGTTTGCTTAGGTTATGCTCCCTCGGTAGTCGAGCGCAATTCGACAATGAGGTTTCGGAGTGCCTCCGCGGATGTGACTGGGAGAGCACACTCGGGACCGATGCAGACATACGCCGTGGGCTTGCCGTCGATTGGCGATTTGCCGTCCAGGGCGGCGATCGGAGGCGAGGAGGCGGCCGGCGTCACGGTCAATTCGGCGGCGCCCGGCATCGACAGGGCGTACAGCTGCTTCAGCAACTCGTGGTTGTTCTCTTCGCCGCTCGCCACGACGATGAGTTGCGGCGACAAGAGGTCCATCGAGGCGGCGAGCAGGCCGGTGTGGGCGGCGAGGTTCTGGGCCATGTCGGACGCGAATGCGCGCGCGATGGCCTCGGCGCGTTGCTGATACGTCTGGTTGCCGGTCAGGAGACTTAGCAAGGCCAGGTTGGAGAGCATGACGGCATTCGCGGACGGAGTGGCGTCGTCGCTGCCGGGCTTGAGGCGAACGATCACATCGTGCGTATCGTCGGCGGCCGTGAAGTAGCCGCCGGTGTCGTCGTCCCAGAAGTGCGTGTCCAAGACCCTGGCCCAACCCTCCGCCGTCTCGAGGTAGGCGCTTTCGCCCGTCGCCTGGAACAAACGCAGCGCCGCCCAGATCATGTTGGCGTAATCGCTCGCCGTCGCGGGTGCACGACCTTGGCCGTGACGCACCGAGTGCACGAGGCGGCTCGAGACCGTCATCGTTTTCTCGACAAAGGTGAAGGCTGATTTCGCCATCGTCACCCAGGGTGCACGATCGAAGACGACACCGGCACGGGCGAGCGCGGCAATCATCAGCCCGTTCCAATCGGCGAGCACCTTGTCGTCCCAGCCGGGGCGGACGCGTTTGGCGCGGGCATCGAGAAGCTTGGCCCGCATGCCGGCGAGTTCCTTCTCTTTCCCGGGGGTGTCCAATCCCTTCGCCTTGAGGCGGTTCAGGATCGTGTGCCCCTCCCAGTTTCCGTCGGGGCTCACGTCGTAGGCGGCGGCAAACACCGCGGCCTGTTCCGCTCCGAGCACGGCTTCGATCTCGGCGGCCGACCACACGTAGAAGCGGCCTTCCTCGCCTTCCGAATCCGCGTCGAGCGCGGACGCGAAGCCGCCGCCCTCGACCACCATCTCGCGGGCGAGCCAGTCGACCGTCTCGGCGACGCGTGCTTCAAGCAGCGGGCTTTGGGTTTCGCGCCAGACCTCCGTCATCAGGTCGATCAGCAGCGCGTTGTCGTAAAGCATCTTCTCGAAGTGAGGGGCGAGCCAGAACTCGTCCACCGAATAGCGCGCGAAGCCGCCGCCGAGGTGATCGTAGATGCCGCCCTGGCAGATGCGCTCGAGGGTCTTGACCACGGCCGCCTTGGCCGGCTGCTCGCTATAGCGGATGGCGCCGCGCCAGAGGAGCCAGAAGAAGCTCCATTGCGGAAACTTGGGTGTACCCGTGATGCCGCCATGGATGGGATCGACCACCCGCGCCAGGCGCTGGGTGATCTCACGCAACAGGGAATGGGTGACGGACGTTTCTGCATCCGTCACCGACCGCTGCTTGAGAGCGTGCACGATCGCCTCGGCATTGCCCGCGACCTTCTCCGGCTCCTGGCGGTAGATGTTCGAGATGCGCATCAGCACATCAACGAACGGCGGCCGGCCGTAGGCGCCCTGCTTCGGGAAATAGGTGCCGCCCCAGAAGGGGCGCGCATCGGCGTCGAGGAACATGGTCAGCGGCCAGCCGCCTTGCTGGCCAAGCCGATGGAGCGCGCCCATGTAGATGGCATCGATGTCGGGCCGCTCTTCGCGGTCGACTTTGATGTTCACGAACAGGTCGTTCATGACCGCCGCCGTGGCTTCGTCCTCGAAGCTCTCGTGCGCCATGACGTGGCACCAGTGGCAGGCGGAGTAGCCGACCGACAGCAGGATGGGTTTGCCGGTCCGCTTCGCTTCCGCCAGCGCCTCCGGTCCCCAGGCCCACCAGTGGACCGGATTGTCCCGGTGCTGGATCAGGTAGGGACTGCTCTCGTCACCGAGGCGGTTGCGGCTCATGGTCGTGTCCTTCGTTTGGCTTTGGGGCCCGTGTCAGGTAAGTCGCGGGTGATGTCTTTGCGTTCCGACGAGACTCCGCTTCCGGCGAGACTTTGCGTTCTGACGAGACCTGCCATGACCGACACCCCCGAGCCAACCATCTTTGCTCTTGCCAGTGCGCCGGGCCGCGCCGGCGTCGCCGTCGTGCGGATCTCGGGAGCCGCTGCCGGGCGGGTGATCGATGCCATGGCCGCGCCGCGGCCCGATCCTCGGCGCGCGAGCGGCCGCTTCATCCGTCATCCCGAAAGCGGTGACAAGCTCGACCGGGGCGTGGTGCTCTGGTTCCCGGCGCCCGCGAGCTTCACCGGCGAGAACGTGGTGGAGCTTCATCTGCACGGCGGACGCGCGGTGGTGGCGGCCGTGCTGTCCGCGCTCGGCCGGTTGCCGGGCCTGCGCATGGCGGAGCCCGGCGAGTTCGCGCGGCGCGCCTTCGAGGCGGGCAAGATCGACCTCGCCGAAGTGGAGGGTCTGGCGGATCTCATCGATGCGGAGACGGACGCGCAGCGGCGTCAGGCTTTGGCGCAGGCCTCGGGAGCGCTGTCCGATCTCTACGACGGCTGGCGCGCGAGCCTGATCGATGCCCTGGCGCTGATCGAAGCCGGTCTCGATTTCGCCGATGAAGGCGATGTCGGCGCGCGCACCTTCACCGAAGCGACATCCGTCATCAAGGTGCTCGCTCAAGCGGTGATCCATCACCTCGAGGACGGTCACCGGGGCGAGATCCTGCGCGACGGGTTCCGCGTGGCGCTCGTCGGCCCGCCCAACGCGGGCAAGTCGAGCCTGCTGAACGCGCTGGCCAAGCGGGATGCGGCCATCGTCTCGGAAGAGGCCGGCACGACGCGGGACGTGATCGAGGTGCGGCTGGATCTCGGCGGGCTGCCGGTGATCGTGTCCGACACGGCGGGGTTTCGCGAAGCGGCCGGAGCCGTGGAACGGGAAGGCATGCGACGCAGCCAGGCGGCGGCCGAGGCAGCCGACCTCGTGCTCTGGCTCACGGACGCGTCGGAGCCGGAGACGGCGTTGCCGCCCGCGCTCGCGCCACTCGCCGAGCGGACGCTGTTGGTGCTCAACAAGACGGATCTCATGGCCGGTGGGGAACCGCCTCCTGCGCTGCCGGACGACATGGTGCCGCTGTCGGTGGCGACGGGTGACGGGCTCGATGCGCTCGTGCGCCGCATCGCGGTGATCGCTTCAGAGCGGATCGGTCACCATGCGGAGCCCGCCCTCACGCAAGTCCGTCACCGGCAGCTCGTCGAAGCCTGCCGGGACAATCTCGAAGCGTTTCTCGCCGGTGCGTCTGAGGACGTCGAGCTGCGCGCCGAGGATCTGCGGCAGGCCGCCGATGCGCTTGGCCGCATCACGGGACGGGTGGATGTCGAGGATGTCCTCGATCAAGTGTTCGGACGCTTCTGCATCGGGAAGTAGGATTCGCGGCTTAGCCGCATTTGTCCGGATGTTGCGGACGCGGCTCGCATGTCGCGCGGCATGCGATGTTTCACGTGAATCCAAAAAGCTGGTCGTTGTTTCGTCGATCTCCCTCTCCCCATCGACTGCTCTGCGATGGGAGGAGGGTTGGGGTGAGGGGCAGACGCTTGCGCCTCGCAGCGACGCCCCCGAACTCCTCTAGGAGCGGTCACGGGCTCAGCGTTCGCTTGGATGCTGTCCGTCACGGCGAGCTTCGATGCCCCTCGACGTCTCCATGGAAGCTGGCCCTCACGATTTCCGCTCACCGTCTAAGGCTGCCCCTCACCCTGACCCTCTCCCCGTCAAAACGGGGAGAGGGGATGCGTTGCGTGCGCTGCTGGCGTGGCATGCCGCCGCCTGAAGCCACGCGGCATGTGCGCCGCGTGGCACGCGATGTTTCACGTGAATCCACCTTTTAAGAAGCGCAACAAGTGGTCGTTCCACCCCATCACGGTTTCACGTGAATCCATATTTTGGGAGATCGATTTCCAACAGGGGACGCAGGTGTCATCCTAGGCCCTGTGCGTTGGATCTATTCCGCCACTTGGGAACGTCTCTCAACGAATCCCGCAACGCTCTTCCGCTGACCAATGGGTCCTCGGAGTCCATGCGGAGCATGGCTACGCCATGACCCCGAGGATGACAGTGGGGCGATGCCGGCGGCGCCCCCTCACCCGGAAGCGATCTATCGATCGCTTCCGGCCTCTCCCGTCATGGCGAAGCCATGCTCCGCATGGACGGGGAGAGGTGAAGTGGAAGGCGCTGGGAACGGTGCCACTATTCCCTCTCCCCTTGGGGAGAGGGTTAGGGTGAGGGGGCGCTACGCCAGCTCGGAGCCGATCCAAAGTGGCATGCGATGTTTCACGTGAATCCAAAAAGCGGGTCGTTGTTTTGTCGATCTCCCTCTCCCCATCGGCTGCACTTCGATGGGGAGAGGGTTGGGGTGAGGGGCAGGTACTTGCGCCTCGCGGTGACGCTCGCGAACTCCTCTAGGAGCGGTCATGGGCTCAGCGTTCGCTTGGATGCTGTCGGTCACGGCGAGCTTCGATGCCCCTCGACGTCTCCATGGAAGCTGGCCCTCACGATTTCGTCGAGGCTGCCCCTCACCCCAACCCTCTCCCCGTCAGAACGGGGAGAGGGGATGCGTTGCGTGCGCTGCTGGCGTGGCATGCCGCTGGATACCACGCGGAATTCGGCTGCCGTTTCACGTGAATCCAAATTGCGTGGGCGGCCCGCGAAGGCGACGCCCATGGCACTAGGTGTTTCACGTGAATCCATTTTTTGCGCGCATACCGGCACGCGATGTTTCACGTGAATCAGCGGTCACCGATGCACGCATCGATCGATAACGACGATCGCCGTCTACGGGGGCGTTCGATCGCGGGCGTCAGGAAGACTTCGGTTGCCCGGGTTGCCGGGCTCGGCCCGCGGCTACTGGCTGAGCGCGGACTGCATGTCGGCGTTGGAGGCGAAGGCGGATTGGACAACGACCGTGTCCGGCACGTCCGGGAGGCTCGCGGTCTGGGTTTTGGGGCGGCAGCGATCACGGGCAAGCGTCAGCAGGTAGGCATTTCGCTGGGAGAGTGCTTCGGCCTCTTTCCCTGCCGCGTTCTGGAAGTCGAGCCCGACCCATGCGGGCCAGACGAACATGCCCGCCACGCCGGCGACGACGTTCTGGCCGAGCTTGAAGCCTTGCTCGGCGGAGAGGTCGGTTATCTTGGCATTGTTGACGCGCGTTTCGGCTTCAATGGCCTCGCAGCTCATCTGCTTGTCGGACGCAAGCACGAGCGGGGAAATGTCCGGCGCGCGCCCCGCACATGCGCTCAGCGTCAACGCGACGCTCACACCCACGGCTACTTTCAGCATGCAGCACTCCCCCCACGCTCAACCAAGGCAGGTTCGACCGGAAATGCGGTGTCCGTATGCGGCGGAATGGCCCTTTCCACATCAAAACGAAGATGTCCACGGGTTGCGTGCGCTTTGACCCTCACGCGGGGGTCCTGTATCTCTCGCCGGACTCTTTGCGAGGCGGATCGGCGGATGGACGAGACAACTTTCGATGTGATCGTCGTGGGCGGCGGGCATGCGGGCGTGGAAGCGGCCGCTGCGGCTGCACGCATGGGCGCGTCGGTGGCCCTCGTCACGCACAAGTTCGCGACCATCGGCGAAATGTCCTGCAATCCGGCCATTGGAGGGCTCGGGAAAGGCCATCTGGTCCGTGAAATCGACGCGCTCGATGGCCTGATGGGACGGGTCGCGGATGCAGCCGGCATTCAGTTCCGGCTGCTCAACCGGTCCAAGGGGCCGGCCGTGCAGGGCCCGCGCGCGCAAGCCGACCGGAAGCTCTATCGCGAGGCGATGCAGCAGGCCATCCAGACGACGGTGGGCCTGACCGTGCTGGAGGGCGCGGTCGAGGATCTGATCGTCGACGGCCGCGAAGTCTGCGGGATCGTCACGCAGGACGGCAACCACATCCGGGCCGGAGCCGTGGTTCTGACGACTGGCACTTTTCTCAATGGTCTCATTCATTTAGGTGATCAGACTCATCCAGCAGGACGAGTCGGCGATGCGCCGGCGCTGAAGCTTTCTGAGCGGCTTTACGGGCTGGGTCTGGCGATGGGCCGCCTCAAGACCGGTACGCCGGCGCGTCTCGACCGGCGTTCGATCGATTGGGACTCGCTTGAGCAGCAAGCGGGCGATGACGATCCGGTGCCGTTCTCGTTCCTGACCGAGCGGATCACAAATCCTCAAGTGACCTGCGCCGTCACCGCGACGACGGCGGCGACACACGAGATCATTCGCGCCAATCTGGCCCGCTCGCCGATGTATTCCGGGCAGATCGCCTCGAAGGGGCCGCGCTATTGCCCGTCCATCGAGGACAAGGTGGTGCGGTTCGCGGATCGTGCGGCTCACCAGGTGTTTCTCGAGCCGGAAGGATTGGACGACGAAACGGTCTATCCGAACGGCGTCTCGACGTCGTTGCCGGCCGATGTGCAAGAGGCTTTTCTCAAGACATTACCTGGGCTTGAGCGCGTTGTGTTAAAGCGCCCTGGTTACGCGATCGAGTACGATTACGTCGATCCGCGCGCGCTGCTGCCGACGCTGGAGACGAAGATCCTGAGCCGGTTGTTTCTCGCCGGACAGATCAACGGCACCACGGGATACGAGGAAGCGGGCGCGCAGGGGCTCGCCGCGGGCCTCAACGCGGCTTTGCGGGCCTCCGGCGGGGCCAAAACCTTCGTTGTTTCGCGTGCGGACGCCTATCTCGGCGTCATGATCGACGATCTGGTCACGCGCGGGGTCACGGAACCCTATCGCATGTTCACGTCGCGCGCCGAATTTCGCTTGCGGCTGCGGGCAGATAACGCCGATCAAAGGTTAACGCCATTAGGCGAGAACATTGCGTGCGTGAGCCCCGTTCGTTCACGGTCCTACGCTAATAAAAACAATGCCTTATGCGATGTTGCTCAACTTCTTTCTCAAAAAACGCTCACACCGTCAGAAGCGGAACGAATCGGAATCGAAATTAACAAGGATGGGCGGCGGCGTTCGGCGTTCGAACTTCTGTCTTATCCTTCCGTGACCTTCGCGCGCTTGGCTGAGATCTGGCCTGAGCTTTTGTCTGTCGATCCCGCGATTGCGGCTCAGACAGAAATTGACGCTCGGTATGCTTCCTACGTGCGGCGGCAGGATCTCGATGTGGCGGCGCTTCGAAAGGACGAAGGCATCGCGATCCCGGCGGACTTCGCATATGGGGATCTTCCGAGCCTCAAGGCGGAGCTGCGCCTCAAGCTGGCGTCACTGCGGCCGGCGACGCTGTCCCAGGCTGGCCGGATCGAAGGCATGACCCCGGCGGCGCTGATGGTGATTTTAGCGGCCGTGAAGAAGCAATCGGCGCAAAAGAAGGCCTCATGAGCCCCCGTCCGGCGCATATCGGCGGCGCGGATGCGTTCCAGAGGGCTTTCGGCGTTTCACGTGAAACCCTCGACCGGCTGAAAACCTACGACTCGCTCCTCAAGACGTGGCAGCGGACGATCAATCTGGTCGCGCCTTCGACATTAGAGGATGTGTGGCACCGCCATTTCGCGGATTCGGCGCAGTTGCTGGCGTTTGGCGGCGTTTCACGTGAATCGGGATCTTTTGCGCCGGCCGACGGCGCAAAGTCGGAGGGAGAAAAAGCCGCCGGCTCGCGCAATTGGCTCGATTTGGGCTCCGGCGGCGGGTTTCCGGGGCTCGTTCTGGCTATCATGTTGGCCGAACGGGACCCGCAGGCGCGCATGACCCTCGTGGAGTCCGATTCACGAAAGGCCGCGTTTCTTGGCGAGGTCGCCCGCAAGACTGGCGTGGCTGTGGAGATTCGCTCTGAGCGGAGCGAAAAATTCGCGACTCAGGCTAAGTCTCAGATAAGAGACGTGATCACTGCGCGTGCGTTGGCGCCTTTACCGAAGCTTTTGGGGCTCGTGCTGCCGTACTTTTCTCCCCAAACCGTGGCTGTATTCCCGAAGGGGCGCGACGCCGCGGCGGAACTGGCCCAAGCGGCCGAGGCCTTCAGTTTCGACGCCAGGGCTGAGCCGAGCTTGACCGACGACGAGGCGCGCATCGTGATTTTGAGAAATTTGGCTGTGAAGACGGAGGGTTAGCCCCGTGACAGGCCCTGGTTCGAACCTCAGAGTTCTGGCGATCGCCAATCAGAAGGGCGGCGTGGGCAAAACCACGACCGCGATCAATCTCGGGACCGCACTCGCGGCGGTCGGAGAGCGCGTGCTCGTGTTGGATCTCGATCCGCAGGGCAACGCCTCGACGGGGCTCGGCGTGCCGCCGAACGCCCGGAAACTCACGTCCTACGACGCGGTTCTCGGCACTGTGAGCCTGATCGAAGCCGCCGTGCAGACCGCAATTCCGGGCCTTCTGGTCGTTCCGGCGAACTCGGATCTGGTCGGCCTCGAGGCTGACCTTTCGGGCGATCCCAGCCGGGCCTACAAGCTGCGCGATGCCGTTGCAGCGCTTGTGGCGCAGGCCCAGTCGAAACCGGCCGATCAGGCGTTCAAATACATCCTGATCGACTGCCCGCCCTCGCTCAATATCCTGACTTTGAACGCGCTGGCCGCCGCGCACGCCGTTCTGGTGCCGGTTCAGTGCGAATTCTTCGCGCTGGAAGGCATTTCGCAGCTCAAGGACACGATCGATCAGATCCGGGCCACGCTCAACCCCCGGCTCGAGATCCAGGGCGTGGTGCTGACCATGCATGATGCGCGGACGACGCTGTCGCGCGAAGTCGCGGATGAAGTCCGGGCCTTCTTCGGCCCCAAGGTCTACGAATCCATGATCCCGCGGAATACGCGGGTCGCGGAAGCGCCGTCGCACGGCAAGCCGATCCTGCTTTACGATTACGATTGCGCGGGCAGCCAGGCCTACATTCGCCTCGCGACCGAGATCATCGAACGTGAGCGTCACACAAAAGCGGCATAACGGCCTCAAAACACACGAATAACGGGTCAGGTCATGAATTCAGCGCTACCCAAGAGCCGGCTCGGCCGGGGATTGGCCTCCTTGATCGGGGAGGCGCCGCAAAGTCAGCCGCGGTTGCCGGCGGAGGGCGAGCAACGGCTTTGCCCCGTCGACCAGCTGCGCAGCGGCCGGTTCAATCCGCGCAAGGATTTCGCCGAGCAGGATCTGGCGGAGCTATCGGAATCGATCCGCACCAAGGGTCTGGTGCAGCCGATCGTCGTGCGGCCGCATCCCGAGGACGACCAGGCGTACGAAATCGTTGCCGGCGAGCGGCGCTGGCGCGCGTCCCAGAAGGCCGGGCTGCATGTGGTCCCGGTCATCGTCCGGGATTTGTCGGACCGCGAAGTTCTCGAACTGGCGATTATCGAAAACGTCCAGCGCGCCGACCTCAACGCCATCGAAGAGGCGGGCGGCTATCGCGAGTTGATCGAACGGTTCGATTACAGCCAGGAGCAGGTTTCGGAAATCATTGGTAAAAGCCGCAGTCACGTAGCGAATACGCTGCGCCTTCTGAAGTTGCCGGCGCAGGTCCAGGCGTTTGTGCTCGATGGCCGGCTGACAGCAGGTCATGCGCGTGCGCTGGTCGGCCGCGACGATGCCGAGGCCCTTGCGGCGCGGATCGTCGAACAGGGGCTCAACGTGCGCGAGGCGGAAGCTTTGGGTCAGGCCGGGCCGATCGGCGTTGCCGGATCGACCGGGGCGCGCAAGGTCCGCGACAAGGACCCGGATACAAAGGCGTTCGAAAAGGAACTGGCCGATACATTGGGTCTCAAGGTCGAGGTCAAGCGCGGCTCGGGCGAGAGCGGCAACCTCGTGATCAAGTACGGCAATTTCGACCAGCTCGATTATATCCGCATGCGGCTGACGGGATCGCAAGGCGGCTGAGCCGCGTTAAGCTCGCGAAACCGGAGCACTGGACAGCGGGGGCCGGGATGCTTAAGGCCCTGTTCCGCTGTTTCCGGCTATCCTTTCGACCGGATACCGGCGCGGCGGTCTCTTCCCGGCACGAAAGCTGACACCATGAGCAACGATGTTCTTTCCCGCTTAGCCGCGACGATCAAAGCACGGCGCGGTGAGACCGCCTCGACGTCCTACACGCGGCAGCTGTTGGACAAAGGGCCGGCGCATTGCGCCAAAAAGCTCGGCGAGGAAGCCATCGAAACGGTGCTGGCGGGCGCCGGCGAAGGCGACGATGCGCTGCGTGCGGAGGCTGCCGATCTGATTTATCATTTGCTGGTACTGCTCGAGGCGCGCGGCATTGCCTTCGACGACGTGCTGGCGGTCCTGGACAAGCGGACCGGACAATCGGGGCTCGCCGAAAAGGCGGCGCGTCCGCGGTGATGCGCTCGTAAAAGCTCAGGGGCCGATCGGGCCGTGAACGACTGGCCGGCGGCTGCTGGCCGATGCGTGTGTATGTGTTTGTGTGTGCAACTTCGAAGGAGGAGCCACCTCGGCTCCCGGGTGTGACCCATGACAACGGCGCTGGATATCGCGGACGCGGGCGACGGCACGTGGTCCGAGGAAAGCGGCCGAAAAAGCGGCGACCTGAATTTTTCTCCCTATCGGATCTTCACGCGCGAGCAGTGGGCCAAGCTTCGCGCGGATACCCCAATGACGCTCGAGCCTCAAGAACTTGAGGTACTCTCGGGTATCCTCGAAGACCTGAGCGTCGAAGAGGTCGAGACAATTTATCTCCCTTTGTCGCGCCTTCTCAATCTGTACGTTGCTGCAGCGCAAAAACTGCACGCCGTCAGCTCGACCTTCCTCGGCCGGACCGACTGCAAGGTGCCCTTTATCATCGGTGTGGCCGGGTCGGTCGCAGTCGGTAAGAGTACGACAGCGCGTGTCCTCAAAGCGCTGCTGGCGCGCTGGCCGGATCATCCGCGGGTCGATCTGCTGACGACCGACGGCTTCCTCTACCCCAACCGGGAGCTCGAAGCGCGCGACCTGATGAACCGGAAGGGCTTCCCGGAAAGCTTCGACACGCCGCGGCTGCTCAAGTTTCTGGCCGACGTCAAAAGCGGTAAGGCCGAGATCGAAGCGCCGGTCTACTCGCACTTCTTCTATGACATCATGGCCGGCCAGAAGATCGTCATCGAGCGGCCCGACATCCTGATCGTCGAAGGGCTGAACGTGCTGCAGCCGGCCACGTACGAGCGCGGGTCGGCGTCGGGGCCGTTCGTCTCCGACTTCATCGATTTTTCGATTTTCATCGATGCCGAGCCGGCGCTCATCGAGCGGTGGTACCTGGAGCGCTTCATGCGGCTGCGGAGCACCGCGTTCCGCGACCCGGCGTCGTTCTTCCATCGCTACATCACGCTGACGCACGACAATGCGGTGGCCCGTGCGCTCGAGCTTTGGCGGACGATCAACCTCAAGAACCTCGTCGATAACATCCTGCCGACACGGCCGCGCGCGCGCCTCATTCTGCACAAGGCGCAGGACCACAGCATTAAGACTGTTGCACTGCGAAATCTCTGAGTCGCGTTGATCGGAGTTTGTGCAAACGGGAACCAGTTTGCGCGAATGCGCGCATTCGCTCGCCCTGCTTACGTAAGTGGGATCTGGGCAATATGAATATTTTACATGACGCTCAATGAATTGGGCCGCTCCCGGATATTTTGGGAAGTTCTCCCTCTAGACTTGCTGCGCTGCGGCAATCAAATAGGGGAATTATTCCTGCTTTCCTTTCAAGGAGATTCCCCATCATGAAGCACATTGTAGCGCTCGCCGCCGCCCTGGCATTCTGCTCGACCGCAGCATTTGCCGACGAAAAGCCGACCGCCGACGAAGCGGCAAAGATCAAGGACGCCGTCGCCGCCTGGGGTTGCGAAGGCGGCGAGTACGAGAAGGAAGCCGAGGGTACGGGCGTGTACGAGGCCGAGGACGTCAAGTGCAAGGCGGGCCAGTACGATTTCCGCCTCGACAAGGACTTCAAGGTGTTCGTGATCACGAAGGACTAAGCACGCTTGCGGATCGAGCGCGTCTCTCCGCTTGCGGCGATAATGAAGGCGGCCCTCCATTCGGAGAGCCGCCTTTTTTCATTCAATCGCCCCGCAGGGTGGAGGGCCGTCGATCAGGCCACCAGCTTCTCCAGCTTGGCGAGGATGGCGCCGCCCATTTCGGTCGTACCGACCTTGCGCATGCCGTCCTGCATGATGTCGCCGGTGCGGTAGCCGTCCGAGAGGACGCCCGCGATGGCCTGGTCGATGAGATCGGCTTCCGCACTCATGCCGCACGAATAGCGGAGCGCCATGGCGAAGCTGGCGATGGTCGCGATCGGATTGGCGAGGCCTTTGCCGGCGATGTCCGGCGCCGAACCATGGACGGGCTCGTAGAGGGCGAGCCGCTTGCCCGTTTTCCCATTCTCCGAGCCAAGCGAGGCCGAGGGCAGCATGCCGAGCGAGCCGGTCGCCATCGCCGCTTCGTCCGACAGCACGTCGCCGAAGAGATTGTCGGTGACGATGACGTCGAACTGCTTCGGGTTGCGGACGAGCTGCATGGCGCAATTGTCGGCGAGGATGTGGTGCAGCTCGACGTCCGGCGCGTACGACTTGTGGGTCGCGGTCACGACCTCGTTCCACAGCACGCCGGTCTTCATGACGTTGCGCTTTTCGGCCGAATGGACCTTGTTGCCGCGCTTGCGGGCGAGATCGAAGGCGACCTTGGCGATGCGCTCGATTTCGCGCGTCGTGTAGATCTGCGTGTCGACGGCGCGCTTCTGGCCGTCCTCGAGCGTGACGATCTCCTTCGGCTCGCCGAAATAGACGCCGCCGGTCAGCTCGCGCACGATCATGATGTCGAGGCCCTCGACCAGCTCGCGCTTGAGGGAGGAGGCGTCGGCCAGCGCCGGATAGCAGATCGCGGGGCGAAGGTTGGCGAAGAGGTCGAGATCCTTGCGGAGGCGGAGCAGGCCGGCCTCGGGGCGGACGGCGTAGGGAACCTTGTCCCACTGCGGGCCGCCGACGGCGCCGAAGATCACCGCATCGGACGCCTTGGCCTTGGCGACGCACGCATCGGTGACGGCGACGCCGTGCTTGTCGTAGGCGGAGCCGCCCACGAGATCGTGCTCCGTCTCGAATTTGATCGCGCCGCTCATCTTGTTGAAGAACGCGATGATGCGTTCGACCTCGGCCATGGTCTCAAGGCCGATGCCATCGCCGGGCAGGAGAAGCAGCTTGTGCGTCGTCATGTGTCGAGGTTCCGTCAGAGGGTGTGGGTTTGCGTGGCTCGCGTACTACCGCGCCGCATCCCGGCCTGCAAGCGGACCGGTGGGCAATGCTTTCGGGCGCGGTGGCGACGCCTTCGTGTGCGGCTGTGACGACGGGGCCGGGCGGCGTTAACCTATGAAGGGAACGGCCACCAGAAGCAGGAAGCCGTTCAGCGTGATCACGGTGCCGGCGATCCCCATGAATGCGCTTGCGATCAGCACGGCCGAGCCGCCGGAAATGATCGCGACGGACGCTAAGACGATGGCGATCTGCAGAAGAGCCTGCCCGTAATCGAAATAGGGGTCCTTGCGCAGCGCGATGTCGCGTCCGGTCTCAAGCGCCTTGCCGCGCTGGAACAGCTCATCGAGGCCCTCGCCGGACTTCGGATCGGAGGTCAGCTTGCGATCCTCGTCCTTGTAGCTCGCGATCTTGGCTTCGATTGCCGCGCGGGCCTCGGGGCTCAGGGCGGGGTTGGCGAGCGCGACAAGCTGCAGCTCGTCCGCCTGCGTTCTCAGAACATGGCGGCGCAGGTTCTTGGCCTGGAAGAAGTTCCAGGTGTTCGACGCCTCGATGTTCTTGAGGGTCGCATCCTTGGCGGCATTGCCGCCGCCGAGCGTGCAGATCGCCAAGATGACGGCGAGCACGCCGATATAGACGCCGATCCACCGGTCGCGGCGATGGCTGGCCGCGGCGGTTTCGTGGGCCAGCTCAGCCAAGGCCACTGTCACGTCCTTCCGAACGGACCAGCTCGCGATGCTCGGCAACGTCGCCGGTATCGGAGAAGCGATAAAGCTGTGGTGCCGCGGTGGCGAGCTCCAGATCGAGGATCTCCACCTCGGAGAGCTTGTCGAGATACATCATGAGCGCGCGCAGCGAGTTGCCGTGGGCGGCGACGATCACGTTTTTGCCCGCCTCGATGTGGGGCCAGATGTTGGCGAGGTAATACGGCTGCACGCGGGCGGCCGTGTCCTTCAGGCTTTCACCTCCGGGAGGCGGGATATCGAAGCTGCGGCGCCAGGCGAGCACCTGCTCTTCGCCCCACCGCTCGCGCGCCTCTTCCTTGTTGAGACCGGAGAGCTCGCCGTAGTCGCGCTCGTTCAGCGCTACGTCCTCGATGACTTGCGGGGCCTCTCCGCCGATCTCGCCGAGAATGATGTCGAGAGTGTGCTGGGCGCGCTTGAGCTTGCTGGTGAAAGCAATGTCGAAGCGAAGGCCCTCGCTTTTCATGACCCGACCGGCCCAACGGGCCTCGATGACGCCCTTATCGGTGAGATCCGGATTGCGAATGCCGGTGAAGATGTTCTTCTTGTTCCATTCGCTTTCTCCATGGCGCACGAGCACTAATTTGTTCGTCATGGATTCAACCCGTTTCGTCCTTTGCAACGTCGACATGCGGTTCAAATTCCTAATACATCGCTCATGCTGAAAAGTCCGGGCCCTTTGCCTTGGCCCCAGAGCGCCGCTTTGACGGCGCCACGCGCGAAGATGCTTCGATCGCCGGCTTTGTGGGTGATTTCGATTCGTTCGCCTTCGCCCGCGAAAATGACGGTGTGGTCGCCGATGACGGAGCCGCCGCGGAGCGTGGCAAAGCCGATGTTGCCCCGCTGGCGCGGCCCGGTGTGCCCGTCCCGCACCATGTCGGCGTTCGTCTTGAGATCGATCTTTCTCCCCTCGGCCGCCGCGGCGCCCAGCATCAAGGCCGTGCCCGACGGAGCGTCGACCTTGTGACGGTGGTGCATCTCGACGATCTCGATGTCGAACTCCGCGTCCAGGACTTCGGCGATGCGCCGCGTCATGGCCGTCAACAGGTTGACCCCGAGGCTCATGTTACCGGCCTTGATGACAGTAGCGTGGCGTGCGGCCGATATGATTGCGGCCTCGTCGCGCTCGTCCATCCCGGTGGTGCCGATGACGTGGACGATGCCGGCCTGGGCGGCCAGGTCCGCCACTTCGATGGTGGCGGCGGGGGTGGTGAAGTCGATGATGGCGTCGCTTCGGCTGACGATGTCGCGCGTATTCGTGGAGACGGCGATGCCGAGCGCGGGGAGGCCGGCGAGAATGCCGAGGTCGGCGCCGACGTGGGGGGAGGAGCGGCTTTCGGTGCCGCCGCTCAGGACGCAACCGGATGTCGTGGAGATCACGCGGATGAGCTCGCGGCCCATGCGGCCCGCTGCTCCAGTCACGGCGATCCTGACCTCGCTCATCGCAACCTCGTGTTTCGATTGCGCGCGATATACCATGTGTGCGGCAGAGCGGAAGTGCGGCTCTTGGGCCTGGATACGGTTGTCAACGGTCGAGGGTGGGCTAGGCGGGCAAAATGGGGCAGCCGGCCGCGGATTTTGGCCACGATGGCGTGTACAAGGAAGACCAGGATCGCACCGACGTTGGAGGGGCCGTGCATGGGCTGGCGCCCAACGTGTCTGACAGCTTTGCTGCTCGTTCTTTCGTACGCAGGTGCGGAGGCGATCCAGCCCGTCAAAAGTCTTTATACGGCGCTCGACATCTCGCAGTGTGAGCCGGTGCCCGGCGACCGCTCCGGGGCGGCGCGGCTGTGCGCGGGGCTGCCGGGTTATCCCGTGTACGTTGCAGAGGGCCGCCGGGGGACCTACCTCAGTGTCGGCCCGGACGCCAACAAGCGCCAGGCCGCGCGGCAAACACTCCGCGCTTTCAACACGTTGTTCGATAAGCGCGGGCAGAGAAGCACGATCGAATGGCGGTTCGTGGTGCGCGACGCGCAGCCGGTCCCTTACGCCACCATCGTGCGCTACTTCACGGAAAGCCCTGCGGGCGCCGGCGAGGTTCTCGTCGTCACGCGCGTGACGGACCGGGAAACCTGCCACGTGGCCTATGTCGACGCGCTGGCCAACCTCGATGCCATCGTGCTGGCGCGCAAGCTGGCCGATACGATCGCGCGTCAGGAGACCTGCCCGCTCGAGCCGGCAGTCCAGGGCGCGGCCGGGCGGAGCCCGATGTGAGATGACGGCGGGCTTTTAGATCATGATACTAGAGACCTCCTGAGGCTCGAGCTTGGAGAGGACTGTTCGCAGCACTGCGAACGGGCCTTTTACGGCGGAGCCCGATGTGGGGAGCCTGATGAGAGGTGTGACGGAGGGGTGAGGACGCGGGATCGCGCGGACGATGACCCGTCTCAGGCCGGCCAGGCGAAGGCGATCTTCTCAAGCTTGCGGCTGCCGATGCTCTCGATGGCCTGCTTCACGGGCCGGCCGCCGCGGCGCCAGTAAAAGTCGGTCGCCATGGTGTTGTCGGCGAGCGCCCAGACGATCAGACCCTTGAGGCGGCGCTGGTCGAGACCGTAACGGCATCCCTCGAACAAATGTTCGCCGAGGCCGAGGCCCTGGTGCACGGGCGCAATGTAGAGCTCGTAGATTTCGCCCTGATAGGGACCGCGCGTGCGCGAAAATCCGAGAGTCGAATAGCCGACCACCGCGCGCGCGGATTCGACCACCAGCAGGCTGTCGCCGCTGCGGATCACGCTGGCCCACCATTCGGGGCCGCGCCGGCGGATCATGTCGTCGAGATGGGTTTGGGGAAGGATGCCGCGGTAGGCCTGCAGCCAAGATTGTCGAAACGTCTCAGCGACCGATGCGGCGTCGGCGAGCCGGCCTTTGCGAATTTTGATATCGGAACGCGACCCTAACATTTCCTCACTATAGCGCGAAATTCGAAGCGTGAAAGGCTCCACGCCATCCGCGCGAAGCAAATTATTTTTTGGTCACGAAAAAAGCCCGGCGATTGTGTCGCCGGGCTTTACGTGGTGCGCGAGAGTGTTGGTGAGGCGGCCTATCAGCCGGCCTTCTTGATCTGCTCGAAGGTCTTGGTGGCAGCGGTGTTCAGGCTCTCGAAGGTCTGCTGTGCAACCTTGGTCGAAAGCTCGAAGAGCTCCTTCGACTGGGCGCCGGCCGTCGTGAACTGCTGCTGCACGAACTGCGTCTGGAGACGAAGAAACTCGGGAAGGGTCTTGGCGCGGGCGAGGGCCTGGGCAGCCTCAAACACAGCTTCCGTGTTGGTCTCGGTGTTCTTCAGGACCTTGTCGCCGATCGACTTGGCGCCAGCGTGGGCGGCGACCATGACCTCTTCGAGGACCTTGGCGTTGTCCTTAGCGACGGTGTTGAACTTGCCGTAGGTTTCGCGCGCCTTGGTGACGCTGTCTTCGGCGATGGCCTGGACCTGCTCCGGAATGCGGGCTTCCTTGGCGGCGGCGAGGAAGTCTTGCGTCTGGCGGGTAAAGTCGTTCACGGGAATGCTCCTGTTGCTGAATCTGTAGGCGGAGGGACGCCGGGGCGAAGGTGATATGTGTCACGTCCGAGCAACGTCTGAACTCTTCGATTCGAAACATAGCAATCTTTTGTTGCAGTGCAACATGAAAATTTGTTGCTTCGCCGCATAATGCTCTACGTGAGGAATAGCGAAGAGCGCCGGTGTGTTAGTCGAGATTTGTGACGATGGTTTTCTGGCCCGTATTTCGCATGTGCGAGAAACTGATTAAAAATCATGCTCTTACGGCTGAAGACTTGGGAAGCGGTCGCGATAGCCCATGGCGGCCGGATCGAACAGGATGTCCCGCGGGGTGAGGGTGCGGGCCAGCGCCATGCCCTCCAACGTGCGGCACCGCGACAATGCGACATAGGCCTGACCGTGCGCGAAGGTCCCGCGGCCGAGATCGATATAGACGCTGTCGAGCGTCAATCCCTGAGCCTTGTGGATCGTGAGCGCCCAAGCCAGGCGGACGGGATACTGCTTGAAGGTGCCTGCAACCGTGCCGACGATCTTTTCCTGCTCGCTGTCGTAGGCGTAGCGGCGCTGCTCCCAGCTTGCCGGCTCGAGTTCGTGCTCGCGGCCGGCCACCTCGACGAACACCTTCGTTTCCTCGAGGCGTGAAATGCGGGCGATGGTGCCGTTCACCCAGCGGCGGTCCGGATCGTTGCGCAGGATGATGACCTTGGCGCCGACCTTGAGGGTGAGCGTGCTGTCGGTCGGCTGGGAGGCGGACGTGAAGTCACCCGTTACGGCCGCCGCGTACGTGCGGTGCTGGCCGGGCAGTGCGTCGAGGTAGGCCGAGTTGATGCGCTGGGCGGCGGCGTTGGTCGGCGTCAGGATGACGAACTTCTCGCCTTCGCTGAGCGTGCGGATGGGACTGACACGCGTGTTCAAGTCGCCGAGGTCTTCTTCGTTCGCCTCGCCGTCGCGGATGCGGTTCAGCACCGAGATCAGCCGCTCGTCGCTCTGGCGGAAGACGTGGGTCAATTCCAAGCGCGCCGTGCCGGCGCCTTCGCCGAGCGCCGGACAAGAGAAGAAGAAGGGCCCGCCGAATTCCGATTCCAGGTGCTGGGCGACCTCCACCTCCTGCACGACGGGCGGGAGCTGATGCAAGTCGCCGAACATGATGAGACGGACGCCGCCGAACGGTTCGCGCGGGCGGCCGCGGTTGATGCGCAGCGACTGGTCGATGGCCCACATCAGATCCGAGCGGACCATCGACACTTCGTCGATGACCAGGAATCCGATCTTGCGCATCACCTGCCCGTTGCGGCTGCGGCGGATGTCGTCGGGGCGGATGAGGCGCGGGGGCAGGCCGAAGAAGGAGTGAATGGTCTGGCCGCCCACGTTGACGGCGGCGAGGCCGGTCGGCGCGACGACCACGAGATCATGGTCGAGCGTCGCCTTGAGCGCGCGCAGCAGCGTCGATTTGCCGGTGCCGGCGCGACCGGTCACGAACAGGTGCCCTTCCGCGTCGCGGATGTAGTCGACCGCGGCGGCATACTGCTCTGTCGGCGTGACGCCGGCGGGCCAGGCCGCGTCCGGAATGGATACGGCGGGCAAGGTCGCTGGCGGTGAGGGGGGTGGTGTCCGCAAGGCTAACCTTCTGATCCGGAACCGAGGCTCCGACCTAAAGTGATGTGGCGGCCGTGTCAAAGCTCGGCGGCAGGTTCCCTCCCCCTTGTGCCGAAGGCGCGGCTTCGCCACGACTTGGGGAGGGGTTAGGGGCGGGGGGGAACCACGGCGTCCGCTGCTGCGGGGTCCCCCCCCTCCTAGCCTCCCCCACAAGGGGGGAGGGATGCGTTGAGCGTGTTGCGATCGGCACGAGATCCGACCAATTGGTTCTTGAAAGCAGGGGCGACGGCGCGTAAGTCAACGCCGCCTAGGAAAAATCCCATTAATACGGCACGGCCTAGAGCACGTTCTCTATCACTGACTCAGGGTGGCACGTGCGAACGTGCTCTAATTTCTTTGTTTTAGGGTCTGATTCACGTCCTCGTCATGCTGGAGGCATGCTTTCAGCATGACGCGAGCTCGATCGCTCGCATCTCGAACGATCAGGCTCTATGACATTCCCTGGCTGAGCGCCCCACCGTGGCGCTTCGCTGCTGCAAAGGACGATCGAGATCATGGGTTACAAAGTCGCTGTCGTCGGCGCCACCGGAAACGTCGGTCGCGAGATGATGAATGTGCTCTCGGAGCGCAACTTCCCCGCAGATCAGGTGTTCGCAATCGCGTCGCGCCGTTCGCTCGGCACGGAAGTCTCCTTCGGTGACCAGACCCTCAAATGCCAGGATCTCGAGAAGTTCGACTTCTCGAAGGTGGACATCTGCCTGATGTCGGCCGGCTCGTCCGTGTCGAAAGCGTGGAGCCCCAAGATCGGCGCCATGGGCTGCGTCGTGATCGATAACTCGTCGTGCTGGCGCTACGATCAGGACGTGCCGCTCGTCGTGCCGGAGGTGAACCCCGAAGCGCTCGCGGGATTCGCCAAGAAGAACATCATCGCCAACCCGAACTGCTCGACGGCGCAGCTGGTCGTTGCGCTGAAGCCGTTGCATGACGCGGCAAAGATCAAGCGCATCGTCGTTTCGACCTACCAGTCCGTGTCGGGCGCGGGCAAGGAGGCGATGGACGAGCTGTGGTCGCAGACCAAGGCCAAGTATGTGCCGGGCACCGAGGTCGAGCCGACGAAGTTTCCGAAGCAGATCGCGTTCAACTGCATTCCTCATATCGACGTCTTCATGGAAGACGGCTTCACGAAAGAGGAATGGAAGATGATGGCCGAGACCAAGAAGATCATGGACCCCAAGATCAAGCTCACGGCGACGTGCGTGCGCGTGCCGGTGTTCGTGGGTCACTCGGAGTCGGTCAATGTCGAGTTCGAGCGTCCGATCTCCGCCGAAGAAGCGCGCGAGATCCTGAGCACCGCGCCGGGCATCCTGGTCGTCGACAAGCGCGAGCCGGGCGGCTACGTGACGCCGGTCGAGGCGGCGGGCGAGTACGCGACCTACGTGTCGCGCATCCGCGAGGACACGACGGTCGAAAACGGGCTGGCGCTGTGGATCGTCGCCGACAATCTTCTGAAGGGTGCGGCGCTCAACACGGTGCAGATCGCCGAGACGCTGATCGAGCGCAACCTGCTCAAGAAGGTTGCCGCGTAAAGTGCACAACGAATTCCGTCATGGCTGCCTCTCGCGGCCGTGACGGACGACTGCCTTTCCAGAATTGCTTTTCGAACCGTCTATTCTTCTTCGGGCTTGTCGAGCGCATGGCGCTGCAGGAGCCCGACCTGGGCGATGGCGAAGACCATCGTGATCGGCATGATGCCGAAGACCTTGAAGGCCACCCACGAGTCCGTCGACAACAGCCGCCAGGCAAATTCGTTCAACACCGCGAGCAGCACAAAGAAGCACGCCCAGCGGAAGGTGAGCTTGCGCCAGCCTTCCTCGGTGAGGCTGAAGACGTCGCCGAACAGGTAGCGCAGCAGCGACTTGCCGAAGAACAGTCCGCCGAACAGCACGGCGGCGAAGATCGTGTTGACGATGGTGGGCTTGAGCTTGATGAACAAATCGTCCTGCAGCCACAGGGTCAGTCCGCCAAAAACAAGAACCACGACGCCAGAGACCAACGGCATGATCGGCACGCGCCCAAAAAGGAAGCGTGAGGCGACCAACGACACGGCGGTCGCGGCAATGAAACAGCCCGTGCCCCAGAAGATGCCAGCGCGCGCGTTCATCGTGAAGAACACCACGAGCGGTCCCAGCTCGACGAGGAACTTCAGAAGCTGCTGCGTGCCGCTGTCCTCTTTGTCGGTCTTCGTCTCGGTCTGGCTCATCGGCGTTCCATTTCAATCCGTGGCGGGCTCGTTCAGCGCCTTATTGCGGCAGGGGCTCTTGGCGGCCTGCCATCGTTTGCGCATCCGGCCGCAGTGTCAGTTCGCGACGGAACACGTCAGCAGCAAGCAACGTCTCAGAGGTGGTGCTTGCTCATCAGTTTTGTCAGAACCCACGCGTAGAGCCCGCTCAGCGGAAGAACGATGAACAGCTTGAACGCGATCCAGATGTCGACGCCGTTCATGGCGTGTCCCAGGATGTTGTAGACCTGATCGTCCTTGAAGTAGAGCCGCACGGCCTCATTCAGCAGGGCCGTGAACAGGAAGAACCAGGCGAAGCTCTTGGTGAAGGAGTTCCAGCCCTTCTCGGTATAGCGAAACGTCTTGCCGAAGACGTACTCGAAAAAGTTGCGCTTCAGGTAGAGGCCGAGGAACAGGAAGGCCGCAAAAAGTGCGTTGAAGATCGTGACCTTGATCTGCACCCACATCGGGTCATGGGTGATCAGGGTCAGGGCGCCGAAGACGATCGTAACCGTGGAGGCGATCAGCGGGAACACCGGCGGGCGCCCGAACATGTAGATCATTGCGATGATGGCGAAAACGGTGGTCGTGATCAGCGCCCAGGTGCCGGCATTGATGCCGTACATGGCGTTGACGATGAACATCGTCACCAGCGGGCCGAACTCGCTCAGGATGTTGACGGTCTGTTCGGCATTGAACGGGTAGAGGCGTTGGCGGCTCATGTTCGCTTGATCGTCCTTGTTATGCGTTCGGCGCGGCGCGGGCGGCATTTGTCTAAACCCAAGCTTCAGAGTTCGGCTATCGCGCGGGCGTAATCTTTGGCAGAGAAACTTTGCAGATCTTCGACGCCCTCGCCGACGCCGATGGCGTGGACGGGGAGCCCATGTTTGGCGGCGATGGCGACCAGGATCCCGCCGCGGGCGGTGCCGTCGAGCTTGGTCATGACGAGGCCCGTCACGCCGGCGCGTTTGCCGAACACCTCGACCTGCTGCATGGCATTCTGTCCCGTCGTCGCGTCGAGGACGAGGAGCACGTCGTGCGGGGCAGTCTCGTCGATCTTGCGCAGCACGCGCACGACCTTCTCCAGCTCGGCCATCAGGCCTTCCTTGTTCTGGAGGCGGCCGGCCGTGTCGATGAGCAGAACGTCGGTGTTGGCTTCACGCGCTTCCTTCAGCGCATCGAAGGCGAGGCCTGAGGCGTCGGCGCCGACATCGCGGGCGATGACGGGCGCGCCGGTCCGCTCGCCCCAGACCTTGAGCTGATCGATGGCGGCGGCGCGGAAGGTGTCGCCGGCGGCGAGCATGACGCGGTGGCCTTCGCGGCTCAGTTTCGCGGCCAGCTTGCCGATCGTGGTGGTCTTGCCGCTGCCGTTGACGCCGAGCACGAGCACGACATGGGGCTTGCGGCTGGCGTCGATGACGAGCGGGCGCGCCACGGGTTCGAGAACGCGCGCCACCTCTTCGGCCAGCGTTTCGCGGATCTCGGCCGACGTGACCATTTTCTCGAAGCGGCCCTTGGCGAGGGCGGCCGTGATGCGCGACGACGTTTCGATGCCGAGGTCGGCGGCGAGGAGGACTTCCTCCAGCTCTTCGAGGGTTTCGCTGTCGAGCTTCCGCTTGGTGACGAGACCGGTGATGCCCTCGGTGAGCCGCGACGATGTCTTGGCCATGCCCTGTTTGAGGCGCGCGAACCAGCCAACGCGCGCGGGAGGTTCCGGCTCGGTGGGCGCGGGCGGCGGCGCGACGGTCTCAGGCTCGGCGGTCTCAGTCTCGGTCTCGGCAGTCTCGGAGTCGGCAGGCGGCGGTGCGGTGTCGTGATCGGACGCGGGTGGCAGCTCAACGCTTTCGAGCGCGGGTGTGGTTGGTGGCGTCAGGTCCGGCGATGACGGGTCGGGCGATGGGCCATCGGGTGCGTCGGCGCCAGGCCGAAGCCAGCGGCTGAACAATCCCTTTTTCTTCGGTTCGCCGGGGCTCACGCGTGCACCGTCCCGTCGACGCGGCGGCCATTGTGGCTGCCGAGGGTGGCCCACTGCATCGTGCCGACCGGCACGCGGCGATCGACATGGACCTCGGCGTACTGCGGCGTGCGGCCGAGACGATCGCGTTCCATCAGGATTTCGATGCGTTGTCCTTTCAGACGGTCGAGGTAGCGGGCGTGGGCCGCCTCGCCTGCGGCGCGCAGCCGGACGGCGCGCTCCTTGATGGCCGGCCGATCGACCTGCGGCATGCGGGCGGCGGGCGTGCCCTTGCGTGGCGAAAACGGGAAGACGTGCAAATAAGTGAGGCCGCAGCTCTCCACGAGATCGAGCGTGTTGGCGAACATGGCTTCGGTCTCGGTTGGAAAGCCGGCGATCAGATCGGCGCCGAAGATTACGTCCGGACGCAGACGACGGACTTCATCGCAGAAGCGGATGGCATCGGTGCGACGGTGGCGGCGCTTCATGCGCTTCAGGATCAGATCGTCGCCGGCCTGCATCGAGAGATGCAGATGCGGCATCAGGCGTGGCTCGGTGGCGATGGCGTCGAGCAGGTGAGGATCGGCTTCGACCTGGTCGACGGACGAGAGGCGCAAACGCGGCAGTTCGGGAACATGCCGGAGCACCTGCTTGACGAGGCGGCCTAGCGTCATCGGTCCCGGCAAGTCGGCGCCATACGACGTGATGTCGACGCCGGTCAGGACGATTTCGGGAGAGCCCGTTTCGACGAGTTTGCGCACCTGAGCGACGACCTCGCCGGCGGGGACGGAGCGCGACGGGCCGCGGCCCATGGGAATGATGCAGAAGGTGCAGCGGTGATCGCAGCCGTTCTGGATCTGCACGTAGGCGCGGGCCAAGCCGAAACCCTCGATCATATGATGCGCCGTCTCCTTGACGCTCATGATGTCGTTGACGGCGACGCGCGCGAGGCCGTCGTCGGCGAGGGCGCGGAAGGTGGCCGGGTCCAGCTTCTCGGCATTGCCGACGACGTGGTCGACGCCTTCGATCTCGGCAAAGCTTTCCGGTTCGATCTGGGCGGCGCAGCCGGTGACGATCAGGCGGGCCGTCGGATGATCGCGGCGCAATCTGCGGATCGTCTGTCGGGCTTGCGCGACGGCTTCGCCCGTCACGGCGCAGGTGTTGACGATCACGCAATCGGAGAGCCCCGCGTCGGCCGCGTGACGGCGCATGACCTCGGACTCATAGGCGTTGAGCCGGCAGCCGAGGGTTACGATTTGCGGTTCGGACATCGGTCTTTCGGGGGACATTGTCACGCGACGTTCCCGGCGTGATTAGGGCAATCGGCGGTGCCGAACAAGGCAGGGCAGTGCCGTAGCGACGGTTGGCTCAGTACGGGATGTGCGTGATCGTCATTAAATCCAATAGTCTCCAAGTCTTAAGCACCGTTGTCACGTCTCTGGCCAAAGTCTTTGGGCCTGGCCGGATCGCGCCCTCGACGGCGCATGGCGTCTCAAGCGCCCGCCGCCGCGGCCGATGTGGCGCCCGTTTCGCCGGCATGCTCGATTTCGACCGGACCTGTCATGAGAATGCGGTTTTCGGCGGTCCATTCGATGACCAAATCACCGCCGGGCAGCGTCACGGTGACCTTGCGGTCGGTGAGCCGCTTGCGCATGGCCGAGACCGCGGTGGCGCACGCGGCGGTGCCGCACGCGCGCGTCAGGCCGGTGCCGCGTTCCCAGGTGCGGATCTTGATCGCCGTTCGTGAGGTGACCTGGGCCACGGTGACGTTGGTGCGCTCCGGAAACAGGGGGTGGTTTTCGATCATCGGCCCGAAACGTCCGAGATCGTAGGTCTCGACCGGCTTGTCGGCCCAAAACACGACGTGCGGGTTGCCGACGTTGACGACAGACGGCGAGTGCAGGATGGGCCGATCGATGGGGCCGATCTGAAGCTCGATGGCGCGCGTGTCGTGGAAAGGCTCCGACAACGGAATGTCGGCCCAGCCGAAGCGCGGCTCGCCCATGTCGACGGTGATGGCGGAGATGTCGGCGATTGAAACGGCGACCATGCCGGAGCGCGTTTCGAAGCGCATGGCCGATTGGCCTGTGCGCTCAGCTTCGAGCCAGCCGATGCAGCGCGTGCCATTGCCGCAGGCGGCGGACTCGGACCCGTCGGTATTGAAGATCTGCACGAAGGCGGCCGTGCCGGGCGTACGCGGCGGCAGCAGCACCATCATCTGGTCGAACGCCGTGGTGGGGTTTTCCGCCAGGGCCTTGATTTCGCTCGCACTAAGGGTGCGTCCGCCGGCGCGCAGGTCGACCGCGAGGATCTCGTTGCCGAGGCCGTTCATCTTGACGTAGCGGAGGGGCGCGTGAGCGGTCATGCGGCGACTATATGGGCGAAGCCCGTGCAAATGACAATTCGGCGGGTTGGCTATTTCGCGATGAGGCCGCGGCTGCCCTCGGCAAGCGGCATTCGCACCCTACATGAGGGGGGACGCTCTCCACCAACCAACGAGGTGTTTATGATCTCCCGCCTGAGCTTGACGGCTCCCCTCCTGTTTCTGATGTCGCCCTCCGCATTCGCGGAGCAGACCAACGCGCCCGAGGCTCCCAAGACAGCGGTGAAGCTCGAGACCGTTGCTGCGGGGCTCGAAAATCCGTGGGCCCTGGAATTCCTGCCGGACGGGCGGATGCTGGTGACAGAAAAGGCCGGCCGACTCCGCGTGGTGGCGAAGGACGGCACGCTGGGCGAGCCGATCAGCGGCGTTCCGAAGGTGATGTCCAACGGCCAGGGCGGCCTGCTCGACGTGGCGCTCGCCGGTGACTACGCGCAAAGCGGAACCATCTTCTTCTCGTACTCGGAGCCGCGCGAGAACGGCGAGAATGGGACCAGCGTCGCGCGCGCAAAGCTGGCGCTTGAGGGCGACAGCGGGAAGCTCGACGACCTCAAGGTGATCTTCCAGCAGAAGCCAGGCTATGACGGCGACAAGCATTTCGGCTCGCGCATCGTGGTCGCGGATGACGGCAACCTGTTCGTCACGGTCGGCGAGCGGAGCGACCGCAAGACGAGTGTCGAGGCGCAAAACCCCGCCAACCACCTCGGCAAGGTGATCCACATCACGGCCGACGGCGCTCCAGCCTCCGGCAATCCGACAAAGGACGGCTGGGACCCTCTGATCTGGTCGATCGGTCACCGCAACGTCCAGGGCGCCGTGATCGACCCGGCGACGGGCAAGCTCTGGACGCTCGAGCACGGGCCGCAGGGCGGCGACGAACTCAACCAGCCGGAGCCCGGCAAGAACTACGGCTGGCCGGTCATCACCTACGGCAAGGAATACTCGGGCGGGCCGGTCGGCGAGGGGATCTCGTCCAAGTCGGGGCTCGAGCAGCCGGTCTATTATTGGAATCCGTCGATCGCGACGTCATCTCTGCTGCTCTACACCGGCGACCTCTTTCCGGATTGGAAAGGCAATTTCCTGGTCGGCGCGCTCAAGTTCATGCAGGTGCAGCGGCTCGTGATGAAGGACGGCCAGGTCGTTGCGCATGAGGTACTTGCCGATGACGTCGGCGATCGGGTGCGGGATGTGAAGCAAGGGCCGGACGGTGCCGTCTATCTCGTCACCGACTCGGAAGGCCGCATCGTGCGTATGTCGCCGAAGTAGCGCCGCGCTCTAACGATCGCGATGCGAGCGTGATCGCTCGCATCGCTCTCTCTACTCTCCGAACGATAGGTATTAGTAGCGGCCGCCGGAGCCCGTCGGCGGGCCCTGCCGTGTGGTGTCCGGAGCGAGGTCCTTCGCCTTTACGCGGTCGACGCCGTGGACCTGCACTGTTTCCGTGCGGTCGATCTGGCAATCCTGATTGCGGTCGAGAAGCTTGAAGGCGACGTTCTGCTTGCCCGTCATTTCCTCGAGGCTGAGCTTGCCGTCGCCGTTGGCGTCGTAGTAGGCGATGTTCGCGACCTCGAAGAGGCGATCGTTCTTGACGAGCGTCTTGTGCTCCTCGGCGTCGAGCAAACCATCGCCATTGGCGTCGGCCTCGCGGAACGCGGTCGTGACGTACTGGACCCATTCGTCGCAGGTGACCGACCCGTTCTTGTCGAGATCCCAGGTCTGGGCGGCGCCGATGAAGGTGCGGTCAAAATCGTTGTTGTCCTTGAACGGATTGCCGATGCCGGACGAGCAGCCGCCCGCGAGTACGGCCGGAACAAGGGCCGCCGAGGCCAACGCGCACTGCCAGCGCAACTTCAACATCTCAAGTCTCTCCCCTGGCCCCCGCCCCAGCGTGTCCTGGGCTTAGATCGGCGCGGAATTATGGTTGGCGGGCCGCGCCTGAGGCAATGATTTCGCCCGGTCGGCCCTCATTTTTCGGGTACGCGTGGTCTCGCAACACACCCCAGGCCTCCTGGGACCTGCAAATCCTGCCGAATTCCGCCCTTTCTCGCCCATTCCCGGTCAGGGCGTTGACAGGGGCCGGTGTATCGGAGAATGTGCGCCCAAATTCCGACGGCCCTGACTTTCAGAGCCGCCGCCCTGCGCATGGCTCTCTCACGATGAGCCGGGAGGCAGGGGGGTGAACATCCGACAGCGCGTTGCGCCCTCGGGTGCTTTCAGCGTTTTGCATATGAGGCACGATGTTTCAATCGCTCTCCGATCGTCTGGGGCAGGTTTTCGACAAGCTGACGAAGCGCGGCGCGCTTTCCGAGAGCGATGTGTCGGACGCCATGCGCGAGGTGCGCCGGTCGCTGATCGAAGCGGACGTGGCGCTGGACGTGGTGCGCGACTTCATCGATCGCGTCAAAGCCAAGTCCATCGGGCAAGAGGTTCTGCGGTCCGTCACGCCGGGCCAGATGGTCGTCAAGATCGTCAACGACGAGCTTGTGCGGATGCTCGGCTCGGACGCCGCGCCGATCGATCTGCATGCGAGCCCGCCGGTCGCCATCCTGATGGCCGGTCTGCAGGGCTCCGGCAAGACGACGACGACCGCCAAGATCGCCTGGCGTCTCAAGACGCGCGACAAGAAAAAAGTTCTGATGGCGTCGCTCGACACGCGCCGTCCCGCGGCGCAGGAGCAGCTTCGCGTGCTCGGCGAGCAGACCGAGGTCGCGACGCTGCCGATCGTGGCGGGGCAGACGCCACTGCAGATCGCCAAGCGCGCAATCGAGGCGGCCAAGCTCGGCGGCTACGACGTCGTGATGCTCGACACCGCCGGCCGCACGACGCTCGACGAAGAGCTGATGGGTGAAGTGGCCGAGATCAAGGCCGCGACCAATCCGCATGAAATCCTGCTCGTACTCGACAGCCTCACCGGCCAGGACGCCGTCAACACGGCCAAGGCGTTCGACAGCCGTCTCGCAATTACCGGCACCGTTCTGACGCGCGCCGATGGCGACGGCCGCGGCGGCGCGGCGCTCTCGATGCGTGCGGTGACGGGCAAGCCAATCAAGCTGCTCGGCACGGGCGAGAAGTGGGACGCGCTCGAAGACTTCGATCCGCAGCGCATCGCGGGCCGCATCCTCGGCATGGGCGACATCGTCGGTCTCGTCGAGAAGGCCGCGCAGTCGATCGACGTCGAAAAGGCGCGCTCGATCGCCCAGAAGATGAAGAAGGGCGATTTCGATCTGGAAGATCTCAGCGAACAGCTGGCCCAGATGGAAAAGCTCGGCGGCATGGGCGGCGTGCTCGGCATGCTGCCCGGCGTCGGCAAGATCAAGCAGCAGATCAACGCCGCGAACATCGACGACCGGATCGTGAAGCGCCAGCGCGCGATCATTTCGTCGATGACGCCCAAGGAGCGGCGCGCGCCGAAAGTGCTCGACGCCAAGCGCAAGCGGCGCATCGCGGCCGGCTCCGGCACCAAGGTCGAAGAGATCAACAAGCTCATCAAGATGCATCGCCAGATGGCGGACATGATGAAGCAGATGGGCAAGAACCGCGGAATGATGTCGCGCATGTTCGGCATGGGCGGCGGGGCTGCTCCGTCGGACGCCGAGATGGCGCAGATGCAGGACGAACTGGCGCGTCTCGATCCGAAGGCGATCGCGCAGCTGCCGGCCGAACTTCGCGATGCGCTGCCTGCGGGTGGCGCGAAAGGGTTGCCCGGACTCGGTGGGGGCGGCATGCCGCGCCTGCCTGGTTTGGGAGGCGGCGGGCTGCCCGGCTTGGGCGGATCGCACCCGAAATTCCCGGGTTTCCCGGGGAAGAAGAAATAGACGTCACTTCAATTTCGAGAATTCAGGCGGTGCGCCGCCGAAGCAACGACCAGAGAAAGGACTTCACGTCATGGCAGCCAAGATCCGCCTTTCGCGCGGTGGTGCAAAGAAGCGCCCCTATTACTACGTCGTCGTGGCCCACAACGCGTCGCCGCGTGACGGCCGCTACATCGAGCAGATCGGCACGTTCAATCCGATGCTGCCGAAGGACCATGCCGATCGCGTCAAGCTGATCGAAGACCGGTGCAAGTACTGGCTGTCGGTCGGCGCACAGCCGACGGATCGCGTCGAGCGTCTGTTCGACGGCGCTGGCCTGTTGAAGCGTGCGCCGCGCAACAACCCCGAGAAGTCGAAGCCGAAGAAGAAGGCGCAGGAGCGCACCGCCGCCAAGGCCAAGGCTGCCGAGGATGCTGCTGCCGCTGCCGCTTCCGGTGGCGACGCATAAGCGCTGGCTTCAGCGACTGTGTTTCGAAAGTGCCCGGCCAACCGCCGGGCACTTTTTTTGTTTCGCGCCCAGGGTGGTTTGTTCCGCGTCAGACTGGAATTTGGGCGCTGCTGCAATTCTGCATCAGGGCCAAAACTTGTGCGGAGCCTACCCTGGCGGGTGTCGTGGGCGGGCGCGAATTGTCATAGCTTCATTATAGCTGACGCTTGGGGGCGGCAGCCCGTGTGAACGGAGGCGAAGGGGACAGGAGCGGCGGTGGCCGGCACGTCCGGCGGCCGATGGGTTCCTGTAAGCGACGGGGACGACTTCCATGCCATTGAGGACCAATCTCGACGAGGCACAGGCTGCCTGGTGGGATCGGAGGAGCGACGTGCTGGTCCAGGGGACCACACTGATGACCGAAAAGCCCGACACCGACACGTGGACGCACCGGGAGCGGCGGCTCTGGCTTTACGCCATCGCCATCGGCAACCGCATCGAGCGGCTGCAATAGCGGGCTCCCGTTGCGTCGCGCCCGCGGTCGCGTCCAGATGTCCCCGGTTTTAAGGATGGGCGGCATTCCTGCGCGCGCTCGCTGCAATCCGTAGTAGTCCTTTTTCGTGGGGACAATCGGATGGCTCAGCGAGCGGCGAGGCGGTCAGCGTGGTGAACGAAGGCGTCTACGGTTTGAGTTTCACGGCATTGACGGCTTCGGATGGCGCCAATCGGGTCGAAGGGCTCGCGATGCTGCGGGGCGGACGGGTGCTCGGCTCGGATCCGCATGGGGGTGTTTTCACCGGGCGCTACCACTATGATGCCGTGCGGGGCGAGGCGGTCATCGCCGTGCGGCTGGCGGTCCCGCCCAACGGGGTTTTGCTGACGGGGCTCGAAGCGGGTCCCGAGGGCCTGCTGGTCGACATCTCGGGCCGGTTCGCGCCGGCGAAGCCGGTGTCATCTGCAGTGGTCGACGTGGCCGGTGCGCCGATCGCCGTCGAGATGCGGTACGTCGGACCTTTGTCAGCTGGACCGCCGTCAGCCGGACCTCCGTCGGCCGGATCCGTGACTGGACCTGGGGCGGCCTAGAAGAAGCAGGCGAACAGATTTCGATGACAGACAAGACGAGCCCGCAAGGAAACGAGGGCGGCGACGATGCGAAGCGGCGGGTTTTGCTCGGCCACATCGCCGGCGCGCACGGCATTCGCGGCGCCGTGCTGGTGCGCAGCTATACGGCGGAGCCGGACGGCATTGCGCGCTACGGTCCGCTCGAGACCGAGGATGGTCGCACGCGGTTCGTGCTGAGCGTCGAGGGGGCGACGGCCAAGGGGCTGATCTGTCGCGTCGAAGGTGTGGCGGACCGGACGCGGGCGGAGACGCTCAAGGGCACCGCTCTCTACGTGTCGCGGGATCGCCTGCCGCCGCCGGAGGAGGGCGAGTACTACCACGCCGACCTCATCGGACTCGCGGCCAGGACAGACGAGGGCGCGGCACTCGGGACCGTCGTTGCGGTGTTGAACTACGGGGCCGGCGATATTCTCGACGTGCGTCCCGACGGGGCGAGCCGGACCGTGCTTTATCCGATGTCCGGCGACGTCGTGCGGCGCGTGGATGTGGCGGGCGGTGTCATCGTGCTCGCGCCCCCGGAGGAAGTGGACGCGGGGGATGAGGGCGTGGACGCCGGGGTGGATGACTAAAGCCGTATCCGTTCGAGAACAGTACTAGGGTGCTAGGCTTTCTAGATAGGCCTGCACGTAACGAGGCGTGAAGTCGGAGCCGAGAGCGCCAACAACTAATCTCTCGACTAGATTTGCCTCCACGGGTGGTTTCTCCGTAAATGTCCATCCTTCAACACATTTAACAAGATGAACGGACGTCTCTACGCGCGCCATAGAATAGCGCGCAAAGCTTCGTACTTTGATGAAGTCATGCTCGCCAGCTTCGATGGTACAAGCTGGGTCATGAAATTGGCCTTCGACAATTCGGGAAACACTAACAAGTGCGTGTTTCCCGTCTCCACATGCGTCGTTTAAAATTATAAACAGGTGCTTTCCATCCGGCTTTGAGACGGACCCGCTCGGAATCAGGAGGGTACCGCCTTTGGCAGGTTGGTAAGGCACGGACCGATTAGCCTTCCATTTGTTTGATGGCTAAGCGTTCCGCCTCTATGCGCTCTGCGATGTCTCTCGCGGCCGTACCTTTCCCTAGAACTTTCAATACTCGTTCGTATGGGATTGTCTCTGAAGAGCCTTGTGGATCTTCCCATTCTGCGCAGTTGTCATGAGTGTAGTCGACAAGCTCCCAAGGAGTCATGTGACCAAATTCGTTCCAGATATGATCGAGGACTCCAATCTCTGCGCGGCTCAACTCGTCTAACTGGTTCTCTGCGAGGTTGGAACAAGAGATCATGTGGTTTGCTTCGTCGGACAAATAGGAATCCCAGACCTCTGCTCGTACTTGACCACTGGCATAATTATATGTGTTCGAATTCACTGGTCCTTTCGGCATGGAGACCAGTCGATCATGTAAAATTGGCGCGTCGTATCGCTTCAGAAACTCACGGTCCCCAAGATACACGAGCTTTATAAGCTTGACGATATTGATAGAGCCGCCTTGCCTTAAGGCAAAGTATGCCGCGACGTGAGCAGCTTTTCGTTCATTAAACCCGCTTGGCATAGTACCTCCTGCGCAAATGCACACTGCGCATTCGATCTTGTTTTGTTCTCCGGATCATACCATGATTTGGATGTCAAGAGCGTGATCGTCAAGGGACGCCTACTGTAACTTTTTAGTTCCATCTACACGCGAGCTTCCGGCCTGTCCGACCTCGCGACTGGTTCGTGCTGCTCAGCTCCTCACAGCCGTTCGGATTTGAACAGGCGGGGGAGGTCGCCGGTGAGGCCGGCGGCTTCGGCGACGAGGCGGCGTTTCAGGCCCGGAAGACGGTCGACCAAGCCCAGTCCGACGTCGCGGGCGGCGCGGACCAGCATCGAGTCGTTCGAGAACAGGCGATTGAGGCCATCGAACGCGGCGGCCGATGCGAAGCTGTCGAAGCGGCGCCAGCGCTCGTAGCGGCCGAGCGCTTCGAGGCTGCCCGGATCGAGGCCGAGCCGTAAACTGTCGGCGACGATTTCACTGAGAGCGGCCACGTCGCGCAGCGCGAGGTTGACGCCCTGGCCCGCGATCGGATGAACGCCGTGGGCGGCGTCGCCGATCAGTGCATAACGCGGGGCGACGTAGGCGCGAGCGAGATGCAGGTCGAGCGGCCAGGACTGACGCGGTCCGACGACTTCGACGGCGCCCAGGCGGCCCGCGACGCGGGTTTCGACTTCAGCGAGAAAGCCTGCGTCGTCGAGGGCCAGAATGCGGCTCGCTTCATGCTCCTCCTCGGTCCAGGTGAGGCAGGCGCGGTTGCCCGGCAAGGGCAGGATCGCGAAGGGTCCCGCAGGCAGAAAGTGCTGTGTGGCGATGCCGCCGTGCGGGCGCTCGTGGGCGATGGTCGTGACGATGGCCGTCTGGCCGTATTTCCAGCCGACCGCCTTGATGCCCGCGCTTTCGCGCGACGGCGAGCGGCGGCCTTCCGCGCCCACCAACAGGGCGGCGGTCAGTGTCGTGCCGTCCTTGAGCGTGATCGCGACGGCGCTGTCGTCTCCTGAAAACTCCGCGATCTCGCCGGGCGTGAAGAACGTCACGTTCGGTTGGGCGGCGACGGCGTTTTGAAGCGCGCGCTCGAGGCCGGACGCCGGAACAATGTGGCTGGCGGGCACGGCTGCGTCTTCGGCGTCTGTCCCAGCATCGCCGGCAAGGTGGTTGTCGTAGGTCAGCAGGACAGGGCGGATACCCGCCTCCAGGCTGGAATCGGTGATCTCGATGCCGGTGACGGGCTCGGCGGTGGCGGCGATCTCCTGCCAGATGCCCAGCGTCTCCAGCATGCGGCGTGCGCCGGCCGAGAGTGCAAAGGCGCGGGCGTCGGGTGCGGTTGTGTCCCTGCTGCGGTCTTCACCGGTCCGCGGAACGTTGTCTTTGCTTATCCGCGGAACGCGGTCTTTGCTGGCACGCGGAACGCGATCGACGACGGCGATGCGGAGGTCGCTGCCGAAGGCGGTTCCGAGCGCGCGCGCCAAGGCGAGACCCGCAAAACTCGCGCCGGAGATGACAATGTCGAAGCGGTGCGGCGGGCGCGGGTCGGGCATCGGCTCTCGCGATTTGTCTCTCGTGATTTTTGGCGGCTGCGGCACACGCGCCAGGGCGGGCAGGTCACCTTGACCCCTGCGGCGCGTCAGCCCATCGTTTGGACTTCGTCGTTAGCATCAAATGCGAGGAGGCACCATGACCGCCGGCCAAGAGCAGACCTGTCCGGCGCTTGCCGGTTTGCTCGACGTGCTCGATCTGGAGCGGCTGGAGGTCAACATTTTCCGGGGCGTCAGCCCGCAGAACGGCTGGCAGCGGGTGTACGGCGGGCAGGTGCTGGGCCAGGCGCTGGTGGCGGCCGGGCGGACTGTCGAGGACAATCGCCCCGCGCATTCGCTGCATGCCTACTTCCTGCTGGCCGGCGATCCCACGCATCCCATCCTCTACGAGGTCGAGCGCATCCGTGACGGGGCGAGCTTCACCACGCGGCGGGTGAAGGCGATCCAGCACGGGCGGGCGATCTTCGCCATGAGCGTGTCGTTCCATAAGGACGAAGAGGGTTATGAGCACGCGTCCGCCATGCCGGACGTGCCGCCGCCCGAAGACCTGCCGTCCGCCAAGGACCGCGTGTCTGAGCTGATCGACGCGCTGCCGGCGGCGATGCGCAACTACTGGCTCCGCGAAAATCCGATCGAGCTCCGGCCCGTCGACGTGTCGCGGTATCTCAGCCGCGACGCGTCGCACCCGCCGCGCCAAGACATCTGGCTCAAGGCCAACGGGCAACTGGCGGACGATCCGCTGCTGCACCAGTGCGTGCTGGCGTACGCGTCGGATTTCACGCTGCTCGACACGGCGCTGATCGCCCACGGCAAGCTGCTGTTCGATCCGGACATCCAGCTCGCCAGCCTCGACCACTCGCTGTGGTTCCACCGGCCGTTCCGGGTGGACGACTGGCTGCTCTACACTCAAGACAGCCCGAATGCGGCCGGAGCACGGGGTTTTTGCCGTGGCAGCTTCTATACGCGCGACGGCCGGCTGGTGGCCTCGACCGCGCAGGAGGGTTTGGTCCGCCAACGCAAGACAGCATTTCTGATTAAATAATTCGCAGTGATCAAAAAATGGCCTGACTGAGGGCTTGGCCATACGTATTTTTACCCACGATAAATTTCGTATAAATCCCAATAAAATCAGGGCTTAACGCGTGTCTTCAGTTGGCACGTGTCTTGAGTAGTACCTCCCCGATTGGTGCCGGATTTTCGCCGGCGGCAAGTCACAGGACGTCTCTCGCGGATTTTGGCGGAGGCGACATCAAGGGGGTGCTGAACCAATGAAATTGATCACTGCCGTCATCAAGCCATTCAAGCTGGAGGAGGTGCGGTCGAACCTGACCGACATCGGCCTGCAGGGCATGACCGTGACCGAGGTAAAGGGTTACGGGCGTCAGAAGGGCCATACCGAGGTCTATCGCGGTGCCGAGTACGCCGTGAGCTTCCTGCCGAAGATCAAGCTCGAGGTCGTCGTCGGCGACGCGCTCGCCAGCAAGGCCGTGGAAGCCATCGTCAAGGCCGCCAAGACCGGCCAGATCGGCGATGGAAAGATCTTTGTCTCGTCGATCGAACACACCGTGCGCATCCGCACCGGTGAAGCCGACGACGCCGCGCTCTAGCGCCGGTCATCCCATCCCATCTCACCGACTATTCACAAGGGGAGTTCAAGTATGATTTTTGGAACTTTGGCAAGCCGAGCAAAGGCCTTGGGGGGCCTTGCTATGCTGTCTTTGGCGGTGATTGCCGGTCCGGCAGCCGCTGTCGATCGCGCGCACGAAACCGTCATCGGCACGACTGCGGAATACCAGGTCGCGCAGGCGCCCGACGCGACGCCTGCTCCGGCCCCGACCCCAGAAGCTGCGCCTGCCGCCGCTCCTGAGGCCGCCGCCGCTCCCGCGGCCGACGCGACGAAAACACCGGCCGTAGACGACGCCTATGTTTTCAACACGCTGCTGTTCCTCATTGGCGGCTTCCTCGTGATGTTCATGGCCGCCGGTTTCGCGATGCTCGAAGCCGGTCTTGTCCGGTCCAAGAACGTCTCGATGCAGTGCCTCAAGAACGTGGTGCTCTATTCCGTCGCCGGTCTGATGTTCTGGCTCGTGGGCTACAACGTCATGTACGACGGCGTTAGCGGCGGGCTGTTCGGCTCCTTTACGCCGAAGGTCATTCCGGCTATCGACTCCGATCCGGGCTCGTACGCCGCGGCATCGGACTGGTTCTTCCAAATGGTGTTCTGCGGCGCGGTGGCCTCGATCGTTTCGGGCACCCTGGCCGAGCGCATCAAGCTCTGGCCGTTCGTGATCGCGACGGTAATCCTCGCGGGCTTCATCTATCCGATCGCAGGATCCTGGAAGTGGGGCGCCGGCTGGCTGGCATCGGGCGCTGACACGAGCTGGATCAAGGATTTCGCAGGCGCGGAATTCCAGGACTTCGCCGGCTCGACCGTTGTTCACTCGACGGGCGGCTGGGCTGCGCTCATGGGTGCGATCGTCCTCGGCGCGCGTTACGGCAAGTACGGTCCGGACGGCAAGGTCAACGCACTGCCGGGCTCGAACATCGCGCTTGCTACGCTCGGCACGTTCATCCTTTGGCTTGGCTGGTTCGGCTTCAACGGCGCTTCGCAGCTTGCCATCGCGACGCCCGGTGACGCATCCGCCGTGTCGCGCATCTTCGTCAACACGAACCTCGCGGCTGCGGCCGGCGTGGTCGCCGCTGCAATTCTCACGCAGCTGATCTACGGCAAGGTCGACGTTACGATGGTGCTCAACGGCGCTCTCGCGGGCCTCGTCTCGATCACCGCCGAGCCTTTGGCGCCGTCGCCCGTCTGGGCCATCATCATCGGCGCGGTGGGCGGCGTGATCGTGGTGTTTACGGTGCCGCTGCTCGATAAGCTGAAGATCGACGACGTGGTCGGTGCGATCCCGGTCCATTTGTTCGCCGGCATCTGGGGCACCGTGGCCGTCGTGTTCACCAACAGCGACGCGACCTTGCTTGCGCAGTTGATCGGCATCGGCGCCATCGGCGGCTTCGTCGCGCTGGCCTCGCTCGTGGTCTGGGTCTTCCTTCGCTTCACCATCGGCCTGCGGCCGACGCTCGAAGACGAAATGCTGGGTCTCGACAAGTCGGAAGTCGGCGTCGAAGCCTACCCTGAGTTCACTCCGGGCGGCGTGGGCAAGTAGCCCGCTCATCGTCCACGGTCGGTGTGTTTGCCACTCGGCCCGTCCCCTCACGGGGGCGGGCCACCCGTCGGGATGCCCCCAACGGTGCCTAAATGTCGATCAATCGCTGTCCTGTGCACAATTTCTGTGCGCCTTGAGGGGGCAGTTATGGCTAATTTATGGTCGGACGTTTCTAAAGTCTCAATGAATTCAGGCTTGTACCGGCCCACCTCCGAGTTGGCACATCTCTTGACTCTCTGTCCGTCGATTGCCGCCCGCAGTTCTTGCTGGCGGCATCGGAGGCCTGTCTCGCGCTACTCCAAAAACTAGCGGGGGGACGAAACTCAAGGGGTGCTCTCGATGAAACTCATCACTGCTGTCATCAAGCCGTTCAAGCTCGAGGAGGTCCGGTCAAATCTGACCGATATCGGCCTGCAGGGCATGACCGTCACGGAAGTCAAAGGCTACGGCCGCCAGAAGGGCCACACCGAAGTGTATCGCGGCGCCGAATACGCCGTGAGCTTCCTGCCCAAAATCAAGATCGAAGTCGTCGTCGCCGACGTGCTCGTCAGCAAGGCTGTCGAGGCCATCGTCAAGGCCGCCAAGACCGGCCAGATCGGCGACGGCAAGATTTTCGTCTCCTCGATCGAGCACACCCTGCGCATCCGCACGGGTGAGTCCGACGACGCGGCGCTCTGAAACATGCGCGATGCACACAGTTCGAAAGACAGGGGAGTTCACGATATGAAGTCAGGCCTACTCAACCGCGCGACCGGGGTCCTTGCGACCGCCGCCGCGTTCGCGCTCTATTCGCTGCCTGCGCTCGCGCAGGCCGCTGCGCCGCCGACGCCCGACAAAGCCGACACCGGCTTTATGTTTCTTTCCACCATCATCGTGCTTCTGATGACCATTCCCGGCCTCGCGCTGTTCTACGGCGGCCTGGTTCGGACCAAGAACATGCTCTCGCTGCTGATGCAGGTGCTGGCGATCGTCTGCGTCGTCGCGCTGATCTGGGTGACCTACGGCTACAGCATGGCCTTCACCAACGGCGGAGCGCTCAACGATTACGTGGGTGGCTTCTCGAAGCTCTTCCTCCACGGCGTGACGCCCTCGTCGCTTGCGGCAACGTTCTCGAACGGCGTCTACATTCCGGAGCTTTCGTTCATCGCATTCCAGATGACGTTCGCGTGCATCACGCCTGCACTCATCGTCGGCGCGGTGGCCGAACGCATGAAGTTCTCGGCCGTCATGCTGTTCGTCATCCTGTGGGTCACGTTCGTGTACTTCCCGATGGCGCACATGGTCTGGTACTGGGGTGGCCCGGATATCATGGCTGACGCTGCAAAGGCTGGTGGCGAAGCTCTCGCGGCTGCTTCCGCCGATGCGGGCATGCTCTTCAAGTGGGGTGCTCTCGACTTCGCTGGCGGCACGGTCGTGCATATCAACGCCGGTGTCGCCGGTCTCGTCGGCGCGATCATCGTTGGCAAGCGCGTTGGCTACGGCAAGGAGCACATGCCTCCGCATTCGCTGACGCTGACCATGGTCGGCGCAGCCCTGCTCTGGTTCGGCTGGTTCGGCTTCAACTGCGGCTCCAACCTCGAGATCAACGTCACGGCCGTTATCGCCATGGTCAACACCTTCGTGGCCACGGCTGCGGCAGGCGTCGCCTGGATGCTCGCGGAGTGGGTCGTCAAGGGCAAGCCCTCGCTGCTTGGTCTTGCATCGGGCGTCGTTGCCGGTCTCGTCGCGGTCACCCCTGCCGCCGGCTTCGCCGGTGCCATGGGCTCGATCGTGCTCGGTCTCGTCGCTGGCGTCGTCTGCTTCATCGCCTGCACCGGCATCAAGAATGCGCTCGGGTATGACGACAGCCTCGACGTGTTCGGTGTCCATGCGGTCGGCGGCATCGTCGGCGCTATCGGCACGGGCATCCTCGTGAGCCCGGACCTCGGCGGCTCGGGCCTGGCGGACTACACGTCCAAGCCCGGCGAGCTGGTGGCCGGCTCCTACGATATGGCCGCGCAGGTCTTCATTCAAGCCAAGGCCGTGGGCTTCACGATCCTCTGGACGGGCATCATCTCCGCGGTGCTGTTCCTGCTCGTGAAGATGCTCATCGGCCTTCGTCCGGTCGAGGACAAGGAGCGCGAGGGTCTGGACATCTCGGATCACGGCGAGCGCGCTTACAATCTTTAATCTCACGCACGCGGGAGCCCGGGGCGGTGTGCCTCGGGCTCCTTCATCGGAAAGCCCCGGAGACATCTCCGGGGCTTTTTTGCTGCGCGCGGGGTGCTTCCTCCGATGCGCCTGACGGTCATCGCCCAAAAATCAGGCGTCCAACTAAAAGTGCCTGAAACTTCGGCGAACGGAGATTTGAAATCGCCTATGCCGCAGGCAGATCACTTAAGAAGTCATAAATGTTTCAATGTGTTCCGCGTCTTGCTCAGATTGGCATGACTTTTGATACCAAGCTTTCCGGTGCGCTCCTCGACGGTGGAGTCACTGGGGGTAGTTCATGATTTCGACGAGCAGACGCTTCGCTTCCTTCAAGAACCTGGCCGGCCGCCGCGGGGTGCAGAGCCCCGCGCTAGGGCCCATGGGTCACGGCGCGTCCGACGCGTACGGGCCGGCACAAAACGACGTCGACACGGCCGCAGTGCACGGGCGGCGATCAATGGGGCAACACGAGGGAGTACGATCACAATGACACTCAGATTACTGACACGCGTCGCGGGCGCATCGGGTGCAGCCGCACTCCTTGCCCTCAGCACGGCAGGGGCCGCCATGGCGCAGACCGCGCCGACGGTCGACAAGGGTGATGCCGCGTTCATGTTCCTTTCGACGATCGTCGTTCTTCTGATGACCGTCCCGGGCCTGGCGCTGTTCTACGGCGGCCTCGTTCGCTCGAAGAACATGCTGTCGATCCTGATGCAGGTTTTCGCCATCACCTGCATGGTCTCGATCATCTGGGTGACGTACGGCTACAGCATGGCCTTCACCAACGGCGGCGCGCTCAACGACTACGTGGGCGGCTTCTCGAAGATGTTCCTCGCCGGCGTCACGCCCGCCTCCATGGCGGCGACGTTCACCAATGGCGTCTACATTCCGGAACTCGCCTTCATCTGCTTCCAGATGACGTTCGCGTGCATCACGCCGGCGCTCATCGTCGGCTCGCTCGCCGAGCGCATGAAGTTCTCGGCGGTGATGCTGTTCGTGGCCCTGTGGGTCACGTTCGTCTACTTCCCGATGGCGCACATGGTCTGGTACTGGGGCGGTCCGGACGTCATGGCCGAAGCCGCGAAGGCCGGTGGCGAAACGCTCGCTGCCGCAACGGCTGATGCCGGGCTGCTGTTCAAGTGGGGCGCAATCGACTTCGCCGGCGGCACCGTGGTGCACATCAACGCCGGCATCGCCGGTCTTGTCGGCGCTCTCATGGTCGGCAAGCGCGTCGGTTTCGGCCGCGAGCAGATGGCTCCGCACTCGCTCACGCTGACGATGGTCGGCGCGGCGCTGCTGTGGTTCGGCTGGTTCGGCTTCAACTGCGGCTCCAACCTCGAAGCCAGCGCAACGGCCTTCGTGGCCATGCTCAACACGTTCGTCTGCACGGCTGCAGCGGGCCTGTCTTGGATCGCCGTCGAATGGCTGTTCAAGGGACGTCCCTCGCTGCTCGGCCTTGCGTCGGGTGTCGTCGCCGGTCTCGTCGCCGTCACGCCGGCCGCCGGCTTCTCGGGCCCGATGGGCGCGATCTGCCTCGGCCTCGTCGCCGGTGCGGTCTGCTTCTTCGCCTGCACGGCCATCAAAAACCTGTTCCGCTATGACGACAGCCTCGACGTCTTCGGCGTCCATGGCATCGGCGGGATCATCGGCGCGATCGCCACGGGCATCCTTGTCAGCCCGGACCTCGGCGGCTCGGGCCTGGCTGACTACACGTCCAAGCCGGGTGAGCTGGTCGCCGGTTCGTACGACATGATGACCCAGGTGATCATCCAGTCGAAGGCGGTCGGGTTCACGATCCTGTTCACCGGCATCCTGTCGGCGATCCTGTTCAAGCTCGTCGACATCCTCGTCGGTCTGCGTCCGAACCCCGACTACGAGCGCCAGGGCCTCGACCTCGTCGACCACGGCGAGCGCGCCTACAACCACTAGGGCCTTTGCTCTAGGACCCCGCGGTTCGCCGGCCTCGTGCCGGCGGGCCGCAGCCATCTGGATCTTTCTCCCGAGCACGCGTCTCCCCTAGACGTGCTCCAAACTCGGCCCGGGGCTTCGCGCTCCGGGTCCTTTTCTTTTTGGCGATCAGACGATGACGAGGCGCGTCTCGGGGCCGATGCGGGCCAGCACCTTCAGAACGTCGCGGTAGGCGAGCGCAACGCAGCCTTCCGTGGGGCGAAGTCCCTCTCGCGCGACATGCAGGAAGATGGCGCTGCCCGCTTCGCGGCGGCGTGGCCGGCGATTGTAGCCGATGACGACCACAACATCGTATTGGCGGTCGTCGCGCCACAGGCGCTCAGCGCTCTTCGGATAGGGAAGGCTGACACGCCGATTGTAATTGCGGTCGTCTGCTGCGTCGCACCATCCATCGTGGCGCCGCGTCGCGACAAGGCGCAGCGACGACTGCGGCCTGCGGCGAGCGTCCGGGCGGAAGTAGCCGCCTTCAAAACGGAACACGCCACGGGGGGTCGCGCCGTCGCCTTCGCGTTTGCGGCTCACGATGCCGCCGCGGCCGAGGGCGCAAGGGAGTGTGAGATTGCCGCAGCGAAGCATTCCGCGTGCGCTGCCCGGCGAAAGGCTTCTCACGACGATGTGACGGGCAATGATGATGTTTCCCTTTCCCCTACGACGGCGGCCCCGCTAACCCTCGGGGTTCACGGCACCCTACCTCACGGCGGGAGCAGATGCTAAGAGGGTGCGTCTGCCATCACCCCAGCAACACCGGAGCCCCAGAGAATGAGCGCTGCACGCAAGATCCTGCTTGTCGATGACGACGAGGATCTCCGTGGATCCCTGCACGACCAGCTCGCCCTCCACGAGGAGTTCGAGGTGTCCGTCGCCGGCACGGCGTCCAAGGGAATCGAGGCGGCGAAGGCGGGCCATCCGGACCTGGTGGTGTTCGACGTCGGCCTGCCGGACATGGATGGGCGGGAGGCGGTTCGCCTGCTGCGCAAGACCGGGTTCAAGAGCCCCGTCATCATGCTGACCGCGAACGACAGCGATGCGGACCAGATTCTCGGGCTCGACGCCGGCGCCAACGACTATGTGACGAAGCCGTTCAAGTTCGCCGTGCTGCTGGCGCGCATCCGGGCGCAGCTGCGCCAGCACGAGCAGAGCGAGGACGCGGTTTTCGGCATCGGGCCGTACACGTTCAAGCCGGCGTCGAAACTGCTGATCGACGACAAGGGCGGCAAAATCCGCCTGACGGAAAAGGAAACGGCGATCCTCAAATACCTCTACCGGACCGGCGACAAGGTCGTTTCGCGCGAAACGCTGTTGCATGAAGTCTGGGGCTACAACGCTGGCGTCACGACGCATACGCTCGAGACGCACATCTACCGGCTTCGCCAGAAGATCGAGAAAGATCCTTCGAATGCTGAGATTCTCGTGACCGAGACCGGCGGCTACAAACTCGCGTCATGAACAGGTTATCCAGCGGTCGTCCACACTCCGACGGCTGACGCTGGACCGGCACCCCCGAATCACCGGACCTTTCGCCTCGCGCCGATTGCAAGAGGCCCGGGCGTGCGGCCCGAATTCTTGCCTTTCTGCATCCCGGCGCATCGGTATCGCGTAACGCATGCCGAGTTCATGTTTGCGGGGATTTATTGTCATGGCGATCGACGCGCTGGTGCTGCCACTTCTCAAGGTGCCTCTGTTTCAAGGGCTGAAGCCACTTCAGTTGACCGAGATCGCGCGCCGCGCGGATCGGATCGTTTACAAGCCGGGCGATGTCATCGTGACGGCGCAGGCGGAGACGGATGCAGCCGTGCTCGTGATTTCCGGCGAAGCGGTGCGGACAGTCGGTCCGGGGCTCGCGGGCGACAGCGAGGATATTCCGCCAGGCGCTTTGATTTCAGAAATGACGATGCTGATCGAGACCGAGTGTTCGTCGACGGTGGTGGCGCGCACGCCGGTGCGGGCGCTCAGGATCACGCGTGCCGAAATGCTGGCGCACATGACGGCCGATCCGTCGCTCGCCGATCATTTCATCGAAAAGATTTCCGGGCGCTTGTCGGCGTTCGTCGAGGACCTGCGCGCGATCGACAGGTCGCTGGCCGGGTCGTCCGAGACGTCGAATGCGAGCGAGGCGCCGGCGGCAGAGACCGCCGCTGACGCGCCGGCCGTGCTGCATTGATCGCAGTCGGAATGTTCGTCGAATAGAAAAAGGCCGGAGCGCATCGCTGCGCTCCGGCCTTCTTGTTTGCAGGCCGTCTGGTGTCAGACGCGCCCCATGCGGACGTCGTCTTCCGGGTTGGCGCCGATCTTGTGAATCGAGAGGTCCGCGCCGCGCCGTTCTTCCTCGGCTGACAGGCGGAGGCCGAAGACCGCATTGACGAAAGCGTAGACCGCGATGCCGCAGACGAGGCCGAAGCCCGCTCCCAGGACGCTGCCGACGAGCTGGGACTGGAACGTGACGCCGCCGAGGCCGCCGAGCGCCGTCTGTCCGAAGATCCCGCAGGCGATGCCGCCCCAGAGCCCGCACAGGCCATGCAGGGCCCAGACGCCGAGGACGTCGTCAATTTTCCAGCGGTTGGAGGAGACCTGGAACATGACGACGAAGATGGCGCCGGCCGCACCGCCCGTCACGAATGCGCCGATGGGATGCATGATGTCGGATCCCGCGCAGACGGCGACGAGCCCCGCCAGCGCGCCGTTGTGCACGAAGCCCGGATCGTTGCGCCCGGCGACGAGCGCTGCAAGGATGCCGCCGCACATGGCCATCAGGGAGTTGATGGCGACGAGGCCGGAGATGCCCTTGAGGCTTTGTGCGCTCATGACGTTGAAGCCGAACCAGCCGACGCACAGCAACCAGGAGCCCATGGCCAGCCACGGGAGCGACGAGGGCGGGATGCCGACCGACCGGTTGCCGTCGTAGCGCCCGAGGCGCGGGCCGAGGCAGAGGATGGCGCCGAGCGCGACCCAGCCGCCGAACGCGTGCACGACGATGGAGCCCGCGAAATCCTTGAAGTTGGCGCCGAGCATGCCGAGGAAGACCGTTTCCTGGATGCCGAAGTTGCCGTTCCAGACGACGCCTTCGATCAGCGGGTAGGCGAGGCCGACGATCAGCGCGGTGGCGGCGCATTGAGCCCCGAAACGCGCGCGCTCGGCGATGCCGCCGGAAATGATCGCGGGTACGGCGGCGGCGAAGGTGGCCAGGAAGAAGAACTTCACGAGCGCCATGCCCTGCGGAGCGAAGGCCGGGTCGCCGCCGGAGATGGCCGCGGCATCGGCGAGGAACATCACGCCGTACGAAATCCAGTAGCCGATGAAGAAGTAGCAGACGGTCGAGATCGCGAAGTCGACGAGGATTTTGACGAGCGCGTTGACCTGGTTCTTATGCCGGACGGTGCCGACTTCGAGAAAGGCGAAGCCGCCGTGCATGGCGAAGACGAGGATGGCGCCCATCAAGAGAAAGAAGACGTCGGCGCCTTGTAGCGTTGGATCCATTTTTTTGCCCCCGGGCCCTGAGTGTATTTTGTGCAATGTGGCGTGAAATTGCGCCCATTGCTTATTGTGCGGGCCGAAGGATCAAGATTTGTGCCAGAGCGCGTTTGAAGGCGTTTCCCCCGATATTTCAAACGAGAAAGGCGCGGCACCTTTCGATGTCGCGCCTTCGATGATGAAAATTTAGGCCGCTGCGAGCGACGTGCTGCCTCAAGAGCAGGCAGGCTTGGTTTTGTCGTGCTTCTTCTCGATCACTTGGCTGGCATGGCTTCGCCACTCGGTTGCTGGCATGGCTTCGCCATGACCGGTTCCCACTTTTCCGGAAGCACTCTACCGGACGCGGCGCGGGTTCATGTAGAGGTCGGTTTCCTGGCGGTCCAGCTCGGGCTTCACCTTGCCGGCGAGCACGCCCTTGTAGAGGCGCTTCATGTGGCGGCGGCACTCGCCGTTGAAGACCATCATGGAGCCGAACAGCTTCATTACCGTCATCAGGCGCTTGTCGGCGCCTTCGCGGATCTGGCCCTTCCACTTGCCGCCGATGGAGAACACCTTGCCGTCGAGATAGCCGACCGTTTCGCCGTTCTGATCGATCAGCGCGTAGTCGCCCCCGAGATTGATGAAGGCGCGCTTCAGCCGGTAGAATTCCGGCGTGCCCTTGCTGTCGATGATGAAGAACGAGAAGTGCTCGGGCATGAACGGCCATTTGTTGGCCGAGCGCTCCAGGTAGATGATGTAATTGTCGTCGTCGGTGTTGATCGAATAGGTCATCACCGGCAGGCCGCGCGCGCCGATCGTCTGCTGCAGCGAGCGGCCGACCATCAGGTCCATGGTGGCGCGCCAGCCGAGGTTCGGCGTGAAGAGCTTGAAGACCAGGCGGCGGTCCATGCCGGTCGCCTTCTTCCAGATTTCCTCGCGATAGCCGAACAGGCCCGTGCGCTCGCCGTTCTCGATGATCTCGCCGAAGATATCCATGTCGGACGTGAACTGGCGGGATTTGGCGCGGTTGCGCGTGCGCTTGTAGATTCCGAACTCCGTGAAGTTCAGGTCAGTGAGCCAGATGTCGACAACGAAGCGGTTCCAGCCGTCGGAGGCGCGCTTCGAGGCCTTCTTGCCCTTCTTGGCAACCGTCTTGGTTTCGGCGGCGGTCTCCTTGGCCTCTTTGAGGACCTCGGCGCGCGCGTCGCGGGCGGCATCGGCCGCTGCTGCGTCGGCGCGGGCGTCTACGACCTTGAGTGCGGGTGCGTTCATGCCGGTCTCCCTCTCTTGGCGCTCTCGTCGGCGGGCTTGGAATCCCGGCGCGAACCGAATGGTTCCCCGGACCCGCCCGAGCGAATCACACAGTTGCCGAAAGGCTAGCATCGGGGGCCGGTCGGCGTGGGGCACGCCAGGGCCGCGGAAACGCGAAAGCTGTGGGTAGAGAGAGAGGCAGTAGGCAGTAGGCAGTAGGGGAGATGTTAGCGGGCGCCGAAGATGGCGGAGCCGACGCGGACGTAGGTGGCGCCGAATTCGGTGGCGGTCTCGAAATCGCCGCTCATGCCCATGCTTAGCTCGGGGAGGCCGAGATCGCGGGCGAGCTTGGCCAGGAAGGCGAAGTGGACGGCGGCTTCTTCGTCAACGGGCGGGATGCACATGAGGCCTGCGATTTCGAGGCCGAGCTCGTCACGGCAGTGGGCGAGAAAGGCTGCGGTCTCTTTCGGTGCGATGCCCGCCTTCTGAGGCTCCTCGCCGGTGTTGACCTCGATGAACAGCTTGAGGCGTTTGCCCTGGCGCTGCTGCTCGTCGGCGATGGCGCGGGCGATCTTCGGGCGGTCGACGGTGTGAATGGCGTCGAACAGCTCGACGGCTTCGCGGGCCTTGTTCGACTGCAGCGGGCCGATGAGGTGCAGCTCCGTGTCCGGATAGCGGATGCGTAGGTCCGGCCACTTCGCCTTGGCCTCCTGGACACGGTTCTCGCCGAACAGGCGCTGGCCGGCGTCGAGAACAGGCGTGATGTCGGCGGCTTCGAACGTCTTGGAGACAGCGATGAGATGCACGGATGCCGGATCGCGCCCGGCCTCGCGCGCAGCGGCAGATAGGCGCGATTGGACGTCGGCAAGGGCGGCGAGCGAGGAGGCGGTTAGGTCGGTCATGGGGCGCGTGAAGGCTCCTTATGCCCTAAAATTATAGAAATCAGTGCATGATTTAGCGACGTGCACTTTAACAGGGCATGTCTGGAGAATATGCACTGATTTTTGCGTTTTCAGTGCTCGATTGTCTCGACATGCCCTGGCATAGGTCCTATTGGACAAACGTGCACTAAAAATCATGGAATTAGGGCCATCATGGTATTCAATCCCAGCGTTCCCCATAATGCGCTGCCAGAGCTTCCTCCCTTTCAGGACATCGAGACCAAAGCCGTTCTGCGGAAATGCATCGACGCGACCCGGAGGCTGGAGGGGCTGCGGCAGGCCGCAAAGCTGATCCCCAATCAGGATGTCTTGATCAACTCCATTCCGCTCAGAGAAGCCCAAGACAGCTCCGAAATCGAGAATATCGTCACGACCAACGACAGGCTCTACCGCTTCGCCAATACCGACGGCGAGCATGCCGATCCCGCGACACGAGAAATCCTTCGCTACCGAACCGCGCTGCGCAATGGGTTCGACAATCTCAAAGTCCGGCCTCTGACGGTGCAAACGGCCCTCACCTTGTGCCGGACGATCAAAGATTACGATCTCGACGTCCGCGCGCTGCCCGGCACGACGATCTCAAACCGCTCGACGGGACAGGTCATCTATACGCCGCCAGAGGGCGCCGATGTCATCCGGGCCAAGCTCAGCAATTGGGAGACGTATCTGCACGCGGAGGATGGTGTCGATCCCATTATCCGCATGGCGATCGGTCACTATCAGTTTGAAGCCATTCACCCGTTTCCGGACGGCAACGGCCGCACCGGTCGCGCCCTCAATATTCTGTATTTAATCGAGCAAAAGCTGCTCGATCTGCCGATTTTGTATCTCAGCCAGTACATCAACGCGAACCGCGACAGCTATTACAAACTCTTGAGCGGCGTCACAGCCGAGGGGGCGTGGGAGCCCTGGATCCTGTTCATGCTCGATGCCGTCGAGCAGACCGCGGACTGGACGACGAGGAAGATCGAGGCCCTCAAGACGCTCATGGACGACACCGTGCAGTATGTGAAGGCGGTCCAGCCGAAGATCTATAGCCGGGAACTCGTCGAGCTGATCTTCACACAACCCTATTGCCGAACGGGGGACCTAGTTGAAAACAGGGTCGCGAGCCGCAACATTGCCGCCAAATACCTCAAGGAGTTGACGGCCGCCGGGGTGCTCGAGCAAAGAAAGGAAGGGCGGGAGGTTCTGTACCTCAACACGCGGTTCCTGGATTTGCTCAAAAGCAACCAGCATGGCTTCAAGCCTTATCCGCTCGAAGGTGCCGGTGCTGCGCTGGGGGTCGGGGCGGCACGGTAAAATCAGGATATGTCGGCCAAATAGGCTTTCTCCGACCTATCTCGCTGAACGTGTCGACGGCATCGACATGTTTAGCCCCTCATGTCGACAAATCCGCTAAACATCGACATGAGGACTTGCGACCCCGTGGCGGCAGGACGCTGCCTTGACCCGCCCGTGCCTTTCGGGCTCATTACGCCGCAAACCTTAATCCCGAGACGTACGAAAGCCCCCCATGGCCAGCGAACGATATAACGCGCCCGCACGAGAGAAGCATTGGCAGAAGGCCTGGGAGGACGGCGAGATCTTCCGTGCCTCGGACGACCGCAGCAAGCCCAAGTGCTACGTGCTCGAGATGTTCCCGTATCCGTCCGGGCGCATCCACATGGGGCACGTGCGCAACTACGCCATGGGCGACGTGTTCGCGCGCTTCAAGCGGGCCAAGGGCTTCAACGTGCTGCATCCGATGGGGTGGGATGCGTTCGGCATGCCGGCGGAGAATGCCGCCATCGAGCGCAAGACGCACCCGGCGACGTGGACCTACGCCAACATCGACGCCATGAAAACGCAGTTGCGCGCGATGGGGCTTTCGCTCGACTGGAGCCGTGAGCTGGCGACGTGCAGCCCGGACTACTACGCCCACCAGCAGAAGCTGTTTCTCGACCTTTTGAAGACCGGCCTCGCTTATCGCCGGTCGTCGAAGGTGAACTGGGATCCGGTCGATCACACGGTGCTCGCCAACGAGCAGGTGATCGACGGCCGCGGCTGGCGCTCGGGCGCGCTGGTGGAGCAGCGCGAGCTGACGCAGTGGTTCTTCAAGATCACGGCTTATTCGGATGAGCTGCTGGATGCGCTCGGCACGCTCGACAAGTGGCCGGAGAAGGTGCGCCTGATGCAGGCGAACTGGATCGGCCGGTCCGAGGGCATGCTGGTGCGCTGGGCGCTGGATGGCGCCACGGCGCCCGCGGGGCAGTCCGAACTCGAAATCTACACGACGCGGCCGGATACGCTGTTCGGCGCGTCGTTCATGGCGATCGCGCCGGATCATCCGCTGGCCAAGTCGGCGGCCGCGACCAATCCCGGGCTGGCGGCGTTCTGCGACGAATGCCGGCGCATGGGAACTTCAGTGGCCGATCTCGAGTCGGCGGAGAAGCGCGGCTTCGACACGGGCATCCGCGCCGTGCATCCGTTCGACAAGGACTGGACGGTGCCGGTCTATGTCGCCAACTTCGTGCTGATGGACTACGGCACTGGCGCGATCTTCGGTTGCCCGTCGGGCGATCAGCGCGACCTCGATTTCGCGCGCGCCTACGACCTGCCCGTCATCCCCGTCATCCTGCCTCCGGGCGCGACGGCCGAGAGCTTCATCATCGGCGACGAAGCGGCCGACGGCGACGGCACGATGATCAACTCGCGGTTCCTCGACGGACTGTCCACGGACGCCGCCTTCGAGGAAGCGGCCAGCCGGCTCGAAAAGGCCACCCTGGGCGGCCGGCCCGCCGGCCAGCGCAAGATCAACTACCGCCTGCGCGATTGGGGCATCTCGCGCCAGCGCTACTGGGGCTGCCCGATCCCGGTGATCCATTGCGAGGATTGCGGCATCGTGCCGGTGCCCGCGAAGGATCTCCCGGTTCGCCTGCCGGATGACGCGACGTTCGACAAGCCCGGCAATCCGCTGGACCGTCATCCGACGTGGAAGCACGTCGACTGTCCGACCTGCGGGAAGGCGGCGCGGCGCGAGACGGACACGATGGACACGTTCGTCGACAGCTCCTGGTACTACGCGCGCTTTACGGCGCCGCACGCGGCGACGCCGATCGATACGGACGCGGCGAATTACTGGCTGCCGGTCGATCAATACATCGGCGGCATCGAACACGCGATCCTGCACCTGCTCTATTCGCGCTTCTTCTATCGCGCGATCTCGGATTCCGGGCACGGCACCAAGAACTTGCGGGAGCCGTTCGCGGCGCTCTTCACGCAGGGGATGGTGACCCACGAGACCTATAAGTCGGACGCCGGCGCGTGGCTGCTGCCGAACGAGATCCGGTTCGAGGGCGAAGGCGACGGGCGGCGCGCGGTCGAGGCGGCGACGGGCAAGCCGGCGGTCATCGGCTCCATCGAGAAGATGTCGAAGTCGAAAAAGAACCTCGTCGATCCCGATGACATCATCGCCGGCTGGGGCGCCGACTGCGCGCGCTGGTTCATGCTCTCCGACAGCCCGCCCGAGCGCGATGTCGTTTGGACGGAAGCGGGCATCCAGGGCGCGGGCCGGTTCGTGCAGCGGGCCTGGCGCGTGGTGGACGAGCTGGCCGACAAGGCTGCGCCCAAGGGGTCGCGCCAGCCCGAAACGCTGTCGGCTGAAGCGCTGGCACTGCGCCGCGCCGCCCACAAGGCGACGCACGCCGTGGCGCAAAGCATCGAAGCCTTGCGGTTCAACGTGGCCGTGGCGCAGATCTATGAATTTACCAACATCTTGTCGGCTGCATTGGCCAAATCCGGCGATGGAGCAAAGACCAGCGAAGATGTCGCCTGGGTTCTACGGGAGGCCGTCGAACTATTGGTGCAGATGATCGGCCCCATGATGCCTCACCTCGGCGAGGAATGCTGGGCGCGGCTCGGATACAACACTTTGCTCGCCAATCAGCCTTGGCCGGCCGTGGATGCGGCGTTGCTCGTTGACGATAAGATCACCATTGCCGTACAGGTGAATGGCAAGCGCCGCGACGAGATTTCGGTAGCGCGCGACGCTGCGGAAGACGAGATCAAAGCCGCCGCTCTGGCGCTGGATCCAGTGATCCGGGCGCTGGAAGGGCGGCAGCCCAAGAAGATCATTGTCGTGCCGCAAAGGATTGTGAATGTCGTTGCCTAACACGGGCGGGACCATGCGTGCAGGCGTCATGAACCGGAATGTTTCGAGCCGGACTGGCGGGTGGTACTCGGCATCGCGGCTCGCGATGGCGGCGGCGATCGTCGTGCCGTTTCTGGCAGCGTGCGGCAACGGCGGCTTCAAGCCGCTGTACGGCTCAGCCGGTATCGGCGCAAACGCCGACGCGCGGCTCGCCAAGCTCTCCGTCACTACAATCCCGGGCCGTGTTGGCCAGCAGATCCGCAACGAACTGATCTTCCACGCCACCGGCGGCGGCGGCGAAGTCATCAATCCGGAGTTGCGCCTCGATGTGGCCATCCGCGAGAGCGTGACCTCGACCCTCGTCGAGATCGACGGCAACTCGCAGGGCCAGATCTACAACGTCGAAGCGAAATTCCAATTGATCCGTATTTCGGACAAGACCGTCGTTGCTTCCGGCACGAGCTTCGGACGCGCCAGCTTCGAGCGCAATCTCTCGATCTTCTCGAACGTCCGCGCCCGCGAAGACGCAGAAGACCGCGCCGCGAAGGTGATCGGCGAAGATCTCAAGGCTCGCCTCTCCGCCTATCTCGCAGGCGCCGCCTAGAGCCGTTCCGCTTTAAGTGGAAGCGCGGAACGACTCTAGATCTTTGTGTTGTCGTGCTTCTTACCGGAAAACCGGTTCCCACTTTTCCGGAAGCACTCTAGCTTTCACTTATCCGTCTCGTCCCGGAGCTGATCCCCAAGCGACCTTCCGGCTGCTTCTGAAGGCGTTTCCCATGGTTGCCGTCAAGGCGCATCAGGCCCAGGCGTTCCTCAACGCGCCCGACCCCAAAATCCGCGCGGTGCTGTTTTTCGGGTCCGACGTCGGGCTCGTCAGCGAGCGCGCGCAGATGCTCGCGAAGGCGGCGGCGCAGCGCTCAGACCCGCCGGGCGAGATGATCCGCCTCGACGACGCCGATCTCGACAACGATCCGGACCGGCTGGCGGTGGAACTCAATACGGTGCCGATGTTCGGCGGCCCGAAAATCATTCGCACAACCCAGAGCCGGCGCGTGACGGCGGCGCTGCTGAAGCCGCTCGTCGAGGGCGGCGTGCGGGAGGGCGTGCTGATCGTCGAGGGCGGCAACCTGAAGCCCGACGACACGCTGCGCACGCTGTTCGAAAAATCTCCCGTGGCGGCCGCCATCGCCTGCTATGCGGACGCGGCCCAGGATCTCGAAGGGCTCGTTCGCGACATCCTGCGGGAGGCGAACGTGACCATTTCATCCGATGCCCGCCATGCGCTGGTCGAGCGGCTGGGCGCGGACCGGGCCCTCTCGCGCGGTGAGATCGAAAAGCTCGTGCTGTACGTCGGGCCAGGTGGGGCCATCGATGTGGCCGAGGTGGAGGCCATCGTCGGCGACGTGTCGGAACTCGCGCTGGAGCGGATCACGAACGCGGCGGCGGCCGGGCAGGCGGCCAAGGCGGTCGCGGAGTGCGGGCGGGCGGTTTCGGCCGGTGAAAGCCCGCAAGCGATCATCGCGGCCACGCAGCGGCATTTCCAGCGGTTGCACCGGGTGCGGGCCGCACTGGATCGCGGCAGCTCGCTGGAAGATGTGCTCCGGCAGATGCGCCCGCCGCTGCATTTCAAGCAAAAGGATGCCTTCGCCGCTCAGTGTCGCCTCTGGTCCGCGCCGCGGCTCGACGATGCGCTGGCGAGAATTGCAAGCGCTGCCAAAGCGGGGCGCCTGGCGGGGGCGCTCGAAACGGCGTTGTCGGAGCGTCTGATGATGGGCCTCGCCATGATGGTGAGCGGCCGCGGCGACGCGCGCCGGTAGGGCCCGGCGGCTGCCGAGCGATACCGGCCTTAGGGGGGCTCGGGCGGGCGGCATTGAACCCTGTGCAGTACTGCGCGGGCATCGCGTTGCTCCCGGCGCGCCAATGGTATAGTCCCAGCACGCTCAGGGACGAGACGGGGAGAGACTTATGGCAGGCTCGCAATACGATGTGGTCACGATCGGCAATGCGATCGTCGATATCATCGGCCGGTGCGACGACAGCTTTCTGGAGCGTCACGGCGCACCCAAGGGGCAGATGAACCTTGTCGACACGCCTCGCATCGACGCTCTCTACGCGGCCATGGGGCCGGGCCTGGAAATCTCCGGCGGCTCGGCCGCCAACACGGCTGCCGGCATCGCCTCGCTCGGCGGCCGGTCGGCGTTCATCGGCAAGGTCGCCGAGGACGAGTTCGGGCGCATCTTCCGGCACGACATCCGCGCCACGGGCGTCGCGTTCAATACGCCCGCGGTCGTGGACGGCAATCGCGCCACGTCGCGGTCGCTGATCCTCGTCACGCCGGATGGCCAGCGGACGATGAACACCTTTCTCGGAATCAGCACCGATCTCGACCAGGGCGAGGTGGATCCGGCTGTCATCCAAAACGCCAACATCGTCTATCTTGAAGGCTACCTGTTCGACCGCGACGAGGCCAAGGTCGCGTTCCGGCAGGCCGTCGATATCGCCAACAAGGCCGGCCGCCGCGTGGCGCTGACGCTGTCGGACTCGTTCTGCGTCAACCGCCATCGGGCGGAATTCCTGGACCTTATCCGGTCCGGCATCGCCATCCTGTTCGCCAACGAGAGCGAGATCCTGTCGCTCTACGAGACCGAGAATTTCGAAGAGGCGGCCGCGCGCGTGGCGAAGGACACGCCGCTCGCCGTGCTGACGCGCAGCGAGAAGGGCTCCGTCATCATCTCGGAGGGCGAGCGGATCGTCGTCGCCGCCGAGCCCATCAGCAAGGTCGTCGATACCACCGGGGCGGGCGATCTCTATGCGGCGGGCTTCCTGTTCGGCCTGGCACACGATTACGACCTGGAGGCGGCTGGGCGGCTTGGCAGTTTTGCGGCGGCGGAAATCATCGGCCAGATGGGGGCGCGCTCGGAGGTGAGGCTCTCCAACCTGGCGCGTATCCGCGGGTTCATCGGCTAGGGGTGGGAGGCGGCGGCCTTCCGCCTTTGTTCCCGCTGACATACAAGCTGAAGCATCATTTTCGCAACAATTGTTAAGCCGACCGCCTTTGTTCTTGGTTCTTCTCACTTTTTCTTCTTTGCAAACCCAGCCAAAAGTCCGCAAGATTCCGGTCAATGAATCGGCAATTGGATGACGGCATGCCCTCCGAAGATGCCCGCCGCGGCCGCCCCAAGGGCAGCGGACTGGACGACAGTTCGCAGCTCCGCCGCGTGGCGGACCTGCTCGAGGCGGACCCGAATCTCAGGCCGACGACCGCCATCAAGGCGATCGGCGTCTCGGACCCCTCGACCATCCGCCGTCTCCGGGAAAAACTGAAAGTCGAACCGCTGCGCAGCCCGGGTGGCGACGTGGCGCACTCTTCAGCGGCGTTCAGCGCCGCTCCACAGGTTTCGGACCGTGCGCCGGCAACGGCTGGCGCGGGGTTCGCGAGCGCCGCCTCGTCTGTCGAAATGGGCGCAGGGTTGGCCGAGGCATCTGTTTCGGCCTCATCCGATCCCGAGGCGGCTTTGTTTACCCAGTGGTGTGCGTTGGGCCTTTCCGCCGTCGCTTCGACACTCGAAGCGCACGTGGCCCTGATGACTGACCTCCTGCGTACTCCGCAGGTCGATTATGCCCTGCGTCAGCAGATCCTGTTCAACGAAGTCGCGAAAGCGTTGTGTCCCAAGCGTTCGGATATCCGAACTTTTCACTGACCTAATATCTCCAAACCAACACGACCTAAGGCCGCCCCCAAGCGGCCTTTTTTCATGTCTTTTTTCATACTGTACGCAAGCTCAGAGAGGGATCGTTCAAGACGCGTTGTGCTGTGTGGAGGGCCGGCGCAGTCCGTGCGGAGCATGGCTTCGCCATGACGGCGCCGGGTCGCCTCGCTCCCGGGCGCTTTGCGCCGCTTTCTTCGTCCTCAAGCTGTCGCGCCAGAAGCTCTGTCGCGGGCGCTCAGGCTTCGGCCCAGTCGGCGAGGCGGCCCATGAAATCCAGGCAGCTCTCGATTTCGGAGACGGCGATCCATTCGTCGGCGGTGTGGGCCTGCGCGATGTCGCCGGGGCCGCAGACGACGGACGGGATACCCGCGGCCTGGAAGAGGCCGGCTTCGGTGGCGTAGGACACGGCCTGCGTGTCGTTCTGGCCGGCGAGCTTCAAGGCCAGGGCGACGATATCCGACGCGCCGGCCGCGAACGGCGGCACGCGGTTGGTCTGGCGTATTGTGATGCCGGCCTCAGGGGCGACGCGCCGCATGTCCGGCAGAAGCTCGGTGTCCGCGAAAGCCACGAGGCGGCGTTCGATGGCGTCGATGTCGACGCCGGGGAGCGCGCGCACTTCGAAGCCGAAGCGGCAGAATGCGGGGACGATGTTCGCGGCGATGCCGCCCGAGATTTCGGTGACCTGGAGGGTTGGAAACGGCGGCGTGAAGCGGACGTCCGGCGGCAGCGCCGCGAGATCGCGCTCCAAGCGGTTCAACTCGGCGATCAGGTGCGCGGCGGTGGCGATGGCGTTGACGCCGAGCGGGGCCATGCTGGAATGAGCGGCGCGGCCGGTAATCTCGACCGACCAGCGGACCGGTCCCTTGTGCGCGTCAACGACGGCCATCGAGGTCGGTTCGCCGACGATGACGGCGCGGGGCTTCGGCAGCCTGTCGCCCAGCTCGGCGATCATCGGGCGCACGCCCGTGCAGCCGGTTTCCTCATCGTAGGAGAACAGCAGGTGGATCGGCGTCTTGAGCGGGCGGGTCTTAAAAGACGGAACCATCGCCAAGGCGCAGGCGAGATAGCCTTTCATGTCCGCCGTGCCGCGGCCGTAGAGGCGGCCCTCGGCCTCGCGCAACGTGAACGGGTCGGAGGTCCACGCCGACGCGTCCGCGGGCACGACGTCGGTGTGGCCGGAGAGGCCGATGCCCGGCACGCCGGCCGGCCCGATGGTAGCGAACACGGAGGCCTTTTCGCCATCGGCCGTCGGGACAATCTCGGAGCCGATGCCCTGGCCGGACAGGTAATCCTGCACGAAGGCGACGATGGCGCGGTTCGGCTTGTGGCTCGTCGTGTCGAAGGACACAAGGCGTTCCAGCAGCGTGATCGCAGATGAGGTTACGTCCGGCTTCGGCATCGTCGTTCGCTCGCGGTGGTCTCGACGTCTCAGTTCACGCGCCGCATCGCGTCGTACGGGCTGTCGAGCGAAAAGGCAGGAATGGCGACGTCGAACAGGCGGCCGCCCTCGTCGGTCATCTGGTAGCTGCCGACCATGATGCCGGAGGCGGTCGAAAGCGGGCAGCCGGACGAGTAGGTGAACGACTGGCCGGGTGGAATGACGGGCGTCTGCCCGACGACGCCGGGGCCGCGGATTTCGTCGGTTTTGCCGTTCGCGTCGGTGATGCGCCAGAGGCGGCTTTTCAGCTGGACCGTATGCTCGCTCTCGTTGGCGATCTCGACGGTGTAGATCCAGAAAAAGTAGGCTTCGTCCGGCGTCGATTGATCGTCGGAATACTCGGGCGACACGCGGATGCGTATGCCTTCGGTCACCTGCTCGTAGGGAGTGTCGTCGCTCACGGGGGCTGTCTGCCTCTCGGTTTCGTGAGCATTACCATGCAGTCGCGCGCAGCCGTCAATGTTTTCAAGCCGCAAAAAGACTAGGACGTCCGCGCGGCCTTCACGGCGGCTTCGAGATCGGCGGCGAGATCATCCGCGTTTTCAAGGCCGATCGACAGCCGCAGCATGCCGTCGGTGATGCCGAGCTCGGCGCGCGCCTCGGGTCCGATGCGGTAGTGCGTGGTCGTCGGAGGATGCGTGATGATCGACTTCGAATCGCCGAGGTTGTTGGAAATCTTGATGATCTTCAACGCGTTCTGAAGCTTGAAAGCAGCTTCCTTGCCGCCCTCGACCTCGAACGCGATCATCTGGCCGCCGCCGGTCATCTGCTTCTTGATGATGTCGGCCTGCGGATGGTCGGCGCGCCCGCAATAGATGACGCGGCTGATGCCCGTCATGCCGGCGAGGCCGTCGGCGACGCGGGCGGCCGTTTCGGTCTGGGCGCGCACGCGGATCGGAAGCGTTTCAAGGCTTTTCAGCATAACCCAGGCATTGAACGGGCTCAGCGACGGGCCGGTCTGGCGGATGAAATCCTGCAGGTGGTCGGTCAGGAATTTTTCAGAGCAGAGCACCGCGCCGCCGAGGCAGCGGCCTTGGCCGTCGATGTGCTTGGTCGCCGAATACACCACGACGTCCGCGCCGTATGCGAGCGGGCGCTGCTGCATCGGCGTTGCGAACACATTGTCGACCACCGTGATGATGCCGTGCTCGCGGCCAAGCGCGGAGACGGCGGCGATGTCGACGACATCGAGCGTGGGGTTGGCGGGCGTTTCGAAGAAGAAGCCGCGCGTGTTCGGGCGCAGGGCGGCTTGCCAGTTTTCGATGTCGCGGCCGTCGATCAGCGTCATGGAGATGCCGAAGCGCGGGCACAGCGTCTCGACGATGTAGCGGCAGGAGCCGAACATGGCGCGGGCGGCTACGATATGATCGCCCGCCTTCAAAAAGCAGAGCAGGCTCGCGGTGACGGCCGCCATGCCGGTCGCGGCGGCGCGGCAGACTTCGGCGCCTTCGAGCAGGCGCAGGCGCTCCTCGAACATCGAGACGGTGGGGTTCGAAAAGCGCGAATACTGGAAGCCGGGGTCTTCGTTCTTGAAGCGCGCCTCGGCCTGTTCGGCGGAATTGTAGACGAAGCCCTGCGTCAGGAAGAGCGCTTCCGAGGTCTCGCCGAACTGCGAGCGCATCACGCCGCCGTGGACGAGTTGCGTTTCGGGGCTCCAGCTCGCGGGGTCGGCCGAGACCGGGGTCTTGTCGTTTGCCATCGCTCGTGTCCTTCGCGCGGGCGTATCCGGTCGCCCATGAAAAAACCCGGCCGTCCTCCCCGCTTGCATGAGCCAGGGCGGACCAGAAACCGGGTCGCGCGCGTGGGCCCTCTTTAGCGAGTTGTTTAACGTGGCTGCAAGCCGGCCGGCCAAATCACCACGATGCGGGCCGAGAATTGAGGCGCGGCCCGCGACAGGAGCGGATTAGACCCTCCGGCCTCTTGGCGTCAAGAGGCGCTTCGTCTAGGACGCAAGCTGAAAGGGAGCCTCCCGATGACGAACGACGCCAAGAATGCCGCCGAGCCAGCCGCCGAGACCGTGCCGCAACCTCCGCTCGGAGCCGCTGCTGCCGTCGGCATTCTGCCGGTGCAGGCCATTCGCGCTCTGATCTCGGCTGGGGCGCTGGCGGGCTCAGTGCCGATCGAAGCCGGCCAGCTCCAGCCCGCGAGCGTGGATCTGCGGCTGGGGCCGAAAGCCTACCGGGTGCGCGCGAGCTTCCTGCCGGGGCCGGGCGGCGCGGTCGCGGACCGGCTCGCCGATCTCAAGCTGCATGAATTCGACATCGAGAACGGCGCCGTGCTCGAGACGGGCTGCGTCTACGTCGTGCCGCTGCTCGAGAGCCTGAACCTTCCCGGCGCCATTTCGGCCTCCGCGAACCCCAAGAGTTCGACCGGCCGGCTCGACGTGTTCACGCGCGTGATCGCCGACGGCGTTTCGGCCTTCGACCTCGTGCCGGCCGGCTATCGCGGGCCGCTCTATGCCGAGATCTGTCCGCAGACCTTCCCGATCGTCGTGCGTAAGGGATCGAAGCTGTCGCAGCTGCGCTTCCGGCATGGCGATCCGCGCGAGAGCGATGCGGATTTGGAAAAGCTCCAGGCGGCGATGACGCTGGTGTCCGGTACGACGGCCGACATTCATGACGGCATCGCACTGTCGGTGGCGCTCGCGGGCGACGGCGACGGGCTGGTCGGCTACCGGGCGCGCAAGCATACCGGCGTGGTGGACGTCGACCGGCCGGGCGCGTGTGCGGTGGCGGACTACTGGGAGCCGGTGCGCGCCGATGCCAAGCAGCGCCTGATCCTCGATCCGGATCAGTTCTACATTCTCGCCTCCAAGGAAGCCGTGCACATTCCGCCGACGCATGCGGCCGAGATGATGCCGTTCAATCCGCTCGTCGGCGAATTCCGCGTGCACTACGCGGGCTTCATGGATCCGGGCTTCGGGCATTCTCCGGCCGGCGGCGCGGGCTCGCGCGTGGTGCTCGAGGTTCGCTCGCACACGGTGCCGTTCATTCTCGAAGACGGGCAGATCATCGGGCGGCTGGTCTACGAGCGCATGATGGAGGTGCCGGAGACGCTCTACGGCCGCGATCTCGGCAGCCATTACCAGGCGCAGGGACTGAAGCTGAGCAAGCATTTTAGGTAGGGCGGCGGAGAGTTCCGAGGCGCACGCGCATTATCGGACGTCGCACGTGGGGACACTGGCGTGGGTCCCCTGAGTTCACAAACGAAGTGCAACACCTTGTCGGCGAGGTGTTGCGATGGGAAAGCCCTACG
>NZ_JBHYDS010000015.1:0-71824 GCF_051860585.1 Hyphomicrobium sp.
CCCCACGGCCTCGGGAAAAAAGGCAGTGCCGAGCTGTGTGACGTCAGTGGCGGTGCTGGAGCCTCCACCGCCGAAGATGCCAGCGTAGACACCTCGGGCCGGCGTGGCTTGTTCAGCGACGGCCGGGGCCGCTACAAAACTCGTGATGATCGCCAGCGTCAGTTTGAATCGCATAACCCGCTCCCCCTCTGATGACAGGTCGAATCACCTGTTGCTTTAAACTATTGCAGCTTGGCCACGAGCACACGGCATCGTTGCCACACACTTCAATCGGGCGTGAGATTCAGGGCTTTGGCTGGGCGCGGATTGACAAGAAGATTGCGCGAGGACGCGTGCCCGCGCACTTGACGCGACCGCTCACTATCAAAGAATGTTCGTACTCAACGGAGGATCGTGCGATGTGCAAACTGTTTTCGTTTCCGGTGTGGCTGGTGCTGTCGCTGATTTGGACCGGTGCGGTCGCCTATTTCGGCTACATCAACGCGCCTTATGCGCCGCTCGACGTTTCGGCGACCGATCCGGCCACGGTCGAGGCACTCAGGGCGGCGACGTCCAAGCACGCCATCATGTACGGGTTGCTGGCGGCCGTGCCGCCGGCGATTGCGCTGATTTTCGGGCGCATGCTCTGCCGCAGAGCGTAGGGTATCGCCCGCGTCGCGCTCCCTGGCGCCCCATCCTTGACCGCTCACCGAGCTTCTCTCCCCCCTCACCCTGTCCCTCTCCCCGAGGGGAGAGGGGAAGTGCGTGGCTTTCGCTGCACGGGCCCGCTCTCCCCGAGGGGAGGGCGGAAGTGGGTGGCTTTCGCTCGCACCAACTGGCTCCCTCTCCCCGAGGGGAGAGGAAGTGCGTGGCTCTCCCTCACCCTGTCCCTCTCTCCCTGGGGAGAGGGGACGTGCGTGGCTTTCGCTGCACGGGCTCCCTCTCCCCCTGGGGAGAGGGTTGGGGTGAGGGGGCTTTTGATCGGCCAGCAGGCCCTGGCTCCTTCCGGTGAGCAGGTCGGGGTGCGTGGGCAGGTCGTTGTCCTACCGTCATTGAGGACACGCGCTTGACGCGACGCGCAAACACGGCCACGAACAAAACATGACCGACCGCCTCATCAGCGGAGCGAAACGCGAGGCGGACGCCTTCGAAACGTCCATCCGGCCGCGTTCGCTCGACGAATTCGTGGGCCAGGAGCAGGCTCGCGCGAACCTGCGCGTGTTCATCGAAGCGGCGCGGGCGCGCGGCGATGCGCTCGACCATGTGCTGTTCGCCGGGCCGCCGGGTCTCGGCAAGACGACGCTGGCGCAGATCATGGCGAAGGAGCTTGGCGTCGGATTTCGGGCCACCTCGGGGCCGGTGATCTCGAAGGCGGGCGATCTGGCGGCGCTGCTGACCAATCTCGAAGAGCGCGACGTGCTGTTCATCGACGAGATCCATCGCCTCAATCCGGCGATCGAGGAAATCCTCTATCCGGCCATGGAGGACTTCCAGCTCGATCTCATCATCGGCGAGGGGCCGGCGGCGCGCTCGGTGCGGATCGATCTGGCGAAGTTCACGCTGGTCGGCGCGACGACGCGCTCGGGCCTGCTGACCACGCCGCTGCGCGACCGCTTCGGCATTCCGATCCGGCTCAACTTCTACACCGTGCCGGAACTCGAAAGCGTGGTGACGCGGGGCGCGCGCGTGCTCGGCGCGCCGATCTCGCCGGATGGGGCGACGGAAATCGCGCGGCGTGCGCGCGGCACGCCGCGCATCGCGGGCCGGCTGTTGCGGCGTGTGCGCGACTTTGCGGCGGTCGCGGGTGCGCCGGTGATCGACGCGGGCGTGGCGGATGTGGCGCTACGAGCGCTCGAGGTCGATCATGCGGGGCTCGATGCGCTCGACCATCGCTACCTCACGTGCATCGCGGGTACTTACGAAGGCGGACCGGTGGGCATTGAAACCATTGCGGCGGCGCTGTCGGAACCGCGCGACGCGGTCGAGGAAATCGTCGAGCCTTATCTTTTGCAACAGGGGTTCATCGGGCGGACGCCGCGCGGCCGTGTGCTGACGATGAAGGCGTTCCGCCATCTCGGGCTCTCGGGACCGTCGCGGGCCGCGACGCCCGAGCTGCCGATGTTCGAGGCGGGCGAAGAGGACTAGTGTCTTTCCGGTTTTTTGGTTGTTTTGCGGAAAGACTCTAGCTCTCTATTTGTCGTGCTTCTTATCGGACACTTGGCTGGCATGGCTTCGCCACTCGGCTGCTGGCATGGCTTCGCCACTCAGTTGCTGGCATGGCTTCGCCACTCGGTTGCTGGCATGGCTTCGCCACTCGGTTGCTGGCATGGCTTCGCCACTCGGTTGCTGGCATGGCTTCGCCATGACCGGTTCCCACTTTTCCGGAAGCACTCTTGTTTCCGGAAGCGCTCAAGGCGGCGCGGGGCGGACGTCATGACGCAACGTTCCGGTCATGACTTGATGCTTCGGTGCGGCGTATCGTCGGCCGCGGCTTCGACGGACCGTTTCCGGCCAGGCCGTCATTCTTTCGTCCGTGCAGTCCGAGAGGAATCTTTTGATTACCCGTAGACAATTGCTCAAAGGCCTTGCGCTTTCGGGTGTGGCGACGATGACGTTCGGCGGCTATGGGCTGGCCGAACCGTACCGGCTCGGCGTGACGCGCTATGCCGTGTCGCCGCCGGATTGGCCTACGGGGCTGGCGTTGCGCATTGCGATTATCACGGACCTCCACATTTGCGAGCCCTGGCTCGGCATGGACCGGCTGCGCCAGATCGTGGCCCGCACGAATGCGCTCATGCCCGATATGGTCTTCCTGCTCGGCGACTTCGTGCCCGGCGGGCGGATGGCGCGCTTCGGGCGCGTCATTCCGCATGCCGAGTGGGCCGAGGCGCTGGCTCACCTCAAAGCGCCGCTCGGCGTGCATGCCGTGCTGGGCAATCACGACTGGTGGGAAGATATCGAGGTGCAGGAGCGGCGCGGCGGACCCATCAAGGCCCGGCAGGCGCTCGAAGCAGCCGGCATTCCCGTCTACGAGAACGATGCGGTGCGGCTGGAAAAGGACGGCCTGCCGTTCTGGGTCGCGGGGCTCGGCGATCAATGGGCGTTCTGGCCGACGGTCGATCCGAACACGTTCGATTTCCGCGGCGATGCGTACGAGGGCGTGGACGATCTCGACGGCACACTCGAAAAGGTCACCGACGACGCGCCGGTCCTTCTCATGGTGCATGAGCCGGACATCTTTCCCGAGGTGCCCAAGCGCGTGGCGTTGACGCTCGCCGGGCATACGCACGGCGGGCAGGTGCGCGTGTTCGGTTATGCGCCGGTGGTTCCTTCCCGCTACGGTCAGCGCTACCTGTTCGGCCACATCGTCGAGGAGGAGCGCAATCTGATCGTTTCGGCCGGGCTCGGATGCTCCAGTCTGCCGATCCGGTTCGGTGCGCCGCCGGAGATCGTGCTCGTGACCGTCGAATCGGGGCGCACGTTTGCCTGACACCGCCAGCTTCCAGCAGAGATCCCATGACTGACACACCTACGAGCGATGGCGCGCCGGACCACTCGACCGGAGTGTGGCCGGATCTGGCGGGCCGCATCGTCGACGATGCGAGCGGGCGCCACCACGTGCTGCCGGTGCGTGTCTACTTCGAGGATACGGACGCGGGCGGCATCGCGTATCACGCCTCCTACATCCGCTGGTGCGAGCGCGGGAGGACGGATTTCCTGCGGCTGCTCGGCACGGATTCGCGCCGCATGATCGACGGCTCGGCGAGCCGGGAGCCGGCCGCGTTCGTCGTGCGGCGCATGAATTGCGATTTCCTGCGGCCATCGCGCATGGACGACGTGCTGATCGTCGAGACGCGCGTGAAGGAGATCGGCGGCGCGAGCGTGACGCTGCTGCAGGCGGTGCTCAATCAGGGGCGGCGCGTGTTCGAAGCCGAGGTGACGGTTGTGCTGGTGGCGGTGTCGGGCAAGCCGCTGCGTGTTCCGGCCGAGGTGCGCGAGGCTTTTGCCGGGACCGCGCCTGCGGGAACGCCTGCCCAAAAGTAAGGCGCATAGACAAGTCGGGGCGGGGCGAGGATGATGCGCCGCGCCGCAGGGACGGCATTCATCATGTTGAGGAAGTTCCGGGGGGAACCATGACGACCACGAAGGATGCCGACGGCATCGATCTCGACATCAAGGACGCGATGCAGGGGCACGAGCGCTTCCGGATGGAGTTCGAGCGCGACAAGGCCTTCTACAAAAGCCTCGCCACCAAGAAGCAGAAGCCGAGGCTGCTCTGGATCGGCTGCTGCGACAGCCGCGTGGTGCCGTCGCAGATCACGTCCGCCGATCCGGGCGAGTTGTTCGAAGTGCGCAACATCGCCAACTGCGTGCCGCCGTCGTTTGCCGCCGACGAAGCGGTGGGCGCGGCGATCGAATATGCGCTGGGTCATCTCGGCGTCGACGACATCGTCGTGTGCGGACATACCGGGTGCGGCGGGATCCAGGCCCTTGCCGAGCCGCTGCCGCCAAACTCAGAGGCGCATCTCGGGCGCTGGGTCGAATATACGCGGCCTGCGCATCAACTCGTGGCGGCGGCGCGCGTACCGGAGGCGGAACGCAGCCTCGCCACCATCCGCGCGCACATCCAGTTCCAGCTCGACAACCTCATGACCTACGAGATCGTGGCGCGGGGCGTCGCCGAGGGGCGCATCAACATCCACGGCTGGCTCTACGACATGGAAGCCGGCGAAATCCAAGCCTACGACCCGAAGACCGGCGGCTGGCTTGGCCTTTTGGAGCAGGGCGCATGACGTCGCTCGCCATCTTCGGGCTCACCGCGCTGCTCGAAATCGCAGGCTGTTTCGCCATCTGGGCGTGGGCGCGGCAGGGCGCGCCGGCGTACTGGCTGGTGCCGGGGATCGCGGCTCTGGTCGCGTTCGCGTGGCTGTTGACGCGCATCGATACCGAATTCGCCGGACGCGCCTATGCCGCCTACGGCGGGATCTACATCGCGGCGTCGCTGATCTGGCTGTGGGCGTTCGAAGGCGTGCGGCCGGACCGCTGGGACGTGGCGGGCGGCGCGATCTGCGTGGCGGGCGCGCTGCTCATCCTGCATGGGCCCCGGGCGGTTTAGGGCGGGCGGACTCCGAAGTGCACCGGGGAAGACACATCGGACTTTGCGGGCGTTGAGGGATCGACATATCGAGCCGCGGGGTGTCGTTTAGAGCGACCGTCGACGCGAGATACAAAAAATTTTATTTGTATCTAACTAGGGACATGCTAACTGTTAGATACAAAAAACGTAGAGTGTATCTAACCATGAGGCCGATACCCCTCAATTTTCAGACCATGTACGCAGATCTCTTGCAAAGCATCGGCTTGGCCGATGTTGCGCACGGATCTGTGTCAGTGAGAAAAATCAAAGGGAAGGACTATCTCTACGTTACGACCAAAGATGGCGCGACGCGGAATCAGAGATCTCTCGGACCCGCCAACGATCCAGGTGCGCAAGCTCAAGCTGAAGAGATCCGCCGCGCGGCAGAGCACGCGAAAGGTCTGAGAACCACCGTTTCTGTCCTAAAGAAAGCATACATACCAGGTCCAACGCTTCCGCTTGGCAGGGTTCTCGAGACAGTCGCCAACGCCGGTTTGTTTAAGCAGGGAGTCGTCCTCGTTGGCACCTCGGCCTATCAAACATATCCGTGCCTCGTCGGTGCCTATCTGCCGTCGAGCGCGCTGATGACGAACGACGCCGACCTGCTGGTTTCGTCTTTCGTTGCTGCTGGCGAACCTCAAGACCTTGAAGCGATTTTGAAACGTGCGGATCCGACTTTCAAGGCACGCATGAGCCGGGATGATCGACTCCCTAAGGTCTTCGTCGCCGACAACAAGTTTCAAATCGACGTTCTGACGACCTTCGGTCGCGGGCGAAAATCGCCTGTGCTGATCGACGAACTTCGATGCTCCGCGGAGGCATTGAAATTCATGGAATATCTCGCTGAGGAGAGCGTTGAGGCTGTCGCCTTGTATGGCACCGGGGTGCTCGTCAGCGTTCCGCCTCCCATGCGGTATGCAATCCATAAGCTTCTTATCGCTCAGGAGCGGCGAACCAATCCAGCGAAGCGCAGCAAGGATTTGAAGCAAGCAAAGGATCTTATCGACGTGTTCCTCGAGACAGACAGCGCGGCCTTTGAGGAGGCTCTTGAGGAAGCAAAGTCGCGTGGCCCTAAATGGAAGAAAAACATCAACGCCTCGCTCCGGGAGGTGGAGAGAGACGTCCGGCAAGGAAACTTGGCTTTGGCCCGTCCAAGAAAAGCTAAGAAAAGAAGCTGACATGCCCACGTGTTGAAATGCCGGAACCGCGTTCACTGCAGCAGTTGGAATGCTCCTGCGGTGCTGCCCGTGCTCTGGGTTGCGAGGATACGTCGAGCGAGGGTCCTGGCGCGGGATCCAGCTCGATCGAGAATCGCTTCGCCGTGGCGCGCAGCTGGGCAGTCCGACCCTTATTTGGTCATATTGCGCGGCAACAAGGTTCTTGATGCACTGTGCGCGCCGGTGCACGTTCGATCCGCTGGGGCTGGGGAGCGGATTGCCGATTCGGCACACTCAATCTTCATGGCGCCTCGGCCGCCCGCTCGAAGCCTCGAAAGACGGTTGACGCAATGAATCCGCAAGACGTGACGCAAACCGCCCTTGCGCCTGCCGCGCATGGCGTATCCTTCATTGAGCTGTTCCTCCAAGCCTCGCCAACTGTTCAGATCGTCATGAGCGGCCTCGGCCTCGCCTCGATCTGGTCGTGGGCGATCATCATCGAAAAGCTGATCGCGTTCCGGCGCGCCCGCATCGAGGCCGACCGCTTCGAGCAGACATTCTGGTCCGGGCAGTCGCTCGACGAGCTTTACAACGGTCTCTCGCGCGGGCCGACGATCACCATGGCGGCGCTGTTCGTGGCGGCCATGCGCGAATGGAAACGCTCCGTCGAGGGCAACATCCGCGCGCTCGGCGGCATCCAGCTGCGTGTCGAGAAAGTCATGGACGTCACCATCAGCCGCGAGATGGAACGGCTCGACCGGCGGCTGCTGTTTCTCGCCACCGTGGGTTCGACGGCGCCGTTCGTCGGGCTGTTCGGAACCGTCTGGGGCATCATGCAGAGCTTCCAGGCGATCGCGATCTCAAAGAACACCAGCCTCGCCGTCGTCGCGCCGGGTATCGCCGAAGCGCTGTTTGCGACCGCGCTCGGGCTGATGGCCGCTATTCCGGCGGTCATTTTCTACAATAAGTTTTCCGCCGATTCGGCCCAGATCGCGCAGCGGCTCGAGGCGTTCGCCGACGAGTTCGCCGCAATCGTTTCGCGCCAGATCGACGTGAGGAGCTGACCGCCTCGTGTGATGATCGAGAAATTCGCCATATCAAGCCGCCTGGATCCGAGTGAATTTCTCGATCTGAATCACACTAGCAAGTCTATGATTCTAGTGTCCCTTGTGATTCCGAAGTTCGCTCTGGGACCTAGCCTAAAACTCAAGCGAACTTCGGAATCGGGACACTAAGATGGGAATGAGCCTCAACGCTGCGGGTGGTGGCGGCCGGCGCAGAAGCCGTCGCGGCCGGCGCGCGCCCATGAGCGAGATCAACGTCACGCCGATGGTCGACGTGATGCTCGTGCTGCTGATCATCTTCATGGTCTCGGCGCCCTTGCTGACGGTCGGCGTGCCGATCGAGCTGCCGCAGTCGCAAGGAAAGCAGCTCGAAAGCAATCACGAGCCGCTCACCATCTCGCTTTCGTCCAACGGGGATGTTTTCATCGGCGAAACCAAGGTCACGATCGACGAGGTGGCCGAAAAGCTCAAGGCAATCGCGAAGAACGGCGTCGAAGAGCAGATCTTCGTGCGTGGCGACAAGGGCACGAACTACGGCGCGATCATGCGCGTCATGGGACGGATCAGCGCCGGCGGCTTCAAGAAGGTTTCGCTGGTGACGGAAGTGGAGGACGGGGCTGCCGCCCCGCAATGATCGAGCATCGGAGGCAGGGGTTCCTCCGCAGGGCTTGTGCGAGGACGATGGCATGATGCAGTTCAGGCGAGGGAGCGCGGCGCGGGATCGCGCCAGCCCGCCGACATCATACCGGCCGGAGCTGGTCTCCGTGGCGGACGCCGTCTGCCGTGACGCCTGCCATACAGTACTCGGTTTGCGCCTTGAAAACGGGGGCCTGCCGTGCCGTTCGGCTTGACCCTGTCGATCCTTCTACATGGCGGCGCGCTGGCGTGGATGTACCTCGCCATGCTCTCGACGCCGCCGCTCAAGGCGCCGGAGCCCGCGCCGATCGAAGTCGCGCTCATCACGCCGTCTGACCTGCTTGCGCTCAAGAAGGGCAGCACGACCGCGACCGAGATTGAAGCGAAGGCCAAGGACGAGCCGAAACCCGAGATGTCGAAGCTCGAGGCGGAGAAGCCGAAGCCGATTCTCGCGCCCGAGCTTCCCGTCGAGCCGACGCCTCCCGAGCCCGAGAAAAAGGTGGAAGAGGCGCCGCCACCTCCCGAGCCCCCGAAGGCCGAGCCCCCGAAACCCGATCCGATCGCGGAAAAGCTCGCCGCCATGCCGCCCGACCCGCCGCCGGGACCGACTCCCGACGAGCTGAAAAAGGTCGAGGAGGAGAAGAAGGCGGAGGAGTTGAAGCAGGCCGAAGATAAGAAAAAGGCCGAGGACGAGAAGAAAAAAGCCGAAGAGGACAAGAAGAAGGCCGACGAGAAAAAGAAGGCTGAAGAGCGCGAAAAAGCGCGCAAGAAGAAGCTCGCCGAACAGAAGAAAAAGGACCTCGAGAAGAAGAAAAAGCAGGAGCAGGCCGATCGCCTGGCCGCGCTGCTCGACAAGGATCCGACCCGCAAGGGCGCGCCGAATTCCGCGACCGAGCCGACGGAGCCGACCGACTACACCGGACCGACCGCAGGCGCCGCCGAGGGCGACGCGCCGCGGCTTTCCGTGCGTGAGCAGGATCTGCTGCGGGCCCAGATCAGCCAGCAATTGCGGGCGTGTTGGAAGCTGCCGGGCGGCGGCGGTGGGATCGAGACCATGGTCGTGACCGTGCGCTGGCGGCTGCGTCCGGACGGAACGCTCGAAGGTGAGCCCGCCATCGAGGCCCCGCAATCCGGCCCCGTGTTCCAAATCGCAGCCGAAGCGGCGGTGCGCGCGGTCAAGTCGTGCTCGCCGTTCACGCTGCCGCAGGATCGCTATTGGGCCTGGAAGTCGATCATCTGGGACTTCGATCCGCGCGAAATGCTGTAAGCGTATGCCAAAGGTGCCGCGCTCACGCCCGATTTATGGGGTTTTGGCCTTCCACGAGCAGGAAAGCGCCACGATGACATCGAAGATGAGGACCATGACCGAACCACGCCTCCTTCCCACGCATGCGCTGCGCGCACTGCCCAAGCACTTCGTCCGTGTCTGTGCTGTTCTCCTCGTTGCCGCAGCGGTCGGCACGATGCCGGTTTTGGTTTCGCCGGCGCGCGCGCAGGCGGACGACGCTTATCGTCCCCCTGCAGGTGGCGGCGGTGGGGGTGGGGGATTCGGCGATCAATTGCGTCAGCAGGGCTACGAGGTGCCGCCGCCCGCTCAGCAAGGCCCGCCGGGTCCACCGACCAGCGGCGGCAGCGGCGACTCGCGCCCCGGCGCGGGCGTCGACGGTTTTTCGCCGGATGGCCTGCGCGGTACGCAGCGCCAGGGCACGGTGGCGCCGATCCCGATCGCGATCCCGGTGTTTACGGGCGACGACCCCAAGCTCGCGGCCGATGTGGCGCAGGTGGTGATGGCCGATCTCGAGCGCTCGGGCTTGTTCCAGCCGCTCGATCCCGCGTCATTTCTTGAAAATATCCGTGATGTCAACGCGTTGCCACGCTTCCCCGATTGGCGGCAGATCGGCGCCGAAGCGTTGGCCGTGGGACGCGTGACGCGCGGGCCGGACGGCAAGCTCATGAGCGAATTCCGGCTCTGGGACGTGACCAGCGGCAAGCAGCTCGCGGGGCAGCGGTTCACGACCGGATCGCAGAACTGGCGGCGCGTCGGCCATCTCGTGGCGGACCAGGTTTACGAGCGCCTGACGGGCGAAAAGGGATACTTCGATACCCGGGTCGTGTTCGTCGACGAGACGGGATCGAAGGCGAAGCGGGTGAAGCGGCTCGCGATCATGGACCAGGACGGCGCCAACGTGCGCCTGCTCACGCAGGGCCAGGAGCTCGTTCTGACGCCGCGCTTCAATCCGATCGCGAGCGAGATCGCCTTCATGGCCTACACGAAGGACCAGCCGCACGTGTTCCTGATGAACCTCGAGACCGGCAAGCGGGAAGCGGTCGGCGAGTTTCCGGGCATGACGTTTGCACCTAGATTCTCGCCGGACGGCCAGAGCGTGATCATGAGCCTGCAGAGCGGCAGTGATTCGAACATTTTCGAAATGAACCTGCGAACGCGCCAGACGCGGCAGCTCACCAACTCGAGTGCGCTCGACACCAGCCCGTCCTATGCGCCCAACGGGCACGAGATCGTGTTCGAATCCGATCGCGACGGCACGCAGCAGCTATTCGTGATGGGATCCGACGGTAGCAATCCGCGGCGGATCAGCATGGGCGAGGGGCGCTATTCGACGCCGGTCTGGTCGCCGCGCGGCGACTACATCGCGTTCACCAAGCAGCTCGCAGGCCGATTCCTGATCGGCGTCATGCGTCCGGACGGGTCCGGGGAGCGCGTCTTGACCGAGGGCTACCACAACGAGGGGCCGACCTGGGCTCCCAACGGGCGCGTTTTGATGTTCTTCCGGGAAAGCCAGGGGGAGACGGGAGGGTCGCGAATCTATTCGGTCGATCTCACCGGCTACAACGAACGAGTCGTCAACACGCCATCGTTCGGGTCCGACCCGGCCTGGTCACCGCTCCTGAACTGAGACAGCGATTAACGCGGCTTTAACCGGCCACTCTCTATCTTGCATGTGCGCCCCGGCGTGCCGAGATGGAATTAAGGTTGGAAAATCAGTCGTTTCCGCCGGTAGAGCGTTTCGTCTCAAGTTGCTTAGGGCGTACAGATATCGAGTTGCATTTTCGCATCAACGAGGGGGGAAAACAGTGTCTTGGCACCCTCAGTTCTTGATCAAATCATGCAGCGCCGGTACCCACATATACGGCTCGTTGCCGAACAAGCATCAGGAGATAAGACCATGCAGGGTGTGAAGGGGCTGATCATTCTCTCGGCTGCCGTCGTCGCTGTTGCGCTCGGCGCTTGCCGTCGTGAAGAGGCGGCGCCGTTGAAACTCGGCGCCGAGGTTCCGACTGCCACGGAAGTGGCTCGCTAACGTCCGAAAATTTTTTGGGACACAACAGGAGAACTACCATGAAGGGCGCTATCGTTCTTGCCGCTGCTATCGTTGCTGTCGCTCTCGGCGCTTGCCGTCGTGAAGAGGCTGCTCCGCTCAAGCTCGGCGCAGACGTTCCGGCTGTTGCCGACGTTCGCTAAGGCGAATTCAAAGTCGGCTTGGATCTAAAGTCCAGGCAGATTTGAAAATTAGAGCTGTCGTAGCGAATGCTGCGGCAGCTCTGTTTTTTTCTAAAGCACGTTCTTTTTCTAAAGCACGCTGCGCTTTGTCGTAACGCGCGAAGCGCGGCCGCGCGGACACTCCGGCGAGTGGCTGAACGCCGCAGAGATCCGGCGCTTGCGCCCGCAGCAGAGACAGTCCGGCACCCGGCTGAAGGCTTGGTCTCACTGACGGCTTGGATTCGGGGCCACATTTACCGCCGATAAGCTGCTCTGCGTCGGTGTGCGCTCTTCCAGCCTCTTTCCCCAGACGATTTAATCGCTGTCACATTCGCTGCTTGCCGCATCGGGTGATATCGCTCATTTTCGGCTCGCGTCTTCCGGACGGCCCATATGGCGGCTCTGTGCCGCCCGCGCTCAGGCAGCGTTGGGCCAGTCTTCAAAGCCCATCAGAGGCGGGGCGACGTTTGCGGGAAGCGCCGAGGGAACGACTCGAGCTTTGACGATGAGGTCATTTTTCGCGGATCTCGGTTTCGCGCGGGACGTGGCCACATTTTCGTACTTCAGCTCGGGTAACTGGGTGGTTAGGGGACTTTTGGCTCCGGTGCGCGGGCGTGCGGCCGTCGAGCCTACGAAAGGAAGATTTATGGCGCCTGTTTTCCGGGCCTCGGGCTTTATGTGTGCGGTATTGCTCGCGCTGACGGCAGCGACCCTGGGCGGGTGCGCCAACAATCAAAACGATCCGAACTCGCAGCTCGGTCCGGACGGCAAAGGTCCGATCACGCCCGGCACGCAGCGCGACTTCAGCGTCAACGTCGGCGACCTCGTGTACTTCTCATCTGACAGCACGGACCTGACGCCCGAAGCGCAGGCGATCCTGGCCAAGCAGTCGCAGTGGTTGAGGCAGTATCCGCAGTTCACGATCACGGTTGAAGGCCACGCGGACGAGCGCGGCACGCGCGAATACAACATCGCGCTCGGCGCACGGCGCGCAACGTCGGTCCGCAATTACTTGGCCCAGAACGGTGTCGCGGCGAATCGCGTTCGCACCATCTCCTACGGCAAGGAACGGCCGGTGGCCGTCTGCAACGACATCTCGTGCTGGTCGCAGAACCGGCGCGCGCAGACGGTGCTCAACAACCGCGTCGCTTCGTAAGACTCGACGGCCGCCGTTTGCCATCGCGCGGTCCGGCGGCTTGCAGCATTCAATTTCAAAAGCGCACGAGCCCAGGCTCGCGTGCTTTTTTGCTTTTGGCGCGCGTTTCGCGACCTGCCGGGTGCGGCGGGGCGGTGGGTGTGGCGCTTCCGTTCCACCCTGCTGCCCTCCTCATCCTGTTTCGCGCTTAGCGGCCGTGCACTGTTGCTTTTCTGCCTGGTTTTGGCGCTCCGGTGGCAAAGTTTGGCCGCATTGGAAGCGCACACGTGGGCAGGTTCCGGCTGGTTTTCCGCACGCTTCCAACGGCCGGTGAAGTGAGGATGCCTTCATGCGCGCGCACCGTGCGGCCGCAGGACATAAATCGATCGTTCGCGAAGCTCGCCACTCGATTTCCGGCGAAGTTCGCCAGCTGGCTGAAGTCGCAGCATTCTCCGTCGTCTGCCTGGCCGCTCTCCTGACGTCCGATGCGGCACGATCGCAAACGCGCGGCGAAGCCGCCGGTGAAGTGCCGCTCGGCACGTTCAACATCCGAAATCCACACAACGGCTTTTCCGTCGTCGAACCTCCCGCCGGGATGCCGGAGGCGAAGAGCGAGGCGAATGACGACGGAAGCAACCGCTGGTTCTTCGAGGGCTGGCAGAAATCCGCACCTGCCGATACGGCCGAGAAGCTCTATGGCGAGGCCATGGCGGCGCTCGAAGGCGGTCGCGTGGACCAGGCGCAGCCTCTGTTCGAGCGCCTGATCGCTGAGGCGCCACGGAGCGTGCAGGCGACCGAGGCGCGCCAGCATCTCGGGCGAATCTACAGCACCACGACAGGATCGACGACACCGACCGCCTATCCCGTTCCTGCGCCCGCTCATGCGCCCACTGGCGCGGGCGCCACGGCGGCGGCGGTTGAGGCCGGCTCGACTTGGACCAATGCCGAAACGCGCGCCGCGCTCGCTGTCGACCGGCCGCTGAGCCGGAGCGCGCTGCTGCAAGCGCGAGTCTCCGCCGACATCGACGGCCGGTTTCTTTCCGCTGCCGGCGACCGCGTGTTCTTCAGCGCGGGCAGCGCGAGCCTTGGGACGCGCGCCCAGAGTGTCATTCAGGCGCAAGCGCGATTCCTCACCCAGAACCCCTGGCTGTCGGCCGCCGTCGAAGGTCACGCGGACGACGGGGCTCTGCCCGACGAGGAGACCGTCGAGCTTTCCGAGCGGCGGGCTGCGGTCGTCCGTGACAGGCTGATTGCGGAAGGCGTTGCATCCGATCGGCTGACGGCTTACGGGCGCGGCCGTGAAGAGCGGGTGTCCGATTGTCCGGACGCGGCATGCCTGGCGCAGAATCGGCGCACCATCACCATCTTGCTGCAAAGCCGGATCAAGGATGGCGGGCGCGGTTCGGGTTCGGCGGAAATCCTACAGTCTCCAGCGTTCCAGTAGAGCCGCGGTGGGTTCGACCGGTTGACAAGCGCCGGGGAAGGACGGAGAGCAGGTGAGGCATTTGGCGTGCCTTCGAGCTCCGGCTCTCCCTTTGTTTTCATGTCGCGCGCCGCGTAATGTCGAAGCCGCGCGCAGTGATATCGACCGCTCAATGAGGAGGGCTCTTCGCCCATGCAATCCACGCAGCCTGTTGTTCGACGGCCTTCCGGCTGGTCCGCCGTGGGCCTAGCGCTGGCTCTCGTCATGGGCGCGGGTCCGGCTCTCGCGCAGAGCTTCGAAAGCGAGCAGTTGCCTGCCGTAAAGGGGGCCAAGGCTCCTTCGCAGAAGGCTGCGCCAAACGCCGGAGCAGGGGCCGCTGCGGGTGCGGGTGCGGGCGGTGGCGGTGGCGACAGCGCGGGCTTGCGCCAGCGTGTCGAACAGCTCGAAGGTCAGCTCGTCGATCTGCAGGTCGTGATCGGTACGCTCGAATCTCTGGCGCGGACAGGCGGCGCGCAGCCGGCTCCGTTGCGCACCGAGCAGGGCGGTGGCAGCATGTCGGCAGGCGACAGCGTGCGGCTGGACAGCATCGAGACGCAGATCCGCGCGCTGACGGCGCAGGTCGAGCAGCTTTCGAGTGAAATGCGGGCGCAAGGGGCCGGTGGTCAGCGCCGATCGGATGCGGCCGGGCCGCCAAGCCAGGAATTCGCGGACGACGGCACGCAGACGAGCCGATTCGGTTCGACGACCGTGACGTCCGACAACAACGGCTTTGAGCAACGTGAGCCGGGACAACGTGAACAGGGACAACGTGAGCCAGGACCGGGGGCGGGCAGCGCTCCGGGCGGTTCGCGGTTTCCGCCCGTCGCCTCGCAGCAACCTGCGGCGCCGTCCACGTACGGGGCCGAGTCGCTCCCGCCGCCACCGGGCGGCGGCGATCAGTTTGCGGCCGCCGATCCGATGGGCGGCGGCAGCGCGAAGGAAGTCTACGAGAACGCGTACGGCCATCTGCTGCAGCAGGACTATGGCGCCGCGCAAACGGGCTTCCGCGACTTCCTGAAAAACTATCCAAAGGATCCGCTGGCGCCGAACGCGCTCTACTGGCTGGGCGAATCTCACTACGTGCAACGCAACTTCGCGGACGCGGCCGAAGCCTTCGACCTCGTCATTCAGGCGTACGGGACGAGCGGCAAGGCGCCCGATGCGCAGCTCAAGCGCGGCATGGCGCTGGCGCAGCTCGGCAAGCGGCAGGACGCGTGCGCCTCGTTGCGCGCGGTGACGACGAAGTATCCGAATGCGCCGCCGCTTCTGAAATCGAAAGCCGATGGCGAGCGGCAGCGGATCGGCTGCCCGTGACGGCGCGGCCCGAGGGCCGGCGCGGCCGTTCGTTGCGGACATGACGCGGCGTCTCGTGCAAGCGGGTATTCACCGCGCGCGTGCCGCTACGGCCTGTCCACGTCGAGCTGGTCCATCTAGAGCCCGTCCATGACGGAACCGCACCCGTTCCAAGATATCGTCTCCGTCGACGCCTTGCTCAAAGACGTGCTCGGCCCCTACCGGCGTGTCGTGCTGGCGGTGTCCGGGGGGGTCGACAGCATGGCGCTGATGACGCTCGCGTCGCGCTGGGTCAAAGCGGGTCTCGCGCCCAAGGGGCTCGCCATCGAGGTGGCCACCGTCGACCATGGGCTGCGCGCGGATTCGGCGCGCGAGGCGGACTGGGTCGCGGACCAGGCGCGTGCGGCAGGCTTTTCGCACGCCACGCTCGTCTGGAGCGCGGAGAAGCCGCTGGCCGGTGTGCAGGAGCTGGCGCGGGAAGCGCGCTATGCGCTGCTGGTGGCGCACGCGCGCGCGGCCGGGGCCGGCGCCGTCGTCACGGCGCACACGGCCGACGACCAGGCGGAGACGTTCCTGATGAGGCTCGGGAGGGGCAGCGGGCTCGATGGGCTGGCCAGCATGGCAACCGCCCGCGCGCTGCTGCCGGACGGCTCCGTGCAACTCGTGCGGCCGCTGCTCGGCGTGACGAAGGCCGCGCTGGCGGCGGTGCTCAAGCACAGCGATGGCGCGTGGCTCGAGGATCCCAGCAATGAGCGGCCCGAGTTCGAACGCGTGCGCTTGCGGCAGGCGAACCCTCATCTGACGGCGCTGGGCCTTTCGAACGACAAGCTGGCGCTCAGCGCACAGCGTCTCTCACGGGCGCGGGTTGCGCTCGACGCGATGACGGAAGAACGGATCGAGACACTGGTCGCGATCAACGGCGGCGTGTTCGCGTCGCTCTCGCGCGAGGTCTGGCGGCGCGAGTCCCAGGAAGTTCGCATCCGCATGCTGGCGCGCTTGCTCGGCGCATTCGGCGGCGACTCCAAGCCCGCGCGATTGTCGCAGGTGGAAGCGCTCGAAGCGGCGATGACGCGAGACGATCAGCCGATGGCGCGGACGCTTGGCGGCTGCATCGTCTCTCAAGGCCGGACGACGCTGCGGCTCTATCGCGAGCCGCCGCCGGTTGCGGTCCCGGACGCCCAACTGGCGGCCGGACAGGAGCTGCTGTGGGATTGGCGCTTCCGCGTTCGCTACGCGCCCGAATCGGGTGAAGGGGCGGCGGATGCGCCGGTCGTGGTGCGTCCCCTTGGGCTTGCCGCGTATGCAACCTTGCGGGACAAATTTCGCCTCAATCACCGTCCTCCCGCGCGTGCCGCGGCCGGATTGCCGTCGATCTGGTCCGCGGGCCGCCTCATCTCAGTTCCGCCGCTGGCCGACAAACTCGACGGCGACGCCCGCTTCAGCGCCGAATTCATTGGTCTGAAACGCAAGGTGAGGTGATGGGAGGCCTGACGCTTCACCAAAAGCGAACGATGCGGCGTCTTCACTTGAAGATACGGGGGCATTCAACTTGGCAAACACCCCCCCGGACCCTATCTTAGCCTGTAATTTGGCGTGGGTCGTGCCGGTGTCCGTCCTGGGCGCCGGTTGGCACGGGAAAAAAGATGAATCCGAACTTTCAGAAGCTTGCGATCTGGGTAGCTGTTTTTGTGCTGCTGGCCGCGCTTTTCAATCTCTTCAACAATCCGACGCCGGGGCGGCGTGGGTCCGAGATCAGCTACTCGGACTTCCTGAACGCGGTCGAATCCGGCTCCGTCGCGGAAGTGACGCTGGCGGGCAATCGCATTCACGGCACGATGCGCGAAAACGCGGCGCCGTTCACGAGCTATGCGCCGTCCGATCCCGGTCTCGTCGAGCGCCTCAAGACGAAAGACGTGAAGTTCACCGCGCGCCCCTCTGATGAGGACGTGCCGTCGATCCTGTCCGTCATTCTCAACTGGTTCCCGATGCTGCTGCTGATCGCGGTGTGGGTGTTCTTCATGCGCCAGATGCAGTCCGGATCCGGGCGCGCCATGGGCTTCGGCAAGAGCCGTGCGAAGCTGCTCACCGAGCGGCAGGGCCGCGTGACGTTCGAGGACGTGGCGGGCGTGGATGAGGCGAAGTCCGATCTCGAGGAGATCGTCGAGTTCCTGCGCGATCCGCAGAAGTTCCAGCGGCTCGGCGGGCGAATCCCGCGCGGCGCGCTGCTCGTCGGCCCACCTGGCACCGGCAAGACGCTGATCGCACGTGCGGTTGCGGGCGAAGCCAACGTGCCGTTCTTCACGATTTCCGGCTCAGACTTCGTCGAGATGTTCGTCGGTGTCGGTGCGTCCCGCGTACGCGACATGTTCGAGCAGGCGAAGAAGAATGCGCCGTGCATCATCTTCATCGACGAAATCGACGCTGTCGGCCGCCATCGCGGCGCCGGTCTCGGCGGCGGCAACGACGAGCGTGAACAGACGCTCAACCAGTTGCTCGTCGAAATGGACGGCTTCGAGGCCAACGAAGGCGTCATCATCATCGCGGCCACCAACCGGCCGGACGTGCTGGATCCCGCGTTGCTGCGCCCGGGCCGCTTCGATCGCCAGATCGTCGTGCCGAACCCGGACATCGCGGGCCGCGAGAAGATCCTCAAGGTGCACATGCGCAAGAGCCCGATCGCGCCGGATGTCGATCCGAAGACGATCGCGCGCGGCACGCCGGGCTTTTCGGGCGCGGATCTCGCCAACCTCGTCAACGAGGCGGCGCTGCTGGCCGCGCGCCGCAACAAGCGGCTCGTGACGCAGGCCGAGTTCGAGGACGCCAAGGACAAGGTCATGATGGGCGCCGAGCGGCGCTCCATGGTGATGAGCGAGGAAGAGAAGCGCAACACGGCCTATCACGAGGCGGGTCACGCCATCGTTGGCCTCGTCGTGCCCTACGATCCGCTGCACAAGGTGACGATCATTCCGCGCGGACGCGCGCTCGGCGTGACGATGAACCTGCCGGAAGGCGACCGCTACAGCCGCACGCGCCAGTGGTGCGAAGCGCGCCTCGCGGTGCTGTTCGGCGGGCGTGAAGCCGAAATCATCCTGGGCGGGCCGGACAACGTGACGAACGGCGCGACCGGCGACATCCAGATGGCGACGCAGCTTGCGCGCGCCATGGTCATGGAGTGGGGCATGTCCGATACGCTCGGCCGCGTCCGCTACAATGGCAACGAGCAGGAGGTGTTCCTCGGCCACTCGGTGACGCAGACGAAGTTCATCTCGGACGAGACGGCGAAGCTGATCGACGAGGAGATCCGCAGGCTGATCCACGACGGCGAGGCGACGGCCAAGAAGATCCTGACCGAGAAGCTCGACAAGCTGCACGATGTGGCGAAGGCGCTGCTCGAGCACGAGACGCTCTCCGGCGACGAGGTCAAGGCGATCATGGCGGGCGAGAAGATCATCCGCCGCGACGACGACGGCTCGAAGGGTTCGGCGGGTCCCGCCGTGCCGAACGCGGGGCGCACGCGTCCGCGCGAGGAGCCGGGTACGGGCGGCATGGAACCCCAGCCGCAGTCTTGATGATCTAGACTCTTGATGATTTAGACTGGCTTCGTTTATGTGCTGGGGCGGCCGCGAGTTGATCGCGGCCGTTTCCGTTTGTAGATCACCGATCCCGCCCGCTTCCGGGCCAATCCGATCTGTCGGCCAGGGTCCGAGGAACGCCATGCAGCGCTCGATTTATGTCCGCCCGCTCGGGATCTATCCGAGCCAGATCGGGGAAGATCCGCAGGAAATCTGGGGCGGGCTGCCGCTGGCCGGCGGTCCGCTGGCGTTCTCAGCGCTCGAAGTGCTCGAACGAAGCCCGCGCGGGACGATGCGCCGGACCATCGGTCTCGGCGAGCTGTTCGAACGCGACTGGGGGCGGAGCACGCTCGATGCGGCCGATCTGGTCGAGGCGATCCGCAGTCCGCGCGCGCGCATAGCAGGACTTTCGCTGGATCGCCCGCGCCTCATGGGCATCGTCAACGTGACGCCGGACAGCTTTTCGGACGGGGGACGGCACAACTCGACCGAGGCGGCCATCGCGCATGGCCTCTCCCTGGCCGAGGAAGGTGCGGACATTCTCGACGTGGGCGGTGAGTCGACCCGGCCGGGATCGGACACCGTTTCGCTCGACGACGAGCTGCGCCGTGTCATTCCCGTGATCGAGGGGCTGCGGGCGAAGACGGACAAGCTCATCTCGATCGACACGCGCAAGTCCGAGGTGATGCGGCGGGCCGCCGATGCGGGCGCCGACATCCTCAACGACGTCTCGGCGCTGACGCACGATCCTGCCGCGCTGGAGGTCGCCGCGGAGTCCGGCCTGCCGGTCATGCTGATGCATGCGCAGGGCGATCCCAAGACCATGAACGACGATCCGCAGTACAGCGACGTGGTGCTCGATGTGTTCGACTTTCTCGAGCAGCGCATCCGCGCGTGTATCGCGGCGGGCATCCCGAAGTCGCGGCTGATCGCGGATCCGGGCATCGGCTTCGGCAAGCACCTGCATCACAACGTGGCGGTGCTGGCCGCGATGAGCCTCTATCACGGGCTTGGCGTGCCGGTTCTGCTCGGGGCCAGCCGCAAGAAGCTGATCGGGCAGATCTCGAATGTCGAGGATCCGCGCCGGCGGGTGGCGGGCTCGATCGCGGCGGCGTTGCATTCGATCTCACAGGGCGTGCAGCTCGTGCGCGTGCACGATGTGGCGGACACGCGCCAGGCGGTGGATGTCTGGGAGGCTGCGCAGGCGGGCTCCGAAGCGCGGTTGGCGTAGAAATTTGCGACGCAACAGCCGCGCCGCAGCAACGGGTGGGGGCGAAATCCCCGTAAGGGTTGCGCTTCGCGGCCTGGGCCGGTAAGTGCGCCTTAACGAAGATCGCACAATTCGCCGCCTGGCCCGGCCGCCGCTGACCGATTTCTACATAGGCGTATGATTCAGTACGGCATTCAGCACGTGCGCGCGGGCGAGACCGGCTTCGTCACCTTTAGCTCCAAAGGGTTGGGCAAAAGGGTGTATTGCTAGCTTGGCTGGCGGCTGCGGGAATTTAAGGCCGCCCCGCGGGGGCCTTCTGATCGGTGAGGGAACTGATGACACGCCGCTATTTCGGAACCGACGGCATTCGCGGGCTCGCCAACAAGCACCCGATGACGTCCGAAATCGCCCTCAAGGTGGGGATGGCCGCCGGCAAACTGTTCCAGAACGGCTCGCATCGCCATCGTGTCGTGATCGGCAAGGATACGCGCCTTTCGGGCTATATGCTGGAAGCGGCGCTGATGAGCGGCTTCACGGCCGTCGGCATGGACGTATTTCTGCTCGGCCCGATGCCGACGCCTGCCGTCGCGATGCTGACGCGCAGCCTGCGCGCCGATCTCGGCGTCATGATCTCCGCATCGCACAACCGCTACGACGACAACGGCATCAAGCTGTTCGATCCCGACGGCTACAAGCTTTCCGACGATGTGGAGCTCGAGATCGAACGGCTGATCGATGGGCCGAGCGATGCGCTGCTCGCCTCCGCCGACAGCATCGGCCGCGCCACGCGCGTCGACAGCGCGCAGGAACGCTACATCGAATTCGCCAAGCGGACGCTGCCCAAGAACCTGCGCCTCAACGGTCTGCGCATCGTCATCGATTGCGCCAACGGCGCGGCGTACAAGGTTGCGCCGGAAGCGCTTTGGGAACTCGGCGCCGAGGTCATCAAGATCGGCGTCGATCCGAACGGCCGCAACATCAACTACAAGTGTGGCTCGACCGCGCCTGATGCGCTGATTGAAAAGGTGCGTGAAGTGCGCGCCGACATCGGCATCGCGCTCGACGGCGACGCGGACCGCGTGGTCATCGTCGACGAGAAGGGCCACATCGTCGACGGCGATCAGCTGATGGCCGTGATCGCGGAGAGCTGGCACCGGCGTGGCAAACTGACGGCGGGCGGCATCGTCGCCACCGTCATGAGCAACCTCGGCCTCGAGCGTTATCTCAAGGAGCAAGGGCTTTCGCTTGCGCGTACGCCGGTCGGCGACCGCTATGTCGTCGAGCACATGCGCAAACACGGCTACAACGTTGGCGGTGAGCAATCGGGGCATATCGTGCTGTCCGACTTCACGACGACGGGCGACGGACTGGTGTCGTCGCTGCAGGTGCTGGCCTGCGTGGTCGCAACCGGGAAGCCCGTTTCAGAAGTGTGCGCGCGCTTCACGCCGCTGCCGCAGGTGCTGCAGAACGTGCGCTACGTCAACGGCAAGCCGCTCGAGGACAGCCGCGTGCGCCGAGCCATCGAGGGCGCGAAACTGAAGCTCGGCGATGCGGGACGGCTGGTCATTCGTCCGTCCGGCACCGAGCCCGTCATTCGCGTGATGGCCGAGGGTGACGACGAAGGCCTCGTCAACACCGTGGTAGGCGATATCGTCGAAGCCGTGAAGGCTGCGGCCAAGGCCGCGTAACAAAGCTTAACGAAATGTTTTTGCGCGACGCGCGTATCGCGAGTTTGCGGACGTGCGCGCGATGCTGCGTACACGCAGGAGCCGCGCCAAAACAGAACGCCGCTTAAGTGTATATTAAACGTTCTCCGACACAGTCCCCTAGAGATTAGTGCTGCGTTTGTTTTCAGGTCCCGGGAGAGTTCGGGACAGAATCCGAAAGGGACAGTCGATGAGAACGTCACGTGTTTGCGTCCTGGCGGGCGCAGCCGTCAGCGCAGCTTTGCTTATTGTTGCCACGGCGCCGGCACAGGCCGCCGACCTTGGTTACGGCAGCATTAAAGATATTCCGCCGCCAGCGCCGTCGGGCCGCGCGTGGTACCTCAAGGGCACCATCGGCATGAAGAACCCGGAGCCGGGTGGGATTTTCGTGGATGATCCCGCGTTCGCCGACCATACGGTCCATCACGAAGACATCAAGAGTTCGTCGCTGTACGGTTTCGGTATCGGCGTTGAGCACAGCCGCTGGCTGCGCTTCGACGTGACGGGCGAGTATCGCGGCAAGCAGCTCTTTCTGGCTCAGGACTCCTACAATCATGGTCCTTGCGGCACACCTGGTAACTGCGGCACGAACGAATACACGGCCGATCTCGAAAGCTGGCTCGGCCTGGTCAACGCCTACATCGACCTCGGCACGTTCCGCGGCATCACGCCTTACGTCGGCGGCGGCATCGGCATCGCCGGCATCGACGTTCAGGGCTTCAAGGACGTCAACGTTCCGAACAACAGCGTCTACTACGGCGACAAGGACAACTATTCGACGAACTTCGCCTGGGCGCTCTACGCCGGTCTCAGCTACGACGTGACCCCGCAGCTCACTCTTGATTTCGCCTATCGCTACACGGATCTCGGATCGGTCGAGACGGGCCGCGCGTCGGCTTACGACGGATCGGGCTCTTACAGCGGTCTCGAAATCCAGGACATCACCTCGCATGATCTCCTGCTGAGCGCGCGTTATCGTCTCGACAACCCGCAGCCGATGTACCCGGTCGCGATGAAGTAAGAATTGAAGGCGCGGCCTGATCGTATCTTGTCTCGGGCTGCGTCTTCGTAGGATTAGTAAATGAGGAACGGAGTCGCTTTCGGGCGGCTCCGTTTTTTTTGCGTTTGGGCGTATCGCACGAAGGCCCTGCGCGATGCGTGGGCCGGGTCGCAGGGCGTGCGCGGATCGACGGTGGCCATAATTTCGTCGTGAAACGGCCGCACAGGTGCCATCACCGCTTCGCGAGTTTTTGCGAGGTCATTTCTGCGCGCTCATGATCGCGCTTCCGCAGTCCTTCTCAACACCATCCGAAAGGTGCCTCACCGTGAAGCAGATCGTTGTCGTCGCGCTTCTTTTCCTTGGGCTGGGCGTTCGCGCCGGTCACACGGCCGAGGTCGAGGCGGTGTCTCGCATCGATGCCGTGACGGTGTTTCCGATGGGCGCGGAGGTGATGCGGGTCGCGAAGGTGCAGCTTGAAAAGGGCGAGCACACCATTCTGTTTCAGGATCTTCCGGCGGGCGCCGTCGAAGGCTCGATCCGCGTCGAGGGCAGCGCGACCGGTAAGCTCGAAATCGGCTCCGTCGATACGCGCCGCGTGTTCGTGCCGCGCGCGGATGCACAGGCCGCCGCGACCGAGCAGCGCCAGATCGAAATCGAGATCGAGCAGCTACGCGACGAGCGCTCGGTGCTGGAGGCGCAGGTTGCTGCCGCCGAAACGCAGAAGCAGCTGATCACCAACCTGACGCAACTGCCGACGCGGCCCGCGCCGGCCGCCGGCGCCGACAAGGGCGAGGATTGGGCCGCGATCCTGGCGCTGATCTCGGCGGGCTCCTCCGAGGCCCAGCGTTCGCTGCGGGATGCGCAGGCCAAGATGCGCGAAGTGGACCGCAAAATCGCGGACCTGGAAAACAAGCTCGGTTCGCTCGCTCCGGAGCGTACGGAGCGGACGGAGGCCAAGGTGTTCGTGATCACGCAGTCCGCGCTCGAGGCCGACATCACGTTGCGCTACCAGGTGGCTCATGCCTCGTGGACGCCGCTTTACGACGTGCGCCTCTCCACGGGCGCCAAGACGGTCGCGCCCAAGATCGACATCAGCCGCCGGGCGTCCATCAATCAGAAGACCGGCGAAAGCTGGGACAACATCGCGCTCACGCTCTCGACCACGCGGCCGACGGCGGGCGCTGCGGCACCGGAGCTGCGTCCGCTGATCGTCGATTTCGAACCTGAGCGGCGCGCTCCGATGCCGCCGGTCGCCATGGCGCCGGCTCCAGCGGCGCGCTCGTTCTCCGCCGAGGACGGGATTGCGGTGGCCGAACCGCAGGCCGAGATGGCTGAGGAGTCGGATGCACTGGACGCGCGGCAGCGCAAGAGCAAGGCGGCCATCGAAGAGCGGCCGGTCGAGGTGATCCAGGCGCCGTTCCACGCGCTCTATGCCGTGCCGGGCCGGCTGACGATCCCCGATACGGGGGAATCGAAACGCGTGCAGCTTGGCGCGGATACGGTCGAGCCGCAGCTCACCGTGCGGGCCGTTCCGAAGGTGGACGCCAAGGCTTACCTCTACGCGAAGTTCAATGTGCCGAAGGGCACGCCGTTGCTGCCGGGCAGCGCGTCCCTGTTTCGCGACGGGACGTTCGTCGGCACGGGGCGGTTGCCGATCCTGTCGCCGGGCGAAGACCACGAGCTGGGCTTCGGCATCGACGACCTCGTGCGCGTCCGTCATGCGGTTGCGGCCGAGACGCGCGGCGAGACCGGCCTGATTTCCACGTCGCGGACCGACAACCGCAACTATCTGCTGTCGATCAAGAGCATGCACGAGCGGGCCATCGCGCTCGCGGTCTACGATCAGGTGCCCGTCTCGGCCAACCAGGAGATCAAGGTGGACCTGACCGGCGCCACCAGTCCGACGAAGCAGAACGTCGACGACAAGCGCGGCGTGCTGATGTGGGAGGGCAAGCTGGAGCCCGACCAGGAACGGACGATCGAATTTGGTTACCGAGTCTCGTGGCCGTCGGCGCGCGCGATCATCTACCGGCAGTAGGGCTTATCGCGGGCTCCTAGCCTCTGAAACACTGGCGAAATTCGCCCGCGGCGGAAAAGCGCTTCCACTTTTCGGCTAGCGCAGTAAACCTACCAGCGATGGTTCTGGCCCCGGCCCATCAGCCGGGGCCATTTCATGACATGTGGTGAATGCAACATGGCTAACGTGGTGGTCGTCGGCGCGCAGTGGGGCGACGAAGGTAAAGGCAAGATCGTCGATTGGCTGTCGGAACGCGCGGATGTCGTCGTGCGCTTCCAGGGCGGCCACAACGCGGGCCATACGCTCGTCATCGGCGAGAAGACCTACAAGCTTTCGCTGCTGCCCTCGGGCGTCGTTCGTCCGGGCAAGCTGGGCGTGATCGGCAACGGCGTCGTCGTCGATCCGTGGGCGCTCATCGCCGAGATCGAGAAGCTCAAGGGGCAGGGCGTCGCCATCAATCGCGACAACCTTCGCATTGCCGAGAATGCCACGCTGATCCTGCCGCTTCATCGCGATCTCGACGTCATGCGCGAGGATGCGGCGGGCGATGGCAAGATCGGCACGACCGGCCGCGGCATCGGGCCTGCCTACGAGGACAAGGTCGGGCGGCGCGCGATCCGGATTCAGGACTTGCGCAATCTCGACACGATGGGTCCGAAGGTCGACCGGGTGCTGACGCACCACAACGCGCTCAGGCGCGGGCTCGGACGTGAGGAGATCAGCAAGGAAACGCTGATGGCCGAACTCGCCGAGATCGCGCCCAAGGTGATCCCGTTCGTCGATGTGACGTGGGATCTGCTGGACCAGGCGCGCAAGGCCGGGAAGCGCATCCTGTTCGAGGGCGCGCAGGGCGCGCTGCTCGACGTCGATCACGGCACATATCCGTTCGTCACGTCGTCGAATACGGTCGCGGCCCAAGCCGCCACCGGCTCGGGCGTCGGCCCGGGCGCGCTGGGTTTCGTGCTCGGCATCGCCAAGGCCTACACGACGCGCGTTGGTGCGGGCCCGTTCCCGACCGAGCTGACGGACGAAATCGGCGAGACAATCGGCCAGCGCGGGAACGAGTTCGGAACGGTGACCGGCCGCAAGCGCCGATGCGGCTGGTTCGACGCGGTGCTGGTGCGGCAGGTGGCCAAGGTTTCGGGCATCAGCGGTATCGCGCTGACCAAGCTCGACGTGCTCGACGGCTTCTCCGAGATCAAGGTGTGCGTCGGCTACAAGCTCGACGGCGAGCGGCTCAACCGGCTGCCGGCATGCGCGCACGCGCAGGCGCGTGTGGAGCCGATCTACGAGACGTTCGAGGGCTGGTCACAGTCGACGCGCGGGGCGCGCCGCTGGGCGGACCTGCCGGCGCAGGCGGTGAAATACGTGCGCCATATCGAGGAACTGATCGAGTGCCCGGTGACGCTGCTGTCGACGAGCCCGGAGCGCGAGGACACCATCCTCATGCGCGATCCCTTCGAGGGCTGAGGCGGGCTTGGCGTCGCAGGCTAAGTGGGCGTCGTAAGCTCGGCGCCGAGATGGGCTTTACGCGCCGGAGACGCAGCCGTGGAAGTCGCTCAACGCGCCCGGCTGGAGTTCGGCCGCGAGGATACGCGCGGCATTGACGGGACCCGGAAACGTGATGTGGCCCGGCGTTACCGGCTTGAAGCCGAAACGCGCGTAATACGATTCATCGCCAACGAGCACGACGAGGCGGATGCCGGCGTCGCGCGCCAAAGCCATCACGTCGCCGATCAAGGCGCGGCCGTAGCCCTGGTTGGTGAACTCCGGATCGACGACGATGGGGCCGAGCAGCAGGGGGCCCTTCACGCCGCCGATGGCGACGCCGGACATCCGAAGCGCCGCGATCATGCGGCCGTCGCTTTCGGCGATCCGGCAGAAGCGGGAGGCCTCAGCGCCATTTCCGATCTGCTCGCGCACGCGGTAGGCCGTACGCGCAAACCGGCCGGGGCCGAAAACGCGGCTGTGCAGCTCGGAGATGACAGGGATATCTTCCGGCGTGACCGGCCGGTGGACGATGTTTGAGAGCATGGACGGGATCCTGAACAGCTTCAGACGGACATAGAGGCGCGCGGGGCATGCGTGCGCTCTCGTCGCGTCATCGGTCTCAAGCTGGTGGGAGGAATGCTCATGGGCGGCGCTTTAGCATGGCGCCAGGGGTGGGTCTAGCGCGACCCATTGGCGGGGGCAGCCTGGGCGATTTTCGCGTCGCCTGTCGCAAATCCTTCGCGTCCGGGGCGGGCGCGGCGGCGTCCGTTACGGTGATGGCGTCACGGCGATGGCTTCGACCAGTGCGCGGACCGAGGCTGTTGCGTCATGATCTCGAGCAGACGCTGACGGGCCGGGGCCGTCGTCCCGTCGGGCAGGGCATCCCACGGGACGAACCGGTGCTCCGCGATCTCGGCGTTGGGCTTCGGAAAGCCCTCACTTTTCCAGGTGCGGACGACGAACAGGGCGATGTGATCGCCTGGGAACAGGTGTTGGTTGGCGTAGAGGCCGAACATTTCGGGCGGTCCTGTCAGCTCGACGGCGGCCTCCTCGTGAAGCTCGCGACGCAATGCATCCTCGACGGTCTCACCCTTTTCGACGCCGCCGCCCGGGAAATGCCATCCCGAACGGTACGTGTGCCGGATGAGGAGCACCCTATTTTCGGCATCGAGCACGACGCCTTGCGCGCCCAACGTCAAACCGCGAGAGTACCGCCAAAAGCGCTGCAGGGTCTTGTTGATCAGTTTTTCAGGCAGCACTTGGCAGTCCTCGGTGATGCCCCAAGCTGAGGTCCGGCAGTGGGCGGTTGCGGATTGGCGGCGCGATCACGACACGAGGGCAGATGACCCAGATATTCACGTTGATCCACATGTCGGACGTCCACCTCGGGCCGATCGAAGGATTTCACTGGCGCTACTGGAACATCAAGCGGGGCGTGGGCTATCTCAACTGGCATCGCGGCCGGGTGCGCGTGCACCGGCGGGAGGTCGCAAACCTCATCGCGGCCGATGCGCTGGCGCAGGCTGCCGATCATATCGCTGTGACCGGCGATTTGGCCAACATTGGTTTGCCCGGAGAATACGGGGCGGCGACGGAGTGGCTGGCGTCGCTCGGCGAGCCGGACCGCGTCTCCGTGGTGCCGGGAAATCACGACATCTACACGGCGCGGCTGCACGGGGCGTCGTGCCTCGACACCTGGGCGCCGTACATGCGCTCCGGCGAGGCCTGGACCGCGAGCGAGCCGGTGCGGTTTCCGTTCGTGAAGATCATCGGGCCGGTGGCGCTGATCGGGCTCAATTCCGCGATCCCGACGCCGTTGTTCTCCGCGATGGGCCGTCTCGGGGAGGCGCAGCTCGCGGAATTCGCGACGTGCCTCGACCGGCTCAAGGCGCAGGAGTTGATCCGCGTCGTGCTCATCCATCATCCGCCGCTGCCAGATCAGGCGCCACCGCGGCGTGCGCTCTCGGATGCCGCGGCTTTCGCAGACGTGCTCGACCGCTGCGGGGCGGAACTCGTGCTGCATGGCCACAATCATCGCGACACGCTGCTGTGGCGCAGTGGCGTGCCCGTGCTCGGCATTTCCGCGGCTTCGACGGGGCGGTCGCATCACGGGGAGCCACTGGCGCGCTATCGCGTGCTGCGCCTCAGCCGCGACGAGGGACGCACGCGCATCGTCAGTATTACGCGCGGATTGGCTATCGAGGGCGGCGAGGTGGTGGCTCTCGATGAACGCGAACTCGTTTCACCAAACTCATGAACGCATGAATTAAATGCGTTTGTGCTCACTTTTAGGCAGGTGCAAGAATGACATGCGGCCTATTGCGGGGGCGGATGCGAGGCTCCGCCGTGCTAGTGTTAACCACTCGGCGCGTGGACCAGGAGAATTCCTTTTAGATGCGCTTCAGACGACAACTCCGGATCAATCTGGCTCTCCAGGGCGGTGGCGCGCACGGCGCCTTCACGTGGGGCGTGCTCGACCGGCTGCTGCAGGAAGACGTGCTGTCTTTCGGGTGGGTGTCGGGGACGAGCGCCGGTGCGGTCAATGCGGTCGCGCTCGCGTCGGGGCTTGCCACCGGCGGGCGCGAGGGCGCGCGGGCGAAGTTGCGCGAGGTGTGGGAGGGCGTGCACAAGGCCGGCGTGCCGGACCTGCTCAGGCTCAATCCGTTTCTGTTCGGGCTCACGCATTCCTCGACGTTCGCGCAGGTCGCGGGGCTGCTGTCGCCCTATGAGTTCAATCCGCTCGGGTTCGATCCGCTGCGCAATTTGCTGGCCGAGACGATCGATTTCGAAAGCATCCGGGAGAAATCTCCGGTCGGGCTCTTGATCGCGGCGACCGAGGTCGCCACGGGGCGGTCGCGCCTTTTCCGGCAGAAGGAAATGACGGTCGAAGCGGTGCTGGCTTCGGCGTGCCTGCCGACGCTGCACAGGACGACCGAAATCGACGGCGTCGGCTATTGGGACGGCGGGTTTTCCAAGAACCCCGATCTCGTGACGCTGGCGATGGAAAGCCCGGTGCCGGATACACTGATCGTGCAGATCAATCCGCTGTTGCGGCCGGATATGCCGAAGGGCGTTCGCGAAATTGCCAGCACGACGAACCGGCTGACGTTCAACGCGCCGCTGCTCAGGGATGTGGAATTCATCCTGGCCGTGCGCGAAGCCATGCGGGGCCGCTTCGGCGCCATGCGGCGAGGCCGGCAGAACGCGCTCGCGGCGCATCGCTTCCATCTGATCGAGGCGGGGCGCTATACGGCGACGCTCTCGGATGACAGCAAGATGAAGCCGGACCTGGGGCTGCTCACCTATCTCCACGCGGCCGGGCGCGGCCAAGCGCACAAGTGGATCGGGCAGCATCTGAAATCGGTCGGGCGCAAAGAGACCGTCGATCTGGCCTTGCGCTTCCATGGCGATCTTTCGAAGGTCGTCGAGGACGAGCCGGCCGATGCGGATGAAGGCGGCGAGGCTCTTCGTTCGCGGGCGTAGCCCGACCCTGCTCGCGGGCATGAAGGCTCAGGCGTCAGCGCTTCCGGATTAAGCGGAACCCAGTGCAGCCCCCTCACCCGAACGCGACGCCATGCGGAGCATTGCTCCGCCATGACCTATCGCTTCCGGCCTCTCCCCAGGGGGAGAGGCGAAGAGGGCGGAAGGCTCTAAGGGCCGATGAGCTTGGCGTAGCCTTCCTCGACGGACGTCTCCAGCAGCGCCTTGTAGATCTTGTAATCGGGCGTCTTGGGCGTGATCTCGCCGAGCGCCAGCGATTTGAATTCCTGCCGCTTCAGGTAGACGATCGGCGCCGAGACGGGCACGTAGGACGCGCGCTGCTTGTTGAGGGTGGTGATCAGGCCGCGCATCTCGCCGGCCTGGTCGATCTGCGAGATCAGCACCATGCGCATGGCGCCCTTGGTCAGCGAAACCAGGTGGATGTACATGGACGAGGCCGGCACGTAGAGCCGTCCGCGGTGGGAGAACGGGGCGTCCGGGCGTTCGCGCTCTTCGAACAGCAGGCTCGGCCATTCGGGGTCCCAGACGATGTCGGTGCGGTAGGCGACGATCGCCTCCGGCTTGGCGAAGGCCGGGCGGATGGTGAGGTAGCTGCCGATGTAATGGTCGACGGCGGCGTGGGTGTAGGCGCCCATGTAAACCGGCGCGACGACGCCGCCTTCGCCCTTGAGCTCCATCGGCTGTGCCGTGGACATGGAGCCGAACCAGGATTCCTTGAGGCGCTGATAATCGAGGCCGAGCACCATTGCGACGTCGAACAAGGTTTGCTCGCGGACCGGCTTGCCGTGCAGCAGGTTCTGGATGGTCTTCTCATGGCAGTCGGCGGCGTCGGCCAGCTCTGCCTGCGTGAGCTTCTTCTCGACCATGGCCGTCCGGACAGTCTGGACGGCGGCCGCGCGCTCCTTGCTGCTTGGTGCTGCTTTCATCGTGCCGGAACGCCCCACCCCATGGATAGTAACTTTCCGTAATATACCGATAATTGCCGCCACCCCAAGCCCAAATGGGCCGTGTGGTGAAGGCCGCGTTTGGTTCAGACCGTGTTGGCGCAACAAAAAAGGCGAGCCGCATGAGCGGCTCGCCTCTTTGTAATCCGTGTGTTCGGGATCAGCCGCGGCCGACGACAGTGTACGAGACGCGGGCGAGGCCCTGGCCCGTCATGCCGATGGCGCTGGCTGCGCCGCGCGACAGGTCGATGACGCGACCCTTGATGAAGGGACCGCGGTCATTGATCGTCACGGTGACCGTGCGGCCGTTCGAGTGGTTGGTGACCTGAACGCGCGTGCCGAAGGGCAGCGTGCGGTGAGCGGCCGTCATGCCGTTCGGGTTGAAGCGTGCGCCCGAAGCGGTCTGCTGGCCCTGCCAGTAGTACGACGCGATGCCGGAGCCGCCGCCAGAGCCGCCGCTATACGAAGCGGCGCTGTAAGAGCCCGAGGCCTTCTTAGCGACCTTGTTGGTGTGCGCGATGGCCTTGCGAGCCGACCGGCTGCCCTTCTGGGCGGCGCTGGCGCGCTGCTTCTTGTAGGTGGCCTTCGGTGCTGCGCTGGCCGAGCCGCAAGCGACTTCGGGGCCGACGCACTGCCAGGTGGCTGCGCTCGCGGTGCGAGCGTCAAAGGTGCCAACAGTCAAAAGTGCGAGCGTCGCCAATGCAATATACCGCATAATCATTCTCCATTCGTCCCTTGTGGCAGTGCCGTGGTCGAAAGGTCCAACGCGGCAGAGGTCCACTTGGGACCACCTCTCGCCGTCCGCCTTGGCGGATCCGATTTTCATCAAGCCGTTGGGCCACAGAGGCGCCGAGAGGATCTCAGCGCACCACCAGAACTTGTCCTGCCACTCTGAAATACGGGGTTGTACGTAGCTCCCCATTCTGGTGAGCGGCACCTGATCAGTCGAATTGGACGGAAGCAATGCCAGTTAATGAACGTCGTTTTGATGGATGTTCCGTCACGTTGATTTGCCATCGTTTTTTATTGTGCACTGCGAAAGGTGCGACGGCAGGTCGCAGAACAAACGAGGTTATCTTTGTCCGGCAAGGCGCTGGAAATACGACCACTTTGTGGCATCCGTTCGTGGGTTTTGTGATCACGTCCGGCGAACCGGGTGGTGGGAGCGGCCTATCGTCCGTCATGTGGAACCGGTAAGACGCGAGGTCTCGCCAAGGACCCCGCCATGCCTCAATCCGGACCGCTCTCGACCTTTCAGCCGCCGTCGTTCCGCGAGGCGTTGGCGGTGTGGACGCGGATCGGGCTGCTCTCGTTCGGAGGGCCGGCGGGGCAGATCGCGCTGATGCACCAGGAACTGGTCGAGAAGCGCGGCTGGCTCGACGAGACGCGATTTCTGTCGGCCTTGAACTTCTGCATGCTGCTGCCCGGGCCGGAGGCGATGCAACTCGCGACCTATGCAGGGTGGCGCATGCATGGCGTCGCGGGCGGGCTGGCGGCCGGGTTGCTGTTCGTGCTGCCCGGGGCGCTGCTCATGCTCGGGCTGGCGTTGCTCTATGCCGCGTTTGGCTCCCTGCCGGTGGTCGAGGCGCTGTTCTTCGGCGTCAAGGCGGCCGTGCTGGCGATTGTCGTCGAAGCGCTTGTGCGCGTTGCGCGCCGCGCGTTGAAGAGGCCGATGGACTGGGCGATCGCGGCGGCCGCCTTCGTGGCGCTGTTCGCGTTCCACGTGCCGTTTCCGGCCGTCGTGGCGGCGGCGCTCGCCGCCGGTTATCTGGCCGCGTCGCCGGAGCGCGATACGCCTGACGTCGCCGCGCCAAGCCGCGTCAGGCTTGGCCAGACGCTCACGACCATCGCCGTGTGGCTCGTGATCTGGATCGCGCCGCTGCTTCTGATCGGCGCGATCTTCGGACCGTCGCATGTGCTGTCGCAACTGGCGGTGTTCTACTCGAAGCTCGCCGTCGTGACCTTCGGCGGCGCCTATGCCGTGCTGACCTACATGGCCCAGCAGGTCGTCGAGGGCTTCGGCTGGCTCACTCCGGGCGAAATGCTCGACGCGCTGGGACTGGCCGAGACCACGCCCGGCCCGCTGATCCTCGTCACGGAGTTCGTCGGCGTGTTGGCGGCGTGGCGTCATGGCGGAGACTGGCCGCTGCTGATGGGTGTGCTGGGCGGCCTGGTGACGCTGTGGGCGACATTCGCGCCCTGTTTCCTCTGGATCTTCGCGGGCGCGCCTTACATCGACTGGCTGACGCGCGAGCCGCGCTTGTCCGGCGCCCTGCGGGCGGTGACGGCGGCGGTGGTCGGCGTGATCCTCAACCTCACGCTCTGGTTCGCGCTGCACGTGCTGTTCCGTGAGGTCGTTCCCGTGGTGTGGGGCCCGGTCAGTCCGTCCCTGCCGGTGCTGTCGAGCTTCAATCCGGCGCTGGGCGCGCTCGCCGTGCTGGCTCTCATCATCGTGTTCGCCACGCGCAACATCCTGGCGGCGCTCGCCGTCTGCGCGGCGGCCAGCCTGATCGGATCGATGCTCTTCTGAATGCTCTTAGAGCTCTAGAGCCATCCCTTGCGGCGGAAGTAGATGAACGGGATCACGGCCGAGACAACCATCAAACCGAGCGCCCACGGATAGCCCTCGAGCCAATCGAGCTCGGGCATGTGCCGGAAATTCATGCCGTAGATGGAGGCGACCAGCGTCGGCGGCATCAGCATCACGGCCATCACCGAGAACAGCTTGATGATCTGGTTCTGCTCGTTGGAGATGAGGCCGAGCGTGGCGTTGAGCAGGAAGCCGATGCGATCCGAAAGAAAGCGCATGTGCTCGGTGAGCGATTTGAGGTCGCGGTCGACGGTGTCGATGCGCTGGAAGATCTTGCCGTCGCAATTGCGTTCCTGCGCGGTGTTGCGCAGCACGTGCAGAACGCGCTCGATGGAAGTGGCGCTTTCCGACAGGCGCGCGACCATGTCGCCGTGCGTGCCGGTGCCCTTGAGCAGCACGTCCAGCTTGGTGTCTCGGCTGCGGCGCTTGTCGAGACTGAAGACGCCCTTGGCGATCTTCTCGACGCGATCCTGGATTTGCACGATCAGGTCGGCCTGCTGCTCGACGAGCGTCTCGATGAGCCCGACCATGATGCCCGCGCCGGTTTTGCATGTCGCATCGCGGCGTTCAACGCGCGACAGGAACGTGGGAAACACCTTGCTGTCGGCGTAGCGCACGGTGACCAGCGCGTTGCCCGTGAGAATGAACGTCAGCGTGGACGAGCCGAGCGTCTGCTCGTCGATGTTGTGGGCGATGAAGCCCGTCATGTAGCTCGCGCCGTTCTCCTGGTAGAACCGGCTCGAGGCCTCGATTTCGCGCAATTCCGCACGCGTCGGCACCGAGATCTTGAGGAGGCCCTCGACGTGGTTGTCCTCCTCCTTGGTGGGATTGAGAAGGTCATACCAGACCGTATCCGGCGTGATCGGCGCGGTTTCGTTGTGGCGGATCAGGCTTTCGCCGTTGGTGTCATAAATCGTCAGCATGGCATTCCCTCGCCGCCTTGAACTCCCCCGGCGGATCCCCATACCTTACTGCAAAGTGCACTTGCCCCGATATCGTCCGTGAGCGCTTGGCCCGTATTTGGGCAGTTCCGCGCGGTATAGCGGCCACGCCCGGTAAATTTCTAAGACGCTTGCCCGGCGCCCCTGCCTTTCCCCGTGGCGGGCGGCGCCTCAAACAATGGAGTTTTTTATGACCTTGTCCAACAAGGCCGGTGTCGCTTCCGGCCAACGCCTGACTGCCACGCGCTTGACCGGCGCCTTTGGGGCGCTGGCGCTGCCGCTGCTTGCCCTTGCGCTCGCCAGTCCGGCCGAAGCGCGCATCAAATGCGTGAACGGCAACCAGATCGTCAACGGCGTGCCGCTGGCGACGCCCTATTGCCAGGACGAGCTGGTGGCGATTGTCGCGCGCGAACGCGGCGTGAAGGTTTCGGCCAACGAGATCCGCAACAATCCGAACCTCAAGCGCAACGTCTGCCAGCATGTCGGCCGCGACAACCGCATCTACATGGCCTGCATCGATGCCAACAGCGTCGGCCGCCGGCCGTTCTAGACATTTTCGGATCATGCGGCTTGGCACCGATGCGGCTCCCGCTTCTTCACCCTCCCCTTGACGGGGAGGGTGGCATGGAGCGTCCATGCGAAGCATGCTTCGCCATGACGCGAGATGCCGGGTGGGGTGCCGGGCTTTCGGGCGTGCTCCTAGATCATTCCCCCACCCCTAACCCCTCCCCGCGTCCATACGGAGCATGGCTTCGCCATGACGGGGAGGGGGACGCGTCGCGATTCCATCAGATCGTTCCGAGTTGAATGCACCCGCGTGGTCTTGGCTTGCCGTACTTCTTACGGAAACGCACAAATTAAAAGCCCTCTGCCGATCACGGCAGAGGGCTCTCCTCCCCCCAAACACATTGGCGCGAATTGCGCTGCGCGCCTGCAGCCGCCGGATCAGCCCTACGAAGTCTGCTCGCCGGCGTGCGGATAAGAATTGACGTCAAGATTGGGCGTAATTTCGGCAAGGTCCTTGGCGCGCCGTACGCGGCCGTCGAACTGGGCGCCTTCGGAGATCGAGAGCGACTGGTGGAAGATGTCGCCTTCGACCACCGAGGTCGGATGCAGCATCACGGTTTGAGCCTTGATCGCGCCGCGAACGCCGCCGCGCACTTCGATCTGCTCGGCGCAAACGGTGCCGACGACGGAGCCGTCCTCGCCGATGATGATCTGCTTGCCGTTGACGTCGCCACGGACGTCGCCGTCAATCTGCAGCTTGTTCTGCGAGATGATGGTGATCTTGTCGCCGAGGATGGTGAGGTCGGTGCCGATCAGCGATTGGCCCATCGTGGAGGCGGCGCCGAAGGGCGATGCGCGGCCATTTGTGGCCGGCGAGGGAGATGCATTCAACCCCGGAGCTGCGCCTGGCAGCGTCGGCGGTTTCGGTGCACCTGAATCTGAATTTGAGCCGCGACTAAACACGCATACCTCCCCTTGAACCCACGCGAACTGTGTCCACTATGGACAGAATTGCGGTCAGATGGAGGAAATTTGTCGTTAAAGAGTGAACGCGGCCAATATAATTGAGCGCAGTCCCGCCCGTGTTTGGGGGCGAGCCGTCACGCGTTCAATCCTGCGTTGGTGCCGCTCAGTAGCGCGGAACCCAAAGTCTCACGAACGGGGCGCGAACATAGACGCCGCGCGGCCTGACACGCACGGCCGCGAAGGGAGCGTGGACCGTGACGCGGCGGCGGCCATAGTAGCGATAGCCGTCATAGCGATAGCCGTCGTCATAGCCGTAACCCGATCCATAGCCGTAGCCGTAATAGGGCCGTCCGTAATAGGGCCGGCCGACATAGTGGCGACGATAGTATCGGCGCGAGTAATAGTCGTCGTAGTCGTCGTCATCATCCCAGTCGTGATCGACCTGGATGACGGCGCTCTGATCGCCGGGGGCGCGAGCGGTGGACAGCGGGGCGGCCTGGGCGGCCGGGACGAAGAAAAGACCCAACAACATAAGTGCAAGTGTCGAGGCCGTTTGACGCGATGCGAGCATGGCCATGATCAATACTCCTTGCGGGAATAATCCCACTGGAATGCCATGGGGGCCCCATCCCGGCAAGTACTCAGTTGGCTGGGTAATTAATATCGTTCGATAATTCGGGGGTCCGTTGGAGATGGCGGCGGCGCCCGGGCAGGGTTCGAAGCTCGCGACATCTAGAGAAACATCTCGGCAACCTGCAGGCTTTGGACGCCGACGAAGAAGATATCGAAATCGGCAATGCGGTCGCCGTTGATGTCCCCCAGCAGATACTGGTTCTGGTAGCTCAGCTGGCCTGCAACGCCCGTGAATGCGCCCGCTGCGATGAACGAGAACGCCTGGTCGCCCGCGATTTTCGTGTTTGCGTCGATCGCGCGCAGGTCAATGCGGTCGCCCTGGGCACGCGTGAAGTCCGAAATGATGTCGAAGGCCGAGCGCGTGCTTTCGCTCACGTCGTTGAAGCGGAAAACGTCGGCGCCGAGGCCGCCTGACAAGGCATCCTTACCCGCGCCGCCGATGAGGGTGTCGGCGCCGGCTCCGCCGACGAGACTGTCGTTGCCGGCCAAGCCATACAACGTGTCATTGCCTGCCCCGCCCGTCAGCGCATTGTTGAGGGCGTTGCCTGTGCCCTTGAACGCGCCGGTGCCGGTGAAGACGAGGTTTTCGAAGTTGGCGCCCAACGTGAACGATCCGAGCGCGGTGCGGACCGTATCCGTGCCGTCGTTCAGGTTTTCCCAGATCGTATCGCGTGCGTCGTCGACGATGTAGATGTCGTTTCCGGAGCCGGCGTACATGTAGTCGGCGCCGGCGCCGCCATTCAGCGTGTCGTTGCCCCCGTCTCCGTAGAGCGTGTCGACGCCTGCGCCGCCGTTCAGGATGTCGTTGCCGCCCTTGCCTGCCAGGACGTCTTTGTTCGCGCCGCCGGTGATGGTGTTGGCGAGTTCGTTGCCCGTACCCGCGAACGTCGCGGTGCCGGTGTAGACGAGATTTTCGACGTTGGTGTCGAGCACGTAGCTCGCGAGCGCCGTATGGACGGCATCCGTGCCGGCACTGGCGGCTTCGGTCACGTCGTCGCCGACGGCATCGACGACATAGATGTCGTCGCCTATTCCACCGATGAGATTGTCGTTGCCGGTGCCGCCATCGAGCCGGTCGTTGCCGGCGTCACCACGCAGCGTGTCGTTTCCGACGCCGCCGTAAAGTGAATCGTTGCCGGCGCCGCCGCTCAGCGTGTCGTTGCCAGCCATGCCGTTCAGGATGTTGTTCAGCGCATTGCCTGCGATCGTGTCGTTGGCTTTGCCGCCCGTCGCATTCTCGATCCACGTGCCGAACGCGATCGAGATGTTTTTCGTCATCATGTCGGTATTGGAGAACGCACCGGGATTGAGATTGATGCTGCAGGCGTAATTCGAATTCGACAGGTTCAAAGTGTCGACGCCGCCGGCATCGTAGATGCAGATGATCGGGTGCGGATTGAGGTTGAAGTCGAACACGGAGTTGCCGGCGGTGGCCCCGTAGCCGTAAACGGTATTGCCCGACCGGGTCGTCGTCTCGGCGCCGTACATAGCCTGGATGGCCAGCACGTCGTGCAGCATGGGCGTCTGGGGAGAATAATCTCTGCCGTCGCTCGCGATCCAATCGGCTCCGGTCGCGTCCGCCGTGAAGTAGGACATGACCGTGTATTGTTCAGAGTCTTGAGTGTATTTGGCGTCGGCCGCATACGTCGGCGAGCCGCCGTTGTAATCTCCCGGATGGTCGAGGCCCAGGGCGTGGCCAATCTCGTGGATGTAGGTGGCATAGCCCCACTGTCCAGACTGGGGATTGACGAGGTCGTTGCTACCGGAATTGTAGCTCTTATTCATCCAGACCGAGCCGGCGGCCTCCCACGTCCCCGGATAATAGGCATGGGCGTAGCCGATCCCGGTCGTCGTGTTGGCGAACTTGATGTTCGCGGCCGCCGCGTTGGCGGTGAGCGTGAAGTCCGGTTTGATCAGGTCGTCCCAGAGCTGCAGCGTGGCCGTGGCCGCCGCCTTCTGATTGGCGTTGAAGGCGGAAAAGCCGGCCGCTTCGCCGCCGCCCGGAAAAAAGCTCGTGTTGGTTGCGAACCCGTAGGTGAGAGCGCTTCCGCTCCAGTGATAGCCGGTGTCGAGCTGGGCTACGACTTGCGCATTCGTATAAACGGGCTTGCTCATCGACGTGATCCCCCAACCTGTCTTGCGGGGATCATCAGCAAAAGGTCTCAAAAGACGGACCGCAAAATCGTTCGAATTTTATGCGTTAACGATGCGTGCGGACGACTTGCAGAGGCAGTTGAAGCGTTTCGTTCGGGCGCTATCCCCCGCTTCCGCTCGTTCCCGCTCGATGGATGGACGTGCGAACGGCGGCGTGCGAGCAATTTGGAGGCTCGCGCGGATGCGGGCCGTTCGAGGGCCGGTGGGCGATGGACAGCGGGTTCAGGGGTTTACGAGGCTTCGGGATGTGGGTGGCGGCGGCTTGTCTGATGGCCGCGCTGGCGGTGTCGCCCGGCATGGCGGGTGACGGGGAAGTTCTGCATGTCGGCGAGACGACCACGCTGCACCTCGAAGGCCAGCCCTGGGTGTTCGATGGCGGGGCCAGCCGGCAGGCGCGTCTTGTGTCGGTCAAGAGCCTCGGGGCGTCGGCCTCGGCGCAAAAGTTTCAGGTCAAGGGGCTGAAGGCGGGGCAGGTGATGCTCGTGTTCCGCAGCGGCTCGAAGACCTTCCAGGCGCATATCGACGTGCTGAACTAGGACGCGTTGAACTCGCGTGTCCGAACGGCGGCTTGGGAAGGGAATGGACGCTGCGCGGGGCCGCATGGCATGGTCCGCGCTGGGGATTTTGCCGGTCCGTTCGTTCGGGCCCTTGAGGGACGAGACGATGAAAAACCTCCTTGCTGCAGTCCGTGCCGGCGCCGTGCTCGGCGTCATTCTCGCCGCCGCCGGCGCGATGATCCCGGCAAGTTTCGCCGCGAACGACGAGACGCTTCAGGTTTCCGTGGGCGCGTCGGCCACGCTCGAACTCGACGGCAACCCGTCGACCGGGTTTTCGTGGGTTCTGGACACGGGAGCGAGTGCCAACGCCGAGCTGGTGATGGTTGCGGATCAGGGATATTCGGCTGCTGCCGCCGAGCCCGGCAAGCGTCCCGTGCTCGGGGCGCCAAAAAAGCAGAAGTTCGAGATCACAGGTGTCGATGCAGGCGAGGCCAAGCTCGTGTTCAACTACGTGAAAGCCGGCGAGGATGCTCCGGCCAAGACGGCCGAATATGTCGTCGAGGTGATCGGCTCGGATCCCGAGTAGGGGCCCTTGCCGGGACGTCCCCGCAACCGTCGCGCGATATCCAAAAACAATGGGGCTGCCCATTGGACAGCCGCTCAAAGCAAAGGGGCTGCCCATAGGACAGCCCCCGTGAGATTTCGGCGGCGTACTCGGGCGATTGTTGCGCCCGGCCGCTTGTCGCTTGGTCTAAGCCACTACCAGAGGCAGATCCGGCCTGAAACCCAGCGACCGCGACATCGCCGTCCTCAAGATCCCACTCGACATCGGATCACCTCCTTCCAGTTGTTGAACGATGACGCCAGCGTGCCATGCTTCGCGAGATCTGAAAAGTTACGATTTAGATAGCTGGTGCAACCGGGTAGAGGCCATTAAGTGTAAGCTGCAACTCATTCAATGGAGTGGTGCATGAGCTTCAAGGTTGCGTTGGCCGCGCTGATCGGGTTTGCGTCGATTGTGCTGGCCGCCCCTTCCGCGTTTTCAAATGAGACTGGCATGACCGCCTGGGATTTCACGTTCACGTCGATCGACGGCAAGCCGATGCCGCTGTCGGATTACAAGGGAAGCGTGCTGCTCGTGGTCAACACGGCGTCGTTCTGCGGGTTCACGAAGCAGTACGAGGCGCTGCAGGCGCTCAATGCCAAGTATGAGGCGCAGGGCTTTTCGGTGATCGGCGTGCCGTCGAACGACTTCGGCGGGCAGGAGCCGAAGGCCGCGGGTGAGATCAAGGAATTCTGCGAGGGCATGTTCGGCGTCACGTTTCCGCTCACGGACAAGAACGTCGTCACGGGCGATGGCGCGCATCCGTTCTACAAGTGGGCGCGCGATGAGCTCGGCTGGCTCAATGCACCCAAGTGGAATTTTCACAAGTATCTCGTCGGCCGCGACGGCAAGCTCGTGACGAGCTTCTTCTCGGCGACGGCGCCCGATGCGGCACGCCTCGTCAAAGCGGTCGAAGCGGAGATCGCGAAGCCGAAGGTGGCAGTGACCGGGAACTAAAGGCGGGTCGCGGGCCGTCCGCAGGGTTTCGCGGCTGCATCTTCCCTAATCCGCCGCGACGCAGCTTGGAAACGGTGCGCTCTCTCCCGGGACGATGGGGCAGAGGCGAATGGGCGAGAGCTGCTCGAAGCGTTGCCGCCATGCGTCGTCGTCGATGTCGAGCGGTTCGGCCGCCGCCTCGCTGCGTTCGGCCCACTGGATCGTGTAATAGTCCTCGGCGCCCTCAATCGCGACGATGAGCGCCGTTTCGCTGTGCGCGGCGCCTTCCGTTCCAACGGAGCCGCAGCTTGCAACGACTGCATATGCGTCGTGGCCGTCGATTTGATCTTCGCTCAGCACGGCCGTTGCGAAAGTCTGCGGGCATGTGCGCTTGAAGCCGTCGACGATCGCGGATGCGAACCCTTCGGGTGAGGCTTCGGGGTCGGCTGCCGCACCCTTGACGCCGGTGATCGTGATCATCTGGGTCCAGTTCTCGACCGTCTCGCCTTTCGGGACAGCTTCGCGGATGTAACGGTTGGCCGTCGGCTCCTCGAATACCGGTACGAAGCCCGGCGGCTGCGTGAAGGCGACGAGCTGGCCGAAGATCGGAGAGATCGCCGTGAAACCCGCAGGCGTATCGTCATCGTCCGCGGCGTAAAGCGATCCCGCTGCGGCCGTCGCAAGGAGCAGGAGACCAAGCAGGCTCCCGCCCCGGCGGAGTCCGACGATGCCGCAACGTTGCCGGTCGTGCATCGCGTGCCTCCACCCCCTGGCCCACTTGTCAGTAGGCACTCTAACGTTATCGAAGGCTGTCGGGAATCCGCGATTTGGAGGCGACGCCGTTAGGCGTCCGAAACCGTGATGTCGTACGCGGGACCCTGGGGCGTTTGTTTCAGTGTGGGCACGAGGATCTGGTCGTCGCGGATGCGGCCGAGGTCCTTTTCGCGGTCGGGCAGGACGGCGATGGCATGGTCTCCGGTCCAGACGATGACGAGGCCGTTCTCGCGGACCGCGTTTTTGGCCCATTGGCGGATCGTCGACAGATAGGGCTCCTGCCGCCATGCGCCGGCGCGCGCCGGATCGACGTGGATCACGATGCGGCTGTTGCGGCTCTCGTAGTTGACGAGGAACTTGGCCTTGGACGGTTTCCAGCGCTCGTCGAGGTGCGGCACCTTGCGGTAGCCGCAATAGAAGATGCGGCACGGCTCCGGGCGTTGTTCGTAGATCGTGCAGCCGCGCTTCTGGTCGCAGTGCGGACACCAGACGGCGCGCGGCTTTTCCAGAACGTCGATCTCCATGAGCTTGCAGCACATTGTGCAGCCGTCGCAGGACCGGCCGGGCACGAGGTCGGACGGGTCAGATGTGGAAGAGGATTGCGGGTCTGTCATCGCCGCCGACGATGCCACAAGGACGGCCGACTGGCGATGCGGGAGGTCACTCAGGGGCGGGCCGCATCGGCGCTACGATCGACAGTGCACCAACAAAAAACCTATTGATTCCGCTTAGTTGACCCTCTTCCAAAGAATCGTCTCTGCTGTAGGCGGAGATTTTGGCGGGGGCGCGCTATGGAAATCAATTCGGTGCGCGGAAGGCGCTGTCACGCGCGTAGGGTCATTTTGCATGCCGGCAGGTCGCGCACTGTGCGCGCGTCGGCAGCGGTCGCGGGTGCGTTCGCGGGCGTGCTGTTCACATCGGCCGACGCGACGGCGCAAACTTATCGCGGCGTGGAAAGGAGGGTAGAGCCGACTTCTGGCGGAAAACAATTTTTTTATAACTATTCTTCGATCCGTATCACAGGCGGTCAATACGATACTGTTGTCGCGATCAGTGGCGGGAAACAAAAATTTTTCGACGGTAGCCTTCTTTTTATTGACCAGAAGGCGTCAATTGTGGGGGGCGAACAAGAATTCTACAATCAGTCGTACATGAATTTGGGTTTCCCATCCGGTTCAGACACTTCTAGCATTGAAGGCGGTTCTCAAAGTTTCTTCGACAACGCGAGGCTAGAGCTTCAAGGGACCATAGTTGGGGGCACGCAGCGGTTCTATGACCAAAGCAGTCTACGTTTCGATTATTATGCATCTTCTGATGTTTCTGCCGGTCTGCGTGAGTTTTACGGCGATAGCAGGGCTTCCATACTCAGTGGGGGTATTTCCGGCGGTGTTCAGTATTTTTTCGATCGAAGCAAACTAGTTGTGGATTTTTTGGGTCGTTTAACTGGCGGCGCGTTTCTCGCTTACGACACCGCAACCATTTCGCTTCACGGCTCTTCTACTCGCGAGGTCGACGTCCAGTTGAATGGGAATTCCAAGCTGTTGCTAGGAGGCACCGTGCTTGGGCGAATCGGCGGGGTTGGCACCATCCAGCCCAACACCCTGTCCGACGGGGATTTGACTGTTGATGGCACCGTGCTGGGCGATTCAATTTTTGCCGGAGTAATGTCTGATGGAAACGGGCATACGTTCCACCTCACCAAGTCTGGCGCTGGTTCTCGGCTCACGTTGAGCGGAACTAACACTTACACAGGTACGACAACCGTCGATGGCGGAAGCCTGATCGTTAATGGCTCGATCGCTTCGTCGTCACTCACAGAGGTCAATGGGAGGCTTGGCGGATCAGGAACCGTCGGGAATGTCTCTGTACGGCGAGGCGGAGTGATCGCACCCGGCAATTCGATCGACACGTTGAAGGTAAACGGTGATCTTTGGTTCAATCGCGGGGGCGGAACGTACGACGTTGAGATCGACCCAAACAGCAACACTTCGGACCTGATCGTTGTTTCGGGGACTGCGTTTCTAAATAGCGGCAAGGTGCGTCACGTCGGGTTTCCTGGACCGTACGCACTTTCGTCGACGTATACGATACTGACCGCGGGCGCGATCTCCGGCACCTTCACTTTTCTTGAAGAAAACTTCGCTTTCCTGGATGCGAAACTCGCGTACAGCGCAACCGACGTGACGATGACGCTTGAGCGTAACGCGGTGCTCTTTGCTGCGATCGGTCAGAGCGACAATCAAGATGCAGCTGGTTCCGCGGCCGAGCGGCTCGGGGCGGGGCATGCCATTCACGACGCGCTCCTTGGACTCGATGCTGCGCAAGCTCAACGCGCGTTCGACGCGCTGTCCGGCGACGTGCATGCGTCGGCGCAGACAGCGCTGATCGAGGACAGTCGCTTTGTGCGCAATGCGGCGATGGACCGGGTTCGCGCAGCGTTTGACGGCGACGCTGGGCTGGACTTCAGCGCAAAGTTCGCCGGATGGGGCCAGGCTTTCGGCTCGTGGGGCGATAGCGACGGCGCGGGCGCAAGCGTTTCGCGGACGACGGGCGGTGTGCTCACGGGCATCGACGGCGTGCTGTTCGACACGTGGCGCGCCGGGTTCCTGACGGGCTACAGCCGGACAAGCTTCAATGCTCGCGAGCGCGGAGCGTCCGGCGACAGCGACAGTGCGCACGTAGGCCTCTATGGCGGCACGCAGTGGGCCGCGCTCGGGCTGCGCGGCGGCGCGGCTTATTCCTGGAACGACATCGAGACGAAGCGGCACGTCGTGTTTCCGGCGGTCAACGAGACGGTTACGTCCGAATACGACAGCGGTACCGCGCAGGTGTTCGGGGAGGTTGGCTATCGCTTTGGCGGCCCGGTGTCGTTCGAGCCGTTCGCTGGGCTGGCGCATGTCAGCCTCGATACAGAACGCCATCGCGAAACAGGCGGCGCGGCGGCGCTGTCGGGCCGCGGCGTGGATACGGATGTGACGTTCTCGACGCTTGGCGTCAGAGGCGCATTCGACTTCGCGTTGGGGACGCTCAACGCGCGGGCGCACGGGCTGATCGGCTGGCGGCATGCGTACGGCAATACAACGCCGATTGCGTTCAACGCGTTTGCGGGTGGCGCGGCGTTCGCGATCGCGGGCGTTCCGATTGCCGAAGACACGGCGCTGATCGAGGCTGGTCTCGACATGGCGGTCGCGGACGAGACCGAGTTTACGCTGCTCTACGCGGGTCAGATCGCTAATGACGCGCAAGACCACGGCGTGAAGGCCTCGCTCAACGTGCGGTTCTGACAACGAAGCATCGTTTCGCCGGCCAATGATCGTGCAGCTTTGGCGGGCCTCACGCGCGCAATCAGGCGCGGGTGTCGGCCGCGGGCGCGCCCGATCGTCCTTGGGTGGAGGCTGCCGGCGACTGGACATGACGCCGGCTGGCCGCCAAATTGTCTCCAGGCGCCGCAACACATGGGCTCGAAAGGAGGTCTTTCGATGTGCCGGAATATCAAGACGCTCTACAATTTCTCGCCGCCCGCGACGCAGGACGAGATCCGCGCGTCCGCGCTTCAATTCGTGCGCAAGCTGTCCGGCTTTACGCATCCCTCGAAAGCGAACGAGGACGCCTTCCATCGCGCCGTCGATCAGGTCGCGCAGGCGGCCGAGGAGCTGATGGCCTCGCTCGTGACGCTCGCGCCACCGCGCAACCGGGACGTCGAGGCGGCCAAAGCCAAGGCGCGTAATGCGGTGCGCTTTGGCGCTGGGTGACGCCGATACGGGCTGAGCTGGGCTGCCTGGTATTTCAGCTTGCGGATGGCTTGGCGCTGTAGCCGTGGGGAGGTAGTCTTTCCGTTCATCAGGTGGGGGTGCGCCATGACACTGGGATTGCCGCTCTACGAATTCACACTTCTGCATGTGGCGATCAGCCTGGTCGCTATCCTATCGGGCCTGCTCGTGCTGCCGCGCATGCTGCGGTCCGAAAGCCCCGGCTGGCTGACGCACGTCTTCCTGGCCACCACGGTGCTCACAAGCGTGACCGGCTTCCTGTTCCCGACGCCGGAGTTCACGCCGGCCAAGGTGTTCGGTGTGCTGTCGCTGGTGCTGCTCGCGGCGTCGCTCGCGGCGCTCTACGTGTTCCGGCTGGCGGGCCCATGGCGCTGGATCTATGCCTCGACGGCGGTCGCGGCGCTCTATCTCAATTGCTTCGTGCTGGTCGTGCAGGCGTTCCAGAAAGTGCCCGGCATCGCGGAGCTCGCGCCGACGCAGACCGAACCGCCGTTCCAGATCGCGCAAGGCGTGCTGTTGGTGCTGGCGGCCTACATCGGGTATCGCACGGTGAAGAGTTTTCATCCCGTCGCTTTGCGTTGAAGCAATCCAGCGCCCCCTCACCCGGAAGCCATCTTCAATGGCTTCCGGCCTCTCCCGTCATGGCGTAGCCATGCTCCGCATGGACGGGAGAGGCGAGCAGTGGTTGGCATGGACGGGAGAGGCGAAGTTCTGCTTCGCATGGACGAGGAGAGGCGAAGAGGGTGTTTTCTGCAGTTCAGCCAGCCGCAATTCCCTCTCCCCTTGGGGAGAGGGTTAGGGTGAGGGGGCGCTGGGCGATGCATTTGAAGTCGTAACGGCCCTGGCGAAGGCGGGCGAGCTGGCATGGCTTGGCGGGCAGGGCGAATTAGCTGGCGCGTTTTGGTCCGTGTGCTCGAGCGCTCCGGCGTGTCCGACTACTGCGTATCCCAGGGCAGCGTTTCTCCGCGGCCCTGGGGCGGCGGAGCGGACGGGGGTGCCGCCGCCGGTGGGGGCGGTCCCTGCTGATCGGGCGGTACCGGTGTCGCGCCGGTCGGCGCCTCAGCGCTCCAGCCGTCAGCGTTGCCGGCCGGGGTGTGGATCACATCGCCGGGGGCGGGCTGATACTCCGCCATCTTGCACGAGCAGCCATTGATGTACTGCTTGCGATAGCGGAAGGCCGTCTTGAGGCTCGTGTAGGGCTGGTTGGTGCGGGCATCGACGGCCTGCTCCATGCCGGCGCCGGGGTTCTGATGATAGAAGAGCTGCGCGGGGGCGGCGCACTTCGACTGGCAGACTTCTTCGTCGCGCTGGAAGTGGTTCGGCAGCGTCGAGAAGCTGACCGGGAAATAGTAGCCGTCGCACAGTCGCACGCAGACGGTGCGATAGGTGGCGTAGGGGAGCGAGCCGAAGCTCGAACCGCCGCCGCCGCGATAGTCGCCGCTTTCGCCGTCGTCCCAGAAATTCGAGACGCCGCCGCCGCTCTGGCGGCGCGCCTGCTGCTGGTAGCTCGCGCCGCAGTTGTTGCGGGCCAGCTCGCGCACGATTTCGTCCTGGTAGGAACGTCCCGGCGAGCCTTCGAGCTGGCGGAGCTGGACTTCGAGATCCTCGATCCGCTGGCGCGCCGAGTCCGCTTGGTTGGCGAGATCGACGCAGCGGCGCGTGCGCCTCAGAGTTTTCGAGAACAAGAAATATTCGTAGCAGTCGGCGCGATCGAGCTGCTTCTCGCTGTCGCGATAGGTCTGCTCGACCTGGCGCAGCTCGGTCTGCACCATCGGCAGAAGATTGCGGTTGTCGCTGCCGCGCTGGCCTTCCTGAACGAGGCGCTGCTCGAGTTCGAGACAGATGGGGCTGCCGCCACGGCCGACGGCCGCTCCAGGCGCGCCTTGCGGCGGCACGGTCGCGGGGTCCTGGTAGACGGGTTCGCTGGGGACGGGGTCGCGGCGCGGCTTGGATTGCTCGTTGCCGCCGAACGGCCACCAGCTTTGTCCGAGCGCGGGGACGGTCACGGCTCCGCCGAGGACGAGCGCGGCCATCACGGCCGCCGCGGTCCTGCCGGCTCTCAGTTTGCCCAGTCGGCGCTTGAAGCCGCTGATGCGGAAATCTGCCATCGGCCCCATCACGGTCGGAGGCGCATGCCCCCGATTTGTCTCGTCACATGCATTTACTATGAGAGCCCCCGGATAGGGGGTCAATGCGGGAGAAATGCGGCGTCTCGCCCTGGTCCGCCGTTATCCTCGCGAAATCGCACTCCTTCAATGCCCCTCATTAAATCTCCCGTCGCCGGCCGCAGGTTCCGGGATTGGTGCGTCCGCCGCTTGACGGCACCCGGACTGGCCCGCATAACTCCGGCCATGAGAACCCGCCTGCGCCATACTGCCCGCTCCGTTTGCGGCATCATTACCATTTCGAGCTAGTCACGTCCGGCTGGCGCGCGGCCTCGTTCTTTGCCTCATCACAAGACAGAGAAACGCCACGCCCTGCCCGGGAACGGGTTCATATTGCATGGGGCTCTGCGGAAGGGCCCCGTCCGGCGAACGATGAGGAGGACGCGTGGCGCTCACGCTCTATAATACGCTGACGCGGCGCAAAGAGCCGTTCGACCCCATCGATGCCGCCAATGTGCGGATGTATGTCTGCGGGCCGACGGTTTACGACTATGCCCACATCGGCAACGCACGGCCCGTCATCGTGTTCGACATGGTGTTCCGGCTTCTCCGCCACGTTTACGGGGCGCACCACGTCACCTATGTGCGCAACATCACCGACGTCGACGACAAGATCAACGCGCGGGCCGCCAAGGATTTCCCGGACCTGCCGCTGAACGACGCCATCCGCCGGGTGACGAGCGCCACCGAAAAGCAGTTTCACGACGACATCGCCGCGCTTGGCGTGCTGCCGCCGACGGTAGAGCCGCGCGCCACCGAGCACATCGAGGGCATGAAGGCGCTGTGCGAGGCGTTGGTGCAGCGCGGCCACGCCTACGTGGCGTCCGGGCATGTGCTGTTCGACGTGTCGTCGATGCCTGATTACGGCACGCTCTCCAACCGGTCTCTGGAGGAGATGGAGGCGGGGGCCCGCGTCGAGGTGGCGCCCTACAAGAAGGGGCCGATGGATTTCGTGCTCTGGAAGCCGTCGAAGCAGGCTGGCGAAGCCGGCAACGAAAAATCCGAGCCGGCCTGGCCGTCGCCGTGCGGGATCAGCGAGCCGGGCCGGCCCGGCTGGCACATCGAGTGCTCGGCGATGTCCGAAAAGCACCTCGGGCCCGAGTTCGACATTCATGGCGGCGGCATCGATCTGGTGTTCCCGCATCACGAGAACGAGATCGCACAGTCCCGGTGTGCACACGGCACGCCGGTGATGGCGCGGGTGTGGATGCACAACGGCTTCCTGCAGGTCGAAGGCGAGAAGATGTCGAAGTCGCTCGGCAACTTCATCACCATCAACGAGCTGCTGGCGACCAAGACTTTCGGCGCGAGCCAGTGGCACGGGCGCGTGGTGCGGTTGGCCATGCTCGGGACGCACTATCGCCAGCCCATCGACTGGACGGCGGAGCGGCTGCTGCAGGCGCGCGCGACGCTGCTCGACTTCGCGGACCTCCTGTCGGGTGTGGACGCGGCGGGCGAGCCGAACGCGGATGTCGTGGCGGCGCTCTCCGACGATCTCAACACGCCGAGCGCTCTGTCCATCATTCACGGCCTCGCCAAATCGGCCAAGCGTAATCCGGAAGGCGCAGCGGAGCTGCGTGCGACGCTCGAATTCATGGGGCTCTACGGCGGCGAGACGCGGGACGAGCTGAACGTCGGCGTGGAAGTCGCCACGGTCGATGCCGCAAAGGTGGATACGCTTGTTGCTGCGCGGCTGGCGGCGCGGCGTGCGAAGGACTTCAAGGAGAGCGATCGGCTGCGCGATGAGCTTGCCGCGATGGGCGTCGCGCTCAAGGATGCGAAGGATCCGCAGACCGGCGAGATCGTGACCACCTGGGAGATCGCCCGGTGAGCTTCGCATCGGCGAGAGGGATGACCTTCCTTCTCCTCCCCCCTTGTGGGGGAGGTCGGGAGGGGGGGAGCCCAGAACGGCAATTGTCGGGGTGGGGCCCCCCCCCCCCCCCCCCCCCCCCCCCCGGGGGGGGGGGGGGGGGGGGGGGGGCGAGCCCAGAACGGCAATTGTCGGGGTTCCCCCCACCCCTAGCCCCTCCCCACGAGGGGGAGGGGAATGTCGCGTTCGATTATGAGCGGTATTCGTCATGACGAACGTCATGAGCGAACGCGCAAGGGGGATGACCTTCCTTCTCCTCCCCCCTTGTGGGGGAGGCCGGGAGGGGGGGAGCCCAGAACGGCAATTGTCGGGGTGGGGCCCCCCCCCCCCCCCCCCCCCCCCCCCCGGGGGGGTGATAGCGCGGGGTGGGCGGCGGAGGGGTTCGGTGTCCCCCGTCCCAACCCCCCCGCCGTGGGGGGGGCGGGGGGGGGGGGGCCAGCCCAGAACGGCAATTGTCGGGGTTCCCCCCACCCCTAGCCCCTCCCCACAAGGGGGAGGGGAATGTCGCGTTTGATTTTGATCGGGAGGCGCCATGACCAACATCATGAGCGATCGTGCCCGGCGTCTTCGCCGTGAAAAGACAGAGGCCGAAAGAAAACTTTGGCGTGAACTCCGCACACTCAACCGCCAGGGGTTTCGCTTTCGGCAGCAGGCGCCTGTCGGGCCGTACATCGCAGATTTTGCCGATCACACGGCGAAGCTGGTGATCGAGCTGGATGGTGGACAGCATGGAATGCCGTCCAATGCCGCTAGAGATGCGTTGCGAACCAAATGGCTTTCAGGAAATGGGTATCGTGTCCTGCGTTATTGGAATGGCGACGTGTTGAACAATACTTCAGGCGTTATGGCCGCTGTGATGGTTGAGCTTGGGCTTCTGTCCGCTTCGGAGGGGGCAGCGTGATGACCACTGCCTTTCCGCTGCGTCCGTTCCTGCCGGCCGATACGATGGCGTTGCGTGAGCTGTTCGCGCAGAGCATCGAAGAATTAACCGCCGAGGACTACGACGAAGACCAGCGCGTGGCGTGGGCAAGCGTGGCGGCGGATGCGGAAGCGTTCGCGGAGCGGCTGGGCTCGATGGTGACGCTGGTGGTGCAGGTCGACGGCGAGTACGCCGGATTTGCCTCGCTCAAGGACAACGCGACGTTCGAGATGCTTTATGTGCATCCTTACCATGCGGGGCAGGGGATCGGCGCGGCGCTGGCGGATGCGATCGAGCGGCTTGCCCGGGCTCGCGGCGCGAGTGCGATTACGGCCGAGGCGAGCGATACGGCGGCGCCGTTTTTCGAAGCGCGCGGCTACGTCGCCACGCAGCGGAACATGGTGCCGAGGGACGACCTGTGGCTCGGCAACACGACAATGAAAAAACAGCTCGGCGCCGCCAATGATGGCTGACCTTAGAAGCAACGAACCGAAGCCGGGACGATGAGCAAGGAACGCCTCTATCTGTTCGACACGACGCTGCGCGACGGCGCGCAGACGACCGGCGTCGATTTCTCGCTCGAGGACAAGCGGCGGATCGCCACGCTGCTCGACGATCTTGGCCTGGACTACGTCGAGGGCGGATATCCCGGCGCGAACGATACCGATACTGAGTTCTTCAAGTCGAAGCCGGCGTTCCGGACGGCGCGCTTCACCGCGTTCGGAATGATCAAGCGGGCCGGGCGCTCGGCGGCGAACGATCCGGGGCTCAATGCGCTGCTCAATTCGGCGGCGGACAGCATCTGCCTTGTCGCCAAGTCGTGGGACTACCACGTGCGGGTCGCGCTCGGCATCTCGAACGAGGAGAATCTCGCCGGGATCGCGGAGAGCATTCGCGCCGTCGTCGCCTCGGGGCGCGAGGCGATGCTCGATTGCGAGCACTTTTTCGACGGCTACAAGGGCAATCGCGCGTATGCGCTGGCGGTTGCCAAGACGGCGCTCGACGCGGGCGCGCGCTGGGTCGTGCTGTGCGACACCAACGGCGGGACGCTGCCGCACGAGGTGGAGCGCATCGTGGGCGAAGTCGCAACCCACGTGCCGGGTGGGAACCTTGGCATTCATACGCATAACGATACGGACAATGCGGTCGCGAACACGCTCGCGGCCGTGCGTCAGGGCTGTCGGCAGATCCAGGGCACGCTGAACGGGCTCGGCGAGCGCTGCGGCAATGCGAACATGACGTCGATCATCCCGACGCTGCTGCTCAAGAAGGATTTCGCGGAACGGTTCGAGACCGGCATCACGCCGGAGCGGCTGCGCACGCTCACGCATGCGAGCCGGGTGCTCGACGAACTCCTCAACGAGGCGCCCAACCGCCACGCGCCCTACGTCGGCGACAGCGCGTTCGCGACCAAGGCGGGCATCCATGCGTCGGCGATCCTCAAGGATCCGGAGACCTACGAGCACGTGCCGCCGGAGGTGGTCGGAAATCAGCGCCGCCTGCTGGTCTCGAAGCAGGCCGGGCGGTCGAACGTCATGGCGTCGCTGGAGACGCTCGGGCTTTCGGTCGACAAGGACGATCCGCGCGTGCAGTCGCTGCTCGACGAGGTGAAGTCGCGGGAATCGTCCGGGTATGCCTACGAGTCGGCGGAGGCGTCGTTCGAACTGCTGGCCCGGCGGCACCTTGCGCGGGTGCCGCATTATTTCTCGGTCGACAGCTTCCGCGTCATGGTCGAGCGGCGGCACAACGCATCCGGCGATCTCGTGACTGCATCGGAAGCGACCGTGAAAGTCTACGTCAACGGCGACCAGGACCCTCTGTGGTCTGTCGGAGAGGGCAACGGTCCGATCAACGCCCTCGACCGGGCGCTGCGCAAGGATCTCGGCCGTTACCAGAAGCACATCGAGAGCATCGAACTCGTCGACTACAAGGTGCGCATCCTGACCGGGGGCACGGAAGCGGTGACGCGCGTGCTCGTCGAAACGCTCGACCATGCAACCGGCAAGCGGTGGCTAACGGTGGGCGTCTCACCGAACATCATCGACGCCAGTTTTGAAGCGCTGATCGACTCGATCAACTATAAGCTGTTGACGGACGGCGCCACCGGCGACTGAGCCCGTGCGGAGAGAACGCGTGTTGCGGAGAACGACCATGCGAATTGCACGCGGCGTTGCGACTGTCGTTCTGGCACTTTCGCCTTCGCTTGCGATCGCCGGCGGCCTGCCGAGCTATACGCAGCCCAAAACCGAACTGCCCAATGCCAACGCCGACGCATCGGGGGAGGCGCAGGAGGGCAAGCTCTCGGCGCGCGATGTGACGGCGCGCCTGTTCAAGGCGGCACCCGGTTCGCGACCCGACCTGACCAAGCTCAACCTTACACGCCTCGATCTGGCGGAGCTCGATTTCAAGCATTCGAAGCTGGATGGGGCGGACCTTTACGGGGCCGATCTGTCGCGCGCCAATCTGGCGAACTGCTCGCTCGTCGGCGCGCGCCTCGACCGGGCAACCATTACGGCTGCGGATTTCAGCGGCGCGGACCTGACGGACGCGCGCATTCTGCGGCCGACCATTTTCACGACGCTCGAAATCGACACCGCGGAAGCGCCGAAATTCGCGGGCGCCAAGCTCGTGCGCATCCGCTCCGACGGTCTGCTCGACCGGGCCGACTTCAGCGGCGCGGATTTGACGGGGGCGGTGTTCGGCGGCGGGGCGACGCGCGAGGAAACCCTGTTTTCGCCCGCGAGCCTGACGGCTGCTAATTTCACGAAGGCCATCGTAAAGGACGCGAAGTTTCCGGGTGCTGCCCTCAAGTACGCGCGTTTCATCGATGCGGATGTGAGCGGGGCGAACTTCCGGGGCGCGAACCTGACCGGCGCGATGTTCCGCGGCGCAAATCTCGCAGGCGCCGATATGACGGGGGCAAACCTCGACGAGACCGATCTGCGCGGCGCGCGCGGGCTCGACCAGGTGATCGGGCTTTCCTCGGTCACGAATTTCGAGAGCGCCCGGCGCGATCCCATTCCGTAGATCGCGGGGGCAAGCGGCGGCGACATGCGGAGGACGATAATGCGAAGGCCGGGCACGCGAAGAGCTGCCATGCGACTTGCACACGGCGTTGCGGCCGGCCTGCTTGCGTTCTCGCCTTTGCTCGCGATGGCCGGCGGGCTGCCGAGCTATACGCAACCCGATCCCAAGCCGAGCGCGGAAGATGGCGTCGCTAGAAAACTGACGGCGCGAGATGTCACCGAGCGTCTGTTCAAGGCGACAGCTCAGTCGCGGCCGGATCTCAAGGGGCTCGATCTCTCGCAGTTGGATCTCGCGGAGCTCGACTTCAAGCGCGCTCAACTCGACGGCTCCGATTTCTACGGCGCCGAGATGACGGGTGCGAAGTTGAACGGGACTTCGCTCGTCGGCGCGCGGCTCGACCGGGCGACCCTCACCGGCGCCGATTTCAGCGGCTCCGACATGACGGATGCTCGCATCCTGCGCCCGACGATCTTCACGACGCTCCAGGTCGCCGCGGCGGAGGCGCCGAAGTTCGTCGGCGCCAAGCTTGTGCGTCTGCTTTCCGACGGATGGCTCGACCGGGCCGATTTTACCGATGCGGACCTGACTGGCGCCGTCCTTGGGCGCGCAGCCACGCGTGAGCCGTCCCCCAATTCTCCTCCGAGCCTCATGAGCGCGAACTTCACTCGGGCCGTGCTCAAGGACGCGAAGCTGTCAGGCACATCGCTCAGGTATGCGCGCTTCGTCGATGCGGATTTGTCGGGTGCGAACCTGCGCGGCGCCAACCTGCTCAAGGCGGACTTCACAGGCGCCAACATCGCCGGGGCCGATTTCACCGGGGCGAACCTCGACGAAGCCGAGTTGCGCGGTGTGCGGGGGCTCGACCAGGCGATCGGGCTTACGACCGCCGAGAACTACAGCAGCGCCCGCCGCGATCCGATTCCGTAGCCGCAACAAGCCGCGGGGCTCGCGATCCGGGCGGAAGGGCGTGGACAATGCGGGGTGCCGGACGCTAGAGCCGTCCCGCGAAATTTGCTGAACGGCTCTAGGGCTTTGTCCGTGCGTGCTTCTTGCCGGGCACTGTGGGCAGCATGGCTTCGCCATGACCGGTTCCCAATTTTCCGGAAGCACGCTATCTCCTGGCTCGCACCCTGCGTGGAATACAAACCGATGTCCGATCCTCTGAGCCTTGCGGCGCTGGCCGACGGCACGATCCTGTCGCCGTTCACCCGGCTCCGCCACCTGCTGGACGGCGTGACGCCGGGGCATGATCGCCCGCTCGATCTGACGCTCGGTGAGCCGCGCGAGACGATGCCGCCGTTCGTGGCGGCCAAGATCGCGGAGGCGGACGCTCTGTTCGCGAAATATCCGCCGATCCGCGGTTCCGACGACCTGCGGGGCGCAATCAGCGACTGGATCGGCCGGCGCTTTGGCCTTGCCGGCGTGATGGACCCATCGAGCGAGATCCTGCCGTGCAATGGCTCGCGCGAGGGGCTTTTCTATGCCGCCTTTCCGGCAGCCGGCCGAAAAGCCGGGCAGGGGCGGCCGGCGGTGTTGATGTGCAACCCATTCTACCAGGCGTACCTGGGCGGGGCGCTCGCGTCCGGCGCAGAGCCCGTGTTTCTCGACGCCACCGAGGCGACCGGCCACTTGCCGGACCTCGATGCGCTCGAGGCGGATACGCAACTTTTGTCCCGCACGGCGGCGCTTTATCTCTGCTCGCCCGCCAATCCGCAGGGGGCGGTGGCGAGCGAAGCCTATATCGCGCGCGCGCTCGCGCTGGCCCGGACCTACGACTTCATGCTGTTTTTCGATGAGTGCTATTCCGAGATCTACGGGGGGGCGCCGCCCACCGGCGGACTCGAAGTGGCGGCCAAGACGCCGGAGCGCTTCCGGAACCTCGTCGTCTTCAACTCTCTCTCCAAGCGGTCGAACCTGCCCGGGTTGCGGTCAGGCTTCTGTGCCGGGGACGCCACTTTCCTCCAGATGCTGTTCGAGGTGCGCAACCTCGTCGGCCCCCAGATGCCGGGGCCGACGCAACACGCCTCGGCGGCCGTGTGGGCGGAGGAACAGCATGTGACGGCCAACCGGCTGGCCTATGCCGCCAAATACGATGTGGCGGACGCGGTGCTCGGGACCCGGTTCGGCTACCGGCGGCCGGCCGGCGGGTTCTTTCTCTGGCTCGATACGAGCGGCATCGGCGACGACGCTTACGCGGCACTAACCTTATGGAAACGTTTCGGCGTCAAGGTCATACCTGGTTCTTACCTGGCTCAGACCGGACGCGATGGGACCAATCCGGGCGCACATTACGTGCGCGTGGCATTGGTGCATGACGTCCAGACGATCAGGGAAGCGCTCGAACGGTTCGTTCATGTATCTGCGTAAGAGACGTTCGCACCCATGCCGTCCGCATCAGGGCTTCATCGTCAACGCCTTCTGCCGCCCGCTCTCGAAGCCCACCTGATCGGTGCGCTCGGACGCGCGAGCGGCCTTGTGCTGCTTGCGGTGCTTGCGGCCGTGTGGGCGAGCCTCGTCTCGTGGTCGGTGTCGGACCCGAGCCTCACGCATGTCACGAGCGGCGCCGTGCGCAATGCTCTCGGCGCCCCCGGCGCCATCGTCGGCGACCTCCTCATTCAGACTCTCGGCCTTGCCTCGGCCATCGCGCTCTTGCCCATCATGATCTGGGGGATCGAGCTTCTAGTTTCGCAGCAGGTCGCCAGCCTGCGCACGAAGGTCACCTATTATCCGCTTGCCCTGCTGGCGCTGGCCGGTGGCGTTTCGGCGCTGCCGATGGCGGGCTCCTGGCCGCTCGAGCACGGCTACGGCGGTATTCTCGGCGACGTGATCTTCGGCTTCGTCGCCTCGATCATGAATTTCATCAGCTCGGACACGGCGGCGATCGCGGCCGCGATCCTGCTGTTCGGCATCGGATTGTCGTCGCTGGCTCAGGCGGCGGGACTGACACGCGAGCATGTTCCGTTCGCTGGCACACGCCAAAATCGTACGATCCGCCATTCTGCGCCTGAGTTGGGCGGACTGGGTGATGCGACCTGGATGCCGCCTCGCGCGCGCCCGCACAGTCTCATGTCGGCCTTGGGAACGCTCAGCGTCTGGGGATCGCGCGACGCCGCCACCCCGCGCAACCGGCATGGGCAGGACCCGATGCTGCCAGGCTCGCCCGTCGCAGCCGAGTATGCGCGCAGCTATGCGGCCGGCGACTACGGCGCGCCGCCGCGACACGACGAGGCGGGCGCGGCCTATGGCGACGCCGCGCCGGATGATTTCGGCATGGACGACGCCGAGCCCGACACCACGCTCGATTATTCCAGCCGCGCGATCGCGGAACGCTTCGCGCCGGTTGGCGCGCGTCCGGCTCCGATTGCGCCGCCGCTCGACGACCAGGATCTGCCGCGCTTCATGCGCAGCGCCGCCACGCCGCGCGAGGGGGCCCCCTCTCATGCGCCGATGCCTGCTGCCCCACCCGCGCCGATCCAGCAGGCCCCCGTGCAAGCGGCCCGTCCGCAGGCTGTCCGCCGCGGGGCTCCGGCCATTCTCAAGGCCATTGCGCGGAAAGCGGAGGCAACCTTCAAGCGCCCGGCCGCGAGCATGCTCAAGCGCACGCCGGCCACCAAGTCGTCGGCGGAATTCTCCCAGACGGTGCTGCGCGGCACGGCGCGCCTGCTCGAAGACGTGCTGGCGGATTTCGGCGTCAAAGGCGAAGTGCGCGACATCAAGCCGGGCCCGGTGGTCACGCTCTACGAACTTGAACCCGCACGCGGCACGAAAGCCACGCGCATCATGGCGCTCGCCGACGACATCGCGCGCTCGATGAGCGCGACCAGCGCGCGCGTCGCCGTCATCCCTGGCCGCAACGTGATCGGCATCGAGCTGCCCAACAGCCGCCGCGACATGGTGGGCCTGCGCGAGCTGATCGAAAGTCCGACGTTTGCAGCCGCCGACGGCGTGCTGCCGTTGACGCTCGGCCGCTCCATCGGCGGCGAGCCGGTGATTGCCGATCTGGCGCGCATGCCGCATCTGCTCGTGGCCGGTACGACCGGTTCGGGCAAGTCGGTCGGCGTCAATGCGATGATCCTTTCGATCCTGTTCCGGCATACTCCGGAGCAGTGCCGCTTCCTGATGATCGATCCGAAGATGCTGGAGCTCAGCGTCTACAACGACATTCCCCATCTCCTGACGCCGGTGGTCACCGATCCGCAAAAGGCCGTTGCGGCGCTCAACTGGGTCGTGGGCGAGATGGAAGAGCGCTACAAGCGCATGGCGAAGCTTTCGGTGCGCAACATCGAGGCGTTCAACACGCGCGTGAGCGGCGCGCAGGCGCGCGGCGAACAGCTGACGCGCACGGTGCAGACGGGCTTCGACGCCGCGACCGGCAAGCCGATCTACGAGCGCGAGGACATGGATCTGGCGGCGATGGCCTACATCGTCGTCGTCGTCGATGAGTTCGCCGACCTCATGATCACGGCCGGCAAGGATATCGAGACGGCCGTGCAGCGGCTGGCGCAGAAGGCGCGCGCGGCCGGCATTCATCTCATCATGGCGACGCAGCGGCCGTCGGTCGACATCATCACGGGCACGATCAAGGCTAACTTCCCGACCCGCATCAGTTTCAAAGTGGCGTCGAAGATCGACAGCCGCACGATCCTCAACGAGCAGGGCGCCGAGCAGCTGCTCGGCCAGGGCGACATGCTCTACACCTCGGGCGCGGGGCAGATGCTGCGCGTGCACGGGCCGTTCGTTTCGGACGAGGAAGTGGAGGCGGTGGCGGCCTATCTCCGGACGCAGGGCGCACCGCGCTATATCGAAAACATCGATGTGCCGCAGGATGAGCCGGACGACGTGTCGAACCGGGGTGGCGCGGACGGCGACGGCGGCGATAGTCTTTACGACCGGGCGGTGGCCGTGGTGCTGCGCGACCGCAAGGCCTCGACCAGCTATGTGCAACGTCGCCTGTCGATCGGGTACAACCGTGCCGCGGACCTCATCGAGCGCATGGAGCGGGACGGCCTGATCAGCGCCCCGAACCACACGGGCCGCCGCGAGATTCTGGCGGGCGAGGGCCCGGTTCGGTCTATCGCCTGATTGTCTTCAGTTTTTTCCGCTTTGTGACCTCTGGGCCGGTGTGAACACACCGGAGCAGGCCCGGCGATGGTGGATTGCGGACGGGAAATCAAAATGCGTGTTGCCCAAGAGGGGCAAATCGCCAATTTGTGGTCGCATTGTCCGGTCAGACAGCTAGGGGCTCCCCGCCGGGGAGGCGGGGACGTGATGAGACGGAACATGAAGACTTTCGAACTGCTCGCCGCAGCCGGGCTGGCGTTGGCGCTGACGGCAAGCGCCGCCATGTCCGGTGACAGCACGACTCCGCCTGCAGCGACGCCGCCAGCGGGCGCGCCTGCAGCCGAAGCAACCGCTCCGGCAAAGCCTGTTCCGGCACCGACGCCGGCTCAGCGCCCGGCTGGCACACCCGCGGCCGCTACATCCCCGACCGGTACACCTCCGACTGGCACACCCGCGCCCGAAGCCAAAGCTGAGACCCCGGATCCTGCCGGACAGGGTCAGGGAACGGGTTGGAATGCAGAGGTGGCAACGCCCGGCGGCGGCATCATGCTCAACGACGCACAGACGACGCTGGTCAAATCGGTCAATGCCTACTTCAACGGCCTCGGCGACCTGAAGGGCGACTTCGTCCAGACGACGGCCGACAACAAGCGCATGCGCGGCAAGCTCATGATGAAGCGTCCGGGCCGTTTCCGCTTCGAATATTCGCGCCCGTCGCGGCAGATCATCATTTCGGACGGCGAGTATCTTGCGATCCAGGATCTCGACCTCAACAACGAGGATCGCGTGTCCCTCGACCAGACGCCGTTCCGGCTGCTGCTGCGCAAGGATGTCGATCTGATCCGTGACGCGCAGATCGTGGAACTTCAGGAGTCGGACGATCTGATCGTGCTGGCGCTGCGCGACAAGAGCCCGGACGCCCCCGGCAAGATCAAGCTCTTCCTTTCGACGAAGCCGCAGGTCGAACTCAAGGAATGGGTGACGACGGATGCCCAGGGCCTGGATACGCGTGTCGAGCTGTCCGCGCTGAGCAAGGCGGAGGCGCTGGACGTCAAGCTGTTCAAGATCGAAGCCGTCAGCCTGAACAATTTCCACCCGTAAATCCCAAGTTCTGGGGTGGACAGGCGTTTGCGACATTTTGGCGCGACAGGGCCGAAAACCAACGGCAAACCGTCAAACGGGCGGCAGTTTGGCTCCCTGAACGGGCCGAATCTGGGTGAGGCTGTGGAAAACGGGGAAAAGTCAATCACGATTTCGTGATAACTGGGTTTGCCCCCTATTGAAAGCTGGCGTGTTGCGCTTATGTCAGCATCAGTCAGACGATGCCATATACATCGGTAGCTCCCCCCGTCTAACCGAGGCCATCGTCTGGAGCGCCGGCTTCCCTCCCGGCGCTGCGCGCGAGAGCGCTAATGCGCCCAGCCCCGCCCCCCGGGGTTGGGCGCTTCTCGTTTCGGCACCCTTCATTTGATCTGTGGACGGCGGTTGCGTTATTGCCGCGATTGCCGCGCCGCGATCGGTCAGATGAACGCCATCTGAGCGGAGCATTCAGTACCGGTTCAAAGCGCGCCAGCTATCCATTTCGCCATCGGGCCCGGCCAGTGCCGAAGCGCCCCTCGAAATGGAGAACGCATCATGAAGCGCATCGCATCACTCGCCCTCATCCTCTCGGCCGCCACGCCGTCGCTCGCCTTGGCCGCCTCGTTCGACGATCGCCAGGCCGCGCAGGCCGAGCGCATCGAGCGCGGTCGCGACAACGGTTCGATCACGTGGACGGAAGGCATCAAGCTCCGCGCCGAGCAGAGTCGCATCGCGCGCACCAAGGCGCAGCTTCAAGCGGATGGCTACCTGTCGAAGAGCGACCGCAATACGCTTGCCGACATGCAGCATCAGGCCTCGCAGAACATTCGCGCCGAGCGCAGCGACGGCTGGCACCGCCTGTTCAATCTGCCGCGCGTCGGCAAGTAAGCTCGCAGCGATCAGACCCCAAACGATTGCGGACCAGCAGTGCTGGTCCGCTTTTTTTTGGTCGAATGCGTTGCCGGCAGGCCCGCGAACATGAACCTCAGGTGAAGCATGCGTTCAGAGGCGGTTCAATGCGATCCGGGCAATGTGGTCTCAAGGCTCGGGGGACCGACACATCGTCGGCCGAGCCCTTAGCAAGGGAGACCAACCATGAATACTTCGATTTTCGCGACTATCGCACTTGCCGTCGCAACGACGGTGGTTTCGCTTTCGCCGGCTCTCGCCGACCGTGGCGATCGTGGCGGCCATCGTGGCAACGATCATCGCGTCGAACGCAACTACGGCCACGGCCACGGCCAGTATCATCACCGCCACTACCGCAAGCATCACTTCGGCTTCAACAAGCACTGGAGCAAGCGCCGCTGGTATGGCTACGGCTACAACCCCTATCGCCGCTGGAACTAAACAATTCCCCACGACCCCGCACGACCCCTCCGCAACTTGGCCGCCCGTCCCCCCGGGCGGCCATTTTGTTTTCGCCCCCGGCTCGATGTTTTTCCGTGCGGGGTTGCGTTTCCAGTCTCTCGGCGTAGTGTCGACTTTGTTTCCAAGGGGCGCCGGGCAAAACCGGCTGAGATCGCGGTGGGTCCGCGAGCACCCTTTGAACCTGCCCGGGTCATACCGGCGAAGGGATGGATAATGACGAACGCAGAGCTGATTGCCGGCTATGCCGGCCCAATCATGATCGCTTTGGCTGCGGCCATGCTGATCAACCGGCGAGCGATCGTCGGCGTTATCACCGACATGGCGAAGGCGCCCGCGTTCATCTTTCTGGCCGGGCTTCTCACTTTGCTCGGCGGATTGGCCATCGTGCGCGCGCACAATGTCTGGTCGTTCGAGTGGAGCGTGCTGGTCACGGTCATCGGATGGCTGGCCATCGTCAGCGGGCTCGCGCGGATTATCTGGCCGGATCGCATCGCCAGCATCGCAAACCGTATCTTGAGTAGCGAGAACGCGATCACCCTCTGGGCGCTCGTGGCGCTCACTCTCGGCGCGTTCCTGACCGCCAAGGGTTACGCGCTCGTGTGACGAGCGCGCCGGCCGCTCGCGGACGCTTCCCATAATCCTCGACACATTCAGATCCACATTCCGGAGATTGCCATGAACAAGCCGACACGCGCGGCCGATCTGACGCCGTTGCAAGTGACGACCGGCGCGCTGCCGGGTTCGCGCAAGGTTTTTGTCTCGCCCGATGGCGCGCCGGACCTGCGGGTGCCGCTGCGGGAGGTCGTGCTTTCGGCCGAGAGCGGCGAGCCGCCGCTGCGTATCTACGATCCCTCGGGCCCCTACACGGATGCCAGCGTGGCGATCGATGTCAATGCGGGGCTGGCGCGCGCCCGCGAGGCGTGGGTGCTCGAGCGCGGCGGCGTTGTGCGCTACGACGGGCGCGCGGTGAAGCCGGAGGACAACGGCGGCGTGACGGGGCGTCATGCGGCGCGTGAGTTTCCGATCGTGCATCGACCTCTCCGTAGCATTTCCCCCTCACCCCAACCCTCTCCCCAGGGGGAGAGGGAGCAGAAGCCTACTGTTCCCCTCTCCCCTCTGGGAGAGGGACAGGGTGAGGGGGCGCGACATGTGCCACCCCTTACTCAGCTCGAGTACGCGCGGGCGGGGATCATCACGAAGGAGATGATCTACGTCGCGCATCGCGAAAATCTGGGGCGGACGGAGGCGCTCGCGCGCGCCAACGCGGCCATTGCGGACGGCGACAGCTTCGGCGCGGCGATCCCGGCGCACATTACTCCCGAATTTGTGCGCGACGAGATCGCGCGCGGCCGCGCCATCATCCCGGCCAACATCAACCACCCCGAACTCGAGCCGATGATCATCGGCCGCAACTTCCTGGTGAAGATCAACGCCAATATCGGCAACTCGGCTGTCACCTCGTCCGTGGAAGAGGAGGTCGAGAAGATGGTGTGGGCCATCCGCTGGGGCGCGGATACGGTCATGGATCTCTCGACGGGCCGCAACATCCACACCACACGCGAATGGATCATCCGCAACGCGCCGGTGCCGATCGGCACGGTGCCGATCTATCAGGCGCTCGAGAAGTGCGGCGGCGATCCGGTGAAGCTCACCTGGGAGCTGTATCGCGACACGCTGATCGAGCAATGCGAGCAGGGCGTCGACTATTTCACGATCCATGCGGGTGTGCGGCTGCGCTACGTGCCGCTGACCGCGAGCCGCGTCACGGGCATCGTCTCGCGCGGCGGCTCGATCATGGCCAAGTGGTGCCTGGCGCACCACAAGGAGAGCTTCCTCTACGAGCGTTTCGACGAGATCTGCGACATCATGCGGGTCTATGACGTGTCGTTCTCGCTCGGGGACGGGCTCAGGCCGGGCTCGATTGCGGACGCCAACGATCGGGCGCAGTTCGCGGAGCTGGAGACGCTGGGCGAGCTGACCCAAGTGGCGTGGGCGAAGGGCTGCCAAGTGATGATCGAGGGGCCCGGGCATGTGCCGATGCACAAGATCAAGATCAACATGGAAAAGCAGCTCCGCGAGTGCGGGGAAGCGCCGTTCTATACGCTGGGGCCGCTGACGACGGACATCGCGCCCGGTTACGATCACATCACGAGCGGAATCGGGGCGGCGATGATCGGCTGGTTCGGGACGTCGATGCTCTGCTACGTGACGCCGAAGGAGCATCTCGGGCTGCCGAACCGCGACGACGTGAAGACCGGCGTGATCACCTACAGAATTGCGGCGCATGCGGCGGATCTCGCCAAGGGTCATCCGGCGGCGCAGCTGCGTGACGATGCGCTGTCGCGGGCGCGGTTCGAGTTCCGCTGGCAAGACCAGTTCAACCTGTCGCTCGATCCCGATACGGCGCAGAGCTTCCACGACGAGACGCTGCCGAAGGAGGCGCACAAGGTGGCGCACTTCTGCTCCATGTGCGGCCCGAAGTTCTGCTCGATGGAGATCACGCGCGAGGTACGCGATTACGCGGCGCGGCTGAACGAGGCGGCGGTGGAGCTGGCCGAGGAGACGACAGTGGTGGATCCGGCATCAGACGCCGAAGCCGGAATGCGCGAGATGAGCGAAAAGTTTGCGGCGTTGGGCTCGCAAGTTTACGTTGATGCGAACGCGGTGTCAGAGAAAAACTAGGCACGATCGATGAAGGAGATCATCATCATTGCCGGTCCGAATGGCGCCGGCAAGACGAGCTTTGCCAATGCGTATTTTCCGTTTGCCAGAGAAGGGCTGCTGTTTGTCAACGCGGACGAGATCGCCCGCGACATCACCGGAGGCGATGCGGTCAACCGTGACCTTCGGGCTGGGAGAGAAATGCTTGGGCGCATTGAGCTACTTGCCCGTGAGGGCACGGAGTTCATGTTTGAAACTACTCTTGCGTCACTCACCTATGCTCAGAAAATTCCCCGGTGGCAGCAAGCGGGCTATCATGTTTCATTGATTTATCTGCGGCTGCCAACCGTTGATGCGTCCATCGAACGTGTTGCCAGACGGGTTAGGCTCGGTGGGCACGGAATACCCGAGGCGGTCATTCGTCAAAGGTTTGCGAAAAGCCTGCTTTATCTTGACCAGATTTATAAGCCTTTGGTCGATGACTGGTCGGTGTGGGATAGCTTAGAGGCTAGGTTTCAAGTCTCGGAACTGCGGGACGACTGATGGGCAAGAAGGCAAACTTAAAAGACATTGAGGCTGCGCTCAAGCGTGCGGCGGAAACTGCTAAGACCGGTGCGAGAGACGCACGCTCCGGCAAGTTCCTTGTTGCCTCGCGTCTGGCGTCGTCTTCTCAGCGCCCGGATAAACATTCAGCAAAAAAATAGCGTTGAGCCCGAGTCAGCGGTTCGCGAGAAGGGCTTACCCCCGCTGACCGCGCAGGCGGGCTTCGGCGCGGGTGCGGCCCATGAGGGGAAGCAGGGCCTTCAACTCGGGGCCGGCGTCGCGGCCGGTGAGGGCGAGGCGCAGCGGGTGGAAGAGCGCGCGGCCCTTGGCGCCGGTTTCCTTGCCGACGGCGGTGGTGAGCGCGGACCACGTCGTCGCGTCCCAGGGTTCGGCCGGGAGCAAATCCGCCGCCTTCGATGTGAGCGCCGCGTTCTCGATCACGGGATCGATCTCGCCCGCGATGACTGTCCACCAGTCGCGCGCGTCGGTGAGATACGTGAGGTTGCCGCGGATGGCGTCCCAAACGGGCTGGCCGCCGCTCACGCCCAGCTTCGCAAGTTTCTCCGCGACGGCGTCGTAGGGGAGCTTGTGCAGCAGCTTGGCATTGAGGGACGCCAGCTCGTGGACATCGAAGCGGCCGGGCGCGGTCGAGATCTTGTCGAAGTCGAAGAGGGCGGCCAGTTCGTCGAGATCGGCGTGCGGCTCGATGGCGTCGGAGGTGCCGACGAGGGCGGCGTGGCTCAGGATGGCCATCGGCTCCAAGCCATCGGCGCGGAACGTCTCGATGGACAAGGTGCCGAGGCGCTTCGAGAGGGCCTGGCCGTCGGCGCCGATCAGCAGGCTGTGGTGGCCAAAGCGCGGCGGTACCGCGCCAAGCGCTTCAAAAATCGCGATCTGGACGCCCGAGTTCGTGACGTGGTCTTCGCCGCGCACGATGTGCGTGATGGCGAAGTCGATGTCGTCGACGACGCTCGTGAAGGTATAGAGTGGCGTGCCGTCCTCGCGGATCAGAACGGGATCGGAGAGCGAGCCGAGGTCGACGGTCTGGTCGCCGCGGATTTGGTCGTTCCATGAAACAATCGTGGGGAGTGGCGTCAGGCCGGTCTCGGCGCTGGTGTTGGGAAGGCGGAAGCGCCAGTGCGCCTTACGGCCTTCGGCCGCGAGGTTCGCTTTTTCTTCGGCGGTGAGCTTGAGGCCGGCGCGGTCGTAGATCGGCGGCAGGCCGCGTCCGAGCTGGCGTTTGCGTTTGCGGTCCAGTTCCTCTTCCGACTCGAAGCAGGGATAGAGCCGCCCGGCCGCCTTGAGGGCTTCGGCCACCTCGGCGTAGCGCGCCATGCGGTCGGACTGGCGCTCCTCCCGCTGCCAGGCGAAGCCCAGCCAGCGGAGGTCGGTGCGGATGCCTTCGGCGAATTCGTCGGTGGAGCGCTCCCGGTCGGTGTCGTCCAGGCGCAGGATGAAGTCGCCGCCCGATTTGCGGGCGAGCAGGTAGTTGAGCACGGCTGTCCGGATATTGCCGATGTGAAGCCTGCCCGTGGGGCTCGGCGCGAAGCGGACGGTGGTTTTCATGGTGCCGGCGGTGTTGGGGCGGCGAGGCGCCGCTAGGGGTGGGCCGGGCCGGTTGCTCTAGGTTCGGCGCCACCCTAATGGGCGTCAGGCAGAACTCAAGGCCGGAAAACCGGGCAGCGGGTGGCCGGTCTGCAACGGGGCTCGCCTCGGCGCGCCACACCCGGTACACAGGGGCGTATCAAATCAGGGACCACGCTCGGAATTGCTTGTGACCGGACCTCACCACGCCGTTTTCGGCCTCACCACACCCAATCTCGGCGACGATCTGCAGGCGCTCACAGTGGCCATGCATTCGCCTCTCGTGTCGACGCTGATCCACCGCGAGGCGATCGGGAGCCGGCAGACGGATGCGAAGCACCTGCTAGTCATGAACTACTGGTTCATGTCGAAGGGGTTCCGGTCCGCGCCGCATGCGAGCGTCGATCCGCTGTTCCACGGGTTCTGCGTCGGGCGCGACGAACTGCTCAATTATCGCTGGCCGGACTATCTCAAGGCGCATGCGCCGATCGGCTGCCGCGACGAGCGGTCGGTGGCGCTGCTGACGGAACGCGGGATCGACGCGTTCTGGTCCGGGTGCATCACTCTCTTTCTGGGCCGCAAGGTGGTACCGGTGCCGGCGAGCGAGCGGCGCGGGGTGCTGTTCGTCGATGTGGCGCCTGAAGCAGAAGCACTCATTCCCGAAGCCTTGCGAGCGCGGGCCGAGCGGATCAGCAACACGGTGCCGGAGGCGATCCGCCACGATCCGGTGGCGCGGTGGGCGCATATCGCGCGCATCTGCGACCGGCTGCGGACGGCGGAGATCGTCGTGACGCGCCGGCTGCATACGGCTTTGCCGGCGACCGGGTTCGGCACACCGGCGGTGCTCGTCGTGCACAACAAGCCGCAGGACGTGCGCCGGTTCTCGGGCTACGAGCGGTTCATTCCGTTGCTGATCCACGACGATGGACGGCCGGTGAAGACCATCGACTGGGACGCTGTCGGCGTGCCGGAGATCCCGGCCGAACTCGTGGGTCACTACGAGCGGATGCTGGCCAAGCTCGGCGCAGCGCTGGGGCCGCTGCCCGAGGAGCGGGCGTCGTCGATTTCCAAAGTGTGCCGCTTCAGGCTGCGCAACCCAGGCCTCGGGGCGGCGCCGGGCGAGGTCGAGATCGATCTCGGCGTGGCGAAGATCAAACGCGTGCCATCGGCGTGGTCCGATCAATTCATCGACCTCGAGATCGACGCGTTCGCGGGCTTCGAGCGGTTCGACGCTCCGGTGGCGGCGCGTGCGCCGGGGGCGTGGTCGTTCACGCCCATCGGGCGGCTTCGGGACTTCTCGGTCTGAACCGGGGCAGGGGACAATCGGATGGCACAGAAACTGACCAACACGGCGCCCAACCGGTATCCGGGCATCTTCCGCACCATGCGGGCGCGGCTCGCCGAGAGCCGGGGGCCGGATCTGGGCGGCGGCGATCTCAGAATTCTCTCTTTCGGCTGCTCGGCCGGGTTCGAGATGCTGAGCCTGCGGTCTTATTTTCCGGACGCGAGCCTGTTCGGGTGCGACCGCAGCGCCGATGCGCTGGACCGGGCCAAGCGCAACCTGCGCGAGGACGCGGGCATCGTCTTCTATTCGACGCCGGAGGCCATCGAGGCGTTCGGGCCGTACGACATGATCCTCGCCATGTCGGTGCTGTGCCAGTACCCGGCGAGCTCCAAGGTGGACCGGCTCGACACGTTGTTTCCCTTCTCGACCTTTGCCGGGCTCGCGGGGCAACTCGTCTCGTCGCTACGGCCGGGCGGGCTGATCTCGATCTTCAACGGCAATTATCTCGTGTCGGCGCTGCCCGAGGCTGGGTTACTCACGCCGGTGCGCTCGCCGCTCATCCACACCAACGGCTTCATCGACAAGTTCGCGCCCGACGGGTCGCGGCTGACGCAGAGCTTCCGCGACAAGGCGACGATCGCGCACAAGGCGGTCGCCGGCGGGATCACCGACGACGATCTGCGCGACTGCATCTACGAGAAGGGGACGTGGGGCGTTGCCATCGACGTCGACTTCCTGCCGAAGACGGTGGCGGGCGATGTCAACTTCGGCGATCCGCGGCTGGCGGGCGGCATCGCGGTCGAGGATGCGCTCCGCAAGGGCGTCGTGGCGTCGGGCCGCGTCGAGCGCGCCGGACAGGCGGCCGATGGCCGGACTGTCGTCGAATCCGAATGGCGCAAGACCAGGCTCGATGGCTCCGTAACCGGGTTCGGCACGTGGCAGACGGTGGCCTCGGCCGAGCGGGCCGGGCAACTTACCGATCGTCAGCGTGCGGCGCTTGCCGTGACGAACGAGAAGACCACCCGCAAGGACATCCTGATCGAGCGTCTGAAGAGCCGTTTGCCGTTCTGATCCGCCTCGATTTTTGGGGCAAAACTGCAACATGGGGATGCAGGCCGCTTCGGCGCGTTCAAAGCGGGGCGGGAATTAGCCGATTGGTAAGGATGCTCGCCTAGCTTCGGAGCCAGTGCAGTGCTCGGGGCGGGGAAGTCGTATGCGCGTGGTCAAGTCTGTTCCGGTTGAGGATTTCGAGTTCCGCGGCAGCATCAAGGATAGCGACGTCTCGCGGCTGGTCCGGGCTTTCGCCGAAGACCCGCACATTCACGAAGCCGAGGCCGAAACGCTCCTGCGCCTCAATAAGTCATGCCCCGTCCAAGGACCGTCGTGGTGCGGCTTCCTGGTCGACGCCATCGCCGACTACATTCTCAATCAGAGCGGCCACGAGGGCTACATCACCACCGAGAAGAGCCGGTGGCTGGTCGGCAAGCTGTCGAGCGACGGCTGGATCGCCAATCGCGCCGAACTCGATCTCATGGTTGCCATCCTCGGCCGCGCGCGGTGGTTTCCGCTCAGCCTCGCAACGTTCGTGCTCGATCAGGTGGCGGGCGCCGTCATCCACGGGTTCGGACCGCTGAGAGTGGGGCAAGGTCCGGCGCAGGCGCTGGGCTCGGTGCCGGGTTCGATCAGCGAGGGCGAGATCGCGCTCATCCGCACGATCCTCAACGCGTTCGGCGGCGACAGCTCCATTCCCGTGACGCAGCCGGAAGCCGAAATTCTCATATCCGTGAACCGGGCGGTCGCGTCGCGTTCCGCTGCGCCCGCGGCCTGGACCGATCTCTACGCCAAGGCGATCGCCAACATTCTCCTCTCCGAGCATGGCTACGCCGTGCCGCCGCGCGCCGTGGCGCTGCGTCCCTGGACGACGGGCGACACGCACGCTTCCGTCGACGCGCTGGTCGCGGAAAGTCTCGGCGGCCTGCGGGCCACGTATCACCGCGCCACCGCAGAGGGGCGCGCTCTGGCCAGGCTCGAACGCCAGCGGATCGAGATCGTCACCGGCGAAACGGTGGCGGGCATCGACGGCGAATGGCTGACCCTCCAGCTCTCCGAGAGCCAGCGCCCGTCGGCTGCCGACGCCGCCGTGGTGGACCATCTCCGCCGGGAATGCCTGATCGCGGATGCATGGGGTGACGAGCTCACGCCGGACAGCCGGGCTGTCGCAGCAACCGCCGCCTAGACGCCTCAAAAATCCGCCCGATGGCCCCCGTTTTTCGCCCCGGCACCGCGTCCGGGCGGGCGGCGAAGCCCGTTTTTAAGGCTACGGTCCGGAAATTGGCTTGGGCGGGGTCCGGTTCGGGTGGCCCATGCGCGATTGATCGCGGTTTACGCGCTCGCGGGGTTTAGTCTATTAAGCCGTATCAAATCGACCTCCCCGACATTCAGACCTCTTTCCAGATCAAACAGGGCGCCAAGGGATAATGTTCAAGAAGATCCTCATTGCCAATCGCGGCGAGATTGCCTGCCGCGTCATCAAGACCGCGCGCAAGATGGGTATCAAGACGGTGGCCGTCTATTCCGACGCCGATCGCGAGGCGCTGCACGTCGAGATGGCGGATGAAGCGGTGCACATCGGCCCGCCGCAGGCCGCCCAGTCCTACCTGCTGATCGACAAGATCGTCGAGGCCTGCAAGGCGACCGGGGCTGAAGCCGTGCATCCGGGCTACGGCTTCCTCTCGGAGCGCGAGGCCTTCCCGGTCGCGCTGGCGAAGGCGGGCATCGTGTTCATCGGCCCCAATCCGGGCGCGATTGCCGCCATGGGCGACAAGATTGAAAGCAAGAAGGCGGCGGCTGCCGCGAAGGTCTCGACCGTTCCCGGCTACATGGGCGAGATCGACGACGTTAAGCACGCCATTAAGATCGCCGAGGAAATCGGCTATCCCGTCATGATGAAGGCTTCGGCCGGCGGCGGCGGCAAGGGCATGCGCATCGCCTTCAACCGTAAAGAAGTGGAAGAAGGCTATCCGCTCGCAAAATCAGAGGCGAAGTCGTCGTTCGGCGACGATCGCATGTTCATCGAGAAGTTCATCGTTGATCCGCGCCACATCGAAATCCAGCTGATCGGCGACAAGCACGGAAACGTCATTTACCTCGGTGAGCGCGAGTGCTCGATCCAGCGCCGCAACCAGAAGGTCATCGAGGAAGCGCCATCGCCGCTGCTCGACGAGAAGACGCGCCGCGCCATGGGCGAGCAGGCCGTCGCGCTGGCCAAGGCCGTCGGATACGACTCGGCCGGTACGGTCGAGTTCGTGGCGGGGCAGGACAAGAGCTTCTTCTTCCTCGAGATGAACACGCGCCTGCAGGTGGAGCATCCGGTCACGGAGCTGGTGACGGGCGTCGATCTCGTCGAACTGATGATCCGGTCGGCGTATGGCGAAAAGCTGCCGATCAAGCAGTCTGACGTGAAGCTGACGGGCTGGGCGGTCGAAAGCCGCGTCTATGCCGAGGATCCGTTCCGCAACTTCCTGCCGTCCATCGGGCGCCTGGTGAAGTACCGCCCGCCCGAGGAGACCTTCAAGGACGGCATCACGGTGCGCAACGACACCGGTGTCTTCGAGGGCGGCGAGATCTCGATGTATTACGATCCGATGATCGCCAAGCTCGTGACGCACGGGCCGACGCGCATCGCCGCAATCGATGCCCAGGCCGATGCGCTGGACGCGTTTTATATCGACGGCATCCAGCACAACGTCCCCTTCGTCACGGCGCTGATGCAGCATCCGCGCTGGCGTGAGGCTCGGCTTTCGACGGGGTTCATCGCCGAGGAATATCCGGAAGGCTTCAGGGGCCGCACGCCCGAGGGAGAGGAACGGGCCGTGCTGGTGGCCGTCGCCGCAGCGATCGACCATCTCCACAACGCCCGCCGGCGCCTGATCAGCGACCAGATGGCCAATGGCGGCGTTCAATTCGCCAAGCGCCGCGTCGTCGAGATCGCCGGCGAGCGCCAGACGATCGAGGTCGGCGGCACGGACGGCAAGCTGCTGCACGTCAGCGCGATCGGGCCCGACGGGTCGATCCTGCAGTCGGTGACCGTGAGTTCGACCTGGATGGCCGGCGAACCGCTCTGGCAGGGCCAGGTCGGCGGCAAGACCGTCTCGGTTCAGGTGCGCCCGATCCTCAACGGCGCGACGCTCTCCTATCGCGGTATCCAGACGCCGGTTTACGTCTATACCGCGCGCGAGGCGGAGCTTGCGTCGCTGATGCCGGTGAAGGCTGCCGCCGACATGTCGAAGTTCCTGCTGTGCCCGATGCCGGGGCTGGTGAAAGCGATCCATACGAGCGAAGGGCAGGATGTGAAGGCGGGCGACGCGTTGGCCGTGGTCGAGGCCATGAAGATGGAAAACATCCTGCGCGCCGAACGCGACGGCACCGTCAAGAAGGTCAACGCGAAGCCCGGCGACAGCCTGGCGGTCGACGCCGTGATCCTCGAATTCGCATGAGCGTCCGGCGGAGGCACTCCGCCGGTTGCTTTCGACCCCGGGCTTCCGCGCCCTCGCTTGCGTCCGCGCGCTCGTTTGTGTCCGCGCGCGGTGCATCCCGTCGCAGGTTCAGGGCGGCGGGTGAGTGCTAGTCTCCGCTTCGACTCCAACCGAAGCAGGTAGCGCGATGACGACACCGACCCGAACCGCGCATGTCCGTATCCAAGGCCGCGTCCAAGGCGTGGGCTACCGCGTCTGGTCGCATCGCACCGCCGTCGAGCTCGGACTGAGCGGCTGGGTGCGGAACCTGCGCGACGGGTCCGTCGAGGCCGCCTTCCAAGGGCCGGTCGACGACGTCGCCAAGATGATCGCGCGCTGCGCAACAGGTCCGCGCGGCGCATTCGTCAGTCGCGTCGAGGAACTGGCCGACGACGACGGCCCGTTCACGGGCTTCGAGGTCCGAGAGACGGTCTAGCGATCCGCGCGACTGATCGTGTCCTTCAAGCTCCGCTCGCCTTACTTCGCTTCCGGCTTGCGTGGGTCCCCTGAGTTCACAAACGAAGTGCAACACCTTGTCGGCGAGGTGTTGCGATGGGAAAGCCCTACGT
>NZ_JBHYDS010000016.1:0-69004 GCF_051860585.1 Hyphomicrobium sp.
GGCCGTAACTATAACGGTCCTAAGGTAGCGAAATTCCTTGTCGGGTAAGTTCCGACCTGCACGAATGGCGTAACGACCTCCCCACTGTCTCCAGCATCGGCTCAGTGAAATTGAATTCCCCGTGAAGATGCGGGGTAATTGCGGTCAGACGGAAAGACCCCGTGCACCTTTACTATAGCTTTACACTGGCATTCGTGCTGGCATGTGTAGCATAGGTGGTAGGCTTTGAAGCGGAGGCGCTAGCTTTCGTGGAGCCGAAATGTGAAATACCACCCTTGTTGACATGGATGTCTAACCGCGGCCCCTTATCGGGGTCCGGGACAGTGTATGGTGGGTAGTTTGACTGGGGCGGTCGCCTCCCAAAGAGTAACGGAGGCGCGCGATGGTAAGCTCAAGCTGGTCGGAAATCAGCTGTCGAGTGCAATGGCATAAGCTTGCCTGACTGCGAGACTGACAAGTCGAGCAGAGTCGAAAGACGGTCATAGTGATCCGGTGGCCCCACGTGAGGAGGGCCATCGCTCAACGGATAAAAGGTACGCCGGGGATAACAGGCTGATGATTCCCAAGAGTCCATATCGACGGAATCGTTTGGCACCTCGATGTCGGCTCATCTCATCCTGGGGCTGGAGCAGGTCCCAAGGGTATGGCTGTTCGCCATTTAAAGAGGTACGTGAGCTGGGTTCAGAACGTCGCGAGACAGTTCGGTCCCTATCTGCCGTAGGTGTAGGAGAATTGAGAGGATCTGACTCTAGTACGAGAGGACCGAGTTGGACGCACCTCTGGTGGACCTGTTGTCGCGCCAGCGGCACAGCAGGGTAGCTATGTGCGGACGGGATAACCGCTGAAGGCATCTAAGCGGGAAACCCACCTCGAAACGAGTTCTCCCTTGAGAACCGTGGTAGACCACCACGTTGATAGGCCAGGTGTGGAAGTGCGGCAACGCATGTAGCTTACTGGTACTAATCGTTCGATTGAACTTCGATCGCTCTCATTAAGCAATGCTCATCGTATTCGCTTACGGAGCCGGACCGCGAGCTCATGTCTCTGACACGAGCTTCGCGCAGGCTTCATTGCGGGGGCGGCAATTGTGCCGGCGCCTCATCTCGAAGCTAGTCTTCGATATGATTGGCGCTCGCGCCTAGAGGCGCGAAAAGGCGTAGCCGCTCACGATGGGCGTAGGAGCACAGGAAAGACCAAGAATTCATTCACATCACGCTTTCGCCGACCTGGTGATTATGGCGGGGTGGCTGCACCCGATCCCATTCCGAACTCGGCCGTGAAACGCCCCAGCGCCAATGGTACTTCGTCTTAAGACGCGGGAGAGTAGGTCGTCGCCAGGTCTGCAAAAGCGTGCTGTGAATAAAAAATTCGAATTCATCAAATCCTCTTCACATCGTCTACCAAGCGCCGCCCTGGCTTATGCCCGGGCGGCGTTTTGCGTTTCAATTCACGTTTCAATTTGCGGTTCTGGGCGGGTTCGCCGGTCGGTGTTTAGCAGTCCAAGCGACGCTGGCTTGGAAGGCGGTCCGACAAGTGACATTCTGCCATCCGATCGAGCGGATCGGAGATCGCGCCATGCCTCAGAACGTCGTCATTTTCGAGCGCCTTATGTACGCCTCGGTGTGCATCGCGCTTTTGAATCTCATTCTCGATGCGTCGCGGCAAGCCGGCCTGCCGGACATCGAGGCGCTCGGCGGCATGGCGTTTGTGGCCGGCGTCGCGCTGGCGACACTCGGCATCATTCTGCTGCTGATCTGGCTGATCGTGCGCAAGCGCAAGAACTGGGCGCGGATGCTGTTCGCGGTCATGTTCGTGCTGGGTCTGTGGCCGACGCTTCAGAATATCTCTCTGCTGCTCGAAGCAAATCCCGCCGTTGCGCTTCTCAGCGTGGCGCAGATCATCATCCAGGGCGCCGCGCTCTACTTCGTCTTCACCGGAGATTCCCAGCCTTGGTTTCAGGCGCCGAAGCCGGCTTAAGCCAAGGTGGCGCTTATCGCCGGCAACGGTTTGGATCAATTCTTCTCGGATTTTATGCGACGCAAGTTGCAGACTGGCGTGGGTCCCGGCCTTCGCCGGGATGACGTCAGTTAAAGGGGCTGGTGTGTGCGCCAGCAGATGCCGCCGCGACGACGGAGCATCTCAGACCGCCCATTCATGTCGATGCCAAGTCCGCAGCGGGAAGAATTTTGTCGTGTGGTGCTCCTCGCGCGGCACTTTTCCGGAAGCACGTTAGAGCGCCGCGACGCACCAGAGGCCGACGATCGCCGCCAGCGACATGACGGTCGAAATGTTGATATCGCCGAATTCGTGGACGCGGATTTCGCGAATGACCTCGGGGCCTTGGGCCATGGTGCGGGTATCGGGCTCGCGGGCCCGGATCCAGTTCCAGAAAAAGCGTCCGAACGATTGCGTGCGCCGCCAGATCTCGAAAGGCGCGCGGCGCCACCCATATTTCAATCCATAGATCACGACGATCAGGACTGCGATCTGGAGCAGGGTCGAAACCCATCCGCCGATCAGGAACCAGACAAGGGCCCACAGGACGCCGGCGGCGGTCAGGAGCGCCGAGAAGAGCCAAGCGACGATGTCCATGAAGCCCTCGGAGCGGTTGCGGCGGCGGTTTCCCGGAGTCGTGATCGGTGACGCTTGAAACGCGGCGCGCCGCGGTTCGTATTAGGATCACATGCGTATTCAGTCAGGTGAGACAATGCTGTTCTCAAGAAAAAAGACCGAAATGCCGGCGCCCGAGATGGCTCTCAAGGGCCGGCCCACCCCGCTCCCCACGGCGGAAGAGCATTTCATCTTCGGGCGGCCCATCAAGGGACCCTACCCGGCCGGCTTCGAGACCGCGATGTTCGGCATGGGCTGCTTCTGGGGTGTCGAGCGCAAGTTTTGGGAGCTCGGCGCCGGCATTTGGGTGACGGCCGTCGGGTATGCCGGCGGGTACACTCCGAATGCGACCTACGACGAGGTTTGCACCGGGCGGACGGGGCACAACGAGGTGGTGCTCGTGGTCTACGATCCGGCCGTGATCTCGTACGGACAGCTGCTCAAGACGTTCTGGGAGAGCCACAACCCGACCCAGGGCATGCGGCAGGGGAATGACGCCGGCACGCAGTATCGCTCTGGAATCTATACTTTTTCGGATGCGCAGGCGGCGGCTGCGGAGCAATCCAAGGCGGCCTACCAGCGCAATCTGACGGCAGCCGGGTTTGGGGCGATCACGACCGAGATCCTGCCGGCGCCGGAGTTCTATTTTGCCGAGGACTACCATCAGCAGTATCTGGCCAAGGTCCCACACGGCTATTGCGGGCTCGGCGGCACGGGCGTCACGTGCGCCTTGCCGACCGGTGTCTCGGCTGGCCCGAACTGAGACGCCTGAAGGCGGCGCGCGACAGTATGAAGTCGAGAGTGTTCGTGGCGCGCTGAACTTGTCATATGTGTTTCAAATATAAGGATATTCCCACAGGCCACTGCGGCCTGCGGGATACAGGACCCGTGTGAATTAACTTTTGGGCTCCGGAACTTTTCGCGCTGCACAATTTGGCCCTTATTGTGCAGTGAATGGGTCGTCAGATCCAAAACAATCGAGGGGCTACGGGAATGAGCGTAAAGCGGGTGGTATTGGCTTTGGGAGGCGCGATGGCCGCAACGGTGGCTATTGCAGAAGACTTCAAGATGCCGCCGGAAGTGACGCCGCAGCTGCGGGCCGCGTGCGAGACCGATGTCCGCCGCCTGTGCATCGGCGCCAAGCCGACAGTCAGCAAGGTCAAGGCCTGCGTGGCCGTGAAGTATTTTCAGCTCGGAAAGAAGTGCCAGGTCGAACTCGCATCGCTCGGATTCGGGCGCTGAGTCTCCGTTGCTTGCGGACGCCCTGCCGATAGGCCGGGCCATCCGGTTACCCAAAAGCCGCCCCGACCGGGCGGCTATTTTTTTGTCCCGGCGCTGGTGGCGCGGGTGAAGGCGGCTCGTGGCCGATGCGGCGTCTTTTCCCAGCCGTAGGGTGTCGTGGCGAGCTGATACAGCGCACGGTAGGCCGCCAGCGAAATCAACAGCCAATAGATCGGCATCAGCAGCGCGGACAGAGCGAGCCAGTAGCGGCCGCGGCCGGCGACGGCGATGGCGCCCAGGGCGACACCCGTGACGTAGCCCAGGACGAGGTTGGTCAAGGCGATCATGCCGATGGCATGCGAAACCGGGCCAGGATCAAGGATAGCCCACGGGCGGCCCGCGACGGCTTCCCAGATTGCGGCGGCGTAGAACCACGGATGAACGAGCGCGGACAGGATCAGCCCGCCCATCAGCACCTGGAGCCCGAAAAAGCGCAGCCACCCGAGATCGCGGGCGGTCGTGAGGGGGCGGCGCATGTGGACCAGGTAGGTCTGCATCCATCCTTTGAGCCAGCGGGTGCGCTGATTGCGCCAAGTCCGATAGGTCGCGGGCGCTTCTTCCCACGTCGTCGAGTTCAAAACCTGGACACGGTAGCCTTTGCGGGCGAGGCGGATGCCGAGGTCCGCATCCTCGGTGACGTTGAACGGGTCCCAACCGCCAACCTTTTGAAGAACCGCTCTCGAAAAGTGGTTGGACGTTCCCCCGAGCGGGACGGGAAGGTTGAAGTGCTCGAGGGTCGGCAGCATGCAATCGAACAGGGCTGTGTATTCGATCGCGAACTGGCGCGTGAGCCACGTCTCGCCGTCGTTGATGACGTTGAGGCGGGCCTGCAGGCAGCCGACGGCGGGATCGGCGGCCATACGCGCGGCGGCGCGGCGCAGTTGGTCCGGTTCGGGCATGTCCTCGGCGTCGTAGACGACGATCAAATCGCCCGTGGCGCGGCATAGCGCATAATTCAGCGCGCGAGGCTTCGTGCGGGGCTGGCCGTCGGGGACGATGACCACCGAGATGTAGCGCGGCATGCGTTGGGCCGCGACTGCCGCCCGTGTGGTCATGTCGACGTCTTCGAGGATGAGGAACACCTCCAGCTTTTCCGCCGGGTAATCGATGCGCTCAATGGCCGTGATGAGATCGGGAACGATGGCGGCCTCGTCGTAGAGCGGGATCAGGAGCGAATAGCGGGGCAGAACGGCCGGTTCAGGCTCGACGAGACGCGCGGAGGTGCGGCCCAGCCTCGAGGCGCTGTACCAAAGGGCGGCCGATTTCAGCGCCACGACGCAGAAGAACGGGACGGCGAGAATGGCAGCGAGCAGGAACAGTGTGTGCGCCAGCGAAACCGCGGCGGCGATCATCAGGGCCGATGCGGCGCCAAACAGCGCGTGTTTCTGCCAGACCCAGATCGGCATTGCGGCCGACAGATCGGGCATCGCCTGGCGGAGGCCGTTCACGGCGGCATGGAGGTCGCGCCGTTCGACGGCGCTCGGGAGTTTGGGCTCCAAATAATTCCGGTGGAGCCGTTTGCCCGATCCTGGAGGGGCGCCAGGGCGAGGGCCAGGATGAGGGCGCAGCCGGCTCTGCGGCGCAAGCGGGCCGACACGTCGGCTTACGTGAGCACGTTGATCCACGTCGGACCGGCCCCCCCCGAGCTCCCCAATGAGCTGTTCACACAGCTCGCTCCGGTATCGATCTTGCCATAATGCTTTCGATGTTGAATAGCAGTTTGGGACAAGTTCTCGTGAGGCTCGCCAGATGTCGGTCCAGACCGTGCTCTCGGACTTTGGAGGTCGCGCACGCAGGTGCGTGCGGGCGGCGCATTCACGCGCGTGCGCGGCGATAGGCTGTGCGGGCGTCGTGCTCGTTTGCGTCGCTGCGGCGTTCACGCCGGTAGCTGCCCTCGGCCAGGAGAGCACTCCGGCGACGATCGCGGCGGACGGACAGACCGAACCGCGCCGCGTGGTCATCCGCTTTCTCACCGAGGGTGAATTTCCGCCCTTCAACTACTACGACGATGAAGGCGTGCTTTCCGGTTTCAACGTCGATCTCGCGCGCGCCATCTGCCTCGAGGTGGGGGCGGCCTGCGATATCAAGGTCAAGCCCTGGGAAGAGCTGCTGGGCGCTCTCAAGCGGGGCGATGCAGATGCCGTCATCGCGGCTCATCGCGTCACGGCCGGCGGATTGGCCGAGGTCGACTTTTCCGATCGCTACTTCTACACGCCGGGGCGGTTCGCCGGAAAAACCGGCGAGGCGCGGCCGGACCTGCGGCCCGACGAGCTCGACGGCGTGACCATCGGTGTCGCAAAAGGCACCGCGCATGAGGCGTTCGTGCGGGCGTTCTACAGGGACAGCCGCATCGTGCTGTTCGAGAACCCGGAGCTGGCGCGGGAGGCGCTACAACAGGGGAAGGTGGAGCTGATCTTCGACGACGCGATCAGCCTCGCCCTCTGGATCAACGGATCGCTGTCGCGACAGTGCTGCGAGTTCAAGGGCGACGCGTTCCTCGAGCCCAAGTACTTCGGCGACGGGCTGGCCATGGCGCTGCCGAAAAACGATCCGCAGATCAAAACCCTGATCAACGACGCCCTCAAGAAGGTGCGGCAGAGCGGCCGATTCCAGGAGATCGTGGAGCGCTATTTTCCGGTGCGGATTTACTAGTATCCGCGGCTTTTCAACCCTTCGGGCGGCCGGCCGCGTCCCGGCCGGCTCATTGTCATACTCCTGAAATGCAAATCCCGTTCTAAGGAGCCGAGAGACCCCACTGGGCGGATCGGAGGTTCTACGCATGGGGATGGAGCGGACATATCGAACTCTGTTCATATCGGACGTGCATCTCGGAACGCGCTCGTCGCAGGCGGATGCTCTGCTCGAGTTTCTGAAGCACATCGACGCCGAGACGATTTACCTTGTCGGCGATATCATCGACTTCTGGCGCATCAAGCGGGGCGCCGTTTGGCCCCAATCCCACAACGACGTGCTGCAGAAGATCCTGCGCAAGGTGCGCAAGGGCACGCGCGTGGTGTTCATTCCCGGTAATCACGACGAGGGCATCCGCGACTACGCGGGCATGCACTTCGGCGGCATCGAGATCGAGCGGCAGGCCATTCACACGATGGCCGACGGCCGGCGTTTCGTCGTGCTGCACGGCGACGAGTATGACGTGGTGGTGCGGTACGCGCGCTGGCTGGCGTTCCTCGGCGACCGCAGCTACGAGTTCGCGCTGTGGCTCAACTCGCCCTTGAATTTCGTCCGGCGCCATCTGGGGCTGGGGTTCTGGTCGCTGTCGGCCTACCTCAAACACCGCGTCAAGACGGCCGTGAATTTCATCGGCGAGTTCGAGAAAGCGCTGGCCGAAGAAGCGCGGCGCCAGCACGTCGACGGCGTCATTTGCGGCCACATCCATCACGCGGCGAACCGCGACATCGGCGGAATTCACTACATCAACACCGGTGATTGGGTGGAGAGCTGCACGGCGATCGGAGAAACGGAGAACGGAGACATCGAGCTGATCCGCTGGCACGACGTGGTGCGTAGTCACGCCGCCGAGACGCCGGCCGAGACAGCAGCGCTTCAGGCCGCGTAATGCGCATTCTGCTGGCGACGGACGCGTGGTCGCCGCAGATCAACGGCGTCGTGCGTACCTATCAGCGGCTTCAGGCCGAACTCAAGCGCATGGGGATCGAGCTTGCGGTGCTCGGGCCTGAGAATTTCCGCTGCGTGCCGTGCCCGAGCTATCCCGACATCGGACTCGCGCTGCCAGATCTCAAACGTTGCACGGATCTGATCGAGGCCGCGGGGCCGGACGCGATCCACATCGCCACCGAGGGGCCGGTCGGGTGGATGGCGCGGCGCTACTGCACGCGGCGGAAGCTGCCCTTCACGAGCAGTTTCCATACGCGCTTTGCGGATTACGTCAGCGCCCGCTGGCCGGTGCCCGAAGCCTGGGTTTACGCTTTTCAGAAACGCTTCCATGCGCGCAGCGCCGGCGTCATGGTGGCGACGCACAGCCTGGCGGCCGATCTCTCGGCGCGCGGCTTCCAGCGCCTGATGCCCTGGACGCGCGGCGTCGACACGGACCTTTTCCGGCCGCGCGCGAAGCGGCTGTTCGGCGACGATCCGGTGTTTCTCTATGTGGGCCGCGTCGCGGTCGAGAAAAACATCGAGGCGTTCCTGCAGCTCGACCTGCCCGGCGTGAAGGTCGTGGTGGGTGACGGTCCGCAGCTCGCCGATCTGCAGGCGCGCTACGGCGACGTCATTTACACCGGCGTTCGCGAAGGCGACGATCTCGCCGACTGCTACGCGTCAGGCGATGTTTTCGTTTTTCCAAGCCTGACCGACACCTTTGGCATGGTGATGCTGGAGGCCATGGCGTCGGGCGTGCCCGTTGCCGCATTTCCGGCCATCGGACCCAAGGATCTCGTCACGGCTGGCGTCTCCGGCGTGCTGTCGCGGGATCTCGGCGCGGCTGCGCGGGCGGCCCTGGGTCTCGATCGCGCCGCGGTCCGCGAGGCGGCGCTGGCGTTCACCTGGCAGGCGGCCGCGAAGCTCTTTCTGTCCAACATCGACAGCGCGCGCGCCAATGCCCGCGGCCGCGACGCTCCCGCAGGCCGCGGCGTCGAACTCGCACGGCCCCGGTCGGTGTGAGTGTCCACATTTGTACGGACCCATTCCGGCCTTTGTCGCAAATTGCGTTGGTCGTTGTGGATGAATTGATTATGCTCGCGCCCTTCATCTCGATTGAACGGCGGGGGCAGACGTTCAATGCGGTTTCGCTGCAGTTCCGCTGCACACCTTCTGTTGGTCATGGCGTTGCTGGCGTTTCCAGGAGCGGCGCATAGCAAATGCCGGATGAAGAGTCCGGATGTTTCGATCAACGGCATCAAACTCACCGACCGCGACAGCGCGGTCGCCATCGTGGGCTCGGGCGCCGATCTGATCGAGAGCGAGGAAGATCTGCCGCATACGCGTTTCGTCTCGCGGAGCGGTGCGCAGGAACTGGTGTTGTTCGCTGCGTTCGGCGCCGTTGAGGACGAATATTCGGAAGTCGAGGTCAAGGCCGCCGGCGCGGAAGCGCTGGTGCTGCGTGACTTGCCGATCGAGAGTTTCAAATCCGGGCGCGGCGTGGAGCTGGGAATGAGCGTCGCCGAAGTGCAGGCGCTGTTCGGGACGTGCTTCAAATCAAAAGAGAAAAACGGCGACGAGCTGTTCTTCGAGTATGAGATCACCGCCGCGGACCGCGATGCGGAGCTCAAGGATTTCGGGTTTCCTATCTATTATGCGGAATACGAATTCAAGAAGGGGAAGCTGACGCGCTTCCGTTTCGGGTTCGCCTATCCGTGATGGGGGCGTGACGGCGCGAGCGCAGGCGCTGAGCGCGCTACACGTCCACGAACGTGATGCGGTTGCCGGCCGGATCCGCAATCGACATTTCAAGCCCGCCCCAGTCCGGAGTATTGAGGCCGGGCCGGGCGTTCTTGTAGCGCTTGGCAGTCAGCTCGGCATGCAACTCGCGCAGACCTTCGACCATCACGCGAATATTGGCGCCGGGCGAGAGCCGTCGCCATGATGCTCCGAGATGTGGAACACGATGCCGTCGCGGCTCACCTGCATGTAGAGCGGCAGGTCCGGCTCGAACCGATGTTCCCAGTCGATCGTGAAACCGAGAAAGCCGACGTAGAACTCCCGCGCCTTGGCTTCGTCGAAGCTGCGCAGCACCGGGATCGTTCGCGCGGGAGCTGCATTCCGTGATCCGATTTTCACAAACCGAGTGGTGCCGCACGCGTGCGCGGGGTGGCCGACTAGCGCCGCGGACGCTGACCGCCGCCCGGACCCGTCGAAGGCGGGCCGGACCGGGTGTCCTTGTGGCGGAAGTTGATGCGGCCCTTGGTGAGATCGTAGGGCGTCATCTCGACCGTGACCTTGTCGCCGGCAAGAATACGGATGCGGTTCTTCTTCATCCGTCCCGACGTGTAGGCAATGACTTCATGTCCGTTGTCGAGCTTTACGCGGCAGCGGGCGTCGGGAAGCACCTCCTCCACCACACCTTCGAACTCGAGCATCTCTTCCTTCGCCATTCAATCTCCCTGGGCGATCCCGACTGTCATTCATGCAAAAGCAACGGGGAGCAGACCAGTCCGCTCCCCGTGCTTCTTGTTTCGTTTTAACTTAAAGCGGCCGAAGGTTCACAGCGGCAATTTTGCCGTTGCGGCCACGTTCCGTCTCGTAGGCGATCTTCTGACCCTCGCGGAGAGTTTGCAGACCTGCACGCTCCACGGCCGAGATGTGCACGAACACATCAGCCCCGCCCTCTTCAGGCTGAATGAAGCCGTATCCCTTTTGACCGTTGAACCACTTAACAGTGCCGTTCGACATTAGTGTGCCTCCAAAGCAGGTCGTCATATCCCCGGACCCGATGACCGGAGATGTCATCAAATCGCGCGATGGAGACTTTGAGTGTCAGCGTGAGGCGCTGTCGCAAGTGAACCAAGGCGTGTTCGATTGCCCTATATGAACCGCCTTTTTTATAAAGGCAAGATGTTGCGCGGTGTTAAGAGAGTATGATCTGGAAACCACTGGTCTCGATGCCGAATTGAACAGCATAAGTAAACAACGATACTTCAGGAACAAGTCTCCGCAATCACGCCAACTGTGAACCGTGATGCTGTGTCCGCAGCGTGCTGACCAAATCAAAATCAGGTTTTGACGCAGAGAACTGTCTCAGCAACCTTGGTAATCTTGTTCAGGGGTCGCGAAATCCGGCCGCGGCTTTGCTGGAGGCTCCGCGTTACCGGATTCACCGGCCAAAACCCGTCGCCAGCCTTCGACGGGGCATATTGCAATTGCACAGTCTCGCCCGTATAAGTCCGCCCAGAGCCGCCCGGCGGGGCATGCCGTGGCGGCTTCTATGCTTTTACCATCCGCGGATTCCGCACTGAAAGCATGCTCTGCCCGCTTTGCGCCTCGGCGCGTGGCGACGCAGGGTCTGCCTAGCCAATCGCTTTTTGGCAAGGCATGCGGACCGCTTAGAACTGCAAGGAGAGCCAAATGCCCAAGATGAAGACCAAGAGCGGCGCCAAAAAGCGCTTCAAGATTACTGGTACCGGCAAAGTCATGGCAGCGGCCCAGGGCAAACGTCACGGCATGATCAAGCGCCACGCGAAGTTCATTCGCGATGCACGCGGGACGATGGTGCTGAACGACTCCGACGCGAAAATCGTCAAGAAGTACATGCCCTACGCTCGCTAACTCCGCCTTCGATCGCCCTATCCAGTCATAAGGAAGCTCACCCATGGCTCGCGTCAAACGCGGTGTAACCGCCCACGCCAAGCACAAGAAAGTTCTCAAGGCCGCCAAAGGCTATTACGGCCGCCGCAAGAGCACCATTCGCATCGCCAAGCAGGCCGTCGAGAAGGCGCTGCAGTACGGCTACCGGGATCGCAAGCGCAAGAAGCGCACGTTCCGGGCTCTTTGGATCCAGCGTATCAACGCCGCCACCCGCGAGCATGGCCTGACCTACGGCCGCTTTATTCACGGCCTCTCGGTTGCAGGCATCGACATCGACCGCAAGGTGCTGGCCGACCTCGCCGTGCAGGATGCGGCAGCGTTCAAGGCGCTAGTCGAACAGGCTGCTGCGGCCGTCAAGAAGGCCGCTTAAGCTCTCGACTTGCCGGCCACGGCCGGGTTTCACGAACATGACGGCGGGGAGCAGTCCGCCGTCGAGGGATGGGCGCCACGCGCGGGCTTGCGCCGCCGGTCTCGCCTGTCTTTCTTCCCGCCCGGACATCGCCTGTCCGGGCTCTCCTCTTGCCCGGGTCTTGCTGGCCGAGCGACGTTCGGGATGACATTCTCCGGCCCGCGGCCCCCATTCGCCTGCCTTATGGCCGATGCGGGCCAATCTGGGCCGTCAGCAGCAAAGGGGTTGTGCCCATGACCGGGACGTCGACCGGCACGTCGGAACTCGAAGCCCTTCAATCCGAGCTTCTGGCCGAGATCGCCACCGCGCAGGATCTCGCGCAGCTCGAGGCCGTGCGCGTCAAGGTGACCGGCAAGAAGGGCCCGATCGCCCAGCAGATGTCCAAGCTCGCGACCTTGCCTCCCGAGGAGCGCAAAGCGTTCGGCGCCGCGAACAACGCCGTCAAGGCGGTGGTGACGCAGTCCCTGGAGGCGCGCCGCGCGGACCTCGAGGAAGCGGCGCTCGAAGCGCGCCTCGCGCACGAACGCGCCGACGTGACGCTGCCGGTGCGGTCAGGACCGGAGGCGCTGGGGCGCATCCATCCCGTCAGCCAAGTGTTCGACGAGTGCGTCGAGATCTTCGCCGACCTCGGGTTCGACGTGGCCGAAGGGCCGGATATCGAAACCGACGAGATGAATTTCGGCAAGCTCAACATTCCGGCCGAACATCCGGCGCGCCAGGAACACGACACGTTCTACTTCCCGCCGAAGCCCGATGGGTCGCGGTTGCTTCTGCGAACGCATACGAGCCCGGTGCAGATCCGGACGATGCAGAACCGGAAGCCGCCGATCCGCATCATCGCGCCTGGCCGCGTCTATCGTTGCGACAGCGACCAGACGCACACGCCGATGTTCCATCAGATCGAAGGGCTGGTCATCGACGAGACCACGCACATGGGCCATCTCAAGTGGGTGCTTGAGGAATTCTGCAAGGCGTTCTTCGAGGTTTCGGATGTGAAGATGCGTTTCCGCGCGTCGCACTTCCCGTTCACGGAGCCGTCGATGGAAGTCGATATCGGCGCGGAAGCAATCGGCAAGCCCGGCCAGTGGCTCGAAATTCTCGGCTGCGGCATGGTGCATCCGAACGTGCTCATCAACTGCGGGCTCGATCCTGAGAAGTACCAGGGCTTCGCGTTCGGCATGGGCCTCGACCGACTGACGATGCTGAAATACGGCGTGCCGGATCTTCGCGCGTTCTTTTCCGCCGATCTCCGCTGGCTGCGCCACTACGGTTTTTCCGTGCTCGACGTGCCGACCCTCGGCGGCGGGCTTTCGGGCTAAGTTCCCTCTCCCCAAGGGGAGAGGGTTAGGGTGAGGGGGCGTGCGACACGCGCGACCGTCTGCGCATGCTGCAGGCCCCCTCACCCGGACGCGATCTTCGATCGCGCCCGGCCTCTCCCCAAGGGGAGAGGCGAAGGGCGTGCTCGCCCTCTCTCCTGCGGGGAGAGGATCAGGGAGTGACCAATGAAATTCACGCTCAGCTGGCTCAAGGATCATCTCAGGACGAAGGCGTCCGTCGAGGAGATCGCGACGAAGCTTTCGGCCATCGGGCTCGAAGTGGAAAGCGTCGAGGATCCGGCGGCGAAGCTCGGCGCGTTCCGTGTCGCGCGCATCGTCGAGGCCAAGCGCCATCCGAACGCGGACAAGCTGCAGATCGTGCAGGTCGAGGTCGAAAAAGGCCAGCCGCTGTTCGAAGTCGTGTGCGGAGCGCCGAATGCGCGCGCCGGCATGATCAGCGTGTTCGCGCCGCTCGGCACCTACATTCCCGGCTCCAAGATCACGCTCGAGAAGAAGCCGGTGCGCGGCGTCGTCTCGAACGGCATGATGTGCTCGGCGGCCGAACTCGAGCTTGCCAGCGACGCCGAAGGCATTCTCGATCTGCCGGCCGAGATGGCCGAGCAGGTTGGCGCCCGCTACATTGATGCGGCTGGACTCAACGACCCCGTGTTCGAAGTGAAGCTGACGCCGAACCGGCCGGATTGCACGGGCGTGCGCGGTATCGCGCGCGATCTCGCGGCGGCGGGCGTGGGTGAGCTCAAGGACGAGAAGACGATCTCCGGCGTCGAAGGCGGCTTCGACAACCCAGTCGAAATCAAGCTCGACTTCGCGAAGGACAATGCGGACGCGTGTCCCGTGTTCGCGGGCCGCCTGATCAAGGGCGTTACGAACGGCCCGTCGCCGGACTGGATGCAGACCCGTCTCAAGGCCGTTGGGCTGCGGCCGATCAATGCGCTGGTGGACGTGACGAACTACATCAGCCAGGACCGCGGCCGGCCGTTGCATGTCTATGACGCCGACAAGCTCAAGGGCGCCGTGCGCGCGCGCCTCGGCAAGGACGGTGAAAAGTTTCTTGGCCTCGACGGCAAGGAGTATGGCGTCGACGGCACGATGTGCGTGATCGCAGACGACAGCGGGCCTCTCGGGCTTGGTGGCGTCATCGGCGGAGAGGCGTCAGGCTCGACGGACGCGACCAAGAACGTGCTGATCGAGAGCGCCTATTTCGATCCGCTGCGGACGGCTTCGACCGGGCGCAAGACCGGGCTCGTTACGGATGCCCGCTACCGGTTCGAGCGCGGCGTCGATCCCGAAAGCGTGCTGCCGGGCCTCGATCTCGCGACGCAGATGATCCTCAAGATTTGCGGCGGCAAGCCGTCCAAGGCGACGCTTGCGGGCAAGGTTCCGGATACGAAGCGCTGCATCGTGTTCGATCTCGACCGCGTGGAGAAGCTCTCGGGACTGGCGCTGCCGGTTGACGAGATCACGACCATTCTCGAGACGCTCGGGTGCGTGCTGGTCGGCGAAGGCAAGGTGTTCGAGGTGACGCCGCCGTCATGGCGTCCGGACATTCACGGGTCGGCGGATCTCGTCGAAGAAGTCGTGCGCATCGCCGGCATCGAGCGCATTCCCGCGACGCCGCTGCCGCGGACGAGCGGTATCGCACGCGCCGTGCTGACGGACCGGCAGAAGCGCGCGCGCAAGGTGCGCCGCCTGCTGGCCGCGCGCGGGCTCGTCGAAGCCGTGACGTGGTCGTTCCTGCCGAAGGCGCAAGCGGAGGCGTTCGGCGCCGGGGCGACGCTGGTTGAATTGGCCAACCCGATTTCCGTGGATCTGGCCGTGATGCGGCCGAGCCTGCTGCCGGGCCTGCTGACGGCGGTCGAACGCAATCGCAACCGCGGCATTGCCGACGTGGGGCTGTTCGAACTCGGGCAGGCCTATCGCGGCGAGGCGCCCGACGATCAGTTCGTGGCGGCTGCCGGCGTGCGCGCCGGGACGGCGGGCGTATCCGGCGGCGGACGGCATTGGGACGGCCGCGCGGCGGACGTGTCCGTGTTCGACGCCAAGTCCGATGCGCTGGCTGTCATCGCCGCGCTGGGGATCGATGCCTCGAAGGCGCAGATCACGCCCGACGCGCCGGCGTGGTTCCATCCCGGCCGGTCGGGCACGCTGCGGCTCGGCCCGAAGACGGTGCTCGCGCATTTCGGCGAGATCAATCCGCGGACGCTTGCCGCGCTCGATGTGGCGGCTCCCGTGGTGGCGTTCCAGGTGTTTCTCGACGCAGCTCCGGCCGAAAAGAAGAAGAGCCGGGCCAAGGCGCCTCTGGCGCAATCCGACCTGCTGCCGGTGCGGCGCGATTTCGCTTTCGTGCTGGATCGCGGCGTGAACGCGGGTGACGTCGTGCGTGCTGCGCTGGGCGCGGACAAGGCGCTGATCTCGGGCGTCGCCGTGTTCGACGTGTTCGAGGGCGGCGCGCTGGCGGCGGAAGGGAAGAAGTCGGTCGCCATCGAAGTGACGCTACAGCCCGCGGCCGAGACGCTGACGGACAAGGACATCGAGGCGATCGCTCAGAAGGTGATCGCGGACGTCAAGAAGGCGACGGGCGGCGAGATCCGAAGCTAGGCGGAGGGGGCGTGCGCATCGCCCCCCTCACCCGGAAGCGATGTCCATGCGGAGCATAGCTCCGCCATGGCCGATCGCTTCCGACCTCTCCCCAGGGGGAGAGGTGAAGGAGTGTCGGAGTCCTCACTTCGCCTCTCCCGTCTATGCGCAGCATGGCTTTCGCCATGGTGGGTGAGGCGGACTTCCGAGCGGAGCGAGGAAAGCGGATGAGGCGGATGGCCATGGCTCCGAGTGCTCGAAATTCGTCGCCCGCGTCCTCGAAATCCTGGTAAGAGACTGCGCCGACAGAGCAAGTGCGGGAGACATGCGATGGTTGGAGACGCCACGGTTCAGAGCGGCGCCGGTCCGCTGATTTTGCCGAAGCCCGATCTGCACCACATCATCGTGGTGGGAGGCGGCGCGGGCGGTCTTGAGCTTGCGACGAGCCTCGGCAAGAAGCTCGGCACCGACGGCTGGTTCCGCAAGCGGTCGGCCGCGATCACGCTGGTCGATCGATCGCGCACGCACATCTGGAAGCCGCTGCTGCACGAAATCGCCGCCGGCAGCATGGACGTCGACCGCCACGAGGTCGAGTACATGGCGCAGGGCCACTGGCATGGCTTCAAATACCGCTACGGTGAGATGATCGGTCTCGACCGGGCCAAGAAGCTCGTGCATCTCGCGCGTACGGTGGACGAGGATGGGCGCGAAGTGACGCCCGACCGGTGGCTTCCCTACGATACGCTCGTGATCGCGATCGGCAGCGTGTCGAACGATTTCGGCGTGCCGGGTGCGAAAGAGCATGCTCTGATGCTCGACACGCCCGAGCAGGCGGAGCGGTTCAATCGCCGCCTGATCAATGCCTGCGTGCGCGCGAACACGCAACCTGGGCCGATCCTGCCCGAGCAATTGCACGTCGCGATCATCGGCGCGGGTGCGACGGGCACCGAGCTTTCGGCCGAGTTGCACGGCACGGCGCGCGGCGTGGTGGCCTTCGGTCTCGACAAGATCGATCCCGAGAAGGACATCAAGATCACGCTCATCGAGGCCGCGGACCGGGTCGTGCCGGCGCTGCCGCCGCGCGTTTCGGCGGCGACGTCCGAGATCCTGTCCAAGCTCAACGTCGACATCCGCACCAACGCGCGCGTGACCGAGGTCACGTCGACCGGCGTCAAGCTCGCGAACGGCGACTTCGTGCCGTCGGAGCTTGTCGTGTGGGCGGCGGGTGTAAAGGGGCCGGATGTGCTCGCTCGGCTCGACGGGCTCGAGGTCAGCCGTTCCAACCAGCTCGTCGTCAAGGAGACGCTCCGGACGACGATCGATCCCGACGTGTTCGCGTGCGGCGACTGCGCCTATCTCGTGCCGCCCGGAGAGACGCAGGCCATTCCGCCGCGCGCACAGGCGGCGCATCAGGAAGCCAGCCACCTCGTCAAGCAGTTCAAGGCGCGCCTGGCGGGGCTGCCGCTCAAGCCGTTCAAGTATCGCGACTTCGGTTCGCTGGTCTCGCTCGGCCACTATTCGACGGTCGGCAGCCTGATGGGCTTCGTCACGGGCCGGAAAATGCTGATCGAGGGCTTCGTCGCCAAGCTGATGTATCGCTCGCTCTACAAGATGCACGAGACGGCGCTGCATGGTTACTGGAAGGTTGCGCTCGATACCCTTTCGCGGCTGCTGACGCGCCGCACGGAGCCGCACGTCAAGCTGCACTAAGTGCGTTCGGAGCGGAGCGGAGCGGAGCAACCTTGTCATGGCAAACACGGTCCAAGCAGAAGGCGGGTGTCTTTGCGGGGCCGTTCGCTTCAAGGTGGCCGGCGCGCCCATCCGCATGGCGCAATGCCACTGTCTCGATTGCCAACGGACTTCGGGCACGGGGCATATGTCGAACGCGATTTTTCGCGTCGAGGATGTGGATTTAACCGGCGAGACTGCGAGTTTCGCCAGCGCGTCCGACAGCGGCAACGTGCTGACGCGCCACTTTTGTCCGACCTGCGGGGGACGTGTTTTTCTCTACAGCAAAGCGCGTCCTGGCATGATCGTCATGGCCGCCGGTGCGTTCGACGACAGCAGCTGGTTCGAGCCGGAAATCGTTCTCTATACGAAGCGCCGGCCGCATTGGGATCTGACAACCGACGCGGTGCCGAACTTCGAGGCCGGGCCACCGCCTCGTAAGCCGGAAGCACGGTGAATCTCTCCTTAAGGTCCGTAAAATTTTACGTGACAATTGAACGATGAATTGACAGCGGGCTGATAGGTTTTCTCCCTGGGCCGAGTGTGCCCAATGGAGGACGCGCGCCATGTGCGAGCTCAGTATCATCTTCACGTTTTCGCTCGCGCATATCGTGGCGTGGTCGGCGCTGGGCGGGGGCTGGAGCGGCGCGGCGCGAGCGCCCTTTGTGGTCTTTATTCCGGCTTTTGCTTTGATCCTCCTCGGAGCCGTATTTTTCGACTCGTACGGGAACCTTGGCCTGAAGCTCGGTACGCTGCTGGCTTGGGAAGCGCTGTATTTCTTCTGCTACGTCACGCTCAGGGTCGCGCTGCGTCCCGAGGCCGGCGCGAACCGGTCGCAGGCGGAACAGGGCTAGGCCCAAACGGCGGCAGGCCGAAAAGGCTTAAGCCTTGCCGCGCAGATAGCCGATGCGGCCGCCCGAGACTTCGCGCAACTTCTCCAGGTGAACGAGCATGTCACGAGGATGGAGCGGGAAGCCCGTCATCTTGACGTGATCCTCGTCCAGGGCGGCGAGCGCGGGCATCACCTCCTCGGCCGATTTGTGCAGCATGACGATGGTGGCGACGCAGGCGCGGCTCATGTTGCGCGGCACCTTCGGCACGACGCTGGCCATGAGGGCCTTGCTCTCGTCCGACAGGTAGCTCGACAGGCGCCCGAAGATGGCGATGAACTTGATGAACAGGTTCTCTTCAAAGACGTAGCCGCGTGTCTCCATCCACTCGAAGAACTTGGTCATCACCATGTCCTGGCGGCGCAGCAGCGGCGTGAGCCGGTACTCCTGCCATTCGGCGACGAGATCGAAGCGGGGATCGAGATCGATGTCGCCGGGGGCGAACGTCTCCTTGGCGCGGACGCCGATGCTTTTGAAGAACGCCTTGTTGCGCTTGTCGAAGCGGGTTTTGAACATCGGCAGCTGCAGGGCGCCGTTGGTCGCGTCGGCGTAGGCCTGGGAGACGAGCTTGGCGCAGAAGAGCGAGCGGCGGCCTTTCAGGCGCATCGAGAAATCGTAGGGGATGTGGGGCGCCTTGCCGGTCTTCGTAGCTTGAACACGGTCGTAGGCGAGCTTGGCGGCGCGGGCGGCGACGGCAGGGTCTTTCGACCGGTACAGCACGGCGCGGCCGAGGCCATGGTGCAGGACGTGGTCGAGCGTATTGATGACGGAGCCGTCCTCGATCAGCGCCTCCACCACCCAGTTCTGTCCCTCGGGGTCGATGTAGATGATGGCGATGTGGCTGAACTGGCTGTCGACGTCGCCGATGCGGGCGATGGCGGCGCTGTTGTGGGCGCTGCCGCGCATGAGGAGCAAGTCGCCCGACTGAAATGGAATGTTGCGGCCGTCGGCGTAGGCCGGGTGGACCAGCGTGTTCCAGTTCGTGCCGGAAAAACCACGCGTGCTCTTTTCCCCGGGGGCCAGGCGGGCGTTGTTGGATGCGATCTCGCCCAGCATGTCGGAGGCGTTGCGGGCGATGCGGAACACATTGCGCAGGGCGATCTCGGCAGGCCGCGCGAAGATGCCGGCGGCCTTCCATTCGCCGATCCGGTCGCGCATGCGCATCCGGGCCGCGAACAGGCCGTGCATGAGGCGGGGGGCCGCCTGGGCGACTTCAAGCGGGTCGGCGTCCGTGAAGTCGGTGTCGAACAGGCCGCTATAAAGGCCGCGGAGGCTGGTTTCGAGCTCGTGCGTGCTGACGTACGGCTTGCCGGCGGCGGCATTGAACCGGGCAAGCTGGTCGTCGAACGCGGTCAAACTCGTTCCGGTCACACTCGTTCCGGTCACAGTGGTACGCTGCACGGCCCGGTACTCCCCTACGCGCGCGGCGAGTTGCCGCGCGTCTCCCCCCGCGCATTGATAGAATCGGAACCCCGGCGGGTAAAGCCTCCCGCAGGGAACGCCTGGCTCAGCCGCCGTGCATGGCGGCCAAAAGCTCGTGCGTCGGGTACGAATCCGCAGGCAGATTGTACTTGAGCTGCATGGCCTTGATGGCCTGGCGGCTCTTCAATCCGATCAGGCCGTCGATCTCGCCGACATCGAAGCCGCGGGCGGTCAGAAGACGCTGGAGGTCCTTGGCCTCGTCGATGCTGAGGGTCGGAATGCCTTCGCGGCCCCGCCGCATGGGCGGCGCACCATCGATGCGGGTCGCGAGGTAAGCGGCCGTCACCGCGTAGTTCAACGACTGGTTCCACTGCAGATAGACGTCGAAGTTCGGGTAGGCCAGGAAGGCGGGCCCAAAGCGGCCCATCGGCAGGATCAGCGAGGCAGCCATGGCATCGGCGGGCAAGGGCGAGCCGTCCGCCTGGGTCACGCCCCATTCGCCCCACTTGGAGCGCGGATGCTTGATCGAGAGATCCGACTGGTCCCAAGGCATCTGGGCCGGCACACGGACCTCCTCCAGCCACGGCTCGTTCGGCCGCCAGCCCAGATGGTGCATGTAGTTGGCGGTGGTGCCGATGATGTCGGTGGCGTTGGAGAACAGGTTGGGGCGGCCATCGCCGTCATAGTCGATGGCGTGTTCGAGGTACCGGGTCGGCAGGAACTGCGTCTGGCCGATTTCGCCGGCCCAGGAGCCGATCATCGTGTCGACGGTCATGTCGCCGCGCTGGATGATCTGAAGGGCGGCCTTCAATTCGTCACGGAACATCGGCCCGCGGCGGCAATCGTAAGCCAGCGTGACGAGCGAGCGCATGATCGGCAGCTTGCCCATGCCGGCGCCGAAATCGCTCTCCAGGGCCCAGAAGCCCGTGATCACCGACGGCGCAACGCCGTACTCCTTCACGGCCCTGTCGAAGGTCTGCTGGTTGCGTTGGATCTGAGCGCGGCCGTTGGTCACCCGGTTCGGAGTGGCGAGCTTGGCCGAGAAATCGAGGAAGCTTTGAGCGAAGAAGCCCTGCTTGCGGTCGCGGGAGATGACGCTCTGATCCGGCGTCATGCCGTCGAGGACGGAGGAAATCACGCGCGGGCTGATGCCCTCGGCGGCGGCTTCGCGGCGGAAGTCGCGCATCCAGGTGTCGAAGCTCCACGTCGTCTTGCAGTTTCGCGGAGCCGCCGGCGGGGGCAAGCCCTTGGTCGAGACGCGGACGGGCGTGCCAGGAGGTTGGTTGGCCGCGGGTGCGGCTGCCGCGGCAGGTGGGGCGGCATTCGGCGCGGCGACTGCGGGGGCCGGAGCTCCGGGAGTGGGTGGCGCTGTCGCGCCATCGATCGCGGCGCCCGGAAGCGGGGCTGGCGGGGGCGGCGCTTTTTTCTGGGGTTTCGGCTTCGGCGTGTTGGCGGGCCCGAATTCAATGCCGCCGGAGGAGGCGGGGTCGTGCAAGGCGGAGACGGCAACAGTCACGGCAACAGCGGCAGCGAGAAACGGGGCAAATCGCATTTTCGGTCCATCCGGCTCGGTTATCGCCGCCACTCATGCCGACCGTTATGGCGCCGTCAAGACGAGAGGCGCTTTGGCGCTCCCTTCAGGACCGCTGGAAGCCGGATAAATCGGGGTTAAATACAACAATTCCAATGATGCATCGGAGCAGGTATGGAGGGCGCGGTCGATGGCCGCCCCCGAGGGGGCCGCAACGCCCTTTTGCCCTGTCTCCCGAGGTGATAAGCACGCGCGCATGACCGATACCTCATTGATCCGCAACTTCTCCATCATCGCCCATATCGATCACGGCAAGTCGACGCTGTCGGACCGGCTGATCCAGCTTTGCGGCAACGTGACCAACCGCGAGATGAAGGAGCAGATCCTCGACTCGATGGACATCGAGCGCGAGCGCGGCATCACCATCAAGGCGCAGACCGTGCGCCTCGATTACAAGCACACGGACGGAAAGATCTATCAGCTCAACCTGATGGACACGCCCGGCCACGTGGACTTCGCCTATGAGGTGTCGCGCAGCCTGGCCGCCTGCGAGGGCGCGGTGCTGGTGGTGGACGCGAGCCAGGGCGTGGAAGCCCAGACGCTCGCCAACGTCTATCAGGCGCTCGACAACAACCTCGAAATCCTGCCGGTCCTGAACAAGGTCGATCTGCCGTCGGCGGACGAGGATCGCGTCAAGCAGCAGATCGAAGACGTGATCGGCATCGATGCGTCGGAGGCCGTCGGCGTTTCCGCGAAAACGGGCCTCAACGTGCAGGCCGTGCTCGAAGCCATCGTCGAGAAGCTGCCGCCGCCCTCGGGCGACGCGTCCAAGCCCCTCAAGGCCATGCTCGTCGATAGCTGGTACGATGCCTACCTCGGCGTCGTCGTGCTCGTGCGCATCATCGACGGCGTGCTCAAGCGCGGCCAGAAGGTCATGATGATGGCGACGGACGGCCACTATCAGGTGGAGCGCGTCGGCATCTTCCGCCCGAAGCAGGAAATGCTGTCGGAACTCGGCCCGGGCGAGGTCGGCTTCTTCACGGCGGCGATCAAGGAAGTGGCCGACACGCGCGTCGGCGATACGGTGACGGACGAGAAGAACCCGACGCCCAATCCGCTGCCGGGCTTCAAGCCGGCCCAGCCGGTCGTGTTCTGCGGCCTTTTTCCGGTCGATGCGGCCGACTTCGAAGATCTGCGCGATGCGATGGGGCGCCTGCGCCTCAACGACGCGAGCTTCTCGTTCGAGGCGGAAAGCTCGGCGGCGCTGGGCTTCGGCTTCCGCTGCGGCTTCCTCGGCCTCTTGCATCTCGAAATCATCACCGAGCGCCTCGAGCGCGAGTTCAACCTCGACCTCATCACGACGGCGCCGTCGGTTATCTATCACCTGCACATGATCGACGGGTCGGTCATCGAACTGCACAACCCGGCGGACATGCCGGACACGGTGCGCATCGATCACATCGAAGAGCCGTGGATCGAGGCGACGATCCTGGTGCCGGATGAGTATCTGGGGTCCGTGCTGAAGCTGTGCCAGGACCGGCGCGGGCGGCAAAAGCAGCTCACCTACGTCGGCAATCGGGCCATGCTGATCTATGATCTTCCTCTCAACGAGGTGGTGTTCGACTTTTACGACCGGCTGAAATCGGTCTCGCGTGGCTATGCGTCGTTCGACTACAAAATCAAAGGCTACGAGGAGAACGAGCTGGTCAAGTTGACGATCCTCGTCAACGACGAGCCGGTCGATGCGCTGTCCATGATCGTGCATCGTACGCGCGCGGAGAACCGCGGCCGGTCGATGTGCGAAAAGCTCAAGGAGCTGATCCGCCCGCACTTGTTCAAGATCCCGATCCAGGCGGCCATCGGCGGCAAGGTGATCGCGCGCGAGACGATCAGTGCGTTGCGCAAGGACGTGATCGCGAAGTGCTACGGCGGCGACATCACGCGTAAACGGAAACTGCTCGACAAGCAGAAGGCCGGCAAGAAGAAGATGCGCGAATTCGGCAAGGTCGAAATCCCGCAGGAAGCCTTCATCGCGGCGCTCAAGATGGACGAGAACTGATCCTCAATAGGGAGGGGGCTTGGTGGCGCGTTGAGCTTTGGCGGCTTCGCTCCACCAGGCCAGATCGTCGGCGAAGCGTGGGAACGCTTTTTGCAACGCCTCGCCGCCTGAGCCGGTCGGTGCGCCAGCAGGATCAAGCGCCTGGCCTATTTGTCCGACTGAGAGCGTGCTCGAAATGACGACCATGCCCATCTCGGAAAGCGTGCCGTGCCAGGCGACACCGGACCGTGCGCCCGCGAACCTGCCGGCCGAGTAACTGGCAATCGCGGCCGGACGCCAAAACCATTCCTCGAGAAAGTGGTCCGTGAGATTCTTCAGCCCGGGCTGCATGCCCCAATTGTATTCGCCGGTCACGAAGATGAAGGCGTCGGCCGCCTTGATCTTGGTGGCGAGGGCTTCCATTGCCGGCGGCGCGGTGCCTGGCGCAAATTCCTTGTACATTCGGTCGAGCATGGGAAGTGCGACGGCCTTGGCATCGATCAACTCGACGTCCGCGCCGCGCTGAGCGAGCTGCGAGACAAGGAAGTCCGCCAATCGAATGCCCATCCGGTCTGAGCGATAGGATCCGTACAAGACCAAAATCTTCTCTGGCATGTCTTTGCAGCTCCTTGAATGCGGCTGGCGCGCGGGGTGTGGCTGATCGATCTGGCGCGGCTTGAAATCTCTAGGTATTAGGGTGTGAGTTCGGGGGATCGAAGTTTCCACTGGCGCAGAATAACGCCATTCGCGGGTGGTTTGATCCGAATGACGAGCCGAGACTGTCGGGGCGAGTTTCGATACGGCGCGCGCTCGTCGCGCGGGTCGCTATCGCCGCGCTCAAGATGGACGAGAACTGATCTGATGGTCGCATTTTCTTGCGACGAACCGGCATCCACTTCGTCGGAAAATGCTCCATGGACGCGGCGCTGCATGTCGATCGTTGACGCGAACTACCGGTTCATCGCGGCCGCGCAGGAGGCGAACGCGCGCATCGCGCAGCGGCAGCAGTCGCTCGCGCTCTATGTCACGATCGTGCTGTCGCTGCTGGCGGCCATGGTGGCGCTGGGCAACGGCCACTCGGGCGGCTCGTCAAAGGCGATCTGGCTGCTGCTCGGATTTCCGCTCGCCTCGCTCTGCCTCGTTTTCCTGAACTACAAGTCCGAGGCGGCGCTGACGAACCTTCGGAGCTTCCTGTCAGAGCTGGAACAGCTCGGGGGCGCGCATGAGCGTCTGCCCAGTTTCAACACCGATGTCCGCTGGACGCTGGCCGCCAACAAGGCGCGCAAGTTCCACGACATCGCGTCGGCGTTTCTTGCCGCCGGCGCGCATGCGATCGGGATCGCTGTCGCCAACTCGGCGGCGGCCGGCCCCGAAACGCTCATTCTCTCGGCGGTGACGGCGGCGACGGGCGTGGCCGTGACGATTGCGCTGCTGCTCGTGCCGCGCTGGCGGTATCAGCCGCTGCTTCGTGCACCTTGAGGCACGCGTCTTCGTGGACTGATCCTGCGTCTGCAATTCAGATAACGAACGATCTTTATCGCTTCGCAAAAGATGGGTTAAACTTCGTCGATCGGGCGAGCCCGGGCTACGACGGGGTTGACCGATGTCGCAAGAGGAAGATGCAGCCGTTTTCCGCCAGGCGGTTCGCTATTGGAGCGACGGCAATGGCGAGGGTGTGTTGTCTCTCATGGCGGACGACATCGTCCACACCGTGAACGTCGACGCGATGGGCATTCCCTATCTCTTGAGCGCTGAGGGCAAGCCTGCGGTCGCGGCGCGGCTGGCTTTGATCGGCGCGACGTTCGTCGTCGACGCGTTCGTCGTCGAGAACTTCTTTTTTGAGACTGATGAGATCCGGGCGAACGTGCTCGGGTATCACATGCACCGGAAGACGCGTGAGCGGCTCGACGTCAAGATTAGGTTTCGAATTCGCGTTCGGGATGGACTGATCGTGCGGCTCGATGAGTATATCGATGGGGCTTATGTCGACGCCTTCGAGAAGTTCGTGAAACATCTCGAGAAGACTGCGATGGAGTCGGGTGGGGTGCCCTAATTCGATCCCCACCCCCGGTTCTCATTCCGCCGCGTCGCGTTCCTCGGCTTCGAGCAGCGGCACGGACAGCGCGTCGATTTCTTCGAGAGCCTGGCCGGCAATGCCCTGGACGTCGCCGTACATGCCGGCAGTGGCGTCGACGACAACGCGGATCTGTGCCTCGCGTTTGGCCCACTGCTTGGTCATCCATTTGCGCTCGCGGTCGAGATCTTCCTGCATGTCATTGAACTTCTCGATGATCGCTTCGACGCGGTGACGGAAACGGGGGCCGGTCAGGTAGTCGTAGACCAGCTCCATCTTCGTCTCCTGGCCTTGGCGGGCATGGCGCGCAGCAGCCAGTTCCAAGAGCGACTGACGCAACGCGATCGCAACGGGGAGTGCGCAGCGCGGCTCTGCGACCCAGACGCCGTCGATCAGGTCGAAGGCGGTGACGTCTTTCGGCAGGGCGTTGGAAATAATGAGCGCGAAATCGGCTTTGGCGCGGCGTTGATCCTCGCGGATCTTAGCGAGCCATCCGTCGCTCCAATTCTTGGTGCGCTTCAGTTCCCAGAGAATGGTGCCGCACGCCTGGTCGAACGGCCCGAGCACGCGATGCAGCACGTCGCCGCCGAACTCGCCTTTCGGAACGGGCTCGATCAGGTCGCGCGGGAAGCGGCCGCGCAGGGTCTTTTCAAGCTCGAGTTCCAGGGCTTCGCCCTGAAGCTGCTGCGAGCCCTGCTCGGCTTTACGCTTTAAGTCCTCGATCTGGCGCTGCATGGAGGAAATCTGCTCCTCCTTTTCCGCCACGCGCAGCTTGAGGCCTTCCTCGGCTTCCGCCTTGGCCTTCTGGCGCACGTCGCCGAGCGAGGTCTGCACCCGCTTCTCGATGGTGAGGTCCATTTCACGGCGGGCGTCGTCCAACTCGCGTTCCTTGCGGATCAGATCGGCCTGGGCCTTCTGCGCTTCGGCAAGTTTGCCTTCGCGTTCGCGCAGCACGTCCTGCAGGTCCAGGAGCTGCCTGTTTTTCTGGTCGAGGTCGGCGGCGGCGAGGAGCTTCGCCTTGCGGCTTTCCTCCGCCACGATGGCCTCGCGCTCGATGGCGACCTGATCGGCCACGTGGTCCGCAATGGCGGCCTTCTCCTTGGCGAGGGCGGCCTGCTGGCGGGCGATCTCGGCCTCGCGCTTGGCGACCTCGGCGTCCTTCTGCGACATCGCGTGTTCAAACTTCCGGCGCGTGGCTTCGAGCATCGGAGCGGCGAGCTGCTCCGTCAGTTTGATTTCGGTCGAACAGTTCGGGCACTTGATGGCGGGCTCGGTCATGGTGGTCCTTCAATCTGCGATGTCGAAGCGGACTCGCGAATCCTCAATGCCTCACGGAAACGCTCGGGGGAGCGGGCCGCGAGGGCAAGGGATGAGACGGTCTGGCGAGTCGATGTTCATCAAATGTTCTCACTCTTTCCCCTGCCGGTCAACAGGGATCTTTGCGGGGTGGGGTGGATGCAAGTCGTGCCCGTGCACGGGGCGCCGGCGGGTCTCAAGCGGCGGTCGGCGTGCGACGTGCGCGGCCGGTGCGTGACACGCACGCGTCCCGATCCCGGCACTCATTCATCGCGGCCAAGTGTGCAACTTGTCCCGCCAAGGTTTGCCGGATCTGACCTTGTGAAAAAGCGCACTCCGCCGGCTCAATCGGGCAGCGGAAGCAGGCTGAGTATCGCGCGTTTTGCGCCCTGCCGATGCGTCAACGCCCTCAACGGGCAGCTCAAATACAAGGGAGTCGAAACTATGAGGAAGGTCTTGATTGCGGCTGTTGCCGCTCTCATTCCGGCGTCCGCCGCGCTTGCCGATTGGGCGGGCAGTTTCGCCACGATCGATACCGATGGCAACGGCAGTATCAGCCGCAAAGAGTGGGACGCAAACCAGAGCAAGCTGAAGCTCGATCCGGCACCGACGTTTACGGCGATGGACGCCGACGTGAACAACGGCGTCGACGAGGACGAATGGGCTAAAGCGGAGAAGATGGCGAAGGCCTTCCCCGTATCTTGCAAGGCTTCCGGCGAATCCTGGTGCCCGAAGGGGTACTAAGTTTCGGCACTTCGACAAAACCCGAAACCCGGAAGGTACCTCCGGGTTTCGGGTGATGGAGCGGTCTACCTACCGCGTTTCGCCAGCCACTCTTTCATGAAGGCGATTTCGGTTTTTTGCGCCTTGATGATGTCCTCGGCAAGCTTCCGCGTCTCGGGGTCCTTGCCGTACTTGAGGACGATCTCGGCCATGTCGATGGCGCCCTGGTGGTACGGGATCATGCCTTGAATGAAATCCACGTCGGGATCCCCGGTCAGCGCGGCCGACATGCCGTGATGCATTCTGAGATTGGCTTCCTCGAACGCCTTGGTGGAGTCGGACTTGGGTCCTGATTCGGCCGTCGCCGCCTTGTGCGCCGCGTGCGGGTCGTGATCGTGTTCTTGGGCCAGGGCGATCAAGGCGAGAATGCCCATGACCGGGAAGGCCATGACCGGGAAGGCAAGTGCTAAGGTCCGCTTCATCTGTACTCCTTGTTCTGAGCGGGTTGTTGCGGTGGGCCGCGTGGGCCTAGATGCGCGCGCGGCGTAGCCGGAGTGCGTTCGCGACCACGCTGACCGACGACAGCGACATGGCCGCGGCTGCGATCATCGGCGACAGAAGGATGCCGAAGACCGGGTAGAGCACGCCGGCCGCGATCGGGACGCCGGCCGCGTTGTAAGCGAAGGCGAACACCAGGTTCTGGCGGATGTTGGCCATCGTGGCGGTCGAGAGCGTGCGCGCGCGGGCAATGCCGGTGAGATCGCCTTTCAGAAGCGTCACGCCTGCGCTTTCCATGGCGACATCCGTGCCGGTGCCCATGGCGATGCCGACGTCGGCTGCGGCGAGCGCGGGGGCATCGTTGATGCCGTCGCCGGCCATGGCGACGATACGTCCCTGCCGCTTGTAGCGCGAGACGATGGCGCTTTTGTCCTCGGGCAGCACTTCGGCCTCGACGTGCTCGATGCCAAGCTGTCTCGCGACGGCGAGCGCCGTCGTGCGCTGGTCGCCGGTCAGCATGACGACGCGCAGGCCCGCCTCCTTCAACGCTGCAATTGCCGCCGGCGTGGTGGCCTTGATCGGATCGGCAATGGCGATAACGCCGGCTGCCGACCCATCGATGGCAACGAAAATGGCCGTGGCGCCATCGCGGCGGAGGCTGTCGGCGCGGTCCCGGAGCGACGATGTGTCGATGCCGGCATCGTGCATGATGTGGTCGTTGCCGATGACGAGACGCTTGCCTTCGACCGTTCCGAGCACGCCTTTGCCGATCGGCTGCTCGAAGCGGCTGGGCTCGACGATGGCGAGGTTCCGCTCGCGGGCGGCCGCGACGATGGCGGCGGCCAACGGATGCTCGCTGGCGCGCTCGAGGCTGGCGGCGAGGCGGAGGAGATCGTCTTCGGAGATGTCCGACGCAGGCTCGACGGCGACGACGCGCGGTTTGCCTTCGGTGAGCGTGCCGGTCTTGTCGACCAGGAGCGTGTCGACCTTTTCCATGCGTTCGAGCGCTTCGGCGTTCTTGATCAGGATGCCGGATTGTGCGCCGCGCCCGACAGCGACCATGATCGACATCGGCGTGGCGAGGCCCAGGGCGCAGGGGCAAGCGATGATGAGAACCGAGACGGCGGCGATGAGCGCATGGGCGAGCCGGGGCTCCGGTCCCCAGATCCACCAGGCCGCAAATGCCAGAGCCGCGACGAACAGGACCGCCGGCACGAACCACGCGGCAACGTGATCGACGAGGCGCTGGATCGGGGCGCGGCTGCGCTGCGCGTCGGCGACCATCTGGACGATGCGGGCGAGCAGTGTGTCGCGGCCGATCTTGTCGGCGCGCATGACGAAGGCGCCGGACTGGTTCGTGGTGCCGCCGATCACGACCTCGCCCACGCCTTTGGTGACGGGCATGGACTCTCCGGTCACGAGGGATTCGTCGATGGCGCTGCGGCCTTCCAGGATTTCGCCGTCGACGGGCACGTGCTCGCCCGGACGCACGCGCAGGCGGTCGCCAACCGCGATGCCGGCCAAGGCAACGTCTTCGTCGGTGCCGTCGGCTCTGATGCGCCGCGCTGTTTTGGGGGAGAGATCGAGGAGTGCGCGGATGGCGCCGCCGGTGCGCTCGCGGGCGCGCAACTCCAGCACTTGGCCGACGAGGACCAGCGCGGTGATGACGGCCGCGGCTTCAAAGTAGACGGCGACCGAGCCGTTTTCGTCGCGCATCGCCGCCGGGAACAGGCTCGGCGCGAGTGCGCCGACGACGCTGTAGATCCAGGCGACGCCGGTGCCGATTGCGATCAGCGTGAACATGTTGAGGTTGCGGGTCTTGAGAGATGCCCAGCCGCGCTCGAAGAACGGCCAGCCTGCCCAGAGCACGACCGGCGTCGCGAGGGCGAGCTGGATAAAGTTCGAGGTCTGGCGGTCAAGCATGTGATGGCCCCAGAGGTGACTTCCCATCTCGAGGGCAAACACGGGAAGGGTGAGGGCCAGCGCGATCCAGAGCCGGCGCGTCATGTCCGCCAGTTCGGGATTGGGCGCGTCGCCCGCGGTGGCGACCTCCGGCTCGAGCGCCATGCCGCAGATGGGGCAGGCGCCGGGGCCGATCTGGCGGATTTCCGCATGCATCGGGCAGGTGTAGACGGCGCCGGGGTCGGCGGGCGGCGCGGGTTCGCCGGGGGCGAGATAGCCGGCCGGATCGGCGGCGAACTTTTCGCGGCAACGGGCCGAGCAGAAGTAATAGGTCGTGCCGTCGTGGGCGTGGCTGTGCTTGGCGGTCGCGGGATCGACGGTCATGCCGCAGACGGGATCGATGGCGGCGGGCGTCGCGGACTGCGCGGCGTGAGAGTGGCCGTGCGCATGAGCGTGTCCGTGCCCGTGGGCCGGGGCGTGCGCTGGGCCGTGTGATCCGCAGCACGACGCGGGAGCGCCGTCGTTGGGCTTCGAATTCCTGTCGTTCATGCAATGCCTCGTCCCTGATGCAAGCGCCTCAACAGGCTGTTGGCGCGCCGCTGCGTTCTGTTTGACACGTATACCCCCATGGGGTATGAGTCAAGAATGACAAAGCCTGCAAAAACTGCACGCCTGAAACGCCTTTCCCGCATCGAAGGCCAAGTGCGCGGTTTGGCCCGCATGGTCGAGGACGACCGGTACTGCATCGACATCGTGACGCAGATCGCAGCCGTGCGGGCCGCGTTGCGTCGCGTGGAAGAGGATGTGCTGCGCGATCACATCTCGCATTGCGTCGCGCATGCGATGCAGAGCGGAGATGCCGACGATCAACAGCAGAAGATCGAAGAATTGATGGACGTGCTGGCGCGCAGCGCGCGGTAGACCAAAGGAGCGACCTCAGGATGACGACAGGCAGCATCTTCGATCGCCGCCAATTATTCGGCGTGATCGCCTCCGGGGCGGCGGTGCTGGCCACGGGCGTACGTGCCGCTCCGCTTCCGCACGTGCTGGTCTTTCGCAATCCCGGCTGCGGGTGCTGCCACAAGTGGGCGGATCACCTGATTGCCAACGGGTTCGACGTGACCGTGCGGGATGCGCCGAGCTTGAAGCCGATCAGGGATGCGCTCGGCGTGCCTGAGGCGCTGGCCGGGTGCCACACGGCGCAGATCGGCGGTTATGTCATCGAAGGCCATGTTCCCGCCTCGGCCATCAAGAGGTTGCTTGCCGAGAAGCCGGCCGCGCTGGGGCTGGCCGTGCCCGGAATGCCGATCGGTTCGCCGGGCATGGAGGGCGGTGAGCCGGAGACCTACGACGTCATTCTGTTCGGCGCGGGAGCGCAGCGGAGCTACGGCCGTTATCGGGGAGACACGGCGATCTAGGCGCTGGCAATCGGGAGGCGCCGCACGCGGCGGCTTTCCTCGTCCCTCTGGTCTCGTCTCTCTGGCCTAGTACCGGCGGGACAGACCGACGAAGACGTTGAGGTCGTCGGCGGCGTCCGTGACGCCAATGTTGGCGCCGGCATCGAGCTGCAAGTTGTCCGTGACGGCGAAGGTGACGCCGCTGTCGATCGTGACGACGGTTTCGGCGCCGCTTTCCGTGCTGCGCTCGACGAACGCCTCGACATAAAGGCCGAGCTGTTTCGTGATCTCGAAGCTGAGGGTGGCGGAATTCACGAACGTAGGGTCATAGCCGCCCGTGCTGTTTTTCAGGATGTCGATCTCCGTCATCAGGCCCAGACCAACTCCCTGGCCGAGGTCGACCGCCAGCGGCACGATCACGCCGCCCTCGACGTCGTTGTTGAGACCGGCCAGCGTGTTGGTGGGAATTTTAATGACGGGCATGATGCCGAGCGCCGTCGTGCCGCCGTCGTTGCCCCAGAGGTTGTGCTTCAGGCGAATGGTGACGTCGCCGAAGCCGCTGTCGGTGTCCGTCGCGCCGTTGCCGGACGTGCGCGTGGAGCTGAAGGCGCCGTAGACGATCTGCACATCGGTGTCGTGGGTCAGGCCGATTTTGAAGTTGAACGGCAGGATGTCGACGGCGCGCGTGGTGACGCCTGCGTCGCTGTTGTAGGTGTACGTGACGAGGTCGGTTTCGATCTGGAAGCGCCCGGCGTCGACGGTGTAGGGGCTTTCCGTCTTGTCCGGCCGGTCCGTGTTCATGTCCCGCAGCAGGCTGTCCGGCGTCGGGTTGAAGATCGTGTAGGCGCGCTTGTCAGTGGCGACGGCGGGGCCGGCCGAGGCCAAAAGCAGCGCGGACGCTGCGGCTATATACATCTCTCTCGGGTGCCGCATCGTGCTCGAATCCTACCTGCAAATCGTTTGCAAGTAGATGCGCACATGTTCGCATCTCGCGCAAGCGAATGAGGAGGAGCTTGCAACGGCAAGCTTGCTCGGAGCTAGCCGGTGATCCACTCGGAGCACTTCGCGGGCGGTGTCGTTTCGCCCCACGGGCTGATCGGCACGCTCGAGGTGGAGTTCTCCGGGCTGCCTTCGATGATCTTGTCGGTGTAGATCAAATAGACCAGCACGTTGCGTTTGGCGTCGCAGCCGCGCACGATCTGCATGCGCTTGAAGATCAGCGAGCGGCGCTGGCTGAAGGCCTCGTCGCCCTGGCGCGTCTTGCGCTTGAATTTGATCGGTCCGACCTGGCGGCACGAGAGCGACGCGTTGCTCAACTCCTCGGCGAGGCCCAGCCAGCCGACCCAGCCGCCTTTCTCAGGCACCGTGAAATAGCATGTCACCCCCTCCACGTCGGGGTCGTCGATGGCATAGGTGCCGAGCTTGTGGTCGGGCGAGAGGAATTTCCAGACGGTGGTCTTCTTGAAGATCAGGTCCGGATCTTCCGCCGCCGCCGCGCTGACGAGGCCGCAGCATAAAACGGCTGCCGCGATCGCTGTCTTCATGGTCATGTTGCGCCCCCCTCTAACGGCGTCGCGAGTAACGCCACGCCGCGCGAGTTGTTCCTCGCTGCTCGCGTTTGGCAAGCTTAGCGCTCCTCGCCGCTTTGGCATTGCGGTCGCGTGCCGATCGACCAGTTGCTCCGATGGCAGCTCATCGAAAGGCGTGATGCTGTTGCGCAACACGCTGCCTCCCGGCTCACCTGTGCCGGCCTACTAAGTTGACGATTAAGGTCATAATACTTACGGTATGCGCCGTAAGGGGATAGCCAGCTCAACCGCCCGGCGCAGCGGTCGCAAGCCAGCCTGTGGAAATGTTTCCTGCCGGGGGGCCGATGAAGAGCTGGACTGTTAGGCGCACCTGCATGGTGCTGACCATGACGCTTGCGCTGTGCGCTGAGGCCGTCGGCCAAGAGCCGGAAACGCCTGCATCACAGACAAAGCCGGACATCTCAGACAAACCGGACAGGGCGAGCACGGAGCTTCCTCCGCTTGACGTCACCACGACGGCGACGAAAAAAGCAAAATCTCCGAAGGCGGCAAAGACGCCGTCGGCACCGCCGACAGCCGCCGCCGCGGTTCAACCTGCAGCGCCGAAGCCGAGCGACGGCGGCAGCACGCCGGCAGGGGCGGTCAATGGCTATGTGGCCAAGGACGGCACAGTCGGCACGAAGACCAACACGCCGCTGCAGGAAGTTCCGCAATCCATCTCCACCGTGACGCGCCAGCAGCTCGAGGATCGCAAGCCGCTGAGTCTCGGGGATTCGCTCGCGTACGTGCCGGGTGTCCGCATCAACCAGTCAGGCTTCGATCCGCGCTTCGACAGCTTCTACATTCGCGGTTTCGACGCCACGAATACGGGCCTCTATCGCGACGGGCTGCGCCAGCTCAACAGCGGCTTCGGTCAGTTCAAGACGGAGCCTTACGGCCTCGACAGCGTGACCGTTCTGCGCGGCCCATCCGCAGCCTTGTACGGCTCGAGCAATGCGGGTGGCATTGTCGATATGTACACCAAGCGGCCGACGGAGACGCCGTTCCGCGAAATCGAATACGTGATGGGCAATCACGATCGCTTCCAGGGTAACTTCGACTTCTCCGGTCCCGCAGGGTTCAACGACAGCGTCCTCTACCGCTTCACCGGCGTCGTGCGCGACAGCGATACGCAGTATCCGGGCATCCCTGACGATCGGGTCTATCTGGCGCCCGCGTTCACGTTCAAAATCGATCCGGATACCAAGCTCACCGTCTTCGGCGAGTATATGGATCTCAAGATCGGGTCCAACACCGCGTGGTTTCAGGACCGCAGCGATCCCGATCACACGCGCCGCACGAACATCTGGTCCGGCGACCCGGGGTTCGAGTTCTACGACCAGACCCAGGAACGCGTTGGCTATGAGTTCGAGCGCCGCGTGACGAGCGCGGTGACGGTGCGCCAGAAGGCGCGCTATGAGCACCTGAGCGAAGAGTCGGCCTACATCGATCTCGTGGAAGAGACTGCGCCAAACGTCTTCTCGCGCGGGGCAGGCTCCGTCGAGAGCAGTTTCCATGGCTTGAACATGGACAATCAGGTCGAAGCGAGGTTCAGCACGGGCGCGTTTCGCCATGTCGTTTTGGCAGGCGTCGATATCGGTTTCATCAGCTTCAAGGAAGGCTCCGGCTATTCGGAGCTCGTACCGCCGCTAATCGATTTCAACTACGGCCAGCAGGTTATTCCGCGGCCTCCTATCGACAATGTCACGCACCAGAAGCAACTTCAGGTCGGCGCGTATCTGCAGGATCAGCTCAAGCTCGACCGTTGGGTGCTGACGTTGAGCGGACGCCATGATTGGGCGCACACAGAAACGGAAGCGACAGGGCCTTTAGTCGAAGAAGCTGATGATCAGGCGTGGTCTGGCCGCGCCGGGCTCAGCTATCTGTTCGACTCCGGCTTCGCTCCGTACATTGCGTACGGCACCTCGTTCGTCCCCAACGTTGGCCTCTTCGAGGACAAACCCTTCAAGCCGACAACGGCGGAGTCGAAGGAAGTCGGGTTTAAGTATCTGGTTCCGGGGTACAACGCCGCGCTCAACGGTGCGCTGTTCGATATCGAGCAGGATGGCGGCATATACGCTGACCCTGATACTGGCTTCTCTGTCCAGCGAGGCACTGTGCGCTCGCGCGGCTTCGAACTCGAAGGCACGACCACCCTCACCAATGGCCTTAGCCTCCAGGCGTCCTATACCTACGTCGACATGAAAATCCTCGACGGCTTGGACGAGGACGGCAATTCGGCGGCAGGAAATGTCTTGTCCAGCACGCCGAGGCATCTGTTCTCGCTCTGGGGCTATTACACGGTAAGCGATGGCGCGTTTCGCGGCCTCGGTTTCGGCTCGGGCGTCCGCTACACGGGCACGAGCTTCGGAAACGATCGCAATTCATTCGAGAACGGCGCGCGTGGCATCGTGGATGCCGCCATGCATTACGATCTCGTCGGTCTCTCGCCGCAATTTGATGGCGCGCGCCTGCAGCTCAACGTCAGCAATGCCTTCGACAAGCTGGTCGACACCTGCTCCAGCGACTACTGCTACCAGGATCAGGGCCGCACCATTCTGGGCAGTCTGCGGTACCGGTGGTGAGGCAGAGGTGCTTCAGGCGATCTCGGCGGCGAGCCGGTAGCCGATGCCGGGCTCGGTGGCGATGAGTTCCGGGGTTTGGGCAGATCGCTGGATCTTCTGGCGAAGCTGGCCGATGAAAACGCGCAGATACTGCAGATCTTCCGTATGAGCCGGGCCCCAGACGGCGGTCAGGATCTGCCGGTGCGTCACCACGCGTCCGGCATTGCGCACGAGAACGGCGAGCAATTCGAACTCCTTCGGCGTGAGCTTCGCCGGCTTTCCGTCGATCGTGACCGTGTGGGCGAGAATGTCCACTTCGAGCGCCCCCGCTTTGAAACGGGTCTGCTCACCCGCCCGTTGCGCCGTGTGGCGCAGCGCGGTCCGCAGGCGCGCCGTCAGCTCGCCGATGCCAAACGGTTTGTTGATGTAGTCATCGGCGCCGAGATCGAGCGCCGCGATCTTTTCCGCTTCGCGATCGCGAGCGGAGAGGACGACAATCGGCGTCGTGCTCCAGGTCCGAAGCTCGCGGATGACCTCTTTGCCGTCCATATCCGGCAATCCGAGGTCGAGAACGATGATGTCCGGCGCGCTGGTTGCGGCGGCCTTGAGCGCTTCCTTTCCCGTCGCGGCAACAACGACGTCATACCCGGCCGCGACGAGGCTCGGCTTCAAGAAGCGAAGAATTTGCGGCTCGTCGTCGACGATCAGAACGCGATGCTCGCTCATGCGGAGGCCTTTGGAAATTTGCCGAGATCGAGGTTCGCGTCGTCCGTTGGAAGCTCTATGGCGATCTCGGTCCCCTTGCCGCCGGCTCCGGGGCTGGCGGCAGAAATCTTGCCGCCCATCGCCGACACGAGTGCCGCCGAGATCGAAAGCCCGAGACCGGTGCCGGGGGCTCGCCCATCGCCGCCTGCGACCCGATAGAATTTTTCGAACACCTTGCTCAACGCCTCTTCCGGTATGCCGATGCCGTCGTCGGCGACGGTGATGCGTAGCTTGCCGGCCGGTGCAGCGCGGGCTGCAATGCGTGTCACGGACGCAGGCGGGCTATACTTGTGCGCGTTGTCGAGCAGATTGAAGAGAACCTGTTCCAGCAGCGCCGCGTCGCCGCGCACGAATGGCAAGCCGTCGTCGAGCACGATCTCGACACGCCGCTGCGGAAAGATCTTGAGGATCCGCGCCGCCGCGCCGCGAACGGCGTCTCCCGCATCCACCCAATCGCGGCGGATGTCGAGCGCGCCGGCTTCCAGGCGCGTCATGTCGAGCAGATTGGACACGAACGACGACAGGCGGCTCGCCTCCTCCTCGATTGTCGCCAGGAGATCGGCGCGGTCACTCTTCGGCATGCGCTCGCCGAGTTGGCGCAAGCTCGTGGCGGAGCCGAGGATCGACGCCAGCGGCGTCCTCAGGTCGTGAGAAATGGACGACAGCAGCGCTCCACGCAAACGTTCGCTTTCGGCTTCCGTCGCCGCGTGCGCGGCCCGTTCCACCAGATGCGTGCGCTCGATTGCGATCGCCGCCTGATCGGCGAAGGACTGCAACGCGTTTGCGGTGGCGTTCGGTAGCGCGTCGTCCTCATCGTCGGGCGCAACGCCGAGCACGCCGATCGTCACCCCCGACGAGATCAGCGGCCGGAACTGGTACGCCGCAGACGGTAACGTGCTGGTGAGACGGCCGGCCGGTTCCCGCTTCTCCTTCGTCCAGCGCGCTGCCGCCCAATCGGCCGTCGACAACGTGTCTTCCGGCGGCCATGCGCTTTCGAGCGAGAGATCGCCGTCTCTCTCGAGAAGAATGATGGCCTTGCCCTTTACGACCGCGGCCGACTGGGCTGCCAGCAACCAGAGAACGTCGTCGATTTTCGGCGCTCCGGCGAGCTTGCGCGAGAATTCGTAGAGCGCCTGCGTTGCTTCCGCCCGCTCACGGGTTGCGGCCGCCTGCTCGCGCAGCCGCGCCGCTAGTCCGCCCGTCACGACGGCGACTGCCAGAAAAATGAGGAGTGCGAAGAACTCGTGGGGGGACGCAATCGTCAGCGTGTAGCGCGGGGCGATGAAGAAGAAATTGTAGGCGAAGAAGGACAGCGCCGCGGCGGCGACGGACGAGAAGAGACCGAACCTCAATGCGCACAGGAGGACTGCGAACAGGAACACCATCGACAGGTTCGGCAGGGAGGTGAAGCGCTCGATGAGCTTTCCGGCCACGACTCCCAAACTCACGGCTGCGAGCGCCGCGGCCCCGCCGGTCCACGTCGGCGCGATGTCCGGCAGCGGCGGCCAGAACCTGCGCTGCGGCTCGTTTGAGGCGACCACGGTGACGGAGACGCCGGCCGCCTCGTCCATGAGGGCAGCCGATAGTGAGCGGCCGAACAAGAAATTCAAGGGACCGCGCCGCGCGCGTCCGACGACGATTTGGGTGATGTTGTTGCGCTTGGCATAGGCCAGCACTTCGGTCGCAAGCGCCGCGGCATTGATGCTGACCGTGGTCGCACCCAGCCGATCGGCGAGGCGCATCGCCTTTTCCGTGCGCCGTACCGCGCCGCGGTCGGTCGTTTCGCGATCGTTTTTCACCAGATGGATGGCGATCCAGTCGGACTTGAGAGCGGCTGCCATGCGCGCCGCCGCGCGCACCACGGCTTCGGACATCTCGTCGCCGCCGACGCAGACGAGCAGTCGCTCGGCGGTCGGCCACGGGCCCTCGATGCCCTGGCGGCGAAGCTGAGTGAGCATCTGCTCGTCGACGCGATCGGCGGTGCGGCGCAACGCCAGCTCGCGCAGGGCGGTCAGGTTGCTGAGCTGAAAAAACTTGCCGATGGCGCGGCGCGCATTCTCCGGCAGGTAGACCTTGCCCTCCTTGAGGCGCTGGATCAGCTCCTCGGGCGGAAGATCCACCACCACGATCTCGTCGGCACGCTCGAGCACCCGGTCGGGAACCGTTTCCCGCACCGTGATCCCGGCAATGCGTTCGACGACGTCGGTCAGGCTTTCGAGATGCTGGATGTTGAGTGTCGTCCAGACATCGATGCCGGCCTGCAGCACGCCATCGACGTCCTGATAGCGCTTGGGATGGACGAGGCCCGGTGCATTCGAATGGGCGAATTCGTCGACGAGCAGCAGGGCGGGACGCCGCGCGATGGCGGCATCGATGTCGAACTCCATCAGGGTGCGATTGCGGTAGGGAACGGTGCGGCGCGGAAGCACCTCGAGGCCATCGAGCAGCGCGGCGGTGTCGGATCGCCCGTGCGTCTCCACGACGCCGACGACGACATCGACGCCATTGGCTTTCAGGGCTTTGGCGGCCGCGAGCATGGCGTAGGTCTTGCCGACGCCCGGCGCCATGCCGAGAAACACTTTGAGCTTGCCGCGACTTTCGTTCGCGGCAAGCTCAAGCAGTGCCTTCGGCGAAGGGCGCCCCTTCTCCTGTGTGGTCGTTCCAGCCATGGTCTATCCGGAGCCCGAGCCGAGAGCGGCGTCAAGTGCGAGGTTCAGATCAAGAACGTTAATGCGCGGCTGACCGACGACTCCAAAGGCTGGTCCCTCGGCGCTCCCGGTGACGACGGCCCGGACGCGATCCGGATCGACGCCCCGGGCCTTCGCTACGCGCGCAATCTGCATTTCGGCGTAGGCGGGGCTGACATGCGGATCGAGACCGCTGGCGGACGTCGTGACGGCGTCGGCCGGTATGGCCGTCGCCCCGTCCGCTCGAAGTTTCGCCACGTCCTGGGCGACACGCTCCAGGAGCTTCTTGGACAGCGGCCCCAAGTTGGAGCCGGAGGATGCCGAGGCGTCATAGCCATTTTGTCCGGCCGCCGACGGCCGCGGGTGGAAATAGCGGTCCGAGGAAAACGGCTGTCCGATGAGCGACGAACCAGTAACGACGCCGCCGCGCTCGACAAGGCTTCCGTTGGCCTGGCTTGGGAAGACCGCTTGCGCAAGTCCCGTCATGGCGAGGGGATAGGCGACACCGGTCAAAGCCGTGAATGCACCGAGAAGAACGACGGCCGGTCGCAGGTGTGAGGTCATTGAAGTCGCTCCTTAAGCAAGTCCGAGACCGGACACGACGAGATCGACAAGCTTGATGCCGATGAACGGCACGACGAGGCCGCCGAGCCCGTAAACGAACAGATTGCGCCTCAACAAAACGTCCGCGTTCGCCGGGCGATAGCCGATGCCTTTGAGGGCGAGCGGGATCAGCGCGATGATGATCAGCGCGTTGAAAATGACGGCTGACAGGATGGCGCTATCCGGTGAGGCGAGGCCCATGATGTTCAGGACGCCGAGTTCCGGGTATGTGGCGATGAACAACGCAGGAATGATCGCGAAGTATTTTGCGACGTCGTTGGCGATCGAGAACGTCGTCAGCGATCCGCGCGTCATCAGGAGCTGCTTGCCGATCTCCGTGATCTCGATGAGCTTCGTCGGATCGCTGTCGAGATCCACCATGTTGCCGGCTTCGCGCGCCGCCTGCGTGCCGGTCTGCATCGCCACGCCGACGTCCGCCTGCGCGAGCGCGGGGGCATCGTTGGTACCGTCTCCGCACATGGCGATGAGGCGGCCCTTCGCCTGCTCCGCCTTGATGTAGGCAAGCTTGTCCTGGGGTGTCGCTTCGGCGATGTAGTCGTCGACGCCGGCTTCCGATGCGATGGCGGCCGCGGTGACGGGATTGTCGCCGGTCACCATCACTGTCTTGATGCCCATCGCGCGCAGGGCGGCGAACCGGGATTTGATATCTGGCTTCACCACGTCCTTGAGATGGATGACGCCGACCACGTCGCGCCCTTCGACAACCGCCAGCGGCGTGCCGCCCGTGCGCGCAATGGCCTGCACGGCGTCACGGAACACCGGCGATGTCGTCTCAAGGGTCTGCCCCGCGAAGGCGAGCGCGGCATCCACTGCGCCCTTGCGGATGCTGCGGCCGTCGACCTCGATACCCGAGATGCGCGTTTGGGCGGAGAACGGGATGACAGTTGTGGACCCGCGCTCGACACCCTCCGTCATGCCGTAATTTCCGCGCGCCAGGGCGACGATGGAGCGTCCTTCCGGGGTCTCGTCGGACTGGGACGCAAGGTAGGCCGCTTCCGCCACATCCCGCTCCGAGCGGCCGGGCACGGGGATGAATGCCGTCGCCAGGCGGTTGCCGTAGGTGATGGTGCCGGTCTTGTCGAGCAGCAGCGTATCGACGTCGCCTGCCGCTTCCACGGCGCGCCCCGATGTTGCGAGGACGTTGAAGCGGATCAGCCGATCCATACCCGCGATGCCGATGGCCGACAGAAGCCCGCCGATGGTGGTCGGGATCAATGTGACGAGCAAGGCGACCAGCACCGTCACCGACAGCGCCGTACCCGAGTAGCCGGCGAGCGCCCAGAGCGTCACGACCGCAATCAAGAGGATCAGCGTCAAGCCAGAGAGCAGGATGGAGAGCGCGAGTTCGTTCGGCGTCTTCTGCCGCTCCGCGCCTTCGACCAGCGCGATCATGCGATCGAGGAAGGACGAGCCGGGCGCCGCCGTCACGCGCACCTTGAGCCAGTCGGACAGGACGACAGTGCCGCCGGTCACGGCCGAGCGGTCGCCGCCCGACTCGCGAATGACGGGCGCGGACTCGCCGGTGATGGCGGATTCGTTCACGGACGCGATGCCTTCGATGACCTCGCCGTCGGCGGGGATCGTGTCGCCCGCTTCGACGAGGACAACGTCGCCTGGGCGGAGATCGTCGGCCGCGCGGGGCTCCCACGGATCGTCGATCGAGTCGTCCGCATGGAGCAGCAGCTTGGCTGTCGTATCGCTCCGCGTGCGGCGCAGCGCGTCCGCCTGCGCCTTGCCGCGGCCCTCGGCCACGGCTTCGGCGAAATTGGCAAACAGCACGGTGAACCAGAGCCAGGCCGCAATCTGGCCGGTGAACGCCAGCCCATCCCGGCCCATCATCGCGTCGCGAAAGAAAATCGCGGTGACGAGGGCGGCCACGCATCCGGTAACAAACATGACGGGGTTGCGGACGAGCTTGCGGGGCGCGAGCTTGGCGACCGCATCGATGGCGGCCTGCCGGGCAATCGACGTGTCCAGCAGCCCAGGTGTCGAGCGCTTGGTCATTGGGGTCTCTCCTTAGAAAGTCTTGCCTGCGTTCATGAGGAACTGCTCGACGATCGGACCCAGGGCGAGAGCCGGAAAGTATTGGAGGCCACCGAGGATCAGGATGACGGCGATGAGCAGGCCCACGAACAGGCCGCCGTGAGTCGGGAACGTGCCTGCCGACGCGCTCGCCTTGGACTTCGCGGCAATCGAGCCGGCAATGGCGAGGACAGGCACGACGTAGGCGAAGCGGCCGAACAGCATGGCGAGGCCGAGCGTGGTGTTAAACCACGGCGTGTTGGCGTTGAGCCCGGCGAACGCCGAGCCGTTGTTGCCGGCCGCGGACGAGTAGGCGTAGAGGATCTCCGTCAGGCCGTGCGGGCCCGCATTGGCGAGGCTGGCGAGCGCCGAGGGGAGCATGGCCGCGGCCGCGGTGAAGCCCAGGATGGCGAACGGCAAGATCAGCAGCGCCAGCATGGCCAGCTTCATTTCGCGCGTCTCGATTTTCTTGCCGAGGTACTCGGGCGTGCGGCCAACCATGAGACCCGCGACGAAGACCGCTAAGATCGCCATCATCAGCATGCCGTAGAGGCCGGAGCCCACGCCGCCCGGCAGGATCTCACCGAGCTGAATCATGAACAGAGGAACGAGACCGCCGATCGGCGTGAGGGAAGCGTGCATGGCATTCACGGCGCCGCACGAGAGGCCGGTCGTGGCGACAACATAGAGGGCGGTCAGCGCCTGGCCGAAGCGTATTTCCTTACCTTCCAGATTGCCGGCCGATCCATCCACGCCGGCGGCGGTGAGAAGCGGATTGCCCGCAGTCTCCGACGCGTAGACGATGGCCGTACCGGCAACGAGCAGAATTCCCATGACGGCGAGCAGCGCATAGCCCTGCCGACGGTCGCCGATCATGCGGCCGAACGTGAACGTCATCGCCGCCGGGATGAGCAGCATGCTCCAGATCGAAAGGGCGTTCGACCATGCGCTCGGATTTTCGAAGGGGTGCGCGGCGTTGGCGTTGAAGAAGCCGCCGCCGTTCGTGCCGAGCTGCTTGATGGCCTCCTGGCTCGCGACGGGGCCGAGCGCGATCACCTGCTTGGCGCCTTCAAGGGTCGTTGCCTCGACGTTTGCGGCAAGGGTCTGCGGCACGCCTGACGCGGCGTAGGCGACAGCGACGACGATCGAAAGCGGCAGCAGCACGTAGAGCGTGGCCCGCGTGAGGTCGACCCAGAAATTGCCGATTGTCTTCGCCCCGCTGCGCGCAAAGGCGCGCGTGACGGCGACCGCGAGTGCCATGCCTGTTGCGGCGGACACGAAGTTCTGCACCGTGAGGCCGGCCATCTGCACGAGATGGCTCATCGTCGTCTCGCCACCGTAGGACTGCCAGTTGGTATTGGTGACGAAGCTCACGGCGGTGTTGAACGCGAGATCGGGCGAGACGCCGCCGAAGCCCTGGGGATTGAGGGGCAGCGAACCCTGCAGGCGCATCAGGGCGTAGAGCGCGAGAAAGCCCGCCGCGTTGAAGGCGAGCATGCCCATCCCATAGGCGAGCCACGTCTGCTCCACGCGCGGGTCTACGCCCGCGGCGGCATAGAGCTTGCGCTCGACGGGCGCGAGAACGGGCGAGAGGAGCGTCCGCTCACCCGCAAACACGCGTGCCATGAATAAGCCGAGCGGCCACGCCGCCACCAGCACCGCGCCCAGAACGAGCGCGATTTGCAACCAACCAACGAAAGTCATGGACAGGCCCTCCCAGGCCTAGAATTTTTCGGGTCGAACCAGCGTGTAGACCAGGTAGATACCCAGTCCGATGGCGACGACGAGGGCAATCACGGGATCACTGATCATGATGTCGATCCTTGCCGCACTAAAGCTTGCGGCACAGCACTGCGTATCCGGCCATGAGGCCGAAGCCGCCGAGACCGACGGCGAGGAAAACGAGGTCCAGCATTTTGCTCTACTCCTATTGACGACAGGCAGAACATGCGGATGCGGAGATCAAATCTCGATTGGGAAAAGGCGTCCCCGGCATAAGGGGCGCATAAAGATTTTGACGCTGAAGTTTCGTTGGGCCAAAGCACGAAAAAGTGGAGGATTGAGTGCCGTGGTGGTGACGAACGTCCGGGCGCACCCGGCTGATGCGGTTGCGAGGTCAGCCGTAGCAACACCTTAGCAGGGTGCTGGTGGAGCCGATCGGGATCGAACCGACTACCTCCGCAGTGCGATTGCGGCGCTCTCCCAGATGAGCTACGGCCCCTAAGGCAATGGGATCATGGTTTCCGGCGCTTGAACGCGCTCAAAAAAAGGTGCGCACGAGTTCCGGGCTAGGTCCACGCATTTACCGTCCGCCTTCCTCCAATGTCAAGAAATCGGGGCTCGTTCGGCCTCCCTCTCTGCGCCCGTTTTTCGTCCACGAGGAGGCCGGCGGGCCCGGCTCTGTGGGTTGGGCCGCCCATCGGCTTGCCGCGTCGTGGTCCAACCGCTACACGTCACTCTTGCTTCGGGACATTCGGCCTTCGGAGTTTCGGCTTCGACAGGCGCTGGGTATCCCCGATTTCGTTGTTGGCCGTGCTTCTGATCGGACACCGTTGCTGGCATGGCTTCGCCCTGACCGGTTCTCGCTTTTCCGGAAGCACTCTTGGATCTGGTGCCCATGATCGAGCTGCTCGGCTTCATCAGCTATCTCATCGACCTCTACGTCTATGTCATCCTTGCCTCCGTTATCCTGAGCTGGCTGATGGCGTTCGGGGTGGTCAATCCGTACAATCGCTTCGTCAGCGCACTGGCGCAGGCGCTCGCGGCGGTCACCGAGCCGCTGCTGCGGCCGATCCGCAATGCGCTGCCGGATTTCGGCGGCGTCGACTTCTCGCCGCTGGTGCTTCTGCTCGGCTTGTTCTTCATCCAGAGCGTCGTGCTGCCCAACCTCGCCAAGCTGTTGGTGTGACGATTTCGGGCGCGCCTGCAGCCCCGGTTCTCCAGCCGTCTCTTCGGCCTTGGCGAGCCGGGCCCGGGTGCGTCATCGTGCGCGTGCGGATCACGCCAAAATCGTCCAAAGATATGATCGACGGCATCGAGACGACCGCCGAGGGGCCCGCCCTCAAGGCGCGTGTGCGTGCCGTGCCCGCAGATGGTGAGGCAAACCAAGCACTTTTGACACTCCTGGCCGGGTGGCTGGGCGTGCCCAAAAGCAGTTTGCGATTGGCACACGGCGGCAAGTCGCGGGTAAAGTCGGTCGAGATCACCGGCAACTCGGAGAGTATTGAAACGCGGCTGGCCGAACGGCTGGCCGGTTTTTCGTAGGTCAAAAAGACGCGCGCAACAAACGCAGGAGGGGATCCCCATGGCAGCGCAGGTTATCGACGGCAAGGCAATCGCAGCCGAGGTTCGCAAGCAGGTCGCCGTCGACGTCAAGGCGCTCCAGGCGAGCCATGACATCACCCCCGGCCTCGCGGTCGTTCTCGTAGGCGAAGACCCGGCGAGCCAGGTCTACGTGCGCAACAAGGCGGCCCAGACCGTCGAGTGCGGCATGCAGTCGTTCGAATATAAGCTGCCGGCGGATACGTCCGAATACGACATCCTGGCGCTCGTCGCCCGTCTCAACGGCAACAAGAACGTCAATGGCATTCTCGTGCAGCTGCCGCTGCCGAAGCACGTCAACGCCGAGAAGGTGCTGAACTCCATCGATCCCGACAAGGACGTCGACGGCTTCCATCCGACCAACGTCGGCCGCCTCTGGATCGGCGAGCGCGCGCTCGTGCCCTGCACGCCGACCGGCTCCGCCATCCTCGCCAAGAAGATCATCCCGGACCTCAAGGGCGTGAACGCCGTCGTCATCGGCCGCTCGAACATCGTCGGCAAGCCGATGGCCGCGCTGCTGCTGCGCGAAAGCTGCACCGTGACGGTCGCGCATTCGAAGACCAAGGACCTGCCGTCGGTCTGCCGCGGCGCGGACCTTCTGGTTGCCGCGGTCGGCATTCCCGAACTGGTGAAGCGCGACTGGATCAAGCCGGGCGCAGTGGTCATCGACGTCGGCATCAACCGCATCACGACGCCCGAGGGCAAGACGAAGCTGGTCGGCGACGTCGCTTACGCTGAGTGCGCCGAGGTTGCGGGCGCCATCACGCCGGTTCCCGGCGGCGTCGGCCCCATGACGATCGCCTGCCTGCTGCAGAACACGATCACGGCGACGAAGATCCAGTACAACGTTAAGGATTAGGCAGTAAGGCAGTCGGCAGTGAGGCAGTAGGGTTTTTGGCCTGCTGCCTGCTGCGGAGTGCTTCGCTCAGTGTGTTCACCGATCTGGCGACGTGCTCAGCTTGTTTCTGAATGGACGCTGGGCAGTGAGGCAGTAGGATTTTAGCCCTGCTGCCTGCTGCGTAATGATTTGATTAGCGCGTTTAGCATCCTGCCGATGTCTTCGGCGCGTTTGAGAATTGGTGCTGAGCTGGCGGGCTCGACTAGGCCGACGCGTTCGGCCAGCAAGATATGGGTCTCCAATTCCTTGAGTGAGCCGCGGGCTGTTCGGAGAAACTGGACATAAGCTCCGGTGCTCTCGCGGCCATAACCTTCCGCAATGTTTGCAGGTATCGACGCAGACGACCTTCGGATCTGCGATGCCATCCCATAGATTTCAGCGGCTGGCAGGACGTGCGTCAGGCGATAAGCCTCCTCAGCCAAATCCATCGCCAACTGCCAGACCCTCAGGTCGCGATACGATCTGATTCCCTGAGTCACGACTGCCTCACTGCCGACTGCCTTACTGCCCCACCTTCCTGCCGCAGCGTCTCTCCCCTGTACGACAGCGCTTCGGCAATGTGGATGCGCGCGATCTGCTCGGCCGCATCGAGGTCGGCGAGGGTGCGGGCGACGCGGAGCACGCGGTGGAAGCCGCGGGCCGAGAGCTTCAGCGTGTCGGCGGCTTGCCTGAGGAGTGCGAGGCCGGCGCTGTCGGGCGTGGCCATCTGATCGAGAAGCTGCCCGCTCAATTCCGCATTCGTGCGCATGGTGGTGACGCCCTGGGCGGCGAAGCGCTGGCGTTGCCGGGCGCGGGCGGCGGTGACGCGGGCGCGAACTTCGGCGCTGCCTTCCTGCGGCGCGGGGAGAACGAGGTCGGCGGCGGACACCGCCGGCACTTCGATCTGCAGATCGATGCGATCCAACAATGGGCCTGAAATGCGAGCCTGGTAGTCGGCGGCGCAGCGCGGGCCGCGCTTGCAGGACTGTCCCGGTCCGCCGCCGCATCGGCACGGGTTCATGGCGGCGATCAACTGCATGCGCGCGGGGTAGGCGATGCGATGGTTGGCGCGGGCGATGATCAATTCGCCGGTTTCGAGCGGCTGGCGCAGCGCATCGAGCACGCCCGGCTGGAATTCGGGAAGCTCGTCCAGGAACAGGATGCCGAGGTGGGCGAGGCTCGCTTCGCCAGGGCGCGGACGTGAGCCGCCGCCGACGAGCGCCGCCATGCTGGCCGAATGATGCGGCGCGCGGAACGGGCGCTGGGTGCAGAGCTTTCCACCCATCAGCTCGCCGGCGAGGCTGTGGACCATCGAGACTTCCAGCATTTCCTCGGGCGTGAGCGGCGGCAGCACGGAGGGCAGGCGCGCGGCCAGCATGGATTTGCCCGAGCCGGGGGGACCGATCATGAGCAGGTTATGCCCCCCTGCGGCCGCAACCTCGAGCGCGCGCTTGGCGCTTTCCTGGCCGCGCACGTCGCGCAGATCCGGCAGCGGCGTTTCCTCGCGCGCAAGCGCGGGCTTCGGGCGGGCGAGGGTTTGCAGGCCTTTGAAGTGATTGACCAGGGAGAGGAGATGGGGGGCTGCAAGGATGTCCGCGTCTTCGCCGGCCCAGGCCGCTTCGGGGCCACACGACTCCGGGCAGATGAGGCCCTTATCCATTGCGTTGGCGCCGATGGCGGCGGGGAGCGCGCCCGGCACGGGGCGGATCGAGCCGTCGAGGGCGAGTTCGCCGATGGCTGCGTAGCGCGTGATCGCCTCGGGCGCGATCGCCTCCATCGCCACCATCAGGGCGAGCACGATCGGCAGATCGAAGTGACTGCCTTCCTTCGGCAAATCGGCCGGGGCGAGATTGACGGTGATGTGCTTGTAGGGAAGACCAAGGCCGACGGCGTGCAGGGCGTTGCGGACGCGCTCGCGGCTTTCGGCCACCGCCTTGTCGGGCAGGCCGACGATTGCGAAGGCTTGCGCGCCGGGCGTGATCCGCACCTGCACATCGACGGGGCGGGCTTCTACGCCGACAAACGCCACCGTCGCGATGGTTCCGTACATCGCACGCCCCTTCCCCGAACTGATCCGTGTTGTGAACGCGGGGGGTGGGGATGATCCGTCGGTGGGCGCAGAAACGAAAACGATGACGCCGAGAGGCCTTTCCCGTCATCCGTAGCATTGCGCCCACCCTTAAACGGTTGGGTGGACGGGCAACGTCACCGTTTGAGCCGGCAGCATCTACATCAATAGGCAGCCCACGCGGCTTGGATGGAAGATCACTGCCGTCTCGACAATGGCTCACTTTCCAAGCGGGTAGTTGGTCTCGCGATGGCCCGCCCCGTCAGCAGGACCTGGAAAGCCTATCGGCAAACCATCCGCTGCCCCTCCGGAACTTTGCGCTTGTCCCATATTAAATCGTAATATATTATCACTTAAGTCGCCTAAATTAGGTTAAGTGATAATATGATACGATTTAATCTAAGAACGCCATCGGATGTCGCGCTCGATCTACGTGATCGCTTCAGGAAGCGGCGGCTCGACATGAACATAACTCAAGCCCAGCTTGCAGAGCGCTCGGGTGTAAATCTTCATACGCTTCGGCGCTTTGAAAAAGCCGGCATGATATCATTCGAGGCTCTGCTTAAATTAGCACTGGTGTTGGACGTACTTGAAGACTTCGATGAAGTTGGTGCGCAGGATGCGAGGAACATCACTTCGCAGACCCTTGACGACGTGCTGTCCAGTCGCCGCTCTAAACAGCGAAACCGAGCGCGGCGGTGATGAAGTACAAACCGACCGATCTTTTGACCGTTTACTTGGACGTCAAACAGCGCCGCAAAGTCGGCCGTATCGCCGCCACGAACCGTCAAATTCTTTTTGAATACGATGCTGAGTTCATAGCCTCTAGCATCCAGATATCGCCGTTCCGCCTTCCACTCGCGACCGGTATCGCGATCGGCGATGCGGCGGTATTCGACGGTCTATTTGGCGTGTTCAACGACAGCCTCCCGGACGGGTGGGGGCGTTTGCTTCTTGATCGTGCTGTAGAACGACATGGTATCAATCGTGGCCAACTGACGCCGCTTGATCGGCTGGCGTACGTCGGTCGTCATGGCATGGGCGCGCTTGTCTATGAACCAGATCGGACTGGCGACGAAGGCACCACGACACTTCATCTTGATCGGATCGCGGAAGAATCCGCGACGGTCCTCGCGGGCGAACAGGATGATGTCGTTGAGAAGTTGTTTAAGCTAAACGGCGCTTCTTCCGGCGCGCGACCAAAAATCGTCGCGCAAGTGAGCGCTGACAAACAGCGTATCATTCACGGACCACGCAAACTCCCTGCAGGGTTCTCACATTGGATGGTCAAGTTTCCATCAATGTTGGATGCACCCGACATGGGTCCGATTGAATACGCTTATAGCCTCATGGCTGCGGACGCAGGTGTGACTGTGCCGGAGACCTATTTGTTTGGCGCTAAGAAGAAGCGATATTTCGGTACAAAGCGATTTGATCGGAATGGGGATGCGCGCATGCACATGCACAGCCTTTCTGGTCTCGTCGGCGTCGATCACGCCAACCCAACTTTTGACTATGACCTCCTCTTGAAGGTAGTAGCCGCATTAACAAAAGATGTTCGCGAAGCCGAAAGGGCTTTCGCTCTCGCGTGCTTCAATGTCCTTGCGCACAATCAGGACGATCATGCCAAGAACGTTTCTTTCCTTCTCGGCAGCGATGGACAATGGGCTCTGGCTCCGGCCTATGATTTGACCTTTTCGTCAGGGCAGGGTGGCGAACGTATGATGATGGTGATGGGGGAGGGAAAGACTCCGGGAGTTGCCCACCTGCTGACCCTTGCTAAGAAGCACGGGATTTCAGAGGCACCTGAGATAATCGAGCGTGTGCAAAGCGCGGTGGCACGATGGAAGGCGCACGCTTCGGAAGCTGGCGTTACGAAGAAATCCACGGCGTTGATAGAGAGGGAGCTTGAGGCGATTGCCAAACGCGACGCATGGACGCCGCCGCCGAAAGTTAGGGCTAAGAAGGCCGAGAAAAAGCCAACCAAGGCCTCAAACAAGAAATCCACGGCTAAAGTCGGGAAGCGCAAGTGATGACGTTACGGGCAAGGCGATGCGAGGTTCCAAAGCATCGACATTCCCGGTCCAGCCGTTGACTTGGCCACGTCCTTATCCCGCTGACCGCTTAGCGCCACTCCAACGCGCTTTGTCATTAGCCCATGCAGCTTCGCATCCGACTGGTCTAGCGCCCGTTCTGCGATGAGCTGGGCGGCAATGTCGTTGGTTGTAAGCGGCATGGATCCGCGAGGGCGGCTCGCCCCGGTCATGAAAACGGCGGGGTCGGGGGGCATTCCGGTGGCGAATAGTCCCCTGATCGCGAACGGAACAAGGAGACCGGCATGGCAGACGAGCGTCCCAAGAGCGGGCTCATTTCCAATCTTGGCTACAAGGACGCGGACGCAGCGGTTGCGTGGCTGTGCCGGGCGTTCGGGTTTCGGGAGCATGCGGTCTACCGCGACGAGGCGGGGAAGGTCACGCATGCCGAGCTCGTGCTCGGTAACGGCATGATCATGCTGGGGCCCGATCAAGGGGGCGAGTTCGGCCGGCAGGTCATGACGCTGCCCGCGCGTGCGGGAGGGCGCTGCACGCAGACGATCTACGTGATCGTCGACGACGTGGATGCGCATTGCGCGCGTTCAACCGCCGAGGGCGCTGAGATCGTGATCGCGCCACGCGGCGAGAGTTACGGTGGCCGCAGCTATTCGGTGCGCGATCCGGAAGGGCACGCCTGGAGTTTTGGTAGCTACGATCCCTGGGTTTCGCCCGAAACATCTTGAGGCGCGCGTCCGTGCTCGATCGCAGGGTGCGTGCCGTTGCCCGCTGCGCGTCGTCATTCCCTCGACGGCTGTCGTGCGGTGCACCTGTCGTGTGCCGGACGCCCGTCAATCTCCGCGTGACCACGTCACTTTCCGCTAACTCCGTGCGCGGGTCGCTTTCCGTAAGCCCGTCTTCTATGAGCCCGTCGTGCGCGGTTCATTGCAAATTGCGCACGACGGGAGAAACAAAGCGCTGAGGTCTGTGCGCCGGTCATGAAATCGGCGGGCCGTGGCGCGCCACTCGCCGAGAGAGCGCATCAGGTCTTGGCGACTTGGCCGGCGGGGCGGCAGGTCCAACGCTTCACGTTCCACTTGGGGTGCGACTCGGTCCACTTCGCGATTTCGGGTGGCGCGCGCATGAGGCACTGCATCGGCGTCAGCGCCTCGCTGTCGTAGACGAGACCGACGTCCTTGCACTTGGCAGGTTCGGCGGCGAGGCAGACGACTAAGGCAAGTTCGATCATGGTCGGGACCCTGGAATAAGAGCTGCGCTGCCCTCTCCAAACGTCTCCGGTCCCTTGTGTCTTTTTATATTGTTGGGATCTGGCGCGCGTAAGCCGTGCGCGATCCGTGTTGGTGATCACCGTAAGTGGCGTCGAGACTACGCCGTACCAACAAGACCTGATTTGCTAATTCGTCGCGGCCTGCGCCTCCGCGCCGCTGGTCGAGCATGTTCATTTGTTCGTGAGCTGCCGCGTGGAGCCTCCAGGACATTATTCCCAGGAGCGGCTTCGAATGCGTCATTATGTAACTCTGTTGCAACATCCCTCCGCATACCGCAGCAATTCTACGGAGGTAGGGAATTCGTCCTGTTTTCAAAAGCAAAATGCGCCGCCAGTTTGGACAAACGACATTGGCTCGATCTGGGCATTTGCCGTGGCCCGGTCGGCCAAAGTTAAAGACGGGATTTGCCTGGGACTTTCATCGGCCAACGCGTGCCGGTCGGGTGCCAAGCAGGGGGGACGTATCATGTACTGCGTTGGACTGGGCTCTGCGCCTTCCGTTCCACAGCCGCGATTTCTCGCTGGCAGTCTACGGCCGCCGTGGTCGTAGCACACATCGTTTCGCAGCTTAACTAGCTCGAAACACACAACAAAAATCAAAAAATCGACAGAAGCACCAACATCTGGGGATGGGGGACGATATGACTCGCTCAAAATTCAGGGCTCGCCGGTTCACGACCGCCGCTGCCACCTTTTCACTCACCGTGGCACTCAGCCTCTCGGTTTCGCACACCGCGATGGCTGCGTGCTCGTTCAGCCCGGGACCGGCCGCTACGGCAGGCAACGACGTCGTTGAGTGCAATGACGCGAACGGCACTGCGCTCAACCTTCTCGCTGGTGACGATAAGCTCACCGTGAACGACGGAGCGGTTTTGACGGGTGGCACGGCGACCGGCGGCATCGGCAATGATCTCATGATCATCAACGGCGGCGTGATCAACGTGAACATGAACCCTGGTACCGGCAACAACTCGCTCGGCGATACAGACCGGATTTTCGTGTTCGGCGGTACGTTCAACAATATTGAGATTCAAGGCGGTTCCGGTCAGAATAACTTCACGTACCTGATGGGCGGAACTGTCGAGACCGGCGGCATCGAGATCAACCGTGGCTCTGTGAACCACACTCTCGTATTCGACGGCGCGACGACCAACGGTGCTGAAGTTTTCGAATTCCAGAACGGCAACGCCGGCACCCCTAACGCCACGCGCGATCCCGTCTTTTATTTCCGCTCCGGCAGCATCACCGCTGAGGAAATGGAGTTCGGTGCAACTGATTTCGGCGGCGCGGCCAACACCCACGTCACCGTCATTTTCGATCCCATCCACGCGATGAATGCAGCCGACCGTGTGGCCTTCCAGGCCTTCGTGAACAGCGCCTCTGCAAACGATGCTGCGCTGAGCACGACAAATCTCAACGCGGCGCTCGCTGGCGCACCGGCCAATACGGACGGTCGCAAGATGGTGGTGAACGTCAAGGAAATAGAGTTCGGCGCCGGCAACGACACGCTGATTTTCGAAGGTGCCATCAACACAGGTGACCAGAGCGCCCGTAACCTCGAGCTTAATGGCGAAGAAGACGAGCCCGGCGAGTTCGAGATTACGGAACTCTCTGGTGGCGCCGGCGTAGATCGTCTCATCGTTCGAGGCGCGAGCCGTTTGGCGCTCGGAGAAGTGGAAGACTTCGAGCATCTTGCCGTCACCGGCGCGTCGAAGCTGACACTCGGCGAAGGCGAGTATGAGTTCGAGGACTCCGTCACGGTCGATGGCACGTCCGAGCTGCATCTCTCCGGCACTGAAGTCTCGTTCACGACCGAGCACTTCGAGCTGCAGGGCGGCGCCGGCCTCGAGGCTCTCGCAGGCTTGCCGTCGTACTACAACGCCTTCGCAACTGGCGGCGTGCTGCGCATCGGTGCGTTGCCCGGCGCGGCGGGAGGCGATGACGACGACGCACTGATGGCTCTCGACGACGATGACGACGACGATGACGGCCCGAGCGCGGCTCCCGTGAGCGTGACGTTCAACGTTGGTGGCAACACGTTCGTCAACAACGGCACCATCACGATGCTGAACGGCGTCGTGGGCGACAATCTCACGGTGGTGGGACCCTACACGTCGACGGGCGGCAACCTCGCCCTAGATACGGAGCTGGGCGGCGCGGGTTCGCCGACGGACCTGCTCTCGATCCAAGGCACGGTCGCGGGCACGACCACGATCTACGTCAACAACGTGGGCGGCGCTGGCGCGGCGACTGGTCCGGATGGCATCGTGATCGCGGCCAGCGACAGCGGGGCCTTCGCTGCGGATTCTTTCCGCCTCGCTGCGAACGCGCTGAGCGGACGCGAGGAAGTCGTGGCGGGAGCGTTCTCCTACCGCCTTGCTGTCAGCGGCGACGATGCGCGGCTGCAGTCCGATCTGCTCGACCAGGTTCCGGCGTACACGACCGCACCGTCGGTCGGTCAGCGGCTCGTGTCGGGCGGCCTCGATACGCTCTACAAGCGTCTCGGTGAAATCCGCGGAGGCCATAACGACGGCGCGACCAGCGGAGACGGATTGGTCTGGGTGCGCGGTCACTACTCCGACGTGGATGTCGACGCCAAGCAAGGCTTCGACTTCTCGCAGCGGAGCAGCGGCGTACTCGTTGGCGCCGGCGGGGTGATCGCGGGTGAGGGCCGCAGCCGCTTGGCGGTCGGCGCATTCGGTGGCTATGGCACGGCCGACGCGGGCGTCGATGCGACGATCTTCGGGGCTGCCTCATCTTCGTCGGTGGATGCCGAGAGCTACTCTTTCGGTGGTTACGCAACCTTTTACGAGCAGGGCCGCGCAGGCACAGGTCTCTATGCTGACGCTGTCGTGAAGGTCGACTTCCTCGACTTCGACATGGCGGCGAACAACCGGGCGGCTCGCGGGTCGTCCGATGGCGATGCCTTCTCGGGCTCGGCGGAAGTCGGCTACGGGTTTGCGATCGGCAACGGGTTGGTTCTCCAGCCGCAGGGTCAGCTCGCCTACACGAACCTCACGGTCAACAACTTCACCGACGCCGCTTATGCGCTTGCCGTGTCGTATGGGTCCAGCGAAAGCCTGGTCGGCCGTCTCGGTCTGCAGATCCAGGGCAACTGGGCTCAGCCGGGCGGCGGCTACATCTCGCCCTACGCCATCGTCAACGTCTATCAGGACTTCGAAGGGACCAGCACAAGCGAAATCAACGGCACCGACTTTACCAGCGACATCGGCGGAACCTGGTACTCGGTGGGCGGCGGCGTCAATGCCCAGCTCGCAAACAACGTCAGCCTCTATGGCTCCGGCGAATACCACTTCGGCGATGTCGAAGGCTGGCAGGGAACTGGCGGCGTCAAGTTGAACTGGTGAGATCATCCCCGTCTCTCACCCGTTAAGCCTGCCCGTCAATCGAGGCCGTCCGCGCAAGCGGGCGGCCTTCTCGTTTGCGGGTCTAGAGTCTTTCCGGTTTTGGTTGAATCGCGGAAAGACTCTAGCCTTTGTTTTATCGTGCTTCTTATCGGACGCCATTGCTTGCATGGCTTTGCCATGACCGCTCCCCACTTTTCCGGAAGCACTCTAGGCTGTCGGGCGGCGGCGTGCGGAGAGCAGAACGATCAAGCCGCCCAACGCAAGTGTCGACGCCGCCCAGGAGAACGCCGGGTCCGTCGCCCGGTTGAACCAGTGGGAGGCGTGAATGGCGACCGCAGTCAGGATCGCGAGCCCGGACGCCGCGCGCAGGAGGCGCGTCACCTGGCCAGCATCGCCGGCGAATGGCGCGGCGACCAGGCACGCGATCGTCAATCCGAGGTATGCGGCGAGGGCGAACGCTTCGCCGCCCGAGAAGATCGCCAGCGCGGCGCCGGCGATGGCCAGAGGCTGTCCCCACGTGACGGCGGCCCAGATCGTCTCCCAAAACGGCGTCGGCCGCCCGGCGTCGCGCCGCCGCGCCAGCCAGATCGCGACGCCGCTGTGCGTGACGAACGTGAGGGCGAGGCCCAGTACGGCATAGACGACCTTGACGGCGATGCCGCCGAACCATCCGAAGTGGAGAGGTTGAAGGGCGCCGAGAATCTGCTGCCCGATGGTGCCGGTTTCGAGACCGCCATCGCCGAGCCGCTTGCCGGAGCCGTCGAAGTAGTAGCTGTTCGCATTGGCCAGGTGGCCCGGCGTGCGCATGCCGAGGTGCACGACCTGGCCGGCCTTGGCGATGTGTCCGAAGTTGGCGCTTACGAACTCGGCGTCCTTGTGCTCGGCCTGCACGGCCCGGATCATGGCGGCGATGTCCGGCAACGGCGCGGCGGTCTCGTCCTCCGATGCCATGGGGCCGAGGATGGTCGCAAAGGCTTTCTCGGAATCGCCGTCATAGGCGGCGAGGGCGAGCACGCCGACGATCAGTGTCGAAAGCCCCAGCAGCGCGCCGGTCGTCGAGACAACGACGTGAAAGGGCAAGCCCCAAACGCCGAGGCGATTGTGCAGGTCGGCTTCCTGCAGGCGCCGCGAGCCGCCCCATCGCAGCGCAAAGGCGTCCTTGAACAGGCGCGGATGCGACAGCAGTCCCGAGACGAGAGAGGACAGTAGCGCGACACCGGTCAGGCCAACAAGAAACAGGCCGAACGTGCGCGGCAGATGCAAATGCATGTGGAGGTCACCCACGAACTGAGACCAGGGCGCGCGGTTCTCGACGACCAGCTCGCCCTTGCCGTTCGCGATCCAATTGCCTTCGACGTCCGTGTCGTGGTCGTGGAAGTTGACGAGCAGGCGGTCTTGCATGGGACTGGGTCCCATGATGAAGACATCGTGCGCGGCACCGGCTGCCAGCGCCTTGCGATAGGCTTGATCGAGTGCGGTGGCGGCGGCTTCGGGTGTCAGCGGAGCGGTCACGACGGGCGCATCGGGTTGCTCCCAACGCTGCAGCTCGTGCAGGAAGACGCTCAGGGTGCCGGTGAGGCAGACAATGTAGATCAAGGCGGCGAAGGCGATGCCGAGCGCGGAATGGCCGGCCAGCATGGCGCGCACGAACTCGGGCGAAAGGAACGCCTTCTTACGCGCCGTCTGGAGCGTCTGATCCTGCATTAGGAAAGCACCTTAGGAAGAAACGCCACGGCGAAACCCGCAGCCGAAACCGTGAGCAGAATGATCGTTGCCCGCAGAAGGCGCGGATCACACAGCGTCCAGGCCATGCCGCCGCCCCAGAGAATGGGAACGAGCAGGCCGCCGACGACGGTACGATCCTGCGGCGGCATGGGGAAGTTGACGGCGACGGCCACGCCGATGCCGATGGCGGCGATGCCGGCGAGCACGATGGCGAGCACGCTCTTGGCGACGCCGCGATGCCAGTTGGTCTGGCGCTCTTCAGGATCGTAGGGCGATTCTCGGGCCGCGCGGGCCTTGCTCGTGCGGCGCTCGAACGTCCCCGAGATGACCGCGATAGCGGCGAGCGAGATCGCCCCAAGCGCGTATGTGACGCCGAGCTCCGCGCCCCACGCCTGCGCGAGAACGACACCGGACAAAAGCACGGCGAGCCATCCGCCGATCGGAAGCGGCAGACCGCCCTTGCGCCGCGCCAGCCAGCGCTTGCGCAACATGACGACGCCGGCGGTCATGATCAGACCGCCGGCGAGCGTCAGGAGAAGGTGTTCCTGGGTCGCGAAATTCAATGCGTCTTTACTCCCGAGTGCTCAGAATTTGTAGGTGAAGCCGGTGAGGATGGTGCGCGCCTGGCCGATGAAGCAGTCGCCACGATAGGCCGCGCACGACGTCACGACGAACTTGTCCTCGAGGTTCTGCGCCGTCAGCTGCCAGCGCCAATCGTCGGTCTCGTAGGCGACCATCGCGTCGAACAGCGTGAACGACGGCGTCGTGATCTTCCGCTCCTGGCCGATGACGGGAATGCCCGGACCCACGAGCTGGATCTCGACGCCATTGCTCTCGGCGCTGCCGACGTAGCGGGCGCCGCCACCAAAGGACAGGCCGCGCAACGGACCGTCCAGCACGCTGTAGATCGCCCAGAGCGAGGCGAGATGCTGCGGAATGCCGTCGACGCGCTTGCCCTCCATGAAGGCGGGGATGCCGCTCGCGTACGGGAACAGCTCCGGATACTTCTCGTAGATCGCGTCCGTGTAGGAGTAGGTGCCGATGATCTTGAGCTCCGGCGTGACCTTGCCGAGCGCCTCGATCTCGAAGCCGCGAACCTTGACGTTCGCGCCCTGGATGCCATCGAACAGAATGTCGGGCTGGACGATCTGGTTTTCTTCCGTGAGTTCGTAGAGAGCGGCGTTGATCGCGAACGGCGCGCCGTTCGGCTGATACTTGAAGCCGATTTCCACCTGCTCGCCCTCCAAGGGACCGGCCGGCCGAAGCGTCTGGCCGTAGACCGTCGCGAGGATGTGATCGCCGACCGGCTGGCCGGGCAGCGGAGCAAATGAGGTGGAATAGCTGACATACGGCGTGAGGCCGAAGTCGAAATTGTACATCAGCGCGGCGCGACCGGTCGTTGCGGCGTCTTTTTCGTCCGGGGCGCCTGCCTGTTCGGCCGTGAGCCAGTCCTGGCGGATGCCGAACACGCCGGTCCAGGGGCCGAGCTTGATCTGGTCCTGAATGTAGAGGCCGGTCTGGATCTGAGCCTCATGCGGGCGCGCGAACATCGGCACGTCGTTGGCGGGCACGAAGCCGCCGCCGAGCGACAGCAGGAATGTCGATCGCCCGTAGCGTGGATCATAGATGTCGAAAGGGGGCTGGCCGGGAACGAGATTGTCGATCAGCGTGCCTGCGTTCTGCTGGTCCGTTCCATAGTGCATGTAGTCGATACCGCCAGTCACCTTGTGGCTGGCCCAGCCCGTGCGGAAGGTGCCCGTGAGATTCGTGTCGGTGTTGAAGACGTCCGTTTGCTGGTTCGTCTTGGTGCGCGCGCGTGCGACCTGGGACTCATCTGCGTTCAGGAACGGCGCATTGGACGGGTCCAACGCAATGCCGAGCCCGGCAAGGAAGCTGAAACGCGCCGGCGTCAGGATCGCGGGATAACTCGAATCGTAGGCGTTCTCCGTGTGCGCATAGCGCGACGCGTGATGCAGCTTCAGGTCCGCGCTGAACTTGTGGTCGATCAAGAGCGTGCCGGACTGAGACTGGGTGTCGTAGTAGTCGTCCGGCTCGCCGGCGAAGGTGCTGTGCCGAACACGCTGTCCGTGCTTGTTCGGAGTGAGCGTGCCGATGGCGGGGAGGAACTGCTGGGTCGAGCCGCTGTGGTCGTCGCGGAAATGGCTCATAGCAGTGATGCTGGTGTCGCTGGTCGGGCGATACGTGATGGACGGCGCCAGCATCAGCCGGTCGTTCTCGACGTGGTCGACCTGGGTGTCCGCATCGCGGGCGAGGCCGACGACACGGTAGAGCCACTTGCCATCGGAGGTGAGGGCGCCGGTGGAGTCGAGCCGCACCTGCTTGAAATCGAAAGAACCATAGTCGACGCCGATCTCGGTGTAGGGAAGATCGCTCGGCAGCTTGGACGCCGCATTGATGATGCCGCCGGTCGGCGCTTGGCCGTAGAGCATGGACGATGGGCCGCGCAGGACCTCGACGCGCTCGAGGGCGTAAGGCTCGATCGGGGCCATCGTCTGGCTGTAGCCGTAGGTCGCGCGGAGACCGTCGATGAAGTACTGGCCGGAAAGGCCGCGCACGATGGTCGAGTCACCCCGGCTGTCGGGGCCGTAGGGATCGGCGAAGACGCCGGGCACGTAGCGCGTCGCCTCCTGAACGCTTTGCGCGCCCTGGTCGCGGATCTGCTCCCTGCCAATGACGGAGATCGATTGCGGCGTCTCCTTCAGCGGCGTGTTGGTCTTGGTGCCGACGGCGGAGTCCGTCGCGACGTAGTCCTTCACGGGCGAAGCGCCGTTGGTCACGCCGGTATAGCGCGACTGCTCGGGCGGGTCTTCCGCTGCCGCGGCTTGCGGTGCGGCCTGCTGCGGCGCGGCTTTCGCCTTCGATGCTTTTGCGGCCTGCTTCTTCGGCGTGCTCTTGGCCGTCACTTCGAGCGGCGGCAGTTCAGCCGGTTGTTCGGCGGGTTGTGCAGCTTGCGGTGGCGCGTCTTGCGCCAGTGCAGCAATCGGTGCGGCGCCGAGCGTCAGTGCGCACACAAAAGAACGCGCGCCCGCGCGCAGTATCGTCTTCATCGTCCAGCCCCCAAGCCCCTGATCGGAATGTCAGGAAGTAGTTGGCTGGCAACGGGGCACCGTCCCCTGGTTGGCTGGCTATGATCACTCTGACCAATTCAGGATACAGACGTGCACGTCAATGTCTACCAGAGAAGTATACAAAAATGTCTGCCGTGGCTCTGTTGCACTGAGCGTTCAGCCGCCGTCGGACAATCAAATCTCAGGCGGCGTTCGCGACTTTCGCTTCGATCGCGTCCCAGATCATGGCGGCGATGTCGTTGCCGCCGAAGGCCTTGACCTGGCGGATGCCTGTCGGTGAGGTGACGTTGATCTCGGTGAGAAACCCGCCGATGACGTCGATGCCGGTGAAGATCAGGCCGCGCCGTTTGAGTTCCGGCGCGAGGCGCGCGCAGATTTCGTGCTCGCGGGTGGTCAGCTCCGTTTTCACGGCGGTGCCGCCGACGTGCAGGTTGGAGCGCGTCTCGCCTTCGGCCGGCACGCGATTGATGGCGCCCGCGATCTCGCCGTCGACGAGGATGATGCGCTTGTCGCCCTGGCGCACCTCGGCACGATATTCCTGCACCATGAAGGGCTCGCGGAACACGGTCTGAAACAGTTCGACGAGGGCGCCGAGGTTGCTGTCGTCGGGGCGAATGCGAAACACGCTCGCGCCGCCGTTGCCGTAGAGCGGCTTGACGATGATGTCCTTATGGGTACGGCGGAAGGCGGCCACGTCGTCCAGCGAGCGCGTCACGAGTGTCGCCGGCATGAGGTCGAGAAAGTCGAGCACGAACAGCTTTTCGGGCGCGTTGCGCACGTGGGCCGGGTCGTTGACGACCAGCGTCTTCGGGTGGATGCGTTCGAGCAGGTGCGTCGTCGTGATGTAGGCCATGTCGAACGGCGGGTCTTGCCGCAGCAGCACGACGTCCCATTCGGCGAGGTTCTGCCGGCTGCACGCGCCGAGGCGGAAATGATCTCCGACCGTGTCGACAACGCTGAGCGCGTTGCCGCGGGCGACGAGATCATGTCCGTCGAGGGCGAGGTTCTGCGGCGTGTAGTAGAAGATCTCGTGGCCCCGCCGCTCGGCTTCGAGCAGGATCGCAAACGTGCTGTCGCCGCGAATGTCGATCCGCTCGATCGGGTCCATCTGGCAGGCTACGCGCAGCGCCATCGGTGTTACGCCTTGTCGTCGCCGGCGAAGACGTGGCCCATCCACTCTTCCTCACTGATCTGGCCGGCCTTCTCGACGGCGGCCAGTTCATGCGGGCGGAGGACGTCCTCAAGGCCCTGGATGCGCTTCCATTCGCAGAGCGGCGTTTCCTTTTCGGCGCGCGGCACGTAGCGGGACGCGGCTTCCTTCTTGTAGCGGTGAACGTAGCGCGGGCAGTTCATCCAGACGTCGGACACGGCGACCTTCACGACCAGTTCGGCCTCGTTGAACAGGCCCATCAGCGCGCCGCTCTTGACCACCTCGGCGCGGCCTTGCAGGCGCAGGCGGAAGGGACGCTCGAAGTCGATGAAGAGGCAGCCGATCTCCGGATTGGCGGTGATGTTGCCCATCGAATAGAACATGCCGTTGCCGTCGTAGCTCGGGAAGGCCAGCGTGTTGGCGTCGAGCACGCGGACGAAGCCCGGGTCGCCGCCCTTGTAGGAGACGGTCGGGCGGCCGTTGTGATCGATCGACGACAGGAAGAACATGTCGCGGCTCTCGATGAAGGCGCGCGCGGTGTCGTCGACCTCGGCCTTCGCGGCGATGGCTTCGACGCGGTCGGCCATGCTGCGACTTTCGAATTCATCCTGAAGGGCGCGATGCTGCGGTCCGTACAGTCGGCTCATGTGTCTCTCCCTCTCCGTTTCGTTGCGCCCGCCTTGGCGGCGGTTGGGGTGTCCGCCTTTGCGGCGGTTGTCGGCGTATTCGCTTTCCGCATTCTATCCGGAAAACGCTGATGTTCTACTGGGTTACTGCGCAGCCGCGACGCCTTCCCCGTCCGATGCCGGACGGCATTCGCGCGCCCGCAGGAAAAAGGCGCGATCCCCGGGGGGAACGCGCCTTCGTCATCATTGGACTGTTCTTTCTTGAACAGGCCGCAGGCTATTTTTTGTCGTCGTCATGATCGGCGTCGGCCTTACCGTACTTCGCCTTGAGCGACTCGATGCCGTCCTTGAAGACCCCGTCGATCACGGCGCGGGCTTCCTTGGCGTCCTTGCCGTCGGCTGGGTCGTAGGTGGCGCTCCAGCTGATGTTGATCTCGTCCAGATCGTCGTCGTCGGGCGTGACCGAGAACTGAGCGTCGTAGTTCTTAACGGGCAGCGTGGTGTCGATGATCTCGTAGCGGTAGCTGGTGGTGCCGGTGTCCACGAGCTTCTCTTTAACATGGCCGCCGCCCTTAAGGGTCAGCGTGCGGAAAGTGTCGTCGCCTTCCTTGCTTTCCTCGCACTTGGCGACTGCCGGATGCCATTCCTGGATCGCGCACCAGCCGCCGACCTTCTCCCAGAGCTCCTTGCGCTCGGCTTCGACCTTGGCCTCGTCGACGTTAATCTCGAGCTTGCGGGCCGAGACGAGGCTGGCGGCGAGTGCGGTCTGAGCGCCCAGGGCGAGTGCCCCCGCAGCCAGTGACCAAGCGAAAATCGATCTTCTCATTGCGTTCTCCCTGGGACGCCCGTTCGGGCCTTGTCAGACATTGTAACAGTGTACCGTATAGACCATCCCGGGCGTGAGCAGGAAGTCCCGGCAAACACACATGTTCGTGTGCGGCGGCCGTTCGCGCCGCCGGATCGATCAGAGGGCGTCTTCAAGGTGTTGCGGCCAGCGCAGGCCGATGCAAAAGACGATGTCGAAGCCGATCCGGTAAGATTGATACCCGCTGTTCCTGGCGAGCCAGAGGCTGGCCGCCTTGCGGACCCGGGCGCGCTGCGCGGCGGTGACGGAGGCTTCGGCGGATTCGCGGGTGGCGCGGCGCTTGACCTCGACGAAGGCGACGCGCTTTCCGCGGACCACGATCAGGTCGATTTCGCCGAGCGGCGTTTTTTCGCGTCGCGCGAGGATGCGATAGCCGCGCGTCATGAGTGCAATCGCGGCCATCCGTTCGGCCCAATGGCCCCGGCGCTCGCGGGCGCGACGCTCGGCTGGCGCGTTCACTCGTCGGCACTCCGCTGCGCCTTCTTGAGGGCGAGGGCCAGATCGTAGACGTGGGCTTTCGGCACTTTGAGGTTGTCCGAGACGACCCGCACGGCGTCGCGCATGCTGAGTGTCTCCATCGCGGCCGCGAGCTGGCTCTCGATCGTGGCGTCGCTGACGTCGGTCTCGCCGGGGGGAGCGACGAGAATGACGATCTCGCCTTTGGGCGGGGCCTCTTCGAAAACGCGTGCAAGTTGGGTCAGCGGGGCGCGGCGCACGTCCTCATGCAGTTTCGTCAGCTCGCGCGCGACGACGCCATCGCGGTCGCCCAGCACGGCGGCGAGATCGGCGAGGGTTGCGGCGGTGCGCGTGGGGGCTTCGAAAAACACAAGTGTGCCCGGTACCGCGGACAGCTCCTTGATGCGGGATTTGCGCGCGCCCTCTTTGGACGGGAGAAAGCCCGCGAAGAAAAACGCGTCGGTCGGAAGTCCCGAGACGGTCAGCGCGGCGAGCGTTGCGGACGCGCCGGGAACGGCGACCACGGAATGGCCGGCGGCGGCGGCTTCGCGGACCAGCTTGAAGCCGGGGTCGGAAACGAGGGGCGTGCCCGCGTCCGAAATCAGCGCCACTTTGCGCCCCTGGGAGAGGTCATGCAGTACGCGGGGGCGCTGCTCTTCGGCGTTGTGCTCATGGTAGGGGCGCAGCGTCGCGCGGATCGCATAGTGCGCGACGAGCGTGCGGCTGTGACGGGTGTCCTCGCAATAGACCACGTCGGCCTGGGCCAAGGTTGCGAGCGCGCGCAGGCTGATATCGCTGAGATGTCCGATCGGAGTGGCGACGAGGTAGAGGCCCGGCGCGAGGGGCATGTCGAGCTGACGCTCGAAAGCGAAGGCGATGCGGGACGCCATCGTCGAAGCGCTTGCGGGCACGGTCTCGGTAGGCTCGTCGGTCATCTGGCGATACGCTCACATCCCGCCCGCTGCAGGGCCGTCTCGTCTTGGACCGTTTGACCTGCTCGCCGCAGAATATCCAAGAGCTAATTGGATTGCGGCTGCAAAAATCGGCGGCAAACGTGCTGGCGCTTCGCGGCCGATCTTGATCAAGCGGCCGACAGGGCGCGTTCTTTCGGGCGGGTGGCGGCGTTCTCACGCGAGAGTGCGAGCAGAGCGTCGAGCGAGGTTTCGAACGCGGCGGAACCGCGGAGCTCCACGGGCTCGTCGCCGGGCAGGGCCGTCGTGAGCATCAGCGGGCGCAACTCGTCGCGGAGGCGCGCGAGCACGTAGGACGCGGAGTCGAGTTGCTCGCCGGCCTGCTTGTGAAGCGCGTTGACAGCTCCGGCGCCCAGGTGGCTTTCGGTCAACGCGCGGGTGGCCAGGCTCCATTCCAGTGGCTCAGCCAACTCAGGGGCCAACTGCTGGACGGCGGTTTTTGGCGGCTGACGCCGCAGCGCGCGGGCGATCAGGGTTTCGGGGTGCAGCAGGGCGGCCGAGGCATCGCGGACAGCGCGAATTCGGCCGACGGCGCGGCGCCAGCGCGCAGCGGCGCGCGCGGAGCGTTCCGGCAGCCGGCGGAGTTCGTCGGCGGCCAGGTACATCAGGTCCTCAAGCCAGAAGGGGCCGGGCGTTTTCAGTCTCAGGCTGAGCATTGGAGGTCCCATGCGTGACGCGGCGCACTCGTGCGCGCGGCGGCGATAGTGGTCGCAGCAAGTCTGTTGGGCACCCAAAAACTGAGCTTATTCGCTTATTTAGGCAAGTAGTTTCAGTTTGAATGGTAACTTCTCGTGAGAGCGGTGCGCAGGCTGCCCGGCGCCCGTCTGTCTCGGCCTGTCCATCAAGGGCCGGGGCACGGCGGCGGGTCAAGGTCCGGGGAAGCGAACGGAGAGAACGGTCGAAGCCGGGGCGCTCTCCGTCGCGCGGACCGCCAGGCGCTTTCCGCCATCCTTCACGCCTGCATCGCGCGTCGGCGGCGCGCTGCGATAGCGGTAATGGCCGGTGATCTCATCGACGAACAGCGCGTCTTCGAGCTGCGGACCCCAGCCACGGTTGTGGACGATCATCGGCCGCCCCGATGGGGCAACGACCGACGACACCATGGCGATGTGCGCGCGCGCGCCCCGGTTCTGCGGCCGGTAGTACGTCACGATATCGCCGGGGCGGTAATCCTCGGCAAACGCAGACGGGGGCAAGCTTTCGCCTTTCGCGGCGAAGAAGCGGCGCAGCACCTCGGTGCGGCGATGATCGATATTCGTGTCGCCGGAGCCTGCGCGGGCCTGATGCACGAGTGCCTGCAGATCGATGCCCAGGGCACGGTAGGCGCGCACGACGACATCGGTGCAGACACCGAACAGGTCGTTCACGTCTCCCATGGGATAGGAAATGCTGCGGTAGGCGTCGTTATAGATGACAAACTTTCCGACCTGCGATTGGGCTGCCTTGGCCAGTTCGAGGCCGAACGCTTCGTCGCTCAGGCTCGCCGGGCTGGCGGCGGTGAAGGAGGCGGAGATGGGGCGGGGAACATCGTCGGTCGTGCAGATGCCGGGACGGATCGGGATGCCATGCTCGTCGGTGTCCATGGCGGCCATGGAGTCGACGGCGCTGGGCCGTGCATTGCGGTCGATGGCGGCAAACGGGGCCAACAGCGCAAGTTTGGTGGACGACGGCGTGCTGGTTCTTTCCGGCTTCGAGACGGCCGGGATGGTCGCTTCGGCGAATTGGGAAAGCAGAGCTGCGCCGGGCGGAACCTCCGTTGCGCGGGGAAGCAGGCGGGGCTCCGTCAGCGGTCGCGGGGATGCGTGCGTGGGAGCAAGGGTCACCCGGCCGCCTGCGACGGGCGACAGGGCGACGCGCTGGGCGACCGCTTCGCGCGCGCTCAACCGGGGAGCGGTTTCGGCCGCCAGTCGAAGTGGCGGAGCGGGTGGCAGAACGGGGGCGAGCACCGTGTCCGGTGTCCGGATGCCGGCGAGCGTCATGTAGGCGTGCAGGCTGCGAACGCTCTGATGCACGACAATCGCCGACGCCACGAGCAGGAACGGCAACATGAGCAGGGCGAAGGCCTGGCGCTCATCGTGTCCGTAAGCTTGCGCGAACGAACGCGCGCCGGCGCGGATGCGGTCGAAGCGCTCGCGTGGCGCCGCGACCTCGGCCAGCCGGGCGCAATGGGCCAGCAGGCTCCCGGAGTGCCGCGCCGCCGAAGACTTTGCGTCCGACCAAAGCAGGGCAGCGCCGCAGCGGACATCGTCAAAGCGAAGTGTCTTGGCTTTGTTGGTGACGTCGTTGGTGGCGTCGCGCAGGGATGCCGCGAGACCAGACACTGCGACGCGTGACTGCGCGGCTGCGGCGCTCGCCCACGTTAGGCTGCGAGACCACGCGTTGCGCGTCCGCGCTGCGCTGCGTGTCCACGCTGACGTCGCGCTCCGCGACCATGCCGTTCTGGTTTTTCTGGGTCGGGACGGCGACGCCGATCTGGCATGCGACGGCGCGCTCGACTTGCCGCGCGGATGCGAGGCCACAAGCGCACTTGCGCGGTGGGGTTTCCCCTTCGACCGTTGCTTGCGGGGCTTCTTCACGTGATGCCCAGGAGTCGCGAGAGTTACGCGTTAATTCTACCTTACAACCCAATGGTTTGCCATGGGAAATATGCGTTTACGGCGGATTCGCCGGTGACTCGTGCGTGCTCTGAAGGGACAGCTCCAGTTGGTGGCGCAGCTGCAACACGTCTGCGCCCCTCTCGCGCAGCTCACGCAGGGACGTGTCCCGTTCGCTCTTCGAGAGCTTCCGGCCGGCGGCATCGTTGAGCAGCGGGTGATGATGGTAGAGCGGCTCCTTGAGCCCCAGCAGCACCTGCAGCAGCCGGTGCAGGCTGGTGGCCTCGAACAGGTCGCGGCCGCGCGTGACGTGGGTCACGCCCTGGAAGGCGTCGTCGATGGTCACGGCGAGGTGGTAGCTCGCCGGCACGTCCTTGCGCACGATGACGGCGTCGCCCCATACGGCGGGATCGCGTTCGATGAGGGTCGGTGCGCCATCCGCATCCAGCTCGGTGAACGTGACCAGGCGCGAGCCCGTGATGTGCTCGAGCGAGTCGAGGGCGCGTTCCATATCGAAGCGCAGGGCGAAGGGTTCGTGGCGCGCCAAGCGGGCCGCGATTTCCTCCGGCGGGAGGTTTTTGTGCAGGCCCGGGTAAAGCGGTGCGCCCTCGGGATCGCGCGCGTTGGGATTGGCCTTCGTCGCCTCGGCGATTTCGGACCGGGTGGCGAAACACGGGTAGAGCAGGCCGAGCTTCAGCAGCATATCGGAGGCACGGCCGTAGGTGACGAAGCGCTCGCTCTGGCGCATCACCGGCTCCTCCCACGAGATCCCGAGCCAGTGCAGATCCTCGTACATCTGCGAGATGTAGGATTCGCGGCAGCGCGCGATGTCGATGTCCTCGATGCGCAGCAGAAAGCGGCCGCCGAGGCGGCGCGCCATGTCGGAACCGACCCATGCGGAGAGAGCGTGGCCGAGGTGAAGCTCGCCATTCGGGCTTGGCGCAAAGCGCAGGACGGGGCGACCGCTCATGGCGTCAATCGCATTGGGCTCAATCGCATTGACCGGTGCGTCCTGCGCCGGGCTGATAGGTGCGGGCCACGGCCTCCACGATGCGGTCGTAGATGTGGCGCTCGGAGACCGGATAGAGCAGCGCCCAGCTGTTGATGAGCCGTCCGCCGCAGGTGAAGCTCACGCGCTCGTAGAAATGCATGTCGCCCCGTGTTCCCGACACGACAAACCAGCCCCGCTTGATCGGCGCGTAGTCGATATCGGCGCCGCTGTAGTTTTCGGTCAGGAGCTGATCGCGATATTCCATCATTGTCGCGGCGCTGTCGTTGGCGAACGCGCCGACCACGAGGCGCGCCGCGCCGTCATGCGAGGTGAGCACCTGGCCGTCCTCGCCCGGAGCGGCGTCGCGTGGTGTGAAGACCGAGCCGGGATAGGCGATCATGAAGCCGTAGCGCGCGCTGGCGATCGTCTCCCACTGCTGCAGCCGGATGCGCGCTGCGAGGCTCGGACATGCGATCGCGATGATCGCCACCGCAATGGCGCCAATCGTCCAGGTGCGCCCCATGTCACCACCTCCACGCGAGACTACCCAAATCCGGGTTCAACACCCTAAATTGGGATGGAGAGAACGAAAAGCGAGGAGGCCGCCGTGGCCACGCCGAAAGCGGGTCGTCCACATAAACCAGCGCGAGCGCGTGCACGTGTGCGCACGCTGGACACCGACGCCGATATTCGCGCCGGGACGGCCGCGTTGAAGACGCTCTGTCCGGGGCTCGCGCGTGTGCATGCGCTCGTCGGCAATCCGCCGTTGCGCCGCCATCCGGCAGGATTTCCGGGATTGTCGCAGGTCGTCGTCGGCCAGCAGCTTTCGGCCGCGAGCGCGCGCGCCATCTGGGGGCGCACGGCGGCGCTTGTCGATCCGTTCGAACCTGACGCGCTTTTGCGGGAAGACATCGGGGCGCTGCGCGCGGCGGGGCTGTCCGGCGGAAAGGTGAAGACGCTGCGGGCGGTCGCGGAGGCGATCCTGGCCGGCCGGCTGTCTCTCGATACAGCTAAATCCGATGACGCGTCCGTCGAGACGTTGCGCGAGGACCTCCTCGCCGTGTCCGGCATCGGGCCCTGGACGGCGGACATTTACGTGATGTTCTGCCTCGGCCACGCGGACGGGTTTGCGTCCGGCGATCTTGCACTGCAACTGGCCGCGCAGCGGGCGCTCGACCTCGAAGCCCGGCCGAGCGCGCGGGAACTGCTCGAAATCTCGGAGCGCTGGCGGCCTTGGCGCGGAGTGGCCGCACGACTGTTGTGGGCATTCCACGTTTTTCGCGAGCCTCCGCGCTGACTGTCATCCAGCCTGCATATTCCGTCGTATAATCAGCAAGATCTCGTGGTTTCCCCCAGTAATGACCGGGGGATGCTCCTGGTGCTTCACAGAGCTGACATGCGTCGCTAGTATCCGCTCGCGAAAGCGGGGGTGACGCCCTGATTTGAACCGACTGGAAGCAAGCTAGTGAATGCTCATGCTGCCACGCCGGAATCCTTTCCGGCACTGGTTCTTAACGCCGACTTCAGGCCCCTGAGCTACTACCCGTTATCGCTCTGGAGCTGGCAGGAGTCGGTGAAGGCTGTCTTTTTGGATCGCGTCAACATCGTCTCCGAATACGACCGGACGGTGCGAAGCACGTCCTTCGAGATGCGGCTGCCGTCCGTCGTCTCGCTAAAAACCTACGTCAAACCAGCGCTCTATCCCGCGTTTACGCGGTTCAACGTGTTTTTGCGCGATCGCTTCTCGTGCCAGTACTGTAGCTGCCGCGAGGACCTGACGTTCGACCATCTGATCCCGCGCTCTCGTGGCGGGCTGACCCGCTGGGACAACGTCGTCACCGCGTGCGCGCCCTGCAATCTCAAGAAGGGCGGCGCGATGCCGTGGGACGCGGGCATGCGGCCCTATCAGCATCCGTATCGGCCGACGGTGTTCGAGCTGCATCGCAACGGCCGGTTGTTCCCGCCCAACTATCTGCACGATAGCTGGCTCGATTATCTCTACTGGGATACCGAACTCGAGCCTTAGGCAGCGGTGGGGACGGCTTGCTGGCCGTTCGCCTCGCGCAGCTGGCTTGCGATTCCGTGTGGTGCTGTCCTCTGAGAACCGCGGCGTGGCGTTTGTGGACGCTGGCGTGGGTCCCGACCGTCCATGCGAAGCATGGCTCCGCCATGACGTCGGGATGACGTTGAGAAGAGGCGTCCACAAACTCACACAACAACCGTCCGCCATCCGGTCGTATGCGGCGCATGGGCTGCGCGTGAGGTTGGGGGGCTGTCCGCACGTACATCCGTCATCCCGGCGAAGGCCGGGATGTGGATTCACATTCGAAGTGCAACAGTTGAGCAAGAAAGATCTCGGCTGGG
>NZ_JBHYDS010000017.1:0-56395 GCF_051860585.1 Hyphomicrobium sp.
CAGCCGAGATCTTTCTTGCTCAACTGTTGCACTTCGAATGTGAATCCACATCCCGACCTTCGTCGGGATGACGTTGAGAAGCGGCGCGAACAACCTCAATGTCAGCGCGGGAACCGCCCGGCGATCACACCCCGTCCAGCACGATCAGGTGGTCGGGCAGCTCGTTCATGTCGCAGGAGCCCGGCGGAAAATGGGTCGCCAGGTGGGTGCCCACGTCCTCGATGGCGGTCACGAAACCTTCCACCGGCTGCCGCTGCGCAAATGCCGTCGTCAGGCGTTTCACGATGGATTGCCACGTGCCCTTCGGAACGCGATCGTCGATGGCGGTGTCCGCGATGATCTCCGCGTGCCGCTCGGCCACCGAAACGAAAATCAGCACGCCCGTGCGCCCGGCCGTCGTGTGCAGGTTCTGCGCCACGAACTGTTCCACAGCGCGCCGGTGCGCGCGCGCGCGCTTCACCCGCGCCGGCACGAGGCGATAGCGGATGGGCCGCGGCAGCGTAAGCAGCAGAACGGCTGCGAACACCACGACCTGCGCGAGATAGACCCACGACGCCGGCCACCATGTCCAGAGGATCAGCGGCCACGGCGTCAGCAGGGCCGCGACCGAGGCCCAGAGGAAGGGCGCGTAGAGATACGTGCTGCTTTCGGCCGACACGACCGCAACGATCTCGCCCGAGGTCTTCCGCTCGGCCTTAGTGATGGCTTCCGCGATCCGGTGCTCGTCGGTTTCCGAAAACGTCAGTCGCATGGCGTCGTCCTTAGAGTGCTTCCGGAAAAGTGGAAGCCGATTTTCCGAAAAGAAGCACGACAAAACAAAAGAGTGCTGTTGAGTGCGACATCGATCAAATTACCAGCTGCCGGATCCGCCGCCGCCGCCGAAATCTCCACCGCCGCCAGACCACCCGCCTCCGCCGCCGCCGGACCATCCTCCACCCCACGAGTCGGACGCGCCGCCCGGGATGATAATGGGAGCGCCCCCACGCCGGCCGCGCCGCTGCGGATCGCGGCCGACGGTCTGCGGGGATTGCGCGGCATAGCGCGACTGCGCGTAGATGATGTAGACGACGACCGCGATCCAGAACGCGATCATCAGAAGTCCGATCCAATCAGGCTCGTCGTTGCCGTTGAGGCCGCGCGCGCGCTCTTTGACCGCTTCCGCGTCGCCGAGCAGCGTGTCCTTGATGTCGCGCACGCCGGCCCGGATGCCGCCGCTGAAATTGCCGCGCCGGAACTCCGGCAGGATGGCGTTTTCGATGATGATGCGGCTCATGAGATCGGTGACGATGGGCTCCAGCCCGCGTCCGACCTCGATCCGCACCTTCCGTTCGTTGGGCGCCACGATGAGCAGCACGCCGTTGTCCTTGCCGGCTTGCCCGATGCCCCAGTGCCGGCCGAGCTGGTAGCCGTAGTCCTCGATCTCGTAGCCTTCGAGCGAGGGCACCGTGACGACGACGAACTGGTCGGTGGACTTTTCCTCGAGCACCTTGAGCTCACCCTCGACCGCCGCCCGGTCCTCGGGCGTCAGCAGATTGGCGGTGTCGACAATTTGCCCTGTGAGCGATGGAAACGTCGGCGCGGCGAGCGCGGGCCCTAACCCAAGAAAGGCGAACGCAAGCACGACGGTTGCGAGCGCGACGCACGTCGCCGCCGCGAGCCGCGCCGTTGCATGACGTTTTTTGCTCAGGACGATTGGCGCGGTGTTTTCGTTCTTTATTGAGGGGCTCGGAGCCGCCTCACCCCAACCCGCTCCCCGGGAGGAGAGGGAGCCTGATGGCGCAAACGGCATGGCCTTGCGTTCCCTCTCCCCTTGGGGAGAGGGACAGGGTGAGGGGGCGTCAAGAAACTCAAGTCGGTTGTGTGTCATCGCCCCATCCGGCGCCTGCGCGCCACCCTCCCCGTCAGGGCAGGGTGGAAGAAAAGGAGGTGCGCTCATGGAAGCATGAATGCGCGCCGTTCCCTTACTTGCTCGTGCCGAAATCGACCTTGGGCGCCTTCTGCTCTTCAGCCGGGATGTCGAACGTCGCCATCGCCTGGGCCGAAGGATACATGAAGGACTTCCAGAGCCGGCCCGGGAAGGTCGTGATCTCCGTATTGTACTGGCGGACGGACTGGATGTAGTCGCGCCGCGCGATCGAGATGCGGTTCTCCGTCCCTTCGATCTGGCTCTGCAGCGCCAGGAAGTTCTGGCCCGACTTGATGTCGGGATAGCGCTCGACCACGGCGAGCAGCTGGCGCAGCGCGCCGCCGAGCGTGTTCTGAGCGTCCTGGAATTGCTTCATAGCCGCGGGGTTGGTGAGGATGTCGGCCGGGATCTGCACGCTGGTCGCCTTCGCGCGGGCTTCCGTCACGTCGGTCAGCACCTTGCGCTCCTGCTCGGCGAACCCTTTCACGCTTTCGACGAGGTTCGGGATGAGGTCGGTGCGCCGCTTGTACTGGTTCTGCACCTCGGCCCAGGCCGCCTTCGCGCTCTGCTCATAGGTCGGGATGTTGTTGACGCCGCAACCGCCGAGAGAGAGCGCCGCGAGCAGTGTGGCGACCAGGGCGAGCGGGCGAAACGATGGGAGGGAGGGGGCGGGGGTCATGAGACGGATCCTCGTGAGGGGGCGTGGGCGACGACATTTATCAGATGCCACGTTTATCAGATGGCGGTGCGCCGGGAAATTGGCCGCGCGGGCAGAGCCGAAGAAAAAACATCAAACCTATTAAAACTGTAATTGACTCAATGTGTTGAGTTTAACCAACTCGCGACGTTCCCCGCGCGCAGGCGACGCTGCTGACTTAATCTCATGCAGGTCTTGCTCCGGAGCGAATGTCTTATGTTGTCACGCGGTCGTGTCGCCGTCGCCAGTCTTTTCATCGTTGCGTCGGCTGCTTCGCCGGCGTTGGCCTGCCGCGGCGGTGGCGAGTGCTACGACAGGGTGAGCTATCCCGACGTCTATCGCACGGTCGAGCGCCCCGTGGTCGTCGAGCGCGGCTATCGGGACGTTTATGAAACGCGCCCCACGGTTGTCGTCCGCCAGGAGCGCGTGATGCTCCAGCCGCCGCGCGTGACCTACGCCATGACGCCGCCCGTCACGCGCACGGTCTTCCAGGAGATCGTGGTGCGCCGCGCCGGTTGGCGCTGGGAACGCACCTACGGGCCCTACGGCGAACGGCGCTGCAAAGTGGCGGTTCCGGCCGAAGTGAAGGTCGTCCCGCGCGAGATCCTCGTCCATCCCGGTCGCCGCGTCCGCATGGTCGAGCCGCCCGTCTACGGCATTCAGAACCGCGCCGTCGCGGTCCGTCCCGCGCAACGCTATGTTGTCGATCGTCCGCCGGTCATCGCCTACGAACGCACCCGCGTTCTGGCCCGCCGCGGCGGCACAGCCTGGGTGCGTGCCGACACGCGCTGGTAGGCTTACAATCGGTTTCGGCCGCAAAGTCTCTTGACGCGAGAGACGCAAACTTTTGCTAAGACCGGTGTTGCTTGCGCGAATGTGCCGGTGAAATCGGACATCGTTCGCGAGACCGCCACATTCCGGACGCACATCGGTCGTGCGGAGCACGCAAATCGGGTCGTGCGCAGTACGCACGTCGGAGAGTGCGGAGCACGCAGATCGGATGACGCGAACGGTGCGGCATCGGAGCCGGGGAGGGCTCGGATCACTATGCGCAATACCATCGCTGTCATGAACACCAAGGGCGGCGTGGGCAAGTCCACGCTTGTGCTCGCATTGGCCGAAACCCTGTCGGCCTATCACGGCAAGAACGTGCTGGTGATCGACAGCGACTCGCAGGCCTCCGTGTCGAGCATGCTGATGACGGTGCCGAACCTGCACCGGTTGCAGCAGAACGGCCTGACCATGGTGGATTTCCTGGTCGCCCGCGTGCTGCAGGATGCGGAGGCGGACTGGCTGCGTTACGTCGTCCGCAACGTGTCCGACGTCGACGACGCGCGCACCGTATTCCTCATCCCGAGCGACATGCAGCTCACGCTGTTCGAGCGCGAGGTCTCGAAGGAAAGCCTGCACAGCCGCCTGCGCAATGTCATCAGCGCACTGTTGGCCGATGCGCGCCGCGTCTTCGACGTGATCCTGATCGATTGCCCGCCCGGATTGTCCGTTCTGACGGAAAGCTGGCTGCGCGAGGCGGACTATCACATCTCGCCGACCAAGGCGGATTACGTGTCGGTGTGCGGCCTCGAGGTGTTTCGCCGGTTCAAGGCCCTGAACCCGGAGATGGGGTTCGCCGAAAATCTCGGCGTGCTGGTCAACATGAAGGACATGTCCTCGCCGACGGAGGAGGACTACCACGCCTGGCTTTTGAGCAACCCCGACAACCGGTGCTTCAACCAGGTCGTCCCGCGCGCCGTGGCGATGCAGGAATGCGCTCGCTTCCACGCGCCGGACCGCTCCTATTTCGCCAAGTACCCGGGAGAGACCGGCAAGGCTCTTCGGCAATTGAGCGAAGAGATTCTGGCGCGCCTGGAGCCGGCGCCGGCCGCGACGGCCGAGCCCGCGGCCGCTGCGCCCGCGCCGCCGAAACCCGCCGATCCGGACGGAATCTCCAACAGTGCCCCGGCGGCGTCGGCCGCGTCCTAGAGCCTGATGGTTGAGATGCGAGCGTTCGCGCTCGCACCGAAGACGTGAGAGAAACGTGCTCCAGACACGCAAAAACGCCCGGAGCCGTTAAGCCCAGGCGGTGCGTTTCGAAGAACATTGAGAAGATTGGAGCGGGCGATGAGATTCGAACTCACGACCCTCACGTTGGCAACGTGATGCTCTACCCCTGAGCTACGCCCGCGTCCGGAAATGGGGTAAGTGCGCGCCGCAAAGCGGTGCGCCCGGTCTTATTGCTCAACCGACCGGGCTTTGCAAGCGTCTTCCTGAAGCCCGCGCCGGACGCCTGAATTTCGGGCCTACGCAGAGCGTTTCACAAGCCCGGCCGCGGTCCGCCGGTCCGGCACAAGCTCGGGGATGCGCACGGATGGTCCTGAACTCGTTGCAAGCCGCGGCCAATTGCGGTTGAGTCTCCCACGGCTGCTTCGTGCGGCCTCGCACACCTTCGTTCTGCTTCCTATATAGCGGGCGCAGTGTCCGTGCGCGCCGCCCGGAGCGGGCACGACCGCAAACCTCTCGAGGAGTGACGGAATGGATTTGGGAGCTTTGAAGCCCATCGGGGCAGCGTCGGCTGGGCTGATCAAGGACGGCACGTCGGCGAGCTTCGGCAAGGACGTCATCGAGGCCTCGCGCGACGCGTTGGTGCTCGTCGATTTCTGGGCGGCCTGGTGCGGCCCCTGCAAGCAGCTCACCCCGATCATCGAGAAAGTGGTCAAGAGCTACGGCGGCAAGGTCCGCCTCGTCAAAATCGACACCGATGCCCATCCCGCCATTGCGGGCCAGCTTCGCATCCAGTCGCTGCCGACCGTCTACGCCTTCCGCGACGGCCGCCCGCTGGATGGCTTCACGGGCGCTCAGTCCGAGAGCCAGGTTCGCGCCTTCATCGATCGCGCCCTGGGTGACGACGGCGAAGGCGATATAGCGGCCGTGATCGTAGCGGCGGAGGCAGCCCTCGACGCGGGCGATCTGCAGGGCGCCGCCGAAGCGTTCGCGGCTGTGCTGCAGGAAGACCAGCAGAACGTCCAGGCCCTCGCCGGGCTGGCGCGCTGCTACCTGATCAGCGGCGATCCCGCACGCGCCGAGCAGACGTTGAGCCTCGTGCCGCCCGACAAGCAGACGAGTGCGCCCGTGCAAAGCGCGCGCGCCGCGCTCGAACTCGCCAAGCTGGCGGGCAAGTCCGACAACAGCGCCGAGCTGGAGCAGCGCCTCGCCGCCAACCCGGCCGATCATCAAACGCGTTTCGATCTTGCGGTGGCCCTCGCCGCACGCGGCAAGAAGGATGTCGCGCTCACGCATCTGCTCGACATCGTGAGCAGCGATCGCGCCTGGAACGACGAAGCCGCGCGCAAGCAGCTCGTCCAGCTTTTCGACGCGTGGGGTCCGAAGGACGAACATACGATCGATGGCCGCCGGCGCTTGTCGTCGATCCTGTTCCGCTAAGGCCGAGGAGAAAATGGTGTCTCTCGCCGACCGCTACCGCCGTCCTGCCGATTTGCCGCCGCGCATTCCGCTGTTTCCGTTGCGCGGCGCAATCCTGCTGCCGGGATCGACGTTGCCGCTCAATATTTTCGAGCCACGCTACCTCGAAATGATCGAAGACGTGATGAGCGGCTCGCGCATGCTGGGCATGATCCAGCCCGTCGGATCTGACGCACAGGAGAGCCCGCCGGAGCGCCAAGTCGAACTGCGCCGCATCGGTGGGGCGGGCCGCATCACGAGCTATCAGGAACTCGACGACGGACGCTTGGCCATTGCCGTGACCGGCATCTCGCGTTTCGAAATCGTGGGTGAAGCGGAGACCGGCAAATCGTATCGCGCCGCCAGCGTCAGCTACGACCGCTTCGCCAGCGATCTCACGCGCGGCTTCGGCGAAGAGCGCATCGATCGCGTGCGCCTGATCGGCGTCTTGCGCTCGTACCTGACTGAGAACAATCTCCAGACCGACTGGGCCGTCATCGATCGCGCGCCGAGCGAGTATCTCATCAACGCGCTGTGCGTGATGTGCCCGTATGGCCCCGAGGAGAAGCAGGCGCTGCTGGAAGCGAGCGATCTCAAGACGCGCGCCGAAGTCCTCGTCGCTCTCGCCGAGATGGACCTTGCGGCGCGCGGCGGATCCGGCGGCACCTTGCAGTGAGCACACCATGAGCGAACATGCCCCGCACGAACCGTCCGCCGAGGAGCCCGACCCGAAGCTGCTCGAGCTTCTTGTCTGTCCCGTCACCAAGGGTCCGCTGACCTACGATCGGGCGGCGCGCGAGTTGATCAGCGCCAAGGCCAACCTGGCCTATCCGATCCGCAATGGCGTTCCCCTCATGACCGCGGAAGCCGCCCGCTCGCTGGACCTGCCCCCGCCGGCGAAGAGTTAAGGGGTCGACGAAGGCGAAGCGCTAAAAGGCCGCCGCAGGCGAGGGGTTAACCCTCGGGGCTCTTGAACCGTCGCAAAATTGTCTCCGACTCGTGATTGATTGCGCTACGCCGACGGCGAGTTCGGTTGGAATGCGGACGGATTTGAAATGACCATCGAACGGCAGGCGAAGATGCGGCGGATGGCTATGGACATCGCCGGCCGGTGGCAAAGCAATCCTCTCCTCTCGGCCGCTCCGCGCGGCCTGCTCGCGCTGCGCGAGCTGAACGAAAAGGCCCGCACGAAGGGCCTGCCTTTCATCCGCAAGCCGCCCGCGAAGGTTTACGGCCGCATCGGCAATCTTGAGGTCCGCCTCGCCCAGGGGCGCAAGGACATCCAGCGCGCCCAGCGGCTGCGCTACGAGGTGTTCTACGAGGAGATGTCGGCCACCCCGAGCGTGATCGCGGGCATGCGCCGCCTCGATCAGGATCCTTATGACTCCATCTGCGATCATCTCCTCGTCGAGGATCGCAGCCTCGATCAGGCCTTCGAGCCGGAAGCCTGGGTGCGCACGCGCAAGCCGCACGTCGTCGGCACCTATCGCGTTCTGCGCCAGGAAGTGGCGCAACGCTCGCTCGGCTTCTACACGGCCAGCGAATACGACATCGGGCCGATGATTGCGGCCAAGTCGCCGCGCTATCGTTTCATGGAGCTGGGCCGGTCCTGCGTGCTTCAGCCCTACCGCACCAAGCGCTCGGTCGAGCTGCTGTGGCACGGCCTCTGGACGTACATCCGCGAGCACCGCGTCGACGTCATGATCGGATGCGCAAGCTTCGAGGGTACGGATCCCGACGCCCACGCCATGGCGCTGAGCTTCCTCCACGCGAATGCGCTGGCCCCGCCGGAGTGGCGCTGCCGCGCGCATGATCGCCTGCATGTGCCGATGAACCGGATCGCCCCCGACAAGATCGACGCGAAGGCCGCGCTGAAGGCCCTGCCGCCGCTGATCAAGGGCTACCTGCGGCTCGGTGCGTTCGTGGGCGACGGCGCCGTGATCGACCGTCAGTTCGGCACGACCGACGTGTTCATCATCCTGCCGGTTGAAAACATCGACCCGCGCTATTTCGATCATTTCGGCGCGCCGGACGAGGTGAGAAGCCGCATCGCCGTCGAGGTTTAGCTTTCTGACGAAAGCGCAACGCCTCCCCCTCCCTCGTCATGGCGAAGCCATGCTCCGCATGGACGCGGGGAGGGGTTAGGGGTGGGGGGATGATCTTGAAGCGGCATCCAAAGCCCGTCACCCCACCCGGCATCTCGCTGCACTCGATGCCACCCTCCCCGTCTAGGGGAGGGCATAAAGCTGGCGGATCCGTCTGATCGGAAAATGCGCTAGCGCACCTGCGAGGCCCGCCTGGCCGCGAAAGTCTTGGGTTTGGCCACCTCGGGGTTTCCATTTCTGTCGCCAACCGGCTATCCGTTGCCCCTGTAATCAGGACCGGGGGCAGGCGGCGTCGGAATGGCGGGACTGAAGACCAATCGCAAGGACGAGACGGGCCGCGGCCGCGAAACCGCGCCAGCGCGTGGGGATGTGCCCGAAGCGTCTGCTGCCTCGTCCCCAGACCCCGCGACCCCAGAACCCTCAACCGACCAGTCTCCGAAGCCTGCAACCGCCTTCGGCGATGCGACGCCCTCGATGGCGCAGTTCCTCGAAATCAAGACCGCCAATCCGGACAGCATCCTCTGGTATCGGATGGGCGATTTCTACGAGCTGTTCTTCGAGGATGCCGTCGTTGCCTCGGAGGCGCTCGGCATTGTTCTCACGAAGCGCGGCAAGCATCTCGGGCAGGACATCCCGATGTGCGGCGTGCCGATCCATCGCGCCGACGACTATTTGCAGCGCCTCATCAAGCGCGGCTACCGCGTCGCCGTCTGCGAACAGCTCGAAGATCCGGCCGAAGCCCGCAAGCGCGGCGCCAAGGCCGTCGTCCGCCGCGATGTCGTCCGCCTCGTCACGCCCGGCACGCTGACCGAGGAAGCGCTCCTCGACGCGCGCGCGCGCAACTACCTGACGGCGCTGTTCCGCGCGCCGGGAGCTCCCGATGCGCCCGCCCTGTCACCCGAGACGACGCTCGCGCTGGCCTCGCTCGACATCTCGACCGGCGAGTTCGAGGTGGGCGAGGTGCGCGGTCACGATCTGCCAGGGGAATTGGTGCGTCTGGCTCCGGGCGAAGTCATCGCGCCCGATACCCTTCTCGCGGACGGCGAACTCAAGGCGTGGATCGGTCGCGCCGGCGCGGCAGCAACGCCGGTGCCGGCGGCGTCGTTCGACAGCCTTGCCGGCGACCGCGACCTGAAGGCCCATCTCGGCGTGGCGGACCTCGGCGCGTTCGGCACGTTCTCGCGTCCCGAGCTGGCCGCTATCGGCGCGGTGCTGCGCTACGTCGACCTGACGCAGATCGGCAAGAAGCCGGTCGTTCGCCCGCCCCGGAAGATGGGCGCGGGCGCAGCGCTGATCATCGATGCCGCGAGCCGCGCCAGCCTGGAACTGGTCCGTTCGACGTCGGGCGACAAGGCGGGCAGCCTGCTCGATGCGATCGACCGCACGGTGACCGGCGCGGGCGCGCGCGAGCTGGCCGCGCGTTTGGCCGCGCCCCTGTCGGATGCCGGAGCCATCGACGCCCGGCTCGATGCCGTGGCCTATTTCGTCGACGACGAGCCGTTGCGCGGCGCGGTGCGCGAAGCTCTCAAAGGCGCCCCCGATCTGGCGCGCGCCGTCTCGCGATTGGCCTTCGGCCGGGGCGGCCCGCGCGATCTCGCCGGGATCGCCGCCGGTCTCTCTGCTGCCGAAGCGGCCGTCGCGCACCTGCGCGCCAACAAAAGCCCGATCGGCGTTCCGGCCGATATCACGCGCATCTCGGAACGCATCGACGGCCGCGGACACGAGCTGCTGGCCCTGCTCTCCGCCGCCCTCGTGGACGAGCCGCCGCATCTGCGCCGCGACGGCGGCTTCGTGCGTGCGGGCTTCCGCGCCGCCCTCGACGAAGCCCAGCAGCTGCGCGACGACAGCCGCCGCGTCATGGCCGAACTCGAAACGCGTTACGTCGCGCAGTCGGGCGTCAAGACGCTGAAGGTGCGCCACAACAATATCCTCGGCTACTTCATCGAGGTGTCGCAAGGCAACGCCAAGCCGCTTACGGAAGCTCCCCTCAGCGACACGTTCCGCCACCGCCAGACGATGGCGAACGCGATGCGCTTCACCACGCAGGAGCTGCAGGACATCGAAGGGCGCATCGCCTCGGCGGCCGACCGCGCGCTGGCCATCGAGCAGGAGATCTTCGTCGAGCTGTCGGAAGCCGTGGCCCGCGAGGAGCGCGTGCTGTCGGACATCGCGGCCGCGCTTGCCGAGCTGGACCACACGGCCGCGCTCGCTCATCTCGCCCATCACGAGCGCTACGTCCGCCCCGTCGTCGATGCGGGCCAGGCCTTCGACATTCGCGGCGGCCGCCATCCGGTCGTCGAGCACGCGCTGAAGCGTGCCCACGGCGGGCAGTTCGTCGCCAACGACTGCACGCTGGGCCGCGCCCTTGCCGACCGGCCGCCCGGATTCGATGAGATGCCGGACGCGCGCATCTGGCTCGTCACCGGTCCGAACATGGCCGGCAAGTCGACGTTTCTCCGCCAGAACGCGCTGATTGCGATCCTGGCCCAGATGGGTTCGTTCGTGCCCGCGGCCGAGGCCCACATCGGCGTTGTCGATCGCCTGTTCAGCCGCGTCGGCGCGGCGGACGACCTCGCTCGCGGCCGCTCGACGTTCATGGTCGAGATGGTGGAGACGGCCGCCATCCTCAATCAGGCGACGGCCCGCTCGCTCGTCATCCTGGACGAGATCGGCCGCGGCACGGCCACCTTCGATGGTCTCTCCATCGCCTGGGCGGCGGTCGAGTTCCTGCACGAACGCACCTGCGCCCGCGTGCTGTTCGCGACCCACTATCACGAGCTGACGGCGCTCGCGGGACGCCTCGGCTCGGTCGCCAACGTCACCATGGACGTCAAGGAATGGCAGGACGAGATCGTCTTCCTGCACCGCGTGAAGGCGGGCGCGGCGGATCGTTCGTACGGCATCCAGGTCGCCAAGCTGGCCGGCCTGCCGATGCCGGTGATCGAGCGGGCGCGCGAGGTGCTGGCCCTGCTCGAAAAATCGGATCGGCGCCGCGTGCAGGGCACAGGTGCGCTTACCGAGCTGCCTCTGTTCGCCGCCGCCCGGCCAGTTGAAAAGCCGGCGCCTGCCGGCCCAAGTCCGTTGGAAACCGCCCTCGATGATTTGAGTCCGGATGAGCTGTCGCCGAAGGCGGCGCTCGAGGCGCTCTACCGGTTGAAACAGCTCCGCTCCGGTGGCCCGCGCCAATGACGCCCCTTCGCGGTGACGCTTGTCATGTCTTACAGTAATCCGATGGACACATCCCAATTCCCGCCTGCCCCGTATTTCGATCCGCAGGAAATGCGCCACGCGCTGACGGCGCTGCTGAACGCCAGCGGCAATCCGGCCGAGGCGCGCCCGGCCATCGTCGAGCGGCTGAAATTTCTGGTCAAGGCGGCCCGCGGCACGGCGCGCCTGCAGTTGGAAGCCGACGGCAACGGGCGGCGCTGCGCCAAGGGGCTCGCCAAATTCCAGGATGAGCTGGTGCGGCTCCTCTACGATTACACCGTCGCCCACGTCTATCGCGCCACCAATCCCTCCGACGCCGAGCGCATGGCCGTCGTCGCCACCGGCGGCTACGGCCGCGAGATGCTGGCGCCCGGCTCCGACATCGATCTCCTGTTCCTGCTGCCGTACAAGCAGACGCCGTGGGGCGAGAGCGTCGCCGAGTACATGCTCTATCTACTGTGGGACCTTGGTTTCAAAGTCGGGCATGCCACGCGCACCGTGGACCAGTGCGTCAAGCTCGCCAACGAAGACACGACCATCCGCACGTCGCTTCTCGACATGTGGCTGATCCACGGCGACGCGCAGCTTTATGCGGAGCTCGAGCAACGCTTTCGCAATGAGGTGATCCGCGGGTCCGAGCGCGCCTTCATCGACGCCAAGATGACCGAGCGCAGTGAGCGCCACCGGCGCGCCGGTGAAAGCCGCTACAGGGTCGAACCGAACGTCAAGGACGGCAAGGGCGGCCTGCGCGACCTCCACACCCTGCATTGGCTGTCGAAATATCTGCTCGGCCACGACGTCGGGCCCGAGAGTGTCGCCAAGGGCATCTTCACCAGGGAAGAAGCCGCGACCTTCCGGAGATGCGAAGACTTTCTCTGGACCGTGCGCTGCTATCTGCACTTCTACACCGGCCGCGCCGAAGAACTTCTGAGCTTCGATATCCAGCCCGTGCTGGCCCACCGTCTCGGCTACAAGGACAAGAGCGGCCTGCGTGGCGTCGAGCGTTTCATGAAGCACTACTTCCTGGTCGCCAAGGATGTGGGTGACCTCACGACCATCCTCTGCACGGCGCTCGAAATGCAGCAGTTGAAGAGCTCGCCCGTCTTCGAGAACATCTTCAATCCGATGTCCTGGATGCTGCGCCGGCAGATCCGCGACAAGACCGACTTCCGCATCGACAATGGCCGCATGAACATCGCCGACCCCGGCGTGTTCGAGCGCGATCCCGCCAACCTCGTGCGCTTCTTCGCGCAGGCCGAGAACACCAATACGTTCCTGCATCCGAACGCCATCCGGCAGCTGCGCCATTCGAGCCGGCTGATCGACGACACGCTGCGCAACGATCCCGAGGCGAACCGGATTTTCCTCCAGTTGCTCACTGGCCGCGTCAATCCGGAGGCGACGTTGCGGCGCATGAACGAGGCCGGCGTCCTGGGCCGGTTCATTCCCGAGTTCGGCCGCGTCGTCGCGATGATGCAGTTCAACATGTACCATCACTTCACCGTCGACGAGCATTTGATCCGCACGGTCGGCATGTTGACGGACATCGAGCGCGGCGGCTTCGCCAGCGAGGTGCCGCTCTCGACCGAACTGATCAAGACCATTCAGAATCGCCGCGTGTTGTTCGTCGCGGCGTTCCTGCACGACATCGGCAAAGGCCGCATTGAGGACCACTCGGTCGTCGGGGCGCAAATTGCGCGCACCCTGTGCCCGCGCCTTGGCCTCTCGGCGGCCGAGACGGATACGGTGGTCTGGCTCATCGAGCAGCATCTCACGATGAGTAACGTCGCCCAGAGCCGCGACATCTCCGATCCCAAGACCGTGCGCGACTTCGCCGACATCGTGCAAAGCCCGGAGCGCCTCAAGCTCCTGCTGCTGTTGACGGTGGCGGACATCCGCGCCGTCGGCCCCGGCGTATGGAACGGCTGGAAGGGCCAGCTCCTGCGCACGCTGTATCAGGAAACGGAGCCACTGCTGTCGGGCGGCCATACGCAGATTCCGCGCAGCACGATCGTGCAGGACGCGCAGGATGCGCTCCGCGCCGCCCTGTCGGATTGGCCGGCCTCCGACGTGGACCGCTTCATCGGCCGTCACTATCCGGATTACTGGCTGCGCACCGAACCGAAACGCCAGATCGAGCACGCGCGCCTGCTGCGCAAAGCCGAAGCCGAGGGGCAAACGCTCGCCTCCGACCACGAGACGGATGCCTTCACGGCCGTGACCGAACTCACGGTCTTCGCGCCCAACCACCCGCGCCTGCTGTCATTGTTCGCGGGCGCCTGCGCGGCCAACGGCGCCAACATCGCCGGCGCGCACATCACGACGACGCGCGACGGCTTCGCGCTTGACACGTTCCTGCTGGCCCGCGAGTTCGATCAGGATGAGGACGAGCTGCGCCGCGCCAAGCGCATCGAAGACACCATCGAGCGGCTTCTCCGCGGCGAGACCTGGGTGGAGCAGCTATTGGAAAAGCGTCGCCCGATCCCCACGCGCGCCGAAGCCTTCACGGTCGCACCCGAAGTGTACGTCAACAACGTGCTGTCGGACGCCTACACGGTGATCGAGGTGGCCGGCCGCGACCGCACCGGCCTGTTGTACGAGCTGACTAATGCAATCTCGGATCTCTCGCTCGACATCGGCTCCGCGCACATCACGACCTTCGGCGAGAAGGCCGTCGACGTGTTCTACGTCACGGACCTGACCTCGAAGAAGATCGAAAGCGAAACCCGCCAAGCCGTCATCAAGCAGCGCCTTACCACGATTTTGGAAGGGCCTCCGCCGGTCGGGAGCGCATAAAAAAGCCGGCCGAAACTTCGACCGGCATCTTGGAAACCTGCAAAAAAGTTGCGCTCGTGGCAAGCTTGCGTGGGTCCCGGCTGTCGTCCGTGCGGAGCACGGCTTCGCCGTGACGCGAAGCATGGCTCCGCCATGACGCGAAGCATGGCTCCGCCATGACGCGAAGCATGGCTCCGCCATGACGCCGGGATGACGTACTGGTTGTGAAATTCGTGCAAAAAATTCCGAGAAGACCTAGTGCGCCGCTTCCCAATTTGCGCCGACAACAGTTTAATTGACGTCATCCCGGCGTAGGCCGGGACCCACGCAAGTCGCAGCTAACGCGACGTCATGATCGTACGCGCGCGATGTCAGCGGGACCGAGACTGATTTCGCCTGTCTCGCGATCAAACAGATTGCGCCATTCCGGGTTCATCGTCTCGATAAGACGAACCTTCCACGCGCGCCGCCATTCCTTCAGCCGCTTTTCGCGCGTGATGGCATCGTCCATCGTTGCGTGCATCTCGTAGTAGACTAGGTGCTTTACGCCATAGCGCTGCGTGAACCCTGCGATCAAACCCTGGCTATGCTCGGCCATGCGATGCGCAAGATCACTTGTTACGCCAACGTAAAGAACTCCGTTGCGGGCGCTGGCAAGAAAATAAACACAGGGTTGCTTCATCGGAGCTGGCCCCATCGGATGGGGGCGAGTAAACCGCGAGCGGCGCGCTTTTGGCAAGCTTGCGTGGGTCCCGGCCTGCGCCGGGATGACGTCAAAAAAAACCTATCGGCGCAAACTGAGACGCGACGCGTAAGCGGCAGCGATTGCGGTCAACTGCGACGGCTCGCACAAACGATCGGTCATCCCGGTGTCATGGCGGAGCCATGCTTCACATGGACGGCCAGGACCCACGCAAGTCGGCAACTGGCGCGACGCTTTTCGGTGGGCCACCGCGCCTAATGCGCCGCTTCCCAGTTCGCCGCGGATTTCGCGTCGACATGGATCGGTACGCTGAGATGCACGGCCGGCGCCGCGGCGCCTTCCATCACGGCGCGCGCGACGGTGATCAGCGCCGCCGCTTCGCGCTCGGCCACTTCGAACACGAGCTCGTCGTGCACCTGCAGCAGCATGCGCGCGCTCGCGAGCTTCGCGTCGTCGAGCGCGCCGGGCATGCGGATCATCGCGCGCCGGATGATGTCGGCCGCACTGCCCTGGATCGGCGCGTTGATCGCGGCGCGCTCAAGGTTGCCGCGCACACCCGGGTTGCGCGTGTTGATCTCCGGATAATGAATCCGCCGCCCGAAGATCGTCTCCACGAAGCCGTTTTCGTGCGCGGTCTTCTTGGTCGTCTCCATGTAGTCGCGAATGCCGGGAAACCGCTCGAAATAGGTCTTGATGTACGCACCGGCCTCCTCGCGCCCGATACTGAGCTGGTTGGCGAGGCCGAACGCGGAAATGCCGTAGATGATGCCGAAGTTGATCGCCTTCGCGCGTCGCCGCACGTCGGGCGGCATGTCGAGCACCGGCACGCCGAACATTTCCGACGCCGTCATGGCGTGAATGTCGAGCCCTTCGGCGAACGCGCGCTTGAGCTGCGGAATGTCGGCGATGTGCGCGAGCACGCGCAGCTCAATTTGGGAATAATCCGCCGACACGAGCACGTTGCCCGTCTCCGCCACGAACGCGGTGCGGATCGCGCGTCCCTCCTTGGTGCGGATCGGGATGTTCTGCAGATTGGGATCGTACGAGGCGAGCCGCCCCGTCGTCGTCGAGGCGAGCGCGTAGCTCGTATGAATGCGCCCGGTCTCGGCATTGACGTAGCCGGGCAGCGCGTCGGTATACGTCGACAGCAGCTTCGAGAGCTGCCGCCATTCGAGCATCTTGTTGATCAGCCCGCGCGCGTCTTCCGGGATCTCCTCGTTCGCGGCCATTTCGTCGAGCAGGCCCGCGCGCGTCTCCCACTGCCCGCTCTTGGTGCGCTTGCCGCCCGGCAGTTGCAGCCGGTCGAACAGCAATTCGCCGAGCTGCTTGGGCGAGCCGAGATTGAACTTGTGCCCGACGAGGCCGTTGATCTCCTCCTCGAGCCGCGTCAGCGTCTGCGCGAACGAGGACGAGAGCCGCGACAGCACGCTGCGGTCGACGTGGATGCCCGCGTTCTCCATGCCCACGATGACAGGCACGAGCGGCCGTTCGAGCGTTTCGTAAACGGTCGACAGGCGTTCCGCGATCAGCCGCGGCTTGAGCACATGCCAGAGGCGCAGCGTCACGTCGGCGTCTTCCGCCGCATACTCGGCCGCCTTCTCGATCGGCACCTGCGCGAACGACTTCTCGGCTTTCTTGCCGGGCGCGAGTTCCAGCACCTTCTCGAACGGGATGCATGTGTGCCCGAGGTGGCGCAGCGAGAGATCGTCCATGCCGTGTCCACCGCGCCCGCAGTCGAGCACGTAGGAGATCAGCATCGTGTCCTCGAGCGGCGCGAGGCGCACGCCGTGCCGCATCAGTACGAGCGCATCGAACTTGATGTTGTGGCCGATCTTGAGCAGCGACGCGTCTTCGAGCAGAGGTTTGATCAGCGCCAGCGTCTCGCGCAACGGCGCTTGCGGCAGGCTGGCGGCATCGCCGAAATCGAAGCCGCCGGTCGGCGGGCGATGGCCCACCGGCACGTAGCAGGCGCGGCCCGGCGCGATCGCCAGCGAGAAGCCGACGAGATCGCACGTCATGCAGTTGAGCGCGGTGGTTTCGAGATCGAACGCGAAACGCCCGGCCTCGCGCGCCGCCGCGATCCACCACTGCAGGCGCTCGAGCGTGATGACCGTTTCGTAGGTGGAGCGGTCGAAAGGGACCTTCGCGATGCGGGCCGCATGAACCGCCGCCCCCGCCGCGGGCGTGCCGGGCCCGCCCACTGCTCCTCCCCCCTCGTGCCGAAGGCGCGGCTCCGCCACGACGTGGGGGAGGCCGGGAGGGGGGGACTCCGCAGCAGGCGTAGGGATTCCCCCCACCCCTGACCCCACTCCACCAGGAGAAGCGGACGCGTCCACACCGAGCTTTTCCGAAATCCGCTTCGTCAGCGTCGTGAATTCCATGCGGCGCAAGAACCCGAGCAGCGCATCGGGCTTGGGATCGTGCACGCCGAGCTGATCCGCCGGGATCTCGACCGGCACATTCTCCATCAGCCGCACGAGATCGCGCGAAATGCGTGCCTGCTCGGCGAATTCGATCAGCTTCTCGCGCCGCTTCGGCTGCTTGATCGATCCCGCCGCCGCGAGCAAGGAGTCGAGATCGCCGTATTCCGTGATCAGCTCGGCCGCCGTCTTGACGCCGATGCCCGGCACGCCCGGTACGTTGTCGGTCGAGTCGCCCGCCAGCGCCTGCACATCGACGACCTTCTCCGGCTTCACGCCGAACTTCTCGAACACCTCGTCCGGCCCGATCTTCTTGTTCTTCATGCCGTCGAACATGACGACGCCGGGCCGCACCAGCTGCATCAGGTCCTTGTCGGACGAAACGATGGTCACGCTGCCGCCCGCGTCGACGACATGCTTGGCGTAGGTCGCGATCAGGTCGTCGGCCTCGTAGCCGAGCTGTTCGAGACAGGCGACGTTGAAGGCGCGCACCGCCTCACGGATCAGCGGGAACTGCGGCACGAGTTCTTCCGGCGCAGGCGGCCGGTGCGCCTTGTAGGCCTGGTAGATCTCGTTGCGGAACGTCTTCTCCGAGGCGTCGAAAATGACGGCCAGATGCGTCGGCGCCTCCGAGGCCTTGGTTTCCACCAGCAACTTCCAGAGCATGGCCGTGAAGCCGTGCACGGCGCCGACCGGCAATCCGTCCGACGGCCGCGTCAGCGGCGGCAGCGCGTGGAAGGCCCGGAAGATGTAGCCCGAGCCGTCGACCAGATAGACGTGGCTGCCCTTGATGATGGGCACCGGATCGCCGTCGGGAACGGAGCACGCGGCGGCGGGGCGGGGAGATTTCTGGGGGGTGTTTTCGCTCATGGCGGGCGCAATATAGGGCGGCGCGCCGCCGCGGTCAGCCCTTGTCTGTGGCCTTGTCCATCGGGTGTTTGCCCCCGTTGGCGGAATGCGCTATCAGGGGCGTCCCAGGCCACGATCCCCGCCTCAGGCCCGTCGGGCCCGGCGCGTTCGTGGCCTCAAGTGGAAATGCACCCGTAGCTCAGCTGGATAGAGTGCTGCCCTCCGAAGGCAGAGGTCGCAGGTTCGAATCCTGCCGGGTGCGCCAAATTTCGACCAGTCCAGAACAAAGCTGGGCACTGAGTCTGCTTCTGACCTGAGGAAGACATTCCTGGCTTGGGTTCGTTCGCCGTCGGCCGAGCCCACGGGCGAGCATATCATCGTCTGTTGCGCCACATTCCTGTTACCGTCGGTCCATTGCCCGGTGCTTGAAAAGCCGTTACGGCGGCAAACCCAACGCTTTCGTATCTATGATTGTTGTTTGGATTACTGGACTCCAGGTAGGCCGGCATATGTTCGACGTCGATCCGGGTTAGATTCTCCTGAAGAAGCGCGATGCCAAGGCCCTGCCCTCTGTGCTCGTTCTTGGTCCCCAGAAGGCTCAGATAGTAGTGCGGTTCATGTCTCGGATGGGCACGACCGAAGCGGTCTAACAGTTCGCCAACCTCCGCTGCCCGAGAACCGACGAGGTCGACTAGCCGGTCGGGCACGCCGAGTTCTGCTTCATACGAGAGTTCGGTCCCGTCTGGGGGAATCCAAACGGACACTGTCTCGTATCCTTCGGTCTTGAATGTCCAGGGATAGCGAAGTGCCTCCTGGATGCAGAGCGTCCACCAACTCCTGCGAGCTGCCGGATCGGGAAATGCCCAAGACCAGGTCGGATCGTCGAGAAAAGCCTCCGAGACAACATCGATGACCCGCGATGCCTCTGTGTTAGTCGCTGCACTGATGGCGAAACCCATGGAGGCGTCACTTTCCAAGACAGGACACTGTTATAATAGTATCCAATCTTTGCCGGCCGCTACGACCTCGATATCGGCACGACAAGTCGCCGCTTTGCCCTTGACGGACCTCGGCCACGCCGGTTCAGAAATCCGTCGTCACAACAATTATGTAACGGTGCCCAGTTTCTTCCTGTCCGGCGCGCCAATCCTGAATCGGCATGTGAGAAGCCGAGGGTTTCCGCTTCTGAGGCTGCTGGCCGTCCGCGGGCCGCTCAGACCGTCTCGTCCGCCGCCCTAGAGACTTTGCACCTGGGCGATCGGTGCGACAAACCGGGCTTCAAAGCCCGATTGGCGATAGTGCACTTCGGCGCCACCGGTTCCCGCTAGCCCGGTCCGAATCAGCCTTGAGCCAAAACCGTGCGTCCCAGGGGGCTCGACCGGCGGGCCGCCCGCCTCACGCCACTCCAGCGTCAGCATGTCTTCTTCACCTTCCCGCTCGATGGCCCACCAAATGGAAATGCGGCCGGCATCGTTCGAGAGGGCTCCATATTTCAGCGCATTCGCGCTCAACTCATGCAAAATCATGGTCACCGACAACGTCGACCGGGCGCCGAGCTGCACTCTTGGCCCGGCGATGTCGAAACGCTCCAACGGGGCGAGCGAAGTCAGGATGGTGCGCACCAGCTCCCCGATTTCGGATCCGTTCCAACTCTGCTGGAGCAAGACGTCGTGGGCCTTGGACAACGCGAGCACGCGAGCCGTAAATGCCTGGACCGGTTCTTGGTCAGCCGCCGTACGCAGCGTCTGCGTCGCAATGGCCTGAACCATCGCGAAGATGTTCTTCATGCGGTGGCTGAGCTCTTGATTCAGCGTTTTCTGCAAGGCCTCCGTTCTCTGGCGAATGAGCTCTTCTGTTTTTCGCGTGGAGACGTCGTTGAAGAGGATGCCGACATGCCGGGCGGCGGCATCGCCGATCCGGAAGGCATGAACGTCGTACCAGCGATCTCCGAGCTCTCGGGCCGGGTTCTCGAAGTGCGCAGGCTCGCCGGTTAAAGCGACTTGGCCGTAGAGATCGAACCAATGCTGCTCATGATCCGGGGCCAGATCCCGCATCCACTTCCCGTTGGCATCGGCGAGACCGGTCTGCCTCGTGAACGCGCTGTTCGTTTCGACGAACCGGTAGTCAACAGGCGTCGTCCCGTCGAATTTCACTTCCACGATGCAAAAGCCGTCGTCGATGGCGTCGAACAGATGCCGGAATTCCCGCTCCCGTCCGACTCGAAGGGCTTCATGCTCCTGCTGGAGCACAATGGCGCGGTCGCGATCGAGGATCGCCCGGCGCAACTCCAGCTGGCTGATCGTTTGCCGCGCGAGCGCGCGCAGCATCGCGGCCTGGCTAGGCGTCAAACCGCCCGGGCGCGCCAAGACATCGATCACGCAGAGGCTTCCCAGCACGTGTCCATGCGATGTTCGCAGCGGAGCGCCGGCGTAGAAGCGGATATGCGGCCCACCGGTAACGAGTGGGTTGTCGCGGGTCCGAGGATCCGTTGTCAGATCCGGAATGACGAGCAGATCCGGCTCGACCAGGGCGTGCGCGCAGACCGAGCTGTTTAAGCCGGTCTCGCAGGCCTCCAGCCCCACCTTCGCCTTGAACCACTGCCGGTTGCCGGCCACCAAGCTGACCAGGGCGAAGGGCGCTTCGCACAAGTTTGCGGCCAAGCTTACGATGTCATCGAAACCAGGCTCGGGAGGCGTATCGAGGATATCGTAGCTGCCAAGCGCATCGAGCCTGGCTTTGTCGAAGGTATAGTCCGGGACATCCACAGAGGTTCGCTCGCAGGTTACGGTCCCCTGCATGCCACACCCGTCCGACTTGGAAAATGGTAAACTGTTTGGCCCGCTCTGGTCCTGGCCTTGGTCCTGGCCTTGGTCCTGGCCTTGGTCCTGGCGTCGTACCGGGCGAGGACGCAGTCGAGCTCACGATCCGAGGTCCGCCAACCTCACGGGTATCGCGCTGAAGCCGTCCAGGTCGGCTCCGGACGCATCCGCAGGGCGCGGGTCAGTCCGTCCCGCCCGCTTCCCGTTCGATGAGCGTGCGCTTCCGCTCCACGCCCCAGCGATAACCCGAGAGCGAACCGTCGGTGCGCACCACGCGATGGCAGGGAATGGCGACCGCGATCTTGTTCGCCGCGCACGCGGCCGCAACGGCGCGCACGGCTTTGGGCATGCCGATCCGCTCGGCGATCTCGGTGTAGGTCGCGGTCGTCCCCGCAGGAATGTCCCGCAAGGCGTCCCACACGCGATGCTGGAACGCCGTGCCCCGCAGATCGAGCGGCAAGGCGAGCCCCGTTTGCGGGGCGTCCACGAGGCCGACGACTTTGGCCATCACGTCCTCGAAATCGCGATCGCCGCCGACGAGCGTCGCATTCGGGAAGCGATCCTCGAGATCGTGCACCAGCACTTGCGCGTCGTCGCCGAGCAGGATCGCGGTAATGCCCTTGGCGCTGGCCGCGACCAGGATCGCGCCAAGCGAGCATTGGCCGACGGCGAACCGCATGTCGGAATTGCTGCCGCCGGCGCGGAAGTCGGAGGGCGTCATGCCGAGCACCTGGGAAGAGTTGGCGTAGAAGCGCCCGCTGGAATTGAACCCCGCGTCATGCATGGCCTCGGTGACGGTCCGGCTTTTGGCGAGCGTGTCGCGCAGGCGCTTCCCGCGATGCGCGTTCCCGTAGGCCTTGGGGGTCACGCCTGCGATGGCCTTGAAGATGCGGTGAAAGTGAAACGGACTGAGGCCCGCCCGCTCCGCCAGTACGTGCAGCGTGGGGGGCTCGTCGGCCGCCTCGATGGTGCGGCAGGCCTCGGCCACGGTCGTCGCGTAACGCGCGTACAGCGAAGGCTGATCGGGCTTGCACCGCTTGCAGGGGCGGAAGCCGGCCGCCTCGGCCTCCGCAGCCGTCGCGTGGAAGGCGACGTTTTCGCGATTGGCCTGGCGCGCCGCGCAGGACGGGCGGCAAAAGACGCCGGTTGTGGCGACGGAGTAATAAAACGTGTCATCGAAGCTGCGGTCGCGCGCTTTGACGGCCGCCCAATACGTCTCCTCGGAGCCGTCGCGGTCTAACATGGTTTTATTGAGAGCGCGGGTCATGATCGCTGCTTTCGCTCCTGTCATACCCCTAAGATAGGCGGCCACCGCCGGCTGCGCACTCCGCTCCTTGCGCTCAAACTCAGAATAATTGAAGCGCGAACCGCGAGGTGCGGCCGGTCGAACGGGCGTCAAAACACGCGCGAACCCAGTGAAAGCGCCCTGAGCAAGCAGCGCTCCGCGCGACTGAGCACACGCGACTGAGCACCTGCACACCAAGCCGGTTTCGCGTTGCCCCGAACACACGTAACGTCGCCGGAGCTTCCAGCGCCACAAGGTTCGGCCGAGGGGCACGGGACCGGCGCGGAAGCGGGTCTGTCGTGCGCGTCGAACCTCAGGAGCGAAACATGGAAGGCATTATCATTTGGCTCATCATCGGCGCCATCGCCGGTTGGCTCGCCGGCCAGATCATGAAGGGCGGCGGATTTGGGCTTGTCGGTGACATCGTACTCGGCATCGTCGGCGCCGTCGTTGCGGGCTGGTTGCTGCCGCGCATTGGGCTTCACATCGGTGGCGGCGTTGTGGCCGACATCATCAACGCCACCATCGGCGCCGTGCTGGTGATTTTCCTGGTCAGAATGGTCTCGCGCTAGAGCCTGCTCGTTCGCGATGCGGGCCATCGCGCTCGCAGCGAGGACGTGACTCAGACTCTAAAGCAATGGAATAGAGCACGTTCGCACGTGCCATCTTGAGAACCGGCAAGCGAACGTGCTCTAGCCGCGCAAATAGCGGGCAGCGCGCTATGCCCGCACCCCTGCCCGCCGCTCGCGCCTGTGCGCAAAAGGTGTGCGCCAAGCGTGCGCACCCGCGCTGGAGACAGGTCCGGTCATGGTCGACGTCACCTTCATCTTTGTCGTGCTGCTGGGCGGCGCGCTGGTTGGCTTCGTCACCGCGAGCGTCCGCGGCCACGCGGGATGGCGCAAGGCGCTCGACATTCTTGCCGGGACCCTGGGCGGCTTTGCGGGAACGCCGCTGTGGCTCGCGTTCGTCCAACTCATCCTTCCCCAGGTCGCTGGCCCCCGAAGTGTCCCCCGCCGCCGCGGCGATGCTGTCGAACCTCTACTATTTCAGCCCCGTGCTCGGCGGTTTCCTGGGCGTCGCGATCGTGGCGCTCGTCTATCGCGTCGTCCTGGGCAAGCGAAACACCGAGCCCTGGCCCTTGACAGCCGGGCAGGTGATCCAGATCGCCGGCATCGTCTATTTCACGGTGGCGGTGTGCCTCACACTCGCGCTCGTCGCGCTGGCGGCCGCTCATGCCCGCTGGGATCTCATCGCTCCGAAGGCGCTCGTGGTCGATCTCGCGATTGGCGCTGCGATCGTCATGGCAGGCCGGAGCCTCGCCCGCGCCGCGCGCGGCACCGGTGCCTGAACGGCGACGATCCCGTTCCATGTCGCGCATTGCGTCGCGCCGTGCGCAACGCCACTTCTAACGCAAGAATGACTGCGCCGAACGCGGCGCAACTCCCAGCCTGGATTGAAGGAGCTTCGTCGTGTCGGCACTCTCAAAGGTCATCGATCCCGGGACGCGCATCGGCCACGTCCACCTCAAGGTGGCTGACCTCGATCGCGCGCTCGCATTCTATCGCGATGTGCTGGGCTTCGAGATCACGCAGCGCTACGGCAGCCAGGCCGTGTTCCTGTCGGCCGGCGGCTACCACCATCATATCGCGCTCAACACGTGGGAGAGCCTGGGCGGCAGTCCCCCGCCGCGCGGCACGACCGGTCTTTATCACGTCGCTATCGTCTATCCGGAGCGCGCCGCCCTAGCCGACGCGTTGCGCCGCCTGGCCGCGGCCGGCATTCCGCTCGAGGGCGCGAGCGACCACGGCGTCAGCGAAGCGCTCTACTTGAGCGACCCGGACGGCAACGGCGTCGAACTCTACTGGGACAAGCCATCGGACCAATGGCCCCGCGCAGCGGATGGCTCCCTCACCATGTCGAATGCGCGCCTCGATCTTGCGGACCTCGCGGCCGCCGCGCCAGCCTGATCCACGCACACCGACAACCCAAAGGCCCTAAAACGAAACATGCGCCACGCCGGTTTCCCGGCGGGCGCATGTTCAAATTCGTCGATTGAGTCTGGGCGCCGAGCCTTAAGCGGCGGCTGCAGCGGCCTTCTCGGCCAGCGCCTTGGCGACATCGCGCTTCAGCTTCAGGCAATCCGGCGACAGATCGTCGGCCTTGGCCTTGGCGAGGAATGCGTCCAGACCGCCGCGATGTTCGACCGTCTTGAGGGCATGCGCCGTGATGCGCAGCTTGAACTGGCGGCCAAGCGCGTCGCTGATCAGCGTCACGTTGACGAGGTTCGGCCGGAACTTACGCCGCGTGGCGTTCTCGGCGTGGCTTCTGTTATTGCCGGAAAGCGGCAATTTGCCCGTCAACTCGCAGCGCCTCGTCATATCGAAATCCTTACCTCGGCCGCCCGGCTTCCATCCGCTCCCGCAGGGCGAACCGGAAATCTCGGGGAAATTCAATGAAAAAAGCCCGCAGATAGCACCGGCGGGACCGTTGGCGCCTTCTATACGCGAGCCGCCGCGAGGGCGTCAAGCGGGCCGTCGGCCTCAGGCCGCGCAAGCCGGCTCCGGTCAGCGGCGTGCCGGGCACACAGATAAAAAATCCGGCTACGGAACGGAATAGAAGATTTGGGGATTATTGAGGCCAGATGCCGTGTCAGTCCGGCGCAGCATTGAGCGAATTGTTAAACCTTGAGCGTCAAGATGGCCTCGTGTGTTCGACATCGTAAACCCGCTTTAGCACTTTGTGCGGTAGTTGCCGCCGGGGTGGGGGGTAGTGAGTAAGATGATGGTTCAAGTATCGTATCGTCGCGTCCGTGAGTTGAGTGCTGCACTGGGGGCCATGGCTCTCGTCGCCGGAACGCCGCTCCGGGCCGAGGCCCAGCAGCCCGCCCCCACCATGACTCCGGCCGTGTCTCCGGCCAAGGTCCAGGCGGCCTACAAGATCTCGCTCAACGGGTTCGAGCTCGGCGATTTCCATTTCAAATCCGATGTCGGCCGTACGAGCTACACGCTCGACACCGATGTCCAGATCTCGGCTCTGCTTGGCGTCTTTCGCTGGAAAGGCGTGACGCGCTCCACCGGCACGTTCGCCGCCAAGGCGCCCAAGCCCGAAGCCTTCCGCTTCGATTATGAGAGTTCCGTGCGCAACGGCTCGGTCGCCATGGGCTTCGGCCAGGATGGCCTCGAGACGCTCTCCGTGCTGCCGGCGACCGCCGAGGCCCCGGACACCGTGCCCCTGACCCGCGCGCACCTGAAGAATGTTGTCGATCCCCTGAGCGCGATCCTGGCGATCACGCACAGCAGCGCGGCCACGCCGTGCGGCCGTAAAGTGGCGGTTTTCGACGGCAAGCAGCGCTTCGACATCGATCTGCGCTTTGCCCGCAAGGAAGCCGTCGCCGGCATCGCGGGTGAAACGGCCATCGTCTGCCGGGTGAAATATATCCCCATCGCCGGCTATCGGCCCACGGAAGAGACCCGTGATCTGGCCGCGACCAACGGCATCGAGATCGCCTTCCGCATGGTTCCGTCGGCTAAGCTGATGATCCCTCAGTCGATGACCCTGCCGACGGCCGCCGGCCAGGCGCGCATCGATCTGCAGAGCGTCAATATCGAAGTGCCGAACGGGCAGTTGGCGTCTGCACAGTAATTCGCCACCGAGTGCAGGATTTACAAAAGGGCGCCCGAACGGCGCCCTTTTTGTCGCTTCAGGTTTCGCCGTCTCGGGTCCGTCCATCGCGGCCACGCTGCCGCGTGCAAGCCCTTGGCGCGGCCCGGACCCCTGCACGTCCGCAGGCCCTTGAAACGAAACGCTTGATCTCGCTTGCCCGCAATGCAATGCCAGGGGCTTCTGTAATGGAGATTTCGCGTATGGCGAGTGATTTCGAAGCGCGCATTCGCAATGTGACCGCGGTTCTCGGCCCCACCAATACCGGCAAAACACATCTCGCGATCGAGCGCATGCTGGGTCACGAGAGCGGCATGATCGGACTTCCGCTGCGGCTGCTCGCCCGCGAGGTCTACGACAAGATCGCGGCCCGCATCGGCGTCGACAAGGTCGCGCTCATCACCGGCGAAGAAAAGATCAAGCCGGAGCGCGCCCGCTACTGGGTGGCGACGGTCGAGGCGATGCCGCGCGACGTCGACGTCGACTTCCTGGCCATCGACGAAATCCAGCTCGCCGGCGATCCCGAACGCGGCCACGTCTTCACGGACCGCTTGCTGCATGCGCGCGGCCGCAAGGAAACGCTTCTCCTCGGCGCGCAAACCATGCGCGAAGCCATCCAGGATCTCATTCCAGGCGCCAACTTCATTTCGCGCCCGCGCCTCTCGCAGCTGACGTACGCCGGTGAGAAGAAGATCACCCGCTTGCCCGGCCGCTCGGCCGTCGTCGCCTTCTCCGCCAACGAAGTCTACGCCATTGCAGAGCTGATCCGCCGCCAGCGCGGTGGCACTGCGGTTGTGCTCGGCGCGCTCTCGCCCCGGACGCGCAACGCGCAGGTCGCGCTCTATCAATCCGGCGACGTCGACTTCATCGTCGCCACCGACGCCATCGGCATGGGCCTCAATCTCGACATCGATCACGTCGCCTTCTCCGCCAATCGCAAATTCGACGGCCAGAACTTCCGCAACCTGACCGCCAACGAAATCGGCCAGATCGCCGGCCGCGCCGGCCGCCACATGAACGACGGCACGTTTGGTGTGACCGGCACCTGCGAGGCGTTCGATGCAGATCTGGTCGAGCGTCTCGAAACGCATACCTTCGACCCCGTGCGCGTTCTGCAGTGGCGCAACCGCCGCCTGGACTTCTCGACGCTCGAGCGACTGCGCGACAGTCTGCGCGAAATGCCGAACGAGCCGCGTCTGACGCGCGCGCGCATGGCGGACGACGTGGTGGCCCTCGAGACCCTGTCGAACATCGGCGATCTCGCGGCTTACGCCAATTCGCCGGCCGCCGTGCAACGGCTATGGGATGTCTGCCAGGTCCCCGACTATCGCAAGATCTCTTCGCAAAACCACGCCGAGCTGTGCGCCTCGCTCTACGGCTACTTGATGAGCGGCGAAGGCCGCGTACCCGAGGACTGGTTCGCCAAGCAGGTCGCCTTCGCCGACCGTACCGACGGCGACATCGACACCCTCGCCAACCGCATCGCCCACATCCGCACCTGGACGTTCGTCGCCAACCGCGCCGATTGGCTCAAGGATCCGGGCCACTGGCAGGGCCGCACGCGCGCCATCGAGGACAGCCTGTCGGATGCGCTCCATGAGCAGTTGACGCAGCGGTTCGTCGACCGCCGCACCAGCGCGCTCATGAAGGGCATGCGCGACAAGGAAGAACTCGCCGCCGAGATCGGCGACGACGGCGCCATCCACGTCGAAAATCACAACATCGGCAGCCTGAAGGGCTTCCGCTTCTCGCCGGAGACGCAGACCGAAGGCATCAACGCCAAGGCCGCCCGCAATGCGGCCACGCAAGTGCTGTCGCGTGAACTCGGCATGCGTGCCCGCCGCGTCGCCGCCGCCAAATCGGAGGCGTTCAAGCTCTCCCGCTCAGCGCGCATCTTGTGGCGCGACGAGGAGATCGCCGCCCTCGAAGCGTCCGAAGATCCACTCAAGCCGCAGGTCGCGGTGCTCGCCGACGAGCATCTGTCGCCTCCGGACCGCGAGAAGGTGCAGGCCCGCCTCGAAACCTGGCGCGACGAGATCATTGCCGAGCGCCTGAAGCCGCTGGTCGACATCGCCAAGGCCGAAGACGTAACGGGCCTCGCACGCGGCATCGCGTTTCGTTTGACCGAAAGCTTCGGCATGCTGAAGCGCGAACAGATCACCGACATGATGAAGCACCTCGATCAGGAGGCGCGCGCCCAGCTTCGCAAGTACGGCGTCCGCTTCGGGGCCTTCAACATCTACTTCCCGTCGCTGCTGAAGCCGGCCCCGGCGGAGCTTGCCGCCACCCTGTGGGCGCTGAAGAACGCGACCGCCAACGGCCTCTCGCTCGATGCGCTTCCGGATCTCCCGCGCGCCGGTCTCACCTCCGCGCCCGCCAATCCGGCCACGCCCGAAGCGCTCTATCGCGTCTACGGCTTCCATCTCTGCGGACCGCGCGCCGTGCGTCTCGATATTCTCGAGCGCCTCGCCGATCTCATCCGCCCGCTGTTGGCCTGGCGCGCCAAGCCCGACAATCCGATGCAGCCGCCCAAGGGCTCGACCGGCGACGGCGGGTTCGTTGTCACGCCCGAGATGATGTCGATCCTCGGCTGCTCGCCCGACGAGTTGAGCCATGTGCTGAAGGCGCTGGGCTTCCGTCTCGATCGCAAGACGGTGACGCCGCCGGTCGTGGCATCCGCCGCCGCACCGCAAGAGGCCATTGTAGCAGGCGAAGAGAACGCCGCGCCCGCGAGCGAGGCGCCAGTGCCGGTATCCGAGTCCACCTCCGAGCCTGACGTCACGCCGTCTCCTGAAGTGGCGCCGCCGGCCGAAGAAGCCGCTGCCGCGCCGGCCGCCGCCGCGAGCGCGTCCTTGGAAACGCCGGCTGTGCCTGCGATGGCCGCCGCCGAAGGCGCCGAAGCGGCCGCACCGTCTGTGATCGAGATCTGGCGTCCGAAGCGCCGTCACGAGGACCGCCCGGCCCGCGACCACGCCGCGGCGAACCGTGACCCTGCGCGCAACGAACGCGGCGACCGGAATGCGCGCGGCGACCGCAATCGCCACCAGAGCCGCCGCAACGGCGCGCCGCAGACGAACGACCGCCCAGGCGTCGCACCCGCACCGGCTGCAACCGGTGACGGCAGCGCGCCGCCGCCGGGCGCCACCCCCGCCGCAGCCGACGCGGCAGGCGCAGGCGGCCGCCCGCAGCATCGCGACCGGGGCCGTGATCGCGGCCCCCGCGACAACGATCGCAACCGGCCGCGTCCGCAGCACGGGCGCGAGGCAGGCAGCGGTCCAGGCGAGCGCCGCCGCGATGACCACCGCCGCGACGATCGTCGTGACGACCGCCGCCGCCCGGACGACCGCCAGGCTGCCATGATGCGCTCGGCAAGTCCGCCGTCGAAGAAGGGCGGCGTGGATCCGGATTCGCCGTTCGCTCAGCTCGGCGCGCTGCGCGAGGCGCTCGCCAAGCAGGCGCGGGAGAAAAATCCGACATGACGGAGCCCCCGAGATGACGGAGACTGTGTCGAGCGGTGGCCTGAGCGAAAGCGGGCAACGGCTCGACAAATGGTTGTGGTTCGCGCGGGTGACGAAGTCGCGCACGGTGGCCTCCGCCGCGGTGATCGGCGGCAAGATCAAGGTCAACCGGGAAACGGTGACGAAGGCCAGCCATCCGATCAAGCCGGGCGACGTCATCACGTCCCGCATTTCGAAGAACATCCGCGTGCTGCGCGTCGTGGCGCCCGGAACGCGCCGCGGCCCCGCCCCCGAGGCGCGCCTGCTGTACGAGGACATGAGCCCGCCTGTCCTACCGCGCAGCGAGGCCGCGCCGTCGAGTGCCTGGGCTGAACGGGCGCCCGGATCCGGCCGCCCCACCAAGCGCGAACGGCGCAAAATTGACGCCTTCAACGACGAGGGCTGAGAAGGTTTTGGACGAGAGTCCGCTGCTGACGGGTTGTGACGTTGCGGGGCTTGCTATGGGGTCCGGCTTTTGGCACACCCCAAGGCCAGCGCGCCGCAGCGCTCAAGCATGGTGATCCGGACACGTCAGCAATGACCTACGTCGTCAACGAAAAATGCATCAAGTGCAAGTTCACGGACTGCGTGGAGGTGTGTCCGGTCGATTGCTTCTATGAGGGTGACAATATGTTGGTCATCCATCCCGACGAATGCATCGACTGCGGCGTTTGCGAGCCGGAGTGTCCCGTTGACGCAATCAAGCCGGATACGGAGCCAGGTTTGGAGCGTTGGTTGGAAGTTAACCGCGACTACGCAGACAAGTGGCCCAATATTACTTCGAAAAAGCCTGCGCTGGCCGAAGCGGACCAGTACAGAGATGAAAAAGACAAGTTTGATAAATATTTTTCTTCGGAGCCCGGTGCTGGCGACTAGCGATTGACTGCGCCTACTACGCTCCAAGCCTCGAAATGTGCATTGCACCAAAATGGTGACTTAAGCAAGTTCCTTAAGCCCTAGATCACCTATATTCGGGCGCGCCCTTCAATAATCACTGAATTTATGTTATAAGTAATGCTCGGTGATTGTAGAACGGAATGCAAACAAAACTAGCCCAACGCAGCACCCTTCGCGGACGCACCCCCCTGTTCGTGATGGATTGTTGTGGCATGTCAAGGCGCATGCGTCGCGGGCTGAGACCTTTCGTCTAACGCGAAGTGAACTGGCTAGCAAATTCCGCATTGCGATCCGACATAGGAGGGATGCCCTGAGATGGTGGCAAAGAAACGTGCCGCCGGTCGGGGTTTGTGTGTGACTCGGCGGACGGCGGGCAAAGTCCGGTTGTACAGTATGGCTTAACCCACCCGGGGTTGAGTGTTCGTGATACGAAAGAGTGAGACGAAGCCTATGGCTCAGAAAAACAAAGCACCGGCCCGCACGTCCAAATCTGCCCCCTCGTCCAAATCGGCCCGCCCGTCTTCGCCCGTGAAAGCCGCCGCGCCTGTGAAAGCATCGGCCAAGCCTGCTGCGAAAAAGCCTGTCGTTGCCTCGTCAAGCCATTCCAAGAAGCCCGGCGCAGCGAAAGCGGCCGTGGCCAAGACTGTCGTGAAAACATCCCCGAAAGGAATTGAGATGAAGAAAGCAACGGCATCCTCCAACGCCAAGAAGCCGACGTTGAAGACCGTTGTCCCCTCGTCTCAGCCCGCCCCGGCCGCCAAGGCTGCCGCTGCTGCGCCCAAGAAGGCTGCCGCGGCACCGGTTGCCGCTGCCCGTCCTGCCGTGCGCCCGTCGGTGACCCCGGCCCGCGCGGCCGCAGCTCTTTCGAAGTCCGGCGGCCAGAAGCTGACGGCGCCTGTCCAACCGGCGTCTCCCAAGGACATCGCCGAGAAGACGGCGGCTGCCGCACGCGTCGCCGCCGCTCAGGCACAGAAGAAGCCGGTCAACACCCGCCATGGCTTCAAGACGAACGAATTCATCGTCTATCCGGCCCACGGCGTCGGCCGCATCGTCGGCATTGAGGAGCAGGAAATCGCGGGCATGTCGCTCGAACTGTTCGTCATCACCTTCGACAAGGAAAAGCTGACGCTTCGCGTTCCGACCGGCAAGCTCGATAGTGTCGGCATGCGCAAGCTCGCGGACGACGGTGTCGTCAAGAAGGCGATGGAGACGCTGAAGGGCCGCGCCCGCGTGAAGCGCACGATGTGGAGCCGCCGCGCCCAGGAATACGTCGCCAAGATCAACTCGGGCGACCTGATCTCGATTGCTGAGGTCGTGCGCGATCTGTACCGTTCCGAGGCCCAGCCTGAGCAGTCCTACTCCGAGCGCCAGCTCTACGAGGATGCGCTCGACCGTATGGCGCGCGAACTCGCCGCCGTCGAAAAACTGGACGATCGCGGTGCTGTGCAGCGCATCGTTGAGGTCCTGTCGAAAAGCGCCCGCGGCCGCCGTCTGGCCGAAGGCGCCGACGCCGAAGTGAAAGCCGCCTGAGAGTCAGATCCGGACCCATCGGCCGGTTGAAATCTGAAACGCCCTGCCCTCACCGGCGGGGCGTTTTCTTTTTCCTCCCTCAGTTTCCCCTCGCTTCGTTGAGCGCGGCCACGACGTGGCGCCTGACTTAATCTCCCTGGCGGAAGGTTTCGCAAACTCCCGTCACTGCTGGATTGGAATTAATCTCCCCCAATTCGATCTCCGGACGTCGCGTCGCCTGAAACCGGGCCGTCGAGTATTTCGATTTCGTCCACGGTGCTGAGCAGGATCATCGGACCGTTGCGCCGCTCGATCCAGCCGCGCACCCGGATCTTGCGTCCGCCCAACCCCGCGATCCGCTTGGCGGCCTCGGCGCCCGCACGGTCGACGACGGCGGTGGGCAGGCTCGCGGTGAAGTCCTGGCGCCAGTTGTCGCCGAAATTGATGTAGGTGGTCGCCTTCGTGCGCGCGGCCGTCCGCACCGTGCCTTGGACGATCGCGAACCGCCCTGTCAGCCGCAACAGCCGCTTGGTGTCTGCTGTGTCGTGAACCGGAAACCGGTCATCGCTCCAAAGGCCCCGCCGGGCGAGCCGCGCCTCCGCCTCGGCCTGGATGAGCGCGGTGAGACAGGTCGCGTCGCCGGGCAGGGCGTAAGCCCACGCCCGACCCTCGCGGATCATCTGCTGCTGTACCCACGTCTCCCTGGCTGTGTCCGTGACGGAGGCCGGCTGCGCCACCGACAGTTGTGCGAGCACCCGCCCGTAGCGGTCGGCCTTGCGGCGCGAGAAGCGCAGCGTGACCTGCCGGTCGGCAACCAGGGCCTCGAGGGCGCGACGGCTGGCGGTCGCGGGCGGCCAGTCTTCTCCTGAACCCGAGTCGTCCGTTGCCCCGAGGCTGAGGTCGGGCCTTGGCGCCAGCGCTCCGATCAGGCGAACCTCGCGGCCGTCGTCCAGCAGCACCGTGTCGCCGTCGATGACGCGGGCCACATGGTGGGTCGATCCGGTCTCTGGCGCACAGGCGATGTCGGCCGCGGCCGGGGAGGAGAAAAAAGCCAGTGTCAGGGCGAGGGCCAAACGCAGACGAAGGAGACCGATACCAGCGATGAGACCGATGCGAGGCGCCATGGTGTGTCTCGGTGGATCTGTTTGGACCGTGCTGTCGCGGCCGTTCACGTCAAACTCAAGATCATCATATCGGCGGCGGGAACGATAGCCGTTGGGTCCAAGAGCTCGTCGATCTCGGGATCGAACGGCGCGCCGGACAGCGGCGGCAGGGCAAGATCGATGAGCGCGCCGAGATCGGCGAGCGTTATATCGGCGGCCATATCTCTGTCGACATCCGGCCCGGGATCGATCCGCGACAGCGGCCCGGGCGTGCCGTCGCTGGCGTGGCCTCCCTCATCCGGCGACAAGGGCTCGTTCGGCAACGATGGCGCGTCCGGCGATAGTTGAGCCGGAACCCGGCCTGCGCCAGCCGCCGGGCCGGTCTCGTTGGCGGCATCGAACGCGGCCGCCTCGGGCAACGTGGCCGCCGGGCCGAGCCCCACGCCGCGACCGAGCACGACGCGGTCGCGGCTCGCATCCCAAATGATCTCCTCGATGGAGAACAGAAAGTCCTGCCCACTGGCATGGGTGACGATGAAGTCCGGCGTCACGTGCGGCGTGGCGTGGTGCGCGCTGTGAGGCGCCACCTCGATGCGCAGTTCGCCCGCTCCCGAATAGTCCGCGGTGTCGGTGCCGTCCTGGTCGTAGGGAAGCCCCGGCTGCCCGCCGTGGACGATGTTGTTGCCGTGCGACCAGCGGATCACATCGTTGCCCCGCCCACCGTAGAGCTTGTCGGTCTGGTTCGGGTCGTCGCCGCCGGCCAGCACGTCGTCGCCCGCGCCGCCGACCAGCGTCGTGAACCCGTCCCCGACCGTCAGCGTGTCGTCGCGCGACGTGCCGAGCAGCGTGCGGATCCCCGGCGTGAGCTGGGTCCCGAACGGAAGCGCGTTCTCGACGGCGATCCCGGCGTGATGGAGAAGGGACGCGACCAGCGACGACGAATTGATGGTCGGGAGCGGTGACCCGGCCAGCGATGCTGCGATGTAGGGGAAGCGTTGCTCGGCAATATCCGCCGCATAGGAGACGAGCGTCGCCCAGGCTTCGATGCTTCCAGGGCCCGCCGCGATCGTTCGCGCCCCCCGCGCCGGCGAGAGCCCGATTTCGTCCGCGAGGGCGTCACCGGTCAGACCGCCGTTGGCCTCCGACAGCGTCGTCCCCCCGTCCCAGCCTTCGACGCCGAGCACGATGCCGTCCGCTCCTGGCTCACGCAGGCCTTCGATCACGAACCAGCCGTCTTGCGGCGATTTCAGCGATTGGAAGCCGGTCTCGAACACGATCTGCAGGTGGTCGAACCCCAGTCGCCCGAGGCCCAAGGCCTTGACGGGCACGCGCTCCACGCTGACGGAACTCATTGCACGCTCCGATATGTGACATCGAACCCATGATAACAACCAAAGGTTGAATAATCGTCACATCGTCGAGGCTTTGGCTCAGCCAGACCCAATCAGATAGGCCGCGGTTGTGGTGCGCGCGTCCTATTCAATCGGTCTCGAACGGGTCAATACTGCCCAAAAACAATGCGGATGACTTGGCACCAGCCACAAAAAGGCCAGCCACAAAAAGGGGAGACGACAAGGATGGGATCCGTGCTGAAATCGCTGCTGCTCGGCTTTATTGCCGGCGCCATCGCCATGGTGACGGTGCACGAGTTGATCGGCCAATGGCTGTACATTCACGAATACACCACGCGCGTGCCATGGTCGATGGAGCCGTCGATCCTGACCGGCTATCCGCAGATTGCGACCGACGCCGTCTTGGGCGGCATTTGGGGCGCGCTGTTCGCCCTGATCCTGGGTGTGGTTCCGCGTGGCTCGATGACCCTGCGCGGCGCGCTGTTGGGCGTGATCGGCCCGGGCGTGCTCGGCGCGCTGGTGCTGGTTCCCCTGATCAAGAACGAGCCCCTGTTTCTTGGCCAGGACATCCACCTGATTTGGCCGTTTCTGGTGGCCGGAGCGGGCTTTGGCGCCGTGACCGCTTGGCTCTACGGCTTCCTGTCGTCGGGCTGCCGCCTCCCCTGATCGGGGCGGATGCCGCCTGATTTCACGTGAGTCAAAACAACGCCCGGCCGCAACACGGCCGGGCGTTTTATTGAGTCCCAGGCGTCTTACGCCTTCGTCTTGAGACGGTCGAGATACTCCGCCCCGGAGACGGTGATCTTTGGATCGATCACGCCGATCGCCGCCGCGTCTTTCCCAGCGTAGTCGAGCCGGTTCAGGACCACCCGCATCGCCTCGAGTCGCGCCCGGCGCTGATCGTTGGCGTTGATGACTGTCCACGGGCTGACGGCCGTGTGCGTGTGGCGCAGCATCTCGGCTTCCGCGCGCGAATAGTCGTCGTATTTGCTGATGGCCGCGAGGTCGATGTCCGTCACCTTCCATTGCTTGAACGGATCGTGCCGGCGCTCGTGGAAGCGCTTGAGCTGCATTTCCTGGCCGACCGTCAGGTAGATCTTGAAGAAGCGGATGTCGTCGCGCACCAGCAGCGCCTCGAATTCCGGCGCGTCGCGCAGAAAGCGCGCCACCTGCTCCTCGGTGCAAAAACCCATCACCCGCTCGACGCCGGCACGATTATACCAGCTGCGGTCGAACAGCACCAAATCGCCCTTGGTCGGCAAGTGGCTGATATAGCGCTGGAAATACCATTGACCGCGCTCGGCGTCGGTTGGCTTCGACAGTGCCACGGAGCGCGAATGGCGCGGATTGATCCGCTCCAGGATGCGTGAGATGCACCCGCCCTTGCCCGACGTGTCGCGCCCTTCGAACACGACGACGAGCCGCTCGCCTTTCGCCTCGATGTGGCCTTGTAACTTGATGAATTCGAGTTGCAGTTTTTGCAGCTGCTCTTCGTAGGCGCCGCGCTTGAGCTTGTCGTCGTAAGGGTAGCCGCCCGATTTCAGCGCCCGCTCGTCGAGGTCGTCCGGGAAGACAGGGTTGTCGATATCGAACGCCGCTGTTGGGCGTGCCTTCCCGCCTTTGCCGGCCTTGTCCGGCTTTTCGTCCTTGGCTTTCCCCTCGTCCTTGGCTTTTCCCATGCATCAGTCCTCGGTTGGTCACCGCCGTGATGGTCACCCGACGCCACGGATGAACTGTCACACAAGTGTTGTTTATCGGGTCGCCGGATTGCGATGGGGCAATCCCTCAAGGCGGACGTCGATGAGCATCATAGCGACAGGGTATGAATCGCCAAGGCCGCCAGGGCTGTTCACCGTAAGTGGCCCGCTCACCGTGAGGGTTGAGGCGGCCGCGATGATCGAGGCATTATGCGCTCCCATGACGGATCGCCAGCCGCTCTCAAGATTTCTCCCCGCGCTCACGTCGAGGCTCGGGCAAACCCAGGCCGCGCTCCGCGCCGTCGGCCGCCGCGCGCGCATGCGCAGTTGGGCTCTGGCGATCACCGCCGTTCTCTTTCTTATTTTGATGGGCGCCGGCAGCCTCTCCGGCTGGGTGACGATCGCGGGGTTCGCGGCGATGGCCATGGTCATCATGCAGCAGGGCCCGTCCGGCGGCGACGATGAACTCGGCGAAGACGCGAGCGGCGCAGGGAGCGCGTCGCGGCGGGCATCGGGCGACGACACGAGCTGGCGGCCTCTCGTCGACGCCATGCCCGACGCCGTGGTCGCGCTCGATCACAACTTCGTCGTGATGCACTTCAATGCCATGTTCGAGGACCTCTTTCCCAGGGCGCGGCTCCAGCAACCTTTGAGCCACGTCTCGCGCAATCCGGAACTGAACGAAGCGGTGGAGCGCGCCGTCTCCGCGTCAGAGCCCGTCATCGTCGATGTGTTCGAGCGCGTGCCCGTCGAGCGGCGGATCTCGGCCACCGTCTCGCGTCTTGGCGGCCGCGACAGCCGGCAGACGGGACTGCCCTTTCTTATCATTTCGCTGCGCGACATGTCGGAGCAGGACAAGCTCGCCCAGATGCGCGCCGATTTCATCGCCAACGCCAGCCACGAGCTGCGCACGCCGTTGGCATCGCTGCGTGGTTTTGTCGAGACGCTGCAAGGCCCGGCGCGCGAAGACACCCAGGCGCGCGAGCGCTTTCTCGGCATCATGTCGAGCCAGGCGAACCGCATGACGCGCCTGATCGACGATCTCCTGTCGTTGAGCCGCGTCGAGATGCGCGTCCATCTTCGCCCGCGCGGTATCGTCGAGTTGAATGAAGTCGCGGCCTACATTGCCCAGGCGCTGGAGCCGCTCGCGCTTGCGTCGAAGATCAAGATCGTCGTCACCAGGAGCGAGTCGCCGATCCGCATCCGGGGCGATCGCGACGAGATCGTTCAGGTGCTCCAGAACCTCGTCCACAACGCGATCAAATACGGCAAGGAAAGCGGCCGCGTCGAGGTCGCAGTCTCGCGTGTGCTCGACGGCACCCCGCCGCAACCGCGGGCGCTGGTGGCCATCGCCGACGACGGGCCGGGGATCGCGCCCGAGCATCTGCCGCGCTTGACCGAGCGTTTCTATCGCGCCAACGCGGCGGCCAGCCGCGACAAGGGCGGCACCGGCCTGGGCCTCGCGATCGTCAAGCACATCGTCATCCGCCACAGCGGCGAGCTGAGGATCACGAGCGTCGTCGGCACCGGCTCGACGTTCTCGCTGCTGTTCGACGAATTGGGCACGCGGGCCTGACAAGCCGTTTCAGCTTCGGCACTAATCCGTGCGGTATTTTTTCAGGTCGCGCACGAGAGAGGTGAGCTTGTCGGCGACCTCCGTCCCCGTATCGACGGAGGCTTTCAGCGTCGCGCGGTTCTGGATCAGCTTGTTGAGCCGGTCCTGGCATTCGCCGAACCCGAAGAAGATCTCCTCCGGCGCCTCGATCGTGCCGTCCTCGACCGCACACATCACTTCGAATGCGCTCTGCGAGGCCAGCACCAGCATCGACGCCACGTCGTTGATCGACTGCTGATAGAGCTTGGCGGCGTCCAGCCCGACGCGCGGCCCGTGCACCCCGAACTTGAGCGGCGACGACCCCTGCGCACCCTCGCCCGCGAACAGCTTCGGATTGCGCTGGAAGCGCCGGAAGATCTCGGTGAGGTGCAAGCAGCAGGTCTCGAGCTCGCGCAGCGCGGTGACGGCCTTGCGCTTGGGGCGCATGCGATCGGTCGTGCGTTCGCGAGCGGCCCAGTTGATGGTCGCGATCGATGCGATGGTGCCGAGCGCGGCGATGGCCGGCAGAACGGCCGCGAACGGGTCCGGCGCGATGCGCGAGTCGCTCTCGTCGCCCGCAGTGTGTCCGGGATCTTTGGCCAATGCTCACCTTCTGGTGCCTGCGCCCGCCTGCGTCGAAAGCGGGGGGCGAATGAGGCACAACATTTACGCTGCCGTTGTCCGTGGCAAGGGCTCCGCTACGCACGCGCAGCATGGAGCACGCCAGTCTGTCCAGAAGACGGCGCGATAGGCTAGTACACCCGCGCCTTGGGTTCGATGTAGGAGATCTCGTTCGTCAGCGTGTTCGTGTGCACCGGCCGGAAATCGAGCGAAACCGACTTTTTTTCGCAGTCCGCGAACGCGAGCGTATGCTTCATCCAGTTGGCGTCGTCGCGCTTGGGGAAATCCTCGCGCGCGTGCGCACCGCGGCTTTCCTTGCGGTGTTCCGCGCCGACGACGGTGACGGCCGCCTGCGAGATGAGGTTGTCGTATTCCAGGGTCTCGATCAGGTCCGAATTCCAGATCAGCGAGCGGTCCGTGACGGCGATGTCGTCGGACGCCTTCCAGATTTCGGAGATCTGTTTCACGCCTTCCTGGAGCAGCGGTCCGTCGCGGAACACCGCGCAGTTCTTCTGCATGACCTTCTGCATGCGCAGCCTCAGTCCCGCCGTGGGCGCGCTGCCCTTGGCGTAGCGGAAGCGGTCGAGGCGGCTCAGCGCCTGATCGGTCGAGGCGCGTGCGAAATCCGGCTGCGTCCCGCCCTTTTCGATCGTCTCGGCGCACCGGATCGCGGCCGCGCGCCCAAACACGACGAGATCGATCAGCGAGTTCGAGCCGAGCCGGTTGGCGCCGTGCACCGAGACGCAGGCCGCTTCGCCGATAGCCATCAGGCCGGGCACGACGTGATCCGGGTTGCCACCGCGCAGCGTCAGCACCTCGCCGTGATAGTTCGTCGGGATGCCGCCCATGTTGTAATGCACCGTCGGCAACACCGGGATCGGCTGGCGCGTCAGGTCGACGCCGGCGAACACCTTGGCGCTTTCGGTAATGCCGGGCAGGCGCTCGGCCAGGATCTTCGGATCGAGATGATCGAGATGAAGGTAGATGTGGTCGCCCTCGGGACCGACGCCACGTCCTTCGCTGATTTCGACCGTCATCGAGCGCGAGACGACGTCGCGCGAGGCGAGATCCTTGGCGTGTGGTGCGTAGCGCTCCATGAAGCGCTCGCCCTGGCTGTTGGTGAGATAGCCGCCCTCGCCGCGCGCGCCTTCGGTGATCAGCACGCCTGCGCCGTAGATGCCGGTGGGATGGAATTGCACGAATTCCATGTCCTGCAGCGGCAGCCCGGCGCGCAGCACCATGGCGTTGCCGTCACCCGTGCACGTGTGCGCCGACGTGCACGAGAAATAGGTGCGCCCGTAGCCGCCCGTGGCAAGAATGGTCCGCTTGGCCCGAAAGCGATGCAGCGTGCCGTCTTCCATCGACAGCGCGATCACGCCGCGGCAGGCGCCTTCCTCGTCCATCAAGAGATCGAGCGCGAAATACTCGATGAAGAACTCGGCCGAATGGCGCAGCGACTGGCCGTAAAGCGTATGCAGCATCGCATGGCCCGTGCGGTCGGCGGCGGCGCACGTGCGCTGTGCCGGTGGACCTGAGCCGAACTCCGTCGTCATGCCGCCGAACGGACGCTGATAGATCTTGCCGTCCTCGGTGCGCGAGAACGGAACGCCGTAGTGCTCGAGCTCGTAGACGGCGTCCGGTGCATGCCGGCAGAGATATTCAATGGCGTCCTGGTCGCCGAGCCAATCGGATCCCTTGACGGTGTCGTACATGTGCCAGCGCCAGTTGTCGGGCCCCATGTTGCCGAGCGACGCCGCGACGCCGCCTTGTGCCGCAACCGTATGCGAGCGCGTCGGAAAGACCTTCGTGATGCAGGCCGTCTTGAGCCCCGCCTCGGCAGCGCCGAGCGTCGCGCGCAGTCCTGCGCCGCCCGCGCCCACGACGACAACGTCGTAGGTATGGTCTTGCGTCGGATAGGCCGCGCCGATCAGGGCCGCTCCGCTGGCCGGCTTGGCCGGGCCTTTTCCGTTGGTCTTCTTCGCAGTCATCGTGGCGCTAGCCTCCGAAGGAGAGCTTGAGGATGGAGAAGACGCTCGCGGCGGCGACGGCGATCGCAAAGAACGTGTTGAGCATCAGCAGCGCGATTTTCGCGCCCTCTCCGTGAATATAGTCTTCGATGATCACCTGCATGCCGATGCGCATGTGGATTGCGGCCGAGCAGATGAAGAGAATGAGAGCGAGTCCGACCAGGGGGTGGCTGAGCGTCGAGGCGACGGCCGCATGGCCGGCGCCGGCAAGCGAGACGACGAGCCCGATCACGAACAGCGAAAGCACGAGATTGGCCGCGCCCGTCATGCGCTGGGTCCAGAAATGATCCGCGCCTTCCTTGGCCGAGCCGAGGCGGCGGACGTCCTTGAGTGGCGTGCGCATGCTCATCAGACAGCTCCCCCGCGCGTCAGCACGATATAGCCCCAGATCGCGAGCGTGCCCGCGAGCGAGACGGCCAGCGTGCCCCACGACAGCAGGTCGATCGTGGCGAGGTCGTAGCCGTGCCCCGTGTCCCAGATGAAATGGCGGACGCCCCCGGCAAGGTGATGCAGCAGGGCCCAGGTATAGCCGAACAGCACGAACAGTCCTGGCCAAGTGCCGAGCAGCCACGTCGCGGTCGCGTAGGCCTCGGGCCCGCTCGCCGCCGCCATCAGAACGGCCGCCACCAGCAGCGTGCCGGCATAGAGCGCGACGCCCGTGATGCGATGAATGATCGACATCACCATGTTGACTTCCGGACGGTAGATTTCCAGGTGCGGCGAAAGCGGCCTGGCTGCCTTGATGGCTGCTTTCGTGCGCGGGTCGCCTTCGGCGTCGGCCATTGATCTTCAATCCCCCAGATGCACGCACTCATGGCCCTGAGGCCTTTGGCGTTTTACCGCGCGCCATGCAGCGGGGCAATTCGACAAATGCCGCAGAACAGATGCGCTGAGCGTCAGCGTCGGAAATTCGATGTGGCGGGTCAGGTTAAGGAGCCGGCAATCGCCTTTCCGAGGCCCTGGCCGCTTTCGTAGGCGTGTTCCGCCAATCGGCCGAGGCACCAGTCGCCGCAAATCCCGAGCTTGTAGTGCGTGGAAAAGATGAAGGACTCGCCGAGCGACTGGTCGACGAGACCGTAACGCCAGAGATGGGCGGCCATCTGCTTGGGCGCCACGTCCGGCAAGTTGAGCTGCCGTCGGACCTCGGCCCACAGCTCTTCGGCGACGGATTGCGGGTCGGCGTCCTCGGTCTCGCGGCTCCAGGCGGGCGAGGCATGGATCACGATCGTCTCGCCGCTGCCGCCGCGGCCTGGCTTGGAATTGTTGCGGGCGATCCAGCGCAGAACTTCGGACATGTCGGAATAGACGTCCTGGTCGGGCAGCAGCCGCTCGTCGAGACGCACCATCACGGCCCAGGTCGGCAGCATGCGGACGCGCGACAGCGTCTCGACCATGCCCTCGATCCGCCCCACGAGCAGGCGCGCTTCGGGCGCGGGAATGGCGACGGCCACCGCGGAGAACGGCCCGACGTTCGTTTGGTCTTCGAACCACACCGTCCAGCCCTTGTCGGTCTGCGTGAGGGTGTGAACCCTCTTGCCGGTGTGGACGCGCACGCTCTCGGCCAGCGGCCGCACGATCGAGCTCATGCCGGGCGTGCCGACGTACCAAGTGTGGAGCTGCACGCCCTTGGTCTCGCCCGACGACATTTTCGCGTCCCAGCGCGCCGCGTAGCCGGAGGCGACGAGTTCGTTGATGTAGGAGCGGAATTTGTCCGATCGCGCGGTCAGATACTGGGCGCCGGTGTCATAGGCGACGAGGCCGTTGCGCAGCGTGGCGACGCGCCCGCCGAGCGTGCGCTCCTGTTCGAACACTTCCACGAAACAGCCTGAACGCCGCAAGTACGACGCGCACGACAGCCCGGCCAGCCCCGCTCCGATGACAGCCACCTTGTGAGTCAACGCATTCGTCGGCGGCTCGGCCGCCCCTCCAAGGGTGAAGAGTGTTCAATCGGCAGAATACACGGTTTGGCGACAGGGAGGTCGATCGTTGATTCGGCAACGGCCATAATGTCATTCTTAGCGCGAATTCGAATGGCGGCAACAGCTACCCCGTAGCCAATGCTACTTCGGCAGCACCAGCCAGACGTCGAGATCGAGGATCACGCCGTCTTCGTATTCGCCGCTGTCCTTCTTGAACGGCAGCGCCGCGCAGTCCTGGTTCTTGACCGCCACGAGGCGGGTCCTGAGCGCGCCGACGTCGGAACGTCCTGGTAGCTCAGCCTTTTCCAGCACTTCCGACCAAGCATAGACCGTGTCGCCCGCGAACAGCGGCGCCACATGCCGCCCGCCGTTGATCGCCGCGATGTGGAAGGCGTTGTTCAAGCCGTTGAACGACAGGGCGCGCGCGAGCGAGATCGGGACGCCGCCGTAGACGATCCGCTTGCCGAACCGGCCTTTGGACTCCGTGTGCTGATTGAAATGCACCTTGGCGGTGTTCTGGTAGAGGCGCGTCGCCATCTGGTGCTCGGCCTCCTCGAGCGTCATGCCGTCCACGTGATCGATGCGCTCGCCGACTTCATAGTCGCCCCAGCGGTAGGGAGCGCCGCCCTGAGCGAAATTGTAGGCGCCGATGTCGAGCATCGGCACCGCGCCGCCGATGTCCTTGGGATCGACGCGATCGGAGAGCTTGGGAACGACGGCTACTGGCGCGGGCGAAGCCTTGTCCCGCTTCCGCACCATCACCCAGCGCGTGTATTCGAGCACGATCTCGCCGGTCTGATTGCGGCCCGTCGAGCGCACATAGACCGTGCCCGTCTCCTTGTTGGAATTCTCCTTGAGGCCGATCACTTCCGAAACGGTCGACAGCGTGTCGCCAGGATAGGCGGGCTTCAGGAAGCGCCCTTCGGCGTAGCCGAGGTTGGCGATGGCGTTGAGCGAGATGTCGGGCACCGTCTTGCCGAACACGACATGGAACAGCAGCAGGTCGTCGACCGGCGAGCTCGGGTAGCCGATGGCGCGGGCGAATTCGTCCGAGGATTGAACCGCGAAACGTGGGCCGTAAAGGCTGTTGTAGACCGCCACGTCACCTAGCGTAATCGTACGCGGCGTCGCGTGGTTCAGGATCTGCCCGACGCTGTAATCTTCGAAGAAATTGCCTGGGTTGGTCTTGGTCATCGCTCGCGTCCAAATTTGATCTGGAGCGTCCTATGCCATTTTTGTCACGCCGGCGCGAGTGCGCCAATTCGCTCGCCATCGGCGCGCCCCTGACCTGCCTCCCTCGAAGCGAAACACTAAACCGTTGTGAAATTCGCTACGGCGTTCCTCCCCCCTATGTGGGGGAGGCTAGGAGGGGGGGATTCCAGAACATCGGCGGTTGGGATTCCCCCCACCCCTAACCCCTCCCCACAAGGGGGAGGGGAATAACCCTAAAACCAGTCCTCGATCTCTTTCACCGAGTTGGCGATGGCGACCGTGCGCTTGGCCTGCACGAGATGCAGGCGCTCGACCATCTTGCCGTCCACCGTGATGACGCCCTTGTTGGCGTTCTCCGTCTCGTCAAAGGCGCGGATGATCTTCTTGGACCAGGCGACCTCCTCGTCCGAGGGCGAGAAGATTTCATTGCAGGGCGCCACCTGCGAGGGATGGATGAGCGTCTTGCCGTCCATGCCCATCGTGCGGCCGTGGTCGCACTCGTCGCGGAACCCCTTCTCGTCTTTGAAGTCGTTGTAGACGCCGTCGATGATATCGAGCCCGTAGGCGCGCGCCGCAACGACCGCCATGGCGAGCCAGGGAACGACCGCGAAGCGGTCATGCAGCGCCCGCGCCCGGCTTTCCTTCAAGAGATCGTTGGTGCCCATCACCAGACACACCAGCCGGTTCTCCGGATCGGCGCCGACGGCGGCGATGGCTGCGGCGTGCAGGATGGCGTGCGGCGTCTCCATCATCGCCCACAGCTTGGTCTTCTCCGGCGCGTTGACCGACTTCAGGATTTTCGCAGCGCTGATGATGTCGCCGGGATGCTGCACCTTGGGAATCAGGATGGCGTCCGGCGCCGCGCTCGCAGCCGCCAGGATGTCGGCAGCCCCCCAGGCCGATTCGAGCGCATTCGGCCGGATGATGACCTCGCGCCGGCCATACCCGCCCTCCTTGACCGTCGCGCAGACCTTTTGCCGGGCTTCGACCTTGGCGTCGGGCGCGACCGAGTCCTCGAGATCGAGGATCAGGGCGTCGGCCGGCAGCGATCGCGATTTCTCCAGTGCACGCTCGTTGGCGCCGGGCATATAGAGAACGCTGCGTCGGGGACGGATGGGGGCCATGCCGGGGTGCCTCGTCGGTTCGTCGTAGTTGCTGCGATGCAAAAATAGATCAAATGGCCTGCGTCACCAACGCGACGATTGTTCAAGGTCCGGCTTTTCCTCTGCGGAAGAAAATGAGACTGAGATGGCCACTGTCGTAGCACTGTCCTCACACGTTGCCCGGAGTGCCGTGGGCTTGCGAGTCATCGTGGCCGCGCTCGAACGGATGGGCCACGAAACGGTGTCATGCCCCACCATCGTCCTCTCCAATCATCCGCGGTATCCCCAATGCGCGGGACGCGCTGTCGCGCCCGAAGTTTTGGTCGAAATGTTCGCCGCGCTCGACGCCAATGGCTTGCTGGCGGACGTCGACGCCGTGCTGACGGGCTACCTGCCCTCCGCCGCGCATGTCGCCGCCGCGGCCGATCTCATCTCGCGGGTCCGGAACCGGCGGCCGGAGGCCCTCGTCGTCTGCGATCCCGTTTTTGGCGACGATCCCAGCGGGCTGTTTCTCCCTGAGAGCGTCGCCGAAGCCGTCCGCGACCGGCTCCTGCCGCTGGCCGACGTGGTGAAGCCGAACCGCTTCGAGCTATCCTATCTCTCAGGCCGCCCTGTCACGACCCCCGCCGAGGCCGTCAGCGCCGCGCGGTCGCTCAACCGGCCGGTGGTGCTCGCCAGTTCGATCCCGCATGGCGATCGGGCCCTTGCCAATGTGGTCGTCACGGCCGGCCGCGCCGCATACGCCTCGGTCGGGCGCGAGGAGGGCGTGCCACGCGGCACCGGCGATATTCTGGGTGCGCTTCTCACGGGACACCTTGCCGCCGGCCGCGACGCGTTCGAAAGCGCGTCTCGTGCCGTCGCGGGCGCGGGCCGGATGATTGCCGCCAGCCGCGGCCACAGCGAATTGCAACTCGCCGACTCCGCGGCGTGGCAAGCCTCGGACGTCCCGGCCCTGACTGACATCGCCGGCTAACATGAATTGACCCCCTCCCGGCATTGCCGCAAAAAGGCTCCCAGCATTCGCAGAGGGATACGAGGCAGATGGCTGGACGACTCCAGGGCGCGTTGAAGTTCATTCACCACGAGGCCGCAGGAGGGATAATTCTCTTGATCGCCGCCGTCGTGGCGTTGCTTCTTGCCAATTCGCCCCTCGCGTCGACCTACGACGCGCTGCTTCACACCCACGTTTCCGTCCAGGTCGGCGAGATGGGGCTCGACAAGACCCTTCTCCACTGGATCAACGACGGCCTGATGGTCGTCTTCTTTTTCCACGTCGGTTTGGAAATCAAACGCGAGCTGGTCGAAGGCGAGCTGTCGAGCGTCAAGCAGGCGGCGCTGCCCGCCATCGCAGCGCTGGGCGGCATGATCGTCCCCGCGCTGGTCTACCTCGCCATCAACTCCGACAACCCGGTCGCGTTGCGCGGCTGGGCCATCCCGACGGCAACCGACATCGCCTTCGCGGTCGGTGTGCTGGCGCTCGTCGGATCGCGCATCCCGGTATCCTTGAAAATCTTCCTGCTCGCGCTCGCCATCATCGACGACCTCGGCGCGATTCTCATCATCGCCGTCTTCTACACCGCCAATCTGTCGCTCACCGCGCTCTCGCTTGCGGCCGTGGGCGTTCTTGCGCTGATCGCCCTCAACCTCCGCAACGTCACGAGCACCGCCGCTTACGTGCTGGTCGGGGCGTTCATCTGGCTCTGCGTCTTGAAATCCGGCGTGCATGCGACGCTCGCCGGTGTCGTGACGGCCTTCGCCATCCCGCTGACGCGCATCCCCAACGGCGGCGGAGTTCCCGTTTCGATGGCGGTCAAATTGCAGGACGCTTTGCATCCTTGGGTGACGTTCGGCGTCCTGCCCGCGTTCGCGTTTGCAAACGCCGGCGTCTCGCTAAAAGGATTGACGCCCGAGCAGCTGTTCGCGCCGATCCCGCTGGGCATTGCGCTCGGTCTCCTGATCGGCAAGCCGATTGGCGCCTTCACGTTCGCGCGTGCGGCGATTGCGATGGGCCTCGGCACGCGCCCCGAGGGCAGCTCCTGGGGCCAGCTCTTCGGCGTGACGATCCTTGCCGGCATCGGCTTCACGATGAGCCTGTTCATCGGCATGCTCGCCTTCCCGGAGCCGGAGCACGCGGCCGACATCCGCATCGGCGTTCTTGCCGGATCGATCTGCGCGGCCGTGATCGGTTACCTGATGCTGAGCCGGATGCAGCCGGCCCATCCTGTTCCGGTGCCAACGCGCCGCGACTGACGGATACAAAAAAGGCCGGAGCAAGCTCCGGCCTTTTTCATGATCTCAGGTCCGTGCTCCAGTCGGCCTAACGGCCGGTCGCCTCCGCGCGCGCCTTGAGGCTGCTGCGGTTCTGGTACTTCTGCGTCAGCCCATCCCATTCGATATCGAGCGAGCCGCCGCTGATCTTGTGCTGCCGGTCCCAGTTCGTCAGCAGGTCGATGCAGGCGTGATCGATGTAGTCGAGATCGCCGATGTGGATGTGGACGTTGCTGTTCGGCTTCAGCTGCTCGAGTTCGCTCGCAAGCAGCGGCAGGCGAATAAGCGTAGCGGCGCCCTTGAGGTGGACGTCGACGCGGTTGTTCGCCGGATCTTCCACCGTGCGCACTTCGAGATGCGAGAACGCGTACAGCAGCTTGAGCAGCGACAGCACGAGGCCGGTGACCACGCCGGCCAGCAGATTGGTGGCGACGATGGTTGCGATGGTGATGAAATAGATCGCGACTTCGCTCCGCCCATACTTCATGAGCGTCGGCACGATCTTCGGATAGGCCAGCTTGTAGCCCGTGTAGACGAGCACGGCTGCGAGCGCCGAGATCGGAATGTAGTTGAGGGTGAACGGTATCGCGCTCGCGAACAAGAGCAGCCATGCGCCGTGCAGGATCGCGGAGGCGCGCGTCACGGCGCCCGCTTCCACATTGGCGCCCGAGCGCACGATCACGCCGGTCATTGGGAGCACGCCGAGGAGGCCGCAGAGCGTGTTGCCGACGCCCTGTGCCGTCAGCTCCTTGTCGTACTTCGTACGCGGACCGCTGTGCATCTGATCCACGGCCGTGGCGCAGAGCAGCGTCTCGGCGCTGGCGATGAAGGCGATCGAGATGGCGCCGATCAGGATCGGGGCCTCGAAGATGCGCATCAGATTGTCCGGCGTGGGCAGCGCGACGGTGGACCAGATGTTGTCCGGCACTTTGACATAGGTGATGTCTGTGAGGCCAAGCAGGAAAGCGGCAAGAACCGCGACGATGACGCCGACGAGCGGGGCAGGCATGACGCGCCAGGATTTGGGCGCATAGGACCAGCCGATGATCACAAGAATGGTGAGAAGGCCGATGCCGCCCGCCTGGAGGCGATGATCGCCGGCTTCGATTGCGGCCATCAGCGCACCCGGCATGCCGAGCAGGTTCTGGATGCCGGTGCCGATCGGCTTGCCGTCCAGCATGACGTGAAATTGCGCGACCAGGATGAGTACGCCGATTCCGGCGAGCATGCCGTGGATCACAGCAGGAGAAACAGCTCGGAACCACTGGCCGAGCTTGAAGGTGCCGGCCGCGAACTGCATCAGGCCTGCAAACAGCACGACGACGCCGAGCATCTCGACGCCGTTGGCCTGCACGAACTGCAGCACCAGAACCGAGAGGCCAGCGGCCGGTCCGCTGACCTGCAGCGGCGATCCGGCGATGGAGCCGACCACGAGGCCGCCGATAATGCCGGTGATGATGCCGGCCGTCGGCGGCATGCCGGATGCGATCGCGATGCCCATACAAAGCGGCAGAGCGACGAGGAAGACGACGACGGACGCGAGCAGATCGCGCCCGATGGTGTCCGAAATGGGTTGCGTGGTCATGCAGTATTACGCCGCGTTTTCAACGCTCGGCGCCCCCTGGAGTGTGCTGCGGCATACGGCCCATGCGGCCCGAAGCCGCGGGACGATAGCGGCTGGCCCTGCCTCCCGCAACCAAATCGCAGGCCGTCCCGATCCTTAACCCCGGCTGTTGAGTCGGGGCGCAATGCCGATGATCCCGCGCGGTGCGACGATTGCAGAGTAGCGCTGCGCCGCGCCTGCGCTAAAACTTTGGGCAACCGGCGGGGCACGTTCTGGGTCTTGCGGACGCCGGATCAACAACCGTCGCGCGAGGATCCCTCCAAAATGTCGAGCTTCCCCGAAGAACTTACGGACCGCTTCCGCCGCTTCAAGCATCGTCACTTTGTCCCCAACGCGGATCAGTACGAGGAGCTTGCGACCTATGGGCAGGATCCCAAGGTCATGGTCATTTCCTGCTGCGACAGCCGCGTCGACCCCGAAACCATCTTCACGGCCATGCCGGGTGAGCTGTTCGTGGTCCGCAACGTGGCCAACCTCGTCCCGCCCTACGAGACCGGCGGGCGCTATCACGGCGTCTCGACCGCGATCGAATTCGCGGTCATGAACCTGCGCGTCAAGCACCTGATCATCATGGGTCATTCGGGCTGCGGTGGCATCAAGGCGGCCCTCGACCAGAGCGCGGCGATCCAGACCGAGGCGATGTTCATATCGCGCTGGATGTCGATGCTGGACGACGCGCGCCTGCGCGTCCTCTCCTCGCACCAGATGGCGCCTGCGGCCGAGAAGTTGAAAATGCTCGAGCTGGAAGGCATCAAGACGTCGATCAAGAACCTGCGCACGTTCCCGTTCGTCAAGCAGGTCGAGGACAAGGGACGGCTGTCGCTGCACGGCGCCTACTTCGACATCGCCTCCGGCACGCTGAGCGTTCTCAACCACTCGAAGGGCGAGTTCATCCCGCTTTAGCGGCGAAGCGTTCGCGATCTACGCGTACGGAAACCGGCGCCCACCCCAACGGAAGTTAGGGTGGGCGTTTTTTTATGGGGTGGCGGGCGCGGCTTGCGCGGCGGCGATGGCCGGCAGCAGCTTGGTCTTGAGGCTGTCCTCTGAGATCGGCCCGACGTGCTTGTAGGCGATCTGCCCGCGTCCGTTGATCACGAACGTCTCCGGCATGCCGTAGACGCCCCACTCGATGGCGCTGCGCCCCGTCCGGTCCGTGCCGACGGCGGTGAACGGATTGCCGTAACGGCCGAGGAAGCGGCGGCCGGCCTCGACCTGATCCTTGTGATTGACGCCGTAGATATCGACGCCGGACCGCGCCTTGAGCTCGATCAGCAGCGGGTGCTCCTCGATGCACGGCACGCACCACGACGCCCAGAAGTTCACGACCGATACGTGTCCCTTGGCGAGATCGGAGGCATGGAAGCCCGGCACCGGCTGGCCGTTGTCGAGCAAGCCTTCGAGGGCGGGGAAGTCCGTCTGTGGCACAGGGCGCCCGATCAGCGCCGAAGGAAGCTTGCTCGGATCGCCGGTCTTGAGAGCAAAGGCAAAGAGACCGACCATCGCGACGAAGATCAGCACCGGAGCCATCATCCAGCCGGCGCCCCGGCGGGGCGGAGCGGCAGTGTTTGCAGCGGCTCCGTCGCCAGCCAACGGGTCACGCGCCATGATTGCCTCGCACATCCGGGCGCGCGTCGGCCGAGCGGCGCTTGAGCCCGCGGCGCTCCGCGTCGGCCAGCGCATTCGCTTGCCGCCGGGCGTCGAACAGAGTCCAGCCGATCAGCAATCCCACGATCAGCACGAAGGCGCCGTAGGAGCCCCAGATGAAGGCCGCGTGCGGTCCGAGATCCATGTGTCTACTCCGCCTGCGCCGAAAACAGCCGGTCGCCACGCTCAACTTCGGCAAGCCGCATCGTCTTGACGCGACGCCGCAGGATCTCCGTCTGCATGCTCTTGAGATGCAGGGCGATGAAGAGCAGCGTGAACCCGACGGCCGACAGCAGCAGCGGCGTCCGCATGCTCGCGTCCACCGTCGAGGTGAAACCGGTCGAGGGCTGGTGCAGCGTGTTCCACCAGTCGACGGAGAATTTGATGATCGGCAGGATGGCGACGCCCACAAGGGCGAGAACCGCCGTCAGCTTCCCGGCCAGCGCCTCGTCCTCGAGTGACGAGCGCAGCGCAATCAGGCCGAGGTAGAGGAAGAACAGGATCAGCACCGACGTCAGCCGCGCATCCCACACCCAGTAGGTGCCCCACATCGGTTTGCCCCAGAGCGAGCCCGTGATCAGTGCGGCGAGCGTGAACGCAGCGCCGATCGGCGCCGCGGCCTTGGCCGAAACGTCGGCCAGCGGATGGCGGAACACGAGCAGGCCGAAGCTCGACAGCGCGACGATCGAATAGCCCATCATCGCCAGCCATGCCGACGGCACGTGGATGTACATGATCTTCACGGTCTCGCCCTGCTGGTAGTCCGGCGGCGCGACGAAGAACACGAGATACATCGCATAGGCGATGAACAGCACCGCGCCCCCGGCGATCCACGGCAGGATCGCGCGCGAGATCTCCATGAAGCGGGTGGGGTTGGCGAGGCGTTGAGTGAGTGTTTGCATGGGCCCCATGTAACGGTTCGCGGTCTGTCCTGCAATTCGCCCCTAACGCCGTCGTTAGGACATTTGAAGGCGGAGGGCGGCCGCCGACGCGAACGGCCCGGCCGCGATCGAGGCGAGCGAGATGGCCGTCAGGATCAGCAGGGACGCGCCGGCGCCATCCTGCCCGAGGCTGGCGAACCCGATGGCGGAAATGCCGAAAATCAGGGTCGGGATATAAAGCGGCAGCACCAGGAGGGCGAGCAGCAGCCCGCCGCGCCGCGACCTCAGCGTTAATGCCGCGCCGATGCTGCCGAGGAAGCTGATCGCCGGCGTTCCGGCCAGCATGGTCGCGACGAGCATCGGCGTCAGCCCGATATCGAGGTTGAGCATGAGCCCGAGCACGGGCGCCATCAGCGCCAATGGGATTCCAGTCGTGATCCAGTGCGCCAGCGCCTTCGCCCCGATCGCGAGTTCGAGCGGGAGGGGCGCGGTGGCCATGACTTCCAGCGACCCGTCCTCGTGGTCGGCTTCGAGCATGCGCGGCAGCGACAGCAGCGCCGCCAGCAGCAGCGCAATCCAGAGCACGCCGGGGGCGATGCGCGAGAGCAGCTTGAGATCGGGCCCGAGTCCCAGCGGCAGCATGGCGACGACGACGAGATAGAAGCCGAGCGCCGTGCCGAGCGCCGCCCCTTCGCGCGCGGCAAGCGTGAGATCGCGTTTGAGAAGAGCAAGAAAGCCGCTCATGCCGGCGCCTCCGGGCTCGCGCCGAGCCGAAGGTACCTTGGCTGTTCGAGGCCGAGCGGCAGATGCGTGGCGGCGATGACGATCCCTCCGCCTGCGGTGTGAGCTTGGATCAGGCGCGCCAGAAGTTCGGTCGACGCCGTATCCAGTGAAACGGTCGGCTCGTCGAGCAGCCAGATCGGCCGCGCCGCGACGCAGAGCCGGGCCAGTCCCAGTCGCCGCTTCTGCCCGGCCGACAGCAGGCCCGCCGGAAAATCCGCGAGCCGCGACAGGCCGAACTGTTCGAGCGCGTCGTCGACCCTGTCCGCGAGGCCGTCGCGACCGCCCGCACCGTCGGCAAGATAGGCGCCCCAGAACGCGAGGTTCTGTGTCACGGTCAGGTTCGCCTTCACGCCGGTCAGATGCCCGACGTAATGGCAGCTCTGTGCGACATCCCGATCCTCGGAGTCGCCTTTGAGCGCAACGTGTCCGCTCGATGGACGAATGAAACCGGCGATGGTGCGGATAAGCGTGGTCTTTCCGGCGCCGTTCGGACCGACCAACAACAGCGCTTCCCCGGCCTTGGCCGTGAAGGACAGTGCCGAAATCACGGGTCGTGTCCCGCGTTCGACGGTCAGATTGTCGGCATGGAGAAGCAAGGACTGGACCGCGTGCAACGGCGCGTAGCTGCGCCTGCGACAGAAAAGAAAAGTGCAAAACCAACGAGCAGTGCTGCGCCGTTCTGAACTTTAGTCGCCTATATAATTTGCTTGCTTCCGAATTCGCTACTGCAAAAAATGAGCGAGAGTAGTCTTCTGCGTCGCGGCATGCCGGATGGCATGGTCCCACGTCCGTAGTCTTTCAAATTCAATCTGACTCATGGAGAACAAACGTGAGCGCTCCGACGACTGTGACGACTGCGCCGGCATCCCTCGATAGCTTCAAGTGCCGCAAAACGCTCTCTGTCGACGGCCAAGCGTACGTCTACTACTCCCTCCCCGAGGCGGAGAAGAACGGTCTCACCGGAATCTCGAAGCTGCCCTACTCCATGAAGGTGCTGCTGGAGAACCTGTTGCGCCACGAGGACGGCCGCTCGGTGACCAAGGCCGACATCGTCGCCATGTCGGAGTGGCTGACGAACACGGGCAAGGCCGAAAAGGAAATCGGCTTCCGTCCCGCCCGCGTGCTGATGCAGGACTTCACCGGCGTGCCCGCGGTTGTCGATCTGGCGGCGATGCGCGACGGCATGCTGACGCTCGGCGGCGACGCCAAGAAGATCAACCCGCTCGTGCCGGTCGATCTCGTCATCGACCATTCGGTCATCGTCGATGCGTTCGGCAACGCCGATGCCTTCGCCAAGAACGTCGAGCTCGAATACGAGCGCAACGGCGAGCGCTATGTGTTCCTGAAGTGGGGCCAGGATGCGTTCGCGAACTTCCGCGTCGTGCCGCCGGGCACGGGAATTTGCCACCAGGTGAACCTCGAATATTTGGCGCAAACGGTGTGGACGGCGGTCACACCGGAGGGCGACACCCTCGCCTATCCGGATACGCTGGTCGGCACGGACAGCCACACCACGATGGTCAATGGGCTCGCGGTCCTCGGTTGGGGCGTAGGCGGCATCGAGGCCGAGGCGGCCATGCTCGGCCAGCCGCAGTCGATGCTCATTCCCGAAGTGATCGGCTTCAAGCTCACCGGCGCATTGAAGGAGGGCGTCACCGCGACCGACCTCGTGCTCACCGTCACGCAGATGCTGCGCAAGAAGGGCGTGGTCAACAAGTTCGTCGAATTCTACGGCCCCGGCCTCGACCATCTGACGCTTGCCGACCGCGCCACGATTGCCAACATGGCGCCCGAGTACGGCGCCACCTGCGGCTTCTTCCCGGTCGATGGCGAGACGCTCAACTACCTCACGATCTCCGGCCGCGAGGCGGCCCGCATCGCCCTCGTCGAGGCCTATTCCAAGGCGCAGGGCCTGTTCCGCACCAAGGAAGCGGGCGATCCTGTGTTCACCGATACGCTCGAACTCGATCTCGCGACCGTCGTGCCGTCCGTCGCCGGCCCGAAGCGCCCCGAAGGCCGCATCTCGCTTCCGGACGTCAAGGCGGGGTTCTTGGCCGCGCTCGAAACCGAATACAAGAAGCCGAACGAGCAGGGCAAACGCGTCCCCGTCGATGGCCACGGCTACAAGCTCGGCCACGGCGACGTCGTCATCGCCGCCATCACGAGCTGCACCAACACGTCGAACCCGTCGGTGCTGATCGCGGCTGGATTGCTGGCACGCAACGCCGCCGCGAAGGGCCTCAAGGCCAAGCCGTGGGTCAAGACCTCGCTCGCGCCGGGCAGCCAGGTCGTGGCGGCCTATCTCGAAAAGGCGGGCCTGCAGAAGCACCTCGACAAGGTCGGCTTCAACCTCGTCGGCTTCGGCTGCACCACCTGCATCGGAAACTCCGGCCCGCTTCCGGCCGAGATCTCGAAATCGATCAACGACAATAGCCTCGTCGCGGCGGCCGTTCTGTCGGGCAATCGCAACTTCGAAGGTCGCGTCAGCCCGGACGTGCAGGCGAACTATCTGGCCTCGCCGCCGCTCGTCGTCGCCTACGCGCTCGCCGGCACCGTGGTCCGCGATCTCTCGACCGAGCCGCTCGCCACCGGCAGCGATGGCAATCCGGTTTATCTGAAAGACATCTGGCCCTCGAACAAGGAGGTGCAGCAGTTCATCGCCGAGAACATCACGCGCGATCTCTTCAAGGCGCGGTACGCCGACGTGTTCCGTGGCGACGACATGTGGGCGACCATCCGCACCAGCACCGGCCTCACCTACGGCTGGGACGACAAGTCCACTTACGTCCAGAACCCGCCCTACTTCCAGGGCATCACGAAAACGGCGGTGCCTCTTAAGGACATAGAGGGCGCGCGCGTGCTCGCGCTCTTTGGCGACAAGATCACGACCGACCACATCTCGCCCGCGGGCTCCATCAAGGCGGCGTCTCCCGCCGGCAAGTACCTGCTCGACGAGGGCGTCCAGCCGGCCGACTTCAACCAGTACGGCACGCGCCGCGGCAACCACGAAGTGATGATGCGCGGCACGTTCGCCAACATCCGCATCAAGAACCACATGGTGCGCGACGCCTCCGGCAACGTCGTCGAGGGCGGCTACACGATCCACCAGCCGACCGGCGAGCGCCTGGCCATCTATGACGCCGCGCAGCGCTATGCGTCGGAGGGTGTTCCCCTCGTCGTTTTCGCCGGCATCGAATACGGCAACGGCTCGTCGCGCGACTGGGCGGCCAAGGGCACGAACCTGCTCGGCGTAAAGGCGGTCGTCGCCCAGTCGTTCGAGCGCATCCACCGCTCCAACCTGGTCGGCATGGGCATCATTCCGTTCGTCTTCCAGGCGGGCTCGGGATGGGAGGCGCTGGGGCTCGACGGCAGCGAAAAGATCACGCTCCGGGGCCTCGCCGACTTGCGGCCGCGCCAGATCGTGGAGGCCGAGATCGAAAAAGCGGACGGCAGCAGCCTGACCGTGCCGTTGATCTGCCGTATCGATACCCTCGATGAACTCGAATACTACCGCAACGGGGGCATCCTCCAGTATGTGCTCCGCAACCTCGCCGCTTAACCGGAGGGGCGCCTCTGGACTGGACCGCGCGGCGGGCTGATCCTATGACTCGCTCCGAAGCTTCCTTCGGCGGGATCATGCAGCAAGCACACGCGTGGAATGCCATCGCCGTCCTCAGCCGCACGCTCGCCGTGGCGGCGGGGCTTGCCATTGTGGCGTTCAGCGCCGCCGCTCAAGACAACACAATGCCCTCCGGGGCGTCCCCCCAGTCGTCGCTCCGGCCGGATCCTCCCCGCGCCGTCATCGAGCTGTTCACGAGCCAGGGATGCGCCGACTGTCCGGCGGCGGATGCACTTCTGAAGGACTATCTCGACAAGGAAAACATCGTCGGGCTGACGCTTCCCGTCGACTACTGGGACTATCTCGGCTGGAGCGACACGCTCGCCGCGCCGCGCAACGCTGAACGCCAGCGCCAATACGCCCAACGCCTCGGCACCGGCACCGTCTACACGCCGCAGGCCATCGTCAACGGCGCGGCGGAAGTTCTGGGGTCCAGCCCGTCGGAGATCGAGCGCGCCATCAGCGCCACCGGCACGGCGCTCGCCAGCAGCCGCGTGCCGCTGCACTTCTGGCACTACGGCAACGCGATCATCATCGAGACCGGCTCAGCCCCGCGCGATGCCGAACCCAAGGAATCGACGATCTGGCTGGCGGTGGTGCAGAAGTCGGTGAACGTGACGATCAAGGGCGGCGAGAACAAGGGCAAGACGCTGACCTACTACAACGTCGTGCGCGAGCTGACACCCGTCGGCTTGTGGAATGGCCGTCCCGCCACGATACGCTTGGCGCGCGCCGCGATCATGCGCCCGGAGAGTGAAGACCTGATCGTGCTCATTCAGGAACCCGACTCCGGCCCCATCATCGGCGCCGCCCGATTGGGTGATTGAGGCTGTAGCAATCCGCCGGCCATCTCTCCGGACGAGCGACAACCTCTACTTTCATCCGGCCTTGTGCTTACAGTGCTTCCGGAAAGTGGGAACCGGTCATGGCGAAGCCATGCCAGCAACGTGTCCGGTAAGAAGCACGGCAAATCCGATCATACGGAATCGCAGCGCTTTCCCCCTCCCCCTAGCGGGGAGGGGTTAGGGGTGGGGGGAGATACAAAGCCAACGTTGTTTTCTGGCGTGGGCCCCCCCCCCCCCCCCCCCCCCCCCCCCCCCCCCCCGGGGGGGGGGCAAAACACCGGAGACCCAGGGACAGGTTAAAAAAACACCACAACACGC
>NZ_JBHYDS010000018.1:0-41476 GCF_051860585.1 Hyphomicrobium sp.
GAGCGCTCTCCGTGGCGCAGGGCGGCAGCTTCATGGAGGGGTTTGCGTCCGCGGGCCTCGGCAGCGTCGGCGGGTTCGCGGGCGAAGGCATCGCCGGCGGCGGGCCCGACGGCTTCTACGTGCGCACGGCATTTGCCGCGTCGGCCGGCGGTCTCGCCTCCGAGATCACCGGCGGGAAGTTTTCCAATGGCGCGATTACGGCCGGATTTGCGCATATGTTCAATGCGGAGGCGCATCGGGAACGCGGAGCGCCCGGAACGCAGAGCGGCACCGACTTGCGCGCGTTCGAAGGTCGAGGAATTCAACAATCCTACATTTTCGAAGAAGCTGCTCTGATCTTGGCGCCTTTTGTGAGGGGATTTTACCTGATTGCGCCAGGAGGGCTAGCGGCCGATGCGAAATTCGCGCAAGCAACGTTCAGCAGGATGTTTAGCCAGGGCGGTACGTTTGCGGGCAAAAGCGTCGACGACGTGGCGGCCGCGCTTCGGTCTGGTGCGACGAAGGCGTCGGATGTTCCGGTCAACTACATTGTTAGGGATGGTCAGACGATCATCTTGAATACTCGTTCTGCGCAGGCGCTCGAGGCGGCGGGCATTCCTCGCGCGCAGTGGAACGGTGTCAATCAAACAGGCAATTCGTTCTTCGAGAACTTGCTGAACGGGCAGCTCGGCCGCAACCCCGGCGCCCCGTTTAGCACAGTTCGTCCGGGTGGGCAGTGATGCAGAAGCTTAAAGTTTTGGAATTACCGTTGCCTTCGACCGCAGTCATCCATGGTCCCACGTTGAGCACGGATGGTGGCGACATGCTGCTGTCAATGGACTTCGACGATGAGGGGCGGAAGCGTTCAGCGTCACTTCGGTTCGTGAAGCAACGCGCGCTCCGAATGCGATCGGAAATCTACTGCACGGCATGGCACGTCACTGACACCTTCGATACGGTGTGCGAAGTGCAAGGGTCCGACTGGGTGCAGGAGCTGCGTGCTGCCTCTCAGGCTGAGTGGCGCGATCGATGGGTCATGCGCCACTTCATGATCTACGTTGACAGCTTCGGCTGCCTTGAGGTCGTCGCGGAGTCCGTCTCGCTTGATGACGGTATCAAGAACTCCGGTGGCACCTGATCGGTCAGCCATACGCCGTTGTCCGCGAGGTAGAACTTGAATCCCTGCGCGTGCATGCGGAGGGCGTCGATCTTGAGGATCGCAGCCTTGCCATGACGTTGCCCGACGCGCCGCGCCGTCGCTTCGTCGGTGGATAGATGGACCTGCTCGCGATCCTGTGGCTTCAAGCCTTCGCGCAGGATCGAGTCGATGAAGCGCGTCGCGGTGCCGTGCAACAGCACCGGAGGAGGCGCTTGTGGCGGCAGGCCAAGGTCCACCGAAACCGAGTGTCCTTGTGCAGCGCGAATGCGGAGTCCGTCGGTCGAGATCGAGAATCGCTTCTTGTCGCTGGTCTTGACGACATGCAGCAGGTCTTCGCGGCTGAACCGGGGTCGAGCTACGTTGCCCTTCTCGATCAGTTCGTCAATGCGCACCCAACCCTGCGGGTCTAATGCAAGGCCTATGGCGTCGGGCTTGTGGCGCAGGACGAAACTCAAGAACTTGCTGAGCTGAATGGGATCGACCGGCATTGACTTTGTGTCCTTGCCTTCGGACATCGCTATGGATGGCGCGAGAGGTATCGAAAACTGAGTGAGGCAGGATAGCCCCGCGCTAGCTTTTTGGTCCAAAAGGGACCCAAAAGCTAGCGGCGCGGATCCTCAGGGGAGCTTGGCGAAGAACGCCTCGATGGTCCCGAGGAGCGCGTCTTGGTCGCGCCTGGGGATGTGGAAGGTCACGGGCGGGTTCCTCGAGGGCATTTCCTCAGGTTTTGAGATACGCACGGCTCATAGTGGAGCCAGATACTCTCCGGCGCGCTTGGGCCGAAGGAGATAGGTCGCGAACATCGGTCACCGACCTAAACGAATTATTCGAGCAGGTTTTCGGCGATCTGGACTCGGAAGCGATGTTGAAGCGCGCGAGCGTCGAAGTAGCTGACAAGGAGCTTCTGGCGCGACTCGAGAGCTTTATCGGAAGCCTTCTTGCGGTTGAACGGCAGCATGACGATGCCAGCACTTCCGAGGCGGTTCTCAATTCCGGAGAGTGGGAGAAGGCAACCCGCGCAGCGAACAATCTACTGTCCTATGCCAATGATTGGCCCGCGACACGTCCTGCTTCCTAAGCTGCAATCTCAGTATGAAATAGTCGTGCTTTGCCGCCGCGGGCCAAACGTGAGCCGTATCAGCGCTAGCGGCACGATTCAACTATCATCGCCCGCACTCGAATCGCGCGCACGGGCGGGAGACCCATGAGTGACCCCGACCATCCCTTCGGCGACACCGCCGACCGTGGCGTACCGCAGTTTGCCGCGCGGCGCCTCGTCAGCCGTCAAGGCGCGCGAAATCCATATCTTCCGTAAAGGCGTCCAGCTGTTCCGATGCGGCATCGCAGAAGGAAATGATGTCAAGCCAAAGCGGCCAGCCGCTCTCGAGATTGTAGATGCGCACGGCAGGCCTCGGTCCTATGTCCGTATCGATCTCGTCGATGCCCGCGAGGCCGTAAGCATCAAGTTGATTTACTCGCTCGGCTACGATCGCCTCGCCGAGGCTGAAGGCGGCGCTGAGGTCGCTGATAAGGATCAGGGTGCCGGAAGTGGTCGATTGGACAACACGACTGTCATCCATCTTCGCCGCCCGCCGGGCGACTATCCCAAGAAACTTGCGGAGCTCGATTGGCACTTTTCGCAGACCCACTACGTATTCGTTTAAGTCGTTGACCAATTCCGTAAGTTCGGCGGTGCCGAGATTCCACCTAAGCACTTGATCCATGCGCTTGAGATTGCGGACCTGTGTCGGCTCGTCCATCTCGGTCCAGTCGGTGAGCTTTTCGAGGATCGCGCGGTCCGGGCGCGAGAAGCGATTTTCGTGGTCGGCCTTCATCTGTCTCAGCTTCTCGACAGGGTAGGCGGTCACGTCGTTTGTGATCTGGTGATGCTCGTAGCACATCAACATGAGGTTCGAGAAAGCGCGCCGGTCCTCATTGCTCATCGCGGGATTAAAGCGCTCGCCCTTCTTCTCCGCACCCTCGATATGGCAGAGTTGGCCAATGAACACGCCCTCCGCATTCATCATCAATCGACCGCAGCCGGGAAAGGTGCAGAGGTTACCGGACTTGAGAAAAAGTTCCCGTAAAGTCTCGCCTACGGGCGTCAGTCGTTTTGGCTTCTCTGTCATCGAAGGTCTTCCCGCCCCCCCACCATTTTGCCAGAACGCATCCGAGAATCGCCGAGAACCATCGGCGGTGTGCGGGCGCTCTAGTCTAGGGAAACCCTTCGCGCCATGCTACGCCGTAAGTCGATTCGGCGGAGGGATGAATGGCGACCACATGCTTTTTCGAGGAAGTGCTTAAGGACAAAGAGGAGAGCGTCGAGATCGATCTCGAATTTGGCCGATCCTCCTGCTACGGCGGAGAAAGCCTCATCTATCTTAGGTTGGCGAGACGCATCTAATCATGAACGAGAAGAGCGGCCGCGCCCTCTACGCGGCGATGAGCAAACTCGGCACGTACCTCGGTTATGATCAACCGTCCGCGCGAACGTGACGCGGATATACGAGAGCAAACGGCATCATTGGTGGCCAAGCGCCATATCGCGCTATTGGGCAGACGCGCGCGGGATGGTCACGCAGGTGCTTGCCGACGGCAAGGATGTGACTGGAGCCCCGTGGACATTCGGGCATGACAAGCACACAACATTCGCATTGGGGGTCCCTGGAACTCATCGTTTGAGTCCATGTACGGGAAGGCCGACAACAGCGCGGGAACGATCATTGACTGGCTAAGCACTCTCGATGCCAGGCGCGCAAATTTCAGCGGCGGGTTCTCGGAGCGCATGCTCGCCCAGCCAATGATCCGAGATCGTCGCGGGCTGCTTGCCGAAGTGCTCGCTTCGCTTGTCGTGCGAAGCCCGCTGATGAGGCACCGCATCGCGTGCGGCGTTGAAGGCGCGCGAGACGCCTTCCCTTCGTTGGATATTATCGCGGACACCTCTATCGTCGCGGCGAATATGCGTCCGCTGCTCGCGGCATTCACGAGACGCATGCTGGTGACCGGAAAGTTCGCCGTTCTACTGAGTGAGGATCGGGAGCTGATTTTCGGAGACGGCTTCTTCAGCACCTTCCCGACGAACGGGCATGTGTCCGGTTTTCACAGGTGGATCATCCCGATGACGCCAAGCATGGCTGTTCTCTACACATGCCCCTTTCGGTACGTCAGCAACTGCGAACTCGCGACGATCGTGCTTCGCAAAGATGAAGTGGACTTTTTGAACCTGCTTGTGCAGGTCTACTCCCGCGACCGCATCTTTTATCGAAGCGATCGCCCAGTCATCCACGAGGCCTTCTTGGTGCGTGAACACATGCAACTAACTGGCCACAGCGACCCTGAGCTGGATTGCCTGTTCGCTTCGGTCGCGGAGTTCGCCGACCGACCTCTCGCCACATCGGCCTGAATTTCGCCTGGTGTCTTGCCGCGCTGCCGCTAACCTGCGGCGGGCGCGTGGCATGACCTAGTCGGACGGCCTGGGGCCGGCATTTTGAATTGCGACGCCGACAATCTGCGACGCGTCGGGCGCATCGGGAAGATGCCCAACATACGTATTGATGATCTCGGCGATGGCCTGCTTCACGGCGACGAAGACCTTGTGCACGCCGTCGCTGGAAAAGGAAATCCGCTCGCCGGACTTGAGCTCGTGACCAAGCTTCTTCAGGCGTGCATGTTCGCTAGCGGCCAGGACACCCTTGTTGTGAATGATGCTGTTGCGGATGATCCGCAAATCGCCCAAGGCATCCACCTTCACGTCGTCGACCTTGACGCCCCGAACGCCCGCGATCCTGGGCCGAACCTCCTCGTCCCAATACGCAAAAAGAAAGACGATGATCGACCAGCAAACCTGCTGTTCGTTGAAAACCGCCTCCGGCATTGACCGCGAGGAACTTCTCCGCACGAATGATGCGGTGGTGAATGACATCCGGGGAGCTAGGATCCTCGAAGCTCGCATACATCATGATGGGCCGGCCTTCTTTAATTTGGCAGCCAACGGGCCGCTGCACTCTCGCGATCTGGCGGCGGATGCGAACCGTGTTGCCTTGGAAGCCTGCAAGGCAGTCCATGTAAACGCCGGATTGGCGGTTCACGAAATCGATGAAATCCCGGAGGATCGGAAGCTCCGCCTGCGCCTTTTCAAAGTCGACGGTCACGTGCGTCCTCCCTGCGGAAGCGACTCAGAGCTACAGCATCGCCTCGATGCATTTGCGGTGGATGATAGGACTGGCGATGACGGGGGATAAGCGGACGTTGTTATCGAGTAGGCTTTGGCGATTAAATGAGGTCCTCGGCACTTCAGCTGTCTCGGCTAAGCAGGCATGGCCTCCGCTTGGCACGCCCTGAGGTTGACGTCCGCGCGTCACGCTTCCCGGTGCCCCTCAGAACGTCGATGGCTCGCTGAACGCGGAGTGGTGGGCGAAGTATCGCGAGCTGTCTGGCGACGTTCCCGCCGGGCGGAGACCGGGCACGATCGCGGCGTTGATCTCATCTTACCAAGCAAGCCCAGAATGGGCTGCGCTGGCCGCCAGCACGCGTTCCGAATGGACGCGCTATCTTTTCTACGTCAACTCGGTTTGGGCAGAACGTCGCGTCGATGCACTTGAGCCCAAACACGTGTTGGCGATGCGAGATGCCTACGCCGACATGCCGCCGGCGCCACCGCGATCCTAACGAAGCGTGTTGAAGCCTATGCAAATCGCCCGGCTGCGGCGAACAACCTTCTCCGCGCGCTCTCGGCGATGATCGGCTGGAGTATCCCGCGCGGTTGGCGGCAAGACAATCCTTGCGACCACGTCCCGAAATTCAAGAGCGGCGATGGCTATGCGCCTTGGAGCTGGGATGACATCGCTCTGTTTCGGGAACACGCATCCCAACGATTCATCATCGCGCAGGCGCTCGCACTTTACACAGGCCAACGCCTCGGCGACGTGCTTGCCATGTCAAGACCGACATCAAGGCGGGGCTGATCGCCGTCGTTCAGGAAAAAACAGGGACGAAGCTTTGGATTCCGATGCATCGCGATCTCAAGCCGATGGTGGCCAACCTCAAACACGAGAGCGTCACCATCCTTGTCAATTCGGATGGACTGCCTTGGACAAAGGACGGGTTCAAAGCGAGTTGGAACAAGCAGATGAATGTCGACGCGTTCGCGACGCTTCGTTCAAGGCGGCTCGTGTTCCACGGGTTGCGGAAGTCGGCGGTGGTGTTTCTACTTGAGGCGGGATGCACTGATGCAGAGGTGTGCGCCATCACTGGCCAGAGTCGTGAAATGGTCGAGCACTACGCAAAGCAAGTGAACCAGCGCCGCTTAGCTGCAACCGCGATCCTCAAATGGGAGGCCGCCGAGCGGAAGCGCTCCAAGCGGGGACGGAACGAATGATGTCCACAGTTTGTACAACGACCGAAGATTCTTGTACAACGAGAGCCCTTCTTGGTCAGGTAACTCGTTGAAAGAAATGGTCGGGGCAGAGAGACTCGAACTCCCGACTTCCTGCTCCCAAAGCAGGCGCTCTACCAGGCTGAGCTATGCCCCGTCTCGATGGTGTCAGCCGTGATGGCGCCCTGGCAGGCTCACCATCAGAAAATCAAATCGCCGCACCGTCCGCCTCCATGTGCCGCTTCGCGCGCGCCCGGTCAAGCTCCGACCGCACTCGGGGTCGCAACCGAGGCAACATGTCCATGTTCTGTTGCCGGTCGATTGGTGCCCGTCGATTGGTGGCCCGTCGATTAGGGCGTTGCGTTGAAAAGCCGATGGCGCACTTTATCGCCCGGCTTCAAGCCCAGCTGCTCGGCCCGGCCGCCGGCGATTTCGAGAACCGCGCTGACATTGCCCTGCGAGGCGATCATCCGCTCCGAGAACGGCTCCGTGCGCGCCGCGATGCGATGAACCGTTCCGTCGGCGCGGATGAACACCATGTCGAGCGGGATGTAGGTGTTCTTCATCCACATCGTGATCTCGCGTTCCTTGGCGTTCTGGAACAGCATGCCCTTATCGGCCGCGAGGCTGGTGCGGTACATCAATCCCAGCGCCTGCTGTTGCGCCGTGGTGGCAATTTCGACATCGAATGCGTGGGTGCCCGTTGCCGAGACAATCTCGAGGCGTTCGGTCGCGACGTGCGCCTTCGTGGCGGCGCTTTCGGCGAGTTTCAGGGGTTCGCTCGCGGCGAGGCCGGGAGCCAAAACGGCAAGAAGGGCCGCACCGATCGCAGCCCCTCTTCCATAGCGTGAATCAGTCATGCGGCACCGGCGCTGGAAGCACGAAAGGCGTGCGGGTTTCGCGAGCCTAAGGTGTTTCGTCGCGTCATTGAAGTGCCGACACCGTCAGTGCGGCGACGTGATGCCCGTGGTCGACCCGTCCGGCTTCAACTCGGCCGCCATGTGGCCCTTCGAGCCCATGCCCCAACGGACGTGGACGGTCTGGCCCGGGCGAAGCTCCGTAAAGCCGAAACGGCGAAGGGTTTCCATGTGGACGAAGATGTCCGGAGTGCCTTCTCCCTTGGTCAGGAAGCCGAAGCCCCGAACCCGGTTGAACCACTTCACGATAACCCGTTCCCAATCGCTCTCTGGTTGCACATGAACGTGCGTCCGCTGAGGAAGGAGCGACGGGTGGATGGCCGTCGATTCGTCCATGGAGAGGATACGGAAGGCCTGCATGCCCTTCGGGCGGCGCAGGACCTGGCAGTGGATGCGTGCGCCTTCATAAGCGGTCTGATAGCCCCCAGCCCTCAAGCACGTGACATGCAAAAGCACGTCGGCGAGGCCGTTGTCGGGCACAATGAAGCCGTAGCCCTTGGCAACATCGAACCACTTAATCAGGCCGGCGATCTCGAATACTTCGAGACCACCTTCTTCGAGGCGTTCGAGTTCGCCCGCTTCCAATGCACTGCCGCCCGGAAATTCCGGAGGTAGCTTAGAATCCCCCATAATAGTACCCCGCCTTACTTGGTCTACGTTGAACAACTCATGTGTCTCATCACGCAAATACAGCTTCAGCCCTCAACATCGGCTGTCTGCGTTTCTGATACCTGCCAAGATTATTCGTTTGGGATGGGCGAGGCTAGTGTTCGTGTTGTGGAGGGACATCTCGCGACAGGTCGCTGACATCATGTCCACATGAGACGTGGTCTCTAAATGGCTGAGTTCGTTAACCAATTATTAGTATTCCGAGTTCGTTGCAATATTTCCGGGGCGATGGGGACGGATCGCCCGGGAACGCCGTTTTGTATCCGTTTACCCTGCAACACGACGCTTTGGCCGCCAACTGATTCGCGCGTGAAATGGGCCCCGAATGCGCTTTCGCTCAGCGATCTGGTCGCCGGCAAGACGCGCACGTCCGAGCCGGAGCCCCTGGGGATAACCTTCGTATTCCAGCGCGATCTCGAATTGCGAGCGTTCCGTTGAACTTGGACGTCCGCGTTGCGGATGTTCACACAATGTCCTGCGTGTTCAATATGCAACATCCGGGTAATGACGTATGCGGCGGCTGACGAAACGGCGCTCGCCCCAGTGGGCCGGACGGATTCGCGCCCAGGTTGCAGGTGGCGCGGGTCCGGGGCGTCGTTACGCCGGCCATCGCTTACCGGCGTAACGACGCCCACAAGCGGTGGCCTCTTAGCCGCAGGCGGTCATCTAGGGCCGCCCGCCCCCACCCCCGGCGCGACATACCCGCAGGCGGTCGGCCCACCTCAGAATTCCGTTCCGGAAGGACGCAAAGTAGAACAATATTTCTCCACAAGTCGGGTTTGGGAATGCGATCCTATTCTTATTTCGCCTTGCCCCTTTATTTAAGAACCATATTTCACTAACTTCCGGCGATCGGAGGATTCCCATGTCTCACACACTGATTGGAGCGCGTGCCGGTGGCCATGCCGGGGCGACGACCGCCCTTGAATCGCCCAGCGATGGACCGGAACTCGCGGCGCGGCTGGATGCTGCGCTCGGCGGCCTTGCCACGCTTGAAGAGCGCCTGATCGCCATCGCCGACGCCATTCCCGGCCGCATCACGTTCTCGACCAGCCTCGGTCTCGAGGACCAGGCCGTGCTGCATGCCATCGCAGCCACGGGCCGGACGTTCGACGTGTTCACGCTCGACACGGGGCGGCACTTTCCCGAGACGCTGGAAACGCTGGATGCGAGCGAACTCCGTTACGGCCTCAAGATCCGCGTCGCTTTTCCGGATGCCGAGGACGTACAGATGCTCGTCGCCCGCGACGGGATCATGGGCTTCCGCCAATCGATCGAGGCCCGCAAGGCCTGCTGCGACGTGCGCAAGGTGCGCCCGCTCAATAAGGCGCTGGCGGGCGCTCAGGGCTGGATCACGGGGATGCGGCGCGAGCAGTCGGCCGGCCGCGCGCACGTGCCGTTTGCCGCCTGGGACAGCGAGCATCGGCTCGTGAAGCTCAACCCGATCGCCGATTGGACCCTCGAGGGCCTCGAAGCCTACATCGAAACGAACGCCATTCCCGTCAACCCGCTGCACGCCCGCGGCTTCCCCTCCATCGGATGCCAGCCGTGCACGCGCGCCATCCGCCCCGGCGAGGACATCCGCGCCGGCCGGTGGTGGTGGGAAAACGAGGACGGCAAGGAATGCGGGCTGCACAACCGCCCGAAAGCGAAAGAGACGCAAGCATGACGCAAGCCATCTCCCACCTCGATCTGCTCGAGGCCGAAAGCATCCATATCTTCCGCGAGGCGGCGGCGCAGTTCCGCAAGCCGGTGCTGCTCTATTCCATCGGCAAGGACTCGACGGTCCTCCTGCATCTGGCGCGCAAGGCGTTCTGGCCGGGCAAGCTGCCGTTTCCGACGCTACACATCGACACCGGCTGGAAGTTCCGGGAGATGATCGAATTTCGCGACAAGACGGCGCGCGATTTCGATCTCGACCTGATCGTGCACACGAACGAAGACGGCCGCGCCAAGGGCATCAATCCGATCGACTACGCGCCGTCCGTCTATACAGACGTGATGAAGACCGTGCCGCTCAAGCAGGCGCTGGACAAGTATGCCTTCGACGCGGCCTTCGGCGGCGCGCGTCGCGACGAGGAGGCCAGCCGCGCCAAGGAGCGTGTGTTCTCGTTCCGCGCCGAGGGTCATCGCTGGGATCCGCGCCGGCAGCGGCCCGAGATGTGGCGGCTCTTGAACGGCCGTCTCGGCGCCGGCGAGACGGTGCGCGTGTTTCCGCTCTCGAACTGGACCGAACGCGACGTCTGGCGCTACATCCTGCGCGAGAAGCTCGACGTGGTGCCGCTCTACTTCGCCGCCGAGCGCCCGACCATTCTGCGCAACGGCCAACTCCTGATGCGCGACGACGAACGCCTGCCCGTCAAGGCCGGCGAAGAAGTCGTAAACCGGCGCGTGCGCTTCCGTACGCTCGGCTGCTACCCGCTCACGGCCGCGGTTGAATCGAATGCCGACACCATCGAAAGCGTGGTCGCCGAGACGCTCGGCGCGCGCACGTCGGAACGCCAGGGCCGCCTGATCGACCACGACCAGGCCGGCGCCATGGAGAAGAAAAAGCAGGAAGGGTATTTCTGATGACACGCCCCAATGCCCTTCAGGAGAAGAGCGTGAAGAAGACCAAGACGCCGCTCAAAGTCGTCGCTGGGCAAGCGGCCGACACGCAGCCCGCGCCGACCGATCTCGACAAGATCGCACCGGAACTCTCGGGCATGCTGCGCGTGCTGACCTGCGGCTCTGTCGACGACGGCAAGTCGACGTTGATCGGCCGCCTGCTCTGGGACGCGACTGATCTCTACGACGATCAGCGCGAGACCTTAAAGCGCGGCAAGACCGTCGATGGCGGCAATCCCGATTTCAGCCTGCTCATGGACGGGCTCGTCGCCGAGCGCGAGCAGGGCATCACGATCGACATCGCGTGGCGCTATTTCGATACGGCGACGCGCCGCATCGTCGTCATCGATAGCCCTGGCCACGAGCAATACACGCGCAACATGGCGTCCGGCGCATCGCACGCCGACGTCGCCATCCTGCTGATCGACGCCCGCCACGGCATCAAGAAGCAGACCCGCCGCCATGCCGCGATCCTCGACCTTGTCGGCGTGAAGCGTGTCATCCTCGTCGTCAATAAGATGGACCTGGTCGACTGGTCGGAGTCGGCATTCCGCAAGATCGAAGCGGATTTCGAGACGTTCTCTTGGCATTTCGGATTCTGGGAGGCAACCGCCATCCCGACGGCGGCCGTTTCGGGTGACAACGTCGCCGCGGCTTCGACGCACATGCCTTGGTATACCGGACCGACGCTGCTGCAGCATCTCGAACAGCTGCCGAGCCGCGTGACCGAACCGAGCGGCCCTTTCCGCTTTCCGGTGCAGACGGTGCTGCGCGACAGCCGCAACGATTTCCGCGGGCTCGCGGGCACGGTCAGCGGCGGCAGCGTGCGCGTCGGAGAAACCGTGGTCGATGCGCTCTCGAAACGCGGCGCCAAGATCCTGCGCATCGCGACCATGGACGGCGATCTCGATCAGGCCTCGCAGGGCCAGGCGGTCGCGATCCAGCTCGATACCGACATCGACGTGGCGCGCGGCGCCGTGCTGTCCAAGGCCGACGCGCGGCCCGTGGTTGCGCGCGTCGTGGAGGCGCGCATGGTCTGGCTCAGCGAGACGGCGTACGACCCCCGCGGATCCTACCTGCTGCGCACCGCGACCGATCTGACACCGGTCTCCAATCTCAAAATCCAGGCGTTGCTCGATCTCGAAACGCTGGAGAGCCATCCGGCGGACGTGTGTTCGACCAACGACATCGCGATCGGCGAAATCGCGCTCGCGCGGCCCGCGGCCATCGACACCTTCAGCGAGGCGCCGGAGACGGGCAGCTTCATGCTGGTGGATGCCATCACGGGTGCATCCATCGCCGGCGGCGTCGTGACGGCGGCGAAGGCGGAAGCGGCATTGGCGGACGAGAACTCCTTCATGCTGACGCGCGCCATGCTGGAGCGGGGGCTGAGCGCCGACCTTCGGGACATTCCCGGGACCGAGGCCGAGTTCCGCCGCCGGGCCAATGAAGTCGCGCTCATCCTGCGGGCGGCCGGCATCAACGTCGAAATCGAGAGCCCGCCGGATTACTCCATCTAGGGCGCCATCCGGCGGGCCGATCCCTCGCAGTTGCAGCACGGTGAGATCGGGAAGATTCGATTTCTCGCCGGCTGCGGCAGCGGCGAATTCCCCGTCGTCACGGCAGATCATCTCTGCTATCGGTTGACTGCAATAACGGAAGCGCCGCCTACCATCATGGATGAAGTTTTACTCTACGTGGCCATAGGCTTCGTAGCGCAGATGATCGACGGCGCCATCGGCATGGCGTACGGCGTGACGGCAACGTCGGTGCTGCTCAGCACGGGCGTGCCTCCGGCTACCGCAAGCGCATGCGTACATGCGGCGGAGACGTTCACCACCGGCGCGTCAGGGCTAGCCCACTGGAAGCTCGGTAACGTCGACCGCAAGCTGTTGTGGCGGCTTGCCGTGCCCGGCGCGATCGGCGGCGCAATCGGCGCCTATGCGCTCTCAGGCTTCGAGGGCGAGACGCTGAAGCCCTACATCGCCATCTATCTCCTGCTGCTCGGCATCGTCATCATCTGGAAGGCGCTCGTGCGCCGGCCGCTCGAGTCCCCTCAGCCGCGTTCGGTCGCCCCGCTCGGGTTTTTCGGCGGCTTGTTGGATGCCATCGGCGGTGGGGGCTGGGGCCCGATCGTGACCTCCAGCCTGCTCGGCCAAGGCACGACGCCGCGCTACGCCATCGGCTCGGTCAACCTCGCCGAGTTCTTCGTCACGCTGACGATCTCGATAACGTTCTTCTTCACCATCGGGCTCGGGCTCTGGCCGATCATCACCGGGCTCATCATCGGCGGAGTCATCGCTGCGCCGTTCGCTGCGCTGGCGGCAAAGCATGTGCCCGCGAAGGCCCTCATGCTGGTCGTGGGATGCGTCGTCATCGGGCTCAGCCTGAACACGATCATCAAAGCGTTCACCTAGAGCCGTTCGCGGAACGGCTCTAGGTCTTTATTTTATCGTGCTTCTTATCGGACACTGTCGCTGGCATGGCTTAGCCATGACCGGTTCCCACTTTTCCGGAAGCACTCTAGCAGGCGAAGGAACTCATGCTCGATACTTCGCTGCTTTCCCTCTGGCCGCTCATCGTGTGCGGCGGCTTCGGCGTCGGGTTCCTCGTCGGGATGACGGGTGTCGGCGCGGGCTCGCTCATGACGCCGTTCCTGATCGCGCATGTCGGCGTGCAGCCCGCGCTCGCGGTCGGAACCGATCTTTTGTTCGCGTCGATCACCAAGGCGTCGGCGGTGGCGCCGCATCACAACTTCGGCAATGTGGACTGGCGCATCGTGCGCTGGCTCGCGGCCGGAAGCGTGCCTGGCTCGATCGCCATGCTGGGCCTGATCGAATGGCTCGAACCCGACCTCGCAACCATGGCGCATGTCATCAAGACCGCGCTGGTGGTGGCGCTGGTGCTGAGTTCGCTCGCGATCCTCGTCTATCCGTTCATTACGCGGGCGCGTGCGATACCCGAAGGCGCGACGCAATCCATTCGCCCGTTTCCGACGCTGATGCTGGGCCTGCTGCTCGGGTCGATCGTCACGCTGACCTCGGTCGGCGCGGGCGCCATCGGCGTCGTTGTGTTGACGCTGCTCTACCCGGCGCTGCGGCCGCGCTATCTGATCGGAACTGACATCGTGCACGCCGTGCCGCTGACGCTGGTTTCCGGGCTCGGCCACCTCGGCATGGGAAACACGAACTTCACGCTGCTGGGGCTGTTGCTCGCGGGCTCGCTGCCGGGCATCGCGATCGGCTCGCGCCTCACCGGGCGGCTGCCGGACAAAGCTCTCAGGTTCGCGCTGGCGGGCATCCTGCTGTTCGCGGCCTACCAGCTCTTCGCCAAGATGTAATAGGCAGCAGGCAGCAGGCAGCAGGCAGCAGGCAGCAGGCAGCAGGCAGCAGGGTAACGCCGCGCCGTCAGCTGACGAGCGCGATGTCGCTATGGAAGGTGTTGCCGCCGAGGGTCGGCTTGATGACACCGGCGCGAATGACGAAATCGCCGAAGCGCTCGCCATCGTTGCGTTCTTTCGCATAGCGCAGGAACAGCGGCTCAAGCAGCTCGACGATGCGCGCCTTGCCGACATCCTGCGCGTAGAGCTTGTTGAGACGCGTGCCCTCGAAGGCCGCACCGAGATAGAGGTTGTAGAGCCCGGGCGAGCGGCCGACGAAGCCGATCTCGGCCATGTAGGGGCGGCCGCAGCCATTGGGGCAGCCCGTCATGCGGATGACGATGTCGTCCTCGCGCAGACCCGCCTTATCGAGCGAGCCTTCCAGCGACGTAATGAGCTCGGGCAGGAAGCGTTCGCTTTCAGCGAGAGCAAGCGCGCAAGTCGGAAGGGCCACGCATGAGATCGAGTTGCGGCGCAGACCCGATGACGTCGCGATGTCGATGCCGTGCTTCTTCAGCGTGGCCTCGATCTTCGCCTTCTGCTTGGCGCCGGCATTGCAGATGATGATGTTCTGGTTGCCGGTCACGGAGAATGTAATGCCACCGGCCTCGGCTATTTCGCGGATCGCCGTGCGCAGGCGCTTGTCGGGCGTATCCTTGATGCGGCCGTTCTCGATGAAGAGGCCGAGATGCCACTTCTTGTCGGGGCCCTGCTGCCAGCCGAGCGGATCGCCCATGTGGGTGAACTTGAAGGGGCGCGCTTCGCCGAGCTTGTAGCCGAGACGGCTTTCGACTTCGGCGCGATACTTGTCGGCGCCAAAGCGCTCGACGGTGTACTTGAGCCGCGCGTTGGCGCGGTTCTCGCGGTTGCCCCAGTCGCGCTGCACGAGCATGACTTTTTCGGCCACGTCGATGGCCTGCTCCGGCGCGCAGAACCCGATCACGTCGCCCGTGCGCGGGAACGTGGCCGTCTCGCCGTGAGTCATACCCATGCCGCCGCCGATGGAGACGTTCCAGCCCTGGAGCGCGCCATTGGCGTCAGTGATCGCAATGAAGCCGAGGTCGTGCGCGAACACGTCGCCATCGTTGACCGGCGGCACGGCGATGACGATCTTGAACTTGCGCGGCAGATAGTGGACGCCGTAGAGCGGCTCCGTATCCGGCACGGCGGGGCGCGTCTTGTCTTCGACTTTCTCGCCGTCGAGCCAGATCTCGTGATAGGCGCTCGTCTTCGGCAATAAGTGATCGCTGACCTTGCGCGCGAAGTCGGCGGCCGCGGCGTGCGTCTCGGAAAAGAACGGATTGGCGACGCACATGACGTTGCGGTTCACGTCGCCGCACGCCGCGATGGTGTCGAGGCAGGCGGCGTTGATCGCCTGCATGGTGCGGCGCAGGTTCGACTTGATGACGCCGTGATACTGGAACGTGGCGCGCGTCGTGAGGCGAAGCGACCCGTTGGCGTACGTGCCGGCGATGTCGTCGAGCTTGATCCACTGATCGGGCGACACCAGACCGCCCGGCAGACGCAGGCGGATCATGAAGCTGAAGGCCTTCTCGAGCTTCTTCTTGGCCCGCTCGCCGCGCACGTCGCGGTCGTCCTGCATGTAGGAGCCATGAAACTTGATGAGCTGCGTGTCGTCCTCGGCGATGGCGCCGGTTTCGACCTGCGACAGTCCTTCAGCGATTGTGCCGCGAAGGTAGTGGCTTTCCTCTTTGAGGAATTCGTTCTTGGCGCGTTTGTCGGTCATGGGTTCTTCTCGGCAGTAGGCAGTGAGGCAGTCGGCAGTTAGGGGCAAACTGGAAGCGGCACACGACTGCCGACTGCCTTACTCCCGCACTGCCTCAATAGACGTCGCGTTGATAACGGCCGGCCTTGGCCAGTTCCTTGAGCTTGGCGCGGCCGGCTTCCTCGTCGCCCTTGGCGGACTGGGCGAGAATGCGAGCGAGCGTCGTGTCGACGTCCTTTGCCATGCCCTTCTCGTCACCGCACACGTAGATGTGCGCGCCCTCTTCGAGCCAGCCGAGAAGCTCCTCGCGGCGCTCCCAGAGACGCGTCTGCACGTAGATCTTCTCCGGCTGATCGCGAGAGAAGGCCACGTCGATGCGCGAGAGCGCGCCGGACGCCAGATGGTCCTGCCATTCGAGCTGATAGAGGAAGTCGTTCGTGAAGTTGCGTTCGCCGAAGAACAGCCAGCTCTTGCCGGTGGCTGCGGTTTCGCTGCGCTCCTCGATGAAGCCGCGGTAGGGCGCGACGCCGGTGCCTGCGCCGATCATGATGATCGGGCGGCTGCCGTCGGCGGGCAAGCCGAAGTGGCGGTTCGGTTTGATGTAGACGCGCGCGGTGCCGCCCACCTTGCAGCGGTCCGCGAGATAGGTCGACGTCACGCCCTTGCGCGTGCGGCCGTGCGACGACCAGCGAACGGCGCCGACGAGCAGATGGGCTTCGCCTTGATGCGCCTTGAGGCTCGAGGCGACCGAATAGAGACGGCCGGGCAGCGGGCGCAGGAGCTTCACGAACTGATCGGCGGCGAGCTTCTCCGGAAAGGTCTCGAAGAGGTCGATCAACTGGCGGTCGGCCGAGAAACGCGCAAGCTCTCCGTCCTCGAGGAGCTTGGCGACATCCTTGCGGCCGGTGAGCTTGGCATAGCCGTCGACGAGCGGACGCGAGAGCGTCGTGATGTCGAAGCTTGCCATGAGCTTCTTTTGCAGGTCGGTATTGCCGGCGAGCCCGACAGCGGCGAGCAGATCGGCCGCGAGGTCGGGATCGTTGTCCGGATAGAGGCCAATGGCGTCGCCGGGCTTATAGACGAAGGCGGGATCTTCAACGGCGAACTCGGCGTGCCACGTCTCGCGCGTTGAGCCCGAGCCGTTGAGATTGACGAGCGCCGTGATCTCGGCTTGGGCCGGATTTTCAGCCGTGTAGCGCGGCTCGTCATCGTCCTCGGGTGCGCCGGGGCCTTTGAAGTCGACGTGCACGACGGTGGTCGCGCCGGCGGGCTCGGCCGGAGCGATGACTTCCAGCGCCTTGTCGGTCCAGGCGGCCGCGGCCTTCTGGAAGTCGAGGTCGAGATCCTGGCGGTCGGCGACGCGGGTTGCACCCAGCGCCTCGAGACGGGCGTCGATCTCACGGCCGGTCTGACAGAAGTTGACGTAGGCGGTGTCGCCAAGCGCAAGGACGGCAAAGCGCACGCCATCGAAGCGCGGCGCATCGTCGGCCATCAGGGCCTTATGGAAATCGACCGCGCGCTGCGGGGGATCGCCCTCGCCCCAGGTCGAGATGTAGACAATCAGGTTCTTCGCCTTGGCGATGGTCGCCGGATCGGCGTCGGCCATATCGACGACGCGGGCGTCGAAGTTCAGCTTGGCGGCGAGCTTCTTGGTCTTGAGGGCCAGCGTTTCCGTGTTTCCGGATTCGCTGCCATAGAGGATGGTGAGCGGCTGGCGCGCACGGGGGGCTTGAGCGGTCGCGACGAGGCCCGCAGTCTGGCCTTGCGCCGCATCGAGGCCGGCCAGAAAACCAGACAGCCAGCTGCGCTGCAGCGGCGTCGCGCGCTGAACGAGTTGGTTCAGCACATCGATGTCTTCAGCCGTGAACGGCGCATTCTTCGGCAAGTAAGGGACCGCGGCCACCCGCTCCTCCTGAAAATTCGCTGGAACTGGGCGCGGTTAGGATCTCATCGCAGCCCCGTCCAGGCGTCATAGCAGACTTTGGTAAAGTGCGCCCTACGTCGCCTCCCCAAGCATACCCGGGGCATACACTAACGTAGAATAATTTTCCATTGCTTTAAGAGCGCACCTTTAAAATCGCAACGCTATTCCCTCTTGTGCTTTTGTAGGGGTACAAGCTTCTAGGTGTGCGATAATTTGCGCCATCGCGGCTCAGTCAGCCGAAGTCAGCCGGACGTGGATCGGCACCGGCCGCTGACAACGGGGGCATCCTGCGAAAACGCGCGAACCGTGGGCGGCGATTCAGGGGCTCGTCCGTATACACCGGGCGTCCCCGGAAACACACGAACTCGTGACGCACTGTTACTTTTCTACAGGAAGGGTTTGTGGTCTTTTGCCCTTACGGCGGATGGGCTTGACAAGCGAGGCTCCATCCGCAGACTGAGGCGGTCAAAAAAGGCAACCTCGGCGGGCCCTGGCGGGGCCTTTCGGATAGCAAGCTTGCCGACATTAGGAGGAGAAGATCATGAAGGTTTGGATGAAGCCCGCAGTGCGTGAGCAGGAAGTTGGCCTCGAGGTCACGAGCTACCTGCCGGCAGAGATCGACATCATCTAATCGATCCGCTCGCAAAGCGTTGATGCAGTATTGGCGCGGCGGTCGAAACATTCGACCGCCGTCGCTATTTGCGACCTCCTCGATGCCGCCGAACGCGGCGCAGGAGCATCATCGATACCATCTCTCGCGGCGCCGCTTTCGGCGAGGCACGCCGCTTCAAAGCGATCAGGTTCATGCACATCAGGATCCTGGGGGCGGCTGCTGGCGGCGGCTTTCCTCAATGGAACTGTAACTGTCGCAATTGCGCCGATGTGAGACAGGGGAAGCCGGGGTTTCGCGCCCGGACCCAGTGCTCGCTCGCGGTGTCTGCGAACGGGTCTGACTGGGTGTTGCTCAACACCGCTCCAGACCTGCGCCAACAAATCAACGAAACGCCCGAGCTCGGCGCCCGGGCCGACGGCGGTCTGCGTAACAGCCCGATCAAAGCGGCCGTGCTGACGGGCGGCGACGTCGATTTCATCGCAGGGCTCCTCAATCTGCGCGAGCTGCAACCGTTCACGGTCTACGGCTCGTCTCGCGTCTTGAGCACGCTCAATGCGAACTCCGTTTTCAATGTGCTCAATGGGGATGTTGTGCCCCGCCGTGAGCTGCGGCTCGGACAGACCACGTCCATCGCCGATACCGGTTTGGACATCGAAGCTTTCGCGGTGCCCGGCAAAGTCGCGCTGTATCTCGAAAGCGGCGCGGCGGATGCGAACTACGGCAGCCGGGAGGGCGATGCCATCGGCCTCAAGGTGACCGCGCCGGCGACCGGCAAGACATTCTTCTATGTGCCGGGCTGCGCCGTGGTGGATGCCGATCTCGCCGGCCGGCTAAGCGGCGCGCCGCTCGTTTTCTTCGACGGCACGCTTTACACCGACGACGAAATGCTTCGGCAGGGTCTTATGAAAAAGACCGGCCAGCGGATGGGGCACATGAGCATGTCCGGGCCCGAGGGCTCGATAGCGGCCTTCGCGGCACTCGGCGTCACGCGCAAGATCTTCGTACACATCAACAATTCGAACCCGGTTCTGGACGACAACTCGTCCGAGCGCCACGCAACTGAAGCGGCCGGCTGGGAAGTCGGCTGCGACGGAATGGAGATCCGCCTATGAGCGAACGCCGATCAACCGCAGACACGACGGCGCTTTGGACACCGGACGAGTTCGAGGCTGCGATCCGCGCCGTCGGCGCCGAGCGCTACCATGACAAGCATCCCTTTCATCACCTCCTGCACGGAGGAAAGCTGAACAAGGGCCAGGTGGCTGCCTGGGCTCTCAACCGCTATTGCTATCAGTCGGCCGTGCCGCGCAAGGACGCCGCGCTCGTCAGCCGCGTACTGGACCGGCAGTTGCGCCGCGAGTGGATTCACCGCGTGCTCGAGCATGACGGACACGGCGACGACCCGGGCGGGATCGAGCGCTGGCTGGTGCTCACCGACGCTCTCGGGCTCGACCGCGACTACGTCCAGAGCATGACGGGCGCGCTGCCCGCCACGCGCTTCGCCGTCGAAGCCTACGTGCGCTTCGTCTACGAACAGCCACTGACGGTCGCCGTCGCCTCGTCGCTCACCGAGCTGTTTGCGCCCAAGATCCATAAGGAGCGCATTTCCGGTATGCTCGAGAACTACGACTTCATCGACGACAAGGTCATGGCATACTTCAAGAAGCGGCTCGTACAGGCGCCGTTCGATGCGGATTTCGCGCTCAACTACATCAAGGACCATGCGCGCACCCGCGACGAACAGGAAGCCTGCGTCGAGGCCGTGCGCTTCAAGTGCAACGTGCTGTGGTCGCAGCTCGATGCGCTGCATCATGCCTACGTCACGCCAGGCTGGATTCCGCCGGGCGCGTACAAGCCGGAGACAACTTAATGTCCGATACGTCGGCGCCAAAACCGGTTCCAACCCGCCTCATAGTAACGGGCGAGACTATTCTCGTCATGCCGAGGCACAACAAGATGCGCCACGATGCCGGGCGCGGCCGGTGGATCATTCTGGCGCCGGAACGCGTGTTCAATCCGGACGAGACCGCCGTGGAAGTTCTCAAGCGTTGTGACGGACAACGTTCCGTGAGCGAGATCGCGGAAGCCTTGTCTCAGGAATACCAGGCCCCACTTGACGTAGTAATGAACGATATCTTGGAAATGCTTCAGGACCTTACCGACAAGGGCGTCCTGATCAAGGCTCCATAATTCAGAGGTCGAAACGGGCCGCACGGCGAGCAGGCACGGCACGACCAGAGGAAGGCGCATATGAACGAGATCGCACCGACCCACGTGACTGAAACCGCGATGCCCGACGTTGCGCGCGTCGCGGAGTGCTCGACGTCGCCCGATCCGGGGGCGGAACCGGCGCTGTGCGCACGGGCGCCGATCGGCATGCTCTGCGAACTGACCCACCGCTGCCCGCTGCAGTGCCCGTACTGCTCCAACCCCGTCGAGCTCGAACGTGCGAACGCGGAACTCACGACGGCGGAGTGGCAGGACGTCATGCGCCAGGCGGCGACGCTCGGCGTGCTGCAGATCCATCTGTCCGGCGGCGAGCCGACGGCGCGCAAGGATCTGGAGGACATCGTCAAAGTGGCGGCCGATGTCGGCCTGTACACCAACCTGATCACCGCCGGCGTGACGCTGACGCGTGAGCGGCTGGCGAAGCTGGTCGAGGTGGGCCTCGATCACGTGCAGCTGTCGGTGCAGGACGTCGACGCCGAGAACGCCGACCGGATCGCGGCCTACAAGGGCGGCATGGCCAAGAAGATCCAGGTGGCCGGCTGGGTGAAGGAGAACGGCCTCCCCCTCACCATCAACTGCCCGATCCACCGGCAGAACATCCACAACGTACCGCGCATGATCGAGTTCGCGGTGGAGATGGGCGCGGGACGCGTGGAGATCGCGCACGTCCAGTACTACGCCTGGGCGCTGATCAATCGCGCGTCACTGATGCCGACGCGCGAAGCCTTCATGACGGCGGCCAAGCAGGTCGAAGAGGCGCGCGAAAAATACAAGGGCGTCATCGTCATCGACGCGATCGTGCCGGACTATTACGCGAAGTTTCCGAAGCCCTGCATGGGCGGCTGGGCGCGCGGCATCGTCAACATCACGCCCTCGGGGCGGGTGCTGCCCTGCCATGCGGCGGAATCGATCAAGGGTCTTCCCTTCGACAACATCAAGGACCGCCCGCTGGCCGACATCTGGCTCAATGGCGAGGCGTTCCAGAAATATCGCGGCACAAGCTGGATGAAGGAGCCGTGCCGGAGTTGTCCGCGCAAGGAAATCGACTACGGCGGATGCCGCTGCCAGGCGTTCGCGCTGACCGGCGACGCCACCAACACGGATCCCGCCTGCTCGCTTTCGCCCATGCATGCGCAGTGGCAGGCCGTGGCGGAAGTCGAAAGCCACACGCCCAATGCCCCTGAGTTCATCTACCGACGCGTGGGCGGTGCAGCAAAGAAGCCCGAAACCCACAACGCGTCTTGAGCGGAACCGAGCACTCCGATAGAGGTTGATATTGGGCCCGGGTGCGGCACTTTGTTCAGCCCGGGTTCAGGCGAAACTTGGCAGAATGCGACGATTGCCAGTGTGTGCGGGAGCGCGGCTGGCAGCTCGGTGGTAAGAAACTTCGGAGGAATTGGAAATGCTTAAGTGGGTTATGGCGGCTGCCATGCTGGTAGCTGTGCCGGTTGCTGCCTCGGCGCAGGATGTCGAAGCAGGCAAGGGCGTGTTCAAGAAGTGCGCCGCCTGCCACCAGATCGGCGCCGACGCGAAGAATGGCCTCGGACCGTCGTTGCAGTGCGTTGCCGGTTCGAAAGCCGGCCACCATGCTGAAGGTTTCGCCTATTCCGATGCCCTGAAGAACGCCGGTTTCAACTGGGACGACGAGCATCTCCTGAAGTGGATGGAGAAGGACGACGCGCTCGTGAAGGGGAACAAGATGATTTTCCCCGCAGGCGTGAAGAACGAAGAGGATCGCACCAACTTGCTCGCCTACATCAAGTCTGAGTGCAAACAGTAAGACCTCTTGTCGATCGCTGAAATTCGGAACGCCGCGGACCCCTATCCGCGGCGTTCTTTTTTGTCGTCAACCGTGTTGGCGCTCAGTGTCCGTCGAAGGGCACGACATCGCTGGTGTCGATGCGCGACATCCAATGGGCGAGCCCGTGTCCGGACAGCTCGAGGTCAGGCGCCAACTCGGCGAGCGGGACCAGCACGAATCCACGCTCCGTGATGCGCGGATGAGGCAAAACGAGATCGGAGTCGTTCAACGTCACGCCACGGTAGACCAGCACATCGACGTCGATCGCGCGCGGGCCCCAGCGCTGCTCGCGCACCCGGTGCATGTCCTGCTCGACACCGAGGCAGCGCGCGAGAAGGCCGTGAGGTGAAAGCGATGTCTGCACGGCGATGCAGGCGTTGACGAACCAGTCCTGCTCCGTCACGCCCCACGGCGCCGTGCGATAGAGACGCGACGCGCCGACGCGCCGAACGTCGCCCGGCGCAGTCAGCAGTTCGATCGCGCGCGCGATATTGGCGGCCTTGTCGCCCATGTTCGAGCCGAGCCCGAGCAGTGCGGTCCAGGCCGGCTGCGCGGGCTCCCGCTCAGTCATACTTGATGTAGGCGAAGCGCTGGTCCGATGGCGTGCCCTCGAAAACGCCTTCGCCCGCTGGCTGCCAGTGGACGACGTCCTCGATCTTCTTGGCCAAGTTCAGGTCTTTGTCCGTGATGCCCTTGGCGGAATGGGTGACGAGGCGGACCTCGACCCAGGCGTAAGACGCCGTGATATCGGGGTGATGCCATGCCGCTTCAGCCAGATGGCCAACGGTGTTGATCACCATCATCGTGCTTTTCCAGCTCGCCGTCTTGTAGGTGCGCCGAATCCAGCCGTCTTCCAGGCGCCACCGGGGGAGATTCTCGGCCAGCCACGCCGTCACCTCGGCGTCAGACAGGGCCTTTTCACGCGGGCTGCTCATATTGCTCTCTCCTCGTCTTTCGTAGACAAATACGTCGTTCGTCGACAAATACTTGGCGACGCCGCGCTTTGGACCGACCCTAGAACACGTTTGGCGGTTTTGGAACTCAGGCCCGGCGGCTCAGCTATGATCTAAGCCTGTTCGGCGACGCACGCCTGGCCTCACGCGGCTCACGCGAGCGGCCGACGGCCGCTTCACACCAACCACGCATTTCGGCAAGGGCGCATACTCATATGCACGAAACACACGGGCGGCCGGACCCGGTCAACGGTTGCAGCGTTTCGGCGCCGGCACGGCTCCATCTCGGATTTCTCGATCTCAATGGCGGACTGGGGCGGCGGTACGGATCGATCGGGCTCGCGCTCGATTCACCGGCCACCGATGTGCGTGTGACGCGCGCCGAGACGAACACGGCGACGGGGCCCGAGCGCGAGCGCGTGCTGACTGTCCTCCAGCGTTGCCGAGAGGCTTTGTCGCTGCCGGGCGCCTATCGCGTCGAGGTGGCGCAGGCCATTCCGGCTCATGCGGGACTCGGCTCCGGAACGCAGCTTGCGCTGGCGATCGGGCTGGCGCTGGCCCGTCTCGAAGGTCTCACGTTTTCACCGCAGCAGATCGGCGATCTCGCAGGGCGGGGCGCGCGCTCGGCGATCGGCATGGCCGCGTTCGAAAGTGGGGGCTTCATCGTCGACGGCGGGCGCGGCGCGATCGACCAGCCGCCACCGGTGTTGATCCAGCTTCCGTTTCCGGACGCGTGGCGCTGCCTGCTCGTGCTGGATCCGCGCGACCAGGGTGCGCACGGCGACCGCGAGACGAAAGCGTTCGCGACGCTGCCGCCTTTTCCGGAAGCGCTGGCGGATCGCCTCTGCCGGCTCGTGCTGATGCAGCTCGTGCCGGGACTCATCGAGGGCGACATTGCCGCGTTCGGGGCCGCGTTAACCACCATCCAGGGAATCGTCGGCGGTCATTTTGCTGCGGCGCAAGGTGGAAGTCCCTGGACGTCGCCGGCCGTCGGCGACCTGCTCAAACGCGCCGCCGTGCTCGGCGCCACGGGCATCGGACAGACGTCTTGGGGGCCAACAGGCTTTGGATTTACCGCCGATCAGGATGTGGCAGACCGCCTCTATCATTCTTTAGTCGAAGACGCTAAAGCGATGGGCCTTGAAATCGCGATTGTACGCGGCCGGAACACCGGCGCCACGGTCACGACCGGCGACTAATTGCGCGGCCATAAAACGGAAACGCCTTACACGAACGGGAGACGATTTAGATGAGTGACGCGACGCCCATTCTGCACATGCTTTCGCCGCAGAAGCACATGAGCCCGTTCGACGTGAACATGGCCGCGGATGCCGGTTTCAAAGTCATCGTCCCCTATATCAACGTGACGCTCGACGAGACGACGGCGCTTGTGCAGGACGCCATCTTCTCGCGTCCGCCGGATTACGGTGTGCGCACGGGCATGTTCATCGGCGGCAAGGATGCGATCGTCGCGCTCGACATGATGGAAGCGGCCCGCAAGGCGATGGTGCCCCCGTTCGAGCTTTCGGTCATCGCAGATCCCGCAGGCTCGTTCACGACGGCCGCCGCCATGGTCGCCTGCGTCGAGCGCGTGCTGAAGCAGAAGTTCGGTCGCGGCTGGAAGGGCACGAAGGTTGCCGTGTTCGGTGCCACCGGCGTCGTCGGCTTCGCCTCGTCGATCATCACCGCGCTGGAAGGCGCTGAGGTTACGCTTGTCGCGCACCGCGGCGTCGATCGCGTCATCAAGTCTGCCGCTGTTTCGAAGGAGCGCTTCGGCGTCGACCTCACCGCAGCCAGCGGCGAGACCGAGGCGCAGAAGCGCGAGATCCTGGCCAACGCCGAGGTCGTCTTCGCCGCCGCTGCTGCCGGCGTGCAGGTGATCACGAAGGAGGACAAGGAGTTCGCAAGGAACCTCCTCGTCGCCGCAGACGTCAACGCCGTGCCGCCTGCGGGCGTCGAAGGCATGGATCTGTTCATGGACGGCGCGCCGCTGCCGGGCACCGATGCCTTCGGCGTCGGCCCGCTTGCGATCGGCGACATCAAGTACAAGACGGAGTCCGGCCTCTTCAAGCAGATGCTGTCGTCGAAAGAAGCCCTTTCGCTCGACTTCCGTCACGCCTTCGCGCTGGCCCGCCAGCTCGTGGCTTGACGGGCGAAACCGTCCTCATCGCCGCCTTTTCCGCGCGGGCGCTCGCAGCGTCCGCGCGGCGCGCCGGTTACAGGCCGCTGGTCGTCGACTGCTTCGGCGACCTCGATACGGCGGCGCTGGCGGAAGCGTCCCGCTGCCTGCCCGCCCGGGTGCAGGTGGGATTCACCGCCCGCCCGCTGATCGCCGCACTCGAAAGTCTCGTTGCGGAGGCGCCCTCGCCTCCGATCGGGCTCGTGCTCGGCGGCGGCTTCGAATGTAACCCGCGCCTGGTGGCGAAGCTCGCCGAACGCTTCACGCTGATCGGCAACGACGCCGAGACGATCTGGCGCGCGAAGCATCCGCAGCAGTTTTTCCAGGTTCTCGACGATCTCGGCGTGCCGCACCCCGAGACGCGCCTCGACGCGCCGGACGTCTCCGACGGCTGGCTCATGAAGCGGATCGGCGGCAGCGGGGGCTTGCACATTCACGCCTGTCCGGCGCAGCCCCGTCCCGACAAGCGGCGCTATTACCAGCGCATCGCCGGGGGGCACGCCGTGTCCCTGCTCGGGCTGGTCTCGGACAAGAGCGCGGCCTTCGCCGGCAGCCGCCAGTGGACCAATCCGCTGCCGCGGCGCCCCTATCGCTATGGTGGCGCAGTCGGCTCCTGGCCGCTCGATGAGGATCTCGAAGCGCGCCTGATCGAGATGTCGCTCGCGGTCTCGGAGGCGCTGTCGCTCAAAGGCATCGTCTCGTTCGACTATCTGGTGGACGACGGCGAGCCGTCGCTGCTCGAGGTCAATCCCCGGCCGGGCGCGACGCTCGACGTGTTCGACGACGCCGCGGGAACGCTGTTCAAAGCCCACATCGAAGCGGCGCGCGGGGGCGACCCGGCAGCGCTTCTCTCCACCGACTGGCATCCGCCGATCGCGCGGGCCGCGGCTTTTCTCTATGCCGATCGCGGGGCGTTTACCGTCCCGGCGATCGACTGGCCGGACTGGACCGCGGACCGGCCGCGACCGGGTAGCGCCATTGCCGCCCGCCAACCGCTCGCGACCGTGCTGGCCGAAGGGGACGACGCCAATGCGGTCGCCGCCACCTGTGTTCAGCGCTTGGGCGCGCTCGAAGATTTGCTGTATGACCATTGAAACGAAAAAGGAGCTCAACAATGAGCAGCAGTTCCAGTTTTGCGCCGAGCGTGAACGCGCTGGCGGGGGTAATGGTTGACGATCTCGTATTGCGTGCGGACTCGCTGCGCTGCGCGGTGACGACCGGCCAGGCTGGCGAGCGGTGCATCGATCTCGGCTCGAACGTGCCCGGCGGGCTGGAAGCCGGCCGTCGTCTCGGCGAGATCTGCATGGGCGGGCTCGGCACCGTGACGCTCACGTCCTCCTCCGGCCTCGAGCGCTGGCCGCTCGGCGTCATCGTTCATTCGTCGAACCCCGTGGTGGCCTGCCTCGGCAGCCAGTACGCCGGCTGGACCATCACGGACGACAGCGGCTTCTTCGCACTCGGCTCGGGCCCGGCGCGCGCGCTGTCGCGCGTCGAGGACCTCTACAAAGAGCTCGGCTACGCCGACAATCACTACACGGCGACGCTGGTCATCGAGGGCGATAATGCGCCGCCGCCGGCCGTTGCGGAGAAAGTCGCTTCGGCATGCGGCATCAAGCCAAGCGATCTCACGGTGCTGTTCGCACCCACCGGCAGCCTCGCAGGCACGGTGCAGATTGCCGCGCGCGTTCTGGAAGTGGCGCTGCACAAGGCGCACTCGCTGCACTTCGATCTCAACAACATCGTCGATGGTTATGGCGTGGCCCCGATCGCGCCGCCGATCCCGGATTTCGTCAAGGCGATGGGGCGGACGAACGACGCCATCATCTACGGCGGCCGCATCCAGCTGTTCGTGCGCGGCGGCGACGCGGAGGCCGAGAAGCTGGCCCAGCAGTTGCCCTCCAACACGTGCTCGATCTACGGCAAGCCGTTCGCCGAGATCTTCGCCGCTGTCGGCGGGGACTTCTACAAGATCGACGCGTCGCTGTTCAGCCCGGCGCTCGTGACGGTGTCGAACCTCGATACCGGATCGAGCTTCCACGCCGGCAAGCTGGCACCCGACATCGTCGACGCAAGCTTCCGCTAAACAACTTCCCTCTCCCCGCCTCGCGGGGAGAGGGGGAGACATTCATGAACAAGCCGGTCACGACGACAGAACTCGGCAACGCGACCCCGCAGGGGCCGCGGATCGTGCTGTTCGTGGAGGACGGTTCGGGCGATTGGCATGCGCGTCGCCTCAAGAAGGCGATGGAGGCGCGCGGCGCCACGGTCGTCACGACGACGCTCAGCGCGTGCGCCTTCGACACGTCCTGCCCGAGCGGGCTCGACATTCCGGGCTTCGACGGGGGACTGCCGGACGGGGCGTTCGTGCGCTCGGTCTCGACGGGAACGCTCGAGCAGATCACGCTGCGTCTCGGCATTCTGCACGCGCTCCGCGAGAGCGGCGTGCGGGTGTGGAACGATGCGCGCGCCATCGAGCGCTGCGTCGACAAGTCCACCGCAACGTTTCTGTTTCAAAAGGCCGGGCTCGCGACGCCGCCGACCCGTGTCGTGGAAACGCACGCGCGGGCGCATGCGCATCTCACCGCCGATCCGCGCCCGTTCGTTTTGAAACCGCTGTTCGGCAGCCAGGGCAACGGCGTGCGGCGCGCACACAACGCCGACGAGTTGCCGGCGCCCGAAGAGGTCGGCGACGTCTACTACATGCAGCACTATCTGCGCGCTCCGGAAGCGACGCTGTTCGAGGATTGGCGCGTGTTCGTTTCGAACGGCCGCCTTCTCTCCGCGATGGTCCGGCGCGGCAAGAGCTGGATCACGAACGTGCATCAGGGGGCGGAGCCGATCGCGCACGATCCCTGCACCGAGATGAGCGCGCTTGCGCTTGCGGCGGTGGCAGCGATCGGGGCCGATTACGCGGGCGTCGATCTGATCCGCGACGCGTCCGGCAAGCTCATGGTGCTCGAAATCAATTCGAACCCGGCGTGGAAAGGCTTGCAGAGCGTCACCGCGACCGACATCGCCGACACGCTGGCAGCGGATTTCCTCGCCGCTGTTACACAGTTGCCAGCGTTGGCTTGATGGCTATGCCGGTACGCCGCCTAGTTCGTGGAGACGAGGCCCGCGGAGACGAGAGATGACATTTCCGCTTTCTCGCGACGCCATCGAATCCGCCTTCGTTGCCGCCTGCCACGCGGAGCTCAACGCGCTGAAGCCTGGCAACGTGCACGTCCACAGCGCCGGGCACGGCATGGACATCCATCATTTCGAACGCGCTGCCGCTGCCGCCGCGCCGTTCATCGCCGATCCCTCGCTCACGGTCGGGGCGCGCATTCTCGGCGCGGTCAAGGCGAGCTTCGCGGTCACGGGGCTCAACACGAACCTCGGCATCGTTCTGCTGGCGGCGCCGCTCTCTGCCGCGGCCGATATGAGCGAGGGCGGATCGAACCTGCGCGACCGGCTGGCGCATGTGCTCGACAAGCTCGACCGGGCGGACGCGGCGGATGCCTTCGAAGCCATCGTGATCGCGAACCCCGCAGGCCTCGGACGCGCCGAGACCGGCGACGTCAATGGGCCGGCCACGGTGACGCTGCTTGAGGCGATGGCGCTTGCGGCCGATCGCGACAGGATTGCGACGGCGTATGTGACCTGCTTCGAAGATCTCTTCGATTTGGGCTTGCCCGAACTTTATGCAGCGCGTCGCGCTGCAACAAATGAGGGCATGGCAATTACTGCGCTGCACATGCGCTACCTCTCGGCGTTTCCGGACAGCCATATCGTTAGAAAACACGGTCTAAACGTCGCCGAGAGCGTCCAAAACGAAGCGCGGATTGCGGCGCCATTTTGGCATCCCGCGCCCACTCCAGATACGTGGATGTCCTTGCTTGCGCTCGACAAGAGCCTCAAAGATCGGGGCATTAACCCAGGTACAACTGCGGACCTGGTGGTAGGTACTCTCTTCGCGGATGTGCTCATTCGTCAGAGTGCGACCAACGGGCCCGTCTAGCCCCTTGTCCAAAACATCGACCTAGGTCTATAGAGGGGCGGCGCTCAGCGCCGCTATCCGGCCAACCGGGTCGGTGACACCCTGTGTCGCCGTTCGCTGCAACTGGGATAGGTTTTACACTGCAGCCGGCTCTCACACCCCGGGCAGACGCTTCAGGCGCACGTCACTGACGGACGCCCGGATTGCGTTTTATGTTCAATATGAAGGAAGGGAACCCCCTAATGGCCAAAATCAATCGCGTTCTTGTTGGCGAGTCGCTCGTCGGTGACGGCAACGAAGTCGCTCACATCGACCTCATCATGGGTCCGCGCGGCTCCGCCGCTGAGACCGCGTTCGTCAACGCGATCGCAAACAACAAGGACGGCTTCACCACCCTCCTCGCCGTGATCGCTCCGAACCTGCCCTGCAAGCCGAACACGATCATGTTCAACAAGGTCACCATCAAGGACGCCCGCCAGGCCGTTCAGATGTTCGGACCTGCCCAGTACGGCGTCGCAAAGGCCGTTCAGGACTCGGTCGCTGAAGGCGTTATCCCGGCAAACGAAGCGGACGACATCTACATCCTCGTCGGCGTGTTCATCCACTGGGAAGCTGCCGACGACGCCAAGATCCAGGACTACAACTATCGCGCAGTCAAGGAGTCGATCGCTCGCGCCGTTGCTGGCAAGCCGACGGCTGCCGAAGCGACCGCTCAGCGCAACTCGGTTTCGCATCCCTTCGGTGCGAAGACTTGAAGCGGAAACCGTCCACAGCAGGAAAATGATGCCCCTCCTCTGAACGGGGGTCTGCTGCAGCGATTGGGAAGACTACTCTCCGGCCGTTGGAACGGCTGATTCTACCGGGTGGACTTTCACGATCCACTCAAAGTGGACTAAAACTTCCGGGGCCTGATTGCGAAAGCGATCGGGCCCTTTTTTCGTGCCGCCGTTATGTGGCCGCGCGCTCGATATCGGCGGCGGTGATGGTGCCCTGGTGGAGCGCGCTGGCGATGAGCGCGCCGGCCGCGCCGATGCCGCGGAGTGCACGGAGATCTTCCGCGTTGCGAACGCCGCCGGCGGCGTAGACCTCGCGAGACCCAGCGCGCGCGATGATCTCGCCAAGGCGCGCAAGATCGGGACCTTCGCCACTGCCGACACGCGCGAGCGTCATGACAATGACGCGCCCGGGCCAGAGCGTGGCATCCTCCAGCAGCTCCGCGGGGCCGATGAAGCGGTCGCCGCGAAAATCGAGCGAGAGGGGTGCGACGGGGCCTGCGTGCTGGCGCGCGCGGTCGTAGTCGGCAAGGCTCGCAAGCGATTCCGATCCGAGCACGTGACTTTTAATCATGGTGTAGGGCAGCTGACTCTTAATCAGCGGCGGCTGTCGGGATTCCCCCCACCCTAACCCTCCCCACAAGGGGGAGGGGACCTGTTCAACAAGTGGCTCTCGACGGTGTTCCTCCCCCATCTCGCCGGAGGCGAGTCTTCGACTCGACGTGGGGGAGGTTAGGAGGGGGGGAATCCCGACATCAGTTTTCTCGAACCCTGCGCCACCGTCATCGATCCAGCATTCCAGGCCCGGCCACATGTCAGCCAGGCGGGCCTGCATCGCGAGGTCGGCGCCGCGGCCTTCGATGCCGTCGAGATCGGCCACGTAGAGCGTGCGAAACGGATAAAGAGTGCGGAGGCCCAGAGCGATGGCCACCGGATCGGCCGCGGACGGCGCGAGCGGCGTCTCGAGCGGCCGATAGCGCGCGCGGTCGCCTCGCACGGCCGCAACGGCGACGCCGCCGCGAATATCAATGACCGGAATGACCTGCATCGGGCTTCCTTCTGACGGCAGGTGATGTAACACAGGGCTGAGATGTAACCGCACGGCGAGCGATGTAAACATCGCGAGCCTCGCCGCATCGCCACGGACGGCGCGCGGCACACCCTTTCCGGAGCGCTTCACCCAATGACTGTCACGGCCGGGCTCGATGTCGGCGGCGCCCACCTCAAGGTTGCGCTGGTCGCGGATGGCCGCACCATCGCCGCGCATCAAGTCCTGTGCCCGCTCTGGCAGGGGCTCGACAAGCTCGATGCGGCGTTGACTGACGCGCGCCCGCTGCTTGCGCGGGCCGAGCGTTTCGCGGTGACGATGACCGGGGAGCTTTCGGATCTCTTTCCGGACCGCGAAACGGGCGTGCACACACTCGTCGGCCGGATCGAAGCGGACTTCGGCCAAGCGGCGCGCTTCTGGATGGGACCGCACGGCTTCGGCAGCGGCGGCGAAGCGCGCGCCCGGCATGCCGACGTCGGCTCGACCAATTTCCTCGCCACCGCCGCGTTGATCGCCCGCAAGCATTCGGACGCATTGCTGATCGATTTCGGCTCCACCACCGCGGACATCGTTCCCGTCGTGGGCGGCGCGGTGCGCCCCCTCGGCGTATCGGATGCCGAGCGGCAGGCGACGGGCGCGCTCGTCTATACCGGCTACACGCGGACGGCCGTGATGGCCGTCGCCTGCGAAGCCCCGTTCGGCGGACAGTGGGTGGGCCTCGCGCGTGAGTACCTCGCGACGATGGCCGACGTGCGCCGCATTCTCGGCCACGACCTTTCCGGCATCGACCTGCATGCAACGGCGGACGGAAAGGGCAAATCGCTCGAAGAGAGCATCAAGCGGCTCGCGCGCATGCTGGGGCGGGACGCACGCGATGGCTCGGCGGAAGCGTGGGGCGGCGCCGCCCGGCACATTCGCGAGCTGCAGCTTCGTTCCATCCACGACGGCGCGACGCGGGTGCTCTCGGCGGTGGATGTCGGCCCGCAGGCCCCGGTCATTGCGGCCGGTATCGGGGCGGGTGACGTGCATGAAATCGCGCGGCGGCTCGGACGCGAGGCGATCGATTTCGGTGTGCTGGCGGGAGCGAATGCGAGCTGCCTCGACTTCGCGACCGGCGCCGCCCCGGCGGTAGCAGTGGCGCTTCTGCTCGACGCGGAGACCAGCTGAATTAGGGACCCAGGGGCAGACACATTCGCGTCCGTTGCGCATTGGACGCGTTGGAGAAAGTTTTACTCAAACCTTAAAAGTTTTCCTCGGATTCGTGCGGCGAACTGAAGCGGGCTCTAATGTGTCCCTGCTAGACTCACCCCATAAGTAAAAAAAGCCTGATAGGGGAGGCACGGCCAATGAAGACGAGTCTCGCGATCCTTGCAGCCATCGTCATGCCGGGCGGTCTGATCATTCTGGCAATCAGCCTGGCGACGTTCTACGTGGCGCGCCACCGTGCCTACGCAAAAGCTGCCCAGCAGGTGCCGGCCTAAACCCTCATTTCTTGCGCGCGGCTTCGGCGTCGCCCCGGCGATAGGCCTCGATCCGCTCCATCAGCCAGCCCCACGCTTCACGCTCGCGCGGGCCCGCGGTCTTCGAGATCGCGATGTCGAGATAGGCCAGCTCCGCGTCGATCTTTTCCGGCGGCAACATCGAGAGCCGCGTGGATAGCACCGCCAGCTCGATCACCGCAGCTTCCGCCCGGTTGTATCCGCTCCAGACGGCATGGGAGGCGGCATGCACGAGGCGGCAGTGAAAGCGCGGGCGCTGCGGATCCTCGGTCACGCGCTCGACCGCGAGCTCCCAGTGCGAGACGCAATCCTTGAGGCGCACGCCTTTCACCTGATCCGCGGCGACGGTCGGCCAGTCGCGCCGGCCCGTGATGCAGCCCGCAAAAACGCGAACGTCGCCCGGATGACTGGCCACGGCCGTCGGATTGACCAGCAGGTTGTCGTGCGTGCGCGAAGGCTTGAACGGCGCGATGATCCAGCCGTCGCCGTCTTCGATCAGGCCGAGCGGGGCAATGTGCGGCTGGCCCTCGGCGTTGATCGTCGTGACGATGGTTTCGACGATGCGCGGCATGACGGAACTCCTATTCGGTTCACTTGCCCCCTGCGCGCCCACGGCCACGCGCAAGAGCTCTCGTTCTGCTGCTTGGCGCGGCGGACGTTTTCGGCGGGACCGGTGCGGCGTCGAGGGCTTGCTCCAACGCCTGCGCGTCGCCGGTGCCGAGCACGCTCCATGCCACTCTGGCCCGGTCAACGATGATCGGGAACACGCCGTCGACGATGCCCTGGCGCGCCAACGCCGCAGCGGTGGCGTTGCGCCGGATGCGGCACGACTTCACGACGATAAGCTCCGCATTGCCCAGGCGTTCCGCGAGGCGCGCGGCGAGGCCGTCTGAGGTGATCGTCCAGTCGCGCGGAATGCGCCGGTCACCCGCGCAGAGCTTGGCGGGCAGCCAAACCGGGACGCGCCGTTTTCGCCAGGCGCGCGCCATTCCGACCAACGTGTCGGCCGCCACGAGGCGCGGTTCGATCGCGCGCATCGCATCGGCCATCTGATGCATGGCGCGCAGCGCCATGTCGTGCGCGATCTCGTCCGAAAAACCCAACTCGCGTTGCATGTCGCGCACCGCATCGGCGAAGGGGCCGCCGCCGGGGACGATCACCAGCGGACGGCGCGCGCGCCGGACGATTGCGAGCATGGTGCGAAGCCGCCCCGTCTCGGCGAGACTGCCGCCGAGCTTGAGGACGACCGGCGTCATGCGCCAGCCTGACGGACGCGAAAGATCTCGACGCCGCGAACGGGACCGCGCTCGAGTTTTTCGATGCAGACACGGATCGAGTCGATGCGCGGGTCTTTCAGCGTGCGCTCGGCGATGCTCTCGGCGAATGTCTCGATGAGATTGATGTGTCCGGCCGCCATGATGTCGTTCACGGTGTCGATGATGTCCGTGTAGGACGGCACCGTGTCCATGTCGTCGCCCGCGGCGCGCACGCCGGCTGCCAGATGCGCATCGATCGACAGGCGCACCTTTTGCGTGATGCCCTTCTCCTCGGCATAGACGCCGATGTTGCAGTCCACGACCCAATCCTTGAGGAAGATTGCGTCGCGGCCCAGCGCCGGCGCCTTGCTCGTGCCCGTCATGATGCGATTTCCAATGGAGGTGACGTTTTGAGGCCGTGTGGAATGGCGCGGCGAACGGCGGATATCGCGGCGGCATCGAGCGCCTGCTGGCGATCGCGCCCCTTGCACAGCGCACCTCGAAAGCCGAGCACATCCGGCGCAAGAGCCAGAAGCTCCGCGATCTGGCCGACGCGCAGCGAGCCCGCGAGGCCGGCAAAGAGACCGGCGGCGTGCGCGTCCGCAATGAAGCGGCTGAGTTCGGCCGGGGTGCGGTGGTCGGTGAGCGTGCGCCCGTCCTTCTGAGCGGTATCGAGCATCACGCCGGCAAATCCGGCTTCGCCCAGCTGCGAGACGAGCGCGAGGTCAAGCGGCGCATCGGCCATGAGAACCGCGACGAGAGGCGTCTCCCGGGCGATGTCCCGGCCCAGGCTGCGGATGGTCGCTTCGGCGTCACCGCCGGGGAAGAAGCCGATCTTGACGATATCGCATCCGGTCGCGGCCATCTCAGTGGCGGCGCGGACAACCGTTTCGGGATCGGCGGGCAGATCGCCGATCGTCGCGCTGACGGGGATGTCGGGCCGGACGGCTTTGCGGATGGCGGCCACGACCGAAACGGCCAGCGCGCCGAGCGCACCCTCGGCGGGGTTCTTGCAATCGATAATATCGGCGCCGTGCGCGGCCGCGAGGCGCGCCTCAGGTTCCGACGTGACACTGGCAAGAAGGCGGACGAAGCGATGTGGCGTCGTCATCATCGTCGTCATGGAAGGGACGCTCACGTCTCGTGGAAGATCCGATTTTGCTCGGCGCGCACCTTGTCCTTGTCGGTCCGTTCGGACGTGCTCAGGCTCACGGTGTCATCTGACACGATAGTCGCATTTGCGGCCGACATGCGCAAGATACGGGTGCCCAGCATGACGGCCTCGGTGCGGTCGTGGGTGACGAAGATAACCGTCGTCGGGCGGCGATTCCACAGCGCGATCAAAAGCTCCCGCAGGCCCTCCGCGGTGGGATCGTCGAGGGAGACGAACGGCTCGTCCATCAGCAGCACGTCCGGCTCCGTGATGAACCCGCGCGCAAGCGCCGCACGCCGCTGCATGCCGAGCGACAGGCGTTCGGGGTACTGCGAGCCGAAACCTTCGAGCCCGACCTGCGCCAGGATCTCGTCGATCTGCGCGTGCTTGGGATCGCCGTCCGGCAGCGCAAGCTCGATGTTCTGTCGCACCGTGCGCCAGGGCAGCAGGCGCGGCGACTGGAAGATGTAGCCGACGCGCGTCTCGGGGCCGCCAAGCCCGATGTCGCCCTCGTACTCTGAATCGAGTCCGGCGATGATGTTGAGCAACGTCGACTTGCCGCAACCGGACGGACCAGTGAGGACGACAAACGATCGCGGCTCGATTTTGATCGCGATGTCCTTCAAGACCGGCTGCGCCTCGCGGTCGCCGGAGGCGGGATAGATTTTCCGGACGACGCGGATGTCGAGCGGCTCGTGCAGCGCGGAGCTCATCGGCGCCACCTGTTCACGCGCGCTGAAATCGGCTGCAGGACGCAGAATTCGATCAGCTGGATCACGATGCAGAAGGCGAGCGCATAGGCGAGGATCATTGCGACATCGAAGAGCTGAAAATATGTGTTGAGCTGGAACCCGACGCCGTTCGAGCGTCCGAACAGCTCGACGACGAGGACGATCTTCCACACCAGCGACAGTCCAGTGCGCGCGGCGGCAAGGAAGAAGGGGGCGAGCTGCGGAAGCGTGACGTGGCGCAACGTCTTCCACCAGCCGAACCGGTACATGTGGGCCATCTCGTCGAGATCGCGCGACAGGCTGCGCGCGCCCTCGCGCACGGTGACGGCGACGTTCGGGATCTTGTTGACGGCGACGGCGACGATGGCCGCGACCTCGGTGAAGCCGAGCCAAACGTAGCAAAGAAAAATGATGACGAGGGCCGGGAGGTTGAGAAACAGGATCAGCCAGCCGTCGAAGATCCGGTCGATGCGCGCGCTGCGGCCCATGGCGATGCCGATCGCGGACCCGATCAGCATGGCGAGGATAAACGCGACGACGACGCGATAGAGCGTCATGCCGATGTGGAAGGTCAATTCACCGCTAGCGAATTCCTGCATCATGGCGGCGAACACGACACCGGGACCGGGCAAGTGGCGATGCTGGACGAGCAGCGCCATCACCTCCCAGAACACCAGGAATAATGCGAGTGAGCCGATGCCCCAGGCGACACGGCTCTGCCACGGCTGATCCACGCTGGCGCGTGCCGGCATACTAGCTCGTTGCATGGTGGAACAGCTTGACGTCGAATTGCGTCCCACGGCCCATCAGCTCGGCATCGCCGGCATCGACGAGAACCTGCATGAGCTTGCGCGCCGATTCGATCTCGGCCGTTCCCCACGGCTTGGGAATGCCGGCGCGGTAGGCGGCCATGATGGAGCGATACTCGCCGTCGGATTTCGGCTTTACGATCGGCCGCAGCCGGTCCCAGGCGCTGTCGTCGGTGGCGAGTACCGCGTTCGCTTCGCGCACCACGTTGAGCAGCTTCTCGATCTGGGCCGAGTGAGCTTCTTCGAAGGATTCCTTCCAGATGAAGCCCACGAGCGCGGGCACGGGATCAATGCCGAGATCCTTCATGACGCTCTCGATGCTCAGGATCTCCTTGAAGCCGCTGCCGGTGAGGCGCGCCGCGTGGGTCCAGAAATTGAGGACGGCGTCGATCCGGCCGGAGCGGATCTGCTCGGCCAAGAGCGGCGCGGCGCCGAACTGGGGATGGGCATAGCTCGCCATGTCCTGGCCGATGGTTTTCTTCGAATAGGCCCGCAGCAACAGCCAGCTCTTGTCGATGGCGGACCCTGCAACGCCGAGCGTCTTGCCGTCGAGCCCGGAGATGCCGGTGATGGGGCTATTGTCGGCGACGACGACCCCGCCCAGCGCTGACGAGTAAGCCGAAAACTTGAGCTTCTCGCCGAGCGAGCGCTGACGCATCGCCCACGTCCAGTCGGACACGATTACGTCCGCGCCACCGGCGAGCAGCGCAACGGGCCCGGCCTGGTTGGATGCAACTTCGACGACGTCGAGCGCGAGACCGGCCTTCTTGTCGAGTTCGAGGGCGCGGATGGTCTCTATAACCCAGGAGAGGGAGCCATACTTTACTGAAGCGAGACGCAAGGTTCCGGCAGCGGCTGCGTGGACGGCTCTCGGAACCGCGGCCGCGACAAGGCCCGCTCCGGCACTGGCGAGAAGCCGGCGGCGATCGATCATTTCGCGTCTTCCTTTGCCAGCAAGCGGTTCTTCACCAGCCAACGGACACCGTGCAGCCAGGATTCGTCGGTGTTGCCCTGGATCAGGACACTCGCGTTGCTCACGAGCTTGCTGTTCGCGACATCTATGATGGCGATCGTGAGGCTCAAATGGGTTTCGGAAATCTTCTCGACGACGCTCGTCATCGCGAGATCTGCCTTAGCCTTGGCCGCGATGTCTATCTCACAGCCGTTGCATTCGAAGATTGGGCGGACGGCTTTGATGTCGTCCTTGAGAGGCGACAGGTCGATCAGTTCGTAACGCGCATCGTCGCCAAGGCGCTTCGTCAGCTCGGCCTCGGCCATGGCGAGGCGCGCCTGCTCCGCATCAGTCGGCCCCGTGACGCCCGTGAAGAAATCTTCCTCGGACTTCGGCATCGACATGTCGATTGGAAAAATCGCCAGCTTCTGGCTTGCCCACGCGGGCCCGCTTGCGGCCACCATCACCGCCATCACGAGTGCCAATCTTGCCGCCACAAGTCCTCCTGCCATTGCAAATTATTCCGGGCTCCGCCGAGCACGAGTTCTTACACTATAACGTGCGTGCGGAGGCTACGGATTTGCAAGTGTCATCACCCCGGATCAGCATTCACGGGCTGTAACAAAACCGCGAGGCACGCGGCCGGTGAACTTGACAATTGGCAATTCGATGCGATGTTCCCGGGTAAGATGTTACAATATACCCCGGCAAACGGCATTGCCGGAACGTCCGCCGGGAGGACAGATGATGACCGTTTCAACTGGGTCCGGGCTTCGGTCCGCCCGGTCCGACTGTTTTCGCCTTGACAGCTTCGTACTGAGGGACTTGCCCCTCCTTGCGCTGTTGGGCTTGAGCTTCGCCATTCTTAACCCTGCCTTCGCTGGCGATGCCGCCGGGCCCGCGCAGGGTGCGGATGTCCCTGCCGCAGCAAGCCCTCCCAGCGACGCTCCCGCAGCGGCGCCGCCTTCTCCAGCACCAGCTTCTCCGGCGCCAGCCGCGAATGCCCCTGCTGACCCTGCCGCCAAATCCGATCCCGCTGTCCTGAAAATCAGGCTGCTGATGGCTCGCGAAATTCGCGAGGATCGTCTGCCTCCCCTCTCGCTGCTCGATATCCCGCCGCCCGACGACGGCGTGGCTGGCGGCAAGCTCGCGATCTCCGACAACAACACGACCGGGCGCTTCCTGAAGCAGGAGTTTTCGCTCGATGTCGTCCAGAGTGCGACGCCGGATTCGCTCGTTGCGGAGGTGGCGAAGCGCGTCGACGAGGGCATTGCGTACGTCGTTGCCGACGTGTCCGCCGATACGCTGCTCAAGATGGCCGATGCCATCAAGGGCAAGGACGCAATCATTTTCAATGCATCCGCGCCGGACGAGGTGCTTCGCGAAGAGCAGTGCCGCGTCAACGTCAAGCATACGCTGCCGTCGCGTTCGATGCTGACCGACGCGCTCGGCCAATACATGGCCTGGAAGCAGTGGCGCAACTGGCTGCTGATCGTGGGTCCGTCCAAGGAAGACGCCGCCTACGCCGATGCGATCCGCCGGACAGCCAAGCGTTTCGGGCACAAGATCGTCGAAGAGCGGAAGTTCAACTACGATCCCGGCAGCCGGCGCTCGGATGGCGGATTCGAACAGATCCAGCAGCAGATTCCCGGCTTCATGCAAGGCGCCCCCGAGCACGACGTGGTCGTCGTTGCGGATGAAGGTGAACTGTTCGGCGACTATTTCCCGTATCGCACCTGGACGGCGCGCCCGGTGATCGGCACCGCCGGCCTTTTCGCTACGTCGTGGCACCCTGCGATCGAGCTGTGGGGCGGCACGCAATTCCAAAATCGCTTCAAACGCCTCGCGGGCCGTTCCATGCGCGCGCTCGATTACAACGTCTGGATGGCCGTGCGCTCGGTCGGCGAAGCCGCGACGCGCAAAGCCACCGGGGACGCCAAGACGCTGATCGCCTACATGCGCTCGCCGGAATTCGAACTCGCGGCCTTCAAGGGCCAGAAGCTGACCTACCGGGCCTGGAACGGGCAGTTGCGCCAGCCGGTGCTGCTGGTGACCGCCAAAATCCATGTGACCGTCTCGCCTCAGCCGGGCTTCCTGCACCAATTCACGGAACTCGACACGCTCGGCGTGGACAAGCCCGAGTCGAAGTGCACCGCTTTCAAATAATGCAGAACAAGACGCGCGACACCCAAGGAGCTGCCTCGTGACAAGACAACGAACTCGCCTCGCATTTGCACTCGCCGGATCGTTGCTGGCGTTCGGCGCGACGGACGCGCTTGCCTATAAGGTCTTCGTTTCCAACGAAAAAGAGAACACGATTTCGGTGATCGATTCCGAAACGCTCGCCGTCGTGCACACGATCAAGACCGGCAATCGCCCGCGCGGCATCATCCTCGCCAACGAAGGCAAGTGGGTGATCGTCTGCGCCAGCGACGACCACAAGATGCAGGTGTTCGACACCAAGACATTCGAATACGTCAAGGACCTGCCCTCGGGTCCGGATCCGGAACTGCCCATTCTGCACACGTCCGGAAATCCGCTGTACGTCTCGAACGAGGACGACAACCTCGTCACCATCGTCGACATCTTCAAGGGCACCATCATTACCGACGTGCCCGTCGGGGTGGAACCGGAAGGCATGGGCATGAGCCCGGACGGCAAGGTTCTGGTCAACACGTCCGAGACCACGAACATGGCCCATTTCATCGATGCGCAGACGTACAAGAACATCGACAACGTGCTGGTCGACAACCGGCCGCGCGTGGCGGAGTTCACGCCGGACGGCAAGGAAGTGTGGGTCAGCGCGGAGATCGGCGGCTCTGTCACCGTCATCGAGGCCGCGACGCGCAAGGTTCTCGGCAAGGTGAATTTCGAGATCCAGGGGATCACGAAGGACGCCATTCAGCCCGTCGGCGTGCGCATCACCAAAGACAACAAAAAGGCATTCGTCGCGCTCGGGCCGGCAAACCGCGTTGCGGTCGTCGATGTTGCAACGCGCAAAGTCGAGAAATACCTGCTTGTCGGACAGCGGGTTTGGAACCTCGGCTTCACGCCGGATGAAAAATTGATGTTCACCACGAACGGAACATCGAACGACGTGTCGGTGATCGACGTTGCATCTCTGAAGGTGACGAAGTCGATCAAGGTCGGCCGGTATCCCTGGGGCGTGGTGGTCGCGCCGAACTGAGCCATGCCGGCGAGCCCATCGCGATCGAGGCAAGGCAACGGGTAGAGCCGAGCTTTGTCTTTGTCGTGATCGGGCTCGGCGGGTATACGTGGCCGTGCTGAAACTTCGAGACGCTGAGACTTCGAGACAACGGGTAAACCGGAAAGTTCATGACTCCGTGAGCGAAACCAATACCAATTCCCAGCCGGCAGGCTCACCGCCTGCCCTCGTCGTCGCGGGCGTCAGCCACAAGTTCGGCGACAAACTGGTGCTCGACAACGTTTCTGTCACCGTGCCGCGCGGGACGTTTGCCGTGCTGCTCGGCCTGAACGGCGCCGGCAAGTCGACGCTCTTTTCGCTCATCACCCGCCTCTACGACAACGTCAGCGGCGAGATCCGCATTCTCGGCCACGACGTTCGCCGGCGCCCGGGCGCCGCGCTGCAACGGCTCGGGGTCGTGTTCCAGTCCAAGACCGTGGATTCCGATCTCTCGCTGCAGCAGAACCTGCTCTACCACGCGGCCCTGCACGGACTCGGCCGGGGGGAAGCCAAGAAGCGCGCGGCGGAAGCGCTCGCAATCGTCGATCTCTCGGACCGCGCC
>NZ_JBHYDS010000019.1:0-4432 GCF_051860585.1 Hyphomicrobium sp.
GGAAGGTCGTGCCGAAGGCGCGCGTGGAAGGTCGTGCCGAAGGCGCGCGTGGAAGGTCGTGCCGAAGGCGCGCGTGGGAGGTCGTGCCGAAGGCGCGCGGGGCAGGTCGTGCCGGAGGCGCGCGGGGCAGGTCGTGCCGGAGGCGCGCGGGACAGGTCGTGCCGAAGGCGCGCGTGGGAGGTCGTGCCGGAGGCGCGCGGGGCAGGTCGTGCCGGAGGCGCGCGGGACAAGTCGTGCCGAAGGCGCGCGGGACAGGTCGTGTCGGAGGCACGCGGGACAAGTTGTGGGCTGGCCATCGGCCGCGCCCGCATGCCAAGAGAGGGCCGGATGCTTTGAACGGAACCGGTCAGATGGCAGATCGCAGCAAATTCTATATCGGCGGCGCTTGGGTGGAGCCCAGCCGGCGCCGTTCAATCCCCGTCGTCAATCCGGCCACTGAAGAGACGCTGTACGACATGGCGGTGGGCTCGGCGGAGGATGTGGATGCCGCCGTCGCGGCCGCGCGCGCGGCCTGGCCTGCGTACGCAGCTACAACCCGCGAGGAACGCGTCGCGCTCCTGACGCGCATCATGGAAATCTACGCCAAGCGCATGCGCGAAATCGGCGTCGCCGTATCCGACGAGATGGGCGCGCCTCTGGGGTTCGCCGAGCGCGTCCATGCCGGCGCCGGCCTCAGCCACTTCATGACGACGCTCGAAGCGCTCAAGGCCTACCCCTTCGAGGAGCGCCTCGGCGCGGCGATGATCGTGCGCGAGCCGATCGGCGCCGTCGGCATGATCACGCCGTGGAACTGGCCGCTGAATCAGGTCGCCTGCAAAGTGGCACCCGCCCTGGCGGCGGGCTGCACGATGGTGCTGAAGCCGTCGGAATACACGCCGACATCCGCATTGATCCTCGCCGAGATCCTGCATGAGGCGGGCGTGCCGCCGGGCGTCTTCAACCTCGTCAACGGCGTCGGCCCGGAGGTCGGCGCCGCCATCAGCGCGCACCCTGGTCTCGACATGGTGTCGTTCACGGGCTCGACGCGGGCCGGCATCGATGTCGCCATCCGCGCCGCGCCCACCGTGAAGCGCGTGACGCAGGAGCTGGGCGGCAAGTCCGCCAACATTATTCTGGAGGATGCCGACTTCGAAAAGGCCGTGAGCGGCGGCGCCCGCCATTGCTTCGGCAACTCGGGCCAGTCCTGCAACGCGCCGACCCGCATGCTGGTCCCGGCCTCGCGCATGGACGAGGCGGCTGCCATCGCGGCCGCCGTGGCCGACAGCCTCCGCGTCGGCGATCCGCGCGCCAAGGAGACGGACACGGGGCCTGTCGCCAACCGCACGCAGTGGGACAAGATCCAGCGCCTCATCGAAAGCGGCGTGGCCGAGGGCGCATCGCTCGCCGCCGGTGGGCCTGGCCGCCCGCAGGGTCTCAACAAGGGCTTCTTCGTGCGCCCGACCGTATTCGCCAACGTCACGCCGGAGATGACCATCGCGCGCGAGGAGATTTTCGGCCCCGTGCTCTCGATCCTCTCCTACAAGGACGAGGACGACGCCGTGCGCATCGCCAACGACACGCCCTACGGCCTCGCGGGCTACGTGACCTCCGGCGACATCGCGCGCGCCCGCGCCGTCGCAAAGCGCCTGCGCGCCGGCAACGTCAATCTCAACGGCGTCATGAACGACCGGCGCTCGCCGTTCGGCGGCATGAAGCAATCCGGCAACGGCCGCGAATGGGGCCGCTTCGGCCTGGAGGAATACCTCGAAGTCAAAGCCATCGGCGGCTGGGGCGAGTGAGGGGTTCTCTCCGCCTTCTGCAAGCGCCGTGAAAGCTGTGTGGCTTCTTCCTCTCCACGCAAAGACGGAGAGAGGAAGCCGCTTACTTCCCTTCCCCCTCTCCCCATCGCCTTCGATGGGGAGAGGGTCGGGGTGAGGGGCAGCCAAAAAGAGACCGGTGAGGGGCAGCCAAAAAAAGACCGGTGAGGCGCAGCCAGAGAGCGACGGTGAGGGGCAGCAAATGCGCTGACGACAGAACCGGCCCCTCGCCCTAACCCTCTCGTCATGGCGAAGCCATGCTTCGCATGGACGTAAGAACGGGGAGAGGGAACCGCGCCGCCGAGCGAATGGAACCTGGCGTGGGTCCCGACCTGCGTCGGGATGACGTCGATCGGAGGTAACCGGATTCCACACTCCAATCGTCATCCTGGCGTCATGGCGCAGCCATGCTCCGCATGAACGGCCGGGACCCCGCAAGCCTCCGCGTCCGCCACGTCGGCAGGACCACGTGCGCCAGCCGCCGCGCCAATTCTCTACTTCGACCGGATGCCGAAGAAGCGCCTCGGAAGGTTGTCGGTGAAGCCGGTGATCGCGTGCTCGCCCGCGAACTCGAGGTCGATGTGGGCCTGCAGCTTGCCCGCCGCCGGCTCGCTGCACAGAAACGTCCGGTTGATGGCGCCCGCGATCTTCTCCATGCGAAAGAGCAGCACCAGCTCGGCGCCGGAGATGTTGTCCTCGCCGAGGCTGCGCGCCCCGCCCATCACGACGTCGCCGTAGTGCATCGCGATCCGGAACGGCAGCCGTGCGTCGCGCTGCTGGGCGAGCAGCGCATTGACCGCCGCCGTGACGGGCTTCGTCGGCTGGCCGTCGCGTGGCCAGATGGCGAGGAAGCCGTCGCCGAGGTACTTGTTGATCAGGCCCCCGTTCCCCTCGACGATCCGCCGGCACCCGTCGGTCCAGGCCCCGACGAGGGACGCCCAACGCGCCGGCTCATAGGCGGTGGCGAGCTTGGTCGAGCCGACGATGTCCGCGACCAGCATCCAGCACCGGGCGTTTTTCACTTCGATCATCGTCATCGAGGAATGGGCCGACGACTTGGCGCGCGCGCCGGACCCGAATGCCTGCCGGAACGTCAGGATGGATTCGCCGATGCCCACGCAATCGCCGTCGCTGAGACGCGTCGGGTTGGCGATGCGCAGGCCGTTGATGAACGAGCCGTTGCCGCTGCCGAGATCCACGAGCCAGTATTCCGTGCGGTCCTGGCGGTGCACGACGGCATGCCGGCGCGAAATCCGCCGGTCGTCGAGGATGATGTGATTGGAGGGCGCGCGCCCGATCGAGCAACTGACGCCGAGCGGCCAGGGACGTCCGTCCGCCGCTTCGAGCCAGGCATCCCGGTGGTCCGTATCGTCCGCCGATTGAGGCCCCATGGAGGGGTTCCGCGCTTGTGAACCTTATGCAAACTCGTGACGTGCGGCCCGCTTCGCAGAGCGCGGCCGCCCATCGCTTCGCAGTTTCACGGCCGCTCCACCGCGTGGCAAGAGATATCTGCGCGGATCGGCCTCAAACGCTGGCTGCTTCGGCCTCGAAGAAGACCTCGATGCGAAAGCCATCGGCGGCAGGGGAGTAGGGGCCCGTGTCGTCGCCAGAAGAAACGCCTTGGGAGATTGTCCGTAAAGCCCGTGATCCGCGCGCGGGCGACTTGACGAATTTGGGCTGCGACTCCAAAAGTTGATCCGGTTCTGTCGGGGGCGATGGACGCAATCGATCCGAATTCGTGGGGGCGCGCATCGAGCGGAATTTGATTGACGGGCCTCAGAGGCTTCCGCTGTCAGCGGAAGGCAGCCCGGCGCCTCTCCCTGCGTCCGACCATGTATCCGAGCACCTGTCCGACCATGTGTCACGCGACCTCCTAGGCTCAGGCGGCTCGTCACCGGGCGCGTTCGTTTCGGTCCCGCAACCGCGCTCGAAGGGCCGGCGCAATGCAGAAACCGCGCCGCCCGAAGGCGTGACGTTCCAGCACGAGGCGAACGCGCACGGCCACACGAAGGCGAAGTTCTTCAAGAACGGCAAGCAAGTCGGCTCGGCAGACATTCGCGACTTCGGTCACGCGATTCAGATCACCAACTTTCAAGTGGCGAGAGGCGCACGGCGCCAAGGTATCGGCACGGCGTTCCAGTTTTATATCGAGGCGCAGCTTGGCAAGCGGGCGGTGCCGGACGGAATGCTTTCAAAAGCCGAATATCGGCGCTGGGTCAAAGTCGATCCAATCGCTGTGCGCGATTACGTCAAGGGAACAAAAAACTATACGCCTCGCCCGAAGAGCGATGCCTATTTCGCCGCGCAAAACGGACGGCCCGTGCCAGGGTCCCGTGCAGCGCAAAGCATGTCGGCGCGATCTGAGCCCCTCACGCATGAGAACACGCCCACAAAGCCTCGCCGCAAGCGCCCTGCCGCGAAATCCACCGGTCGTCGAGGATGATGTGATTGGAGCGCGCGCGGCCGATCCGGCAGATCACGCCGGGCGGCCGGGGACGTCCGCCACTCCGAGCCATGGCGTCAAACTAGAAATTAAACCCGATGCCGGCGGTTGCCAGATGATGGGACGTTTCGTCGAGGCGAACCGTCCAGGCACTGGTGGGAGCATGGGTGGGATACACGGTGGGCCCGAAAGT
>NZ_JBHYDS010000020.1:0-3734 GCF_051860585.1 Hyphomicrobium sp.
TCGATCCCCTGCTGCGCCACCTCGACCGGACCAAGCTCGAGATCGTCTGCTACGCCGAGGTGACGAACGAGGACCACGTCACCCAGGCCTTCAAGGGCATGGCCGATCACTGGCGCTCGACCGTAGGTCTCTCCGACGACCAGCTGGCCGACCGCATCCGCCAGGACCGGATCGACGTACTGGTGGACTTCGGCGGTCATACGTCTGCGAGCCGCGTGCTTGTGATGGCGCGCCGTCCAGCCCCGATCCAGATCGCCCATCACCTGGGTCACGGTTACACGTCCGGCTTATCGGCGATGGACGTCTTCCTGTCCGACCAGGAGATGGCGCCGGTCGGCAGCGAGCATCTGTTTTCCGAACGCATCGTCCGCCTGTCGCGCATTCCTGTCGCGTACCAGCCGCCGGAGGGCATGCCGGAGGTGGCTCCGCTCCCGGCGTTGAAGAACCACTACATCACCTTTGGCTACTTCGGCCGCACGGAGCGCATCAACGACCGCGTCGTGGCGGCGTGGTCGGAGATCCTGAAGCGCGTCCCGAACAGCCGCCTGCTCTTGAACGCGAAGGCGTTCTCGGAAGCGGCGTTCGCGGATCTGATGGCGCAGCGCTTTGCTGCGCACGGCATCGGCCGTGAGCGGCTCGCCATGGTCTACACGAGCCCGCAGCCCAAAACGTGGTCGGCCTATGGCGATGTCGACATCGCGCTGGACCCGTTCCCGCACAACGCGGGCACGACGACGATCGAAGCCTTGTGGCTGGGCGTTCCGGTGGTGTCGGTCGAGGATCGCCCGTCGGTTGGCCGCTTCGGCGCGAGCAATCTCAGCGCCGTCGGCCTGCGCGACTGGGTGGCGGCGGACATCGCGGGCTATGTGGCGCTGGCGGCGGCGAAGGCGTCCAACCTCGAAGCGCTCGCGACCCTGCGCGCTGGCATGCGGGCGCGCGTTGCGAACTCTCCGCTCTGCGACGGCCCCGGCCTCGCCCGCGAGATCGAGACCGCCGTCCGAAGCCTCTGGACCGAATGGTGCCGGAAACGGGCCCCCATCGTGCCCTCCGTTCCGAAGGCCGTCCTCGAGCGGCGCGCGGCGGTCATGAAGGACGCACATCGCGTCGACGGGGCAGGACGCCCGGCGGACGCCGCGGCCGCGCTCCTGGTACACTGGACCAGCGATCCGTCCGACAGCGACGCCGCGACGTATCTCTCCGATCTCTATCGCCGTCTCGGCCGGCTTCCCGAGGCTGAAGCCGCCGCCCGGGCGGCCCTGCATGCGATGCCCAAATCGTCGTCTGCATCCAATGCCCTCGGCAATGCCTTGGCGGCGCAGTTTCGCATGACCGAAGCGGAAGCGGCCTTCACCGATGCCATTTCCATCGCGCCGGATCATGCCGAAGCCCTCAACAATCGCGCCCTCGTGCTAATGCGCCGCGGCCGCCTCTGCGCCGCCGAGCGTGATTTGCGCATGGCGCAGCGCCTCCGCCCGGATCTTGTGGAAGTCGGCTTCAACCTTGCCAACTCGGTGCAGGACCAGGGCCGCGCCGCCGAGGCCATCGAGATCTTCCAGGAGACGCTGAAGCGCTCGCCGAACAATCCCACCGGCCACGGCATGATGCTGTTCGCCGTCACGTACCACCCGGGCCTGACGAGCGAACAGATCTATGCGGAATTCCGGCGCTGGAACGAACTGCACGCCGAGCGCCATGCGCCGAAAAACCCCGTCTGGGCCAACGACCGAACGACCCCGCGCCGCCTGCGCGTCGGCTACGTCTCGCCCGATTTCGCCACCAAGTCCTCGCGCCATTTCATCGAGCCGATCCTCGTCGGCCACGACCGCAGCAAGGTCGAGATCTTCTGCTACGCCGAAGTGCCGACGCCGGACGGCGAAACCCAACGCCTGAAGGCCCTGGCCGAGAACTGGCGCGCGACTGTCGGCCTCACCGACGACCAGCTCGCGGATCTCATTCGCCGCGACGCCATCGACGTGCTCGTCGACCTCGGCGGTCATACGGCCCGCAACCGCCTGCTCACGTTCGCGCGCAAGCCCGCCCCGGTGCAGGTCGCCCACTTCCTCGGCCATGGATATACGTCCGGCCTCTCGGTGATGGACGCCTTCCTCGCCGACGATGCGCTCGCCCCCGAGGGTTGCGATCACCTCTTCTCGGAGCCGGTCGAGCGCATGCCGCGCATGCCGGTCGCGTACGAGCCGCCGCAGGGCATGCCCGACGTGGCCCCGCTCCCGGCCCTCAAGAACGGTTTCATCACCTTCGGCAATTTCGGCCGCGCCGTCCGCCTGAACGAGACGGTCATCGCCACCTGGTCGAAAATTCTTTCCGCCGTGCCGCGGTCGCGCCTCGTGCTGAACACGGTCGCGTTCCGCGACGAGGAAGTCTGCCGCCGCTTCAGCGATCTCTTCGCGGCGCACGGCATCGGCGCCGAGCGCATCGATCTGACGTTTACGACACCGCAGCCGAAAACATGGGAAGCCTACGGCGAGATCGACATCGCGCTCGATCCCTTCCCCCACAATGGCGGCACCACCACCATCGAGGCGGCCTGGCTCGGCGTGCCATCGGTCTGCCTCTCCACGCGCCCCTCGGTCGGCTGCTTCGGCGCCACCATCATGGGTTCGCTGGGCCTATCGGATTGGGTTGCAACCACGCGCGACGCGTATGTCGCCAAGGCCATTGCTCGCGCCCGCGACATCGAAGCGCTCGCCGAAGTGCGGATGGGCTTGCGCGACCGGATGGCGGCGTCGCCGCTCTGCGACGCGAAGGGGCTCGCGAAGGAATTGGAGCGCGTCTATCAGCGCCTCTGGCAACGCTACGTTGATCGCGAAGATGCCATCGAGACGCTGCAGCAAGCAGCCGGATGGGCCTATGGACGCGGCAACGCGGCCCGCGCCGTCGAGCTATTCCAGGACGCCGCGCGGCGTAGCCGCCGGCCCACCATCCTGTCGAATTTGGGCGCCGCTCTCCGTGCCTGCGGACGCGTCGAAGAGGCGGAAGCGGCCTACCGCGAAGCGATCGCGCGCGCGCCCGACTTTCCGAACGCCTACGGCAACCTCGGTAACCTGCTGCAAAGCCGCGGCCGGCTTGCCGAGGCGGAAACCGTCCTCCGTCGCGCCAGCGAGCTCGTCCCGAACGACCCGCAGGTGCTCCGGAGCTTCGGCATGTGCCTGATGCGCCTCTTGAAGGCGGCCGAAGCCGAAGCGGTCTTGCGCAAGGCCGCGGCCCTGATGCCGAACGACGGCGACATCCACGACAATCTGGCCCAGCTGCTGCGCCAGAAAGGCCAGCCCGCCGCCGCCGCCGCGATCTACGACACGGTCGCCGATGCCATTGCGAACAACTGGCGCGCGATCGGCAATCAGGCGCTGCTGCTGCAGGATCTCTCCCGCTACACTGACGCTGAGGCCTTGTTCCGCCGCGCATTGGCGATGAAGCCGGATTACGCGTTGGCGCACGCGAACCTGCTGTTCTGCCTGAACTACCACCCGGACCGCAGCGCCGAGGAGATCTTCGCCGAGTACCGGCGCTTCGATGCCGCCCACGCCAAGCCGCACATGCCGGCGAATGTCGCTTTCGCCAACGACCCCACGCCCGGCCGCCGCATCCGCATCGGCTTCCTCTCGCCGGACTTCCGCGAGCACGCCGCGCGCCACTTCCTCGATCCCCTGCTGCGCCACCTCGACCGGACCAAGCTCGAGATCGTCTGCTACGCCGAGGTGACGAACGAGGACCAC
>NZ_JBHYDS010000021.1:0-457 GCF_051860585.1 Hyphomicrobium sp.
GACCACGTTGATAGGCCGGGTGTGGAAGTGCGGCAACGCATGAAGCTTACCGGTACTAATAGCTCGATTGGCTTGATCATTCTCATTACGAATGCCCATCGCGACGCGATGGTCATACCAGCGCTCACGCATGAGCGGCCCTGCGGGCCTATGCTCCGCGAGGGCGCCGGACGACCGGCGGCACGCAAGTCGCGTGCTCGGGCTTCGCCCGAAACGCTGGTCAGCCGGAATGGCTTGGAAACGCAGCCGGACGGCTGCGACTGCGCGGAAAAGACGAGAGAGACGGAAAGCATGGCGGCGTTCGGGGTTACTATACCCTATTCGCCACTCCCTATTCCCTACTCCCTCCAACCCAGCTTCTCGATCAAAGATTGTGCGCTTCGTCGACCTGGTGGTTATGGCGGGGTGGCTGCACCCGTTCCCATTCCGAACACGGCCGTGAAACGCCCCAGCGCTG
>NZ_JBHYDS010000021.1:467-895 GCF_051860585.1 Hyphomicrobium sp.
TGGTACTTCGTCTCAAGACGCGGGAGAGTAGGTCGCTGCCAGGTCTACAAAACGCACAATCGACAGCTTCTCTTCACGATGATCCGGCCCTTGCCGGAAGCCAGGGCCGACCCTCCGAAGCACCGGAGACGGCCCGTAGCCTTTGAAGCCGCGCGGCATGCCATTCTCCACGCAGCCGCGCCGCAAGACGCCCAGGCGGCGATCCGCACCCGAATACGCCGGATCAACCACCGCTCCGGCCAGACAGACCCCGGCCGCAAGGCCGCAGAACGCCAGGACCAACCGGATCCAAGGCGAGACAATCCGGCGGAAGTCCCGCCAACACCCTGGCGCGGGGTGGAGCAGCCCGGTAGCTCGTCAGGCTCATAACCTGAAGGTCGTAGGTTCAAATCCTACCCCTGCACCCAATCCGAATGGTACGCATCAAC
>NZ_JBHYDS010000022.1:0-701 GCF_051860585.1 Hyphomicrobium sp.
GCGGCAGCCGGCTGGAGGCATTCTCTGGTCATCGGACACACACTGGCGAAATGGAGAGAGCCAAATGACCAAGATCCGGAACATCCTCGCAGCGACCATCACCCTCGGCGCGCTCCTCGTTTCGAGCCAGGCCGGTGCCGTCAGCCTCGGCGTCAAGCTTGCCTGCGCAGCCGACTACCACGCCCATTGCAGCATGCATTCGCCCGACTCCCCCGGCGTTCGCAAGTGCATGCGCTCGGTTGGCCGCAACCTCTCGCAGGGCTGCATCAGCGCTCTCGTAGCTGCCGGTGAAGTCTCCAAGTCGACCGTCCAGAAGAAGGTCGCCGTCAAGTAGGCTTCCCCACCCGTCGTCTCCGAAGCGAACTCTCCACGCTCCGGCTCATTTTTAAACGTTACATCAGTCTGTTAGCAAAGGAGTATCCGCCCGCAGCCGATCCGAGACCGCCGCCTGCCGGCGACCGTTCTGCAGAATTTTTGGCGATTTCTCTGCCGCGTTCCCCTGGGAACAGCGGCCAAGACCGTTTGGACGCACTCTCTGGTCATCGGACACACACTGGCGAAAATGGAGAGCCCAGATGACCAAGATCCAGAACATCCTCGCAGCGACCATCACCCTCGGCGCGATCCTCGTTTCGAGCCAGGCCGGTGCCGTCAGCCTCGGCGTCAAGCTTGCCTGCGCAGCCGACTACCACGCCCATTGC
>NZ_JBHYDS010000023.1:0-658 GCF_051860585.1 Hyphomicrobium sp.
TCTTCGGCGGTGGAGGCTCCAGCACCGCCACTGACGTCACACAGCTCGGCACTGCCTTTTTTCCCGAGGCCGTGGGGGGCCCGTTATCCGTCAATGCGACGGGGCGGACCGACAGCGGCGGTGTCGGGTTCGTGGGCGGGCAGGTCGGTTATGAATTGTCGTCGTATCCCTCGGTCGTACTGCCCGCCTTCGAGATCGAAGGATTTTATCTCGACACGGGGAGCCGGCGCGCGACGCTGCAAAACCCAAGCATCCGGCTTCCCGAGCATACGTTCGAAAATACCTTCCCGATGAACAACGCCGTTGTTCTGGCGAATATGGTTCTCAGCTTTCCGACGTCCTATCCGGGCGTGACGCCCTACATCGGCGGCGGCATCGGCGGCGCCCGCGTCTCCATCGAGGGCGCGAATTCCCTTCAGACCAACCCGATAGAAGCTGGTATCAATCACTTCAATTCCGGCACGGACTCGTCGGCTTGGACCTTTGCGGCGCAAGTAAAGGCCGGCGTTCGCGTCTCCCTCGGTCGCAACGCTTTCGTGTTCGGCGAGTATCGCTACCTGTACGTCGGCTCCGTCGATCAGACTTTCGGGCCCACCGTGTATCCCACCCATGCTCCCACCAGTGCCTGGACGGTTCGCCTCGACGAAACGTCCCATCA
>NZ_JBHYDS010000024.1:0-628 GCF_051860585.1 Hyphomicrobium sp.
GGACCCTCAGGTGGCGAGTGTCGGTCTGACGGAATCGCAAGCCCATGCTGCCGGGTACGCCGTGCGGACTTCGGTGCTCTCGCTCGACAACGTGCCGCGTGCGCTCGCGGCGCGCGACACACGGGGGCTTATCAAGCTCATCGCGGATGGGGTAACCCGCAAACTACTCGGAGCGCATATTCTCGCGCCAGAGGGCGCCGATAGCATCCAGACTGCGGCCTTGGCCATCCGCTGCGGTCTCACGATTGATGATCTGTCGGAGACGATCTTCCCCTATCTCACGACCGTCGAGGGCCTGAAGCTCGCGGCACAGACGTTCGACAGGGACGTGAAGAAACTGTCCTGCTGCGCCGGGTAACGGGGCGGCCTAACGAACTGGCTATGGAATCAGAATTGTCACTAGCGTCCGAACCCGCAGTGGAGATCAGACCGGGCGTATTCCGTCCGGACTGGTCTGCGGTGGCAAGTGCAGCGGCACGCCAGGCGCTCCTTGGGCGCATACCGCGCTTGGCGGCCAGACCGTGACCACGACGGTGGAGGGACGGCAACGCTTTAGCGTTAACATGCGATACCCGCGCGATTTGCGCGACAGTCCGCAGGCCATCGCCAACGATGTCCTAGTGCCGAT
>NZ_JBHYDS010000025.1:0-620 GCF_051860585.1 Hyphomicrobium sp.
GAGAATGATGGCGGTCGCGACCGCTGCGATAACACCCGTCTCAATGATATCAGCGAGATCAACGCCCAGCATATCGCCGAACAAAATATGATCCAGATGAACGTCGCTCTGGATCTTGACGTAAAGTACGAGCCCCAATCCAAACATGCCGGAGAATACGACTCCCATCACCGTGTCCTGTTTGATGCGACTATTCTCTTTAAGAAAGCCGGTCGTCAGCGCACAGACCATTCCGGCTGCGAAGGCGCCGACGGCGTAGGGAAAGCCGACAATGTAGGCGATCACAACGCCCGGAAAGACGGCGTGCGAGATCGCGTCGCCCATCAGCGACCAGCCCTTCAGGACAAGGAAACAGGAGAGCAAGGCAGCGGGGACTGCCACCAGCACCGAGATCACGAGCGCATGGCGCATAAACTCAAACTGGAACGGCTGAAGGAGAGAATCAAGAAAAGTCATAGATCCACCTCCAGTGCTTGCGTCGCGCGTCGACGTGCGGCCAGCATCCCGTGTTTGGGCGCAAGGAAGAATGCAGCCAGGAAGATCAGCGTTTGCAGGACGACGATAATGCCGCCGGTCGCACCGTCGAGGAAATAGCTCACATAGGCACCGAAGAAACTGGT
>NZ_JBHYDS010000026.1:0-586 GCF_051860585.1 Hyphomicrobium sp.
TCGCCCTTGTTGTGTTTGATCAGCCTCGCCATTACGTCGTCGGTCAGCCCGACATAGAATCTATCGACGTCTGCGAGGCTCTGAAGAATGTAGACATACTTCATGCGGACAGCATAGTCCGCCTACGTTGCTGCGCAACTTCGGCGCGACAGCTTTCGGCTTGCCGAGCCGAAGCTCGCAGAGCGAAGGCTGGTGGGCGGTATAGGGATTGAACCTATGACCCCACGCGTGTGAAGCGTGTGCTCTACCGCTGAGCTAACCGCCCGCGCTGCTCTTCGAAGCGCGTGAGGCGCCCTTATGGGAGGCGCCGCGGGCTGCTGTCAAGCCGCCAAGCGCCGCGTTTCCATCGTCGTTAAACTCGCTCGATCAAGAAGCGGTAAACCCCGTCAGCGCCGTCCTGCTCACGCAAGTGGTGGCCAGTCGCGCGGCAAAAGGCCGTGAAATCGGCGACCGAGCCTGGATCTGTGGCCCACACCTCCAGCGTGCCACCGGCAGGGACATCCTGCAGGGCCTTCTTGGCTTTCAGGATCGGCAAAGGACAGTTCAGACCTTTGGCATCCAGAATTTTATCGGGCATGGGCTCCCC
>NZ_JBHYDS010000027.1:0-549 GCF_051860585.1 Hyphomicrobium sp.
TCGATAGGAGGCATGTGGAAGCACGGCAACGTGTGAAGCTGAGCCTTACTAATAGCTCGTTCGGCTTGATCACTCTCATTAATCAATGTCCATTCCATTCTGTAATCCCTCGCGGGGCGCACGGCTGACGCCTGCCCCTCCGGGAGGGCGGCCAAAAATGGCCGGCGCGCGTTCGCGCTTGCGAACCAAAGGTTCGATACGTGCCTTGCGGACGCATCAAAAATGCGTCCCTTGCACAGCCGAAAACGCACAAATCATCGATGCCTCAAAAGGCAAACAAGACCAGTTCCTCATTTGTCTGCACTTCGCCGGCCTGGTGGCCCCAGCGGGGGGCCCCCACCCGATCCCTTCCCGAACTCGGCCGTGAAACCCCCCAGCGCCAATGGTACTTCGTCTCAAGACGCGGGAGAGTAGGTCGCCGCCAGGCCTGCAAAGTGCAAACAATCCTCTTCAATCCAACAAGACAATCAGCTCCGCGGACAAAAACCGCCAAACACCTCAACGCGGGGTGGAGCAGCCCGGTAGCTCGTCAGGCTCATAACCTGAAGG
>NZ_JBHYDS010000028.1:0-536 GCF_051860585.1 Hyphomicrobium sp.
GCAATGAATGCGAGTGACGTCATCAGGATTGGCCTCAGACGCAGGCGCGCGGCCTCGTGCACTGCGGCAAGCGGATCCCGACCCCTCCTCTCCTCTTCATAAGCGAACTCCACGATCAGGATCGCATTCTTGGCCGCAAGTCCGACCAGCACGACAAACGCGACCTGCGTGAAGATGTTGTTGTCGCCGTTGGAGAGCCGGACGCCGACGATAGCAGAGAGCAGCGCCAACGGCGCGATGAGGAGAACCACCCAAGATGCCAATCCTCTTGATTTACGGCGACCGAATACCGGCAAGTCACGAGCGAAAATGGAGGCGCCTTCCGCGCTTCCCAATATTGCCGTCAAGCGGCCACCTGTCGGAAAACTGTCAATCCACGAAGGACTCCCTGACGCTGTCGTCAACACCATCCAGCCGCTCCTGAGCTGATGATTTGAGAACAGCCGGAACGAGCGCCTCGTTCACTGCCGGTCTTCCATAAGTCTTTCAACGAACAAGCTGCTTACCGTTCCACCGCAACATAGTAGCAGCGTCCG